>NZ_PABT01000005.1 GCF_002699205.1 Allomuricauda sp.
CTGGAGCCACTGACAGTCGAGGGGATGCGCTTGCGTTCTTGAAACCATTCTCTGGTACGTTGAACAGGGTAGTAGATACCTTCCGATCGTTGTTGGTCTAAAGTAATAAAACGATTTTCTATTTTTAATTTATATAAATGCTCTAATACTTCTCTTTTATTGTAGCCTTTCGCGATCACTTCTTGTACAATGCTATCGACATTGTTGTTTTCGCGCGGGAAAAATTCGGCGAAAAAATGCCTTACCGTAGACTCTACGATACGACTCATATTGACTCAGAATCTGTTAATACACTGGAATGGAAGGATTGGCTGTCTTCGGTTTCTCTATCACTTAATGAATCCTCTGATATTGAATCTTGGTGATTCTCCTCCTCCTCCTCGTCGTCTACAACGAAATCCTTCAAACTACCAGCTGATTGGGAATCGACGGACCGTTCCTCGATCGGAACCTCCTCGGACCCTACTTCCGACGCTGATATATCATCCTTTAAATTGGTGAGATCGGGCTTGTAACGCTTTGGACTATGTGTCGGCCGAGAACCTTTCCGCTTGTTGTGTTGTCTTAAATTTTCCTCAGTCAAGGTGACTACTCCATCGTCATCAGCTGGTAAGGGGCAGTTGGAAACATCTTTCGACGCACTGGATATAGATTTATCTACTACTTTATTCATTGTACTTGTTTCTATCTGACTTCGTGCTTTTATAGGTCTTTCTTTTTGTCGAAGAAGATACTTCTCTGTACGCAGCCAAGCACGCCGAAACGAGCGCCTGGACACAGGATCCAAATGCGGAACCAGCGTGTGCATAATCCGTTGCAGGTACTTTCTATTTTTGGTGCATAAGTAATAAACAAATACCGATAACATTTCATCGGATACGCTATATTTGGACAAATTATTTTTTGCCAAGCCTTGCTGCAACAATTGTCGAAAGCGGTCTAGTAAAAAATTTTGCAAAAGGGTCGTGCTATTGAAGTACGTTTGGATAAAGTGAAAGTACCCTTCATACTCTTTCCGCGGTTGAATTTTGTGCCACTCTAACTGCCGCTTGACGCAGGCATAAAAACCCTTGGACACGCGTAGTAGCCGGATCTTCTCCAATACAGTTAGCATCGGAATCAAGCAACAGCTAAGGACTTCAAATTCAAAGCGAATCGGGTTCTTGGAAAAAGTAGTTTGAAAAAATGTTATTTTCGGTTTTTTCTTCTTGAAAAGTTTGTTGTAGCTCAATTCGGTTTTGTTCATCACACTGGAGGCGCTGGTTTGCTTCATAACCAAAATGCGGGTTTAATAAATAGGCATCATCCTTTGTTTTTTGTTTGTGGCAATATGGATGCAAAGCCTGTAGGTTGTGTTTTGAATCATCCGCCGTAATACAGAATTGGACCACATGGTCTACCTCAAAGTTGGCATCTAGCTTTTCCTTGCACCGAGCACAGCACCAGCCTTGCGACGCCGCTACCTCGCACTTATCGCTCTTGCTCAAGCTCCGTTTGATGTTCTTTCTGGCAGTAAACATCTTCCACTCGTGTATCATCCGCTTTCGGCCCCACTTTAAGAGCACGCGGTCAAAGGCATCCGTCTCCATGTAAGTTTGCCGCGGGTGCTTGACCAACATATAGGGAAAATAACAATAGTCTAACCAGTTCATAAAATCCTGCAATGGTATCCGAAGCTGTTCGCATATCATCTCTAGATGCACTAGCGTCACACCATAGGCCTTTACCAGCATTTCTAATATTTTTAACCTATATATTGTCGTGATATACAACATAATTAAGTATGTCGAAATCTCGAAGACAAAAGCGAATTGAAGAGGTGAAGAGAATAGCAGCGCGAAATGCCGAGAATAATGTCAAATTACGACAGATGGGATACGAAGCAAGTCAAGGTGATAAAGAAATAGTAAAGGTAATGGATAAGGCCTTGAGCAAGTATATTCAAAACGGTACATACTTCAAAGCCACTTTACGAAATATGCCAGAGTACAAAGCGTTGGCAAGGAAAAATAGAGGTATTTTGAAACGCATTTCTAGTGGCCAGAGAAAAATGCGTGCAAAAAAGGCAAAACAAGAAAATTGTTTGGCACTGCTAAATCAAGTTGATAGAAACGTAAAACCTGGCTTGAAGTCAAGGGACTACGATAAACTATACGAAGAAGCAAAATTAGCTTTAAGAAAATGCAATTACAAAGCCGCGGAACTGCCATATAATTTAAAATCAAAACGTATGAAAGAAATTAAAGAAAAACACCAAGCTATCTTGAAAAAAATCTCAGCCTATCAAGCAGATACTCGAGCAAAGGAAAGAAGGTTGAGGGAGGAGCTAGAAGCAAAGGCAAAAGAGCGAGCCAGAAAAGCAAAAAAGAAACGGGACAAAGAAAAAAAGGCAAAGAAAAAGAAACAAATACGCGACCTATGTGATAAATTTTTTACAGAATTAAACCCAATGCTTGCTAGAATAAACGAGATAAACGATGAAAAAGAACAATTAAATGCATATAAAAAGTTCAAAGATGAAGTCGAAAAGAGACGACTTTTATGCAGAGACAAAAAGAAGAAAAAAATGTATGATGGTTTAATACAAACGATAAACGACATGATAAAGGATGCCCTAGAAGCCGAGCGTACAGCTCAGGAGGCCGAGCGTGCAGCTCGGCAAGCCAAGCTGGATGCCGAAGCTAGAAACCGAAGAGAGAGAGATGAAGAGATTATCAGAAACAAGAGGCAACAGCGTGCAGCTCAGGAGGCCGAGCGTGCAGCTCAGGAGGCCGAGCGTGCAGCTCGGCAAGCCAAGCTGGATCCCGCCGCTAAAAACCGAAAGGAGAAGAAAAAACAGAAGGAAAAACAGAAGAAGAAGTGCAACAGCAAAGTAGAAAAAGCAAAAAAAATACTAGAAGAACTAAAAAAAGTTAAGCGATTGAATTCAGCAGCAAAGAGGGATTTGGAGGAACGACTACAAAAAGCTGAGAAAGCATGCGATGGAAAAGGTAAGAAATTTCTTAAAATCCAACGTAAAATTAAGGAGAGGCTCGAACCGGAAATAGGAGCCGAAGAAGCTAGAAAACAAAGAGAAGCCGAAGAAGCCGAAGAAGCTAGAAAACAAAGAGAAGCCGAAGAAGCAGCTAGAAGAGAAGCCGAAGAAGCCGAAGAAGCAGCTAGAAGAGAAGCCGAAGAAGCCGAGGAAGCAGCTAGAAAACAAAGAGAAGAAGAATGTGAAAAGAAGTTGACAGTTGTTAATAATTTAAAAAAGTTTTACTTAACATTAGATTATTTGAATCAAACGGATATAAACGAGATAGTGAATGCATTGGAATTGGCAAAAAGAGCCTGTGGAGGAGCGAATAACGATCTTGTAAATAAATATGAAGAGTTGATAATATCCGTGACAAACTTGTTGATTGATGCACAAATCCAACAAATTGGAATCAATGTTAAGAAGAAAAATGTATCTACTGCAATCAAAAAATTAAAAGTTTTTTTAGATGTGTTTGAAGAGTATATAGCAGCTAGATATAATTATGATATAGATGACCAAATCAATGACTTGTCCACGGAAAATGCTAAAAACATGAAATGCCGAGACTTGTACAACAAGTATGCTGCTGAGATGCAAAATTATGAAAAGAAGAGTGTGGCCGAGTTACAACGATTATTAAGTGAGATCAAACGAGAACGAGAATCAGTTGATGAAACATGTAAAGGAGCAATGATAGAAACAAGGACCGGAAAATATATACCTGTTAAAACAGGTTTAACTAATTTTAAAAAACCATTAGAGGAGCAGATAAAAGTAGCTAAACTTGCGGAAAATCAACGAAAGGCACGAAAGGCATTTGAAGAAGCGGAAAAGAAAGAAAGGGAAGCCAGAGAAAAAGAAAGAGAAGCAAGTAGGATTATGGCAGAAAATAAAGCACGAGAAGGAGATGTATGCAATCTGGATGACTATTGTGCAATTATTGGCTTAGATGAAAATACAGAATATTACATTGGATGCAAAAGTGACATTTTGAAAAACACGGAAGTTGGAAATTCTTACTTCGTAAGGCCAGCTACAGAAAAAGATATTAGTGCTTTAATATCCAAGACATTTTATAGCACCCAATTTGCTACTCCAAGTTCAGACTGGGCGAAACTGATGCCTTGGAGGGTTGGCTATGAAGAATTTGAAAAATGGAAAACGGAGGTTAAAGGGCAACCGGAGGTTGATGGGCAACCGGAGGTTAAAGGTATGAAGATATACTTTTTGATGAAAACTGATGCTAACACCAGTCCAATAACAATAAATAAAACATTAGGGGCAGTTACTCTTAATTTTGTCGGTATTTGCACACTATCGGTGGAAAATCATATATTTATTGATGATAAAGAACGTCTTGGCAATGAGGGAACAGATAATAATGAGGTTGATGTCGATGTAACAGTCCTACACGATATTGCTGTGAAACGAACCGGAATAAGAAACTTAGGACGATACTTGCTACAACAAGCATTGATGAAGGATAAGGGCCCAGAAACGGTATTAACCAGTCCCTATACTGATGATGCTGGTGGCCTCGGAACAGCCAAAAGAGTGACGATCTTCGAAGACTGGGGATTCAAGCGATTGAAAAGTAGAGAAGAGTGTGAAGCTGAAACCAATGACTATGAGAGCGAGGATGGCAATGCCGACGATGAAAGAAAGGAGGAGGATGATACTTCACGAAAGTTTGACTATTTGAGTACAGATGATATGGATAACGCCTTGGACAATTACAACGAAGGCAGCGCTCGATATAGATCATTATTACGGGAATGGGGTAAAGCAGTTAGAGAGGCGGAAAATTATCAAACAGGAAGTTTAAGTAGTAGTGGCAAGGAGCTCAGGAAGGTTTATGAAAAATGGAAACAATCGAAGTTGGCTGGTGCAGATAATAATAATAATGTTACCAAAAACATACAACGGTTAAAACAGGGTGCAAAAGTAGTTGGTAAAACAGCCAAGAAAGTCAGAGAAGAAGAGAGCGAAAAGCAATTGGAAGAAACAGTAGAAAGTATAAATGAAGACGAAGTAAATGCAATCAAATTGCAACTGAATAAGTTACAAGCCATTTACAACAAGAAGCCGGCAAGAAATCAAATAATAAACCTCTTAAAAGCTCTATTAAGGACTCATCCTGAAATAGTAAATGTATTAGAAAATAAAGGATACGGAAACTATTTAAAAGATGGAAAACTTATAACAACACGAGCCATGAGAAAAAAAGAAGACATTATTAAAACGTGGTGGGAAATGTTATTAATTTCAATAAACCAATTAAATACGGTCTGGTCGTACCTAGGAGGAGCCTACACGTTACCTAAAGAGCCACCAAACAAGCTTTTCGAGGAGGACCTCAGCTTGGACCTTGAGCATATCTGGGACTACGCAGAGGATACGTCCGTGCCGGAGCCTATGACCTTTGGCCTAGCTGCCCGCAAAGCGAAGCAATTCAGCGTGTTTGAGTAAAAGATATATAAGCTTAGATATGGTACTACGATCCTCCCCCAAGGATCCTTTTTTTAATATTATGATTTACTAACTATTTTTTTTCTTTTTACTAGGCCGCGTTCATGGACACGAAAGTGTTTTATGAAGTGATCGTCCCGCTTCTCGAGGTGGAAGCAACGGCGCTGATCTGCATCAGCACACCGCAAGATGATATGAATTTCTATTCTGCTATGTTCGACATGAAATTGCCTGATGGGTCGCCGCTGTTCGTGACCTTGGAGGTGTCCTTAGTCTGCGATGCATGCAAAGAATCGGACCACCCGGAGCGTTGCCCGCATATGACCGATGAGATACGTAAGTTAATCTACTCTTCTGCCTTTAACTTAACTTAATACTAACAATTTCTTTAGCTCCATGGAAGAGTATCGCCAAATTCGATATGGTCAAGCAGATATATGGCGACCAAGTTGATCTACTTCAGCGGGAATCGATGGGTGTCATCACNCAGGACCTTCAAAGCGTGTTTAAGCAAAAGTATGTCGATAAGATGTTCTCGATGGACCAGTACGAATTGCAAAAAACACCATCGTTTGTCTTTGTGGCTTGCGATCCAAATGGTGGTGGTTCCTCTCAGATGGGACTCGTCTCCATCGTTATTGAATTCAACAAGATCATCGTCGTTGGCTTGGACTCGGTAACCACGAAGGGACACGAGCAGATCCAGCGGTTACTGACGGCACACATCGATGCACTTCGAGCGCAAGAGGAGCTAAAAGATGCTTGGTTTATCTTTATTCCTGAATCAAATTTGGGACACGAAAGCGACCATATGCGCTACATGCTGCGGAACTATCGCAAAGTCTGGACGATCACCGAGAAAGCTAGGACAGGCGTGGTTACCACGGCAACAAGGAAAGAACTGTATACCATGGAAACCCAGAAATATATTTGTCAAGAGTCCCTGCAGCTATGGAATAATTTGGTCGTGTCAAACCCGACTGGCATCGGTGATGTCAAAGCACGGGCGATAACAGACTTCAAAAAACAAATCCTGGCTTTCAAGCGCATCATACAGCAGCCACAGCGTGGGTTTGCACTTCCACGTGTTGTGTACACTGGAAAATTTAAAGGAGGGAACGATGATCTTTGTATTTGTTTGACGATGGCAGTTTACTGGGGAATAGAGTTTATTACACATAGAGTAAAGGATGCACCGTATGACATGTTTGTTTAAAATTTTAATTGGTTTACTATTCGTTTTATTTCCTTTATTTTTTCTGATGCTGTTCGGTCACATTCTTTCCCCTGTTTTGCAGCTTTTTCACATGCTTCAATGTTTTGTTTACTAAAACTATGACGTTCACCAGTTTGCTTCAATGTTTCTTTCTTTTCCCGACCTCTATTGTACTGTTTATTCAGGTAAAGAAGTGCTTCACATCCTTTTGGTTTTTCATCTTGTTCATCCTTTCCAGCAGCAGCAGGTTCGAAAGTTAAATTGTTTCCAAACCTTTTTAATCTTGCTTTCCGTGCCTCACTCCTCTTTCGTTCCATTTCTTTGGCTCTATCTTCTTTCTTGGACATTGGCTTTGTCGCTTTCGATGTCAGTGTTGATTGTAACTTTTTTTTCATATTGATTTGCTTTTTTAATAGCGACTCTTCTCGCTGCAAGCGTCTCAACTCGTTTTTTAATTGCTCTACTTTCTCTCTCATCTCTCGAATTTGTTTTTCTGGCAAACCACTTGCTCCAATTTCATTGTAGTCTACTTCCATAGCTTCTAAACGCTTAACAAACGAGTCAAAATCCCTCCTCGTCATTTCGTACTCTTCAAAGTGACCGTCTCTGTAAATAATATGCTTATTAACTAATTTCTCAAACAACCTTCTACTTATCTTTAATGTTTCAATTATCTCTTTTAACTCCTTTATCGTGTACTCTTTTTCTTTCAATTGCTCTTGGTCCTCCTTATGTGTTTCTGTCAGTTGTTTTATTTGTTCCTTTAATTTATTGATTTTAATATCATGTTTTTTCTTTATCTTCTTTTTTAATTTTTCCATTTCTCCGTTCCATTGCCGCTTTTTCATCGCAATTGTTTCTTTGCATTGTTGTTTTATTCTTCTTTCTTGCTTCCTTTGTTCCAGACTCATTTGACGAAGACGAAGTAATTGTTCTCTAATTTGTTTTTCATACTCCATTTTGTCTTTCTCTATTTTTTTCATGCATTCCTGACGCAGTTTGTTTTTCAAGCTTTTAATGGCCTCTCTGTTACATTTATCTCCAAATAGGTCGTTCTCATCAGCATCGTAAATTCGACTTCCTGCTCGGTTGACACGACTCTTTTGTTTCCCTCTATTCATTTTTTTTACTTTACATTCACGTCACCTTTATACCACATTGTCGCAATTCATCGCATAATAATTTCCAAGTATAGGGAACCTCAATCTTTTCTAATTCCATCGATTTACAAGCAATACATTGTAAAGCCGTTAATGCATTGTAGGTACCACACTTGCAATATTTCCATTCTGATTTGTCGGATTGTCGCCAAATGCTTTTGTGCACCAGTGCTGCTCCGTTCGCAGCTATGGCAGTGCTCTCCATCTCGCCTACACGATGACCGCCCCCGTTTCCACGACCTGCTACAGGCTGTTTACTCAATATAGACCTGGCTCCGCCAGGCGTACGAACATGTATTTTATCCGAAACCATGTGCCTCAGGCGCTGATAGTATACCGGTCCCATATAAATGTTGGATTCGGTCATCATCTCCCCCGTACGGCCATCGATCAGGCATTCATCGCCATACGGGTGAAATCCGTAGGACTTCATTTCATCTGCCATGGCATGAATATCATTATCTGCAAATGCCGTGGCTACCGGTGCCATCTTGCCGTTGTAACAGGCAAGCTTTGACGCAAAGCATTCTAGCAAATGCCCCATTGTCATGCGCGTAGGAATTGCATGAGGGCTCATGATAATATCAGGCCGTATGCCAGCATTTGGACCAGCTGCGATGAAAGGCAGGTCCTCCTCTGGAAAAATCATCGAGATGACGCCTTTTTGTGCATGTCGTGACTAATGTTTGGTTAGAAAAAGGTATTTGGAAAGTGTTAAAAAAAATTATACGTACTGCAAACTTATCTCCTATTTCCGGGACCCGCATCTCGTAAGTCATGACATTAATCTTTGCAGATTCTTCACCTTCTCCTTTCCTGCGCCTCTTTCCGTGCCCAACGATGACCCGCTCCACGACACCATGTTTATCTTTTGCCTTTACAGATGTGTCGTGTAAGACTGCCTCTTCATCTTCATCAAATTTGCTAAGAATAATATCGTCCTTGTGCAAATAATTGCCAGGTGTTGGTAGGCCATCATCATCAATATTCTTGAATTTAGAGGCTTCGCTACGTTTCCAATGCTCCCTGGCTGGGCGCTTGGAAATGTGCTCGGAGCCGGAGTAGCTAAAAGTCTTGACGTCCAAGGTCCGGTAGCCACCTCTGTCTAGGAAAGCTTGGTTGATTATGATGCTATCTTCTTGGTTGTAGCCGAGGAAGGGCATGATGGCCACGATGGCATTGAGGCCAGAAGCGGCGGGCATGCCAGGCACGGTGCCTAGCTTGGTCGAAGCCAGTGGTTTTTGACCGTAGTAGATGTAGTGCGAGCGCGTGTAAAGTAAATCCCTGTAATTTTGTGGAAGCTCCGATTGACTCTGTTTGGCCATGGCATTTTGATAGGTGATCCTTGGACCTTGGTTGTGATTGCAAAACGGTGCTTGTGTGTTGGTGTTCATCGAGAGCGAAAGTGTATTATGCAGCTCCGCGTGCGTACATTCGTAGATGTGAGGGCACTTGAAGTTTGGTGCTACCAACAGGGAATCTTCTTCTCTTGCATCGACGTATTCAATAATACCTTGTTGCAGTAGATCTTCAAACTGCGAACTCAGCTTCCTAGACTTTACCTCGGCATAGAGGTTTTCCAATACAAAGAGTGGTCTCAATATCCTTCCACTGTCGGTTCGGATGTTAATGCATTTGCGCTCCAACAGCACTGAGACCCCTTTGTCGATAATTCCAACGCGCCGGTATTGCCGTAGCTCTTTTGCAATCATACTCAAGTGCTGCTCATCGTTCGCCTGTGCCAACAGGCAACCATTCACTACAATGATGTAGGGGTCGCCAACAACAATCTGATGCATATTTATTTTTTTGTCCTCGAAATATTTCTTAATTACATTGTCATCAAATTCAATGGATACTGTAGTCAGTGTTGCAAAATGCTTGTTTATGCCACATGACTTCCCCTCAGCTGTATCGTAAGGTGCTAGGTAGCCAAAATGTTCACCGCGCACCTCACGCTGATCAATGATGCTGCGTTTTTCATCGCCAGTGTGTATGCGTCTGGCTTGGCTGAGTATCGAGCTGAAGTTGTAGTTGGACCTGGACTGCGCCACGCCGGTGCGTATTTTTGAATTACGACCGCGGCTGGGCCAGTTGCCGGTCGATAAGCTGTAGAAAAATGCTTCGGTGCATACGCGTGAGTCCAGTGCCCTGGTGACGCCTTTTATCATTTTTTTCCCGGGGTTTCGATTGATGTAATTAATGATGCGTTTTTTAAAACTTTGCACGACGCGCAACAGGGATTTCTCTAGCACTGCGGTCAAAAGTTCCGAAACATTTTCAACGCGCTTGAAGCCGATATGATCCCTTGAAAACGTATTTATTTTCATACTCAAGCAATACGTCATATAGAGCAATTGTTTGACCGAGCAAAGTGTAAAAAAATGCCTGATGCATATATCCTCTTTTTCTGGGAATATACTTTTGTAAAAATGTAATCGCTCTTGAGGGCTTCGTTCCTTCCATAATTTGGTTTGCATCCTTGTCATAACTGGAAATATTTCTGCTTCCGACACATCAAGGGCGGCAAAAACGACTGCAACGTCACAGCTACCATGCTTTGTTACAATTTCAATGATGGAACGTCCTGTCTTGGCATCTTTTTTTAATTCAAGGTGCCATATGGTGGTAAAGCATGGATCTTTAAACACACATGTATTGCCTGTCACAATGACTTCTCTATCTATCTTTCGCTCTTGTGCAATGATGCATTTTTCATTCCCTCCAAGAATGAAGTAGCCGTCGTCACAAATATTATATTTTTTGTGACCAATATTCATGACACTACCTACCATGATTGGGACATAACAAAGTAGCATGTGTTGTATCTCTTCCCTCTCCACCTTGTCTCGATCCCACATTTCAAAGGATAGTGTTAGATAGACGGGACTGACCAAACTACTACGTAGTACGCGTGCGTTAGTGGCATTTGGTATCACGTTTTCCGGTGTGATTGTTTCGATGTCATTGTTTAGTAAAATAGTCTTCTTCACAACTACGTTTTTACACTTCACAATGAAGGTTTTAGATAGATCAAGACCAACCTTGTTTTCAAAGGCAAACAATTTGTATATAACTTGATGCAGTTCCCTTGTGATAAATGCATTAAAACTAATTTTTTGTTGGTGAGTTGCACCTTGTTTAACCAACATGGTTTTGCATATCTCCCAACATTCATCTTTCGTTGGCCATTTAATGGAGTCCATAAAAACACTTATATTACTCCGCTACAAGTCTTTAAAATGAAAGTATTGTTATTGTTTCTGCTATCGACTTTGGCTGCCGCTTCACCAGTTTTTCTTGTAGACAACGACTATACTTTTAACCACCCGACAACGTATCAGATGGTATATGCAGAATTTTCGGAAGTAAATACAAGAAACAAACAATTTTTTGCTGCTAATTTTCAAACTGGTGAAGAAATTTTGTTAGAAGTGTTTTTACCAGTGGCAACAAAGGACGAAGTGTTAGTATTACAAATTACGAGCCACGAGACAGAATTTCCAATACAAGAACAATATCACCACGATCCTGTCCATATGGTTTCCTTAAAAAAGGTATTTAAAGTGGCAAAGACAGCAGAAGTAAATACTACTGTAGTTATTGAGGTAACAGGGCGCATTAAAGGAGCGCACTATGCCGTATCCATTGGTGCAACAGCACCGTTTAACATCCTTGATTACACATTAGCTTTACCATACATTGTGCAACGTATTCGAATTTGGACCAGAACTTTCTACATGCCATACTTTTTCTTGGTGTTATCCATTTTATATTTACTGTTGTGGCCACTCAGTCGGAGTCGAACATGGGAAATTCTACCCAAAATAGCATCGTTTGCCTACATCAGTTGGATGTTGGATGTCATGTTGCAATACTTTATTACTATCCAATTTACCAATCAAAAGAATATTATTACGTTTATTCTCCATATTATACCAAACATCGTCGTAGTCTATTTCCTGTTGTTCTCACCTGTTGGTAAATCCAACAAACAGAAGGAACTGTTTCTAGGGATTGCAATAGGAAGTCTTTTGATTGGCGGGGCCGGTGGTTACGTAGGGTCGATTTTATTGTTAGCGAGTGCAGCGAAAAAGATAACTCAATACATGCATACGAAGGGATCGAAAGAAAAACTTTTTTGTAAAGTATGAAAAAAACAGTATATATTTTACTACATTAAGTTATAACTTATAAAGATGCCATTTAAAGGAAAAACCGGAATAACAACAAAAAAATCAGGAATAACAAGTTTATCTAAAACTGGAACCCAGCGGCCACAAAGTATCCCAAAACCACAAACTTACAAAGGTGGGCGTTGAGACTTTTAAAATGTATTTTTTTTAATTCATAATTCTTTTTCAAATTGAGATTTCCAATAATTTCTCTCCGATACTAACTTCCTTATTTTACTACGTAATTCTAGATTATAATCATAACATTTTTTATGTTCTTCGTAAGAATTGGACAAATAAAACTTCGTACGCTTCCTATGAATTTTTGCTGAATATTGATTTCGTATATCTTTTTTTCTTTTTTTTAATTTTATCAAACTGTTCTTGTCTGTTTCACAAGGCACTTCTTGTTGAGCTATCACTTTCATTTGTTTTTCGATTTTTTGATCAAACTGCAATACATTGTATACATGTTTCTCCGTATCGCTTAAATCATTCGTATTGTCAATATGTTTAAAATTAAGAATTTTTTCTTTAATTTCATCTTTAATCTTCATGTCTTTTAAATTAATTTCTGGTGATAAACAAAGAAACCTTTTTCTTATTTGTATTTTTTTTTGATCTAGAAGATATTGATCTTTATCTCTATACGTATCATAATTTATAGGTTTAGGTGAACGGTTTTTAAATTCATTGTCTTCATCGTCCGCTTCATCGTCCGCTTCATCAAATGATTCATCAAATGATTCATCAAATGATTCATCAAATGATTCATCATCTTTTT
>NZ_PABT01000006.1 GCF_002699205.1 Allomuricauda sp.
ATTATAAATATTAGTACGAAAGAAAAAGAAAAACAAAAGAACAGAAAAGAAAACAAAAAGAAAAGAAGAAAGAAATTAAGAAACGAAAGGAACAATGGTTTATTTAACATATAGAGATTTAAGCGTGGAGCAAATAAAAATATTTTGCAATGCATTGGAACATCTTTCAAAAAATAAATTAAAGGAACAACTTCATGACTTAACAAATCGTACATTTGGCGCAAATACTATACCTGTTCGCCCAGCCTTTGTATTCGATGGGAAACCATATATTAAAATTACACCGGAGGCATCTTATATTGACGGTCAACTCACACCGGTTACGAAAAATTTAACTTTACAACTTCGGAAGTTAACTCTACTATCAACAGACGAGTTAAAGCGTGTGAAAACATTTTGTGATGAGATTTATGTTTTTGTTAAAGAACAAAGTACTGCTAGTCCTATTCACAATAGTGATGGATATAAAATGGAGGTCGAATATCATAATACGATACCAAGCGACCCCAATGCAGATTTTCGCGTTATAATTCACGGTACGAATGGTGAAGTGGAAGTTACTTTGGCGGAGGCTCAAAAATTGATGGCTTCAACGTCTTTAGAAACAAAATGTGTATCAGTTAATGGCAAAACGCATGTGCTAAAACAAATACCAATTTGTGCAAATTGCAACAAAGGTTACGGGAAGAATCCACCTTTTCCTCGCAACAACAATGGAACCTGCTGCGGTGGTATTTGTAAACGTTGTAAAGACGTTCGCTACTGTTCCAAAGATTGTCAACGAGAACACTGGTCAACACACAAAAAGACGTGCAAGAAAAGAACGTAGCACATTTTTAGTCAGCGAATAACACGTATAGGTACAGGAAACACCAACGAATAAAACAAAGTCCACAAACAACCCAACCATAGACTCGAAATTTATCGTAATCATCGTTTATGATATGGCTAATAAATAGATCTTCCAAACGATACATTAGAATCATAAATATGTATGCAATCAACAAAAGTATCATTGGGATAATTAATACGTCGTCATATATTGTCATAATGACCGAAGTAATAAACTCCGTGACGAGAAAGAGTGTATATGCTTTGGTGGATCGATCTAAATGATCGGCATAATATTTTTCATTCATCAATGGAAAGATAATAATTTGCGCGCAGAAAATGTAAGATGTGTAAATACTAGAACAAACAAGGTTCGTAATTATTAATGCGTAAAGTGAAAATTCCATATTTTAATATACTTATATTATATAATTTATACCTTTTAAAATGACTACCTTTTGTAATACCTCTGATACACATTTCACGTATTCTATTTATAAAAAGGGATTAGCCGGTAGCTTACAAGTTGTCCACCCGATATACTTCATCGATTCCATACAATGCAACAGCCACCAAGAGTGTTTTGTTCCTGATTACGTCGATGTATCTTTCATCTGTCCAAAAAATACAATTTGTCTCGATTTATGTTACCTTCAATTAACACACAATCTAACGTTATATTTAATTCTACTGTTGATAGTAATCATTATTCTATCAGCATTTATCTATTACATAGATAGTATTGTACATAGAAAACGATTATAGTTTAATCGAATAACATACAACTTTATTATGTTTCATGTAGTAGTTTCTTACAAGTTTTTTGTAAAATAGATGTTGTTCCTCCCACTTGCAATGATGTTTAAATCGACAAACTTTATGCACTGGTGCAAGTAAATGTTTTAAGTAAGAACGAACTTGTATACAATCTCTATAAGAGACTGGACACGCTGATTTCCTGCAATCTTTGTGTTGGTTAACATAAATATCAAAAAGATTGAATACCATTAACTGCCCAGGAGATAATTTTTTTTTGTATGATGTAGTAATATTTCCCAAACATTCGTTGATCTTCCTTGCTTTAAAGTTAACCATCATAAAATGTGTTTCGCAATACGTGTAAGGATACTTTTTATATAGTTTCCTACGTTTCGGGTTTACCCACGATTTATTTCTTAAAGTGTTATGCAGTTTGTCACCAATTTGCAACATGTTCTTCTTTTTTAAAAGTAAATCTTCATCTTCATCCTCTTCAGTTCTTTTCCTTTTGTTGGATTCATCAATGCATGTGGGCATTTTTTCATCCACATATTCATTTAATATGCTTTTATTATAGTCATAGATATCAAAATCTTTGTATTCGTCATGAATAAAGTCAAAACAATCCATTTTCTTCACTACTTTTGTCAAGCTTAAAGTTGTGTATAGTTTTTCTTATATCTCTATTTGTTTTCAAAGATTTTTTAAAGATTTACTTTATCGACACGCGTCTTTTAATATATGAACCCGGCTCAGCAGCTTCCTGTGGCAGGGGTATACTTCGGCACACCTTGATAATGGTATATACATAGTAATATTAAAATAAGGATTTTGACCGGAAGTCATAATGTTGATTCAAGCGGGACATTGCCATCCTGTTCGACAAATCTTGCATTTGTTGTAAATGGTGTTCTCTTTCCGCTTCTAATTTTTGTATTTTCCCTTGTGTATCTATTTCTGTAGTTTTGGGTTTGATAGAAAACTCCAAATTCATTTGTAATCTATTATTACGCGTCTCTAATAAATTTATTTGGTGTTCGTAGGCTCGCAGCCGAGTTGCTTGTGCAGTGACTACATCTTTATGGTCATCCAGTAACAGGGTACGCTCACCTTTTAACTCTACTACTTGATTTTGTAAATTATGTACTTCATCGGCATGATTTTTCATTAATGTTTCTATTTTTTCTTGATGTATATTTTTTAATTTACCTAGGTCTTTCGCACTATCTTTCTTAAATTGAGTAAAATCTGCACCGTATTTTTCCTTCTCCTCTGTCAGCTGCTTCAGTTTTGATTGCAAGTCCTCTTGTGGTATCAGTTGTCCTTTGTAGGTTTCCACCTCACCCGATAATGTTTGTATTAATTGTTTCATCTTGTCGTTGTCTTGTTGTAATGTGACCATGTTCGCAATGTTCAATTGCAATTCCTTCCGCAACTTTTCCAGTGCCTCGTTTGCTTCATACAAATCTTGTTCTATTAATAATTTATCAGCCGTAAGAGATTGTATCTCCGTTTCACATACTGCAAGTTTTGAATTAAGTAATGTGTCCGAAGCTATCTGGGAAGTATCGACTAGATTGGCCATTTATTTTCACTTCTACAATGATATATATAGTACAAGTTATCAATCATTAAATGTTGTAATAAATTTTCGTTGTACTTCATCTTCTTCGTACTCGGGTTCTTCATCAAATGGTTCTAATTCAATAATAGGTTTGTTCTCTATTTCTTTTTTCCTCCACCAAAAAGGAAAGCACATGATTATATTTTTCCTAGATAGCTACTATATATTATCCTAAGGAATATGTCAAAATGAGTCAATTAATATTAAATTTTTTCCAAAAAAAAGATTCATTTGGTTTAAAAATGTCGCCCGTTGGGCATTGTAACTACGAAGATCATATTGAGGTCAATGGCAAGAAAGCGTATGATTTGTTGTGTTTAAGTAATTATAGGCAAAAAGATTTAACAAAATACCAAGGATTGTTGAAAAAGATGCTACGGGACGTGTCTTCTATCCATAAAATAAGAGATACCAAGCCAATGACTTTCTGCTGGCATATTGGAAAGCAGCAGTACTTATCCACGTCATTGTTCTTTGAATATTACATGGCTACGATGGCAAATGCTATCGAAAACCTACGACGTGCATTGCACCAAGAAACAGATAACGTTAAATTGTATAAGGATGTGAAAGGTAATTTAACTCATTTGCTAGGAATGTTTGGAGAGTGGAAAACACAATTAATGATCTTACCAACGGTACCGTCTGTCGTGACCCCTTTGTTTATCAAATCCTTACTATGCTTCACGCATGGCTGTCATACATTACATGTGTCTAGTAAATTGTCGGGTAAAACCAGCGTCGTAGCTTTCGCTACCGCTATGCAATCGTTCGGCGAGGTATGGCCACGGCATGAATATGGGAATATCGCTCTGCATCAATATTTAATTAGTCGTGTGTTGCTTTACAACGCGTTGTACGAAACAACAGAAAATGCGTCTAAGAAATTGACTTGTTTAAGAGAAGTAGAGAAACTCTTGCCGTACATTAAATTTCAAGAATGTTATTTGAGTCAACCGGTGTTGGATAAAATGAAAACAATTGAAAACGAAAACAATGGAAAGATCGATGATTTAATAAATACACATTATGCCGTGGAAGAAACACTGAATGACGTAGCGATTCCACCAACCTATAAATTAAGTATATGCAAGAAGACAGGACAGTTTGGTTGCAAGTGTAAAGAATGATTCGTAGTCGCAACGGTACGGTATCTATAAAAAAACGACAAGGGGCGTCAACTGTTAAATCTTTTGACGCATCGTTAAATAATTATAAATGTCTCTTTTGTTTAAAGAGTATTATGCTTTTAAATATTCATGACGCAAAGTGTTCATGTGGGTCGCAGTGGTTTGAGAAGAATCCAGGTAAAAAACCAAAAGTATGCGAAGCAGTATAAATTAATTTAATAGATAAAATAAACAATGAAATATTTATTACATACTTTACTACTATCAATACTATTCTCTCTCGTATGTTGTAAACCATGCATGGAAGCACGTTTAGAGGTTCAATCAAATAATCATATCGGTGTATTTATCCCCCGTTGTGATGAAGTCGATATAAACCTTTACAGACCTTTACAGTGCCATGGTTCAACCGGTTATTGTTGGTGTGTTCATAAGGAAACTGGCGAACAGAAAGGTGATCAATTTTTATTATGGGAACTAGACCCTAAAATAGATTTGACAACATACTGTTGATCCGTGAAGAGACTATAGGTATCGTGGCAGTTTTGTTTCAAATATTGTAAACACCATTTCATCTCCTTCTTCATGTAGTACTGCATATTATCTCTTGTTAATGCATGCAATGTACTTTGCCCAATGCATTTATAAGCCTGTTTTAAATCAAAGTAATGTTCTATAATTGTAGAAATCAAAGGATCGGAAATTTCGTGCATAGTAGCTAATTTTCTACATTGAAAATTAATGAATAGTATGTATCGAGGTTTCTTTTTGCAATTTGCCTTTGTTAAAATGTGTCTTGGGATATGCATCTTTATAACAAAAGAGCGGCTAAGAATACGAGAACACAAATAAAACAAAACACAGTTAAAATAATAAAACAGAGTTGGCAACCGACACAATCACTGTTACATTCGTCGTCTTGATAGGACTCGTCTAATAATAAAGGGTGTTTAATCATTATAATTACTTAAATATTAATACATTTTATTGTTTTTCCTACCCTCATTTCCGTATTTTATTTATTTTAATACTATATTTATTAAAGACACGTGGCATGAATTCTTTTTTAAATGGTGGAAGTATTTTTTCAAAAATATATTTTTTGTTTTCTTTTTTCTATATAGAGTTAGAGTGTAGGGTACAACAAAATACGATAAGTAAAATAATAGAACGTCCACCAAATATCCACAGTTGAATTCTTTTAAAAATATTATATATTATTTTATTTTCAAAATGATTAGAAAAAATAAGAAGAGGAAAAAGAATGCAGCTTTTAAAATTACACCATGGCAAAATGCAAGATTATTAGAGAAGATAAAAGACGCTGAAGGCCCTACACCATTCGACTTCATGATTGATGAACCGGATCATCGACAAATATACATTAATGGTTTTATGTACACGACAATTCGACAGATTGGAAAAGATTACCAGAAGAAGGACAAAACAAACTTACCAGTTGATTGGTATGATATGTTTACGAAAGACGCAGGCAGAAGTCCTAGTATAGACTGGAGAGTGTTTTTTGATGAGTTGTATAAAGTTGCCGAGAAAGATTCATTTGTATACTTGTTTAAAGTAAATACGGGGAAGGTGAAGATGTTTAGTTTACTTTTGACAAATAAAGATGTTCCATACAACCATGAAGGGATGATGGAATACGTGAACGAAACCAGATTTAAAGAGGTCGGTTACTCACTTACAATGCGATACGATGTTGGTGGTAGTATTGAATTCGAAACAGAAACGCTCGAAGGCGACGGTAGCGATAGTCTCGATAATAAAGGTTCATGAAATGTATAATTAAGGTATATTTATATGGACACGTGTCGGGCTTTGGCCGGATAAATAAATGGACACAGTACATAGACTATTAAAAATACATAGCGACAACAAAGAAACAAATACAAACATTTAAAAATAAGAAAATAAGAACAAAAAATAGCAAAAGATTTTTACAACCATGGAACTAGAACAAAAAATGGCACAAGATCTACAATGGATAATAGAACAAATTAAGGCACATGAATTAAAAGATGAAATTATCGAATGGTACATTATAGGTCCGCCGGCAGAGGTAGGGTTCATGTGGTGCAAGTACGATACTCCAGCTAAGAAATATATGCAAAATTTGATTTTATCGTTGGGGTACGACAGCAGTGCATATGGTTGTATGCATAGGATGGTGCAGCATGCAATCTGTACGAGAGATTAAAATATTATTTTATCATTTAGGATAAGTTACATATTCAAAAAATTTTTTAGTTATAATCCTCTCTTTTGCATCTCTCGGATCACGCACTAACACACCGTGCTTTGATGCCGAGATTGCGGTGACCAAGTGCCCACGGTTTACTGCAATGGCAACCGGTCCATTTTTTAACAATCTTAATAATTTCGGTATGTTGGCAGTAGTAATAATGGTTTTACTCATGTAGAGGTCCCAAATCTTTTTTGCGGTACCTCCGGCACAAGTTTGTTTACTATCATCCATAATTGATTCTACGGTAACATTGAGCTTCGGCTTGTGCCATTTTAAAATATCGTAAGCAACAACTGCGTAGCAATTATTGCAATTTTTGTATTGCTTGACTGCAGGTGGCAGCTCTTGACCATGTAGTTTCCTGCGGCGTTTTGCAACGGCATAAGAAAAACAGAGCCATGTCAAAAGCCAAACTCGATACATATCTATTGTAGCTTTTTAATAGCCTATATATATGTGATAATTTGCATAAATAAAAGTATGATTTACACTCTCTTGTGGAAGCCAAAGGCCTGCTTCGAAACATATTTTAATAAATTCGTGAGCCGGCTTACTGGTGGCGGTGCAGATGGATTTTGCCACAGTGAATTAGTATTCAAACTTACAAAGAGGGAGTGGATTACAACTTTAAAAACATTTACTCATGGAAAGATTGCCGAACGTGCCAAATCGTTAACGTCTCGTATAAATGAAATTTTTGACAAAGCCGATGATACAAAAGACATATCGTTGTGTTTTTACACTATTTGGTCCAGTGAAATGAACTTACGTTTACTAACGGCAAACGACAGTTATGTGTTTAATCGATTACCAGATACACGTTATACGTCTTCCGTGACTACAGATTTTTCAAAAGAAGAAGAGCGGCATGCTTTGGCATTTTGTTTGTCAGAATTACATAAAAAGTACGACAATGTAAAAGCAATGTTGTTTTGGGTACCAAGGGTAGGATGCTTCCGGCGTAATGTGAATATCCTACCGGATAAGTATTTTTGTAGTGAATTTGTTGTCTATTGTTTCCAACAGATTGGTTACGCAAAGAATTATACACCAGAGAATATTACTCCGAACGACCTCCCGAATATATTGGAAGAGATTAATGATATAATAAAAAAAAATAGAATTTAATATTTATAACTCTTTACTTCCCCGAATTCTAAGTTTCTTTCTCTGGCCAATGTTTTCATGCCATTGGGTAGTTGTGGTAGCACGTTTGCGATAGGTGTTTCACATACTACATCGTCTAATCCTACTTCTGCCTCTTCTTTAAACAAAACTTCCACTGCTTTTTGCGCTGCTTCGGCCGCTGCACCGACTTTGGCAAATTCCTCTTGTTGGTTTGGATTATGCATACCCTCTTCGAATGGATTTCCAATTCTAGATGAAACAATATACAAACCAAGGTAGAAGTAAGCTACGATAAAAGAAAGCCATATTGCATGGTATTTTGCACCTGATATTCCGTATGGCATTAAGATGATATAGAAAATGAGGCATATATTTAACAGCCAATTCAAGACAAGAGGGAAGCTGTAAGAAAACATATTGCCTAGATTCCCGTAACTACTGTAAATATTTTCCCATTTCCCAATCATGGCCATATGAGCCGCATCATTTGGACCAAATGCTTTCATAGCAGTCAACTCTTGTATATTATTACTGATCGCAAGCATGATACTTTCCATAGCACCTATATCTTCGTAACGCTTTACCAGACAGTACATCGCTTTGTTTCGCTGGTATAACTTTTCCGACATGCGATTGCCATTGGAATCTCTTCCCTTTAACTTAACTGGTATTAAATCGACATCAACCGTTGACCGAAAGGTGTATTTACACACTTGCGGTGCCGCGAGTAGCAAGTCGCGAAAATTATTTTTGACCTTTTTAAATTGCGCTTCGTCCACGTCTTTGTCTACTGTTAAACTACATACAAACATTGCCATGGCCAACACATCACCACAAAATGCATTAAAATTAGAATTACCCGATTCGTTTCTACTTAATGCCGCACTTAAATTCAAGGCTAGAATAAATCCAAGTAGACCCGAAGCCGATGCAATTACGATTTCTATGCTGTCGTCTAATACTGTTGGCCAATCGTCAACATTATCCTTTAAGTATACGTACAATCCACCTAAGAAAGCTGCTACAAACAACATCCAAGATTGTTGATAGGAGCGAATTATGTAAAACATTTTTTTATAACAGAGGAAAAAATTATATATACTATTTTATTTAGATTGCAACAGCTTCTGGTAGCTGTCATGAAAGATTTTACTTCGTTTTTCACGGTCTTTGAAATCTTCCTTCAATTGCTTCAATCTCTCTGTCTCCATATCTTCTTTCTTAGCAATTTCATACTCGGTACTTTGTTCCGACATCAATTTCTGTCTTTTTAATTGCCTGTAAGTTGTTTCATCCATAATAGTCAGCTTAGGTATAAATTCTTTATACTGTTGTAGCATATTATCCATTTTTCGCTTGGAGCCTGTTTCCAGTACCTCATGGTTATCATCATCATTTATTAAATAAAATTTAGATCGTTTTGTTGGTATTTTCTCTGTATTACCACTTTTGCGTTTCATATTTGTATTTATTTTTTTTACAATATATAGACTTAAGATAACCACGGGGATTTCCACCAACGAAGTAATTGTTTGGAAACATTATTAGCATCCATTGCTACTGGCACAAAGTCTTTCGTAAATACTGCACCAAAACGCTGGAAATTGATGTGATTTACTATTTCTGGATTCATATTCCAATTCAAAGGAGACCAAGGTTTCATCTTGTTGTTATTTTTATTATTGTATATGCTGCTTTTTTGGTAAAAAATATTTTGACCTCGGCAACGATGTCCCATTTTTGGATAATTAAAAACAATTTCTGTTCGTTGACCATCCCTTTCTGCTTTGTAGATTTGTTTCAAAGCATTTTTTTGGTAGTAAACACATGGGCCACGGATATTGTAAAAACACTCCCCATCTATGGTAATAGTTGTAGCAATGTATACTAAATCTTGTAATATAAATTCCAAAAACTCAATGTGTTTCTTTAATTGTTTAATTTCTTGGCTATGATAATCCATTAGATATATCCGGTTGTTTTATTTTTACTTCTATGAATATTTGTTTGTCATTCTTGTGTTTTTTTTAGTTTTTTTGTATAATATACCTTAGTATCTGTACAATTGAAGTTGGACACGTGTCTGGCGGGAAAAAATTGAAAAATACAACATAATAGACATATGAAATACAAAGATTACAAAGAATACAAAGAATACAAAAGAAAAAGCAGATAACCATGTACCATTTTACATTACGAGTAACAGGCCCACACTTTGGTAATGTATTTAATATAACTTATACAGACGTCAGTCTTTCACTATGTGATATATTAACATCGTACATCAATGAAACGTTTAAAAGAACTGGTGTACTTGTAGATTTCCAGTCATCGTTATATAAATTCGTAAATAACGAATTTGTAAAGGTCCCACAAGCCAGTGTTGCTATTGCACTGACTTCAGCTGAGCTTCCAGTTGCTTTGTATGGTATGTCGAATATCGAAATATTGAATTACTTGGCTATTTTTACTAATGCCACAGTAAAGTTGCATGAAAGTAATATTTCTTTTTGCAGAGATACAGTAGTTGCTCAGCCTGTTTTCATGCAAGATAGACTTGAATGGGATTTGTGCATCGATTGCGATAGTAACCTAAATGGCGCACAGTTGTGTTATAACTGTTTAAAGAATGCGAGGAAAGAGCATTTTGTACTTACACTGGAAGAGACAATTATCACGGAAGCATTGGAAGATATCTTAACACAAGTATATATAATGACAGACTTACGGAAAATTACAGCGTTAAAAACACAAACGTGGAATGTCCTGAACACGTTATGGGTGGAAAATGAGTACAAGAACAAGATGACGATTCGTTATGGTGACCTTATTAATAAAACCAGCGAAGCATGTCTTTTTAATGGTATGGTGTTTGAGTTTATTGGCGTCTATTACGAAGGTAGTTTAGTTGATAGGCATATATGGTTCCCAAAGACTGAGCAGGGTACATTGAAGTTACGTAAGGATGAAGAAGTCGAAGTAGTATTTTACTTGGTGCGTTCTCTGGTTGAACAGACGGTCGAAGTCGATTTGGACATGTTAAAAGTTGATGAAGATAATTAAAATTTTAATTTATTATAAAGTGCGTTGTGCACGATCTGTTTTCCTAATGTTACCAGCGCAGTGACAGTATCTTTCCCAACACTACCGTAATCCCTCATTTTCACATGCTTGTCGTAGAACAATATTTTTTCATCGGGTATACTGAAGAAATTTAAGTGGATACCCAAGCCATGTTCCTCTGCATTACTTATCGTTTTGTTTAGTATGATATGGTCGTTGTGCATCGTGGTATAACCGTGACTATACAACATACGAATAGCTTTATGTGGAACCATAAAATGTTTTGCTTGCATCGGTTTCATTTTTGCATCAAAACGTTTTGCAGATAAAATTGTTATAGTAAATTCCTTTTCGTTAGCTAAGATAAGCTTTTGAATACATTGATCTATTGCTTCCACTGGCAAGGAATGGAACATACCTCCGTCAGTAAGCGTTTTTTCTTCGTATTTAACACCAGGTAAGAAGAGTGGCATGGACATGGAGCCATGGACAAATGCCGGCATGGACGGGTGCACTTTACCTTTTTCAAAGTATTTTACTTCATATTCCATTGTATCTTCATTGGTGACACCAATAAACAGATCTTTTTGTAATTCACGGCCATCCAACAGTTTATGTATTAATTTCTTTAAATTATTATCATCGAGAATCGATTCATTGCAAAGTGCACTGACAAGGGTATTAAAGTATTTGTGTCGGTTTTGTAGTAGCGTATCTTGTGAATGTTTGAGTACAATGTCCTCTAACTCTTCGACATTGTAGGTAGCACAGAGTGCACTAACAAAGGCTCCCGCCGATATACCACCACAGTAATCGACTTGTTGTATTTTATCCTTCAATCCTATCCTCATTCCAAACAAGGTTGCGATGTGAATCCCACCAGTGGAAAAGAACAGTCCGTTTTTCATAATTGCAATATTAAATTAGTCTCATGTACCGTATATAGATTAATAATATAAAGCTGGACGTTCTTATTTTTTTTGTGCATGGAATACGCATCTCGTTCTGTGCCATCCGTGGCATACTTTAAAAATTTTGCAAGTACCGGATACCGCCGTAAAAAACTTTCCTCTGATTTAAAAAAGTTTAGAGGAAAAGGATTACCGCCAATTAAAAAGATCTGGTATAAAGTTTCTGTTTCGTTTCCTTGTAATTGTTTCAATAGATTCTCTACCTCGACCAAACCATAATCAGTCCCAAAGTACAATGTTTCATCAGTTTTAAAAATAGTATTATGACCTTGTACATAACTCATGTCGTCGTCCGTTAAGGATGATCCTAAAACGTAATATGTATTTATAGTTGACATTCGCCTTTATGTTTCTGGAAAAAAACTGTATATACGTTTTGTAGATTGTGATACAAGACTACTACAATGAAACACAGTGACTTGACTATTCCACTAGTTTTTTTGTGCTTTATATACTTTATAACAAGTACTTCCTCTACTACTACAAGTGAATTTTTGGCTTTGGTACAAGGAAATTGGTCATTCTCCGAGTTACCAACCTCTACGTGGGGAGAGCGGCGCTACAAATGTAATAGAAAAATGCAATTTTCTTGTGATTGCAAAACCGCATCTAATTCCTACGACATTGGCTACAAAGAAAACGTGCATCCATTTTGTCTTGAAAATCCAACACATGGCTCTTGTACTGGTGGATGCCTAGATGTCTTTAACACTAACTTTATCAGCAACTATACAACACAAGGGGCTTGCGAAGCCGTGACGCGAAAGTGGACGCCACCGCTGCGCCCAAAGTGCATGCAACAAAACGGGAATGATATTTATAATGTGGCGACGTGCCAAACGAAAACAAACTGCGAGGGCAGTTGTGCTTCTCTAGAAAATTGCGTCGATGGCAATAACAACGTCTGTACACAAGCCGTATGGCAAGACACGGTTTCAGATCAAGTGGTATGTACTACCTACGGCCTTGGTGCGGCACCATGCACGATCACTCCGGCGACTGGCGTTGATGGAAAATGCGAATTGGCCGGGGTAGATGTCAGCGCCACCTACGACACCGAGTCAACCTGTTTGTCTCCAATGACATTCATCCCAGCTCTCAGTATTACCAAGACCTACTACGAAATGAGTAAATATAATGCTGATACATCGACTTTCACCGAGAATAATAATCGACAGTGTGCAGCTGGGCCAGAGACGCAAGCAAAACTAGGTGGATCCAAAGAGTGTCCGTTTGAAGATAGTTTTTGCAATCGATATCCAAAAATAGATCGCGTCGATATTGACAATGATAATTACAATCAATTCTTGTTGCACTCGTCCTTCACAGTTATCGGGTCTTTGAAACAATGCGACTACTTGGGCGCTTTAGATAACACCACCAATCTTTACGACGCGCAAACCTATCCACTGGCCCCTTGCCCAGATAGGACCAATCCGTATTACTGTGATTTCCCGCAGAACGAACTATTTGGTCATCCTAACGTAAGTGACACGACTTGTGGTGTCGGTACCTACAACAATGTTTCCAGGAATAAAGCCGGGCTTCCACATGGGATCCGCGAGTGGAACAACGGTTACAGCAAGCAAGCATGGCAGTGGTCGGTTGAAATGGAAGATCCAGTCAGCGCAGCGAATGCCATGAACACGGTCATGACCGAGATGGAAAGTGTTCAAATGAACATTTTCTCTATTGGTAAATTAGTAGACAAAAAGTACATTTTGACTAGTCACCGCGAAGGCGTCGATGAAGCAAAAGTGAACGATGAAATTGCATTAGAGCTCAATGATTTCTTTAAACTCCTCGCAAAAACTGGTGATGCAGTAAAGATTTCCGACTTAAAGACAGAAGAAGAAGTGCGAGCGGCTGCAGAATGGAGCCCAAGCGATGTTGATGAGAACGGATTGGTATCGAAACTGCGATGCCACTCCGTACCAGATACTAAAATTGACGAGTTCCGTCAAGTGGTCGATGTTCGCAAAGATTTTATTGATAAATTTTTCGATGCAAACACTCAGGAAGATTGTAGTCACGGACAAGCCGCATTAGATAATGAGCCTCGCTCTTTCAAACGTTGCGATAATTCCGATGATTCAGCTAGTTTCTTGTACCCTTCGACACGCAAAGCCTTTTTCAACCCAGTAACATCCGACGGCTACTTGAGTGGCTTTACCAAAGGCCAGCGATTTATCAAAGAGATGGCAAGGTCAACCGACAACATTGGAACTGTCGAAGCTGGGTTACGTACGATGCCAGACGGGACAGAAGTGCACCAAAATGCGACTTACCAACACATCAAGTTTATGATGGCCATGTCCACGAACCAGTTGGAGCAATGCAATACCATCAAAGGTCACTGCAGGAACTTGTGGTACCAATTTCCACGTAAAACCTATGCTACTGCTGCCAGCGCCTTACTACAAACCTATACCGATGTCAATCACACCAGTGTCGAAGGCTGCAAGCTAGCATGCATCAAGGACAGCAGCTGTGGTGGCTTCGAAATTATCGTAGGCAGAGAGTGTAAACTGAAAGCAGCTGCTGGTGCACGCAGCAATGGTGGTGGTGACTACACGGACTTGCGCATGGAAGTGCAAGAGACAGCAGGTGTTACTGCATATTTCTTAGAGCGCCCAAACTGCGAATTCCGCATTTTGGGTACTCGTGCTTACGATGCAAAGGGTGATGGTATTGATGGCAGATGGGGAGTATCTTACGATCAAAAAGGTGGTGAACGTTGGGGATACCAAACGTGCCGTACCTCGATTACCGTCAAGAAGCTAGAGAAAATTGACAAAGATGATGTTGCCAACGGTGTCTACAACGATGTCGGTGAGGATTTTATCAAGGAGTATCCATATACCATCTTGATTCAAGACGAAGATTGTATCGATGCCACAATTGAAATGGAAGAAAGTGTTGCACAAGATACCAGTGAAATGGTCAGTTTGTCGGAGGCACAAGAAGTAGTCAAAATTACAGCTACCTCTACACCAGATTGGTGCAAAACCGACAATGGTCAATACACTGGCGAGCAAATGCAATCGCAGGACGGTGGTATCTGCTTGAGCCACAAGCAAGGCTATCGCTCCGACATTCTAACGGACTCATCGCCATACGATGTCTTGATCTCCAAGCAGCCTCAATGTTTGGATGCCACTGGCACCGATGTGATCACGACATACGCGACCAAGTACGCATGCTTGAAAGCAGCCGAGGACGCTGCGGAAACATGGGTATGGAAAGAAGCCGTGAATTTGGAACATAATGGCCGCGAAGCCAAATGCGTGGAAGTCGTCACAGCTGCTAACAAAACTGCTTGTGAAGCAGAAACTGGTTTAACTAGCTATGACTTTTACACACAAGAGTGCACGCGATACCAAGTCATGAACCAAACCGAGTGCGGCGATGCTGGGTACCGCTGGCATGCAGAGAAACTTGCAACCGGGACCATGGCATACATTACCGAAAAGGCATATAATGCATTTAAGAACAACGATTTGACGGAAGATGACTTGGCAGCTACTTTAAAGTACGAGGATGAACGTTTAACGTGCTCTCATTTGGGAACGATCCCACAGAGTTCAGGGACACAGCGCTCAAAATACGACCGCGTTCGTTTGGTGCTATGGGTAGATGTCCTACGTTTGAAAGATTTATACGATGAAGGCAAAGGTGCCAGTTCTATCATTTCACGAGGTCTACCAGTTGGACTGACCGAAGGTTACGATGCCAACTGCAAAGATTGCGAGGTCCGCGAGGTTGGACAGCACAAACTAGAATCCAGTGACCAAGATGTGGTGTACTACAACGAAGTGACTGGCAAAGCGTGCAGCCAAGCTCTACTTGGCGGCGATTGCAAAGAGTACAGCTTTGCAAAAGGTTACCGCTCCAGTGGTATCGGCGACACGTTCCGAGGCCGTACACAAGCTGAGCGTGATGCCGAAAACGAAATTCGGCAAGTGGTTGGAAAATACTTGGTTCGCGATGTTGGTTTGGACGAAGCTGCTGGCTTGGGCCAACCGTTCTGGAACGATGATTTGACGACCATTTCGTACCTAGGAACGGCAACGACTTCTGTCAAACCCTTGGAAGAATCCGTGCAAGATTTACGAGAAAATTTCGGCGACAGCAAAATTTATTCACGCTACATGGTCGAGTTGTTCTCGGATTGCTTGGATAGGACCAGGGTACAGGAGCATAGTTCACGATTGGAGTTTCAGATATTCAAGGAAGGTCGATTGCATGGTGACCGTCTAAGAGATTCCCTCCCAGAGCTAACTGGTGGACAATGGAATGCCGGCATGACCAAGTTTGATGTAACTGCCGAAGAAGCAGACGCTGTCCTCACAACCACGGCGACGGCTAAGGATATCCGCACTGGTGATTTGGTGACTCTATCTGGATGCAGCGCCGCTGCCGATGATGCGAACTACTACGTTTCTGGTACAAGCGAAGTTGCAGAGGTGACTACTTCGGTAACTTATCCCGTGGACAGTACGCCTGGCGATTACAGTGGCACGGGTGTAACTAGTCTTGGCCAACGTAACTGTAGCGCTTCTGTTGATGATGCAGCTGCTGTTACATGTTGCAGAACACATGCAATAACAAACACTGCTCCAGTGCGTAGAACAACAGGAGCAGGTTCTTTGACTACTTCGTTGGATTCTACAGCATGTAAAGCATACGCTGAGGAAGCTGGAGCTGGTAGAACATGGAGCGGTGAGTCTTCTTTTTCCACTTACCCTCTGGGATGCAGTTTACAATCGAATCAAGGAAAAGTTCGATACAACGATGGTTCAAGTGCGTCTTCTGACTCTTGTGCAGATGGATACGATTGTGTTGACGTTGGCTCAAGTGCAAATGCATTTTTCTTATCGGACAGTGCAAACTCCTACACCTGCGACTTGTATACGGTGACTGGAACGTCTTACACTCAGACTGCTGGAGCAGGCGTAGCATACAAAAGAGTAGAGACGTCTACCCCTACCGGGAACTACGTCTTGAAAGCCACCCTAGCTGCTTTCCCAACCGAGCCTCGTGCAGTTGGAGCTCCGCTAACAGGCAAAACCTTTTCCAGTGGTTGCAAGATTGCACAGAAAGAAAGGGAGTGCGATGGCTACTCCTTTGATATTCGTACCGATAAACTACTATCAAAAGCTAGTCCAAGGTATGACAGCTTCCAAATTGATACACGCGATATCTGTGGACCGGTAGAGCTAGATAACACCGGTTGTACATTAGACGACCCGACTTCCTGTAACTACTTGAAACCTTGTGGAGGAACGATTCCAGAAAACATACGGGATGATTTTGGCTGGCCTGCAACCTGCACCAGTCCTAGCGGCGCTCGTTGCCAAATATGTAATATTGATACACCGCAGTGTTACGATGGATTTGGTACAAACAAACCAGACGGTGCCTTGGTTGGACACACGATGCATGAAGACATGCAGTGTGCAGGTTACGACTACACAAACCCTAATATTAAAATAGGTATCACCGTAAAACAGATTGTACCTGGGGACGAAAATATTGATAATCTTGAATTTATTGATATTCCGGTGGAAGAACAAACCTATGGTAATATTTATGGCGCCGAATTGCTAGAGTTTAGTGTTGGCTTGCGGCTCATGGATACCATCGATTTCGAGCAAGATGAATACTTAACTTTAAAAGGCATTGGCTCTCGTACGGAAGTCATCGCGTGGTTGAAAAACAATAGAATCGGCCAGACTTATAGTTTGTCAGATGTGAGATCGCTAGGAGATCTTACGTTCCCTCAGCTTACGACCGAAGAAGTCATCTTCACGGTGCAATCTTATGATCGCGAGCACGATCCGAACAATTTCAACGTCAACATTGAATCCTTGAGCATCTGTTCGCATCAGCCACCAGCATACTTCGAACCCTTCATTGCNTCCGGTTCAATCAATCGTAATTTAGTAAACTGTTTGACCGGCCAACCAAATGCTGGCGTGGACGCGTTTGGGCAAGCTTTGCCAGCTACTGGATTTGATTCCTTGGCAACGAGTCCTGTGGACAGTGATCCATGTGAATACGTTTACAATACCTGTCCTCACAAGTCTGGTACTGGCTACACCATGAAACGTGAAGTAGATGATTACTTCTTGTTAGCGGACTACAGGCCCTTGTTTGGTAGCGATGGCCACCTGTTCATGCGAGAAACTTGTGATATGATATCCCTATCTAGGCATTTGGATCTCTTGTCATTACCAGACATGGGGCACCCAGAAGATAATGATTTGGTTTATGTCAACGCACGGAATATTCCAACACAAACGGTGGGTGGAACCGTAATTGCAGGCTCAGGCAGGCATGCAGTGGAAGCTGCATGCATCAATCCACCAGCAGCTACCGCACTCGGTCCAACGGCGATACAATTTTACAAACCATTAGGACCTCGTAATCAACAAATACCAGTGTCACAAACTTTGGTTCGTAATTTCAAATCAATGGCGATCGAAGATGCAAAAAATTTAAAACGCTCGATTCGCGAAGTGATTCCATGTCGTCGTTTAGCTACACATGGCGATGATTTGACACCAGAGTTTACGAATGCCGTTCTCTATGGATACGGTGATTCCCGTTCCTACGGGTCGTTGACTGAGTATGGTGATAAGTTTGAACCAAAGAGTTGTTGGAGGGATGGCTATGTGACTAGCTGTAAAGAGCCGCATACAGACTTGGATAGAACGTCTACATTAAATACAGCAGCTCTTTGTTTGGGCCCAACGACGACGAAGCCACGTTCACGGATTGGATTGATTCCACACAAGTGCGAAAATATGGTCCGAGGCAATATTATTGGTACCGGTGCCTTGGTACAAGTTGATGGCGTCACCGTATCGACGAAAGACACCTGTTTGCATCAATGCAAAGCACAACACTATGTCAAATGCATTTTTATGAGCGCAACAAATGAATGTCGTGGTGATAATGGAAACCAAGGAAACATACAGACGCTAGTGCCGGATGGTACATCAGTGGATTATATTACCAATTGCTCGGCTCGCACCTATGATATCCCAGCTTCTGCGGCTGGTCGATTCAAAGGTGTCACAACGGCATTATTTAATGCTAGCACGGCAGCAACTTTGGAAGAAGCCGAGTCCATATGCGCGTTGGATGCCAACTGCATTGGCTTTCAAGAGAAAGTTGGAGCAGCGACTGCATTGAAATGTGATAATAATGCTACTGATTTAACAACCGATGTAGACGTTTTGACCAGCTTTCCAACACTATACAAAGGAAGTTTTGACTCTTGCTTGGCTCTTTGTGCGGACACCGCGCCAACGTCCGATGTAGTGCAACACAGTAGCTCTGCCTGCATCTGTAAAACAGTAACTGTTGCGGGGACATGTAACGCCACCGCCGCAAACGCAGTGCCTGACCACTTCATTGTACCAAATAAATTAGGCGAATCCGCAAGAGCAGTAACCTATGAATTGTTTGAGCAAGTGGATCCGGATGAATTAGGCGAAGAAGAGGTCTACTCGACGCGTCACATGAAAGTAACAGAGCACAACTGCCAATGGTGCAAATGGTCCAACACCGTACCACGGGTGCATGATAATGATTCCGAGAATTGTATGACGAGCGTAGCAGAGCATTTAAAGAGTGCGACAAGTTTCCAAACGTATATGGATAACATTGGTGGATCCGTTAACTTTGAAGAGGAGGTATGTGTGCAAAAGAATAATTTATGGCGTGAGTCCGGGACAAAACATTTACCTTGCAGATATAGAAGTTTACACGACTTCAAGCTTGATTCGGTATACGAGCCAGTCGGTTGGGTCTTAACAGACGAGGAAAAGGCCTATCGCTTGAGTCCTAGCTCCCCTAGTTGGGATGCGATCCAATTTTCCCCAGATGATGTTGGTAACATTGCCGATCACTGGGAGCCAGTTACGAAAGATTTTATTTTGCCTATTAAAGCAGAGATTGTAATCCACGGCTCCAGTTGCATTGCTGATTACGACACCACATCCGGTGATTCGGTCAGCAATGGTCGCCGTCGATTGCTTGGCAATAAACAGCGCATCCGCTTCGATTTCAACAGAAAGAAACGTAAATTGCTGCAATTTGACGATGCCGACGCCATGACGCCACTTCCTGAATTTGGCGGCACGACCAGCTCGGCATTCAATATTGCCATTAGCGTAACAGCAGAGAATGTTGCGGCGCAGAAAGTATTGGGACCAAATGGCCAGATATTAAAGCCAGGCGATCCTTCGTATCCAATTGCAGATAAAGATGCTGACGGTGACCTACAAGATGACATCTACGAAACCGTGCACAAGATGCACCAAGCAGATATCAACTGTATGGGAACCTTGAATACGATGTGGTTCGGCATCGCCTTCGGTCTCTACTATGCATTATTGTTCCTGTTGAGCATCGTTTTGTTAGGAGTACCAGATGCTATTACCGGGAAACCAATGAATATTTTCTTTGACGTATTAGCAGAGTAAATTAAACTATATAAAGAAATATAAATGTATACTAAATAAATATGAATTCTATAGGTTATACACATTTACTCGCATTTCTATTGCACACTGTATCGGCCATACTGGCATTTATTTCCCAGCCGGATTCTGGCTTGAATTTAGGCAAATTAGTCATCGATGAAGTCCATTTTAACGTCGTTGCGGCTACGAACGAGACTGCAGCGAAGCTAGAAGTCGTGGAAGCGGATTATGTTGTTTATGAAAATATTAATGTCGTGCAACTTATTTTTACAAACGAAGTAATCACTGCTGTTTCGCATTTAATTGGTGTCATTGGATTCTTTCTCTACACTAGTTCCATGATGGCAGATGATAGACACTTGGAATCCGTCCGCCGTTACGTGGAATACGGCGTCACGGCTGGTTTATTGGAAGTAGCATTGTTGGTTGGCTTAGGATCCACCAGTTTCTACCAAGCTCTCTTTATCCTCCTTAGCAACACGGCTATCCAATTACTTGGTTATATGAGCGAACGTACCAAAGACAGAATGCGTCAAATATATTATAATATCGGCGGATTCCTTTTATTAGCACCTACTATTACAATAATCGTATGGAATGCACAGCTTGTCAAAGGCATGGACCGCGTAATTGAACTTTCTATTTTTTATGCAGTATTATACGTCTTATTTGGATTACATAACTTATTCGACCATATATTTGCGTTTTGGAGGCAATCCATCGACAGGGACACTGGTTATAATATATTAAGTGTTGCTACCAAGATCGGGCTGTCATGGCTATTGATTGCTATTACGTTTCAAACTTACAAAGCTGCTGGCGTCGCATTGACACCAGAGGTAGATATGGATTTCGTTCAATTACAAGACGCCTTGCGTTACGGTATTATCGGATTCGTGGTGGTTGGATTGGGTCTGACCGCGTTTTTACTACCAAAACCAGAGGGCGCTTTAATTGCAGCAACGGAAGCAGAACAAGTAGGTTTAATGAAAACTATTGCATAAAAGTATAGGTTAAACATAATTATTATTATAACACAACTTTACATGTACCGTTTCCTATATATCTTTGTAAAAATAACTCTTGTCGTGCTAATTCTATGTCCAACCATCGTTTTAATCGTTTATCGTTGACATCTTTAATCACATAACGAAAATGATAACATAACCGTTGCATCACTGTTTTTACAGAAGAACAAGGTGTAATATCCGCTATCGATATAGTTTTACGAACTTTAAAAAGCCCATCAATATGATGCGTGACCACTTTTTGTTCCTTTATATTGTTTTCTCGAAACAAAAATTGATAAATTAATTGTGTGACCCCTGAAGGAAGTGCCTGACGAATACTTTTATTAAAAGGAACGAAAGTATACACTGTTTGACCACACGAAATAGTTTTTGTCCTTTGTGTTCTACGCTTACGATAACTTTCCGGTGGATTCAGCACCAGAGCTATGAGCATGGCGCGGCGTTGCATCAGTGTCTTAACATATTCTTTTACCTCATAAAACCATGTTTCTAAATCTGGAACATAGATATAAAACTGTTGCCCAAAGCACTTGCACAACCTTGTGGTATCTGAACGTCGAATATGCCAGCGAGACGCAAACTCTTCCATATTCCCAAACCCTTTAAAGAATGATGTCTTTGTCAGCCTTTTCACACTAAACTTTTTTTTAAATGCGATTATTTCATCCGCGTTCATCAATTGATGCCCTGGTTTGTTGCCACGATGATGCCAAAACATATTAATCACTGCATTTACTACGTTATTGATCACCACCGCTACATATGGTACAAATTCAAATCTACAAAGTTGAAATGCCATTGATATACCTCTGTCTGAGTTAATACGTGAATTGTACTGTAATCGAAGTTGTTCCCATATTGGTAATTCTTTCGAGATTTTCATACAATACTGTTTACACAAAAATAAACCACTAGTAACATGGGTAGTTTCTTCAGGAACAACATGATGAAAAAATATTAAATTTCTTCCTCTATTATATATATAATGAGAAAATGGTGTATATCTGCGTCGTTTATTGCATACACTACAATGATACTTTCCATACAATTTATTCTTTATCATATACCGTGTTATATCCGCAGAGGATATTAGTTTTTCTTTGGGTGGGTATTGGTTCACTTGCAATGTAGCTTTTCCATCTTGTTTTTTAAAATCGATTATTGCATCAAATAAAATTTTGGGACTTAATTTCAACCAAATTCGTAAATCAAGAAAACGACGGTGAGCACGAGGAGAGGCAAACGTTTGTTCCCAATTAGAAAATGTGTTTGGGTGACGAATAAGTTGAATCCTTTCTGGATTCTTTCCTACTTCTTGAGTAGAAAACATTTTTTAATAATTGTTTAAATACAATATTGTTTTATAAATCTATATGTTTTTATGTTTTTATGTTTTTATGTAAATTTATATTTTATAAAGGTGGACACGTGTCTATTGCAGTGCTTTTACTTTTTAAGGTATACTTGCTCATCAACGCATGCTGTAGTTGGACACGTGTCTTGTTTCGAACCGACTGCATCAAAGCTCTTTGGGTTCGATTGGTCAAGTAACTAGTCTTTGATTTTTTTTCCATTATCAATTGAACTTGTTGATACAACAACCCTTGCATTTCTTTCCCAGGTTTTAACTTTGGATAATTTGACATAAACTTGTAATGTCTATAACCATCGTAGTAGCTTAGGTTCTTATAGTCATCAAATGCAAACTGCCAAATTAATTGTCGCAACACGGCTGGCAGTGATGGAATAAAGGTTCTTTTGACAAAAGGTATAAACTTGTATCCTTTTAAAGAGTTTGTCAAAGTTGAACTCCTTTTCCTTTCTCTATATGACGTAGGCAAGGAAAAACACAAAGCTATCTTCATAGCTCTTTCCTCCATGATTTCATGAAATTTTGTTTTGACTGCTTGAAACCATGATTCCATATCAGGAATATAGTAGAACACTCCTTTCCTGTATCCAGAATCACGATACCGGACATTCCATCGCAATTCGTATGCTTCCGATATTACATCTTGTAATTCATTCAATGCATCACCTGTGCCTTTACCGCAGACTTTATTCAGCTCTTTTCTTAAAATAGAAATAATTAATCTAACACCACACTTTATTGTGTGAAGAGTTGTTTGGTTCACAAGCTTGTAGTGTTCATGACTGGCACAATCAACTTGAGAAACTCCCTTGTCGTATGCTACAAACTCATGATTTGATGTATCATAAATACAATACTTATTACATAAAAAAATGTCTTCGTCGTTTTCCTCACAAGAAAAATGTCGTGTGGTTATATCTCCACAACATATACATTTTCCTTTTACTTTTGGCATTTTTTTAGTTGTAATAAAATTATTTTTTTATATCTATATGTTTTGATATCTATATGTTTCTATATCTATATGTTTCGATATCTATATGTTTCTAATATAAAAATTACCTTATTTTTTAGAGACCTATAAAGGAAGTGAAAAACAAAACTAAAACATGTGTCTCGTTGGTTGTAATTGTTTTAGTTTTTTTATCGCTGCCGTCTGTAGTTTATTTGTCCAAGTAACATACATTGTTTTAAAAACATTTCACTGCGACTTTGGTAAAACAGATGTCGTAGGTATTTTATGGCTGCAAACGATAGTAAGTGTATTTGCATGTATTTATGTATGCCTTCCAGGTTTAAAGATGGTCACAAAAATTATATACTTACACTTTTTACCAACCATTTTATTGTTATGCTTGTCAACCTATGTCTCGTTCTACTTTTTATATTTAGAAACAGAGTGTAACATTTACGGACATGACATGAAAACATTACTCAACGCGATGTATTTTGCACAGGGCGTGGTCCCGGTCGTAAGTATTCTTATTTTTAGCAATGACCTGCGAAAAAGTTGTAGTCGGAAAACAAATACCACGACGAAAAAAATAAATGAATTTAGACAGTTTCGTGATTATGAGGATGAGTGAGTTAGTAAATCCTATATATTATATCACAACTATATTTTAAAACATGCTTTGGGATTGGAGCATCGCTATCTCTATCACCGTCAGTTTGATTTTAGCGGCTGTCATCGCTTCCCTTTTTATAAAATCTATCTTTCAATTTAAATCAGAACGCGAACAATCTACCTTGGAGCGTAATGTACATAACTTACGAACGTCGATGTACGTCAACTTCGGGTTGACTTATGTCTTTCAACTATTCAACTCTACGATCGAAATTGCAAGTAAAGTGTTTGAACTACCTGCAATCTTGATGTATTTATTATCGGTTACTTGGACCAACCGACAGCTGATTTTTTTTGTATTGGGTATTGGATCACTTGCAATGTCCGTGTTTAACAATGGAGATAGCATTTTGAACTCGTTGGATAATGCCTATCGCTGCGCCGTGACGCCAATTATAAATAATATTCTATTCAGCATATTGCATATTGTAAACTACTTCTGGGCCTGCTTCACACCACTATGGAATGCCTATTTTTTCATGGGGCGCCAGCTGGTGGTTGGGACGAGACTGATCTTGACCAATTGTGCCACGTCCACCTTGTCTATTCGTAGTTTCTTGAATGGCTTTGCTACCTTTGGTATTACTCTACTGCAGGAAACCGTCAAGTTTATGGGTCTGGACGACATCGACCCGCGAACAAATTTGGTAACCAACACTTTGGGGTTTGCCAACATTTCCTACGCATGGAGACAGTGGTTCAACTGGCTCCCAAGCGTACTACGATGCTCATGCGAATCATTATCGCCACTCATTGATGCTGCAATGTACGGAATCTTTGAAGTCGATCATATTGACTGGATTGGGCACCATTTTGTAAATGCGTTTATCAATGTGCTTCAAACCTTTATCAAAACGATACCACCATTCTTAATTTACCCAAATTTAGAGACGTTTTGGTTCCATGTGACGTCCTTTTTTCTTGAATCTGGAATATTATTTGATGTATGGGCCAAGAAAGTGATAGAGATTCTGTTCTCTTTGATTGGAAATAAAATTGTTGTCGATGTCCCGGATGCATTCGTCGGTCAAGCTACATCACACGTTATAGCTGCCGTGACACATGGACTGGAAACAACCGGAAACACAACGCTGCACACCATACTACCTTTCGACCGTATCACGGATGTGACCTTCATGCAAGAGGTCTACAGCTTGGATAAATCGTTCGCACATTTAACCATGTTTGCATCGGTTACTAAAGTCATTTTGGCATGGGCCTTGCAAACGTTGGTTCATATTTTGATGCTGCCACACTTCAACAAACAATGCAACGATTATACAGGGTGCATACAACACGGTGAAAACGGGCAATGTGCCGTTGCATGCGAGGTAGATGGAATTCACATGTTTGCGACGGATCTGCAGTGCCCACAACTGATAGACATGCAAGATAAATTCATTGCACAGCGAAACGTCTTTGTTGCGATTGCAAATGATTTATCTACTTCCAGCTTCAACAACAACTACAAAAATGCAGAGGGTCGCCTTGGACTGGAAGCAAAGGTACTTCGTGTAGGTGTAGAAGCAGTCTCTGGGCGGTATGCCGTGGAAATTAAGTTAGGAAGCACCGTCTTGCATAGGGATTTACTAGCGACCGAACCGTCATGGCTTACTTACCTTCAAGAAGTGTATGTAGGGCACTACAAGCCCATATTCAACAGCGTCGCTTGTGCATACGAGAGCCTTAGCAACTTGATTTTTAACACAATCCATGTTATTTATGACATGACGAATAGCATGATATGGGATTTTTTCTTTAGTAATGCCTTCCAAGGCCTGCAACTTGAGAGTGACGAGCTGTTGGCCGTATTATCAAGGTACCTTGGCCCTGTCTTCGGGCGCGATTACGATCCACCAAATTACAATAAATTGAACACCACGTGGTACAGTGACTTGCGAGCGGAAAATAACTACAAGGAGTGGTTAGTCCGCAATTCCGTAAACCGATACAACAATATCAATTTTCATGAGAATGTTTTCTATGAGCTGGACAAAACCGTACTCTACTCAGTCGCTCACATCTTGGAAGAAAATACCTTTGGTAAATCCGCTTTTAATTTCATTCGTATTTTCCCGGAAGCCTTGAAAGCAGTTATTGAGTTGGTCGTTGGGTTTGATTTTAGTCAAAAGGTTGGATGCGGTCGCAACTACAATGGCACGGCTGGGAGCTGCACAACATCCTTTGATCGCAGCCGGGCCATTTGCGCCACAGCAGCACAGAATACGAATGATGAGAGTTGTATCTGTAATCCGGAATTGGAATTGAACATCACGGCTTCCTGTCAGTGCATATGGGACATAGCGGAAACAGATGCCTATTTGTCTACAAATGCCGTTGTGCATCATTGCAAAATCAACCATTTTCAATTCCTGTTTGTGTTCCTACGGCGTTTCTTCGAAGGATTCCGTAATATCATCCAATCGTTTCAGCTGGGCAACACAGAGTTTCCAGCAAATCCGAATCGTTGTTACGTCCCGGTTCCAGATGGGTTCTTGGACACCCTTGCATCGAATACGGAGTTGTTCTTGGACGAAGCACAATACTTTAACCCGCGGCTTTACGATAAGGTGTGCAAGATGACGCTGACGACTGTTGTTGCTTGTGATGTTGGCGAACTGTTTATGCGATTGTACGATGTCCTGTTCGATTTTATCAAAGATTGGGTGAAGAATCTTTTAATTATATTTGGTAATTTAGGGACGAACAATCGCTATGGTAATATCGACATCAGCTTGGACGACGAAATTTGCAACATCCAAGAGGTGATGGTATCTGGTATCAGTAGTTTACTTGGGATTACAAATGCAATGTCATCCGGCGACGAAATTCCTGTCAAGGCCGGGACAAAATTGTTTTTCGCTTTTGCCGATAGCATCAACATGTTTGTCGCCTTCTTGGAACGAACGAATCAGCGGTTTATCGGTTTTATTGGTGGCGGTGCTACATTAAAATCCTTTGCAAAATCGATTATTCGAGAAATATCATCGTTTGTCTTCTTATGGCTGCGGCAACTTGTAAAAGCGTTAGGCGATGATGTCAGTGAAATCTTAAAAACCATTGATATTTTACATGAAATCATGGGCTATATCATCGATGTCGGTTTCTGGATGCTGGACGTGGTGTTGCAGTTCATTTTGTTGTTACTAGGCCCGGAGTCCGTGAAAGCGCAAGCAACAGCTAACTTGGACCAACTGTTCACGGAGGCCGCTGATGCGATTGCTACACTGTTTGAGCGTTTGATGAACATTGTCTTGGCCGATTTAATCCAATTCAAAAATGATATTACAAAAGTGTTCTGTGATGTCGTATGTGGAATTTCTACCTTGATACCGGAGCTATGGGACGGCGTGCAAGATGTATGTGCAGGGGTGTCCTGTGCCGCTGCAGCAAACCGCGCAGCTGCCGGAGCTGCAGTCGATGAAGGTGTTGATGCTGTAGGTGATTGGTTTGTAGATACGTTTTCGTTTCGTAGAAGGCGGTTGCTGTCGGCCCCAACTTTGTCGCAGTTAGCAAACGCAAGCTTATGGACCGGGACGACCATGTGCGATGTGGTTATCCGGGACATGCAAAATTCATCGATCGATACAATTACGAAATTTGAGCGTGCTTTTTTAACCGAATGCATGCACAAACGTGCGCAAGGACATACCATTGCATATGCGCTAGACCTTCCCTATTTCGACGATGTGTTCTACAATTGGAAAAAACCCTACAAGATTGGCTACCATGGTATGCGCTTAGCTGCCATTTACCTTCCTTGGTTTTTCAGCAGTCGTACGGTGAAAGAGCTCCGATACGACATAGGGGAAGCAGGTTATGATATAAACACGGTATTAAAATTTCAAAAGAAGATGCATGTGCATGCGCACCGCCTGTTGGACCATAAACATTTCGAGAAAATGAAAGAAAGTCCAAAGAACACGGCAGCGCACGCCTTGGGTAAAATGCATCAGTTGTTATTCAAAACGGATTGGGACAACCATTTAAAAGTTATCATGGAAGGCGTTGAAAATCTCTACAAAGCACACAACATGACGATTAAGTTGGAAAGAAAAGATTTCCGTTTCTTGTCGAAGCGCGTCACCAGGGTGATGGCAACGCAGGCGGAATGGGAAACTCCTACGTTTGGTTTCTATGCCGACCTACAGTGTCCACCTGATTCGCTCTTGTGTTTGAATTGTGCGTTGCTGGACAACCATATTTATGCCACTGGGAAACAGCTTGAGCATGCGGTGGACTTTTACGAGGGACCCTACAAAGCGATTGTCGAGAAAAACTTTGTTGAATTTTGGGAAAATAGCACCAATTACAACCGGCGGTATTCCAAATCGTTCGAAGCAGCGACCGATACGCAATACGGCGCCTTTGAAGCGAGTCTTCCAAAACTAGTTAACTTCAATTACACCGAGTGGTTCATCGGTTTGTTTAGCTCGGACCGGTCTGTCAGTGAGATTACGGAGGGAATCGCTAACTTTATCAATGGGAATTACACCGGTGATTTGGCAAGCGATGCCGTGCAGCTTTTCCCCTACGATCTCTACTACTACGTCCGAGCACCGTTTGATGCAAGTTGCGATGATCCTAAGATTATCTACACTTCGTACGACGACCGCGTTGGAGATGGTTTCTTTAATGTCATGGTCATTATTATTATATGGGAGGTGTTTCAGTTACTCGTCATACGATTCAACACTTTTGTTAGTTTGTTAGCATACACGAGTATTTTTACATTAACTAATTATGTATACTTATTTACAGTCTACGGTTTTAATCCATTTTGCATAGGGATGCAGCCGAGTATGTATTTTAACGACATACTAATATGGTTAGACAGGGAGGTCTTTTTGGACTGTTTTTGTGCATACATTCCAAACTTAGCAACGGAGCCATGTGCACAGCAAAATTGTGACACATGCGATACTACGTTAAAGTATGACTCTTGCCACGATGTTGCTACAGGATTTACCGAATTGAATGTATTTTGGCATTTTATCTTCCTTTTTCGATGGTTGTTACCGGAATGGTTTGCGGAGCTTGGCAATTCGAATATATGGCCGATTCCGTACCTATTCGAATTAGATGGAATCAAAGATTTACTACAGGATATTAATCGAGGTCGATCGGTGACAGGGAAAGAAATTACATGTTTTTGGTTAAATATTTTAACACCAATCTCGGTTATAATACTGTCTTACATCGTCCTGTTATGCGCAGTTCCATTTGTTAGAATCGGAGTGAAGGTGACGAAAGAGTTGTTTATGATGGTCGTATACTTGTTCTTGGCACTGATCAACTTTTCCAGAACATTATTTTAAACAGTATGAATGAAGGAGAACTAGTCAATGATGGCTTAGATATCAGGTCTTAGGTTTTCATAAGCAGGGTTAGGGCTTTGCCATTTTAACAACCGAAAGCAATAAACGAAATCAACAATCACTAAAACGTAGGTAAACAGCTCTACCAATGCCCAATGAATCGGTTCAGCAGCAACTGGATCTCTCGGTGTGTTCCCTAATGTTTCAATATTTCCCAAGGCCCACCATCTATCGCGATCTTCTCCTAATTCTTGGTAGTCTTTTGCAGTCTGCAAGCCATATTGCAAAATTGCCAACCATGCAAAAAAGTAGTACCAAAAGGAAGTGAGGTCTAATTTTTTTGCATACAATATATTGTAGAAGAAGCTAAATAGCATGTTTAGTAAGAACCAAAAGAAATAAACAGCACCGCCATATTCTATGCCGGAACCGAAGATTTTATAGGAGGTCCCAGCACTGCCGGTAAAGGATGCTTCGTGAAAAAGAGCAAAAATATAAACAAAATCACGGAAAATAGCCGAGACTTCTGAATAATTCGTCTGGAAGAACTTTTTAATATTTTCCATTTAATTCTATGTTATACTTCTTATATATGATTAAACACCCAATTTGATGATAATATTATACCTTATATCATCCACGTACTCGGTCAAACTTCTAAACTTTCCATTTAATAAATCGTTTGTTTTTTCCTCTATATGAGTTGTGATGAAATCTTCTATAATATCCCTTTTCGCACCGGCTTCGTAATGACATACGATAAAATTTTTAACGTCTATATTGTAGCAAATAGCGTAAAAGACAAACCCATGTTGGACTATCGTGTCTGGGAAAGAGTTTAATTTATTCAATATATAATTAAGACGTTTGCTTAATTGGTAATTTGCCTTGTGTAAAGTCTTTTGAACAATATCTAAAACATTTTCAAATATATTTACGCGCGACGTGACGTCAAATAAAAACGAATACATAAAATCGTTAGCTCTTTTTCTTTCCACATCAAAATAAGATTGAGGTATGGACGCATTTGAAGCACTTGATATGGACATGTTCATATACAAGTTAATTCACCTTTGTTGTCGATATACCGATGAAAGTTATATAGATAATGCAAAAGAAGCAGGTGTTGACTTCTCAAAAACCTTGAAAGCAGTCAAAGAATTTGATGCACTAAGAAAGATGTTAATTACTAAAGTTCTGAAAGAGACACCTTTCCACGATTCTTTTGAAACACTTAAATACGCGAGTGCAGTACAAGAATTAGACAATGGAGTGTCGTGTATCCTTTTTTTAACAACAGAGAAGAAGGACAAACATCATATTTCGTTAAAAAAAGAAGATTTAAGTTATTATAAATCTTTCTTCGAAATTGCGCATTTTGAGAAGTGTGTTTGCGAGCGCTATTTATCGTTTCACAAACAAATTGAAAAAGACAATAATTTATTTAGCCACTTTGCTTGGTCCGAGTGGCAAGACTTTTCGAACCATATTAGTGTATTGATCAAGCTATTATGCACAGAGAAAACTTTTTTGTAAAAACGCTTCTAATGTTTTCTTCGTTTTTACTAGGAGCTACACTAGTTTATTTTTTTCATGTTCTACAAAGTAGTGTCGTTCAACGATGTTATATAACGTCTACTGTGCTGCTCGCGGCTTGGCTGGGGAGTAAAATTGGTGACAATCGTACTTGCACGTTTTGGAAATGTCTGTCGGTGTGGGTGATATATAGTAATATCTTCTTTGATATGCATACCCATTGGGATGGGTACCCACGGTTCTTTCGGCATCTGTTATTATGTTTCATGCCATGGTTAGTAGTGTATTCACAAATAAAATATGCAATGTATCAACTTTTTCTATGGGTTGTCATTATTGGTGTGCCTGATATTAGTTCCAATGTTTACGGGAATGCAATTATGTCGGAGATAAAAATATTTATTTGTTGTATTATGATCATTGTACGGTTTCGAAAAAAAACACTGGATGAAACCTTATTCATTGAAAATTACATTTGGAT
>NZ_PABT01000007.1 GCF_002699205.1 Allomuricauda sp.
AGTTACCTAGACAGGAGCCCAGACAGGAGCCCAGACAGGAGCGTAGACAGGAGCCCAGACAGGAGCCCAGACAGGAGCGTAGACAGGAGCCCAGACAGGAGCCCAGACAGGAGCCCAGACAGGAGCGTAGACAGGAGCGGGACACCAGATGATATGAAAAAATATAAGCATATTAAGAACGATCAAGCGTATTCCGGCCTTAAAAAAAATACCTTAAAACAAGAATGGAATAGCATATATTTAAATGTTTAATATGTTAATCTGGCTCGGCTCCTATCTTTATAACCTCTTTATAAGGTGGCTAAACTATACTGACTAAAGCATACTGACTAAGCTATACTGGCTTGGCTCCTATCTATAGAAAACCGTTTATCCCTAACCCTAACCTGGTCAGTGGCTAGGTTAATGGCTTGGTCAGTTGCTAGGTTATATAAGCTTGGTCAGTGGCTAGGTTAGTGGCTAGGCCAGTGGCTTGGTCAGTGGCTAGGCCACCAGCCGGGCCCTGATTTTACATAGGAATATTATATTATATGCATTTCCATCTTTATTTTAAGGTAAATTTTTTTAGGTCGAAATACGCTTGATTGTATCAAATTTGCTATCTTTTTTTCATATCATCTGTAGCGCCCGGCTCCTATCCCGGCTACTGGCTCCGGCTCCTGGCTCCGGTTCCTGGCTCCGGCTCCTGGCTCCGGTTCCTGGCTCCGGCTCCTATCCCGGCTCGTCTTTACATTAGGCATACCGTTTCTAGCTTTCGTAATTTGAAAAGCGCATGATTATATCCCCCGTTTTTTGTATTCTTTTCATTTGGTATAGCATATGCGTTGTTTATCTCTAAGCTTGAATGAATCAGTTCATAGTTTGCCCAGAAACTAGGTTTTAAACACTCGGGAAAGCCAAAGCCAAATTCTTTCCTATATTTTTTTATCACGTACTCGTATTCAAACAAATCCCCAAAATATTCTTGATCTGCAACACTACAAAGATTTATCATCACATCATATTTGACAGCTAAAAATTTTTCCCTTTCATCACATTTCTTTTTCTTTATATATGATAAGTCGTATCTTTGTATTTGCAAGCGCTTCCCGCTGGTGCAATGCTGGTTCTGCGATACCAAAGTTATAAATTTGTACCGATGACTTGAAGTTTGTAAACATATACCCATTTCTCTATCCGAAAAGTAGCCATGAAAGAGGTTTTCGGCAATTTTTTTCGATTCTCCTATTTTATTTTGATTGCATGGCAAGACTTCATCCCCTAACACAATTAGATTGTTTTCAATTACCATGGATCGCATGTAGGATGCAAGATCTGGACTACCTTCAATAGCAGAATAAGAAATGCCATTTACAATTGCAGAAGGCATATACTCTCCTAAATGTGCACCGACATCTACAATGTGGCCAGGGAGATCATACAATTTTGCATACTTCTTGATATATTGAAAAAAAGTGTTTTGGGAAATATCAACATAGCCTTGCCTCATCATGTAATTACATAGATATTTATCGCACAACTTCGATGAAGGATCTGGATAGTAAAAAAAACCACCTGAATTTGTGTTCAAAACAACTCTTAAGTTAGCGCACCAAACCACGTCTTTAAGAGACGGGAATGGCCTTTGATTGCTGCATATATGTGCGGGGAACACACTATGCCTGCAATCTCCTCTATGTCTTGCTGTTTCCTTCGTTGTCATTTTCTTTTCATCGCTTATATTTTTTTCTTCCACTCCAGATACTTTGTCACATGTGCAGTTGTTTGTGCTCAAGCTTATAATTGGTGTCATACTATGCAAATGAAATGGTTCATACCGACAATACTGCATGGAAAATAGTCCAGCTGTAAACAATATGAGTGCCCAAAAGATGCGTTGTTTATCCATCTTTGTTTGCACTTGTTCTATATTTCCGTCGATAATGATGTTGTTGTTGGTTCCTATCCCGGCTCCTATCCCGGCTCCTGACTACGCTCGCATACAGTTTAAGAGAATTACAGTATATAAATATAAATGACATTGTAAAAAGGTGAAATCCCATGCCAAAAACCACTAAGAAACCAAAACCTAAGAAGAAAAAACCAAAACCAAAATCAAAGCAACGCAAAGGCAGCTGTTGGTCAGGTTATCACAGAGTCAGTGGAACAAAACAATACGACAAAGGTAGCTGTGCTAAAAATTAATATGTTTAAGTGGTTTAAAAAATCAAAACCAATTACACTAGGCCGTTGGGCCATCCAACAACAGCATATTACACGCAAAATTGATTTAGCAAATTGCGATAGCTGTGGTGTATGTCCTACAATTAAACCGTCGCTAAAGTTAAAATATAAATATATGATAGTAGACGATGACATTGTTTTAGAAGGCACATATAATATAACTGACAAAGGCACATCATACATAAAAGAAACTATATAATATCAAAGCGCTATCGAAGCTCCTATCCACGCTCATTTGTAAAAATCTATACTATATAGGTTCGAAGCAATAATAGAAAAGGATGTCCAATGCAATATCGTAGGCGTCGTCGAATGAATATTCGTCCTAACCCCTTTAGAGATTGGGAAAATAATAACAACAACAACAACAACAATGATGCTGCGAATGCAATTACACTAAGAGTTGGCCAAGTGTGGAGGGAGAAAAACTCTCCATATCGGCGTATAAAACTAGTTAGTCGGCCTGGTCATGATTGGTTTCGGTACATCTTTAGAACACCACCACCAAGAGATGGATATCTTGTACCTCCCGAAGCTGAATTTAGGCAACAATTTGAAATAGATGAAACGCTATTGTTTGTCGGAGCGCGATGGTACGGAGAAAATTTTGGTGGACATGTGACTATACTTGAAAATTCCGAAGGGGAAGACGACTACGTGAGATATAGGCACCGAAGTGGGGCTAGATTACGTACTTCCAAAAACACTTTTTTAACACTCATGGTCTATGAAGGCGATGATTGGGGCACGATCACGGCTACTGGCTCTAGTTCTGTCCAAGCTACTGGTTCTAGCAGTGCTGTAGTAGCGCCGCCGGATAGCAACAGCAATAACAATAATAACAACAATACCAATGCTCTTGGTACGTCCAAAGGCATCGCCGAAAGTAATTCTGATTCAGATTCAGATTCGGATTCGGATTCGGATGACGAAGGCGAAGAATTTTATGGCGAGACCTATAGTATAGACGAGTTCCGTGCCTTGGATTTACCGAAAGCTGTTTATACTCGTCCTTTGATTGTGGAGGGGACGGACCTAGAGTGTTATTTCGAGGATGATCCAGAAGTCCCGGTAAGCAAGTCGTTTCCTGTCCTTATTATTGTAAACGGTGAAATTGCGAATAAAAATGGTTATTGGTATGTGTTTTGTGCAAACGAATTACAAGATTGGGTAAATACAGAACGAGACAATTACCCTAAGCAAAACACGAATCCTCAAGCGGTTTGGCAAATTATTCAAAAAGTCAAGTTCATGGACGATGCGGACATAGCTGCTTACTTGGCTCACTACGAAGCCAATCGTGTTAAAAGTCGTGTCGAAAAAAAATGGACGCCAGATGAGCGCGAAACGTTAGCCTTGGATGTCAATCGTTTACTTGAAATAGACGAGGAGTATGAAGAAAAAATTATGAAAATAATGGATAAGTATACGAAGGAAAATACAAGTGCCAATGTCGTCTTGGATCCATATCGTATGAGCAAGGATGCACTAAATGAGTTGGAAGCGTTTCTGAGCAATGCATTTGTGAAGGAAAAGGCCCGCACGGCTCGCGTCAATTCTCTTATCAAAGCAGACGATTTGAAAAAAGCAAAAAAAGCGTTACTTGCCAAGAAATCCTCTGCCGAGAAAGCATATCGGGCAAAACTCGAAGCACAGGAAAAACAGAAGCAAAAACTAATAGAGGAATTAAAGAAGCGAATGGAGGAAATAGAAAACATCTATGAAGTGGAAAAGGTGAAAGCATTGGATCCTGTAACGAAAATTCAAACAGAAATTGATAATACCGATGGTAAATTAAATGCAATTAAATTTAAAGATGACCAAGAGAAGCAACAAATAAAAATTCTGAAGGATCTATTGGAGAAGGAGACAAATACGGCTAATAAGATCGATTTGCACAAGAAGCTCGTAGCATTGGAAGCAAAGCAACAAATTAGAGAGCCGTACGAGTATATCGCTTTTGTATCGCATGCAAGTTTTTACTACAAGCAGCCGTCTATCGAAGCGCTTCAGACGGTTCTCCTTGAGAAGTATCCAAAGCTGAAACCTTTGATGAAGGAAGCAGCGTTTTGGGAGGGCCAAGGATCTGATTTCAAGCGCGTGTTGTTGTATTGGCGCGCTGAGAAATCGGAGTACCTACCACTGTTGGATGACGAGAAGTATCCCGAGTCACACTTTGATGTGATTCCTAGGTCTAATTTTGAATCGGAAGCGAGTGTGCGGGCTCGATTGGAAGAAATGGGATTAGGTAAGGGATATTCGTCAATAACCAAAGGTTACATTCTCATACAGAAGCGGCGTTTGGACAAGAGTGATAGTAACTTATTGGTATTAGATGAACCGGAGCAAGGGGATGTTTTTCCTGATGTGGATTTGGATCGGATTGGCAAGGATCGACGTTTTCTTGCAACCGGAAAACAAAATGCAAAGGATTCACCTATTGGTGTTCCGGAGTTCAAGGTTGGTGATATTGTGATAGATATGGATGATTCTCCAACTCAGTACGGTATGGTGTTTGCGCGGCACTGGTGGTATGATGATGAATGGGTCTATGCCATACGTTACCGATCTAATCGCAAGCAATTGTACCTAAAGTTAGAAAGGGAACTGGCTTTAGGAAGGGAAGTGATAAGCTTAGAGTTTTATCGCAAACTTGGTTATCGCGAAATTGATAGTGATATAGGGAAAGAAGTAAAACCGACTACTCGTCCCAAATTTTGGAAAGGTATGAAAGTAAAGACTGTGACCAAGTATTCTAAACCTTTTATAATTGATAAAATGAATTATACTTCTACTGCAGAGAAATGGCTCTATTATTTACCAGGTGTCGGTTGGGTTGACGAAGAGTCAATAGAACGTTGGCCCGAAGAATCTTCTGAAGATAATAATTTTGATAATAATAATAATTTATTAAAATTTTAGTAATTATATTTCGATTTTGGTCTATATATGAGCCTAGCGACAGAACAAAATGTCAGGTCACGGTCCTAATTCAGAAGCATATAAAAAAAGGCGAGCAAAGGAAGCAGCCGAGTTTCGTGAAGCAACACAAAAACGTTTGGCTCGTATTACTGCAAACGAAAAACGAATTAGGCAATCGATCAATTGTAGTAAAATTGTAGAAACGATGGACAGGGAGACATGCGACAAGAAAGGTTTTGCCTATGGTTGTTACGTCTACAAAGACTTAAGCGATGAGCAACTAAACGAGTTGGAGACGTATATCAAAGAACAAAGTGTAAGTGAAAAATGTATGAAAGCCCGTTTGCGTAAGTTTGCAGAGATAAAACGAGCAATTCAATCAAAAAGGCTAACAAATGAAGAATTTGAAGCAGCTGCAAAACGAGGAAGGCGTAGAAGGAGAAAAAAGAAAAAGAAGAAGAAGAAGAAAAGAAGGAAGAAGGATGATGATGCGGGTGAGGGCGACACCAGTTTCTTCGATATGTTTCGCGGTGATGTAGAATCGAGTAGTGATGATGAAATAGACGAAGAAGATACTGAATTGTATGATGGATTAAAATTTTAAAAGTTATAAAATGCTTGTTTCTCTTCCTCCCATGGTTTTATTTGTCTATGTCCCCATAGTTCTTTTCTCGTTTTTTTCCAGTCGCAGTTGGAGCATAGCATCTGGCATAGGTTCATTTCTCGTTCGAGTTTAATGATTCCATTTTTGAAGCCGGATCTATTTTGCGTGATCCAGCTGCTGACTGCCATTTTTTTCTTGGTATGGTTTTCTGCGTGATCGAATATGAAGCAGTTGGATGTTTCTGGCGTTACTTTTCTGTTGCATTCCCTGCATTGTCCTCTTCTTAATTTTTCTTCTAGTACATATTGCATTTTGCGTTGTTTGTGTTTGTCATCTCTTCTACTTTTTTTGGTATTTAGTCGATTGCTTTTGAGTTTGAAGTAATCTTTTCTGGTGCTGATGTTGTGACAAAACCTGCATAAGCATCTTGTTTTCTTGAATTCTTCCAATTGTTTGTCTGGGCCTTGTATGGACCAGTAGGTGTAGTTGGATAGTTCTTTTTCCTTTTGTCCTATGTAGTGGTCTGCTTGTAGTACGTCGGGGTCGCTGATACCGCAGTCAACGCATTTGTTGTTTCGTTTCCATTCTTCCCATTGTTTCTTGCACTTGCTCAATTTGGTGTTGGGTCGATATTTGGTTTGTTGTAATTTTTGCCTGCATGCGTAGCAGGTGACCGTGTGTTTGACTCGTTTGTGTTTGGAGTATGGTTTATAATGTGTCAGGTGTTTCGTTTTCTTGCACCGCTTGCACTTTTTCACTGGATACACTGGATACTTCATTTCTTCTCTCTAGTCTTTGTTTGTTTTTGTCTCTATCTTTTTGCTTGGCCATGGCAAACGCTTTCCTTTTCCTGTCTTGCTTCTGCTGCTGGCATAGCTGTTCTTGCTCGGCTTGCTGCTCGGCTTCTAGCTGTGCTCGTGCAATGTTTTGTTTGCGTAGGATGCCGCCGTAGCATGTTTTCCTTGGGAATGGTTGATTGATTTGGTTCCATGATTCCGTCCTGAATGTCGGGTGCATGGCAATTTCGGTGTAGACCATGTTTCTTAGTTCTTCGAAGGCGTGGTCTGGCCATCTGCCGTATACGATCACTTTGGGTATTGGTGCGGTGATGGATTGAAATTTCATGACGAGTGCGTCTGTGACTTCGGTGGGGTGGTATTGCAGTGTGGCTATTCCCGGAAAGGGTGTTTTGAGAAAGAGTAGAAAGTCTTCGTAGTTGTCTTTGTATGCGTGTTGTACGTTTTTGCCTCGATTACTGATTCTGGATATTTGTGTGATGAAACCGTCTGGCGTGATGACTCTATCGTTGACCCTGTATTGGTAGATGTCACTTGGGAACCGACTCGAGATGGAAAGTTCTTTTAAGAATTCAACTTTGTTGGCTTCATCGAACGCGATAAATACGTAGGAGTTCCATGCACATAGTCTATCTTTGACTTCAAATACGTCTGGATCAAGAATATTTTCTTTTAAGAAGAGATCAAAGTCTTTTATGTTGTGTTCGTTCGGTGCAAGGTGATTGGATTTGAGCACGACTTCTTTTGGTTCTGGAAACCAGTAGGCGGCATTGTCGGTGCTGGCTTCTTCGTCGAGTAGTTGGCAGGTGTGTCCTTCCAAGTAGTTGAAGAGTGGTTTGATGCCGTATCTTGGTGCGCAAAACGATGCCATTTTGTTGTTTCCGATGTAGTGCAGTATGATTCCTCTGGGAGGTCTAATGTTGACTCCGCGGAAGTACTCTTTTAATGTTTGAAATGGCCATAGATCTGCTGCAAACAGGTAGATATGTTCTATGTTGTTTCCGCCAAAGCAGAAGTTGTTGTTGTTGATATAGTTTCCGTCAAAAACTCGTACGTTGGCAATGCTGAATTTGTCGCTGCTGCTGTTGCTGCCTAGCCTAGCCAGTGTCATGGCAAATCGTTTGAGTTGTATGTTGGGTACGACTATGATATCTGCCTTTGATCGTAGCGATTGGAAGCCATATCCTTTGACAACATGTTTAATTTTCTTGTTTTCAATGCAAGATTGCATAAAATGTATCATTTCTTGTTCGCTGTTGTACTCGTGCATGAATGCAAAATTGAACGTGGTTTCTCCTGGCACGCAATTACTCAAATTGATGATAATTTCTTTGTGCACCAAGTCTCTCCCAGCTTCTGATTCTGTGAAATTGTTATTGGTGCATAGCATGGAGTTGTATAATAGTTTCCTTGCGTCAAATATCTGTGCATATATGTCAAATCGTTCTTTCCATCCGATCATATTAAATATGCGCGCGTCTTCCCAATATTGCAGGGTGTCCCTTACTTGGTCTTTCCATGGGAAGATGGACCATATGTCTGGGAATTGTTCGTACAGGACAATATCTGGTTTAAAATTGTTGTCGGTTTTGAGTTTGTTTAAGCATTCTCCGATTCTGCCTGCTTTATCTACTAGGTACTTGCTGTATTTCGGCAATAGAAAGCTGCATAATTCCAGCCAATTGTCTGATTTGATTGATATTCTGCCAGCTTCTAGGATGCGATGTTTGATTTCGCCTACGTTCCTCAATTTGTACTGTCTCATGAGCGCATGCACGTGTTGGTTTGCATGTTTTGTGTGAAAGGCATAATTGGTTTGTAGTTCCAAGACTGCTTTTTTCAATTTCCTGAGCTTTCCTGGCGTAAGGCTATTGTTTTGATCCAATTTGATGAGGTAGTTTGCTTCCAATCCAAATGCTACAACATTGGTCGCTCTCCATGGTACGTGCTGTGCGACGGCGGAGGGTCGAATAATTTCAAATACGATGAACGGTTCGTTTTCTTCGACTAATTCGTATACTCTGGTTAAACGTTTTAGTTCATTTTTTTTCTCCGGGTCTATTGGCTTTGCAGCTTGGTGGCAACTGTGCTCTTTGACGTTCAACGAGTGCTTCACAAATGGCGATCGAGTAAACAAATCTCCAATCAATAGTATGGTCGGCTCTGTTCCATCAAAGCGTTCTGTAATTTGTTTTTTTAAATTGTTGTTTTTGTTCCTCAGATCAATAATCGTGGTGATGAAAGTTGAATTGTTAATTCGTGGTTTAATTAATGAAATGGCAGGTCGGTATTCACCAATACTTTCTTTTAATTTCGATTGTTTCCCAATCTCTACAACAATGTTTAGGTTATCCATTTTGTTTGTTCTTCTTGTTCTGGTTTATAGTTTTGTCTCTCTCTATGCATTTCTTAGTTTTTTGTTAGTGAATCAGGCCACGTGTCCTTGGCAATGTCCACGAACGGCTGTGCGTCTGCTATTTCGTCTTTGTGCACCTTAATATGCTGTTGTATATTCTGCACTTGTTTGTCTAAACGATCGATTTGTTTAAGGACGACTTGAATCTGGCTCAGCCGCGAGCTCAGCAAGAGGCATAGGGGCACAAGCAAGACTGTCATAACCCTCATGCTATCCCGAGAAATATTAAAATCAATAATTACCTTAAGCCGATGCGATAGTGCCCGTAGCAAAGGATGAGTATGATAAGGAGCGATAAGATAAGAGTAAACAACCAGTCGATGAGGTCCATCTAAAATTAGTACTACTGTTTATATATATGTATGGTATTTTATTGGAACGCAATGAGTACGAGTACGATCCCTAGTAAGATAAAGGTGGTTGCAACGATGATCCACGGGAACTCGATCAAATAGGTGGCCCTGAGCTGTCCATGTGTAATATGTTCGTATTTGTGCAAGCTGCGGTATGCTCGTTGGATAAGGGAGTTGTAGTTGACTTGAAATTCGGAGCAATGCGATGCACCAGAGTCGAAATTTGGTTTGTCGTAGTGGCTGCGCTCATGCACGGCTAGTTCCATAACGGCAACGGTTTTGGCAACGTCGGATTCAAGCTGGTCGTAGAGGTGTTCGCTGCCAGAAGCCGTGCGTCCTCCTTTCCATAGTCGAATCCAGAAGGCCTTGTGGTTGGTGGTTTCGGTGAATCCTTCGGTGTACATGCCCATGAGGCTTTGTGAGTATTTGCTGCGTATGAGGCCGAGGCTAAATGGTTCACTGATGCTACTAAATCCAGAATTGTCGATGAAGCTGGCATAGAGGGTCAAGTATGCCAAGTCTTTCTCGGTCAATGTGTAGTCGCAATCGTTGTAATCGTAGCACTCGACGTAAATGTCGGACACGGTTTTCACTTCTTTGNCATCNAATCCTATGATTTTAATTTGTGCTTGNTNGCCCATCANTGCAAAGCTAGTTTGCCCGGAGCCTTTGTANGGGTCNTNGATGTTGTTGCTGTGNTTAAAGGTTTCCGATGAGCTNCTGCGGGTCTCTAAGCCGGTCTCGATGCTGTAGGTATCAATGGTTTTTTGTCGAAAAATAGGTTCTGGAACATGCAGGACCTTGTACTCTTTTTCTTTCGGTTTGTTCCAGAGTAAGGTGCTTTGCACGGAGCCGAGGAAAACTAGTAGTAGCAGTAGTTGCATTTTAAAATAAGATAATTAATTAGTTTATAGTCATAAGTTTTTTATAATGGAGATGTTGGAGGATACTCATGGAAGAAATCATTGTCCCCGCAGCGAACTCCTTTGCAACCTGCATAGACACCATTAGGGCCCCAGTGCCCGGTGTTGAGTATGCGGTCCGTAAATCCTTGAGCTGCATGGTTGTACATGAACTGGTGGCCTTGGAAGCACACGGTGTTGATGTATCGGAACGGTGAAAGGAAGTGCTCGGTGGCATCGGATGCATAAGAGCTTAACTTTTTCAATTCCAAATACTCTGCATAGTATCTAGCGCCAGGATATTGTGCGTCTTCTACTTCCGCGCTTGGAATATCCGTGTCTTGGTACAAGGTTGGGTGCAATTTACCAGTGATATCGATTGGATTTTGGATCCTAGGTCCGCGTGGTGCATTGGTGCGGTATGGGACCAACATGCAGATAATGGAACTTCGGAAGCTCTCTGCATGCACATCATCCATTAATTCCTCTTTCTCCTTATAGAACCTTGTGTTCTCGCCACCTTTGTAGCCAGCTGCGAAGACATCTTCTGCAATGACATATTCCTTCTCGTCGTGTACAATGGATTTACAATAAAAGGTGTAGTGGCCCACATGGGTCTTGTTGATGACATTATCTGCCAATTGGAAGTCTGAATGTCCGATGAAAGTTTGCCCAAGTCTTGCTCCTGCGCGGCATAGAATTGCGGAACACATATCATATCTTTGGAATGGACGACATAAAAGGAAGCCAAATGGGAATGGGATATCACATTCAATCAACTTTTGCAAATTGGATTTGGTTAATTTTATCTTCATAAGGGCTCTTGATCCTCTACGGGTAGCTGCAATGGTTTCATCACGATATTTGTACTCATCACTCCGATCACGGTAATTTGGTTGTCTGTCGTAACGATCTTTTACCCTTCTTGGTAATTCGCCTACTTTTAATCCCTTTTTATCAAATCTTAAACCTCGCCTTAATCCTTTTGCATTTGCACCAGCAGCTTCCAAATCACGAGATAATTTTCCTAAATTGGATTGCTCGGTGACTGCAGTTAATTCTTGCTTGGCTGCATCCAATGCTCCAGGTGTCAAGGTTTCACCTGCATCGATAGCAGCTTCGATCTTCTCTTCCATGCTAGCTGCATCGCCTGCACTCAATGGTTGGATGTAGTTACGCATGATTTCACGGATAACGTCGGAGCTGTTTCTCAATTCGGTATTCTGGCGCTGCCAGTACGTGGAGGTAGCATCAAACTTAGCAACAAAATCTTTAACACGTTTCTCTTGTGCATTCAAACGTTTCTTGGTCGTTGGTGCTTCGATTTCACGAACTGCGGCAGCCAACATACCATCATCACGGAAAGAGCTACGGCTAGCTACAGCACGATCGGTCAAGTGTTCTGCGTACTTATCGTTTACATTTTGAATGTAGTTCAAGTATGCAGCAGAATCACCTTGTAAATTCTGTGCTTCAGCAACCACTCTGTCGCGTGCATAGTCAAAATCATCTGCAGACAATAAACTTTTCCATTGTTCTGGGAAACTTTGTGAAAAGCGATTTTGCAATTGACTTGCGGTAGCGGAGCCGGTTTTGGTGCCATGCAAGGCCACGGAAAGCACTGGGTCCCAAGCTTGGTTGAACGCATTGATTAAATTTGGTTCCATGGTTAAGTCGTAGGAAACTTCTTCATCGGCATTGTCATCCGCGTCAACTGGTTCAAACGAATCAGCATCAACATCAAAACCACAGTTTATTAATTTGTTAGCGACGTCATCACTCGCATCAGCACCTATTGATGCTACCATTCGTTTCAAATCGGAATCACGGAAATGGTTTAATGGTAAGTCACCAAGTACAAGGCATACACCGTTTGGTGTGGCACGTGAAATTTTATCTATGCCCAAAGCCTCCAACTCACGTCCGTTCTTATTACTGTGATGGCACATTAATGGATCATCGCGCATGCTGACTTCTTTGGCACTAGGGATGCCATACTCATCGACAACACCTATGTGAGCGTCGCTTGCTTGCCCGTTGGTACCATCAAATCGGAAGCATGAATCCAACGCTTCTTCCAACTGTATCTTCTCAAAGCGATCAACATCGGCATTGTAGATGTAGATACTACGGTGGTCGGATCGGTATTGAAAAGTACCTGGTGCATCCAAACTAGCATTACTGTGTGGCAACATCGTGTAATAGGAGCCACACATCTTCTCGCGTCGCAATAGTTCAGTCGGTTCACCTGAGAAATCGACATCGAATGGCATCGTCTCACAGACTGCGGAACCACGGAAGGTTAACAAACTGTTTGGTTCAGAAGTGATGCTGTTGTTGTTTTTTACTAATGATGTACTGCCGGATTTGGAGTAAGTCACCTCGTTCGATGGCACCATGGTCATGTAGATGCTCATTTTGGATGGCAAGATCCAGGTATCAGGGGTTACATTTTTGTACTTCATCATATCTTTTA
>NZ_PABT01000008.1 GCF_002699205.1 Allomuricauda sp.
ACACCACTTTATTTTTTTAAACCATGGAAAACAATTCGATTGTACTTTGGGCGCCAGTGCTGTTATTCCGGCTGCTTGTATTGGTGGGAAACGCATAAACAGGTTCGAACGGAATTTGGTATCTTAGAGATTACTTTACGATTGACATTTTCACTATATCCTTTCCATACATATCATTTCATACTGCGAGCTTACGCCGTTTTAGATGAGTAATAACACTTTGAATAATGGAAGAAACAAAAACGGGGAAACCAGTGCAAACAGAGAAAGAGGACGAGAAAGTCAAAGTCAGCATAGAAGGTGCTGTTTCTGGAAAGCGAGAACGCGGTTGGACAATCCAGAACAAATGTCGGCAAATAGCAGAGTTAAAGGACAAGGTAAAAGTCCCGGTAATCAGTTTATTCACGGAAGACCCGACAGAAGTACCAGAGGAGTCGTGGGGAGTGATAAAAACTCCAGACAATCGGCCACTCCTTTGTTGCCAAAAGACCATCCTCATGTTGTCCGAGGCTGTAATGCAACCGGAAATGGACAAAGGAAACGAAGTGGTTTTACGAATGCATGTGTTGGCTCCGAAGGACGATTCAATCAACAAGGAGATCTTTTGGAAACAAACTTGGGGCAGATTTATGCATTTAGGCAGTGTATCATGGGAAGATTTGGCGAAAAATTCAAAGACGGAAAAATCTTCAAAGAGTCCAGAACCACCGTCATTAGAGAGATTAGAGATATCGGCCAAAAATATGTCTACAAACAAGTCAACAAAAGACACAAGTTGAGTAAACGCGAATTTGAGATGTGGCGACGGTTGTCGGGTATTTACACTTTAAAACGTGCTATACTCCCACTCATTTACAGTTTCTATGATAAAAATGCTTTTCATTACGTCGCAGATATGTATGAGCTAGATTTATTTTACTTTTTACAAAAACACCCACCTCATGATCAGCTGATGGACATCTTGTTACAAATAGCAAATGCAATTGTCAGTTTACATCGTCATGGATTCGTGCATCTCGACATAAAACCCGAAAACATCTTAATAGAGGGTTGCCGAGCTGTTCTTTGTGATTTTGCAACTGTATATTACCTTGATAAAGAAGATTCAAAGGATATTAGTATTCGTGTTGGTACAGTTGAATACTGTGCACCTGAAATATTTCTAGGTACAATAAGTAAAAAATCCGACGTTTACTCCTTTGCAACAACTATTTTTTTGAGTATTTACCGGCGCATGCCTAAACTGAGGCTGATGCACCCGCGTCAATACGGTGACTGGTTCGACCTCTTTGTTTGCTGCCTGCAAGAAAATTTATGCGACAGGATTACGAGTGTCTATTTGTATAGAAAATTATACCAATTAAAAAATATATCTCCATTTGTTTATTAAAATACCCTATATATTTTCTATACGACCATTTAAAGAATGACTTCAATACTGCGGCAATACAGAAGGCAACAATCGTGGGCAAGTCCGCTTTACGTAAATTATATGAAAGATATACGAATTTCTGATGTGAAGAATACCGATACAGTATTGGAATCAGTGACTACAGAAATTAATAAAATTTTACAAAGTAAAGACGAAATAGAAAAAGTCGTGTCTAACCAAATACAAAATCGGATGGAAAAAGAAAAAGGTGATTGGATTCATTGCTGGTCCGACTGTTATTTTATCACTAGAAAATTAATAAAACGCGAGTTTGCGTCTACTGCTTATGTTTTAAAGTTACTTTCAAAAAGCATCGTCAATGCACATGGTGTAGACAATAAATTGACGTTCGTATTAGAGAAAAATGCAACACTAACTGGAAAATGGAAAAATGATCAGAAATACTTTACTATGATGCCATTGGAGAATCGCAAGAAAACAAAATTGATTATGGGATTTGGACCAAGTGCATCTGGAAAGACATTTTGGGCAAAGAATATTATTACTTTAATCAGTAAAATTGATGCAGCTTACCCTACAACTTTTTTAGCAATAGATGGTGGGATAGCAAGAGAAGTTTCTTTTGTCTATCAAACAATTGTGGAAGCTATCATGGAAGAGCGACTTCGGTGTGAAAAAGCTGGAGGGAAAGATTGTACCACCGGCTTTGCAAACTTAGTAAATGCTGGTGTACCATCTGCTAAAGTACTTCGATACAATTTACGGCACACAAAGTCACTATTAGCAGGTATTTACGAAAATCAAGGTGACAGAAGTGCGATAACCCCAAAGAAAGCGATACAAAAGTTTCTTGCAAAGCAAACACAAATACCTAGTCTCTATGTCCCAGACACAGCTTCTGGAACAGATCCGAACAAATTTAAAAAATATATTGACTTGACTGGAGACGACAAGTGGCTTGGATTGTACATCTGGCAACACAAGTTTGGAAGTAAATGTACCTTTGCACCAGAATTCCAGTGTAAAGGATGCATAGAGTCTGGTAGTCAACGTGAGGGAAAGGAAGGAAAAAAATACAGCTCAANTATGTACGAACGGTCNCAACAAAATGGTTTAAAATTTATGAAATGTGCCCCTGGTGGCCGTATTGATATCCATAATGGAGGTGGTCGTATGTATAATGGCATCCCTACGATATCTACGGTTACAGAACACTTTTTAGATAGAGCTACTCGTTACTTATTTACTCCAGAGAAAATAGAGATGTATGTAAATAATATCAATAGCGACATTGATAGAATCAACATAATGAATGGAATGAACATACCAAATATATCGTTGCGATATATACAGAAGGAAGAAGAAGATTGGATGCAATTAAGTGGGGTACATTCGGAGTTGCGAGCATTGTATTCTATATATGAAGATAGGAGTGAAAATGATTTGAAAGATTTGTTTGAAAACGACAGAGATAACTTCCTCTCGTTTTTAAAATTTTATTTAAAAAACCATAAAACAATGGAACGCGAATTGAAAAAAAAATATGGTAGAAGGCAAGTGCAGCAAATAAGCAATAGTGAGATACTTAGACGAGTCAGAGCAGTAGTAAAAAAGTGGAGCGGGACATCTTACGGTTGTAAGAAGGTACCAATATTTACAGAAAAAAAAAGATCTGGATTAAAATTATAATATAATAATGTAATACATAGAGTAGTAAATGAAAGAAGCAGCTTTAGTACGCTACACTAGATTAAAACGTTTAGAAAAACTATTTGTTAAATATATTAAATATTTAAATCAGCTCGCAACGGTGCACCGTGATTCCGTTGACGTAAACTCTTTTCAAATCCGTAAGTAATTTCTTTTCTGATATTGCTAAATTTCTCGACCCTTCCTAGAGCAGTATTTACTGCATCGTTTACCGCGCCTTTGCCCGAGCCTATTGTTTGATGACTCGTTGCATTGTTACCAACAATGGTACGCAAGCATAAGAAAATACTAATAGTCCTAAACACGCGTATGAACATACTAGAGAAGTATAAAATGTACGACCACATAAATAGTGCAGTAATTGGTCTTGAAAAGGCTGTACCATCTTCCACCTTGCTAAACGAATCCCACGGTGCATATCGAAAAGCACAGGTTGAGTCACATGCGCTATCTCCTTGTTGTAAACATTGCTTGCTCAACACACCAGAGATACCATTGTTTGACATCAAAACCAAAGCAAATGCAGGTAGGCAGAAGGAAATTTGCTCCAACAACCAGAACAATCCTAAGCAAGTGCTGCGACTTTGCCTTGAACGTTTGTTGGTCCACATGTCGCCACAGCAAATAGTTTGTTGCACGGCCCTAGCTAGGCCAGGGCTGGAGCAACTTCCTAAGTTGATTAATACGACGGCACTAACAACGATAGCCCTGGAGTAGAACGCAATCGTGTTGAACATGATACTGGACCGTAAATGGTCGCTATGATCGTATTCTTCCAAGTAGGTTACCTGCGCTTGGATCAAGCCGGTGAAGATAGCTGCGAACCACAGCGCGGCCAACTCGACGACCCAAAGCAGAATAGAGTAAAATGTTTGCCAATTGGCATTTGAACCTTCCACAGCTACTTTCTCGTTGTCTTTTTTCATTTGTATACCAGCTCCAATCGCTGCTGTAGGGAAGCTTAAACTTGTAAAAATCTTAAATAATGACATCTTTGTATCAGGCAACAAATAAATATATACTACGTTTCTTCTATATATTATCTTTCAACGAGTTACAAATGTCATCGTTTATTTTACCAACTTTATTTTCTGTATTTATTGGTATNTGGTATTATGTCATTATGGCAGAGTTGCTTGTGCTGGAGGATGTTCCATTGCATGTGTTTACTTGCATCGCAAGGGTATTCTACGGGTCATTGATTAGCTTCCCATTTGACCTTGTACTGCGTGTAATAATTAGTCGTATCGTAATGTGGGTGATTATCTTTGTCTTGGCATTGGATATGGTACAGTTAGTCGTGATACTCGGTCGCTTCAATTCCTTTATGTTGGCAGACGCCTTAAGTATTTTGTTTGCTGCAATTTTTATTATCATGGATTTATTTTTTATGTTGAGTCTCTATCATTTATCTACGGAAGGGCAGTTGGAAATGCATCGGCCAGCGGAAGCAGAAACCATAAAGAAACCAAAGAAGGAAGCGCAGCCACCAATCATTGTTGTGGAAGAAGATTCTGACTTTAGCATCTCAAGTCTTCGGCATCGAATTAAATTTTAAGTTGTTGTCATTTTGTTGATAAGGATTAAGTTTAATGCATTCTCTATTGAATGTTGCATGACACATACTTTATTTATGGTCGAAGCGAAATGTAGNAATGCTTTAATTACTTTCAATATGTATATTTTTTTGAATCCAAGGTGAAACATATGGTTGTATCTAAATTTAATGTGGTAGCGAAGAAACGTTGTTGTTTCCGTTATAAAATCGGTAAACAACAGCGACACGTTTGTTTGCACCTTTTCTTCGATTTCCTTGTTTCGAAAATACCCTAAATGCCCTGGCCATAAATTAATACCGAATTGTGGGCTATACGTGAATTGTATATCGTGTAAGAGTATGGTGTTAAAAAGAATATATAAATTTTTTACAAAAGATTCTGCTTTGCCTATCCTGTAATTAAATAAAGAACCACAATATTTGTAAATATTTACATCATCCAATAACATTTCCTTGATAAGAAGGGCGTCTTTTTGTATTTTTTGCAATTCGTTAGGTGCTGGTTCGTCGTACGACATAGTACAAGGGCCATATATTTTTAATTTCTCAAAATTACAACGATTTCCTTCGGGTAGGAATGCATCATTGTTTAAAAGACTATTCATGCTGTAATGAGTGTTTTTAAATGGAAGAGGTCCTATGTCCGGAAGCAGAACACCGTACTTATAGATATATTAATAAAAGAGTGTCTCAGTGTGGAATATGATATAACCAGCCTAGAGAAACCATGTTGGTTGGTTTTTCGGCATATTGAAACAAGGTCTTACTGTTGCCTTGGCCATGTACCAGAAGGAGCTGTATCAGTTGGTGATTTGCTGCCAAAGGAAACCAAGACATTGGTCCGTAGTTACCAAGAGTGGGATGAGATTATTGTTCGATACATCGACGGTGAAGAATTGTCCTTCATAGAGCAAGAATGTGCAAAGAAGATATTGAACAGCCCTTTGGAAAAAGGAGATGATCTTGAATGGTATCACCTTCGTAAGTATTGGAATAATTTAAAAGAAATAAGTTAATATATATAGTGATCATACTTATTGTAAATGATAAATTCAAATCCAAGAGAAACACGGTCCATAATCCCTGCTGCAAAAATAGTTGCGTTGCGATCTGTCTATTTTAACAATCCATTTGTGTTTATTTGCAGGAATCTGATCCACTCGAAAATTTTCGAAAATGGTTTATGTTTAAACAACAACAAAGATTGTAAAAATAATCCTCTTACACAGCAGATCATGGACTCCTACTGGGTACCATTTGCAAAAGATATTATAGATTCTGTGATGTGTATTGGACTAGTACCATTCCGATACAGAAAAGTAAATACAGAATACATTCCCTATATTCCAACTGCCGGTACATACGAGATCCATGTAATAACAAATGAAACCGGTACAACAAAGTTTCAATTTTTTTCAAACGATAAACCAATAGATATTAATAAACCAACACCGGATGCGTTTGTTTTGTCTGGGTTTGGTTACGACCCCGAAAAAAATGCTCAGATACGATCGACGGTATCGTGTCTGTATCCTGTTATACGATTCACTTCAGATTTACACGATTACGCTATCATGGCAGAAAAGCTTCGTTCAAACCCTCCTATCATTATGCAAAAGAAAAACGATACAAACTCCAGCGAAGAGGAGGGTTTGCATTTTGATGCGTTTATTGATTCCGATGCCGTAAAGGTAAATTTACATAACCAATACCAGCGGGATAAAGGGGACATAGCAAGGTTGAGAGAACAACAGCGTTTGTTCTTGTCGGCAATAGAAGGTAGAGATCCAATGAAAACAAACAATCAAGAAACTGCTATGAAAAATATGGTACCGTTACCGACGCAATACAGCGTAGGTACCACATTAGAACCGAACTCGAGAACTGATTTTGTGTCTATACAGAGGTTGAATCAAGAAAGCATTTGTGCTTTAATCGGGGTACCAAGATCCATGATAATAAATGATTCTGTGACACGCGCTGATATACAAGGTTCACATGATGTGTTTCGGCAAACATTAATTTATTGGAAAAAGAACATTGCTAACGTGTTAACAAATGTATACCATATCATATACGAAGAATACGAAAGAAATCGATTGACAGCACAAAGTAAGAAGCGAAAAAGGTTACAACTTGACAATTTTATGATTAAATCATTAACTCGTATTGAAATCCCTACAGTACCCTACGTATCGAACGATGAACTTCGTTCGTTGTACTTGCAAGGTGTAATATCATGGAAACACTATGGTGAATATATGCTAAGAAATGCTTCCTTACCTATTGATATTTTGAATGGAAAGGAAGAATGGAGTAAGGAGGACCGAAAAGAATTTATGGGTGTAAGTATAAAACCACCCGATAGTGAAGGAACGACAAAGGCACCACCGATGGCACGTCAAGGAAGTAGTACTAAATAAGACACGTGTCCAATAAAATATACATATACATATATATATATATTTATAAATAATAGAAATATTTTTAAAATTGTAGATGGCATACTAATAATATATATATATATTTCTAAAACCAATGGCGGAGTTTTTAAACAAACGTCATGTATGTATGCAATGGACGTTAAATCAATTACTATTTTACAATTGTGCGCGTTTCGATTATGTGATGAAAAATAAACTTATAAATAAAAGTTCTCGTGACTCATGTAAACGAATTAGTGAAAAATGTTGTCGTACGTATCAATGTAATGCAAAAAAATGTATACAAAGTGACCCAGAGGCAGAAACACTAACTCCTGATACAATATATCGTCGTAATTATCACATGTGGATAAAAGGAAAACATTTAATGTGTGATTTAATGAAAAAACATATCAATACGAAGAAAAATGACATCCAACCAGCTTTGAAAAAAATGTTTGAATGGTTCAATTGGGAACTGGATAATTATCCTTGCCCTTGTGAAAAATGTGTGGATTTAAAGTTGTTTCTAAAAACGGACGCCATAAACCACGTGCAACATCGTTGCCCTAACTGTTTATGTGGGTTGGAAGAGCATGAAAAACTAGAATTTAGTTGCCATATCAATGGAGTGTGCCAAGGACGTAAGATGTGCTCCTATTGCTTCAAATATAAACCACAATGTAACTTTGGATTTATGTTGAAATATGTAAAGAATGAAGTAGCATTAAAAAAGTTCCGACTTCTAAATTTTATGTGCAATACCTCTGTCTTCATTTGCAACACTTGTTTTATTACAAGTAAACGAAATAAATTTATGAATCTCTTGAATAAACGGGAAAAACTGACTAAAACACTTAATCCAGAGGATAAGAAGATAGGAAAACGAAAACGTGCTGTGAAAAATATATTACCCAATGACATTTTGTACCAAGATAAAAATTGGGAACAGAGTATTGATTATACTTTTTTGGAAACAAGGAATAGATTGAAGAAGCAGATAGACAAGTTGAAAGAAGTACAACATGACCTAAGACAGTCAAAAAAAACGAAAGTAGCCGAGTTTATAAACAAAGTGAAACAAGTGAAGCAGGGAATTTGCAATGATGTTACGTTTATAGAACAAATGGTAATGCTAGTGGAGAAAAAAACACGAGAAAACATCAAGGTAGATGTGGAAAAGGGAATTGTAAATTTGATTTCGTAGTTGACAAAAAAATAAACCTATAAATGGAATATATTACAGTATTAAAATTACAAGAATGTCTTTTTTAAAATTAGAAGAAAAATCGATTAATAAAATTTCAACAAAAAATACAGCTAAACCAGCGGAATATGAGAATACTGAATCCACACTGTGCTTAGAGCCAATAGCAAGACCAGTGGATACGTTCAGTTTCAATCACAATGATAATATTAAACAAAAAGGAATTTGTCAACAATTGAAATCGGAGCAACCAAATTTATTCCAAGAAAATGTAGTCATCCGAAAACAGGTTGGAAACGAGAATCAATACAAACAAATGAAACAGTTTGGAAGTGATGCAACTGTTGAGAGTTTGATTGATTTGATGCGTTCATCTAACCTTGTCTTAAGGTGCAATTTCATCCGCCCAGGATTCAATGCCAGGAATTCTTGCATGATGTGTCGCCCGCAGGACTTGGAACAGATGTTGAAAAACCCAGAAAACGAGTTTAAAATTAAGACGGTCAAATTAAACTTAAACAATGACGATGAATTTTCACCAAAACACGGGACTATGTTTTTAAGTGCTGTAGAGGATCCACAATCTGGAAAGCATAAATTATATTCTTTGGACTATCATATAAGCGAAGAGAGAGATAAAACTTTATATTCAATTCATTAATTTATAAAATTACAGGTTGTTTTAATGCATATACATTTGTACAACTTGTACACATAGGTGCTTGGTGCATCCTAGGCTTCTGTCTATTGAATACCAATACTTTATTGCACGTCGTTTCATTATGACATTTAATGCATGTTTCAGTTTTTCCTACGAAACACACTTGGCAGTTGATAACATTGGAATACTTAAAAGATCTTGGATCCAATATACATACATTGGCACATGACGTGCATAATACAATCATTTTATTGTTGAATTGCAAAGCATGGCCTAATAAATCTATTTCTTGCAATGGTGTTGCGACGCATTGCCTTGAAAGCATGTTGCGCTGTTTCTCTTTGAATATTTTACGTGATATTGCTTTTTGATCATCATTCCATTTCCTTTTTGAATTCTTTACATGCCGTTCTGGCTTTCTACCACATACAAAACTTAACCTTGATCGATTAAAAATAGACTCATCGTTGTCAACCACGACCCTCAGAGACCCACGGGCAAGTTTATTACTGTGCCTCGAGCTTGCTGAAAATTTTGTCAAGAAAAATTTTACATCTTTGCATACAAAACAAACGTAACCAATATTGTGATTGTGATTATCGGCACAACTTTCTTTCCTAAATAAAGCTTCTTTCTGTTTTCTGTAAAAATGTTGTGGTAGCACAAAAATCGAAGTGTGCTTCATCAACTCCAATAATCGACAAAATTCTTTTATCATAAACAATTGTTGATACGATAATAAGCGAAAACTTTCAGCATTGAATGTTTCGCAGTAGATATCATTAATTACCTTCAATGGTATATCACAAGCAGCTAGAACTTGGTATAATATTTTTGGATCACGTGTCCGCTGCATAATAGATATGAAAAATTGCTTGATTTCATGCTTAATAATTGGTTGTGCATTCTCTGTAATAAGATATTTATTCAACACCGTTTCCAATTTGCTCAAGTAACTGGTATTAGAAGAGGTTCGGAATAATTTAATATGCTGCTTTGAGATTTGCGAAAGAAAACTCTCGGCGCTGCTTATCCAATCGCTCCTATGCATTAAAGAATACTCTCGTTTTGCAATGGTATTTATTATTTTGCGCATGGCATCCATGCTGTAAACAACTTGGTTGTCAAATATGGACCACTTCCATTTTTTTTCAATAAAGTCGTTCACGCTTTTCACTTGCCGTATTGCATCGCAAAGATATTCTTTCAAACAGAAGAAAATAAATACTTGATGATTGTTATTTTGAAACCATTTTAAAAAAAAATCTCTATTTTGCATTTGAAATTGAAACATAACATAAAAAATATGCCTGGCCTCGAAACATAACATTTCTTTGGCGTGGTGATAGGTACCAAAGATGGACTTTTTCATCACCTCCAACAGAAAACGATATGTTTCGGTATCGGCAGTTGCATACTGATGTACAATCTCTTTCAAATTTCTAATTTGACATCTCTTTGGACAAGCTTTGCTAAGCAAGTGTAGGATCTTATTCTTATCCTTCGTTTGCTTGCAAGGAGGTAAGATATCCATAATGATATGAGTGATAAACCGACATGTAACACGATCGTCCATAAAATCCATCAGTCGAACAGTAGGATATTTTCCGTAGTCTACATTGATAATCTTTAAATTATTTATGTCGATCCATTGATACAAACACCTTTGAATAAAACTGTTATCCGTGACGTCAATCAAGTAAATCCACGTGTTTACCGCTTTTATAAATGCTTGGTTTTTTTGCTCCTTCGGTTGCCACACATATTTTTCTAAATCCGGGCAGAGCCAAGGTTCCGTAAAACAACCACAGTATACAGTGCCATTAAAGTAATCTAACAGCTTCTGTAAACATAGATTCCTGCGCTTTGAAGTTGTGGTTCGCTTCAAAGCGCTTACTGAAAAAACGGCACGGAACTGCTATCGGGATACAGGTAGCCAACTTGTTTGTAGTATCGTATACCACCGACTCGTTTCAAATCATACCACTTGCGGCAGTGGCAGGCCACCGGATCCATCAAACCTACGGAAGATGTTGAACATGGTAATAGGCATTGATCCAGATTGTACTCGCCTACCACTCCTGCGTAATTGCGGTAGTCACTGATTAAACTGTCGGTATTTACGGAATCGCTGCGGTACGATATATATAATTTAGCTACAGCGGCTCGGCGGCACATCAAGCACAATTGACGCTCTTTCGGTAACACATCGTTTTGCAGGTATTCCTTGTATTGCGACGGCAGTAAAAATTCACGAAGCGTAAACCCTTTGCCCGGCTCCACCGTGGAAATAAAATTACCTTCGCAATCATTCCCCTGCACACATGGTCTCTCTTTGGTTTTTGGCTCGCGTAAGAACTCCTCTTCGTACTCGCGATTGACTACCTCTACCACCGGCCGTGCATTCACTTCCGTATTTTTACGATTCAAATACAACGTGTCTAACGGTGCTTTTTGTAACAATTTTCGCAAAAATGCGTAATCAAAACAATTCTTTGCGTTGTTCAAGCTTTGGAAGGTATTGCTGTTTTGTAAAAAATTGGATTCCGCTTGTACTTGGCTGTCGGATGATTTTAAATACGATTCATCCACCATTAAAATGGTTTGGCTCTGCTGAGGAACCTCGCGAAGTAAATCGGCAACAATCGATGGTATATCTTCTGAGCCGGATCGGGCGCGTTTCGTCATTGCTTTATATAAACACTGGGAGAATATTATATATAAGTTTTACAACAGACCTACAATATGTTACACTACATTATCATATGGTTTTTAGTGTGTTCAGTGCTTGACACTGCTATCCTGCACGCCGGGACACTTGTCTATACCGAGAAGGCAACAAAGGGGAAAATAGTGGACAAAGGTGTCTTGCTGATACAAATGGTAGCTACATTGCTCGTAGTCATTGCCCCCTTCATCACAGAGTCAAATGATTTATCTATTTTTACGCATGCCATAAACACTAATATGCTGTCTTCGGCGATTGCTATGATGTTGTTGTTGTTTCTAGGCATCACCATCGCCATGGCTGTACAAGCCAAAAAAGAGCATAACGAATTGTTGCACATCATCTACTGGGTGCTTTCTATGGCAGCATTTGTGACATACTTGGTTACGATATTACTGATCATACCTATCCATATCGAAAACTGTGCATGCAAAGACGGTTTCTTTGGCGAGGCATGCCAACTTACCTGTATAACGGAGAAAAGTATTTGTTCAGGACATGGCACTTGCACAAGCATTGGCTGTAGTTGCGACGATCGCTTTCGAGGAGAATTTTGCAATGCCTGCGTCAACCAATTCAACTATGCTACCAACTGCTCGGCATGCAATCTTGGCTACTCGCTTGATTTAGAGTGTACGACGTGCCAAGCTGGCCGGGATCCAAGCACCAATTGTATCGATTGCATTGATGGCTACCTCGATGATCCAAATTACAATTCCGCGGACCTTGGTTGTTTGGTTTGCAAGGAAAATTACTATCGACCAACCTCCAATCCATTAGTTGGTTCTTACAATAAATTTTTAGAATTTGGTGATGTCTGTACGGCTTGTGAAGGCTACCCAAATGTATGCAATGGGCATGGAACCTGCGCGCACTTTTTGACAGAGGATCCAGCTGGGGGGTTTCAATACGAAAACGCAACGGTCTTGGGGCAACTTGCGGATGGAGAGTGCACTTGTGATGTTGGCTACGCTGGGCCCAACTGCATACGCGCGCATGCCTTTGATTTAGACAATTCGGAGTCCATATGCAATGGCCACGGTGATATCCTAGAAGTGTATGACCAAATTGGAAACAATATTTTTGAAACCTTTCAATACTTGGAATGCCAATGCGATGATGGCTACCTTCCAAGCACCGGCGACAATGCCTGTAGCTGCCTCGGGACCTCCACAACTACCTGCCAAGCTTGCATCTTTGGATACTACTTGGAGAATAATGAATGCAAAGCATGCCCCGGTGGTGGCTTCTTAAAGGCTTGCAATGCCGATATCGGAGCTGGCGTTTGTGATGCTGGCACTTGCACTTGCTTGCAATCCTACATTCGTGGTGCTTACAAAGGCGATAGCTGCGAGGAGTGCATGAACAATAATTTTTACAAGATTAAGAATTCGGTCTACGCCGAGCAGGAAGCCGAGCCAGAGCGGTGCCAAGCTTGTCCTGGAGCGACTGGCCCAGCACCAAACGATGCTTGTGGTGGGCATGGCTTCTGCATTACAGACACGCGTTTAGCATTTTGGGATCAAGGTGGTGAATCGAGTGATAGTTTGACTCTCTTTCAAGGTTTAACAAATTATGCAGGCACTCGATCCGATTTGGATGAACTTATAGGAACGTGTGTTTGTCATGAGGGTTACAGTTTGAATATGTTTGAACTATGTTCTTAATGGTTTTCGTTATGTTTTTTATGTAGCCAAGTTAGCAGGACGATATCATCATACACAACAAACGATATCAATCCATAGTATGGCCACAGGATTTGCTCCAAGTAATAAAATTGCAAAAACCAGTTAAAGAAACAGACTATAGCGTACGTATAGTATGCCACGCCGCAGACGTCAAGTAGATCTTCTTCGTCAAAACAATGCCGCAAGCCAAGGTAGGCATTCACAGGAAATGTTAATGCGGAAGCGAAGGTGTATAAGAACATCAACTTTGCCATTTTACTCTCTTGGAAATCAAGGGAGTAGGATATCATTAAGAAAATAATTGTTGTGTAGTGGTGCAATCGAGTAGAGGTTTTTAATTTTTTTATTTTGTAAAGTCCAATGGCATCATTTGATACATACATGGAAGCCAAAGAGTTCAATAGGGTGTTTGGCCATATGTCATATATCCAGTAAGGCCCGAAGAGTATTATCGTTAGTAAACACAATATGGCCAAATAAGTTGCCTTTAATAGATTTTTCACGACATAAAATTTTTTGTCGCCTTCTAATTCTTTGAATTTTGGTGTGCTACGTTCTAATTGTTTTTGAACGGGTTCGTAGGAATATTGTAATAGGTACAGACTTGCAATAAATATAAGTATTTCAATCATTTTCAATAGTTTCTTCAGTTTTATATACTCCAACTCTAACACTATCATCAGGATCTATAACGACCACTACTTCTGGGATAGGAACCAGTTCTATTCCATACTCTATCTGCTTTTCCGGTATGCAACACTCATAGTAGAGAAACAGAAGAAGCATAAATAAAATGACTCCTAAAACACCAGTCAAGACTGCAAGTTGATGAAACCATGTCAAAAATGGAAAAATGGCACAAAAAAGAATAAGCAAAGCTGTGCTTACGATAATTACAGTAAATTGACATGTGTTTGTGTTCATTCAAAAACTTTAATCTTGTGAACGATATGCGTACGGCAAATCGGGCAACTAGTAACCTTCTCAACACATTCTTTACACAATTTATAGTGTCCACAAGGAGCTACAAGATATTTTCGCTCTTTTTTGTAACAAACAACACATCTGGTTTTTGTCGTGGGACTAGATACTTTTTTGCATTCTCTTAAATGTTCTCTGATTTCTTCTAGTGTTTTAAAATCAGACAATAGCTCGATGGAAGCGGTGCCGGCTGTTCGGTTCATTACTTCTTGGTAGGCGACGGAGGGTGGCACAGTAATTTTCATATGCTCCATCATTTCCATTAGCCTTAAACATCTCTGCATGCGATTTGGCATCCGGAATCGTTGGATACGTTTTTGAGAAAAGCTCATGATTTGTCGTTCCTGTTACCGATTAATATAGTGCTATATTTTCCGTTTCTTCTTTTTTCTTTTTTTTCTTCGCTTTTTCACGTACCTGTCTTCAAGGTCAAAATGGACGGCAATAGGTTCCTTCTTTTTCTCGGTCGCTGCACATGACCTCTGTCTCTCTATACAGACTGGTATTACATTTCCCATAAGTAAAAGTAAATAAGATTATAAATAGAGTGACCAACTGGTACATACCAATAACCAAAAATGGCACGAATGTTAGAAGAGAACAAACAATGGTATGCACCATACAAAAATGCGATAAACAGTTTACTGCAGGAAGCTACCACAGCTGGTGTGCTGTCATTGGATAAGTCTAGCTCACAACCGACAAACGTGCTCGGCAACATGAAGTCTATGTTAAAGACGAATGAGTTTTTTCGATTGGAAAAGTTGGAACAGGCGGGACTTTGTGCTGCTATCGCGGCATTGTTGCCGGCCCCAGAATTTTTATGTAAAATTGAGATTGACATTTGTGGCGAGAAAAAACCTTTAGTGGAAAAGAAAGAAATTAATGAACTTACGCCTTTTTACAGCATACGAAAAGGTATCCTATTCGATAATTTTAGAGGCGAGTGGAATGAGAGAAAATTGAACGAGGCATCGTTGGCTGGTCTCTATGTACAGAATGACATTGTTGCTGTTACGAAACGAAAGGTTTCAACCTTTTACAGGTGTGTAAATCCACTTTATTTTGACTCTCCGTCAGATGAAAAGGGGAATTGGAGTCGCTACGGAATAGATCATAAACTATTAGATCCAAGGGCCCTAAGTGTTGAAGAAAATGTCCGTATTGCAAATGAAAATGTAGCAAAGATGGCAAAGAAACAGGTGTCTCGTTTTGAAGACTGGCTTCCGACGATACGAAGCCATCACAAAGCTAATGAACTGGAAACATTAAAAAACTACATGGTGGACAAGTTAGAATGGGAAAATAAAAAAGATGGTCAGCGAGTGGAATCTTTTGCCGATGAAACGCAATTGACATTTCTGTGCGAAGAACAAAAATTATGCTTTATAGCTGTTAATCCAGCCGACATTCCATACGACATCCCAAGTCACAAAAAAACATACTTTAAAGATGGTATTACATACAACATCCCAAGTCACAAAAAAACATACTTTACGAGATTTACCAATCGAATGAACCCGGCACCGACCCCAGGGAAGGACGATCATAGAACATCATTCAAACAACAAGTAAAATTAGAAATGTGGATTTTGGTGACAAAACAAAAAATGACTCTTTTAAAACTAAATAAATGGCGACACAGAATATTTGAAGACTTTCTACCGCCTAATATTAATTTCCAAGCAATAGAAACAATTTTGTACCATTACCTTGTAATTTGGGAAATGGATGGTTTTCAAGCGGCTACAGAATTGGACCAAGATTTTAAGATGCAAAGGGCTATAAGGTCTGAAGCTAATAAAGATACTGCTATGAATTATTTAAATGAGGTATTATATGAAACCGCCATACGAACAACATTATTAGATACGAAAATAGAACAGTTAATTAGCAAGGAAAAGCGGCAGGAAATCCGGCTTTGCCATGGATGTGAGCGAATGGCAGTTGATGCTGCAGTTGGTTTTTACTATGACAAATACACTCGCTGGATCGAGTGGAAATACGTTGACGATATTCGTAAATATAACACAAAAAATCTATTGTTTGAATATTCTGAAGGTTGGTTTTGTTATGAATGTATGGCTAAACTGAACAAGAACACTGAAGAAGGTCCGCCGTTTGTAGCGGAATGCATGGAATGCGGCTTGATGAAGACATTTTCCTCAGCTTCAGATTGTCATACGGCAAAGTGGAAGGGCCCTAATCCTCATTTCTACAAAACTCCTAATACACGTTTTGAAGTACTTTGTCACATTCATAATAAATGTAATAATAGCAACAGAGAGCAAAATAACAATAACGATGTAAAAGAGTTTAAGAGTAAATTTAAATATTAAGTAATTTCGTAAGTTTTATTGTAGTTTGTCAAATTTGTATCGTTATCGATTTTTTACGTTGATAGACCTCTCTCATTTTCATCTTTAGCTCTAATGGAAAATCAATTTGCTTCTTCTTGCCTTTGCAATCGATATCTTGGCAAAACCAAAAACAAGAGCCAGAGCCAAAATAAATGTAAAGGTAGCTGTGATTGGTGCGGTGCGAGCCATTATAAGAGCCTTTGTTGAATGGACATTTTGTAGTACAAAGCGGGACGTAAACGGTATCAATCGACTTAAACTGTGCAACGTCGAAATTGATGCCATCTTTGAAATACTTTTGTAAGTGCAGCTTTGCATCTCGCCATATATCCAAGCCGAAAAAAAATTGTTCCAAGGCTAAATGATTGTGTGAATAGGATTGCTTCATTCGTTTGGTGGTGGTATGATCACTCGGCTTCTTTCCAATACGCTGTCGCTTTAACTTTGTCGTGCTATCCACTCCACGAAGGTCAAATTGCAGGCGTTCATTTTCAGCATAGGGCTGCAGCACCAGCATATCGCGGAATGTTGGCTTACCCGGCTTCATCGGGTAATAACAAGCAAATTCCAAGGTCCCGGAATTGCTACCTTCTTTTTGATTACCGTAAATACGAAACAATTTATGCGTGGAATAGACAGAGGTATCAATTGCATTCTTTACAACGCCGTTTTCATGGTAATCAAACATTCGTAGATCATCGGATTCATCCCACGCCTCCATGACCGCCATCACAGCCAAGGAATCATGGAACAAGTATTCAATGCCGTCTCGGTAGCAGATGACGATAAAGTGCCAAGACAATTTATTTTGTCGATGTGACTTTAAAATAATCATTTGGCAGTCGCATTTCATGTACCTCTCGATATGTTTATGGAACATCTTGACGATTTTTTGACCAACCACTTTCGGCTCCATTGCACTCGTAGCGTGGTCCACCCAATCGCATGGTTGTTTGAACTCAATGTCCAAGTACGCTCGTGTGCCAAAGTGCTTTAACATCTTGGAACAAGCCACGTTGTCCCCGCCGTGCGTGCAAGCCGAGCTCGGCATCAATTCATAGAAACAATTCTGAATACCGTTTTTAGAATTGAATTTCATGGTGTCGTAGAGGGCTTCAGCAGACATTAACCAGTACTGCCTTGCGTAAATTTTTTTTCCGCTACTATCAATGTACGAGTTATCTTGTGCAATGTATCTCAGGCCTTTTTCAATGGCCATGCGGTACTTTGTATGCATTTGGTGTTGTGGGCCTTTGCCAGCCACTCGTTTAGACCACGGTCCGAACTTTCTCATCGAATTTCCTTCTCCAGACATCTACCTTGTTGACGGCTGGAATCTCTGGAAATACTAATTCTACAGGAACTTCTTCCTTTTTCACACTAAATGTTTCGTTTTCGGTGATACAATTTTCCAGCTCCTTTAACAGCTCCTCTTCCGATAAATCCGCCGTGTCAAAATCCAAGTCTTTCGTTAACATGTCATTAATATCGTCAAAGTCATCCTTAAATTGGTCCAATTTATCAATTAATTCTTCCACGTCCTCCGTGTTCAAGCTGCTACTGCGATGAGCGTCCGCCACATTCTTTAAGGATCGCACTTGCAGCTCGTTCAAATGTAAATTTTCCAACTGTAGGGTCCGCGCCAAAACATGGTTTCTGCGCTCCTCGATGTTTTGAATATGTCGCTTGTACATGAGTCGTCGGCGAGCCAAGTGCTTGGTTGGTTTTTGGCCGCGTGTGATTCGAATAATATCTTGTTTCACGCGACCAATCATCAACTCCAAGGTATGGTCTAAATTTTTCATGTCGTTGATATAAGTAGCAATCGATTGTGTCTGTTTGTTTTTTCTTCGATAACAACGTCGGAACATTTTTATGATGCGCGCTTCACGGATTATATAGGTTTTCGAACGGATGGAACAATCGTTTTTCTTCTGTGTAGCTGTGGTAGTTGGCTTCTAAGCCCGGTGTGACCCGCAACTCATCTAATGTAGCTTGGCGCTCCAAGAGCAGTGCAGCGACTTTATTTCGTGTCGTTTCTTTTTCAATATTGATAAACAAAAACGTAGTGTAGCCTAAGGTAAATACGACGAATGCACTACCAGCCAGTAGCACAATCAAACAGAATACATTAACAATACGAGTTACTCGAGCTTCTTCCATTTTATTCATTTCTGCTTCTGGGCTATATAGGAGCCGTGGAGAAAGAGAAAAAAAGATGCGAGTTATATTCGTTTTATTATTTCTTGCACTTATATCAGTTGAATCCGTATTAATTGATCAATCCCATGTAATATTGAAAAAATCCTCCTACTACGAAAAGGCGGTGGAAAATTTTAAACATTTTTGTCAGTTAACTAAGAATCACGATATTTACATATGCCGCGAAACATTTGCGAATCAAGTCTTTGCTCTGCCATTGTACCCCTACGTACATGTGCTCGAGCTAGAGGTAGATAAAGTGTACAAGCATAAAGAAGAAGTCATCGCTTATTTCAAAGGTACACATGAATTAATCGTTCCACAGAGTAGTATGACGCCGGAGGAAATCAAACAAATTAAAATCTTGGAGGTAGACAAAAAGGAGCAATTTTAAATCCTCTATAATCTAATAACCGTAGTAACTACAAGATGTTTTTTTACTTTAAATCAGAATACGTCAACCGACATGTTGGTAATATCACGGTACCGTTCCCGAACGACACATTCTACTTTCTATGCATGACAGTCATTTTTACATTGGTCGTTATCATGATCATATCCCTGAGCTCAAGTTCTAGTGTTTTTTTACCTTTTTTGGTACTGACTATTATCAATGTGCTGTCCAATTTACTTTTTCTCTTTTTACTACACACGGCTAAAAATTGGTTTCATGTCTTTTTCTCGGCGTTAGAATCAATTTTTGTCATCGAAGATATTCTACGAACAAAATTCTCTACGAGGATGCCGGGTGGAAAACGGAAAGTTCGCATTCAATCGGACGACGATGATGATGAAATTGGTGATGTGACTCCAAAACCAAAAGATAAAACACTACGAATAAATATGGATACATTGAATAATGCAATTAAAAAAAATCTATTTCGATGACTGGTATATATAGAGGGAAATGCATATACAAAGATGACAAACATCCACGAGCGGTTCCAACAATTTTTGAAACATAATTTATGTGCCATTGATAAAATTTCAAAACTACCCTTTTACAAACTGTATCAAGAATTCTCAAAGTTAAAATGGAACGAACAAAATACGCTCTTGGCGCACCCAGACAAAATCCCAGAGAATGCACAACATTTTTTAAACATCATTGATGAAGCCGAAAATAAAATTATTAAGTGGTTCATCGTCAATCGACAAATTGGATTAAGTGATTCAAATTTCCAACGAGCGTTGAATTTATTTAAAACCAAATACCTCTATGTCAATGTACCACAAACCGATGAAAAAGTGGACTTGGGGATTATCAACTACTTGCAACGCTTGAATAAATACCAATTGGAACTCCGCGTGCCTCAACCAAGGCCTATAATTTCCATGCACACCGCTAGGCTGATGCGAGAGCTGCACTTGTTGAAAAAGAATCGAAAAACAAAGTATAGACTACAGACCGATAACGAGCAGATTAAATCCATCTTAAAAATATGGTTTGAAAACAATTACACACTTTCTGGCGAAGGCATTGGTTATGCAAGAAGGCAGCTGCTGGAAGAAGCGAACGATTACTTGGTGTCCAAATTTGGTGATTCAAAACTAGTCTACTGCCACGACCCATCTTGGACTTGGTTGATGCAAGAGGTTATTGGCATGAACGACCAAGGTCAAAAAGGCATGTACCTACGGCTACCTATTTGGCGCAAAGGCACCAGTGGCCAAGCTATTCCAAACGAACGGAAAAGCGTCGGCACTGGCGGTGCATACACCTTGGAGCAACGCCAGAAAAATAGGCTTAAAAACCGAGCTGCGACAGCGAGGGAGAAAGATGCTGCTAGAAAAGCCAGAGAGAAGAAGAGGAAGAGAGAATCGGAAGCATTATAAAAACATGACACTATATTATAAACATACTACTTATGCAAATGAAGTCCTTTACACTATTATTCTTACTACTCGGTAACACCTATGCACACATGCCAGCTTTTCCTGGCGACACCTCTGCTGCTGCTCCNTACCTAATCACCGAAGTGACGACAAAAAGCTGGGGGATCTATGGCACCCTCCGCGACAAAATAGTCTGGCTTGCTATGGACGGCGTGAAAGANGAGGAAATGACCGTTTCCTTGCAGCGCTCTTCTTCGCCAGCAAGCTACTACGACGTTGCGATATGGGGCCCCGGCATGGCTACGGTCAATTGCACGCCCGGCTGGTACGGCTGGGCTCACGGCATAGCTGGCGTCTACGCCACCCACGACACCAGCGAGCTGCCAGCAGCTGTCCAAGCGGCTATCGGGTCCAGTGAGGCACTAGTTCTGCACGGCGATGCCACGGAAGACCCAGAATACGAACCATTTGGTGTAAACATATACTATCCCCTAGGCGGCTGCAAAGACAGGTTCCCTGCCAGCGAGCGATACCACATGGCACTCGTACACGATTTCAACAAGACCGTGCACTACTCCCTCGGAGTTGGCATGGTGGAGTCGTTTACCGTCGAAGAATTGACTACAATGTCCTACGTCATGGTCCGTACCTTCGTATGGGGCGGCCGTTCCTTGATTTCCATCTTTAGCATCCTTTTCTTTGCAACTGCACTTGCCTACGCACTGCAGCTTTATGCGGTCAGTCGCCGCGGCTACAACCAGCTGAACCAATCGTCGCTTAGCAGTCTGGCCACGCAGCTGGCTTGGCTCGGAGCCGCGGGTCTCGTTGGCTCCGCTGCCGTGTGGCTGTCGCAGCTCATCTGGTGCTACACGAAGCTGTCAGACTTGGGGAACAAAGTGTGGATTGCCATCTTAGTGCACATCAGCTTACCAATTCTTTTTGCTGGCCTGATTTTGGGCCTGTTNGACCCGCAAAGCTTGGACCAAACGACAAAGAGGTGGTTTTGCATAGGTACGATCGCCGCTGGTGCCCTGATGTTTTTTACCGCATGGCAAGCATACATCGTGTTCCCTGTGTTTATCATGCTCGGTGCACTAGTTAATATTTTTTGAATTGCTGTTTGGCGCCAATTTACCGATGCGTTTGTACTCGAGTATCATNTTTTTCAAATTCTTACACATTTGGATGTCGCGATGCCGTGCAATCGGCAGTGCAAGGTTTTGCCGTAACAGTGCGTTTCTTCTTAAACAGTCTTCCATGTTAAACATTGTTTGTTAGTATATTCACTAATCCTTTATACGTTTAGTCCTTTGATGAATCCAACCGAGCTAGTGGCCAAGAATGGTTGCCCGAAAGAAATTCGGAATATGTTGGATTACCGCTACTCAATAGGCTGGGAGCTCNAGTTAATTATTCCTACGCAATCAAATTTTAACATCTATTTATTTAAACAATTTTGATAATAATAGTGTTATAATGGAAAAACATGAGTTTGGGTTTTATGTGGTCCATTTCATAGACCAGAACTATGGCATCGTTAATTTGGATTACATCTTCGAGATCGAAGCAGTGAAGGCAGACTTTGCACGGCCATTCCGCTACTTGATGGGTCTTGAAAAAACAGGGATGAAGGACGATGACATTGACAATGCAACACGATTAAATAATCTATTTAAAAATTTTAAAGTGCCACGAGATACGTTTTATGAAATGATTTACTTTTTAAAACACAAAGAATACTCACAATTTTACAGCGATTTAAAACAAATTTATTTGCTAGGCGTGCGATTGGGGATTGGACACATGGCTGATTTGTGCTTGGAGTCGTTAAAAGATTTTCGGATTCCTAACAGCAGCGATTACTTGGACATGGAAGACGACAGCGACACCGAAGAGTACCTGAATGATGCGTCACTGGACCATGCGGCCATGCAAGCATTTGCTTAAAGTAAAAAACAGATTAAAAATTTACCAATACCTTTAAAACAACCGCATTTTTGCTCCTCTTCTTCCTCTTCCTCCTCGTCCTCATCCTCGTCTTCGTCCTCTTCTTTACTACCATTTAGCATATTAATATTTTTAGACTGCATTTCCTCTGGGTATACTCCAATACCACGGGTGATATGCACCGTTGCGCATTGCCCCATGATGTGTTTGTTTTACCTACTTTCATATATACTCATTATCTGGTGCATCTATGTCAATACTAACCGTATCCGTATCACTGTCCTTGCGTCTATTTAGTGGACTAGGCATCGGAGAAGTTGCGCTGTCGGAACTTTTTCGTTTCACTTTGGGGCTGAGATGTTCCTTTAAATTAATGGAAATACGACAACCCATTTTTGAAAATGACAAGAAGTAAGTATATAGACGGATTTGGTAAATTGGTAGACCTCGATGGAAAAAGCATTCTACTGTCCGAAATGCCATACAACAGAAGAGCATGATTATGAAACTTGTGATGGAAAACCAAATTGTATTACGACTAGGTGGTACACACACAAGGAATTACAAGAAATTACAGATAACCGAAAAAAAGTTGTTTACTATGTCAAAGCAAAGCGTCCACAAACTCGGTAACAATGTATATATTACGTTGACATGTGAAAAAAAACGATGACAAGTCTAGGTCCAGTTGATATTGCTAACGCTGTATTGAAACAGTTTGAAGAAGATATACAGAAATCATATATTGTTCGCTTAATAAATAATACAGTGGCTCCCCAACCTTTTTACGATACCAAAACGAAAAAGAGTAGATTTACAAAATACCTTTACAAGTATAAAGGATATGTCATTACGTTACACCTATTTAAACGTGAAACGCGTTTTTATGTGGAAGAGATACAAAACAGGGTCAAAGGTGTAGTGAATTTATTTAACGACATCAACTTTAAAGATTACAGAGATATTATAACAATTCCAATAACCTGTAACCAACTCGTTTTCGGCGAAAAAGATGACAATGATATCATAAGTTGGGCTTACTTTTGCTCCATCATGGAGGAATGCAAGGAAAAGGATATGCTGAATTTATTTGATAGAAACGAAAGAATTATACGGTTCCTACAACAGAAAAAAGAAAATAAGAATCTATCTGATGATGACCTAAACAAGGCAGCGTCCCTGAGGTTAAAATTGTTACAGAGTATGCAAAAATTTTTAGGAATGGCACCGAAATTTATTAGTATGGTGGATAAATTGCACAGCGACGGTTATCGTAATTTGGATATCAAATTAGAAAATATTTTAATTTGTAGTGAAAATGCTAAAGTCAGTGACTTGGTAGATATGGGTTATATTACAAAACATCATAAAGGGGATTTTACCAAAGCTTACATGGTAACGTTGGATTCTGAAAGCAACAACAACGATTTGTATGCAATTTTAAACGTTTTGATTGCTGTGCAAAACTTTGTTTGTGAAGACACTTTTGAAATTGATAAACTTCATACTAAGATAGAAATAGTATTTAATCGTTTTATTAATTTGTATAAAGATAATAAAGATAATAAAGATAATAAGAATGAAATCTTTACAAAAATGTTTGAAACGAATCGTAATCTCTTTCTTAGATTTTTACAAGACAGGTTGTTAAGAGATAGCAAAAAGTATGAGGCATTTAAAATATTATTGGAAAAGAATAACACTGTTTTAAAAGAGATAACTGCTTCCGTATTAACAGAGTTTTGCCGTGCCATAGAAGGAGATCTTCAACAACAGCTAGAGGCGCTAAACCGGAATCAAGGAAACTATTTTCTGAGGTCACCAAAAAAATCACTATTATTTTAAAATACGTTTTACTCTCCATTGTATGATGAACTAATCAATAAGAACGGACTCATGTAGTGTATGTGCAAGGCATCTCGAATCGCTGCTTGAATGCAATTTCTACAGTTGGTAAAATGTGTTTTTTGAATGTTATAAATGTCCAACGAGTTTGCTTCTGGCAGTGCCGATGCCAAGTAGTGATCTTTGGAAATGACCTCGACGTCGTTGATACGCAGTCCTTGTCGCATGATAAATAAAATAGCCGTAATGAATGCTTCTAACGCACTACCGTGGTAAACGGCACTGTGTGGAGTCAGGTACTTTAATTTGAGGCAAATGTCATTGATGCGATCCGTGTAAAATTTACATATAATTTTTTGAATATCTTCTGTTGGTATAACAAAAGTACGAGGAATGCGACGGTTCAACAACACATGTGCCGAGTTAATCATCTCCAAGACATTGACATGTTGTTTTGTTTTGTCGTAGTTTCGTTTCATCTTGACCCACATCTTTTTAATATCTTTCTGGACATCAAAGAGTCTTTTCTTTTCCGCTTTAAATCGTTTTTTCGAAAACAAGAGCCGAAACAGTACCTCGTGCGCAATATTCTTTAAATGGTGCTGGTGCACACGGACTACCGTGCTAGACGTACGGTGGTATTCATGGTTTGCTTGGTAGGTATTTACGTACTTTGGTTTCGCATAGCGAATGCCAGATATCGTACAGGTCAAGAACCCGTCGCTAAATACCTTTTCGGAATCACAATGATCCGAACAGACATGAATTTCACCACGGTGATTCATGTAAATATTTGATATTCGCGTCACAATATTCTGCTCCGTGCACCAGCGTGGGTGCTGGGAGCACCAGCGATGGCACAAATGCTGCATGCTCTCGTTCAGTATGTGCAGTCGCCCCTCGATCAATTGCCAACCGTTTTGCTGCAGCGAATGTTTCCTGCACGTCGTTATTAGATCTTGCATGCAACGTTCGTTGCTGTGGTGCTGCGTCGCATCAGAGCTCAAAAAATCCGTCCACAAGCTCATTCTTTAGACTAGTTGCTAATTTGAGTATACTTTGGTTCAAAGGTTGTCATCCAATATATAGCGTCGAAGAAAATGTGATGGAAAGCTAGCACAAATCCTGCAATAATGCTCAGCGAATTGTGAACGTCAGAGACACCATTGATCGCGATGGCAGATGCAGCAATTAACAAGGATGCAAAGGCAGTTGTCCATAAATTAATTAACAAGTATAGTGATTTTTTCTTGTTCTTGATGTCCATTAGTGAAAAGTAGGCAAACTGCGATGCCGAACCTAAGAAAACGACGTACAAGGAACAGAGCCATGGCTCGATCTCCGACGCACTCCACTCGAACACGTAAGCATCATCGATGCCCCAGACAAACATGTAGGCCAAATAGAAGTAACTGGCCACCGTCAACAGCATCGAAGCCAACCAAGCGTTAAATACCCAACCAGACAAACCACCCCACAATTGCTTTGCTTCAGATTGTTGACTAAGAACATAATAAGAGCACAAGACCGGAATACCACCGAGTAAAATTACGTAGAATAAATTGATGTTCATTTTTACACACTGTCTCCAAGCACAGTATATAGCAATCCTAGGATTGGTTGCAAAATGGATGTTTTTAACGCACTCAAGGACCATAATCAAAAAATTCAATCGATCCTGAAAGCATTGCAAGAAAAGCACAAAGAGACCGATTTCAAGACCATACTAAATTACGTACATAAAACCGACCTATTGTTGACGCGGGAACTGAACAAGCTCGCCTTCCGAGTCGAAGCACCGCCGCGAGCTCGGCCAGCAGCCCGGCACCTGTCTGAATTTAAATCACCATTAAAAAAATAATGTTTTATAATTGTATGGATTATTTTTATACACATCTACTTCATTCTCCGAATCGAAATCATACAAATCGTACTCGTAAATAGTATTATCGTAGGCAGGCGATAGAAGATAGTCATCATTATTATCATCATCATTATTATCATCATCATTAATATCATCATCATTCTTATCATCATCATCGTCATCATCGTCCTTGCTCTTCTTCTTGCGACTGACGTTCTCGTCGTCCTCGTCGTCGTCATTAACATCTCGTAACCTTTTCTTACTTGATCGTTTCCCCTCGTTTTTCCTTTTCTCTTTTTTATAAAAGTCCAAGAAATCCAGGTTAAACCTTTCACCTGTCATGCCTAGAAACACAGGTTTAAGAACCTCTTTCAAATCATTTATGTCTTCTTCTTCGATTGGTTGAAATGAAAATGTGTCTAATGTCACTTTACTTTTACGTCCAAGCCTTTCCAGTATGTTGTTTTCACGTAACCAATAGCGAATAAATGATATTCGTATATCATTGATAATTCTTGCTGGTAAATATTTTTCTAATGCTTTGATGCCCCACTTACCTACTGACCGTTTTCCTTTCACCCTTAATAACTTCTGTGCAAAAAAACGACGAAGTACCCCTTGATTTGTACCCATCCTCAGCTTTGTATAAAAAGATTCTTTTTCGTTCTCGTTTGAAAAACCATCTGGTGTTTCTTTTACTTTCTCCTGCCACTTCTTTAATATAATGTCTTCACCAAATTTTACTTCCCTTTTTGGATAGATCCATACATTTTCTTCCTTTCCTTGTTCAATTCTACTTTGTCTTTGATTAATACCTTTAAATTTTGCTCTGTCACCTGTAAATGGTGCAATACGTACGAGGTCTTGCTCCCTCTCATAATAATCTCGCAACAGTGTTATCAGTGAGCAATCCCCATTTTTCACAACCAAGAACCTATTTTTTAAAGCATGCCTAACAAAATCCCAAGAATAACTTTTTAACTGGACCTCATTTAATCGTATGATGTCTCTTCGTTCTATAAATGTTTTGTTTATAGAAACATCGTTATTGGTTATGTCAGAGTAGCCTGTTGGTGGGAATGTTGTATCAAAATGAAAAAATTGTTTTTTAGATATTCTACCACAAACCTTGCATTTCAACGCCTTGCCCGCGTTATTCAACGCCTTCTTTTTTTCTAATTCTCTAACTTTTTTCTCCAGTTCTTTTACACTAGCTGAAGGTGCACCACGTTTTTTGCGAATTTTTGCTAATTCTTGTGCTCTTTTAACAGGATCATCTAATCCTCCCCCACAAAACAAGCAAATATTCTCGTTGTCAATTTCTTTAAGAATATCTTTGTAAATTACTTTTTCATCCTCTTCTCTATCTTTTGTTGATTCTAGCTCCGCATCAACTTTCATCACGTGCATCGATGCAAACGCTCGATTGCCCTTTAACGGAATGAACAAAAATCGAAAATAAGTTAAATAAAGCCAATGATTCATTTTACTTTCTTTTTGTTTTTCTTCATCGCTGCTGTCTTTCTTTTTTTTAAAGTGTAATTTTACATTTTGGTCAAACATCATAGCTTGGAATGTTACCTTTTTAAATTTTTTCGGACACATTTCATGTGAATTTAAACGATTTAAACGACCTTTGAATTGCATTATCGTTCCATATTTTCCATATGGTCTAATTTGGCACATGTACGACTCCCTGGGACTCTTAAAGTCTGTCCCTTCTGATCCACTATCTGTTACCAGGCATATGTCTAAAATTCCAAGGGAAAACATTTTTACAATTATTTTCTTTCCAAAATTGTTATACTCCCCGTATCGTTTGGACATAAATAAAGTTGAATTCTCGTTCTTTTCAAGTAGGTGTATTCTATTGGCAATTTCAATCCCAACTGTACGTTGTCGTAACTTGCGGATATCTTCATCCTCGCAGTGCTCCAAGCTACACTGTAAATATACAAGTCGTTGATAGGCACCTATTACCTCTTGTAAACCGTACCATGCGTATTTAAAGTTGATGAACCACTCTCTCTGTCCTTCCTTTTTTTGTTTTTCTTCTCTTCTGCTCTCTCTCCATTGTCTCTTTAAATCGCTCCTCTCCTCATCGATTTTCATTTTGTTTGTCACAACCCTTTCTTTTAGCTCGCCAAGGGTATCTACCACATATATATTATTTTCCAATTTTCTTTTCACAACAGCAAATTTTTCTTTTACTTTCCTATTATTCTTGTAGTAATCTTTCCATGTTATAGTCTCTATTTTAAAATCATTCATTCCAATGACAGTGAAGAACAACCCCAATGGCTCCTTCAGATGCGTGATACACTCCTTCAATTTCAAAAGTGTCTTCCGATTATATGTAATTGGTTTCTTTAACGCCTTTAAAGTCCTTATTAGTTCTGCTGCCCATTTTTTAAATTTATCCTTCTTATTAAATATGTTTGGAAACATGAAATTTACCCTATCTTCTTCATCATCATTTTTCTTCTTTTTCTTCTTCTTCTCTTTTCTATTGTATATTTTGTCCATTTCTGAAAGCGTCTTAGCAGGGTCGTCTAAGAAATCAATGCACGTGTCACGGATCGTCTCCATAGCAACATCAACAATTAAGTGCGAGTACGTACCGCGTTGAACGTCGTCCTCGTACGCACTTCCATATATCTCATCATTAGCTACAATATCATCAATCTCGAAACCATATTCTTTTAGTTTCGTTACTTCCTCACGAATTTTTTCATCTATATCATCGTTATTATTCTTACCTCTATGTTTCCGCCAGTAAGTCCACTTTTTGTTAAACTGTTTACTAATCGCTTCTTTATTCTCGTTAAAAAAATTTGTAATGATGTCGTGTTCAACTTTCTCTTTCTCTTCGGTGCTCCACTTCTCCGACGTCTCGTCATCTGGAGTATTAAACTCAACAACACGTACATTATACATTTGAAAAGCATCTTTAACATGATCCAATATATCGATATAATGATCATAAATGAGTACATTGTGATGTGTTAACACGCGATTTAAACAATGTCGTACCAAAAATTGAATTTTAGCACTCAAACTATTCGGTATAAAATGGTCTCCACGTACAAAATTGTTTGGTAGTGAAATCTTATAAGAGGTTGATTTTAATTCCTTTATTTTTTCTTCAAAGTCGTCAATATTATCTACATTTGTTCTCCATGGTCGAAACAAATCTTCCTCTTTTAGTTTTTTTATTTTTTTTATCCTCTTGCCATTCGTAAGAAAACCAATTTCCAGAGTCCCATCCGCAATCACAACAACGGAATCATTCGTTTTTACTTGAGTAATAATCGCTTTGACTTCACCTTGTTCGATTAAATCACCAACAGCTCCGGTGAAAGAATCAATTTCAAGTGTCGCGCGATACATCGTTTTTTCCAAGTCAAATACTTTTAGTTGGAAGATAGTAGATTGTAACCATGGGCTATCTTCTACCTGGCGATTAGGTGGGTCCAATTCCGTTTTTGCTTGTATTATAGAATACTCCTCCACATACTTTGATAGTCCTAAATTTTTTTGTTTCCAAATTTTAATTGGATTTGTTACAAATGTAGGAAAGTCTCCCTCGACTGTATCATCCTCTTCTTCAAATGCATGCGTGACTATTTTGTCAGCAATTTTTTTAATGAAGGTGTCCAATTTCTCTTGCGGCCACTTATTTATTCCCGTGTAGTGTTTCAAAACTTCTTTGCATTTTTTCACCGATCCTTTTATCGACTCGTCTACTACCTCCTTTTTAAATTTTCTACCATCGACGCGTCCATACAATAATCGTTTCGTTTCGTTCTCTATGTCTACCTTATCCAACGTTGTATAATTGTTTGTTATTGGAAAGTGATTGAGGATGCGACCATAATTAAAAATTTCTCTCAATGATACTCCCGTGTCTCCGGCGGAGAAAAAAGGAGTTGCAGTACACAATATAACAGCAGACGCGGTGACTGCCAGCTCTGAAAATTTTCTTAATTCTTCTTTCTCTGTATTCGAGGTAATGATGCTGTGTGCCTCATCAAGAATAACAATAGAGTCTTCCTGTGGTACCACTCTATTGTAGAACTCGTATTTGATATTGCTTGTTTCACTTGTTTTACTGACCATTTTGTATGGGGAAAATCCCTCCGCGGTTTTGACATTTTGGATAATATAGTCAGCGTCATCAGTAATCATATTGGCATACGCTGCACCAAACTCCTTGTATAATCTATCATAATTGACATTTAGTAAACGAAACACAGACTTTACTTTTTTATTATCGGTTTCATAATACGATGCTTGCGTGAATACATAATAGTTATCGTCGTCCAAATAGAAAAATGTTTGTTTTTTCCAAGTTCGTAGAAAATCGTGTAAGTCCAGCTTTATGTTCTCGTACTCAATCTTATTGCCACTGCCATCGTACAAAATAATCTTGTCTTGATTTTCGACATGATCATATGGGATCCATTTCCCCAGATGATCGTCGTGAACATATATTTGTTTATCATTTGGTAGTCCTGGACAATTGTAGTCTTGATAAGTACCCGTGCTGTTTACCCGTTGGAACATTGCACGAGTTTGAAAACGCCAATTCTTTTTTATGTATGTATCAATATTAGCGACATCTTTTAAAAAATCATCTTTCCACTTATCGTTAATAATATTTTCTTGATATAAACCATGTAGCTTTTTAAAATCGTCCCTCCATTGTTGTAGAATTGGACGAGTCGGTGCAATGACGTGCACCGGTTTGCCTTGGCACTTGTCTTGAAAAGCCTGGTATATATTTCTCAACACGTAGCGAATGGCGGTAATGGTTTTTCCTAAGCCTGGATCATGAAACAGTAGAATATTTTTGCTAGGGCATGTTAACGAAGTAGTCTGCCACCATTTATCGTCTTTCGTTGCTTCGACTGTTTTATTGTCGTTGTCATAAATATGAAAACCATCTTTAATCTCTTTATATAAAATCATCTTGTCTTGTTTCGTGTATTCAGTACTCAAACGCGTATCTTGTGGATAATTATAGAACTTCACCTTAGATGTATTTGACAGCTTAGCTTCTACTTTTGAATTCATAATTACGGTAAAATTTTTATCCCCCCAAACTGTCATATCCTTTTTATCTTTATCGTTTTCATCTTTATCGTTTTCATCTTTCTTCAAATACATAAAAGGTTTTAAAAGGAGTTGACCACTGCTTTCTTTCATGAATTCTGTGAATTGTATGGCAGGAACCGCTCTACCACTGTCTTTTTGTCGTTGTTTGTCAAGGGCTTTTATTTTTTCATCGGTTGTCTTTATTAATGTCTGCAGTGGATTTTCGTCCAGCAATAACTTTTCTTTGATAAAGGTTCTGATATTTTGAACGCTTCCCCAAGCTGATCCTACTTTTTTTTTCGTAACGCTTCTATCGAACTCGTAGTATTTCAATAATCCATCATACAATTCAATTACCTTGTCTTTTTGTGCTTTCTTGTCTTGTTTTGCCTTTTCTTTTCTTTCCTGATTCATCTGTTTTTTTTTGGCTGTAATAGCCTTTGCATTAGCCTTTTCATTTTCCTTTGCCTTTTCTTTTCTTTCCTTTTCGTCCAACTTAAACTTTACCCGCTTTTCAACATCTCCTTTGCACTTCTTAAACAAATCATCAATAATGTCTTCCCTCTCCTTAATAATAATTTTTTCATCCTGAGCCTTGCACCATGCCTTAACAGCCGTCCTGAGAAAAGGTTTAATTGTCTTTTTACTTAGCACCTCTGTTTGTTCTGTTTTATTAAGACCTTTAACCAATGGATTCAATTTTTTAATCACGGCATCCACAATGTATTCTACATCATCACATGGAGCTTCGAATCTGTGTCTTATACTAGCTGCAAGGTAATCTTCACCAATTGGATAGAATTTTGTTGGCTTTATCTTCTTTCCCTTGTTATTTTTTTTATTGTATTTGTAGCATAGATTCCAAATCATTTTCATAAATATCCGTGTTCCTATACTTAACTCATTCCACTCTTTATTCATGTCCCAATTTTCTAAATCGCCAACCGTACCAACTGGCCATAGCTTCGTATCGTCTGCTGGTGCTTCACGAAAAAGATTCAAACAAATGGTATACACCATTTCAAATGTGGGGTTTTTTTCATCTTTGATAATAGCTTTTACTGTTTTTTTGAAAATGTTTTTTTTAAAGTAAGAAAGTCTCGTTTCAATGTCGTCAGAAGATTGCATATAATGTATTGGAATAGAAATAGAAATGGTATATAGGACATTAAAATATTATCACTTTTGGCTCTTCAATTTTATGCTCTTCGTAAGCAACTAATTTGCTACATTCTATGTTATTATCGGTGAAATCAGCTCGGATCCAAGTTCGATGGTTTAACAGGTACAAATAAAACGGAAAAGCCTCGGCTTCTTGCATGTTTCCCGAACTACGTTTGATCATAATTTTCTTTGGTAAGAAGGTGCGCCAATTTTGTACGATGCGACATTCGTTAACTCGGCAGATTGTTTGTTTCATGCTTTGAATGGTGGAATGGCAACACCGCAGCTTGTCGCAGTGCATAAACACGCGTCGTGGATATTGATCCAGAAAGACCTGTGCCTCTTTCATCGTGCCTTTGCAGTTGCATACCATGCATATCTTCATGCTGACCATCGTGGCTTGCGGATGCACGAGCCGTGGTTGTAAGCTGTGCCAGAAACGCATGCAATCCTTTGCCATGGACCTATTCAGTAGTCGTAGATTTAAAAAATCGTCCAAATCACGCATATAATTTATAATTATATACACTAAGTCATATACTAACACGCCGAACATCTTCCTTTGGTTTGCATATGTCTCGTATTATACATGAACAGACATAAAGGTTTAAAATGGCCACGATGATACATTCAAAAAACAAGATCCAACCCTTGATGAGGAACCCATAGATGGCCCATACCACGGCGCTGCAAAGGTGGGTCATAAAGGTGAGGAGATGCAAGTCGCTGGTCGTATCAGGTTTTCGAACTTTCCATGCCTGTGGGATTGTAGCTAGTGTCGCCAAGACGGCACCGACGCACGACAACCAAAAGGCAAGGTCGTTGTTTTCGTAATAAATAAACTTCCACATTACTTGGTGTTCTGGTAGTCTATGGATATAAGTATATTCATCTACGTCGTCGCCGGCGCAAACGTCTGCTGCGGGTGCCGAACGGCACTCTGAAACTGGTTCTTAGCCTGCGAAGCATCCGCTGCTGCTGCGTCCGTCGCACCCTGCGCGTCAAAAGCATGCGTACCAAGCGCTGATGCTTGCAACCAGGCCCTGGCAGCTCACGAACGAGTTTGTCCGGACACGTGCAATCAACGACTCGTCTATTCTCGACGTGAACGTAATAGTGCTGCACACCTTCTGGGACCCCAGCAATATCTGCAATGGTCGTGTAACCTCTGAATTCTTGCTGTGTGCCTCGATAGCGACTGTTGAAGCGCTGTGTCCGCACTCGTACTACCGCTTGGCCAGTAGCATTTGCTTCAGCCAAGTCTTCTCGGTGGACGTAAAAGTTCCAGTTGTTGTCTACTGGTAAGCCATTGGACGTAACAGGCACAATTCCATTTCGCATGCGTTGTGCACGAGCTGCCCTAGAATTACCATACACTTCATTGTAGGTTAACACACCGTCGTCCTCGTCTCTCAAGAGATCCAACTGCACAGCTTCTACATTGGCATTGATGTCGTTTTCTTCATCATCAAAATAGTGCAATCCATCTCGAAACAAGAGGTAGTTGTCAAGGTCTACCATTTTACTAGACAAAGGGATGCCTTTTTATAGGTCCTCTCGCATGCCTTCAACAGGTTTGTACTTTGGGTCAGACGGCATCAAAAAAGCAAGGAAGTGATTGGTGTTTCGTTTGACCGTCGTAGCAAAGGCAAACGACAGCGCGTAAAAGAAGATAAAGAATCGTTTTTCGTAGTCCATAAAGAAAATGACCGATGCAGTCAAGAACATCACTACGAAGCCGATTAAATCTGCCAAATAGTATTCTGAAATACGCAAGATGCCGCGCACGAGGCAGATAAGCCCAATCAAGATCAAGAACAAGCTTTGAAAGCCCAAGTTGACGCTAAGCAAGGAGATAAAGACTAAAATTGGCACCGCAATTTCCACGGCCGCGGTGTTGAATGCCACGACAAAGAGAAGATGCGTCATGGCGTAGTTGGTGAAGTAATCATCGATGTCTGCCCAGCGAGCATCATCGTATGCAGCTACGCAACGGTCCAACTCGTTACAGGCATCACCAACCATGTGTATGACCGTCGACACGATGATCAAGCTCAAGAACTGGTACTTGGACCCGGCGAGTGCTCTCAGGAACGGCAGGACCATTGCTATGTATGCTAAAAAATTCATAAAGGTTTCCGTTTCCGGTGCCACGATAGGCAGCAGCAGTAGCACAAAGAGTGCCAAGACTAATAATGGTATGAAAAGCGAACCTTCATTTCGTTGCATGTCGTAATAAATTATATAAGTAGTAGGTATTATATATAGTTGTTCGATGTTAAGTTCCTTCGCCATTGGTTGCTTTTTTTTGATGTTTCTTATTTCCCTGTTCTACTACATTCGATGGCGGCAAGCCTACTGGGAAGTCATGGAGTTTGCGAAGCTAGGCCCTTACCGGAAATGGCACTCCTAAAAATAGTTATATAAAGAGACAACACCTGTCTACAAATGGCATTGAGGCAAAAACACAAAAACGTTTATTTCACAGGCAAGGTCCTGAACATTAAAGAAGATGCCAACGACAATGCCAAATCGTTTCGATTTTCCGAAGCCGAGCGCAATGAACTGGACTTGGCTGGGATCCCGATTCAGTTGGAGCATAACGACAAGCTAAAAGTAGGGACCATCGAGCGGTCGTGGCGGGACGATGCTGGGCAATTCTGGGTCTTTGGCGCCATCGACAAAAGTTCGGTCGAAGGGACCTTTGCAAAGCATGCAATACAAAAAAAGAACAACAAATCCGCATACTACACCGGCCTCAGCCTCAGCCACGTGCATCGGGAGTACCCTGATGGGAAATGTGAAAAAGTTCCGATCGAAGTGTCGCTATGCACGGAGCCGAGGAGGGCGAATTGCAATATTATTTGGACCAGCAACAAAGATGACACAAAGTTGCAAACAAATAAAGTTCCCTATAAACCTGTCGTTGAGCAAGCTACAAAGAACAATATGTCAGCAGTTACAGAAAATCAAACAACACCACAAACCGAAGAGCCAAAAGAACCAATGCAAGTGGAGACACCATCCGAACCAACTGGAAAAGAGTTGAGTGAGCAAGTCTACAATCAATTTGCAGAGTTAATGGAGAAAGAGAAAGGTCAAGCAGCCAAAATTGCAGCGTTGGAGGCGCAATTAAAGAAGCATAACGAGAGCTTAGAAGAAGAGAAGAAGAAAAAAGCAGAAGCAGACGCTGCAAAAGGACAAGCTTTGATGCAAACATTCATCGAGCATATCAATGATTTGGTTGGACCAGAAGAAAACACATTACAGAATGATATCGAACCATTGATTGCACAACCTGGCATGAATCGTGTCATGGAGATTGTTGCTAGGGCTTCCAAGAAATACAAGGAACAATCGATTAAATTGAAGGAAACACAAAATAACTTGAAAGATAAGGAGTTGGAATTGAAATTTCAAACCTTGATCAAACAAAACGTTGTTCCGCAACAAGTGGTAGAGAAAGCATCCAAGAAACGCCCAGCGCCAGTCGCACAAAACACAGTGAAAGCAACCACTCAAGCGGCAAAATCGTTCAACCCATACGAGTTCAATGTAACAGGTTCTTCAAGCCGTATTGCACCAAGAGCAAAGATGAACGAAGGATTATTAAACGCATACAACCAAAACAGAGGTGCAGGGATCAATGCTGCAAGGCGCTTGCACAAAAGTTTCCAAAACCGTCCTAAACCAACGGGTCCAATGTGGTAGAGTCACTAAAACTAAACTACTTATTAAGATAACATAAAATGAGTTACTATTACGAATTATCATAACCATCATCTAGTTGACCTATATATTGAATTAATGTATGTAATAAAGATGCAATTTGAAATTACCATATGGGACATGGACAAGACTGATTTATATTGGTACCAGTTTCAAGACAGATATAAAACACTTGGACATATTTTAGAATCGTTAACTGTGGATGGTAGGAAAATTAATTATAAAAATCGATACATTTACATCAATAATAATGGTGAAGTTGGAACACCATTAAATGATTTAGATAAGAACTTGATGGAATACAACCTTCTACACGACGATACTGAAAGTGTAACACTTATAATCAGCAACACACCAAATTTGTTAGAATCAACTTTACAAGAAAAAGTTAACTTAGCCTTTAAACTAGCCCACTTAAAAGAATCCCAAACAAAGGAAGCACCGGTTGCGAACAAAAAAGCATGGTTGAAAGAAGCTTGGCCAGAATTGGAAAAGCCACCAATAATGAACTTGGCAAAGCAGAAATATATGGAAAGAACAGGAGGGGATTTAAATTCTGCGAGTATATACTAATAAAACAACTAATTTAATTAGACTTATGCATGTAGTACTCGTACTTACTATACTACTTACACACATCCACATCACTTACTCTCAAACAACTTGTGTGCCAGTTTACGTAGATGGCATTTATCCTTTGTATCGTAACGAACAGTGTGCTATCGAAAGTAGTACGACAAACAATGCAACTCTTTACCAATGCGATCGACACATTTGCAATAATGCATCATGGACCGCACCGTGCTCTAACGGTCAATTCGTGACGCAAGCCGAGTGTGAATCAGGTACTTGTGAAAAGACGTGGACGCATACTTGTCAAGAAGATTCTTCTTTGCAAGAATACGACTACGGTGGGACTTGTACGGTAGCTGCACAATCTGGTATCAACGGCGGGACACCAGTCACGTGCTCTAATGCAAACGGGCAGTGGAGCTGGGCCATGACGGCTGAAGCATGCAGGAACTATGCAAAAAATAACAATTATGTCACGTTTGCGTACAATCTAAATAGTTTTTCTCACCGCTGTCTGGTCAATTCCGTCGTGAGCATAGAAACATTTGTTGGGTTCACGGCATGCGAGACAGAGTTTAATGATGTTTGTACGGATTGCAATACGTACGACAAGGCGAATTGCCCCTACTATTGGAACGATGATGGCAACACATGGGACAAAGAAGCTGTCACCAATAACTACTATCTACCGAACGGACTGATTGAACATCACACCGTATGGTACGGAGATTACACGCCGAGAGGGGAGCCGGGCCCAACTGGTCCGCAAGGCGAGAAGGGTGAGCAAGGTGAAATCGGTGTAACCGGACCTGAAGGAGCTGGTACCACCGGACCGCAAGGTGAGAAAGGCGAACAAGGCGTTACTGGCCCGCAAGGCGAAATTGGCGTGACAGGGCCTCAAGGGGTTGGCATGACTGGTCCTAGAGGCTACAATGGCACACAAGGCATTCAAGGCGAACAAGGCGTAACTGGTGCTCAAGGCATTCAAGGTGAGCTAGGTGTGACAGGCCCACAAGGTAAAGTTGGTATCACCGGTCCTAGAGGCTACAATGGCACACAAGGTATACAAGGTATACAAGGTATACAAGGTATACAAGGTGAAGAAGGCGTCACTGGTGCTCAAGGTATCACTGGTCCTAGAGGTCATAACGGCACACAAGGTATACAAGGTATTCAAGGTGAACAAGGTATTACGGGCCCAGTCAGAAACGTTTACACTGGTCAATTCTTAGAAACCAAAACATACATTGAAGGAGATATCGTCAAACACAATGGTTACTTATGGTCGTATGTCTGCGCACTTGCACAGCCCTGCGTTCCTGGTGAACCAGGCGCTGCTGACAACTCTTGGAAAAAAATTGATGGTGATGACGGTGCAACTGGACCTCAAGGTATCCAAGGGGTGCAAGGCGAGCAAGGCGTGACCGGTCCACAAGGTATTCAAGGTGAGCAAGGCATTACTGGCCCGCAAGGCGAAAAGGGTGATCAAGGCGAGCAAGGCATAACAGGCCAGCAAGGAGAACAAGGCATAACCGGAGCTCAAGGCGTCAAAGGCGATCAAGGTACTCAAGGTCTAGCTGGTGCAACTGGCATGACTGGAGCTCAGGGGCCCTCATCATGGAAAGGACTTTGGACAAATACCATCACCTACAGCGATGGCGATCAAGTCAAATGGAACTCCGAGACATGGCAGCTAGTATGCTCGCTTTCGGATCCATGCTCCCAAGGCGAGCCAGGCCAGTCGAATGATTGGCAGTCTTTAAAAGGTCAGCAAGGTATACAAGGTGAAATTGGTGTAACTGGTGCACAAGGTGCTCAAGGTATCCAAGGGGTGCAAGGTGAAATTGGTGTGACTGGTGCACAAGGTGTCCAAGGTATTCAAGGCATTCAAGGTGGACAAGGTATAACCGGACCCCAAGGTCAACAAGGTGAAATTGGTGTAACTGGTGTCCAAGGCATTCAAGGCATTCAAGGCATTCAAGGCGAGCAAGGCATAACCGGAGCTCAAGGCGTCAAAGGCGATCAAGGTACTCAAGGTCTAGCTGGTGCAACTGGCATGACTGGAGCT
>NZ_PABT01000011.1 GCF_002699205.1 Allomuricauda sp.
GGACTCCTGGGCTCGCGAGCGGAACAGGTCGACCACCGTCACGCCCGTGGGGTACGACGCCTCCTCCCCGCGGAAGCCCTCCAGCAAAAGCGTGCGCTCATTTTGGGAAGCCTCAATTATATCACTTACTTTATGTGGTTCCCCATCGACACATTTGCTTAATATCTTAAGAAGATTATCCGCCATGAAATCAATTAAAGGCAGAAACACTTCATCGCATTTTAAATCCAATCGAATTCGTGTACAATCTCTCCCATCAATAACAGTTAGGCCTATATCGTACTGGTCATCACCTACTAATGAGTTTTTGTATTTGGAATCTTTAAAATACTTTTTCCCGGTAAAATCCTCTCTCCCCTCTTTGATCAAATTAAAAATAGCACTGAAAAGAGGTTTCAAACCTATCCCATTAATTCTACTATAATTCCTTCGTATTTCTTCATAAACAATGTCATGGTTGTTAAGGCTATCTATCAATTCCAAGTTCGCTTCCTTCAATAACCAAGGTAATGTGTCTTCATCATTAGGACTAAGCACATTAATAACTCTATCAGCAAATAATCCCACAGTATTCTTGAATTCCCTATCATTCGTAATGCGCTTATCCAAAATATTGCCCATGACAATCTTTTCTTTTCTGGAATACATATAGAGCAATGAAAAGTATGATGCTTGGTATATGGAGGAATAAACAACCTTTTTCTTAATGGAAAAGGTTCTAATCTTACTCACAAGCTCCTTTGGCACTGTTATTACTTTACTATGAATTTTAGCCTCTTGTTCATTGGTATGAAAAGAAAAATCCAGGGAAAATGGTTCCCCTGTCAGTTTTTCTTCCCAGTACTGGGTTTGTTTTATGTGCTCATCAGAACTAATAAAATCAAGTTGTTTTGAACAATAATCCCAATATTGAGGTTTCGGCGGTTCATCTTTAAGTACCTTATTTGCTTCGAGGAAAGAATAGATTTCATTTAATTCCTTCCACAGAATTTGCATAGATGCTGAATCCGTAATAATATGATTTACATTTAGAATACAATAGGTCACCTTTTCAAACTCCACTATCTTAAATCGAATCAAGGCCTCGTTCTCAAGATTGAATTCATATTCCTCTTCCTCCAATATTTCCTTTGCCATAAGCATATCAATCTCTGAACTGCTAGCTTTGAAAGGGCCTTTATAAACAATCAAGTCCTCGACCTCTGAGGAATCTCCATAAACTTGATATAACCCATCATCCAGCATTCTAAAATTGGAACTAAGTATTGGATGCTTTCTTATAAGGAGATTTAGTGCTTCTTTGATAAAGCTCATATTCAAGGTCCCTCTAAAGGATTTATTCTCAATGAAATTCCAAAAGGCTGTTCCATAATTTAAGGCATGAAACCAGACTCCTTGTTGCTGAAAGGAAGCACGAACTCTTCCTCTGTCAAAATGGTGCTCAGAACTCATAATATTTGTATGATAAAATAGTTAATGAATTGGATTAACTACGGCTATTAAATTTAGAATCCGGAAAAGGTTGGAAGGAAAAATGATAACAATTTATAATGTATAATTGTTATCTACAGATTATTCGATAGTGGTAAAAATTTAATTATGTGCAACAAGAGCAATTCCAAAGCTTCCCTTGTTATTTGTTTAATTTTCCGGAAGGTTAGATTTGTAAATTAGGCCAATGAATAAAAATTCTTGTTATATCCATACACTAAAAGATAGTATTGGATTTTCTATGATTTAATATTCAAATTTGATTTTGTCTTGAGAAAATGTTTGTTTAACACTATTTGCTATGGACCTAGAAACAAAGTCGCTGAAAATAATTCCTTTTTGGGTAAGCTCCAATTCTTCGATATTTCCAGTGATATATCCTTCTCTTTGAAGGTTTAAGATAGTTTTAGGAATCAGATTAAAATAATCGAAGCCAAACTTCTTTTCAAATTCCTTTTTCTTATAGGAGGCCAACCGAACGGAACAAAGTAACAATTCCTTTACAATCTCATCTTTGACTGACAAGGAAAAGGTTCTATAAATAGGCATGGTTCCATTCTCGATTTTTGTCTCATATAGCTTTATATTATTAATATTTTGATAGTTAATGTTTCCTATCTTACCAAATGATGAAGCCCCATAAGCAATCATATCATGATTTCTCCAAGTATTCTCAATATACCTACTTTCACTTCCATTTTTTGTAAAGGCAAATGTACTCCACATTTCAAACCCAGCTGATTGCAGCATGTCCAAGGCAATTCTCATAAATTCGACCTCCTGTTTACTATCAGGCAGTTTTATTTGATTACCGTAAACACCATCTCTAAAAAAAACTGTATTGGCATAGGCTTTCATTTTATATATTGTAAGCATATCTATTTTCTGGTTCAAAGCTATATCAACAGATTCTTTCCAAGTGGTCATTTTCTCTCCAGCCAACCCACTCAATAAATCAATGTTCAACTCAAATCCTCCAACCTCCTTTACTGTCTCAATCGATTTTTTGGCCTGTTTGGATGTATGTTTCCTTCCTGAAAGTTTGATTATATCATCATTAAAGGATTGAACTCCCATACTTATCCTATTAACACCACCCTCTTTGTACCATTGCAGTTTTGTTTTGGTGAATGTCCCTGGTTCTGCTTCAAATGCGAACTCCATATCATTATCCATATCATGGTGTTTGTGCAGTGCTCCCATTAGCTTTTTGAACTGAGCCTCAGTCAATATTGAAGGAGTACCTCCACCAATGTAAATTGAGTTCACCTTTCTTTTTTGTAAACCAAATTTTTCACTGATCAATTTAATTTCCTGACAAAGAGCATCCACATATATATCAACTTGATCTTTTGACTTTACCAGTTCCTTCATGTAGAAACAATAATCACAAATTTGAATACAAAATGGAATATGTATATATATATTGATTCCTTCAGGAGTGAGCAACTTTTCGTTATCAATACTACTCCAATATTTGTAGGACGGATAATTAGTATAAAATTCCTCTCTAGTCGGAACCCAATTAGATTCTTCGATTTCCATAATTTTCCTTTTTTCTTATGTTATTTTATTATCTATTATTTGTTGGGTGTTCTTAAAATTTTTCTTGTGACAGATCAAAGTGGTAAAAATTGATTCTCCATAAAGTAAGTATGGACCTTCATACAACTGTTATCGTCACATATCGGGAAGTATCCGGAAATAATGCGTTCCATTCAGATATATGGAGAAGAAGAATCTGAATACAGTCTAAAACCTCAATTAAACGGGTACAAAAGATTGTCTAATTTCAATTTAATACAAATGCAACTACTATTTGTTGCCAATCTTATCCTTGCTTTTCACAAACCATTATCATAGATTTTGCATGGTTATCGTATGGTGCCCCGCCAAAATCACCATAAACTTTAATATTTTTGAATCCGATGCGCTCCAAATGCTCTTTCAGTTCAGTAGCGGAATAGAGTCTATGAAATGCCACGATTTCCTCCTTAATTCCATCTTTCACAATGCTTCTTCTACATTCCAAAAGACTCCAATCATTCAAAATCTTACTTACTGCCTTTACTTTATACCCTTCATAATCAAACTCTTCAATTTCCTTGAATGTAGATGCAATGACTTCTTTTCCTAAGATTTCTATTACAAACTTACCTTCATCAACCAAAGAGTTATATACATTCTCAAGGACCTTGATGTCATCATTTATGTCCTCAAAATATCCAAACGAAGTACACAGATTAACAATCACCTCAAAAGTGTTAAATTGACGAAAATCCCGCATATCACTGTGTATATATTCAATATCCAGATTTTGCTTTTCGGAATTATTCTTTGCCAACTTAAGATATGATTCTGTAATATCCACTCCAGTTACTGAATATCCAAGACGAGCAAATTCCATAGAATGTCTTCCTATTCCACAACATAAATCCAATATTTTTGAATTTTTATCCACTTTGCCCAATAGCTTCATCAATCGGTCAACTTCAAGAAAGGTAAGCCGGACCAAATTTTTGTTGAAAATAATCGACTGTTTTAACTCCCAATCCTTTTCTCTTTGGAACCAAGAACTTCTTTCTTCCTTAATTTGTGTTTCTGTTTTCATTGAATGTATTTTAAAATTTATTTGATATTTAATGAGTTAGGTTCCATATTCAACACATCTTTAAGGCTTTGATTCGAATTTGCTTCAATAAGTGCCGATAAAAGATTTAAATAATTTTTGCCCAGTTTATTTAAGTTGTGATAATTGAAATAACCAATGTTAGATGACAGTCTTAGTGTCAAGCTGGATTCATTGTCAAAAACGGCCAATGACATAGGAAGATTCTCCATATTTTTTAGAGGTACATGTAATCTCATGGTCGCATCACCAAAACTATAGCGTTCCTTATAGTTGAGATAACCAAAGAAGGAACTTATCAGATTGTTTACCTTCCTACCCTTTTTAATCCAAAACTCAAATAAATCTTCAATAGGGTAGCGGCTATGTTTTATTGCTTTCAAAATCTCATGTTCGAAGGATTTTAAAAAGTCATCTATGCTTAATTCGTCATCTATATCCATTTTGAATATTATTGCATTGGTAATAAGCCCTATGATTTTTTCCGATATTTTATTTCTCCGATTATGAACCGGAATCATAATGGAAATTTTTTTAGACAAATTCAATTTTGCCAAAAAAATAAAATAGGTAACCAAGAGAATTTGAAACCTAGTTGACTTGCGTTTTTTTGCAAATTGATCTAGAGCCATCATTTTTTCAGCGGATATCCCTATAACTATCGAAACTCCCGATAATTTTCTTGATTGCAAGCTTTCAATATTCCTCGAGGATGAAATTTTAAAACTTTCATTCTCATTGGAATATAAATTTTCCCAAAACAATTTATCAACTTGGTATTGATTGGAAGCCATATAGGATTGATTGATGTTTTGAAAATCTGAGAATTGATATTTTTTGCCCCCATTAGGTTTTTGGTTATATACCTCTTCCAAATCTTGCATCATAACATTCAAAGACCACCCATCTGAATTTATATGAGGTAAATCCATATGGAGATATTTTTTTGAGTTTTTCAGCTCAATGATATAAACTCGAACCAGTAAATCTTTTGTAAAATCAAATGGCCCAGTCAAAGTGAATATTTCCTCATCAATACTATTTGTTTTTCCTTTGACTCGATTGATCTTAAATTTGAAATCATTGCTGACTTTTATGAAAACATTCCCACTGTTAAGGAAAAAATGAGTTCTCAAACTTTCATTTTCCATTATAATTTTGGAGAATGCACTTTCTAATCTGAGAAAGTCCATCTTTCCAGAAATCTCCAAGGTTAAATTGGACCTTGGAAATGTTTCATCTCCATTCAACAGGTTTTGGACAAATAATTTTTTTTGTGTCTTCGAGGCACCTTGCTCCCCAATTCGGGTTGGAGTAACTTCAACTGAATCTATAACATTCTTCTTACTTTCTATATATCTGCATAACTCGTTTATGGTCATTGCGCTGAACAACTCTTCTGCAACGAGATCAATATCAAGAGCATTGGATATTTCAAAACTCATTCTTATCAAAAGCAAAGAATTCCCTCCTAATTCAAAAAAATGATCATGATAGGTAATGTGATCTATTTGTAATAGCCTTTTCCAAATCTTCAGCAATTCTTGATGTAGAGTGGATTCAATCGATAATTGATTATTTGAGCTATAATAAGATGCATCATCAGCATTGAACCTCTCTGGTTTTGTTAGAAGTTTCCGATCAATTTTATTGTTGAATGTTAAAGGCCATTTATCAATTAAAAAAATTAAGTTTGGATGAAGATAGGCAGGTATTTTATTGGTTAAAAACTGTTGAAATAAATGCTTGTCATATTTTTTTTGAGGTTCGATATAGGCTATAACACACTTGGAATGAAGTTGATTTTCGCCTATTACCACAACACATTGTCTCACCATGTCACACTGTGAGATATTATTCTCAATATCCCCTAATTCGATTCTACGACCTGCAATCTTTATTTGACCATCGGATCTACCAATGAACTGTATATTTCCGTCCCCTAATAGTCTTACAATATCACCAGTTCGATAGAGTCTTCTTACCTTTCCATTCATTTTTACGAAAATGAATTTTTCCTTGGTCATCTTGGGATTATTTAAGTACCCTCTAGCCAGCAAAGAACCGGAAATGTAAAGTTCTCCATCTTCACCGCCGGTAACCTCATTCAAGTCTTTATCCAGTATGTGGATATTCACATTTGGTAGAGGCTTACCAATGGGTATATTCTTTGAAGACCATTCAACATCTTTACTAATCTTAAAAGTGGATACTCCAATTGTGGTTTCCGTAGGTCCGTAATGATTGAATACTTCACATTTTCTGGGAACCTTGGTTAAAACCAGGTCCATTAAATTTCCAGGACATGCTTCCCCCCCTATTATTAATCTTTTTCGTGGTAAAATATTGGCTGCGGATGTGTCTTTCAATAAAAATGCCAAAAGGGTTGGGGTGATTTTGTAACAATCTATCTTATGTTTTTTTATCTGTTTTACCAGCAATTCAAATCTGGAAATGTTTTTCAGGTTAATGATATACAACGTTTTTCCATAACAAAGTGCAGTGAATATAGCTGTATATCCAGCGTCAGCAGCAAATGAACCGAGAACCGCATAGCTATTACACCGATTAAGATTCAATTCACCATAAACGTCATTTAGATATGCAAACAATTGCCTGTGCTCAACCATTACACCTTTTGGATTTCCAGTAGAACCTGAAGTGAAAATCACGTATGCCAAATCCTTTTCTATTGGTAAAAATGGTAAACGTACAGTTAGCTCCTCCTTTATTGAAGAAGCATCTTTATCCAACAAAATGCATATATTCTTTTTTTCAGGAGGAATTTGACCATACAGATTTGAACAGGTAATAATGACAATTGGTTGGATATCTTCCAATATGCCTGAAATCCTTTCCAAGGGTGTTCCTGGTTCAATTGGCGAAAAAGCCCCCCCTGCTTTTAGAATACCAAGCATTGCCATAATTGCCGTATCATCCTGATTTAGAATTACAGGAACAATAACATTTCCCCTAACACCGTATTTTTTGAGGTAATGAGCCAACCGATTACTTTTGCTATCCAATTCATGAAAGCTAACCCGTCTATCCCCATAGATTAGTGCAGTTTCATTATGCTTTGCACTTGCATTTTTATAGAAAAGTTTCAATACTGTTTCGCCCATTTTAATCTTGGAAAATTCTAATGGCAAAGGAATTTCCTCTACTGGGAGGAACCTTACCAATCTTTTTAATTGAATGAATCATTGGTTATTGGTGAAGAAACTGAAAAATTAAGAAGGGGGTAACTTTGCTTAAAAAAGGGGTTACTACTCTTTTTTGCGAGCAAAAAAGCTATCAATGGCTTCCAACGCCATTACTTGTGGAGATTTCGGCAGAGTCTCCTTAGAATGACTCTTAATATTTTTCACATAATGCTCCCTATGGTCAAGGATATGAATGGTTTCTTTCAAAAGCAATTTGCTTGAAAACGATTTCAAAGAAATATGGATGCCCATTCCCAAATCTTCAACTGTTCTTGCATTTAACTTTTGTTCAGGAATGACAGGAATAACAATCATTGGAGTTTGAGAGTAAACTGCTTCATGAATACTGGCCATCCCACCATGTGTTATAAATAACTTAGCCTTTGAAAGTAATTCCTGTTGATTTGCGTATTGGACTACCTGAATATTCTCGGGAATCATTCCCAATTTCTTCCTATCGGTGGCTCGCCCGATGGAAATAATACATTTTCCATGAAATCCCTTAAAAGCGGTAATACAATCTTTAAAAAAGCAAATAGTATTTGAGGTAATCGTCCCCATTGATATATATATGAGATCTTCCTTATTTCTTGAAACATGGGCAACATCCAACTTTCGAGGAAACCCCACAAACTCATATTCGTTACCGAAAATTTCAATTTGTGGTTGGAAACAGGGCAAAATAAAGGAGACATTTAAATCTCCCTTGTTTACATATATATCCCATATGTCTATATTTTTATTTTTTAAACGGAAGAGCTGATACAATTTCAGACGTTTGAGATAGAAACTTAATCCATCATCAACATTTTTCCTAAGGGATTTTTTTTCATTGCTCTCCAACTCCCTAAAAAAAGGAAGCATTATTCTTTTGTCAAGTACAAAAGTTGAAAATAATGTAAAACTAGGTATTCTAAGATATTGCGCCAGAAGTTTCCCCCAAACAGCCAAATGGGAATGTAAAATAAAGTCTGGCTTTTCTCTTTCTGATTCACTGATTAGGAAATCGACCAAATCAATAGACGTATCCAATAAGATATGACCAAATTCAAAATAAGATGTGGATTCATCAATCTTGTTGGCATAATTCCCTTTAAAATATTTTGGGTATTCAATGAACCTATATTCTTTATGGCCTTCAGGTGAGAACTCCGACGTATTATAGCAAATTATGTCATATTCTTCAAGGGCAATAAGATCCAAAAAAGGTGACAGGGTATTGTTGACACCATGAGAAGGTAAACTAAAAAAAAGACCTTTTTTCTTTTTCACTGGTATTGCTTATCGAGTTTCAAAAGCACTCCATCATATAATTATAAGTCAATTATTGATACAGTATTAATTGAAATGGCCATTTCCTAGTTCAATGGGACGTCCTTTATTTCAGGGTCAACTTTTGAAGTAATGAATTCCGCTAGGTTATCAAGGCATCCAAAAACTTCCCCACTGATTTCTATACTGTCGAAATCAATCTTAAATTTCTTTTCAATAAGAACTATGAAGTTTACAATAGTAATTGAGTCAAGACCCAATCCATCATCATATAATGAAACATTATCTTTTATTTCATTTAGATCAACAGGGACTTCCAGGTCATTGACTATAATATTTTTCAATTTGTTTTTGACATTTTCAACATTATTGTTTTCCATAAATCAAATTTTATAATTAAACTTCTTTTTAATATGTATTAATCACTTTTTTTCGGTCAGGTTTCCCGCTACTCAATTTTTCCACTTGCTCCACCAAAAAAAATTCATCAGGGACCATATGTCTTCCCATTTCTTGAAAACAAATCTTTTTAATTTCTTTAATGCCTAATTGAGATGTCTCTTTTAATTCACATACTGCCACCAACGTTTCGTCCTGATGGGATTCCTTTCCTCTTTTTTCAAAAACTACAACCGAATTTATTTCTGGAAACAAGCTCTGAAGGGATAATTCGATTTCTTCGAGGGATATAAGAAAACCAGACCTATTAATACAATTGTCCAAACGACCCAGTACCTTAAAACTTCCATTTTCCATCTTCTTTCCAAAATCATTGGTTCTAAACCATTCAAAATTTTGATTTCTCCCTGAGTCAATGCTACAGTCCTTATCCAAATAATATTCGAACCCAAATTCATGTCTGCACAGGATTTGACCTTCATTTTCCCCATCAACAATTACTCTAACTTCACCAAGTGGCCATAATTCTTCACAATTTCCATAATTTGAATGAGTACTGTGGGGAGTGCTCGAAGTTGCGATTGCCCCCAACTCAGAACTTCCGTAAAGATTGGCAAGTGTTCCATATTTCAGCTCGAATTGATGGTGCAATGACGATTCAATCCTTTCTCCAGCAGATATATATATTTTTTTGGGGAGGGTCTTATCTAATTTCACCATCATCTTGGCCAAAGCTGGAGTAATCAAAATTACATCTGGATCAAATCCTATCAATGCTTGAGTGAATTTGATAATATTATTGTTCATTATAAAAAAAATTGAGGCGCCGCTCAACATGGATGGTATCATTCCTACCCCCAATCCAAACATGTGTCCAATCGGCACAGGAACCAATACCTTAACAGTACTATCCAACTGGAACCTTTCGATACAATTGAATGCATTGAGTAAAAGTTTTTCCCTTTTGAAATAAATGAATTTTGGAGCACCTGTGGTTCCTGAAGAGGATAAAAAAATTGAACCAGAATTTGATGTAATTGGAGTAATGCCGAGAAAAAAGTAGGGGTTCTTTCGTAATCCAATCACTTTCTCCAAATCATTCAGACCCATATTGCCCTCAGAAATTGAAAGAACCTGATCACAAAAATTAGGGATGTCCTTTTTTTCAACAAATTCTTTATTACTCAAATAAAAATTGATTCCTTCAGCAATAAAATACCATAGAACCAATGCTCCTAGAGCACGGTTCTGGCCAAATATGGCTATACAAAATATGTCTTTCCTTCTGGATTGGGTAAAAATAGCATCAAGCGCAATTTTTAATTCACGCTGTTTTTCGGTATCAATAGAAAGTATATCATCTTGCAAGAAAGCATTTCTAGATTTAGCGATTCCCTTAGATATTATCATAGTCTATTTAGAGTTTCCATGTTAAAAAATTCGCTTATTTGACCTATATCCCGCCCGTTAATGACATAACTGTATGTTTTTTTATAAAAGGTCTGAGATCTAACATTCATTGTATCGGCCACAAGTCTATTGTGCAGTTTTTTTATCTCAATACCTTTTTTCATAGCAACAGTCGGGCTTTTACAGTTAAAAACCTTTCCAATTGGCTGTTTGCCTTCTATAAGTTGTTTGTATTCCGAACTCATTATGTTTCCAATCTTAAGACTACTTTCGCAATAAAGAACTGGTGCTTTGTTTGAATCAAAAAAAAGCACAACCGTACGCTTGAGAGTCCCCAAACTTTCCACTTGGGAAATCAGTTTGACTTTCAACAGCTCTCCTTTTAAATGTTCAAGAAACAATGTCGTTGAATCCTCCAATGTTATAAGTTCTTCCAGCATTTGACTTCTCATTCTTTAATCATATGAATACCATAACCCACTTCAAATTCGATGATACCATTACCTTTTGAAAACAATAAGGACAGAAACCGTACTGTGGAAAATATTAAAGAAAAATGACAGTGAAAACGAAGATGTCTCACTCTAACTAACCTAAATTCAAATTTGAATACTTCGGATTATTTACACTATCAACTGGGATGATCAACAACAAAAAGAATTATAAGGTAGTGGCAATCCTATTCATGCCTTAAAGACTTGACCGGTTGTGACATTGCCGCTTTTAAGGTTTCATAGGAAACCGTTATCAGAGTAAGCATGAGAATGACAATAGCCGTCACCACAAAAATAATCCAACTAATGCCAACATTGTATGCAAAATTTGTCAACCAGTTATCCATCAGCCAATACCCAATGGGAAAAGCTACCAAGCAAGCAATGCCAATCATTAGAATAAAATCGGAAACCAATATTTTTAAAATTTCGGCAAGACTAGCACCCAAGATTTTCCGTACACCAATTTCCTTTGTTTTTTGTTCGGCTATGTAAGATGCCAAACCATATAATCCCAAACAAGAAATAAAAATCGCCAATATTGAAAAAAACTGAACGAGTCCTGACATTTTTTTCTCGGTACTATACATGCGACCAAATTCATCACTTAAAAACCAATAATCAAATCCAACATCTGGAAAAATTCTTTTCCATTTGTTTTCCAAAAGCGACAATTTATCTTGAATCTTATCCGCAGGTATTTTCACATACAATATTTGATTTTCTGGATGTGGTTTTCCCTGTATGACCATAGGTTTTATATAATCGTGTATTGATTCAAACGAAAAATCCTTTACAACCCCAATAACGTTGCCCCTTTGTTTGGTAACAGTATCCATAACGGATAATCCTAAAACTTCATTTGGGGTTTTATTTAAATTTCTCACCGCAGTTTCGTTCATGATATAGTTAGTCGAATCAGAACTGCTGCCTTGACTAAAGCCCCTACCCGCAACGAACTCCATATCAAACATTTCTGGAAAATTAAAATCTCCATTTATTTGGGACCAATTATATATTTGGGCTCCATTTAGCTCAGGAAAATTGAGAGAGACATTCAATGGGGCAAAACCCTCCCGTTGAGGCAAATGGATTGCCAAGGTCACATCTTGAATTTCCGGATCACTCAAAATTTCATTTTTTATTACAGAATATCTTTCAGTTGGAGCTATTCCACCAAAGCGGATAGATACGATTTGATCCGCCTGCTCATACAATTTAGACTTCTGTAGCATATCCATTTGTCTCAATATAACCCCTGTACATACAATCAACAAAACAGACGCCGTCAACTGAAAAATCACCAATAGTTTTCTAAATCTTGTTGGTCCCTTTCCAATGGAAACATCTCCTTTCAAAACTTCAACAGGCCTAAATTTTGACAGAAAGACAGCGGGATAACTTCCAGCGATTAATGCCACAATGATCCATATACCCAAAAGTCCAAAAAGGATTTTAGGCCTAAAAAAAGAACTTATGGTAAAGTGCTTTTCCGAGATATCGTTGAAAATAGACAATGAAAGAATAGCCAGCAAAAGTGCCAGTATCAATGCCACGAATGATAATAAAAAAGATTCCTGGAAAAACTGAGTCATAAGACTAAGACGATTTCCTCCGAGTGATTTTCTCACTCCAACCTCTTTGGATCTTTTAACGGATCGAGCAGTTGTCAAATTCATATAGTTTATACATGCCACAATCAATATTATAAGGCCAATACATGCAAATATGATCACATAATCAAAGCTATATTTACCATCCCACCATGTCCAATCCACATCCTTATCATAATGAAAATCAGTGACATTTCTCAAGAATGGCTCATGCATCTTGGCTTCCTCACCCAAATTTTCATCCAATATCCGATTGAGCGTATTTTCAACTTTCGCAATGTTAGTTCCATCTTTAAAAAGAACATATGAAGGAGCATAAGCCTTAAAATTGGATAAGAACTCATTGACCGATATATTCATATTATTTTGAAAAAAAGTATTCAAAAAATCTATCGGTATCAAATAGTCCGGTTTCAAATGGGAATTTGAAGGATAATCTTTCATCACCCCTGATACTTTGAGGCCCACATACTCATTAGAAACATATACGTGCTTTAATTCGATTGTACGACCTATTACATTGATGTCTCCAAAAAGACGTTTTGCCGCGCTTTCTGATATTACAACCGCATTATTCTGTTCGAAAATGGTAGCCTTATTTCCTTGGAGTAAATTCAAATATAAGACTTCTGGATAGGTTTTTTCCACCATTAATACTTCCCCATCATGGGTTAAAAGAACATTATCGTTCTCAGGATTCTTCATGTTGAAGGGATATCCAAAAGCTACAAAGCGCAAAATTTCATTTACTTCCGGGATTTGCTCTTTCATAAGTTTTGTCCACTGCGTCGGCGCAACAGGCAAAGTGGATTTTTCACCCTGATCATTTGTTAAAACTTCACCAAGGCCAAAAGTAAGTTTAGGTGCAGGATGGATAGTATCATAACTTGTCTCATCCAAAACATACACAAAAATTAGGATTACTGAGGCGATACCTATTGCCAATCCAACTACATTGAGTATAGTATATCCTTTAGATTTTAATGCATTCCTCCATGCAACTTTAAAATAGTTTCTTAACACGACCTAATCTTTTAAATTTCTAATCTATTATACCTTTAGGAAATTCTCTAAAAACAGTATTTAGTAATATTTTGAAATATGAAATCCAATTTCATACCAAAATTATAAATTTCTCATTTTCAATCAATTGAACGATTATATTATATTTAATCCTAATGTAGTTGTAAATTTTTTTTACACAATTTGTTAAAAAAATTTACAACTAGGTTAAAGTATCATCCAAGCTTGTTACTTTTCTCACTAACAATTTGTCCATCAAAAAGATGTAAAACCCTTTGAGCATATCTGGAATCGTGATCCGAGTGTGTAACCATAACAATAGTAGTCCCCTCATTATGCAACTCTCCCAATAGTTTCATTACTTCATCTCCATTTTTAGAATCAAGGTTTCCTGTTGGTTCATCTGCCAGAATAAGTTTTGGATTGGCAACAACAGCTCTTGCAATTGCAACGCGCTGTTGTTGCCCCCCTGAAAGTTGGTTAGGAAAATGCTTTTCCCGATGGGAAATTTTCATCCTTTCCAATACTTTGTTAACTTTGCTTCTTCTCTCCGCTTTATCAGTCTTGAGATAAATTAAAGGCAATTCTACATTTTCAAAAACCGTAAGTTCATCAATTAAATTAAAGCTTTGGAAGACAAAGCCCAAATTCCCTTTTCTAAGTTTACTACGCTTACGTTCCCCAATAGCCCCTATTTCATTTCCATCAAATCTGTAACTACCTTGAGACGGGCTATCTAACATTCCAATAATATTCAATAACGTAGATTTCCCACAGCCAGAAGGTCCCATTATTGCTGTAAATTCTCCTTGTTCAATTGAGAGGTTTACTGAATTCAATGCTAAAGTTTCCACAGATTCTGTACTAAAACTCTTTTGTAAATCCCTAATCAATATCATACTTGTAATTTTTTTATTCCTTCAAATTCAATTTGTATCACAGATTAATCCAACTCCAATTCGCTCTACAAGGAACTCCTTTCTCTTTTTATTCTAGGTCGTGAGTTACCCGACAAATAATTTGATGATATAGTCGCCGTAATACTTTGCTTAAGGGATTCAAGTCTAACCAAAATTTTGTTTGGATTGTTAGGATTTAAGATTTCACATTTTAATCCCGTCAATGGGCCATGTTTAAATTCCCTGATATCGCCTTTTTTAATGTTATCATTTGTAACGGACATTGATTCAACAGAATCAAGTCCAATCAAAAGTTTGATGTTACGTATTTCTGCATCATTAACTACTGCATACTCATTCCTGAACTTTATACAGCAAAAAACCCCTTTCAAAGAAAGGGCTTTATAAAATTGGCTCGGTACATCTACTCGAAAAAAAATATATGATGGGAATACAGGTTTCAAGATTACCTTCTTTCTATCACTCCAATTTCTCTTTACTTTTACCAATGGTAAAAAGGTTTCGATATTTTCCGCCTGAAGAATATCATTAATTTTTTTTTCATGCCTGGTTTTTACATAGAGAACGTACCAGCACTGGTTAGTTATGCTCATATAGTTCAAGGTTTTAATAAAAACTGGGGGAGGGGAAAATGCTTGCTTTTTAGCAACAAAATATGGCTTCGCCATTGTGAACCACATGATTCACTTAAAACAAAAAAAGTTGTTTAATCTTACAAAAGATTGGAATAAATATGCATTTTTTTTATTGTATTTCCTATTTTCATCAAAAAAGATTAGTAAAAAGCAAAAATACGCAAAACGATTAAAACCGTTGCTATACAATGCTTTATAAAACAGTAGTCTTAGTTTGGAACTCGGTGTCTGATAGGTTTTGGGCTTGAAAATACAAGGTTAGGTTACTAATTCGTTACCGATTAACAAAGGTAAACACACAGCTTAACTGATTATATTTCAGTCTTTTGCACCCTTTTTTACATTCCCTTGTAACTCAATGTAATTTAATTTTAAACATTAAACATTTGAGTTATGGAACAGACAAAAAAGTCCACGTTCAAACTACTTTTCTATTTGAAAAAGAACGAACTGAAAAAGAATGGTAATGCCCCGATTATGGCACGTATTACCATTGATGGAACAGCTAAAACTTTCGGAACAAAGTTAGAAATAAACCCCAATAATTGGGATTTAAAGTACGGAAGAGTTGAAGGTAAAAGTGCAACAGCTTTAAGCATCAACCAAAAATTAGATAATATACGTGGGCGTATCGACAAGATTTATGAAGATATGCTGAAACACGAGGGCTTTGCTACCTCACAGAAAGTAAAGCTGTCCTTTTTGGGTGTTGGTGTAATGGATGATGCAATACTAAAAGTCTTCAACGACCAAAATGAGGATTTTAAAAAATTGGTCGAAAAGGAAGAACGTTCGCAAAGTACCTATAACAAGTATATCACAGTTTACAATCATCTTACCACCTTTATAAAAGAACGCTATCATCGTGATGATATGGCTTTTCGGGAATTGACTGCCGATTTTATCCGTGAATTTGATTTTTACCTCCGGTACGACTTACAGTCTGCGCATAATACGGTTTGGGTTTACACGATGCCTGTATTAAGTCTGGTGGAGCTGGCTATTAAGAAAGGCTTGATACGTGATAATCCGTTTCAGGATTACGAAATCAATATGGAAGAAACCGACAGGGGTTATATTCTTAAAGAAGACGTAGAAAAGCTGATGATGTGCGTACCATCGCACACACGGTATGAACTTGTAAAAGACCTTTTCATTTTCAGTTGTTTTACTGGACTTGCTTATGCGGATATAAAAAAACTGACAAGGAACAACATTCAATCTTTCTTTGACGGTCATCAGTGGATTATCAGCAGAAGAAAGAAATCAGATATTGCGTCCAATGTTCGATTAATGGAAATCCCTAAACGCATCATTGAGAAATATCAAGGTACGACAAGGAATGAATTTATCTTCCCGGTTCCGACCAATGTAACCTGCAATACTCACGTAGGTAAATTGATTGTCGAAGCGGAAATCATTACGGAGCAAAAGGTAACTTTTCACACGGCAAGGCATACTTTCGGAACAATGTTTTTGACCGAGGGCGTACCTCTTGAAAGCCTTAGCAAAATGATGGGACATAAAAACATTTCCACTACACAGATTTATGCTAAAATCACAAGCCAAAAAATAAGTAAGGATATGGATTTAGTTGCCCCAAAATTTCAGGCTATGGAAGAAGCATTTTTAGCAGCAATCTGATTAACTATTATTACTCCACAACAGAGCAGAACTTAACGGTTCTGCTTTTTTTGTGCCTATACTTTTCGTGTAGGCAAAGCACATTTACTTTCCTCTACTCAATCCAACACTGTAAAAGAGCTTATTACCTACTTCCGAAATAGAAAATTGAAAAACGAAATCCCCATCTATCACGCCCTGCTATTCCGTTTTTCAAATCTCAATTACAGGCTATCATAGCCTGGTCATTAATACCATAAAATTTAGAACAGAATATTTCCACAATCAACCGGTAAAAAGGCAGCTAAGTTATAGCGGGCAGCCACCGCACACACCCACCAATAAAAAAATGAATGAACGGTTTCCCCCTAAAGGAACCCCCATTAAATCATTTTTTTTCTTGGTTTTCGCTGTTTCCCGCTTGGATTATCTGCTTTCTTTTTTCCGGTTTTTCTTTTGGAAAAAATTATGCGAAGCGAAGCGGAGCAAACCACAACAGGAAGCAGGAAACGAGAAAAGCGAACGTAACAAAATGTAAAACTTTTAAAACAAGACGATTATGAACATCACAGGAAGACTGACAAGGGATGCGGAAGTACGCACAACGTCAAACGAAAAACAGGTAGTAAACTTTTCAGTAGCGACCAACGACAGCTACCGTAACAAGCAGGGCGAACGAGTAGAGCAAACAACCTACTTCGATTGTGCCTATTGGATTTCTGCAAAGGTGGCAAGGCTACTGACCAAAGGCACTTTGGTAGAACTCACAGGACGAGTAAGTACAAGGGCGTGGGTAAGCAAAGACGGAGAAGCAAGAGCAGGTCTGAATTTCCATACCTCAAACATCAAACTGCACGGAGGTAGCAGGAGAACCGAAACCACACAGGCTACTGCACAAGACGATAATAACAAGGTTACAGCACAGGGAACAGATGACGACCTCCCATTTTAACAACGAGTATTCAATCATTTTTTAACATCAAAATTTTAAGCATTATGGCACATAATATCAATTTCAACGAAAGAACAGGACGTTATTCATTTTTCAGCGTTCAGCAAAAGGCGTGGCACGGTTTAGGACAAATCGTGGAGCAATACCCAACGAGTGAAGAAGCTATCAGACACGCAGGATTAGATTACGAAGTCGTAAAATCCCCACTATTTACCAAAGGTTCGGGCATTATCGAAACCTCCAACGGCATAGAGATAGGTAGTAGCGAATTGGCAGTACCTAACTATTTCGCCAACATACGCACCGATAACAATGCAGTATTGGGCGTAGTTGGTAAGGATTACCATATCGTACAAAACCGTGAAGCCTTTAATTTCTTTGATGCTATTGTAGGCGGTGGCGAGGGTATTCTCTATGAAACCGCAGGAGCATTGGGAAATGGGGAACGTATTTTTATCACAGCCAAATTGCCCGACTATATCCGTGTAGGGAATGGCGATGATGTAACGGAAAAGTACATTTTCCTAACCACTTCGCACGATGGTAGCGGAAGTATCACAGCCGCATTTACTCCTATCCGTATCGTTTGCCAAAACACGCTGAACGCTTCGTTACGCAGTATGACCAATGTAGTTCGTATCAAACACACATCGGGAGCAAAAGGACGTATCGAGAATGCTCACAAGATTATGGGATTGGCGAATACTTTGAGTAACCAATTGGAGGGCATTTTCAACAATTGGGCAAAAGTAAAGGTAACAGACCGAGAAGTAAGAAAGTTAATCCAATTGGCACTTTGTCCGAACAAGGAAACCCTTGATTTAATTAAAAAAGGTGCGGAAGATGAAATTTCCACCGTGTTTAAAAATACCGTTGAGGATGCTTTTGCCTATGCGATGATAAGCGACACACAGCAAATGGACACCACCAAAGGCACATTGTTCGGAGCGTACAATGCTGTTACAGGCTACTATCAGAACGTAAGAAATTATAAGAACGATGAAGCCAAGTTACAGAGCATTGTATTGGGTGGTACTGCCCAACTCAAATCACAGAAAGCATTTGAATTGTGTAGTGGTTTTGCTTTGAACGGTGCAGAAATCCTAAACCTTAATTAATTAACAACAGGCTACCGCCTTAATCGGTGGTAGCCTATCAAAATATTCATTATGGCAAATTGGTGCAGTAATACGGTTGTATTCGAGGGAACTCCCGAAGCAATCACAGCGATACAGGAACTTTTTCAATCAATGAAAGAAAAGGAAGAAAAAACCGAGCAAGGGCAATTTCCCGAATTTATGGAAGATACCAACGGTGGGTATTTCTTCAATATCTATTGGCACGAGGGCGATGAAGGACAATTTCAATATGAAACAAAGTGGTCGCCAAATATTGAAGTGTTGCAGGGAATAGCAAGCCTCTATAAAGTGAATTTCGTACAGGACTATGAGGAAATGGGAAACCTTGTTTACGGCAGAGCAACTTATCGGGACGGCATACTCAGCGATATATTTTTGGGCGATGATGATTTTGAAGCCTACGAACAGAATGAAGAAACAGACCTCTACCACTTTGAGGGAGAAGAGTACGAAAGCGATTATGAGATATTGGAAACTCTTTTGGAACGCAAAATTGTAACACTATGAAAGTAACGGATTTGAACGGTTACGAAATTGAAGTAACCGACCTAAAAGAAGCTATCCGTATTGCCAAGCGAAATACAGGATATAGCCACGAGGACAAAAGTTTTTCAGACTTCGATAAAAGGCAAAATGCCTATTGGACAGATATACACAAGAAATTGACAGCAATCAAAGAACAGTTAAACAACAATTAAAATTTAAGAACGATGAACACAAATTTTTTCAATCAGATACAGCAGTTGGACTTTACAGGCAATTTACAACTGACGATAACCAAAGGAGCAGAAAGCAATCTAATCGTATCGGTATTGCTCCATAACGAACAATGCGGAGATAGTGCGAAAAACCTTATTCCCCCATTGACATTTAACGCCACACCCCAAGAGTTTGACGAGGGATTTTTTGAGCAAATAACCACACCTGTACAAAAGGTATCGGGTTTAATGGTGGATATGGAGAAATTCCAAAAGCAACTTGATGAAGCCAAAGCACAATCGGCAATCGAGAAAGCAAAAGCCGAAAAAGAGAAAAAGGAACAGGAAGCCAAAGACAAGAAGTTCAAACAGGCTATGGACAAGGTGGACGAGTTGGAGAAAGAGGGCAAGTTCCGTGAAGCGTGGATGAAAGTTCCCGATTTAACGGAGTTTCCCGAAAAAGCGGACGAGATACGCAAACGCAAAACCTCATTATCCGACAAGTTTGCAACACCGAGCCTTTTCGGAACAACGGAAGAAACAGCACCTGAACAGCCACAGGTGGCAGAAGTTACTGCCGATTATCCTATTGATGAAGCGGACGAGGAAGAATAAAAGTGTTAACCCCAAAATTAGAAAGTTATGTTATTAGCAACGCAATTAGAACGAGTTTTTATACTCAAAGATAAAGGACAGGACATCAGACTGACCGACCCAGAGCCACGTTGGAGTGTGGAAGCGGTGATGAATTATTACGCCAATATGTACCCCATTTTGACGACTGCAAAAGCATCAGCACCGCAGATAAAAGACGATGCAATCGAGTACAAATTTGAGAGCGTAATGGGTACGAAAGGTTGAACCAAAATTTTAAAACGATGAATTATGCAACGCAACATCATATCGGGAGTTATCAGCATACCCGAACAGAAAAGACAACAGCAGCTACACCGACAGTTGGGCGAGTTCGCAAATTGGCTACAAAGACCAAAGGACGCAAGCCAAGTGCAAAAAGACAAGCAGAAATCCGTACCAATAGCAATGCTACCAATGGTCTTTTAAAGTGTACGTTTCTGCCTAAACTGAAAACAGCACAATCCGTACAGGCTTGTCAGAAAACGGAGAGGGATTTTTACAAGTCCCTTTCCCGACTTGCCAAGCATTACAGCATTGAGCCAATGCAGACCAAAGATTTTGAGTTTCCCTACAATATAACATTGTCTATGTGGGATATGGAAACCAAAGTAAAACGTACCAATATCAATTGGGATAGTTTTAAATTGGTACAGGATAGTAAGAAAACCTACTTCACAAGTGAGGAACGATACAATACAGATACAACCTTGTATTATGTTCCTATTGCACCACTCTTTAAAATGCTCAAAGACCCGAAGCGTAAAAAGACCGCACAGCTACTTATATCGGTATGCAGTTATCTGTATCATATTGCCGATGTGCCGTATTACAGGCAGGAAGACAGCTATTTGTATTGGTTGTATGAAACGCACAAAGATTGGGTAGAACAGGATGATGAAACAGACGAAACCGAAACGTATAAAAGTGAGTTGAGAAATGCCGAATATATTGGCGACAATATAGAACAAAAGCTATTTAACCGTATCAATTTAAAGGTATTTGAACAGCGTTTGAGCCGATTTAAAAGCCTTGATACATTCGACAGGGAATGTTGGCAGGTAGCTTGTAATGCGTTTGCCCTTTGTACTGAATATCCGAACGCAAGCATTTTCAGAAACGCACCATTGCCCGAACAAGACCCATATAATGATGATTACGAAACCGAAGCAATCGGAATGGAAAAGTATATCTCATTTGTCGCAGATACAAAAGGTTGGTTATATGAAAGTATGGCAGACAGCATCAATAACGAGTTTAACGAATACGGAGCAATGCAGGAACCGACCATTTGCAAATCCTTTGACGGAAGTAAAATAAAGACAAATAACCTTGATTTTGAAAACCGCCTGTTTGCCCTATTGGACGACCTCTGTACCCTATTGTATGACTATAAAACAACAGAAAAATGAACACCGTAAACGACTTAACCCAAGATTTCGGCACATTATACTATCCTAAATCCGCTTTGGTTTTCTATGAAACCAAAGGAATTGAAACCGATATGTATGTGGAGCATTTCGATATGGACAGCAACGGAACGCCTATCAACGCTCATCCATTGACTGTAAGGGAAGCCAATGTATTGGCAAAGGCTTTACAGACCGAAGACGAAAAGAGCAACGCCTTTTTAAAATCAAAGGGAATTTTGCCGACCAATATTCTGCACATCAATCCGAATGCTGAAAAAGGTACAGTACTTTGGTACACCAAATCAAAGCAAAGGCAACTGTATTTTGTGGAAAGTTTGGGCATACCCAATGGCAAGGCACAAGTACCCCCAATGCTTTGGTTAGCGAGCAAAAGCAGTCTTACGGTATTTGCTTTGGCAAACGACAGAAGACCAACCGAGAAAACGCCATTGCATTACGCACCTTTCTTCAATATCTACGAAAAAGGGAATGTATGTATGGGTACGGTAAGTATTGACATTAAAAATTCGGCTTCGGTTGAGGAATTTATACAGGCGTGGGAACATTATTTTTTCAATTCCTATTTCAGCCATTCATTATGTGAAAACTTGACGAAAAAAAACATTGTAAACCTTTGGAAAGACCTTATTGGCACAGATAAACCCTTTCCGAAAGAAGCATTAAAAAAGAATAACAAAACCCTTAAAAATCTATTGTGATGAATACAGCAAAAACAGCAATCCATTTTACGGATAATTATCTGCTCAATCCCACCAATCCGATTTCGGTAAACCTTATCGGAGCAGGTGGTACAGGGTCAAAAGTATTGACCGCCTTAATGGAAATAAACGAAAGTTTGATTGCGTTGGGACACGCAGGGTTACAAGTCCGCCTTTGGGATGATGATATTATCACAAGTGCCAATTTGGGCAGACAACGTTTTGCAGAAAGTGAAACAGGATTATACAAATCCGTTGCTTTAATCAATCGTTGCAACCGCTGGGCAGGAACAAATTGGAAAGCCGAAACGGTAAAATTTGAAAAGGACAATTTTGGAAGACCTCCCGAAAAAGCAAGGGCAACCATTACCATTACTTGTGTGGATAATGTACAGGCGAGGTTTGGCGTTGCTGAAATTCTTAAAGAAACAAGCTACCGCAGACACTATCAAGATGAGCCAAAATATTGGTTGGATTTTGGCAACAGCCAGTATACAGGACAAGTATTACTATCTACCATCGGAGAGATAAAGCAACCCAATTCAGAGAAATACCAAACGGTGGCAAGCCTGCCATTTGTTACCGATGAATTTGGCGAATTACTGAAGCAATCCGAACAAGAGGACAACACTCCAAGTTGCTCACTTGCCGAAGCATTGGAACACCAGGACTTGTTTATCAATTCCTCATTAACCCAAATGGGTTGTTCTTTGCTGTGGAACTTATTTCGCAGGGGAATGACCGAATACAAAGGATTTTTTCACAATCTGAAAGATTTCCGCACCCACCCCATAAAAGTCGCCTGACCCGAAAAGTCGGGCGGCAAAAAGACAGATCCTCCCGATGGTCGGGGCAGTCTTTTTGCATTAAACAGGTGCAACCCCTTTGTCAAAATGCACCGCTCCGCACATTCCCTTTCCTTACATTTTACCAAACAAGTTGCGAGTTTTTGCGTGGGATATTCAGTATCCCAATGATTGGTTTTGATAATGACTTCTTTTCTTTTCACACGGCGACCAAAGAAAAGAAGCAAAAGAACGTCGTTTTATTACCATTGGATTTTGTCCTAATGCTTGTCAAAGAAAAGTTATATTCAGTAATTTTGTGGCTAATTGATAAGGTCAAGCAAATGGAAACAATACAAATAAAAGGAATAACATTAAATGATATTGAGCAACTGCAACAAATAGGCAGACAGACTTTCTATGAAACTTTTTCGGCAGGAAACACCGAAGAAAATATGACCAATTATTTAAATGAGGAATTTTCCATAGAAAAATTAACGATTGAATTAAGCGACAAAAATGCTGAATTTTATTTTGCAACACTTGACAATATGGTAATCGGTTATCTGAAACTCAATTTCGGGCAATCACAAACAGAATTGCAGGACGACACCGCACTTGAAATTGAACGTATTTATGTTTTAAAAGAATTTCACGGTAAAAAAGTGGGACAAATTCTATACGACAAAGCCATTGAAATTGCCAATCAGAAAAATGCCAACTACGTTTGGTTAGGTGTTTGGGAAGAAAACCCCAGAGCAATCAGTTTTTATAAGAAAAACGGCTTCGTTGAATTTGATAAACACATTTTTAAATTGGGCGATGACGAGCAGACAGATATAATGATGAAGCTGAAATTAGCTTAATTACTGTCAAAATATTCTTGTGCAATATCAGCTACTCCCATACTAAAATATCTTCCGCCATTGATAACAGTTTCAATCGCTTTTTTAAAATCGTCCGCATCGCTTCCAATGAGCAGATAACCGCCAAAACTTATTTCCAAAAGAGGTTTTACGGCTTTTTCTGCATCAATATCACTGTGAGCAATCAATTTTATGGTTGGATATTGTGTTCTCAATTCTTGAAGCTGTGCCAGCACATTCTTGTCGTAAAAATCAAGGTCAATAATACAAACTGAGGGAAGTTCTTTTAATGAAGATAATTGAGATAGTCCGTCTTTAATCTGTTCCGAGCGGTGCAGGATCTCAAATCCTAATTTAGTAAGGTCATTGCAGATGATATCTACAATTGGGCTTTTATCGTTGATAAAGGCGAGGGTAATTTTTTGTTGTTTTGTACCAGTTTCCATATCATATCTTTTTTGAGTTGATGTAGTCCTGCACAAAAAAAGCGCAGGCAACTACACTCATCGATACTACGGCACTGGTACGCCTAACCCCGAATAAGCGAGCGCCCACGCCATAACGTGAGCGTTCTTACTTATTGCCTCGGGGTTACAAAAATTACCAGTTTTTAGTACCAAGACCTAAAGCAAAAACACTTTAAGTATTTTCTATATTTTACATAGCAAATATACTAAACCCATTTCGATAGAACCATACTCACACAAAATTTATTACAGACAATGTTTGTTATTGGATATATAATTTTGCTCCAGTATTGTCAAAATATCCGTTTCCTTGTAAATAATCTTACCTCCAATCTGTATATACGGCAGGATATTATCATCACGGTATTGCTGTAAAGTCCGTTTGCTAATGTGTAACAGTTTGCACATATCCTCTCCCGATAGGTATATTTCTCCGTTCATTACAGGACGGTAGTTTTTCAATATACTTTCGATACGGGTTCTTAGCTGCGTTATCATTTCCTGATGGGCAATGATTTCTTCGGCTTCATTCGTCAGTAAATCCATTGTCTTTGGTATTGTACGGCAGTCCGGCTTCGAGTAAAGCCTGTACGTCCGAGCGTTTGTAATAATTCTTACGGTTCAGTTTGGAATAAGGTAATAACCCTTTGTCCTTATACGTCTGCAAAGTCCGCTTGGTAATGTTCATCATCAAGCACACTTCCTGGTTATCGAGCCATTGCTCTTCTGCGAAAATTGGCGTGTATTTTTTTGTGGCATTTTCGGTCAGTTCCAAAAGTTCCCTCAGTTCATTCTGCATTCCGTCCAATGCGGATTTTTGTATTGCGATAACTTCCATAATCTGCTCAATTTTTCTGTGGAAGTGAATTTATAAAGGCTTATTACAAGGGTTGGAAATGTTGTACCTATTGGCGTTGAAAGGCACTGTTTGGCGGTTTACTATCTCCGTAAACAAAAATCGGATAGCCTTTTGAGCTATCCGATTTTTTACTGCTATTTTGAAATATTAATTGTATGTTGACTGGAATGTCCTTAGTTTAATTTTAAAGCCGTTTTTCCAATTAGAATAGTCTGTAATGTCTTGGTCAATTTCTGGTTTATTTGGTAACAATGGAATTGTTGAAGTCCCTCCATCGTGTTCTGTTACGGAATACTTTCCGAATAGGTTTAGAAGAAAATCAACATCTGTTTGCTCTGTAACAATATAACTTGATAAATTACCTTTTTTTAGATGAATGTTTTTAGAAAATCGTTCGTAAGTTTTATTTGATAAAACTTCTTCAACAGAACGTTCTAACAACATTCTAAATCTTTTTCTTGCAGAATCAAGTTTAGTTTCTCGTCCGTGTGCATCAGTTAATATAAGAGCATCGTGTTCTGTTAGTATTCTTCTGATAGAATCGACTCTTTCTTGCACATTTTTAGCTAAATATGGAATCTCGTCTGTAACGATACCACTTATTCCATTGTATTTGTCAATTCCTATTACTGTGCAGTCCGTTGATGTTATTGCTTTATGTGTATCTATAAGCAAACGTAAAAATGACAGGTCGTGAGTAAAGACAACTATCTGTCGGTTTTGTGATAGTTGAACAATTTTATCCGAAATTTTATCCCTATTATCCATATCCAAAGACGTAACAGGGTCATCAAATATTATCGTATTTAGACGATTGTCAATCGTACATTCAGCTAAAAAGTTTGATAAGGCAATAATTTTTTGTTCGCCCTCACTTAAAATTGAGTTGATTGAATCATTAATTCCGTTTAAGCCACATCTTTGATATGTATTTCCTTGACTTGTTCTCGTTCTTGAAATCAAAACTTTACTTGCTAAATCACGATTGAAGAAATTGAGATGGGAAACAAATTCTTGGTGCTGCAAACTTACGGCTTGGTTTTCCATTAGTTCGCCAATTTTGCGTGAAATACCATTGGTGGCGAGTTGGGATTGACAAGTGTTTATCCAAGACCTGTATTTATATTCGTCAAAGTATTGAAGAATAGCCGTTTTGTTGTTAAACAAAAATTCTTTTGCTGATAGTTCATTAAGTTCAGAAACTAAGGTGTTTCTATTTTGTAGAAGCTGATTGTTCTGGGCAATCTCGGCATCAATTCTTGGAATTATGCTTGTTATACTTGGTGTCAGAGTTTGTAAACTTATGTTTAGTTCGCCACCATTTTGCAAAAAAGTAATGATTGAATTTCTGAATGTAGCAACTGAATTAGCAAACTGGTTATAGCTATCTCGAAAATTTGGTATCAACTGCTCTAACTCTGCAAGGTTTTCAATTGGTGGAATTACCAATGAATTGTATAAGTTTAGCTTTCCCTGAACTGTTGAGTTAATTAAATTTAGCTGTGTAGAAACGTCATTTAATACAAATTGATTGAAAGTTGTCAATCTTTGTTGTGCAGTTTCGTCAAGTTCTTGTTGGCACAACACACATTTTTCTAATGAAGTTAAGGATGGGAAATTTTGACCATCTGAAAGATTTGAACTATGTGCATAATTTCTTGCAGCTTCCCACAAAGTTCGCCAAGGATTTGTGCCAAATCCTTCTAACGTGTTTACGTTTTGTAGTTGAGTTGTCGCAATTTGATACGCTTGATTAACGCTTTCAAAAGTATTTCTATTTGCTATTAGTTCGTTTAAGTTTTGTTCGTCAAATAATGTTTCAATTTGTAAAAATTGTTGTATGTAGCCGTTAATCCGTGTTCGCTGATTGGTTAAGTTTGTAATGTTTTGTTGAGGATTTTGTGCTGTGGTTAAGGTTGTAAGTTCTTGCTTTCTATTGATGTTTGCTTGACTAAATTGGATGTATGAATCAACGTTTGTTCGTTGTAGATTTTCTATTGTTCCATACCATTGTGCTGTGGAGGTTTGAAGTAAATTTTGTGGCAACCCTGGTTTTTGTGTGTTGTAAGAAGCAACAGACGAATTAAAGGCTTGCGAAATACTTCCAAAGGTCGAAACCAATTTTTCTAAAACATCAATTCCTACAGGTTTATATTCTGTGGGATTTTCATTGTTGATGTAAATATTTCCGCAGTCGTTATCAAAAACAAAAAATGAATTAAGGATAGGATTGCTCGGACTATTTTCTGTCCAAGAAAAGTTAATGTTTGAACCATTGTCTTCTACAATAAAATCAACTTGTTGTTGATTAGAAGATGGATTAAAAACATTCTTTTTTAGTGTAACACTTGGATTTCTGCTCCAGCAAAGTTTTCTCAAAATACGTGAGTAGCTTGATTTTCCCGAACCATTTCCACCATAAACTATTGTCAAACCTGTATTGGAGAATTGTAACCCTCCTTGATTGTGTAAGGCACAAATATTAATAGGATTGTTTAAGCTGATTAATTTGGGATAATTGCCACTTATCGCAATTGTTGTTGGAATGTGTGTGCTATTAAGCGGAATAGGGTTTATAGTAATTGTATTGTCACCACATTCTTTTTTTACCAATTGAACAAGTTCGTCAATGTCGTTTTGTGTAAGTGTTGTTGATGCGACAAGTCTTCGTAAAGCATCTTGAACAAACGCTGGTCTGCCTTGCGACCAATTTAAAATATCCTGATATATAGACATTGTTTATAGTATTTAGTTTAGGTTGTAAGGTTGTACTCTACATTTACAGCTAACACATTTATTATCCTACAAAAATAGTTAAATGATAAGTTTAGTTATGATTTATTGTCGGGATTGGCTGCTCTGTTTTAATTTCTTTTTTCTCACGGGAATAGACCCACAATGACAATAGCCCGAATATAATCAGTGCATAAGCTACCCATTTGCCAACCTTTTCAATCAATTTAATGAAAACCGAACTTTCATAAGATGAAAAACCCTCTGCTCCCATAGGGCTGCGCCTGTAAAACTTTCTTCGGTTAATCCAGTAACAAAGTCCCAAGCCTGCAACCAAAAATATTATCCCTATAACCAATGATGCAACCATATCCTCACATTTTTAATTTCACAAGTATAAATTTAAGAAATATTGATGAACCATTAAAATGCACCTAAGCAAATACGCTGTAAATAGAAAACGGCTTACTAATCAGATAAGCCGTTTTTTATGAAATGAAATACTACTATTAATCGCTACTGTTAAATTGAAAAGTTATCTGCTTTTCATTCCCGAAGCTGTCCGAAATCCAAACATCGAAGGACTGTGATATGGCAGACGTTGAGGTGTAATACAACCTGAACTGCTCTGTTGGTAATTGGTACAGGTCATTGGGCAGATACGGCGGTTCATCATAATACTGCAATGTACCCTGTCCGTCAAACTGAAAGTAGCGGAGAAAATACTGTGTGTTGCTGTAATTGCCTATTCGCTGAATGGTAATGCGTATTTCTACCGTTTGCCCGTTGGCAACATCTTTGGGAACCGGCATCACGTTTACCTCAAAGGGAAAATCGTTCTGTATTTCGAGTTCGTCGTCTTTGCTACAAGATACCAAAGAAACCGAAGCTGTGAGGATTGCCAGCATTACATATATAGGCAGTAATCCTGTTCTGAATTTATTGAATATTGCTATCATTGTTTTTACGTTTTAAAAATTAAACCTTAATCCCACACCTGCGGATGGTCGGAACTGTTGCAAATCCGTCCCCCACAAGACCTTTGTACGCCCTTGCAGGACAAGTACAAAACGGTCGGACAGGTAGGTTTCAAAAGTGAGGCGACCGCCTGCTCCGTAGATAAAATTATCCTCGCTCAAAATCTTTGCTCCGTCATATAACATCGTTTCGCCACGGTTGATGGTTTCGTAACCGACAACGCCTGTTATCCCGAAGTTCAATGTGATGTTCTTACGGGCATCGCCCAGCAGGAAGAAACTGTAACCGCCCTCTGCGGTATAAGTTTCCTGCGGTATGCGCAGGTCTTTATAATCGTGGTATTGATGCGTGTATTCCAACGCCCAAAGCTGGTAGTTACCATTTTTGCCGTTCACGGTCATTGCGGCACTGACATAATAATCATTGCCAATCTTGTCATCGGATAATACACCTGCACTTATTTCCAATCCTTTCTGTTTTGGAAGCATTCTTTGTGCCTGTGTAACCGTGATGGCCATCAAGATGAGCATCACGGTATAGATATACTTTTTCATATTATTTGCTTTAAAGGGTTATTAAAATTTCAAGTGCATATCGTTAATCAAACGGGCTTTGATTAAGTCTGAATTTTCGATTTGTAGTATCTGATGCCTACCCCCGTTTTTCTCAAAAATCTCAATAAGCAATACCTTGTCATCGGCAATGGTAAATTGGTCTAACAGGAACACGTTTTGTTCAGTTGTTTTACCACCAATCTCATCCAATGGCTTGTAAGTGCGTAATGGTATCATCGGGCGTTCCTGTACAACTGTACGTTTGGCTACCTTTTTATCCACTACTTTGAAATTGATAAAATCAATCTGAAACGGCACATTGGTACGGTTTCTCAATTCGGTATGGAAATAGTATTTCCCGTTGTGGATGTAAATGCTTTTGAGGATAAACTGAATACCGAAACTCTTAGCCCCGATATGCATTACAATGCGTTTGTCCTTTTTGTAAATGGTTTCCAAAAGCAAGCCTGCCAATGATGGCGAATTGTTGCCCAATTCCTCAAAAAGCACATCGTTTCCGTTGGCTTTATCTAACGCCTTTTGCATTGTGAGCAGGTCATAGCTCAATGCTTCGGGATAGGAACTGTAATACACATTGAAGCTATAAAAACGCCCGTCATTCGTAATGACTGAAAAATTGGTTTCAGGTTCAAAATCCCTTACCGTTGCTTTTACACGCAACACGTTTTCCGCATCTTCCGCTTTCCCTGCAATCAGGTATTCGCTTCCCAAATCCACGTAACGGATAGCGGTCGGGAAAATGAGGTGTGAAGTCTTATCGTATGTCACTTCCATTTTATATGGTTCTATCTTGCCCAACGCAAGCGGAGTTTTTGCATTTGCACTGTCCTGTGCATAAGATTGTACGGCAAAGCCGAGTATCAGGGCGATTGCCCAAAAGGTTTTAAAATGATTTTTCATTGTCTTTAATTTTATTGTTAATTGTGATGAAGCGTGTTCCGTTGCACGGAACAGGTTTCATTTGTTTAAAAATTTGAGTTCAACATTATTTTTTAGATACAAGGAAGACCTGATGTCCTGCTTTTAGCGTAACCTTTGGGGTTCTTACCTTTTTGGCGAAATAGCCCGAAATTCCCTGTACCACTCCTTTGCTTAAATCTGCGGCAACCTGTTGTCCGGCATTCTGTGTGAGCATTACGCTCGTTCCACCTGTCTGGCTCATATTGCCTGCCATTTCGGTAAGGGCATTCATTTCGGGCGAATACGGAACATACAAGCCTTGCTGTCCGTCCAAATCGTAGATGGTTATATCTACCGGAATGATATTGCCCTCCAGTTCTATCGAGGTAATCTTTAATTGTAGCCTGCCATTCTGAAATTTGGCATTAGCAGTTACAACCGTTCCTTTTGGAATAGTACGTTGTGGCGTTTGGGCAGGTTCTAATAATCGTAAACGCACACCCGTTTCGCCAATAACCGTTTGAGCATCGTGTACGCAGGCTTTTATGCTATTTTTAGGTTGTACCACCTGCTCCACAGAACCGGCGGTATAAAAACCACGGTTCTTTGTTTCACTCCAATCGGCTAAAAAAGCACTGTCCGTAGGCTCCCGATACAAGGCTGATACGGTGTTCTTTCTTGCAGGCGTAAACGATACAAAATGCTCCTTTTGATTAGCACCCGCTGCACCAACAGCACCCGGAGCAGCACCATTAGCAGGGGCGGCAGTTCCGGTATTAGCATTCTGCGGAAGATACTTTGCCGCCATTTCGTAGGACTTCTCCATTAGTTTAAGTTGGTCATCTACGGTGGCAACAGGTGGCACATCTTTTTCAGCCAGCTTTTCTTTCATTTCGTCCAGTTGCCTGCGGAGTTCCATTGTTTCCGAATTATTATCCTGATAAAATGAACCCAATGTGCTTTGCATATTTCGGTAGCTGTTCAGCCCAGGATTGCCGTTTCTTCCCGAATTTCTGCCACCTCCGCCAAAGCCGTTACTTTCCTCATCTTCAGGAAACTGCTCATCGGTCGGTTCTTCCTTATCTTCCGTATTCCAGTAGTCGGAAAGCGTTGCAAGCGCATTGCGTTTTTCCTGCTCTTTGCGTTCGAGCATTTCCTGCTCATACGCTTTGCCTTTGTCGGCAGGCATTCCCGCTCCGGTAGCCTGTGGTACAGCATCGTTTAGCCCCACATTTTCGATTGCCTTTTTATCTTCGGAGGGTTTAAATATGAGGTACATACAACCCACGAAGACAATCGCTATTAAACCAAAGATTAAGGGCTTTTTGAGCTTCTCCTTATTATTCTGTGTACCGTCTTGCAGCACATCAGCGGTTGCTGTCGGGTTCCCTTCCGTTACCCGAACAACCGATTTTTTGTTCTCATTTTCTTTCATAAATCTTATTTTTTAGAATTGTTGATAATGTGTCCTGCAATCTTGCAGGGCTTTCAATTTTTTTGAGGACAGGGTTTTCGATATGCTCAATGACCATATCGTTACCGGATTTTGAGGTGTCGTACATTACTTTGCCAATGACCGCCACGGTAAGCAGTAGGTAACCCACAAAAAAGTACAGGGTATATTGGTGCTGTTTGCGCACTGGCAATGCCTGCCAACGTTCGTCGAGCATATCAAAATACCTATCCATATTTGCTCTTAATTTTTTCATAGCCTTACTATTTCTATTGTTATAGCTTGAAACGCTTAGGGCTTTTCCCTGCCTTTTGTTTCGGTGCATCGTTGACCAATGCCACCGCTTCCACCGCTTTGGGTGCGGATATTACAGACAGGTTTGCCAGTTCCGATTTTTTGAGCAATTGCCCAAATTGGTCTTTTCTTGCTACCTCCATTCTGTTGAGAGAAAATTTGCCGTTCAGGTATTTTACCCACATACTGCATTGTACACGTGGCTTGTCTTCGCCCGACCATTGCAGGTAGCCTGTCAGCAACAAATCCTGTTTAGGTAAACTGTCAGTTCCTTTTTGGCAGCTTTCAAGGTATTCGCTGATGCTGTCTTTCAGCTTTCCGGCATACGCTCCCTGCGTATGGAAATAACCATTATATCCTTTGTCTGTAAGGATTTTCGCAAACGTGTTTAAATCTGATAATGCTTCCATAAGATTGTTTTTTAGCGTTCTATAACTTCTATGTCCCTGTTTTCAACCACTGCAAACTTTTCAATGTTGAAGCCTTGCGGGTTATTGTCGGAACGAACAGAGTTTACGAGATAGCAGGAAGTAATCAGGTTACGTCTTGTTACATTGCTCGAACGGATAATGAATTGTTTGGCGTAGGTTCGTACCGCATACGGGTAAGTGTCGAAATTGCACACGACACTATCCACCTCTATACGTTGCTGCACATTCCCCGAAATGATACGGCTGTAATAACCCTTTTCCGACAAGTCTTTGTAGTAATCAAAAGCACTTTTATCGGCAAGGTTGAACGCTCTGCTCATATTGCTTTCGATAGCATTTTTATCGGGAGCAAGCGTAAAGAAAAGCTCGTGAAAACGTCTGACGTGTTCCCTTGCTTCCACAGGTCGGTTGATGCTCGCATCTTGTGATAAGGCAAGCATCAAAGATTTGCCATTATCCAATACATAGATTTTTTGGCGTTGTTCTTCTGCAAAGCTGTAGGACTGCCATACGGCATATCCTACCACGCCAATGCAGAGAACCGCAAACACAATGGCATATAATCTTATCTGCCTAAAGCTGTTTTCGATATTTCTTAGCGTTTTAAATTCCATTTTTTAGAATGATTAATTGTTTATTTATTCATCAGTTTACCGCCGATGTTTCCAACTGTTGAACCTGCACCTGCTCCGGCAATGTTTCCGGTTTTCATTGCAGCTTGATTTACGTTACGGGTAAAGTTTCCTGCACCTCCGGCTTGGATTACCCAACCTGTTACTGTCGGTATTGTGAAGTATCCGATAATGCCGATAATCATAAAAATGATATATACCGTATTGCTCGTATCAGGTATATAGGTCGGGTCGGCAAGCATTGCTATATCCCTTTCCAGTATGAGGGATTGTATTCTTGCCAGCATCGAGCTGAACAAATCGGAAACAGGTAGCCAGAGATATACGCTGACATACCTCGTGATCCACTGTGTGAGCGTGGACTGAAATCCGTCCCACACGGAAATAGCAAAAGCTATTGGTCCGAGTATGGAAAGGACTATCAGGAAAAACGTCCGTATGGTATCAATAACCAAAGCCGCCGCCTGAAAGAGTATTTCCAGTAAATTGCGAAACCAATCCTTTATGGCTTTCTCTATCTTGTAGGCTTGCCTGTCCATATACATTCCCGCCATTGTACCAACGTCTGATGGCGACCATCCTAATTCATCCAGCTTTTTATCAAACTCTTCGTCTGATACCATATAGGCGGTTTCGGGATTTCGTACCATTGCTTCATATTCCAATTGGTCTTTCTGCTGTTGCAGCTTGTTCAGGTCAAGCACCTGGTCTTCGAGTATTTGGTGGGTTCCTGTAACCACCGGACTTAGTACCGCATTGATGGTTCCCAACACGATGGTTGGGAAGAACATTATACAAAGACCCAAAGCGAAGGGACGCAACAACGGGAACACATCAATAGGTTCTGCTCGGCTTAAAGCTTGCCAAACCTTTAATGCCACATAGAACAACGCTCCCAATCCCGCCAAACCTTTAGCTACTGCCGCCATATCGCCTGCAAGCGGCATCATATCGTCATAAAGCGAACGCAGGAGTTCGTGAAGATTATCCCATTCCATAGTTTACCAGTATTTTTGGTTAGCAGTTCCATAGAGTTCAAGCACTCTTTGGGCATCGTTTTTCTTTTTCGCTCTCAGGTAGCTTACAGAGATATTCTTATTGGTGTAGTAGCGTACAAGGCTATGGTAATCCTTTACCTCTTTGTACACACGGTCAATAATATCCATACGCTCTTTGTCGTTTAACGAAAGGCTTGAAGAGGTTATAATCTGCTTCAATTCTTTTAGCAGTTCGGTACTTTCATTGAGCAGTGCCGAATAACCATTGCCAATAGCAACCAATTCCTGTGGTGTAAAATTTGGGTCGTTCATCATCTTTCCGAAATTCTGCACGTATATTTCGGACACGTCGCCTACTAACAGCACGGTTTGCTGCACCTTTCGGGCATCTTTCACAAGGTTGTTGATAGCTTTCAGCTTGTCGTAATACTCCTTACCCTGGTCGTACACTTTCTTCACTTCGTTGAAGTTCTTAACGACATTGCTCACGGTGGAAGAAGTCTGTATGATTTCGTTCGCAGAGTTGATAATTCCTGAAGCCAGGTTTGCAGGGTCGGTTACTACAAATTGGGCTTTCGCTGATGGTGCAACGGCGAGCATTAGTGCCGTACACACCAGATACAATACTTTTTTCATTGTTTCTGAATTTTAAAATGTTAATGACTATTGATTTACTTTGTCACGCCTTTGCATTGCGAGGTGCTTAATGGCGAGTTCTACATTGCCGTCCAGTTCTGCGGCAAGCTGCATCACTTCCATTTTTTCGGTTTCTTCGGTCGTGTAAGCGAGGTATTCCTCCAAACTAACTTCGGTGGCATAGACTGCCGAGTGCGTACCACCTAAGCCAATCCAAACCTCTTTGTAAAGGCGGCTTGCATCATTGTTCATATTGATAGAAAGTACCTGCCCTTTTTCCTTATCCGTAAGCCCGAGCATCGCCTGTATATCATCGAACTTGTTCATATACTTGCGTTGGTCTAAAAGGATTTTACAATCGGAATTGTTGATGATACTTTCTTTCACAATGGGCGACTGGATAATATCATCGACCTCCTGCGTTACCACAATCGCTTCTCCGAAGAACTTCCTAACCGTTTTAAAGAGGTATTTTATGTATTCTGCCATTCCTTCTTTGGCAATCGCTTTCCACGCTTCTTCAATCAGGATGAGTTTGCGAATACCTTTCAGTCGGCGCATTTTGTTGATGAACACCTCCATAATGATAATCGTAACTATGGGAAAGAGGATTTTGTGGTCTTTAATCGCATCAATTTCAAACACGATAAAACGTTTGGAAAGCAGGTCTAACTGCTTATCGGAGTTCAGCAAATAATCATACTCGCCACCTTTGTAGTAAGGTTCGAGTACGTTGAGAAAATTGGCAATGTCAAAGTCCTTTTCCCTTACCTGCTTTTCCTCCAATACCTTGCGGTAGTCGCCTTTTACATACTCATAGAAGCCGTTGAATGATGGGTAAACATCTTCCGATTTTATTCTTTCGATATATCCACTTACCGCATTGGATAAAGCCACTTCTTCTGAACGGGTTGGCGGTTCATCATCACGTTTCCAGAGTGTGAGTATCAAAGTCTTGACACTTTCTCTCTTTTCAATGTCGAAAACGCCGTCATCGGTATAGAAAGGGTTAAAGGCAATTGGGTTGTCTTCGGTGTATGTGAAGTAAACACCGTCTTCACCTTTGGTCTTTCCTTTGATGAGTTCGCATAAGCCCTGATAAGAATTACCCGTATCTACCAACAGTACGTGTGCGCCCTGTTCGTAGTATTGCCTTACCATATGATTTGTGAAGAACGATTTTCCCGAACCTGACGGACCAAGTATAAACTTGTTCCGGTTCGTGATAATGCCACGCTTCATAGGCAGGTCGGAAATATCCAAATGGATAGGTTTCCCCGTCAGGCGGTCAGCCATCTTGATACCGAACGGAGAGGGCGAATTGTGGTAGTTGGTTTCTTCCGTGAAGAAGCACAACGCAGGCTCAATGAACGTATAAAAACTTTCCTCACTCGGAAAATCACCTGCATTACCGGGCATTCCTGCCCAATACAAAGTAGCCACGTCCGTCGTGTTGTGTCTTGGCTTGCATTCCATCAATGCCAACGCACTACCGCAATCGTTCTTTAGCTGTTTGAGTTCCGCAGGGTCTTCCGACCACGCCATAATGTTGAAGTGTGCCCTTACGGAAGAAAGACCGAACGAATGTGCTTCGTTCAGGTACTTTTCTATCCACTCTTTGTTGATTTGATTGGCACGGCTGTAACGAGCCAGTGAGTGCATATTCCTTGCGGACTTCTCAAACTTTTGCAGGTTGTCTTCGCTGTTGTCTATAAACAAATACTGATTGTAGATATGGTTGCAGCTTAACAACAAGCCCACAGGTGCGGCGAATGACAGACGGCAGTCGCTACGGTCGGTAGATAGCTTTTCAAAACGGGTATCTGCCGATACCGTTCCGGGTAGGTCGTCCGTGTCCGAAAGCGTGTGCAGGCTTAACCTTTTGTTCCCGATACGGACTTCTTCTGTTCCGAGTGCGATGTCCTGCATCGGTGTTCCCGCATCCCTCGATAGCGTAAGGTATTGTTCCAGTAATCCCTGCTTTTCGCCCGTTCCGATAATGTCGTCTTCGGTAAGGCGTTGCAGGGTTATAAAACCGCTATCGTTTACGATACGTTCAAACTGTGCCACCGCTTCCATAAAGCGGTGTATCGTTTCCTTGTTCCTGATTTCCTTTGGTATCAGCGAACCTTTACAAAGTGATGAAAAATTACTTTGCATACGCATACGCTCTTTGGTTGTCTTGGTTAAAAAGAGGTAGCAGTAATGGTTTAAGAACGGTCGCTCGTTGAAATGGCGTTGATAGGATTTTGCCAAAAAACTTTGGTTGTCTTCTGCTAAATCGGGTGCATAGCTTTCTTTGATGTACCAATCCTGTTTGTGGATGACCGTAAAATCCGGCAACGTCTTAATTGCCTTATGCCAGGCGGAGTGAATAGCTTCATATTCCGCAGAAGCTACGGTAAACAGTTCCGGCAAACGCACTTCAAAGCAGGCGGTAATGTCTGCATCTTTGGAAAGGATGCAGTTGTTTTCTACTGCCAACAAAGGAAATTTGTTTTCCAGCGTTGTTGTCTTTGCAACGTTTCTCATAGGGCATTCGATTTAAGAGTGAATTTTAAATAGCGGTGTACAGGCTTGCGACAGATAATATGGCGGGGATGCCTTTTATTAGCCGCTATCTTCATTAATCCGTGTTCGCCATATTTTCTGTTCAGCGAAAAGGTCTGCCACACAATGAGTGAAGCACCGCCTGCTCCGAGAAACAGGCAGATGTAAGAGTTTACGCCTGCCATATACAGTATCATCACGAAGATGAGCGTACCGAGTAGTCCGCCAGCGAAGATGAAAAGGTATTGCGCTTTCAAACCTTTAAATTCCACCGTTCTTCCGATGCCTTTGTTTATGTTGTAATTGTTCATAAAGCAAAGGATTAAAGGAAGAATGAACGCAGGATGGTAGCTGCCACGATTAAGAAGATACACGCACCGAACCACGAAGCCGCAGTTTTCGATGTATCGGGGTCGCCCGAACTGAATTTGTTGTACACCTTAACACCTCCGATTAGCCCGACCACCGCACCGATGGCGTAAATTAATTGGGTTGCGGGGTCGAAATAAGACGTTACCATTTGGGTAGCCTCGTTGATACCTGCCGAACCGTTTCCCTGTGCGAACGCACCAATTCCTGACAGCATAGCCACGGCTGCCAGCAAAACTTTTTTTCTCTGTTTTTTCATAATTGAAACACATTAATTTGTTACTGTTATCCCGCACCTTGCGGTCTTTCGGGACAAAGGTGTTTCAGAAAATGAGGCGGTCTAACAAAGTGGCAGTCAGAGGAAGTGTTTGGCTGTGAGTGGCTTTATTGGTTTAATTCGAATTACTTCGCAATAAAGTTTTTCCACAATTTGGATTGCTATGAAATATTTGCATAAATTTGACACAATATGTCAACGGAAGTTATGTCAACAGAAACAATAGGAGAAAAATTAAGACACATTCGAGAGGAAAGGGAACTACCTCTGCGGAAAGTTGCAGCCTTACTGGATATTGATGTTGCTATTTTAAGTAAAATGGAACGAGGGGAACGGAAAATAACAAAGGAGATAATACTGAAACTTGCAGATATATATCACTGTAACTCAGATGAACTTATGGTTTCATTCCTAAGCGACAAAATTCTATATGAAATTCAAGATGAAGATTTGGGTATGAAAGCACTGAAAGTGGCAGAGGAAAGAGCAAAATATATAAAACAGAATAAGAAGAAATGACAATAAAGCAACTCATAGAAAAATATTCTGCTAACAGAAAATATTACTTAACAAACAAGTATAACGAAACACTGCTTCGCAGTGATTTCTTAGACCCATTTTTCGAGTTGTTGGGCTGGGATATTAAAAATAATTCAGGAAAATCAACCAACGAAAGAGAAGTAATTTTAGAAGAAGCATTAAAAGCAAATGTTTCCGAGCATTCAAAAAAACCAGATTATACTTTCCGCTTGTTTTCTGAAAGAAAATTCTTTTTGGAAGCAAAAAAACCTTGCGTAGCAATTGAAGCAAGTAACGACACAGCTAAACAAGTAAGGCGGTACGGCTTTACAGCCAAATTGAAAATTTCCGTTCTTTCAAACTTTGAATACTTAATCATTTACGACACTTCGGTAAAAGTCGATGAAACCGACAATTACAATAAGGCATTAATCAAAAAATATCATTATACCGAATATGAAAGTAAGTTTGAAGAAATCAAAAAGCTATTGGGTAAGGACGCTGTGTATTCAGGTGCGTTCGATACCGAATGGCAAACTATTGAAAACAAACTAAATCAATATTCAATTGATACACTTTTTCTACAACAATTTAACGAATGGAGAAAGTTATTAGGAAGTGAGATATATAAACACGACCCTAAAATAAAAGAGCAGGAATTAAACGATATTGTTCAAAGCTATTTGAATAGGATTTTGTTCTTGCGTGTTTGTGAAGACAGAAATTTAGAAGATTATCAAACGCTTTTAGCCTTTGCCAACACAAGTGATTTTAAAGCATTAATCAAAAAATTTGAACAAGCTGACAAACGCTATAATTCAGGATTATTTGACCAGTTACTTAAAGATAAAATTGTAGAAAATATTAGCTCTGCATTTTGGACAATTATTAAGCAATTGTATTATCCAGAAAGCCCTTACTCATTTAGTGTATTTTCATCCGATATCTTAGGTAGCATTTATGAGATTTTCTTATCTGAAAAACTGACTGTACAAAACGGAATAGTTGAATTGGTAAAGAAGCCTGAAAATGTGGATAGAGATATTGTAACTACGCCAACATTTATCATCAATGATATTTTGCGGAATACGGTTTTACCAAAATGTAAGGACAAGACCGACAAAGAAATTCTGAAACTGAAATTTGCAGACATCGCTTGCGGTTCAGGTGCATTCTTATTGGAACTTTTTCAGTTGTTGAATGATATTTTAATTGACTACTATTTAAAAGCAGACAAAACAAAACTTATTCAAACCAATATCAACACTTACAAACTTCCTTTCAAAATAAAGAGAGAACTATTATTGAATTGTGTTTACGGAGTTGATAAGGATTACAATGCAGTAGAAGCTGCAAAATTTGGCTTATTACTCAAATTATTGGAAGATGAAAATACATCATCGACCAACACAAGCAAACCAGTTTTACCTGATTTATCAATTAATATTTTCTTCGGAAATAGTTTATTAAATCCAACACAAGTTGAAAAGAAAAACCAAACAATCATCAATCCGTTTGATTTTTCAAAACTTCGTTTTGATGTAATTATTGGTAATCCGCCTTATATGAAGTCGGAGGATATGAAAAATATTACACCGCTTGAATTACCGCTTTACAAAGCAAATTATACGTCTGCTTACAAGCAGTTTGACAAATACTTTTTGTTCCTTGAACAAGGTATAAACTTGTTAAATAATGATGGTGTTTTAGGTTATATTGTTCCAAGTAAGTTTACTAAAGTTGGTGCAGGTAAAAAATTGAGAGAAGAGCTTTCAACAAAAGGTTATTTGCATTCAATCGTTTCGTTTGGTGCTAATCAGGTTTTTGCAGACAAAACAACTTATACTTGTTTGCTGATTTTAAACAAAACACCGCAAAAAACTTTTCAATATGCAGAAGTAAAAAGCCTGAAAAGCTGGAAAGTTCGTGAACCAGAAGCTGTAAAATATACTTCTAAGAAAACTGAAGAATTAGACAATGAAGTCTGGGTTTTAGTTCCACCCGAATTAACCAATGCTTACAACAACATCATTGCCCAAAGTTCCAAACTGATTGCTTTAGTTGGTAGCGAAAATATTTTTAATGGTATCCAAACAAGTGCTAATGACATTTACATCTTCATTCCAACGAAAGAAGATGCGAAGCATTATTATTTTTCCAAAAAGGGAGTTGATTACAAAATTGAAAAGGCGATTACCAAACCTTATTTTCAAACATCATCAGGAGAAGACAACCTATATACCTACAGAACTTTCAAGCCAAATGCGAGAGTTGTTTATCCTTACCAAAACACGAAAAAAGGTATTGATGTAATTCCACTAACAGAAATTCAAATGAAATATCCGCTTGCTTTTGGCTATTTACAGAAACATAAAGCAAATCTGAACAATCCGAAAAGAGATATTAAACCAGAACCTACAACAGCAAACGAATGGCACCGTTTCGGAAGACAACAAGGACTAAGCATTTCGGATAAAAAAGAAAAGATAATACTTGGTGTATTGTCGAGTGGCGACAAATATGCAATAGATAATTACGGAACGCTTTTTACATCGGGCGGAACAGCAGGCTACTGTGCAATTACAATGCCTGATAATTTCGATTATTCCACATATTACATTCAGGCAATACTAAACTCAAAATATGTTGAGTGGTTTGTAATCTTAACAGGCGAAGTATTTAGAGGAAGTTATTTTGCAAGAGGCACTAAAGTCCTCAACAATTTGCCTATTCGCATCATTGACTTTGCGAATGCGACAGAAAAAGCACTTCACGACAAAATTGTTGAAACACAAAAAGAACTTATCCGCATACAAGACCAAATAGACGTGAATGTAGGAAACAAAAGGACTTTGACACCACTACAGGGACAATTTACAAGAGAAAAAGCAAATTTAGAAAAGCTGTTAGCCAAATTATATGATTTAGGCGATGACGATTTATTAATCCCTTTAATCAAAGATTTGTATGAAACTAATTGAGAACGCAACAGCCGAAAAATTAAGGGGTGGATTTTATACACCTGAACCCATTGCGGAGTTTATTTTGCGTTGGGGTACTAATGGTAGTAACAATTTTGACATACTTGAACCGAGTTGTGGCGATGGTGTATTCTTGGAACAATTAAAGAATTTAAAATCAAAATACAATTCCATTACAGCCATTGAGTTTGACGAAGTAGAAGCAAAAAAAGCCGATAAAATTGAACTTAAAAACAAGCAGGTAATCAATGATGATTTTCATACCTACTGCAATAACACAGAAAAGCGTTTTGATTTAGTGGTGGGTAATCCACCTTATATCCGCTTTCAGTTTTTCGACAGAAATCAGCAAGCAGAAGCAGAAAATATTTTTGTTAGAGCAGAATTAAAATATTCCAAATTGACCAACGCTTGGGTTTCATTCGTGGTTGGTTCATCCCTTTTGTTGAAAGACAAAGGTGGAAAAATCGGCTTTGTTTTACCAGCAGAAATCTTACAGGTTTCCTTTGCTTTGCAATTGCGAAAATTCCTTGCTCATTTCTACAACAAAATCAATATCATTTCTTTTGAAAAATTAGTTTTCCCTGATATTCAGCAAGAAGTTGTTTTATTGCTTTGCGAAAAGAACGGAACACAGGAACACAACATTGAACACATCGAATTAAAAGATGCAAACGAATTAAAAACGCTTGACACAGCAAGATTAAAAAGTCCTCAAAAGAAAATTGATTTCAAATCCAACAAATGGACTTTCTATTTTTTAGAACAGGAAGAAATTGACTTTTTAGAAACCATTGCGAAGAAAAGAAACATTGCAACACTTGGAAAGTACGCAAACGTTGAAGTCGGTATTACTACAGGAGCAAACAATTATTTTACAGTTCCGCTTACTACCGTTGAAGAATATAATCTTTACGACTATGCCAAACCGATGGTGGGGAGAAGTGTGCAAGTAAATAGTGTTATTTTCACAAAAGAAGATTGGGAAAAGAACAAATTTTCCAAAGCCAAAGCACATTTGTTAGCGTTTCCTGACAGGCAAAACCTTGACCAAAACAACGGAGCAGTGAAATATATTGCTCACGGAGAAAGTTTGAATATCCATAAAGGTTATAAAACAGGGATTAGAAATAATTGGTTTGTAGTGCCGTCCTTAAAAATTTCCGATGCTTTGTTTATCAGGCGAAACAACCTTTATCCAAGGTTAATCATAAATGAAGCAGAAGCCTACACAACTGATACTATGCATCGTGTTTTTGTAAAGCCTGACACCGATATTAAGGCATTGACTGCAAGTTATTACAATTCGCTTTCATTAGCATTTACAGAAGTTTCAGGACGAAGCCACGGAGGAGGCGTATTAGAATTAATGCCCAATGAAGCAGAGAAAATATTACTTCCATATCATAAAGACAATGCAGAAATGTTGTCAAGAATTGATGAATTAATCCGAGACAAAACAGACATTGAAGAGGTATTAAAAATAACTAATGAAGTAATCTTAAAACAGCATTACGGCTTGACGCAAAAGGAAATTGATTTGGCTCATAGTATTTGGAAAAAATTGTCTAAACGTAGGTTAAATAGAGGAAAAAAAAATAATAAAGGGCAAGCATCAGAGTAAGGAGATGAGAATATAAACTAATCAAATACTATAACCACTATTATGAAGATAAAAAAAATAGAAGTTGAAAATTTTCGATTACTGAAGACTTTCTCAATGGATCTTGAAAATGAACTTTCTCTTGTTATCGGGAAAAACAATACAGGAAAGACTTCTATTCTGTCAGTTCTTGATAAATTTATAAATGAGAAAAGCAAATTTTCTTATGATGACTTTAATATTGATTTTAAAAACGAATTTGAAGATTTAATTAAGTCGGCTGATGTTCCCGACGAATTCCTACCCAAAGGCATTAAACTGAAAATTTATATTGAATATAACGATACAGATGACTTATCTAATGTTAGCAGAGTATTAATGGATTTAGACCCTGATAATAATAATATTGTTTTAGGTTTTGAGTACACTGTAATCTATGATGATTTTTTAAAAATTAAAGCTGACTATGCAGTCTTCGCAGCCAGTGAAAATGCCAAAAATGTTAAGAAGAAAGAATACAAGCCAAGGGAACTAAGAGATTTTTTAAAGCAAAACTTAGAAACTTATTTTAAAATTCATAAATTCTCTTTCGAATATGATACAGCTACAAGCGACATTACCGAAACTAAACCTATTGACCTTATTAGTGAAAATATTAATTTAAAAGACATCATCAGCTTCAAGTACATAAGTGCAAGAAGGGATGTGACAAATAAGGAAAAGGAAAATACGCTCTCAAAACAAACTTCAAGCCTTTATAAAAAGAAAGAAGATAGTAGCGATAAGACCCAAGCTACAGAAGATTTTAAAGACCAGCTTTCAGAAACCGACAGTACATTAAGCGACATCTATAAAGACTTATTTAAAGATGTAATAAAAAAAGTACAGGATTTTGGTGGCGTTAAGCTGAATGACACTGATATAGCAATTATTTCAACACTGCAACACCGAGAATTGCTTGAAGGGAATACTACAGTGGTGTACACTCACGATGACCACAAGTTACCAGAGCATTATAACGGTTTGGGTTATATGAACCTAATAAGTATGATTTTTGAAATTGAAATTTTGGTACAGGATTTCAAAAAAGATAAAGATAAAAAGCCCGCAGATATTAATTTGCTTATTATAGAAGAACCGGAAGCTCATACCCATCCCCAAATGCAATATGTCTTTATAAAAAATATAAAAAAACTGCTTGGAGAAGGCATCAAAAGAGATGATGGTATAAACAGACCATTACAGTACATAATCACAACGCATTCATCACACATTGTCGCAGATAGCGATTTCGATGATATTAAATATTTGAAAGCAATAGCAAAGAATAACGTAACTGCGAAAAATCTGAAAGATTTAAGAACTCAATATGATGCTGACCCAAAACAGTATCAATTCTTAAAACAATATCTAACGATTAGCAGAGCTGAAATCTTTTTTGCTGATAAAGCAGTTCTTATTGAAGGAGATACAGAAAGAATTTTGATACCAACTTTTATGCGAAAAGTTGATTTGGAAGAGGCTTCACGTTTAGAAGCTGAAGGAAATGAAGATACCTTCTTACCGCTTCTATCACAAAATATATCAATTATCGAAGTTGGGGCATATTCTCAAATCTTTGAGAAATTTATTGACTTCTTGGGTATTAAATCAGTGATATTAACAGATATAGATGCTATAAAGGTAACAGGTCAAAATGCAAAAGGGCAAGACGAATGGGGAGCGTGTCCTGTAAATGAAGGCACTAAAACAAGTAACTCAGCAATTAATCATTTCTTGAATGCTGTAACTTGGGACGATTTAAAATCCTTACCTCTTGCTAATAGAACGATTATTGTCGGGAGTTCCACAGTTTGTATATGTTACCAACAGGAAGAAAGCACCTATCACGCAAGAAGTTTTGAAGATGCCTTTATACACCTAAATAGAGCATTCGTAAAAGAAAATAAAGATACTTTCCAAGGGATAAAAAATGCTACTGATTTTGATGATGATGCGAAAAGTCCTTATGTTTTAGCAGCGAATTGTGTTAAGAAGAAAACTCATTTTGCCTTGGATATCTTATACCACAGTAATGAAAAGTTTAGTAATTGGAATATTCCGGCTTACATTAAAAATGGTTTGTTATGGTTGAAGGAAGATTAAATTTAGAACCAGAAGTACGGGAAGTTTTTCAATCTATTGATAATGGCAGAAACTTTTTATTAAGCGGGGGTGCAGGCAGTGGAAAGACTTACTCCTTGGTAAAAGTAATTAGGCAGGCAATAGCTGAAAATCCAACGGCTAAGGTTGCTTGTATGACTTATACTAATGCAGCAGTAAAAGAAATTGAAGAAAGGGTAAACCATAAAAATCTTAATGTATCTACGATACACGATTTCTTATGGGATAGTATTAAACATTTTCAAAAAGAGCTTAAAGAAGCACTTATTGCCTTAGCAAACAATGAGGAGGTAACCAGAATTTCCATTGAAGAAGTCAATCCTGTACCGGAAAATTATTATGCTGTTTTACCTGATGGTGTACAGTACAAAGAGTTTGTTAGAATACGTGAAGGAATTATATCTCACGATGAATTACTCATAGTAGCCAACTATCTTTTTGAAAAATATCCCAAGCTTAGCAGCATCGTAAAAGATAAATATAAATTCATATTCATTGATGAATACCAGGATACAAGTAAAGCTGTTGTAGAAACATTTCTTACACATTTTAAGAAAAGTAAAAGAACGAATATCATAGGCTTTTTTGGAGATGCTATGCAATCAATTTATGAAGATGGCATTGGCAACTTAGACGATTATAAAGGAGATGATGCAGAAAAAGTAAACGAAATTCCAAAGAAACAAAATAGAAGAAATCCGCAACTTGTAATTGACTTGGCGAACAAACTTCGTACTGATGGCATAATTCAAGAACCATCTGCCGACCCGAAAGCCCCTAATATGGTTGGTGGTGTAATAAAGCAAGGAACTGTTTTATTTCTACATTCCACTGATGGATACATCAATAAGGTTGAGGCATTTTTAGAAGCTAATTATGCTTGGGATTTTAATAATTCAAAGGAAACTAAAGAACTTAATCTTACTCATAATTTAATAGCAGGTAAAGCGGGTTTTAGAAATTTGATGGATATTTATGATAAAGACCACATATTAAGTTTTAAAGATAGAATTAAGAAGTATATTAAAGATAACAATGTTGCTGCTGACTTTTCAGAAAATACATTTGGAGAAGTAATTGAAGCATTACAGCAAGGAAAAAGTGGTAGAGAGTTAAACGCAGTTCGTCCTACAAATACAATGCAGGTTTTTATTGATGGTAATGCTGAATTGTATAATTATGCGAAATCATTAAAATACTCTGAATTTTCCAAAATGTATGTTGACAAAGACCAATTACTTGATGATAAAAAGCAAGACAAAGATGATGAAAACAAGAAAGGTTCAAAAAGAGATAATCTTGTAAAACACTTATTTAAAATTCAGAATAATATTTCTCTGTATCAAAATAAAAAGTACAATGAGTTTTTAAGAGCCACAGATTATCATTTTAAAATAACAAGTATCGCAAGCAAAAAAGCCTTAAAAGAAAATATTGAAAGCCTTGTGAATGTTGGAGATAATACAATTGAACAAGTCATTAATGATGCTAACGAAAAGAGAATTTGTTTGATTGATGATAAGCTAATTGCCTTTAAAGAGAACAAAGAGTATTTGTATAATCGAGTGAAGGATGTTAAGTTTAGTGAATTTCAAAAACTATATGAATACCTTGAAGGACAAACACCATTTTCAACACAGCACAAAACCAAAGGAACAGAATTTGATAATGTTTTGGTTATACTTGATAATGGTGGTTGGAACAATTATAACTTTGGAAATCTATTCTTAGGTACAGGTTCTGCAAGTGTATTGGATAGAACTCAAAAAATATTTTACGTTTGTTGTACAAGGGCAAAAGAGAACTTAGCAGTTTTTTTTCACAATCCTGATGCAGACGTAATAGCGAAAGCCAAAGTATGGTTTGGAGAGGACAATGTAATTGATATTAGTTAACCTTATTCTTAAAAAAACAATAGGGAGTTTGCTCATACAAACTCCCCAATGTCAAAATCACTCAAATCACTTTTCCGCAAAGTGGAAGAACTGTCTTCCGTTTCAGATGAAAGGGTACTATCCAAAAGCTCGGCTATTCTTCGGGAAGCATCTTCCATAGAATTTTCCAATAGGCTGAATAATTCGGTTCCCTGTATTTTTTGAACTATCGCTATCGCTGTTTCCTTTTGGGCTGGTTCCAATTCTTCTTTTTGGAGTAACACCCCCACGGAGCTTAGTTCTTCAAAGGTAACCCCTTGGGCAAAACCGTCATCGCCACCGGATATTCCGTACCTGTTCCATTCTTCTTCCTCCTCCTCCAAATCAGGTATATTTCTGAAAACTTCGTCCAGCTCTTCCTGCGGAATTTGAACACTTACGTTTTCATTTTCGTCGTATTCAATGTCTAAGTTATCAGGGTTTATCTCTGGTTCCTCAATTTGGCGTTTAGTGGTAATGTTTGGCACTGTAAGGCTTCTTACAGGTTTGGGTTGCCCCATAATATCAGGTAAATCAGGGTTGACCTTTTCTGGCTTTGGATCTGGTTTCTCCCTTTTCGTAATGACAATCTTATCCTGTAAAAGCAGGATAATAATTATCAGAAGGCAAATCACAATTACTACTTCCATAATGTTAGTTTTTAAAATAAACCCTTGTATTTTTCGTTGAACTCCTTTGTAATCATGTCTTCAAATACTTTAAAATGATATTCCAGAATATTATTGAGATAGGCGAACAAGGGTATTTTATCATCGCCTATAATCTGAACGATACGGGTTAAACGTTCATGATATTCAGGGCTTAGGTATATACTTTTATTGCCTCTTTTCTGCATTTTATTCATTTGCATAAATGCTTTTTCATAGGATACTTTCGCTGTATTAGTTGCTATGCTGGAGTTGTCGTTGGTTGCAACGACATTCCTTTTCTTTTTGTTTTTCTTCATTACAAAATGGGTTTAAAATGTTCATTGAAATAATCTGTGATATCGTCCCCGTACTCTCTGAAGTGGTGTTCAAGAATGTTATCAATATAAGAGTAGAGCGTTGTTCTTTCTTCCCTTGTCAGTTGAACGATGCGGAGCAATCTTTCGTGGTATTCGGGGCGAATGTAAACGACCTTACCGTTACGACCTGAGGGAAACCGATTGACCAAAAAAGTTTCCTCATAGTCCACTTTTTTTGATGAACTGCTTCGCACTTTTTCTTTCGGTTTGGTTTTAATTTCCTTTGTTTCTTCCTCTTGAGGTTTGTTTATGGGTGGAGAAATAGGCTCGTCCCCACTTATGATATTCATCAAATAATCCTCATCAACGTCAGGCTTTTCAAAAGCGTTGTTTTTGTTATCCTTAGCCATAGTCTAATGATTTTATAGTTGTGTGATTTTCAAAAATTCTTCGACAAATAAATCCATTTTGGTTATTTTCATTAGCTGTGTTTCGGCAGGAAGTAAACTTGACCTGAATACATAACCGGCAGTGTCATCTGTTTCTTTTCGGAAACGCTTACTGTCCATAATCCTTGTTCCCATTATTGGCAGGTTGAGTTCTTTGATGACACTTTGATAGGCATCGTATATACCTGTTTTTTCTCTGCCGTCCACTTGGTTCCAGAACAACCAAAGTTCTTGTTTCTCGTTGCCCTCAGTAGTTTTCGGAAGTTGAAGAAAGGCTTTGGTAAAGCCCAATGTACTTTCTACGACCAAGCGGTCTGCGGTAATGGGCGAAAAGATAAAATCCATTGTCTTTAATGTAGTCAAGACACCTTTGGTGTTGGCAGTCCCCGGCAGATCGAAAAAGATAACATCCGGTACAACCACCGACTGGCTTCTGTATTCCGATGCTTTCTCCAAAGCTGTTTCAGCTTTGCATTTAATAATCGGGTATGCTTTTTTGTTGATGGCTTGAAACTGCTTCATTGCCGCTTTTTTATGGTAGTCGTTCTGCATTATGGTTCTCTTATCCCGCTCTCGCATATTAGTCAAACTGTGCTGCGGAAAGTCGCAATCCATTACCAGTACATTAAAACCTAATCGGTAGTGAAGTACACTTGCCAGCAAGGTGGTCATCGTAGATTTTCCCACACCACCTTTTTGGGTGGAGAAACTGATTTTTAAAGTTTCTTTTCTTGTTTCCATTATTTAAAAATTTATTGTTACACACTTTATTTGTTTTGCAGGATTGAATATTGGTTTATCTGATTATTACCTCATTCCTATATTCCTGCATTCCCTTTTGGGTACTTTCCTGCACAGGTATTTGCTTTCATTTTTGCCTTGTCAGGTACATTCTTTGGCAAGTGGCAAAACTTGCAACAGGTAAATTGCTTTACCGCTTTTATGCTTTTACACTTTTATTGTTTTATTGTTTTATGCTTTTAAAACCTTATGCTTTTATTCCAAACTGCCTGTTTGCAAACCTGATTTTCTTCTTTGTTGAAATACTTTTTTTACTACCTGCACTAAAATTATACGGCAAATAAAGCGATTGATTTAACCGCTGATTGAGCTGTGGCAGTGTTTGGCATTCAAAGGCAGTGTTTGGCACTGCTATACAATACACTGCTTTCGTAAACAGGTCTTTACTTTGTAAAATGATTTTTATTAACGGATTTATGCAAAAGTCTTTTGACAAAATGGAGAGTAACGGGAACGGCTTCGATCTGTTTTTCCCTGTTACATTTAATCCGTCCCGCAGGGCGGATTTTTGTGTTCAACAGAACACGGCAAGTTGTGTTTTGAGCATCTCGGAATGATTTCCGATGCTCAAAACAACTTGCCCTTTGCAGGGGGCAGAAAACACCTTCCGAAGTCAGGGTTTTGTATGGATTTTAAAATGGATTAGTGATGAACGATAACAACAAAAAGCAATTGAAAAAGACCGGACGCCGCCCAAAAGAAGACCCGGCGACCATCCGCTATACGATTTCCTTTAACGAGCAGGAACACGCCCGTTTTCTTACCCTGTTTGATAAATCAGGTATGCAGGTAAAGGCGCATTTCATAACGTCCTGCATCTTTGACAAGACCATAAAGACCATTCAGATTGACAAAGGAACGGTTGATTTTTATATGCGGCTAACCTCTTTTCACAGCCAGTTCCGTTCCATAGGTGTAAATTATAACCAGATTGTAAAGCTGTTGTACAAGCATTTTTCCGAGAAAAAAGCGGCAGCGTTCCTCTACAAATTGGAAAAACAGACGGCTGAAATGGCGATGCTATGCCAAAAAATTATTCAGCTAACCGAGGAATTTGAAGCAAAGTACCTGAAAAAACAGCCTTAGAAATGATAGCGAAAATCGGTAGAAGCGGAAATTTATACGGAGCATTGGCGTACAATCAGCTCAAAGTGGAGAATGAAAACGGACAGATTTTGTTTGCCAATAAGATGATTGAAACCGCTAACGGGCATTATTCCGTTGCACAATTAGCCCAGTCTTTTGCGCCTTACCTGATAGCCAACCGCAATACCGAAAAACATACGTTGCATATTTCGCTCAATCCTGACCCGAATGATAAAGTAAGCGATGATAAGTTTAGGGAGATGGCAGAACAGTATATGCGGGAAATGGGTTACGGAGAACAGCCTTTTGTGGTGTTCAAACACACGGATATTGACCGCAGCCATATACACATTGTATCGGTTTGCGTGGACGAAGAGGGTAAAAAGATTTCGGACAAGTTCGAGAAAATGCGGTCTATGAATGTGTGCCGTGAGTTGGAAAGAAAACACGGATTGATACCCGCAACTGATAAGGAGCATCGGCAGAACGACAAGGTTTTCCGCCCGGTAAACTACAAAGCTGGAGATGTGAAAAGTCAAATCGCTTCAGTAGTTCGCCACTTACCAAATTACTATAAGTTTCAGACTTTGGGCGAATACAATGCCTTGCTTTCCCTGTTCAATATTACCACCGAAAAAGTAGAGGGCGAATTGCAGGGGCAGCTACGGCAGGGTTTATTATACATTCCTTTAAACGAGAAAGGCGAAAGAGCCGGGCATCCGTTCAAGGCTTCTTTGTTTGGTAAAGATGCAGGGCTTCCGGCTTTGGAACTGTATTTTGCGAAATGCAAAACGGATTTAAAAGATAGTCCAACCAAGCAGACCTTACAATCAGCCGTTACCATTGCCTTGAAATCAACAACTGATGAAATGGGCTTTAAGAAGCAATTAGCCGAGCAGGGAATTAACGTAGTGGTGCGGAGGAATGATACAGGGCGTATTTACGGAATGACATTTATAGACCACAATTCTAAAGCGGTTTGGAACGGTTCACGTTTGAGCAAGGAACTTTCTGCCAATGCCTTTAATGATTATTGGAACAATAATATCAAACCGGAGATTAAAGAGCCAGTTGAATTACAACCGAAAATATCTACATCAAATGATGCGGATCTTCCTGCGGAAGAACCACACCATTTGTTCGACTTCTTAACTACTGGTAAACACGAAGATGGTTTGATTGAAGCACTGGGAGGCTTATTGCCCGAAGCCCAGGGCGAAGATTACGAGGAACAGGATTTTGCCAATAAAATGAAGAAGAAAAAGAAGAAAGGTAGTAGGTTGTAAAAAATATCTATTGATTGAAATATATGTTTCATTTTTAAGGTTGTACAGCTTCAGTCTTCACACCACATATAACGAAGCTCATTTTTTTATTTTGTAATTTTGTTACAACAAATCAGCATTGGATTAATGAACATAGACCTTTTACTTGAGAATATATATCCGCTTCCAGATACTTCAAAAGAATTGCTCAAGAAATCAATTACAGAGGTTAAATATAAAAAAGGGCATATTCTTTTGAGAGCTGATAAAATTGAAAAGAACATCTACTTTATAAAGAAAGGTGTAGCAAGAGCATATTCATATAAAGATAATGATGAAATCACTTTTTGGTTTGGCAAAGAGGGCGATACTATTATTTCAATGAAAAGCTATATAGCCAATCAGAAAGGATATGAAAATGTAGAGTTGTTGGAAGATTGCGAATTATATAAACTGAAAACAACAGTCTTACAAAGACTTTTTGAGAATGATATACATATTGCAAATTGGGGGCGAAGATTTGCCGAAAAAGAACTTATAAAAACAGAAGAAAGGCTTATTTCTCGACAAGTCCGAACAGCTACCGAACGATATAAGGAACTTTTGAAAAACAGTCCCGATATAGTCCAGCGAGTGCAATTAGGACACATTGCTTCTTATTTAGGTATAACACAAGTCAGTTTGAGCAGAATTAGGGCAGAAATAAAGTGAACGGCTCATTTTTTATCATTTGTAAAATTTCACCTCAATTCCGTTTCCGACCTTTGCAGATAAAGAACAAAGGAAATGAATTGGATAATTTTAGTTGTAGCAGGGTTGTTTGAAGTGGCTTTTGCATTCTGTTTGGGAAAAGCAAAAGAAACAACAGGAAATGAAATGTATTTGTGGTATGCAGGTTTTCTCGTTACCCTTACTATGAGTATGGGACTTTTGATTAAAGCAACCCAAACTTTGCCCATCGGAACGGCTTATGCCGTATGGACAGGTATCGGAGCAGTCGGAACAGTTTTAGTCGGTATTCTTGTATTTAAAGAGCCTGCAACATTTCTGCGAATACTTTTTCTTATCACTTTAATAGGCTCGATTGTCGGGCTGAAAGCCGTATCAGCTCATTAAATAATGTTTTAAAAAAATGAATATAACAATAAGAAAAGCCGAAGAAAAGGACAGCGAGAAAGTTTGGCATTTAATGAAAGAATTGGCTGTTTTTGAAAAATACATTGACAGTTTTGCCATTACACCCGAAATTGTCAGAAACAGCGGATTTAAGAAAAACCCACCCGATTTTTATTGCCTTGTGGCAGAAGATAATGATAAAATCGCAGGAATGTTGGTTTATTATTTTCTTCCTTATACAGCCCAAAACCGTCCTGCTATTTATATGAAAGAGCTCTATGTGGACGAAAATTATCGTGGTCAGAAAATTGGCGAACAACTAATGAATGCGTTAAAAACTGAAGCAGAACAAAATAATTGCAGTCAAATAAAATGGACGGTTGCACCGTGGAATAAAGTAGGAGTGAAATTTTATGAACGATTAGGAGCAAGAGAAAATACCGAATGGCTTAACTACGAATGGAATTTAAAATAGATGGAACCAATGGAAATAAGAAAAGTAACATTAAACGATATTGAACAACTGCAACAGATAGGCAGACAAACATTTTCAGAAACATTTTCTTCGAGTAATACAGAAGAGAATATGACAACATATTTAGAGGAGGGATTTTCCAATGAAAAGCTAATAGAAGAATTGAACAATGAAAGTTCCGAGTTTTATTTTGCCTTATCTGAAAACGAATTAGTTGGTTATTTGAAAATCAATTTCGGGCAATCGCAAACAGAATTGCAAGACGACACAGCACTTGAAATTGAACGCATTTATGTTTTAAAGGAATTTCACGGTAAAAAAGTCGGACAAGTGCTTTATGAAAAAGCTATTGAAATTGCCAAACAGAAAAATGCACACTACGTTTGGTTAGGTGTTTGGGAAGAAAATCCTCGGGCAATCAGCTTTTATAAGAAAAATGGTTTTGTTGAATTTGACAAGCATATTTTCAAATTAGGCGATGATGAACAAACCGATATAATGATGAAATTAAAATTAGAAGAGAGGATTTTGTAAATTAAATTGAGCCTCACAAGGGGCGAGATGGACGAAGCCGTTACTTTTGAGAAAGAATAAGGACAAAATCAATTTTACAATAAGGTTGAAAAGGTAGCGATTTGCTACCTTTTTCATTTTATACTAATCTGCCAAATACTGCCACACAACGCCACTTACTGCCATATTTTAAGAGCCGACAGCAACAGCCTTTAAATTCACGCCCGAACATTAAAACTTAAAATAATGCAGGGAGAAGACGATTTAAGAGGGCTTGCCAAAATAATGGCTTTTATGCGGGCAGTCAGTATTCTTTTGGTGCTGATGCACCTTTATTGGTTCTGCTACGGTTTCTTTTTAGAACGTGGCTGGACGTTGGAAGTAATCAACAAGATGTTAGGCAATTTCGACCGTACGGCGGGCTTGTTTTCACATACCCTTTATACAAAAGCATTCGCTTTGGTTTTACTGGCTTTGAGTTGCTTAGGGACAAAGGGTGTAAAGAATGAGAAGATAACCTGGTCTAAAATTTATGTGGCGTTGGGCATTGGCTTTGCGCTGTTCTTCCTGAACACACCATTGCTAAAGCTATCCCCCGCAACAAGCACATTTCTGTATATTCTTACTATCTCGTTAGGTTATATCGCCTTGCTGATGGCAGGCGTATGGATGAGCCGATTGCTCCGTACCAACCTAATGGACGATGTTTTCAATAACGAAAACGAGAGCTTTCAACAGGAAACCAAGCTGATGGAAAACGAGTATTCCGTCAACCTGCCCACCAAATTTTACTACAAAGGCAAATGGAACAACGGTTGGATAAACATTGTAAATCCTTTCAGGGCATCAATCGTGTTGGGTACTCCGGGTTCCGGTAAATCTTATGCCATCGTAAACAACTACATCAAGCAGCAGATAGAAAAAGGCTTTAGTATGTACATCTACGATTTCAAGTTTGACGACCTTTCGACTATCGCCTACAATCATTTACTAAAGCACCGGGATAAATACAAGGTACAGCCGAAATTTTACGTGATAAATTTCGACGACCCACGCAAGAGCCACCGTTGTAATCCACTCAATCCCGATTTTATGACCGACATTTCTGATGCTTACGAAGCGGCTTATACCATAATGCTAAACCTCAACAGGTCGTGGATACAGAAGCAAGGCGATTTTTTCGTGGAAAGCCCAATTATTCTTTTAGCTGCTATTATTTGGTATCTGAAAATCTATGAGGATGGCAAGTATTGTACGTTCCCACACGCCATTGAATTGCTGAACAAAAAGTATTCGGACGTATTCACGATTTTAACCTCATACCCCGATTTGGAAAACTATTTGTCGCCCTTTATGGATGCGTGGCAAGGTGGCGCACAAGACCAGTTACAAGGGCAGATAGCATCGGCAAAAATACCTTTGTCAAGAATGATTAGCCCGCAGTTGTACTGGGTAATGACCGGGGATGATTTTACACTCGACATCAATAACCCGAACGAGCCGAAGATTTTGTGCGTGGGTAACAATCCCGACCGCCAAAATATTTATTCAGCAGCATTAGGGTTGTACAATTCCCGAATTGTCAAGCTCATCAACAAAAAAGGACAATTAAAGAGTTCGGTTATCATAGATGAGTTACCCACGATTTACTTCAGAGGACTGGATAATCTTATTGCAACTGCGAGAAGTAATAAGGTGGCAGTATGTTTGGGCTTCCAGGATTTTTCGCAATTAACGAGGGATTACGGCGACAAGGAAAGCAAGGTAATACAGAATACGGTAGGTAATATATTCAGTGGTCAGGTGGTTGGAGAAACGGCAAAAAGTCTTTCGGAGCGTTTCGGTAAAGTATTACAGAAACGTCAGAGTATGACCATTAACCGCAATGATAAATCCACCTCTATTTCCACACAGTTAGACAGCCTTATTCCGGCTTCCAAAATTTCAACGCTTACACAGGGTATGTTTGTCGGTTCTGTATCGGATAACTTTGATGAACGTATCGAGCAAAAGATATTTCACGCCGAAATCGTGGTAGATAATGAAAAGGTAGCCGCCGAAACCAAAGCCTACCAAAAGATACCCCAAATCTTATCTTTTGTAAATGAGCAGGGCGAGGATAAAATGAAGCAGGAAATTGAAAGCAATTACAAACAGATAAAAAAAGACATCCTGAATATTGTTGTTAGCGAAATGGAGCGTATCAAGAATGACCCGAACTTGCAGCATTTGGTACAGGACGGATAATTTAAAAGGGAGGCTTAAATGACCTCCCTTTTTTATTGCCTGCCCGTTCAGGTTTTACAATACGCCACGAGGCAAATGAATACCTTTTGTCCGTATAATGCTTTCCTGAACCTTTGGAGCTTCTTTCTGCTTTTCTGCCTGCTCCGGAGCATCTTGTTTGGTTTCTGGTGTAATAGATAGCTGTATCTTTCTTTCTACGGCAGCCAGTTCCGTTTTGAGTTCGCCCAGTTTACTTTCTTTCGACCAAGTACCGTTAACCACTTCCTGAAGAATGGGCAGGTCTTTTTGTATCTCCGTAATTTTCTTGTGCTCCTGCTCGATATAGCCGGGCAATTTCTCCAGTGCATTAAGGAAGTTCGTAGCAGCCAGCTTTTCATCTTTAGCAATCACACCGTTGTTGTAGGTATATTTGATATTGCCCTCGCCCTGTACCAAAAAACGGTTTACCCTTATATCCACACCCTCTTTTTCGGACATTTCCGTTTTTACCAAAAGCGTAAATCCGTATAACGTACCGATTTCTTCATACTGACCTCCGGTTCGGGCTTTGTCCGCAATCTGGTTGAGTTTTGCACCGATTTGTTTAATATCGGCATTGGGCGGTAAGCCATCCAACTGTACAGGATTTACGATTGTACCGTCTGACCGTTTTTGGATACGCTCTTGCAGATTATTCCAATCAAGGCTCATACGGTTTAAACGAGATTGAGTGCTTTGCAACATTTCCGTATAATCTTCCAATTTGTACTTCGCACTATACTTTGAACGGTTGAACGCCTGTTTTTCGCTTTCCAACCCGGCAATCTGTTTTTCCAATTTGGCTTTATCCAACAGGTCTGTATTTCCTGATAGGATAGCCACGTATTCCGAAAAATTCATTCCCGATTTTTCGTCCATACTGCCCTCGTCAATAGTACGTTTGCCGAGGTTATTGTTTTTTAATTGGTCTATAAAAAGTTGCTTATTGTACAACAGATTGAACTTGTAACTATCCAATGATTTTTCTACGGCATAGATAATCACATCTACTTTGTTATCGGCAAAGAATTTGGCAATCTCATTACCTTTTCGAACGGCTCTGCCGTCCCTTTGAGCAAGGTCGCTTGGTCGCCACGGCGTATCGAGATGATGAACGGCAACGGCTCTTTTCTGTGCGTTCACGCCAGTTCCGAGCATACTTGTGGAACCGAACAACACACGGATTTTGCCCTCGTTCATTCCTTTGATAAGTTCCTTACGTTGCTTATCATTTTTGCCTTCCTGTATAAAACGGATTTCGTTTGCAGGTATGCCGTGGTCTTCCACGAGCTTGCGTTTGATTTCGGAGTACACATTCCATTCGCCCGGCTTGTAGGTTCCCAAATCGGAGAAAACGAACTGTGTTCCTTTCTGTGCGTTGTATTGGTTGTAATACTTGGTAATGTTTGCCGCACAATGCGAAGCCTTGTTATCGGGGTGGTCATCATACGCACCGCTTACCATCCGCATATCCAAAGACATTTTACGGGCGTAGTCCGTTGCGATGAGCATCTTTGCTTTTTCTTCCGATGGAGATAAAGGTGCTCTTCCGAGTAGTTCTCCTTTTCCTGTTTTTGCAAATTCCATCAGACTTTGGATAAATTCTTCCTGGTCGGGAGTAGGCGGTATATTGTACAACACCTCGTTCTTATTGGGGCGGTCAATTCCTATATCTTTTGCCGTTCGGTAATCCGTAATTTCGGAGTAGAATTGTGCCAGTTCCGGCACTTTGATAAAGTATCGGAAACGTTCTTTAGCTACAATGTTGTTAGCAACAGAAAATTCATAATCGGTCGTTTTCCTTGCATAGATAGCTGCCCACGCATCAAAAGAATGAATGCCCTGTTTTTCCAATGCCCGTGGTCGCAGGTATTTGAACAGCAGATATAGTTCCGTTAATGAGTTGCTGATGGTAGTTCCTGAAAGAAAGGTTGCTCCCATATCCGCATTGGTACGCTCCTGAATAGTACGGATAGCAAAGAGCAGGTTCAATGCTTTTTGGCTTCCGTCCACATTGCCCAATCCGGCAACCCTTGTATGCCTTGTGTTGAACATCAGGTTTTTGAATTGGTGGCTTTCATCAACGAACAAGTGGTCAATGCCCATCATCTTAAAATCCACCACATCATCTTTTCGGTTTTCAATATCGTGTTGCAGGGTTTTGAGCTTGACTTCGAGGTTTTCTTTCCGCTTGATTACTCCGGCAAGCATCCCTCTGGTAACTTCCTTGCCTTGCGATTGCAGGGCATCGAGGTTACGCTCTACGCTGTCTAATTCTATTTGGAGTATTTCTTTTTGAATTTCGGGCGATTGCGGTATCATTCCGAATTGGTCGTGTGTCAGTATCACACAATCCCAATCGTTGTTTTTAATGTCGCCAAAAATCCGCAGGCGTTTTTGGGGCGTAAAATCTTCCTTGCCAGGAAACAGAATTTTTGCGTGTGGGTAAGCCGTGCGGTAGGCTTCGGCAATTTCGTGAACATTGCTTTTCAGCCCGATAATCATAGGCTTATGGGCTAACCCCAAACGCTTCATTTCCTGTGCAGCCGTACACATTACCAACGTTTTTCCTGCACCTACTTCGTGGTCGCAAATTGCCCCGTTGTTGAGCTTTATCATCCAAACGGCATCCTTTTGGCTCGAATACAGGTCATTAATGCCTAAGCCCTTGCAGTCTAATCCCGGAAACTCCTGATGTGTGCCGTCGTAGTTAGGGCGGACGAAACAGTTAAACGTATCATTATATTGGTCGGTCAGCCTTGTTTTGAACTCATCGTTTTGGGCGTGAAGCCAATCGGTAAAGGCGTTGCGGATTTCATCAATCTTAGTATTCGCCATTTGTATGGCTTCCATATCCCGCACTTTGACATCTTTGCCTTCAACCGTTATTGTTTTTGAAATATCGGGCGTGGTATTGACAAGGGCGTGTTTGAGCAGGGCAATCCCATCATACGTCCGGCTTTGGGCTTTGACGGCGTATTTCTCCCAAATGTGTACGTTCTTCTGTTTGCAGGTTACGGAAAAGTCATCGGCACTGTCGGAATAATGGACACGGACTTCTGCATCGAACAGGTGCGATGCAAACCGGGCATAAATACCTGTGGGTATCCAGCGTTCGCCCAGATTAAAATCGAGTTCTTCAAATTCAATTCGTATTGGTCTTGCTTCCTCTAATACGGTAAGGCTTTCTTTGGCTTGTGTATCATCGGGATTGCTTTCGAGATAGGCTCTGACTTTCTCCGCTTTTTCCACTACGTTCCCTGCAATCCAGCGTTCGGCTATTTCATATTCCTTTTGAAGTGGATTGTAGTAGATACGACCGTGTAAGGCTTCTTTCAAAGCATCGTCAGGCATACCGCTGATTTCGGACATAAAGTCCAAATCCACGCTTCCGTACTTGTTCAACGAAGCTGATAACGCTTCTTCGGGATTATCCGTTGCTATGGTTATAGTAGAAAAACTAACAGGTCTGCTGAATATATCGGCTTTGTGTACCACGCCACCAATAACACGTTCCAAATAAGGGATTTCCTTACCGGAACTATCCGTTTTGATGAGCTTGATATTATCGGCACTGTTGAGGTTGCCGTACCTTTTAATAAAGGCATCGTAAAGGCGATTAAGGTTTTCCCTTTCTTCTTTGTATTCGGTCTGATGCTGTGCCTCTTTTGTGTAAAGCTGTTGGTAAACATCACGCACCCCGATATACGCTTCGGCTCTTGCTTTCTGTAAGGTCGGTAACTGTAAAGGGTGGAATACAGCCGTACCGTCTGCTATATCTACATCTTGCAGATGACCGACCCAACCATTATCCACCACAAGGCAATCGTTGCGATGGAACGATTGCAGTTTGCCACTGTACGGAGCAGGTTCGGGAATGGTATCGGGAATAGCTGGCTTATCAGCTTGGCCATTCTCATTGATACTTGAAAACAGGTCGCCGATAACTTCCTGTTTTTTGCCGTTGGCTGATGTATTTCCATTGGTAGGTCTATTAGTAACAGGAGGCGTATAAGGTTGTTGCATCGCACTGAACAGGTCGGTTTGGCGACCTATTGCACGGCGGTTTGTTTTAGTGCTTTGCCTTTTGGCTTGCGTGGTTCTTTTGGGCGGAGCAGCAACCATTACAGGTTCGTCCGCATTTTCAAACAGGTCGAAGATGCTTAGTTGCTTTAATTCCTGTGGGCTTTCCCGATGGGTTACAGGCGTGGGTACAGGTTGCGGTTTTGGCTGAATGATTACAGGCTCAATAACCGGAGGTGTAACCGTTGGTTCAATCGGAATTTGTATTATAGGTTCATCGTTCCGTTCGCCTTTGTACAAACCTATATTCAGGTGCTTGCCAAAATCTTCGGAAAGCATTTGTTTTAAATCTTTGGCAATTCCCTCAACGCCGTCTTTATGCGTATAGATTAATGCAGGTTGTCCGTATGGGTCGGTATCTAATTTACGTTCGGTATGCACAATCCTTGTGTTGTCCTGAAAGAGTGCATTACCAGGTGTATTGTATTCTGTTTGCCTGCTTTGGCAAAACAGATCTTCCCTTTCGGTCAGATTTTGTTTTGCCGTATTCTTTTGCAGGATAATCAGGTCGCTTCCGACTTCTGTACCTGCATATTCTGTAAAAAGATTGTTGGGTAAGCGAACAACCGAAACCAGATTATTATCCTGCATTAACGCCTTGCGTATGGGTTCGTTCTTAGGGCTGTTCAGAATGCCCTGTGAAGTAATGTAAACCAACAAACCGCCCTCACGGAGCATATCAGCACCTTTCAGAAAAAAGTAATTGTGTATGCTTCGGGCTGCCTGTACTTTTGCACTGTCCCTGCTACGGGAATAGGAAAGGTCGAAAACGGAAGTATCGCCAAATGGTATATTGCTGGCAATTACATCATAGCTGTTTTGTTCCTTTTCGAGAATTTCTTCAAAACCACTTACACGGATATTGCTTTCGGGGTAAAGCTGTTTTAAAATCTTGCCTGTGAGCAAGTCTTTTTCATAAGCGGTAATACTTTGTTGGTTTTCCGAAAAGGACTGTACGAATGAGCCGATACCTGCGGACGGTTCAAGGAATTTATCAATGTTCAGACCTCTTTCACGCAAGGTTGCGGAAATCGCATCTATTACCTGTGGCGGTGTATAAAAAGCTGTCAGTACGGAACTTTTCATACTGTCCACATACCTGCGGTATTGCTTATCGTCTTCGGAATTTTCTTTGAGCAGTTGGTGGAGTTCCTGCGTAATAGGGAAAAGGTCGTGTTCGGTTTTTCTCCAATGATTGATGTCTATTTCGTTGGCTATGGGGTTCAGCACGAATTTAAGACCGCCAAATCCGCTGTATTGCATCATTAGCAGTCTTTCGCCTACGGTGGCTTGCCGTTTCTCCTTTTCCAGTTTAAAAGCAATTCGCAGGGCATCAATATTCTGTTGGAGATGTTGCTTCTTACTGAAGCCCATTTTCCTCTATCCATATTGCGATGGTTCCAGTCAGTTCGGTATAGAGTAAATCAAACTCATAACCGTAGGCGAAATCATCGGTTAATTCATATCCTGCGAGAACAGCCTCACAGACAGGGAACATTTTAAGGGCAAACGGTCGCAGTTCCTCATCTGCCATTACGGTATCAAACTCATTGCATACCACCTGAAAAACAGTGTCGAATTTGGAGAAGTGTAAGCCCTCAAAAAGTATGTAGTTGGCTATTTCATTGCATTGCTCAATGGGGTTTCCCGCCCTGAAAGCACCCTCATAAGCATTGGAAGCCCACGAAGAACGCTGGTCGATAAATTTTTGGTCGTGTGCCTTTTCGGGGAAGCTACTGTTTAACAGTTCTTGCAGTCGTAATCTGAAATACGATAGGTCTTTTTGCTGTACATCCATACTATATTTTGTTTTAGAATTTTACTTAAATCCTAAAATTAGAAGCAGGAGCAAATGCCTATGAGAATGTTGCAGGGTTTGGCTTTGAAAGGCAGGATTTGGCGTAATAGGCAACAAAAAACCTCCGATAATTCGGAGGTTCATTTTTATGGCTTATTCAAGATTTGAAGCATCCTGCCGACTTCAATATCCATTCTTGAAAAGGCAAACCATTTTTTGCCCAGGTCTTTGAGTGATGCCCCGATGTGGTAGAGTTCTGTATGGTCAATAATCAAGAAACGGTCGTGGGCATCGGAGAAAAGCTCAATATCTACCGGAGGATATTGGCTATTGTAGCGTTGTAAATCCAACCGTAATTGATTACTGATATTTTTAGTAAGGATTGTGGCTGTTACATTGTCTTTGCGTTTCCCCAATAACGTAAGCACGGTATCATCCACATAATTATCAAGCAGGATAATGGAACTTGTGGCATTGCGGATAATATCGGAAACAAAGGCATAGGCATCAAAAACCTGCCCGTTATAGAAAATGCCTTTTTCGCTGTGCAGCTTATCACTTTCCAAAGCCTTAAAAATCTCTTCAAATTTTTGGTCGGCTTCCAGTTGCTTTAACTCGATATTATCCAAACGATGAAACAAAGAAGCATTGCTAATAAGCATACGCCGCATTTCTACAAAGGCTTCCATTATTTCAACACTCATTTTAACGGCTATGTCTGAACGGAGTATGGCAGATGCCATTGCAACGCCTTGTTCGGTAAAAACATAGGGTAAATAACGTCTGCCGCCGTAGCTCAAACTTGAGGTTCCAATTTGGAACCTCAAGTTTTCAACTTCCTCTTCGGTCAGTTGAAAGCAGAATGATACAGGAAATCGCTCAATATTTCTTTTAACGGCTTTGTTCAGGTTCTTTGTTTCTACCTGATATAAGGCAGCGAGGTCACTATCCAACATTACCTGTTTGCCCCGGATAGTATAAATCAGGTTCCTGATTTCTTTGGGTACGATTGACGGTTTATTTTCCATTGCGTTTACTGCTTTTGTTTTTCTCAAACTCAAAAGAGGTACTACAATCGGCATTCAACACGATATACGCATCGAATTTCTTACCTGCTTTGCTTGTCATTCCTTTGATTAAAGAGGTTTTGCCTTTATTGACAAGGCTTGTTACATTTTCGATACTGATTTGCACACCGCAGACGATACGGAACTGTACCCAACTACAAACCTCATCGGGACACTTCACAATTTTATCACGGATAATGAGTTGCTGGCTTTTGCATTTAGGGCAAACCAACTTCGGTAGGTTGTTTTGAGCAATAGAAGTTTGCAGCAATTCATCGGTAATGGATTTGGCATAGGTTTCCATTTCCTTTTGAAATGTTCCGGCATCCGCTTCGTTGTTCTCGATTTTCTGCAATGCCAATTCCCATTCGGCGGTCATTGCCACATCCGCAATTTTTCGGTCTTTGACAAGCCCGTACACCTGCAATCCTTTTTCCGTAGGGATTAATGAACGTTTATCCCTTTGGATATAATTGCGGGTAAACAGGGTTTCGATAATGGCGGCTCTTGTAGCCGGAGTACCGATACCGATATTTTTGAGGGCTTTGCGCTCTTCCTCGTTCTCGATTTCTTTCCCTGCGGTTTCCATAGCCGACAAAAGCCCGGCTTCGGTGTAAAGCACTGGCGGTTTGGTCTGCTTTTCCAAAACGGCGGCTTCCTTTATTTTGAGTTCATCGCCTTTATTCAGTTCAGGTAGTTCCTGTACCGGCTCTTCGCCATCATCGGTAAAACTTCCTTTGATGGAACGCCAACCCGCTTCCTGAATTTTACAGCCTTTTGCCGTAAAGTCGTAATGCAATACCTGTAATGATACATCGGTTATTTCTTTGACACAGGCTTGTGATATGGCTTCGAGCAACCGAAGCGCAATCATATTGTAAATCTTGTTTTCGTCTGCATTGAGTACGGACGGCACTTTATCCGTAATCAACAAACCGTGATGGTCCGTTACACGGAGGTCATTCACGATACGTTTGTTGAACCGTCCCCATTTGATTTTGGTAAGGGCTTGCTTGCAATCTTCACGGTTCTGCAATGCCCGCACAAGGTTTGGAATTTCAGCCCACATATCTTCAGGAATGTATTTGCTTCCGGTACGTGGGTACGTGATAAATTTCTTTTCGTACAGGCTTTGTGCGATATTAAGCGTTGCTTCAGCAGATAATTTCAGTCTTTTGTTAGCTTCCTTTTGTAAGCCTGTCAAATCAAAAAGCAAGGGCGGTTGTTCTGTAACGCTTTTGGTTTCTACCGAGGTAACAGTTGCCGTTGTGCCACGCTGAATAGCTCTAAGGGTATCATCGGCAAGTTGCTTTTCTTCCCATTTGGTAGCGGAAATACTTTTGAAATCAACCTGCGTTTTGTTGTGCATCAACTGTATCTGCCAGTATTTCTTTACCGTGAAATTCTTATTGTCAAGGTAGCGTTTGCATATCAAAGCCAGTGTGGGTGTTTGCACTCTTCCGAGCGAATAGATACCGTTACCTGCGGCTATACTCAATGCCTGTGTAGCATTGATGCCTACAAGCCAGTCGGCACGGCTTCTGCCTTGCGCAGCCTGGTACAATCCGTCAAATGCTGCCCCGTCTTTCAGGTTGTCAAAACCCTGCTTTATTGCCTTTTCGGTAAGTGAACTTATCCAAAGGCGTTCAAAAGGCTTGTTGCATTTCAGGTACTCATAAATGTACCTGAAAATGAGTTCGCCCTCACGACCTGCATCGGTAGCAACGATGATGCTGTTGCTTTGCTTAAAAAGTTGCTCAATGACTTTCAATTGCTTTAATGCGCCAGTATCGGCGGTGTACCCTTTATCTTTTTTGACCTTGCGGACGGTCAATAAAAACGGGTTGGGCAATATCGGCAGGGATGCTTTATCAAATCCCGAAATGCCATAATCTTCGGGCATTCCCAGTCCTATTAAATGACCGAATGCCCACGTAACAAAATAGCCGTTACCTGTCAGGTAGCCGTCCTTTTTATCGGATGCTCCCACAAGTCCGGCTATTTCCCTTGCTACGCTTGGTTTTTCTGCAATAATTGTTTTCATATCGTACTACATTTTTCTGCCTTTGGATTTTGCAGGGGTTTCGGGCTTTTCCTGTTGTTCCTGCTGCTGCTTGTTTTTTGGACTTTGCTGCCCGGACTTTAAAGGCTCTTGGACGTTTTTGGTCGCTTCGTTGGTTTTGCCCTCCGAATTGACGGCAGTCTGCGTTTTGTGGGCTTCGGTGGGTTTTACTCTTTCCTTATACTGATTGGGAAACTCGAACCCGGTTTTTCCTGTATCCTTATTGAAAGTGATATAGCCCTGATAAGGTTGCCCTTTTTTATCTTTTAATCCATCAATGTAGATGGTTTGACCTGCTTTGAAATCCTTATGTTGCTCATCGGTCAGCTCTTTGCCCCTAAATGTTTTTGGAGCTTCCTGCGGTTGGCTTTGCTGATTATTTTGTCCTTTGCTTTGGGCTTGACCGTTGCTTTGGGTTTGCCTGTTGGAATTATTGCGGTCAAACAGGAACTCCACATAACGCTTGTCTGCATTGAACTGTACTGTTGCCGAGAACTCCGTTCCTTTGGTGGAAATCATACCCTCTAACTTTAGCGGTTTACCCTCCATTAAAGTTTGCTTTTGTTCCTCATTCAGCTTTACGCCCTTAATTTCATCGGGAATTTTTATGAACTCTGTCCGTAATGCAATTACATCGTTTGTCAGCCTGTCAATACTGATAATAGACGGCATCAATTCGCCTGTTTTGGAATTTACCAAATTAACGACACGCCCCATATTGCCCGTTTCGAGCAGGTTTTTCTTGTCTTCATCGGTAAACTTGTGACCAAAAAACTCGAAGTGGAGGTTAGGCTCTTTTTTGATACCGTGTATTGCTACGATAACATTTCCATCTTCGGCTTGCTGTAAAGACAGGCGGGCATCTGTGCGAAGAACAGAACCTCCGAAATTAACGCCAATCGGTAAAAGTTCATTGGTTTTGTAACCTCGTAGCAAAGGGTCAAGCAGGTTTCTTTTTTCAAGATATTCCTTGCTTAACCCGAGATTTTTCATTGTGTCCCAATCAATCTGTTCCGGCTTGTAGCGATATTCGCTTACTTCCGGTGTTGTTTGTGCTGTTGCCATATTATTTTGATTTTCTTGTTTTTTATCCTGCTGTGGTTCTGTCTTCACTTCGTATTCTTTCATCACTTTTTCGCCCTCGGGAGTAGGCTTATCTACCTGCTTTTGCAACTCCTGTGCTTTATCAATAGCAAGAGGTGCAGGCACTTTGAAGAATGAAAAATTGGTAGGGTTCTTTAACTGACTGAAAAAATTGGAAAAGAAGTTGGAAAAGAAATCACCGCTTTTGTCCACACGCATAAACTGGTTTTGGTTCTTCTTTGTGGGTTCTACGGTTTCCATTTTCCCGTTTTCGTCAATACTCTTTACGGCTTGGATTTTCATTTTCTCTTTATCCAGCACCAGTAATATGTCCGATAGCTGTTCAGGCATATCCTGTTTATTAGTTGTTTCTTCGCTCATAATCTGAAAATTTTAAAAATTCACTGTCGAATGTAAAGGAAGCCTTCACTGATTTGCATTATGTGGCAGTCAAAGGCAGTGTTTGTCACTTATTGGCATCCAGTTTGGGCAAGGGAGGGTTAAAACTTTCCCTGATGAACTGATGCACATCGGACAGCTTGTAATACAGTTTTCCGCTAATGGTATAATAAGGGAGCTTGCCGATGGAGCGATACCGTTGCAGGGAACGGTTACTTATTTTCAACATTTGCAATAAATCCTGATTATCCAGTAATTCCTCGCCGTCTATGCTGTTGCGCTTCTTTTGTAAATCGTCTATGTGGTTGCCGAGAATGTCAAGCCTATCCATTATGCGTTCCATCCACGCCACAAATTCCATTTTGTCGATATTCATACGAGTACGCCTTTAATTATTACCTGATTTCAGCTTTCTGCCTTTTTCGATATAGCTTTTGCCTTTCGCCATAAGCTCTTCTACATATTCATTGGTGGTCTGCACAGCGTTTGCGTTGAGCATTTCCTTGATAGCACCAATCGTATAGTAATACTGTCCATACATTTTTGAAAAAGCAATCTGCCCGTTGGTACGCATACGCCACAATGTTTTTTCGCTGATGTGGAGATACTGGCAGACTTCGTGATTGTTGAGCCATAAGCTATCGTAACTTGTATCTTCAAGTTTGAGGATATATTCGCTTATGGCTTTCAACCGTTCATTGAGGTGCTTCCACACTTCTTCGTCAACTGTTATAATGTTCATAGCACTGCTGTTTAATGTTCACAGGACAAAATTCAGAACTGTGGCAGTGTTTGTCTGCCAATGCTTGCCAATTGAAAAAGCGTTTTTTTGAAAATTTTACAATTTGTCGTAAACCCTTATTAAATAAGAGTTTCGGTAGATTTTCCCATTTTTCGGTTATGGAAATAAGTCCATTTGCCAATTGGCATATATGGGTAAGTGCAGGCACAAAAAAAAGCAATACGGAATGTGTATTGCTTTCAAACCCTTTACGGACGGACTATTTATAAATCCTTATCCATATATTCTTCAAGAGCCTGTTTCAACTGGTCTAAAAATAATGTCCGTGAGCCTGCACGGGTTTTCATTCTATGGAATGCGTGATGCACATCGGTCAGTGAAATTCGGAATAAGACCTGCGAAATGGCAGTGAGCTTTCGGATGCCGATTTTACCACCTGAAATAGCGCCCGATGCGTACAGGGCATACATCAGCTCAACCAGTGCGTTTTTGCTGTCCGTCCAAGAAAGTTCTTTGATACCTTCTGCGTTCTGAAAATATACATCGAGATTATCTTCGGGGTTGATTTTGGTTAAGAGGTAGGCGTATAATAGGTCATTAGCGATGATGCGGGCTACTTTGTAATCGTAATAGGTAGAGAATTGCGGGTCGATTTCAAAGACGTAACTGTTAAGCCCATCGAGGTAATTTATCTGCCCTCGCTTAAAGTATTCGTTATCCTTATCCACCCTGCCCGAACGGTAGTACCTATAAAAATGGGAGTTGCAGATATGTTCCCTAAATTCAATCTTTAACTCCTGTAAATGGTTAGCGAAATAAGTATGATACATTTTCCCGTTATTAACCGGGCAAGCGGTTTCTATCCGGTAGAGCTTATTGTAGTAGATGAGTTTGCCCAGGATTTGGGGTTTAACCATTTTGAAAAACTCAATCTCTTTTGCCTCATTGACAAAGCCCGAATTTAAAACACATTCTTTTGACGAAACCAGTAGCTCCTGAAGATAAACCGTCATTTGAAAAGCCTCTTCAATCAGCCCCGAGCACGTAAGTGATAGTTTCCGTTCCTTCTCCTGAATTTCGCTAACAATATTGCCTAATGATTTTCTCATAGTAGGGAGGATTTTGTTACTGATACTTTGTTACTGATACAGTGTACCTGCACAAATGTTATTAATAAACAGGGATTTAACTGCCAATATGCCCCTACAATGGGGAAGATTTTGAACCATTTATGCCTGTTTTCTCCTGTAAAAAACCTTACCCGTATCACTTAGTCGCTCACAATCAATAAATACTTAAATTTTAATCCTAAATTTGTCTTTGCGTATTTATGCAATAATATGAACAGTGATTTAGGGAAATATGAGCAAATTATTTATCAAAAATATGGTCTGCAACCGTTGTATTCTCGTAGTTCAAAACGAACTCGACAAGCTCGGTATAGAGGCTAACAATATAAAGTTGGGCGAAATAACCCTTAAAAAAGATTTAACCACAAAAGAGCGTGAAGCATTGGAAAATGTTTTAGACCCTTTGGGCTTTCAGGTCATTGACGACAAAAAGAGCCGGATGATTGAGAAGATAAAAAATGTTATCATTGATTTGGTGCACCATCAGGACAATGATGCCAAAACCAATCTTTCGGATGTATTGAGCGATGCGCTGCACAACGACTACAACTATCTTTCCAACCTGTTTTCCGATATTGAGGGCACGACCATTGAGAAATATTTTATCGCACAGAAAGTAGAAAAGGTAAAAGAGCTTTTGGTATATGATGAGCTGTCTTTAAGCGAAATTGCCGACCGTATGAATTATTCGAGCGTGGCGTATTTGAGCAACCAGTTCAAGAAAGTAACCGGACTTACACCAAGCCATTTCAAGCAGATACGGGAAGACAAGCGCAAGCCTTTGGATAAGGTTTAAGTAAATCTTACAAATCAAACCCATAATTTCACAATAGAACTCCCCCTTATTGTTGCCAACTTTGCAATGTGAAAACAAAGCAATCGAAATATGGCAACAAATAAAGAAACAGTTTACATTCCTTTAGAGGATGTAGAAAGCGAACACTGTGCATTGATAGTCGAAAAAGGACTGGCACAGGTAAAAGGCGTAGAAACCCACAAAGTAGAGCTAAATAACCGCAGGGCGGCTATTACCGTAAATGATAACGAGGTAGTAGGAGAAGCTGTAAAAGCGATTAAAGATTTAGGCTACGGCGTTCCAACCGTTAAACATACATATCCCGTATTGGGTATGACCTGCGCATCTTGTGCGGGCAGTGCCGAGAGTATGGTAAAATACGCTCCGGGCGTGGTAGATGCTTCGGTAAACTTTGGTACGGGCAACCTTACCGTGGAGTTCCTGCCGAATATGACCAATTCCGAGCAAATCAGAAAGGCGGTACAGGATGGCGGTTATGACTTACTGCTTGAAGACGAAAACAAGCAGCAGGAAACATTAGAAGCTATCCACGCCGAAAAATTCAGAAAACTTAAAAACAAAACCATTTGGGCGGTAATCCTATCGCTTCCGGTAGTCATTATCGGTATGTTCTTTATGGATATGCCTTACGGTAATGAGATAATGTGGGCATTCTCCACTCCGGTAGTCCTTTGGTTAGGTAAAGACTTCTTTATTAATGCGTGGAAACAGGCAAAACACCGTTCTGCCAATATGGATACCCTCGTAGCATTGAGTACAGGTATTGCTTATATATTCAGTGTATTCAATATGCTGTTTATGGACTTTTGGCATCAGAGAGGCTTACACGCTCACGTGTATTTTGAAGCAGCCGCCGTTATTATCGCATTCATTCTGTTAGGTAAGCTGCTGGAAGAAAAAGCCAAAGGAAACACCTCATCAGCTATTAAAAAACTGATGGGCTTACAGCCGAAAACGGTTATCGTGATAGAAGCTGACGGTACGGAAAGACAAAAAGCCATCGAAGATGTGAACGCAGGCGATATTATCTTAGTTAAGCCAGGCGAAAAAATTGCGGTAGATGGTATGGTGGTATCGGGCAATTCGTATGTAGATGAAAGTATGCTAAGCGGCGAGCCTGTACCTGTACTGAAAAAAGAAAACGAAAAGGTATTTGCAGGTACAATCAACCAAAAAGGCAGCTTCCAGTTCAAGGCGGTTAAAGTGGGCAAAGAAACAATGCTTGCCCAAATCATCAAAATGGTACAGGATGCACAGGGAAGCAAAGCTCCGGTACAGAAATTGGTCGATAAAATCGCAGGTATTTTCGTTCCGGTAGTAATGGGTATTGCTATCCTGACATTTGTACTATGGTTCATTTTGGGTGGCGATAACGGTGTAGTACAGGGATTATTGGCAGCCGTTACCGTATTGGTTATTGCTTGTCCTTGTGCTTTGGGCTTGGCAACACCAACCGCTATTATGGTGGGCGTTGGTAAAGGTGCTGAAAACGGTATTTTGATTAAAGATGCGGAAAGTCTGGAATTGGCTAAAAAAGTAAACGCTATCGTTTTAGACAAAACCGGAACCATTACCGAGGGAAGACCACAGGTTACAGGCATCCAATGGCTGAACAATGACGATGCGACCAAAGATATTTTATTGAGCATCGAAAAACAATCGGAACACCCGTTGGCGGAAGCCGTTGTTAAACATCTGGACGGAGTTTCTACCACTACGTTATCAAACTTCGACAGTATTACAGGTAAAGGAGCAAAAGCCAATCACAATAACGAAACCTATTTTGTAGGTAATAAAAAGCTCTTAGCTGAAAACAAGATTACCATTGGGGAGCAACTGCAACTGCAAGCCGATGAATGGGGCAAACAGTCCAAAACCGTTATTTGGTTTGCAAACAGCAAACAGGCACTTTCGGTAGTGGCTATTTCCGATAAAATCAAAGAAACATCGGTAGCAGCTATCAAAGAAATGCAGGATATGGGCATTGACCTGTATATGCTGACCGGAGATAACGAAGCAACTGCCAAAGCCATTGCACAACAAACAGGTATCAAGCATTACAAAGCGGAAGTATTGCCACAGCACAAAGCCGACTTTGTAAAAGAACTGCAACAACAAGGCAAAGTGGTAGCGATGGTTGGCGATGGTATCAATGACAGTACAGCTTTAGCAACAGCCGATGTCAGTATCGCAATGGGTAAAGGTTCGGATATCGCAATGGACGTAGCTAAAATGACCATCATTTCATCAGACCTTACCAAAATACCACAGGCAATAAGATTATCAAAGCAGACCGTTGCTACCATTAAGCAAAACCTGTTCTGGGCATTCATCTACAACCTTATCGGTATTCCTATTGCAGCAGGTATTCTTTACCCAATCAACGGCTTCTTATTAAACCCGATGATTGCAGGAGCGGCAATGGCATTAAGCAGTGTGAGTGTGGTAAGCAATAGTTTACGTTTAAAATGGAAAAAATAACTTCTAAAAAATTAAAGACAATGGAAAAGAAAACACATTTTACGGCAGAGCAAGCCAAATCTATTGGCGACCAGTTGAATATTGACTGGAATAAAATTCCATTAAATGAGTTTCGTGTAGGGCTTGAAGTGGAACTGGAACACGGCTTGCAAGATGAGGCAACCAATGTAACAGGTAATGACCCTATTCTTACGGCAAAAATTGCCTTATCCCACTTAAACGCATTTTCAGATTATTATACAAGATTGTACAAAGGTTTTGGAATGGAAGTTCCACAATTAGGCAACGAATAATTAAGAAAGAATATGGGACACGACCACGGGCACAGCCACTCGCACAGTGCGAATAAAAAGACCTTAACCATTAGCTTGGTTATCATTACGTTGTATATGGCAGTAGAGGTAATCGGCGGATTACTGACAAACAGCCTTGCATTATTAGCAGATGCCGGACATATGTTGAGCGATGCGGTATCATTGTTCATTGCATTGATGGCATTTAAGTTCAGCAGCAAGGTAGCCGACTACGGCAAGACCTACGGCTACAAAAGATTTGAAATACTGGCGGCGGTTATCAACGGCGCAACGCTGATTTTGATTTCAGCTTATATCATTTACGAAGCGATAGAACGCTTCCAAAACCCGCCGGAAATTCAATCAAGCGGTATGCTCATCGTGGCATTCATCGGCTTACTCGTTAATGTGCTTGTAGCCTGGATAATGATGCGTGGGGCTGACGTAAAAGAAAACCTCAATATGCGTGGCGCATACCTGCACGTAATCAGCGATATGCTTGGTTCGGTTGGTGCTATCATCGCAGCCTTGCTCATTATGTTCTTTGGTTGGGGATGGGCAGACCCATTGGCAAGTGTTATCGTTTCCATACTGGTATTGAGAAGCGGTTATTTAGTAACCAAATCATCGGTACACGTATTAATGGAGGGCACACCGGAGAATGTTGAGGTTGAAAAGGTAACTGGAAAAATCCTGAACACCAACGGTATCAGCGGCATTCACGACCTGCATATCTGGACGATTACAAGCGGTTTGAACGCCCTTACCTGCCACGCCGTAGTTGATGAAAAAATGACGATTGGAGAAAGTGAAGTAATGCTTCGTAAAATAGAGCACGATTTGGAACACCTGAACATTCATCACGTAACTATTCAGTTAGAAACACCTGCCCATACACACGATAATTCAGTATTGTGCAATGTAAAGGCAGACCCATCAGGACACGACCATCATCATCATTAATTCAGTTGAATACTATTTAAAAACAAGTTTTAATCTCTAAAAAGGAAATAGAAATGAAAGTGAGCAAATTATTGATAGGCGCATTCGCCTCGTTAACTATCCTCTTGGCATCTTGCGGTGGCGATACCAAAACAGCAAAGGACGGACACGTACACACAGCGGGCGATGGACACGACCACGCTACGGAACAGGTTGAAAAACCTGCCGAAAAAACAACCGCAAAAAACAGAAATGAAAAAGGCGAATTAGTTGATGCGTCAGGACACCTGATTACGGGTTGTCCGGGGCATAAAGAAATGATAGGTTCGCAGGGCGATATGTGCCCGAAGTGCGAATATATGGTAATGATACCTATCACTTGGGATATTACAGGAGTAGATACGGTAAGGGTAACTGCTGTAATGTGCTGAAATTTGCAATATCAGAAAACAAATAAAATCTCAAATAGAAATGAAAAAGTTAGTGTTAGCATTGTCGGTAATCGCTTTTACTGCCTGTAACAATACACCAAAAGAAGAAAAGGCAAAGGAAAGCCTTTATCCCGAAACAGAAGAAACGGTTGCACCAGCAGAAACTGGTAACGAAGCCGTAATTACCATTAATGGCGGAGATGATATGAAATTCGACAAGACCGAACTTAAAGCCAAAGAGGGACAAACTGTAAAGCTCATTCTGAAGCACATCGGCAAAGCACCGATTGAAGCTATGGGGCACAATGTTGTCATTCTTGCCCAGGGCACAGACTTCAACGCTTTTGCCAATGCTGCGATAGATGCTAAGGACAACGGCTACATACCTAAAGGAATGGAAAACGCCGTAATCGCAAAAACGGATATGATTGGCGGTGGGCAAACCACAGAAATTACCTTTACGGCTCCGGCAAAAGGCTCGTATGATTTCCTGTGCTCATTTCCCGGTCATTACATCTATATGAAAGGTAAATTAATCGTGGAATAGAACGGCGATTTCAAAATCAGTAAAAATCACAAATCTTACAGGGAATACCATAATAGTAACACCCCGTTTAATACGGAAATTTGTATCACAATAAAAAATAAGTTCAAAATGAAAAATGTAGAATTAAGCATACCAGATATGCAAAGTGCACACTGCCAGTCGAGAGTAAACGGAGCAATCAAAGATATTGACGGCATTAAAGTAGAAAAACTGGAAGCAGGAAAATTATCTGTTTCAGTTGAAAACGATGAAGTGAAAGAAGAGTTGGTTGAGGCGATTGAAAAAGCAGGCTACAAAGTTGGCGGCGACGACAGCGAAAAGGCTTCAAGTTGTTCAACAGGATGCTGCGGATAAGTTTTGGACAGTCCCGGAGCAAGTACACCAGTACTTCTCCGGTATTTTTTACCAAAGCTACCCACCGTATGAAACAGTTAAATCTCGTTCCATAAATAAAAAGCAATGTTACAGAAACAAAATTCAGGCGACTGTTCGGAGATAATGACGAAAGTTTGCAATGTAGCAGACCGGATTATACAGAACAGATTGGACACAGGTAAATCTGCACCGTTTGCCGTACAGCTTACAAACGAATTGAAAGCAGATTATCACCAGTTGAACAATCTGTTTCTTGTTAAATGTGATATGAGCCTTGAAATTATCTATATCAGGCGCATTATCGAAAAGGTAAAAGAGTTACTGGTGTACACCGAGCAATCGCTGTCACAAATCGCAAAAGCGTTAGGCTATCAAAAGCCGACGGAACTATCCGAGCAATTAATGACCTATACGGGATTAACGTCTGCCCATTTTAAGCAGATAAGAAAAAACAAGCTCGAAATCATCAGAAGACAACAGGAAAAGCAAAACGAACTATAATTATCAGAACAGCAAACTAGAAGTCTTTATGAAACCTCGCTTTGTGTACAGGAGCAGAGGTTTTCTTTTTATCAGCAATGCAAGACAGGAAAAACCGAGGGATGAAGAAATACACGTGGCGAACACATAAAATTATAAAGGAAACCGAAGATACCATTACTCTATACTTTGACACGGAGCAGCAGGCGTTTACCTACCTGCCCGGTCAGTACCTCAACATCAGGCTTACCGTAAACGGCGAACTGCTCATACGTTCGTATTCGTTCAGTTCTGTGCCGTCTGACGAATTTCCCGCCATTACTATTAAAAGGGTTACAGGTGGAAAGATGAGCAATTACATCTTAGATAATGCAGACAACATCGAAACCTGGGAAATAGAAGCCCCATTTGGCAGCTTTGTTTTAGAAAAACCGATAGCCGAGCAATCCCAAATTGTTTTACTGGCAGGCGGTAGCGGTATTTCTCCGTTATATGCAATGCTGAAAAGCGTTGAAAACAGCAATCAAATACCCTTACTGGTGTACAGCAATAAAACACCGGAAGAAACCATATTTTGGAATGAACTGGAAGCGATGCAGGCAGCGCAAGAATTGAATATTTGTTATTCCTTTACTACACCTGATTTTATTTCCACCAAACTCAACCACGTTGCAGGCAGGTTCAATCTGCTTGTTTTACGTTCGGTCATTAAAAGACTGGTTGGCGAGGTTGCCGAAGCCCATTATTACATCTGCGGACCCAATGGGCTGATGGATTTGTACAGGGATGCCTTAACGGGCTTGAACATTCCCGAAGACCATATCCATTTGGAATACTTCGACCCGGTTCCGGAGAATGCGGGCGATTTGGAAACGGACGGTACTGTTAAGGATGTGATTGTAAACTATTACGAGGATTACTACGAGAACGAGGAAAAGCAAACGTATGAATGTACATCGCTCATTGAGGTTCAGCCGAAGCAGTCGCTTCTGGATGCGATGAAAGAGCACCATATCAAAGTGGCGAGTTCCTGTAAGAATGGAACCTGCGGGGCTTGTTGGGCAGTAAAAACCGATGGCGAAGTTCGGATGCTCCATAACGGGGCACTGACAGAACAGGATATGGCAGAGGGAATAATTTTGCTGTGCCAAAGCTACCCGATGAATGCGGATGTTTGTGTTACGGTACAGTAATATCCATATAGAAAGAGGGCAAAATTACAGCTTTTTATAGCTGCTGTTTTGCCCTTGTTGTTTTATCATTCTTTTTTTAGTGCCAGTTTGCGGAGCATTGCCGTACTCATACTATCGGTATAAGCACCATAAGCCGTAACCAAAATTCCTTTTAAACCGTCTTTCGAGGCAATGCCATATACCGTAGCCTCATCGCTTGGGTTGCTTTCGCCCTCATAGCGATAGACCTGCTCAATCTCAAAATCATCATTGGTATATTTGTTACCGCCGCAGATTAAACAGTTCTCTTCGAGGTTGAAATCCACGTTATACCCCTCGTTGCGTAGGTTCTGTATCGCTACCAAAACCGTAGCGTATTTGTACGTTACATTTGTCATAGTAATAGTATTTTAAATTGCTGCTTACCGTTCCCTACTTTCCTGTCAGAAATCTTCTTTCAGTAGGTCTTTGAGCTTCCGGTGCTGTATGCACAGTTCGGCATACATTGTTTTCAGCCTGCTGTTTTCTTCGTTTAAATTTACCAATTCTACAAGAATATCCATCCCTAAATCCTTGTATTTGTGTTTCAGTTCAAAAATGTTCGTGCCGTAAACGCCGTATTTCTCGAAAAGTTCCAGTCCGCTTTTGCCTGCGTTGTAATCTTTCAGCACCTTTAAAACCTGATGTTCGTTGCTCTTTTTGTTCTTCATTTTTATACGGATGTTGTCTGTTACAAAATTCCGTAAGATGGTCGGAAGTAGCTATGTACTTTTCCTTGTTTAGTTTATGATATTTAATGTTACTGCACCGATTTTCATAAAATTTCACAAAACAAAACCGGAATATCATAACACTTTGTAGGTAGCAAATGCAGAATTTTGACCCCTGAATAAAGGGATTAATACAATTTTTAGAAGCTATGACACTATTAATAAAAGGAATGGTGTGCAATAGATGTATGTATGTTCTTGAACAGGAAATGACAGCTTTGGGTTTTGAGGTTTTGGATATAAAACTGGGACAAGTGGTTTTAAAAGATACGGAAGACTTTTCGCAGAAGTTGGGAGCAATCAAAACGATGCTGAAAAGCAACGGATTTGAGCTGATGTACGACAAAAACCAAAAAACGATAAACAAGATAAAAGAGTTGGTAGAAAAAGGTATCAGGATGCAACTGGATAGCGGAACGCCTACCAAATTCACGACCTTAATCAGTAATAAGCTGCACAAGAACTACGATACATTGAGTGCCTTATTTTCTTCGGCAGAGGGAATAACACTTGAAAAGTACATCATTCATCGGAAAATTGAAAAGGTAAAAGAGCTTTTGGCAGATACCGAAATGTCTTTGACCGAGATTGCCCACCTATTGGGGTACAGCAGTCAGGCATACCTTTCCAACCAGTTGAAAAAGCACACAGGCTTTACATCAAGCTATTTCAGGCAGGTAAAGCAGGAGCACGAGCATACCCTAAATATGCAAATGGACGAAGAGCATACCCCGCATTAAGGGTTTTTCAATCCATCAACAAGGCAATACGCTGAATTTATTAATGCGGACATCGGAGCTACTGAAACATCAGTAGCTCTGTTTGTTTACGGCACATACAAGCCATTCAAAAAAGTAAATTTCACAACTTTTACCCGTCATTTCGTATGGCTGCTCTATGGCGCTAACCCGACCTTTGCTCCTGATATTTTAAGATTTTCAAAGTTTAACAACAAATAAGATGACAGATACAACAACTGCACTTAATCCGGCTATTTGCAGGAGAACCCCGTTCCGTTTTACGCCCGAACAAAGGATAACAAAAAAGCTATTCAGCATTTGCAACCAGGTTCCCAAAACTGACGGATAGCTATTGCCATAGAATTTAAAAATATGTTGAAACAGGAAAAATCAATAGCGCATTGCTCCAAAAATTAAGTAACAAAATAAATTTAAAATGAGAACACATAAAATTGGCTTGCTATCCCTCTTCGTAATGGGAGCAGGCTTAATACAAAGCTGTAAGCAACAAGCAGAAAAACAGTTAAAAGAGGAGCCTCCGGTAGTAACCGTAGCCACCATCAACAGTTCGGAAACAGAGCAGTCCGTTTCCTATTCGGGTTCTATTGTACCCGATAATATGACTACCGTAAGTTTTGCCGTAAGCGGAACAATTAACAGTGTGGGCGTAAATGAGGGACAACGTGTAAGCAAAGGACAATTCCTTGCAAGCATTGATGCCACCGAGTACGAAGCCGCATTGCAGATTGCCAATGCAAGCCTTGAACAGAGCGAGGATGCGTTCAGAAGATTTGATGAACTGTACAAAAAAGGGAGCTTCCCCGAAAAGGATTACATCGACATCAAAACCAAAGTAGCACAGGCGCAGGCAAACAAAAAGATTAACCGCAAGCGCATTTCCGACAGCCGCCTGCATTCGCCTACCAACGGAATTATAACCGTGAAAGCCGCCGAGGTGGGCGGTATCGCAGCACCGGGAGTACCTGCCTTTACCATCGTAAAAACGGATATGGTATATGCGCAGTTCGCAGTACCCGAAAGCGAAATCGGGAACTTTAAACAAGGGATGCAGGTGGATATGCACATACCTACATTGCAACGCAATTTCACGGGCAAAATCACAATCATCAATCCCGTGGCTGATGAAATTTCCAAAGCATATACACTGAAAGTACGCCTTGACAATCCCGGTGGTGTGCTGATGCCGGGAATGATTACCCAAGTGCTTGCAGGCGTTCCAGTTAAGGTTAAGCAGGTACGTGTACCGCTTACCGCTATCGTGAACAACGTTGATAAAATCCCTCACGTGTACGTGGTAGATAAGAACAACAACGCCAAGCTGACAAGGGTAACCGTTGGCAAAATCGTAGGCGATGAAGTCATTATTACCAATGGGCTTGAAGAAAACCAAACCATTATCCTTGCCGGACAAAAAAACGTCAAAGACGGGCAAAAAGTAAAAGCAGAAACAGCATCGGTAACAACCTCCGCTCCAAAAACTGAATAATTTATGAAAAGGAAAATAAACATCATTGAAGCGGCAATGAAATTTCCGCAAGTACCGATAGCGATTACCGTTATTATGGTGCTTGCAGGACTGATTTCATTAATGACGATGCCGAGAAGTGAAGACCCCCGTGTGACAGTCAGAACGGGGCTTGTCGTGGCTTTCTATCCCGGAAGCGACGAAGTACAGATGGAAAAAGAAGTTACCGATAAACTGGAACAATACCTGTTCGGTTTTGAGGAAATCAAAAAAGATAAAACCCATTCGGAAAGTAAGCCCGGACAGGTAGTTGTAACGGTAGAATTGCAGGACTATGTAAANGACACCAAAAAATTCTGGAACACCTTACAACACGGTTTGGATGCCAATATGCCCTTGATATTGCCACGAGGCGTACAGGGACCGTATGTGAACAGCGACTTCGGNGATGTGGTCGTTCANATGATTGCTGTATCAGCTCCCGGTCGTTCTTACGCCCAGTTNGAAANNTATNTGGANGAACTGGAAGANGGTATTAANACNATNCCGCAGGTTTCCAAAATCAAGCGTTACGGCGGGCAGAANCANCANNTATTNATTACGCTGCGTGAAGATGNNNTNAAACAATACGGNTTCGGTATCAANGAAATCACAGCNACATTNAGCCANCAGAATGTAACCATTCCGAGCGGCGATATTGANATTGACAAAAACCGTTTNCTCATTTTNACNGATGCNCANTANCAGAATGAAAATGAAATCGGAAACCTNATNGTATATAGTTCTCCGCAGGGTGGCAATATCCGCTTGCGTGATATAGCCAAAATCGAAAGNAGATACGAAGACCTGAAAAGNAAAATTACNGTTNCNGGAAANGATGTAATGATGCTGACCGTAGAAATGCANCCCGGACAGAANATTGTCGATTTGGGNAATGCGCTGACACANAAAGTTGCTGAAGTAAAAGAAATCCTGCCATCAGATGTGCAGGTCANCACNATTGTNGACCAACCCNAAGTGGTNGATATGAATTTGGGGCATTTCTTTATNGAGTTCGGNATNGCCATTGCNGCCGTTATCTTGGTNGTNATGCTNCTGCTNCCGTTNAGNGTNGCNACNATTTCNGCNATTGCNGCACCNGTTACNATTGCCGTAACATTNGCTATCCTNAATTTNNTNGGTATCGAAATGCACCAGGTTAGTTTGGCGGCAATGATTATNGTACTGGGGATGGTNGTNGATGATGCCATTATCGTAGTGGATAANTACATNGAGAAAGTGGACGAAAAAATACCGTCGTGGACTGCCGCNTGGCANAGTGCNACGCANTTNATGGTTCCNATTTTNACNGCTACNCTNACCATTGTCCTATCGTTTCTGCCGTTGGCATTTACGCTTACCGGGCTTACGAGAGAGTTTGTGCAATGGATACCGATTACCGTAAGCATAGCTTTGGCAGTTTCGTTCCTTGTAGCCTTGTTCCTTACGCCGTATATGTGTTACCACTTCCTGAAAAAAGGATTGAAAAAGCACGATGATAAACCCAAAAAACGCAATTTCTTAGACCGGATGCAGGACGGTTTCGACCGGGCAATCGAGTTCTGTATGAAATGGCAGAAAACTACGTTGGTAGCAGGTTTGGTTATCTTCTTACTGTCTTTCGTGGTAGGCAGTCAGGTAAAAACCGAGTTTTTCCCTATCGTAGAAAGAAACCAGTTCAACCTTGAATTGTGGATGGATAACGGTACGAATATCCACGAAACCGAAGCAGCCGTTAAGAAGATAGAAAAGGAAATTGCAGGCGATAAGCGCATTGTAAACACAGCAAGTTTTATCGGTACAAGCTCGCCACGTTTCTACTCTACCTATGCACCGGAGCACCCACGGGAAAACTTTGCGCAGGTATTCATCAATACCACAAGCAAAGATGCAACGGCAGAAATGATAGACGAGTATGTACAGAAATTCAACAACTACCTGCCGAACGGTTATGTGCGGGTTAGGCAGCTAAGCAAGAAGCAGCAGCCCGCACCGATTGAGGTACGTGTAATTGGTAAGGACATTGCCGAGCAGAAAAAAGTAGCTAAAGAAGTGGCAGCTTTACTGGAAAGCACCAAAGGCACAAACTGGGTACATACCAATTATCAGGATGATTATGTAGGACTGAAAGCAGTTGTAAAAGAAGACGTAGCATTGCGTTTGGGCGTTACCAAAGCACAGATTGCTCACGCACTCGGTGCAAAAATAAAAGGCTACCCTGTATCACAAATGTGGGAGGGCAACAAAGCCGTAGATATTGTATTGAGAACAGACGAAGCAGACCGGGAAAATCTGGATGCTTTGGGCAATATGTACATTACCTCATCATTAGGTGCTAAAGTTCCCTTAAAGCAGGTGGTAGATTTACAACCATCTTGGCATACAGGAGCCATCGTACACCGCAACGGGTTGAGAACCCTGACCGTTTCTTCCGAAGCGCAGTTAGGCAGAAAGCCCGCAGAAATATTTGCAGAGGTACAGCCTAAAATCGAAAGCCTGAAATTACCGAAAGGCATTAAGATTGCCTACGGCGGCGAGTACGAAGACGGACTGGAAAGCGGTCCCAAAATGGGAAAATCCTTTATGATAAGTTTTGTATTGATATTCCTTGTCCTGTTATTCCAGTTCAAGCGTGTAGGTAAAGTATTCATTGTACTGGCATCATTCCCGTTGAGCTTGCTTGGCGCAATGCTCGGATTGTACCTGACAGGTTACGAGTTCGGGTTTATGGCAATCATCGGTATTACCGCCCTATTGGGGATTGTAGTCCGAAACGGAATTATCCTTGTGGACTATGCAGATGAACTGGTAAAGGAACACGGGCACACAATTAAAGAAGCAGCCCTGTTAGCAGCCAAACGAAGAATGCGACCAATCTTCCTTACTTCTATGGCGGCGACAATCGGATTGATACCGTTGATGTCGAGTGGTTCGCCCGAATGGGGACCGATTTCAAGTACGATTTCAATCGGGATTTTGGTATCAATGGTTACCACTTTGTTTATCGTTCCAGTATTGTATTACAGGTTCGTGAAACCGCCTAAAAATAAAGAGTTGGATGAGCAGTACGAGCTTAATGCCGAAAATGTTCAACCCAAAAATCACTTATCATAAAAAGAGATTATGTTACAGAAAAGATATAAAACAGTCATAAAGGTTTTTGTATGCACTTTCGCTCTCTTTCAGGGAACAGAAAACCTCTTTGCCCAACAGCAATTAACCCTTGCGGAAAGCAAAGAGCTGGCATTAAAAAACAACAACAGGATAGGCAAAGCCAAAGAGGACGTAATTGCCACCCAATCCGACAAGCGGATTGCTGATGTGGCAGGCAGACCGAAACTGGATGCTTCGGCAACCGCCTTTTACTTTGGCGAACCGTTAAACACAATGCTTCCCGAATATGGTCTTGCACCAATGGTCAGCGTTACACAGCCGATTTATACCGGAGGTAAAATTAAGTACGGTAAGCAAATGGCGGAAACCAATATACAGATGAGCAACGCTCAACAAAGATTGGTCGAAGATGAAGTATTATTGGCTACCGAAACCGCTTACTGGCTTGTAGTGCAGGCAAAGGAAGAAATAAAACTGGAACAGCAGGTTAAAAAGCAACTGGCTTCGCATTACACTTTCCTGAACAATCAGTTTGAAGCAGGATTGATTTACAAAAACGATGTGTTGCGGGCAAAGGTGCTTCAAAACGAAAACGAAGCCCGCTTACAGGCAGCGGAAAACAAGCTCATTTTGGCAAAAAGAAGATGGAGCCAGTTAATCGGAATGGAAGACCCCACAGTGATAGACGTAGCTGATACATTGAGTACGGGCGACTTTTCAAATCAGGGCATTTTGCAAAACACCGATGCCGTGCGACCGGAAATTGATTTGGCTGCCAATGCCGTTAAAATAGGCGAACTAACAAAAAGTATGCTCAAAGCCGACCTGAAACCAACCGTTGGTTTAGCACTTAACGGAGTGGCTGCCTTTGGAAAAGAGGGCATCAACTTTGGCGACCCGACCAAAAAACATATGCTGACCTACTTCGGTATGCTAAGCGTGAATATCCCTGTTTTCGACTGGGGAAGCAAACGGGAAAAAGTAAAACAACAGGAAGCGACAATCCGTTCGGCTGAATACGGTTTGAAAGAACTGAAAAGCCAAATCAATGTGGAGGTTGAGCAGGCAACACTTAACCTGCAATTACAGACAAAAAATATTGATTTGATGCAGGCATCATTAACCGAAGCTGACGAGAACCTTAAATTGAGTAATGACCGCTTTAAAGCCGGAACTATTACCGGAGAAGATGTGCTGATAGCAGAAACACTTTGGCAGAGAGCATACAGCAATATGTTAGATGCAAAAGTACGGTACAAAATTGCCGAAGCAGTGTACCGCAAAGCCATCGGGCAGATAAAATAGCTTTTGTTGAAATGGAGTTAATGCTACGGCACTGATATACTCAAAATGCAGGGGCAGTCATACGCCCCTGCATTTTTAATTAATAATACGATGGAATAATGCAAGAACATACCGCCGATAATAAAAAAGGAATGGTAATGATACCCGACATTTCAGGTTTTACAGATTTCGTTATCAAATCCAATATGTTTGTTGGTAAATATATAACCGAAAGCCTGCTCAAATCAATAATGGACAGCAATATCCTTTGCCTTGAAATTTCGGAAATAGAGGGCGATGCCATACTATTTTACAAGCACCATAACCTGCCCACTTTTGAAGAAACCCTGATGCAGATAGAACAGATGTACAACGATTTTCAAAAGGAACTCAAACGCCTGGCAATGCAACTGGCAATCGAAATTCCGCTTTCGCTGAAGATAATCGTACACTATGGAGAATTTACCAAATACAAAATCGGGAAATTCGAGAAGCTCTACGGCGCACCTGTGGTAGAAGCACACAAGATGCTGAAAAATCATATTGCCGAACATCCGCCTTATGCCTTGTTTTCTGATGCTTTTTTACAAGCCAATTTCGACCAACCCGAAAAAGCAACCGTAGAATACGACAATTGCGATGACTGTATGTATTTGCCCGAAATCGGCTACATACATTACCTGTAAAAACCTAAACAGTAAATATCATAAATCAAACAAAGAATATCGTAAAATTGTCGGCAGCAAGGTTGTCTATTTTTGTGTAATCACCTTAGCTACGGACAGCATATAAAATACTAAAAATGGAACGCTTGGAACAAAAATTATTGAACAGGAGTATAAAACCAACATCAGTTAGGCTGTTAATTTTTAAAACAATGTCTGACTTTAAAAAAGCGTTCAGCCTTACCGATTTGGAAACCGAATTGGAAACTGTCAATAAATCGACCATTTTCAGAACGTTGAGCCTTTTTCACGACAACCTGCTCATCCATACGATTGATGACGGTTCCGGCTCAATGAAGTATTCCATTTGCAGTGATACCTGTATGTGTACCGTTGGCGAGCTGCACGTACATTTTAACTGTAACCGTTGTAAAAATACCTTTTGCCTTGAAAGCATTTCCATACCGCCCATTCAGCTTCCCGATAAATTTCTGTTGGAAAGTGTCAATTTCGTGATGAAAGGAATGTGTAACGAATGTTCGAGGTTCGTTAAGAAAAAATAATTTTTATCCCAATCGGTTAATCAAAAGCAGTCATATTTCAGGATATGGCTGCTTTTCATTTGCAACCAAGTTCCCAAAACCAACGGGTAGTTTTGCTGTGTAATTAAATCAAATATTACTATGGCAGATAAATATATCCCTACCCAAGATACAGATGTAGGCTACAACAATAATTTTAAAGTCATCAGGTTTGAATGTGCCGTTCCCGAAAAAGACACGATGATGGCATACACGGCAGCACTGCAATCCAAAGCAGAGCATCCCATAGCAAAAGCTATTCTCAAAGCACTTCCGCCAATCACTTTATCAGATTATACGGTTGATAAATTTGAAAAGATACCCGGCTGCGGCATTAAAGGTTTTGTGGACGGACACGAAGTCATCATCGGCAATATAGCCTGGATGAAATCTTATGACTTCTATTACGATGAAAGTTTAGACCACGTAAACGAAAAGGTGGTTATTGTAATGATTGACGACAGGTACACAGGCTGTTTTTTCATTACCGAAACCACAGCATAGCAACCGCTCCTTTCCAAAAGGCAAATTTTATATACTCCAAAATAGCCGTGTTGCTTTTGCAACTAAGTTCCCAAAACCCCATAGTAATTTTGCCTTATAAATGGAAATTAAAAACAATTAATAGATATGTCAAAACTATGTTGCAGTACAGATAACAATCTGAACCTTGTAAAAAAAAAGGAACACAAACACAAATATGATACGCAGGGTAATCAGTTGTGCTGTGTAAGAACAGAGAAAATTTATGAAAAAGCAGGAGCAGCAGATTTGCTAAAAGATGCCAATCATAAAGATGACGGACACGGACACACTGACGGCAGCAGTTGCAGTGAAGACGATGCCGGACATTGTGATGATGAGGAAGACCATCACGACCACAGCCACCACCATCACGACCACGGTCATAAACACAGCCATAACAAAAAAGGTGGTCATAACCACGACCACGGACACGACCATAGTCACGGACACGGGCACAGCCACGGGGATGACCACGACCACAGCCACGACATAGAGGGCAAAACAGCGTTTCAGCTTTTTATGCCTGCGGGTATCTCATTAATTTTATTGCTTATCGCCATCGGGTTAGATAATTACTTTCCACAGGATTGGTTTACCGGATGGGTACGAATTGCTTGGTATGTAATTGCCTATATCCCTGTCGGACTACCCGTAATTAAAGAAGCAATAGAAAGTATCCGGTATAAAGATTTCTTTTCAGAGTTCTTCTTAATGGGTATTGCTACAATAGGAGCATTTGCCATAGGCGAATATCCCGAAGCAGTAGCCGTTATGTTGTTTTATTCCGTAGGAGAAGTTTTTCAGACCATTGCAGTATCAAGAGCCAAAGGAAATATTAAAGCCCTGTTAGACCAACGTCCTGATGAAGTTACGGTTCTTAGGGCAGGCAAAGCGGTTGTGATAAAAGCCGAAGATGCTAACATTGGCGATATTATCCAATTGAAACCGGGCGAAAAATTAGGCTTGGACGGCGAATTAGTTTCGGATAGTGCTTCATTCAATACAGCAGCACTCACAGGAGAAAGTAAACCCGACACCAAAGGTAAAGGCGACACTGTACTGGCAGGTATGATTAACCTGAATACCGTAAGTCAGATAAAAGTTACTACCGACTACGCTGATAGTAAATTGAGCAAAATTCTGGAATTGGTACAGGATGCAACTTCTCAAAAAGCACCCACCGAATTATTTATCCGTAAATTCTCCAAAGTTTATACGCCAATCGTAGTGTACCTGTCAATAGCCATTACTTTGCTGCCTGCACTCTTTGTAGATAACTATGTATTCAGCGAATGGCTGTACAGAGCATTGGTATTTTTGGTTATCTCTTGTCCTTGTGCGTTGGTAATTTCCATTCCGTTAGGTTACTTCGGTGGTATTGGAGCAGCGAGCCGGAACGGTATCTTGTTCAAAGGTTCCAACTTCCTTGATATTCTTGCCAAAGTTGAAAACGTAGTAATGGACAAAACAGGAACGATGACCGAGGGCGTTTTCAAAGTACAGGAAGTATTCATAAAACCGGAGTTCAACAAAGATGAAATCCTGAACCTTGTCAATGTTTTAGAAAGCCAAAGTACGCACCCTGTGGCAACCGCAATCCACAATTACTGGGGAGAAGTAGATACCACAGTGAAACTTGAAAATACGGAAGAAATTGCCGGACACGGGCTAAAAACCACTGTCAACGGTAAAGAGCTGTTGGTAGGTAATTTCAAATTGCTTGACAAGTTCAATATCAGCCACGATGCAGACACGGCAAACATTGTTTATACCGTGATAGCAATCGCTTATGGTGGTAAGTTTGCCGGATATATAACCATTTCGGACAGCATTAAGGTAGATGCAAAAGCAGCAATTGAAAAGCTGCGTAAAATGGGTGTAAAAACCACAATGTTGAGTGGTGATAAAAATACCGTTGTTCAGTTTGTTTCGGGACAGTTGGGCATTGACAGTGCCTACGGAGATTTATTACCTGAAGACAAGGTTAATAGAGTAAAGGAAATCAAATCCCGTAATGGCAGCGTGGCGTTTGTTGGAGACGGTGTAAATGATGCGCCTGTTATTGCGTTGAGTGATGCTGGGATTGCAATGGGAGGATTAGGTAGTGATGCCGCTATTGAAACTGCTGATGTTGTCATTCAGGATGATATGCCATCCAAAATACCAATGGCTATTAATATCGGAAAACAGACTAAAAAAATCGTCTTTCAAAATATAGCATTGGCATTCGGAGTAAAAGCAATAGTGCTTATACTTGGTGCAGGAGGATTAGCCACTATGTGGGAAGCCGTATTTGCAGATGTAGGTGTAGCTTTATTAGCTATTCTAAATGCGGTTCGAATTCAAAAGATGAAGTTCTAACTAAGAAGCTAGACTGCCGCAAGAAATCTTGCGGCAGTTTTTTATCCTAAAAATATTTGTGAAATGGCTAAAAAACAATCACAATCTTCATTAAGCGAAGTACATAATTCTGTAGACACGACTGTTCCTGGTCAATCTCGCTGGCGAAGAGTTTTGGCTTTTTTTGGACCGGCTTATCTTGTCAGTGTCGGATATATGGATCCAGGCAACTGGGCAACAGGCTTGGCCGGTGGTAGCCAATTTGGCTACTCATTACTCTGGGTTTTAGTAATGAGTAGTATTATGGGCTTGTTGCTACAAAGCTTGTCTGCCAGGTTAGGGATTGTTCGAAATAGAGATTTGGCACAGGCAAACCGGGAAACTTATCCTAAGAAGGTAAATTTTGTATTATATATACTTGCTGAAGTCGCTATTGTTGCGACAGACCTTGCAGAAATATTGGGGATGGCAATTGGTTTACAGTTGCTCACGGGAATGCCTTTGATTTGGGGTGTTGCTATTACAGCCTTAGATACATTCCTGTTGATGACTTTGCAAAAATGGGGAATGCGCAAGCTCGAAGCCTTTATCATCGGTTTGATATTCGTTATAGGAATGTCGTTTCTTGTACAAATATGGGTAGCTGACCCTAATGTAGATGAAATTGCAACAGGACTGATACCACATATACAGAATGATACTGCATTGTACATTGCTATCGGTATTATCGGTGCAACGGTAATGCCACATAATTTATACCTACACTCTGCACTGGTGCAGACACGTAAATTTAATCGTGATGATGCCAGTATCAAAAAAGCAATTAAGCTCAATTTTTGGGATAGTGCCATTGCTCTAAATATGGCATTGCTTGTAAATGCAGCTATATTAATTCTTGCCGCTACAGTTTTTTATAAAACCGGACGTTCCGACGTGGCAGAGCTAAAGCAGGCTTATGAATTATTGCCACAGCACCTCGGAAGCGATTTTACAGCAAAACTATTTGCTGTAGCTTTGATTGCTGCCGGACAAAGCAGTACCATTACGGGTACGCTTGCCGGACAAATAGTAATGGAAGGTTATCTACGCTTTCGAATGAACCCTTTGTTGCGAAGACTTATCACAAGGTTACTTGCCATAGTTCCAGCAGCAAATGTTGCTAATGTTGATAAAAAGGCAGCTGTAGGATTGTCAGCAGGGAAAAATTTAGTAGAAATTACAACAGCTAAACTTCCAAAAATAAAGAAGTCATACCATTCAATTAGCGTTCCCATCGAGGAAGCACCAATCACTTTCCAGATTGTTTTTTTGTTAGCAGTTTCGCTCATAAATAATGTGTTTTTGTGTTAATTCTTGTGTGTTTTTTTATAATAATATCATTGCTTGTATTGTTATCATGTCGTCCATGTGTTTTGGTTGATCGAAAGATTTTTGATATTCTACAGAAATTTTAGCATTCTGACCATCAATGTACCAGTTTCCACCTAATTTTAATTCGTTTGCAGGCTTTACTAGACCTTTGAAATCTCTGTAAGAATATCCTACATACGGCTGAATTCTATTACGGAATTTTCCTTCTCCTTCTTTGATGTTTTTAGGCAATAAATACCCGACATGTCCAGAAAACTGATTTCCATCTCCTACAACATTTCCTTGTACATAATTTTCGCCCATGTCCGAATTTTGATATTTCGCATAAGCTGTTATCGAAGAAGATTTTCCGATTGGCGCATCATAAAAAGCATCAACAGCAAGATGAGTTACATTTTCTCCAACCAAATTATCATTTTCTTTTTTGACAATTGCATTACTTTGATTGAAAAATCCTGCTCCGATGTTAAATACTTTTTTAGTTCCTAAATAGGTTCCAACGCGATAAGGTAAAGCATTTGATTCTTGATCTAAAAATTGATAATCAAAATATCCTGAAACCGCATATTTTCCTTCTCCAAGTATCGCTTTTCCTAAATACTTTTCTTGTCCGTTTTCTAAAACTGTCGAAGAGTTTCCATCTAAAGTATTAGTAATAGCATCACTTAATGCTAAACGATAATTCAGTTTTCCAATTCGCCCTTTTGCAAACATTCCCAAATGATTTGAAAATTGATCAGACAAACCAAGTGTTGACCAGTCAGCTCTGTTATTATCTAAGGTCAACATATTGATAGAACCTTGACCATTTCCACGAGAAATTCCACCAAAATTGTGAACTCCAGCACCAATTGCTAAATTGTTTGTTACCTTATATTGTAAAAACATTTCATGCAAGAAAAACGATACATCTGTACTTTTTCCCATCGGAGAAAGATTATTATCATAGATTCCATTTGCACCAAAATGTGTTAAAATCATAAATCGATCATTGATTTGTGAATAAGCAAGAACGCGCGCTCGTTTGATAGAAAATCCATCATTGGCGTGTTTTCCTTCGTAATCCTGAAACCAAGTTTGTCCCAAAAGAATAAATCGGACATATTTACTTCCTTCTGGATTTAATTTAACGACCAAACCGCCGTCATATTCAGAAGCATATTGAGCCTTCAATTCCGTGGCTCCAAAAATGGATAGTAGAGCAATTGCGACAAAAATTTTTTTCATTTTTTAATAAATGGTGTTAGTTGTACATTATTTGTGATTTTGTATTGACTTAATTAATAGACTTTGTAATCTTCCCCTTGTTAAGAACACTTAAAAGTAGAGTTTTTATTTAATATTATTGTATTATTATTTTGATTAATTTGAAATGTAGGAAAATCATTAGGATTTTTGACCTTACCATATTTCAATAAAAAGTTTCTAGGAGAAAGATATTGCAAAGAACTATGTGGTCTTTCATTGTTATACATCCACATCCAAATTTCTGTATAATTTTTCATTTCTTTGATATTTTCAAATAAATAAGCATTTAAAAAATCTGTTCTAAAAGTTCTATTAAATCTTTCAATCAAAGAGTTTTGCGTAGGTTTCCCAGGTTGAATATAATATAATTCAATGGCTTTTTTTTGACAAAATAGTTTTAGTTTTTCAGCAATAAATTCTGGACCATTATCTACTCTAATTTTCTCAGGTTTCCCTCGCCATTCGATTAGTTTTTCTAGTTCAGAAATTACTTTAGCTGAAGGTAAACTTGTGTCGATACAAATACTCAAAATTTCTCGATTAAAATCGTCTATAATATTCAAACTTCTCACGCTTTTTCCGTTTTCTAAACTATCATGCATAAAATCCATACTCCACGTTACATTTGGATAAATCGGACGTAAAAGCGGCTCTTTAATACTTGCAGGAAGTCTTTTTTTACGTTTATTACGTAGGTTAAGTTTCATCGAAGTATAAATTCGATAAACTCGTTTATGGTTCCAAGTAAAGCCTAAATTTCGTAAACGATAATGCATCATCCAAAAGCCCCAAGTTTGATGCTCGTTAGATAGTGCTATCAATTGAAAACGTATTTTATCATCCTCATCTTTACGTACTTTTTGATAATAAAAAACGGATGTTCTTAAGCTAAATAGACGACAAGCCCTGCGAGAACTTAGTTGATGTTTTGCTTTTGAATACAACACCAATTCTCGTTTTTCACAAGGCGTTATAGCTTTTTTTCGATAACATCTTTTAAAACTACGTTTTCTAAAGTAAGCTCTGCTACAATTTTTTTATATCGGGACAATTGCTTCTCTAGTTCCTTTAATTGAGCTAATTGATGGGCTTCCATTCCGCCATATTTACTCTTCCATTTATAAAAAGTGGGTTGGCTTATTCCATGTTCACGACAAATTTCATTGACTGTTTTGCCTTGATTTTGTTTTGATAAGATCTTGACGATCTGAACTTCTGTAAAATTGCTTTGTTTCATAATTATCCCTAAGTTAATAAACTATATTTTTAAACGTTCCGTTTTTTAGGGAAGATTACAGTTTTGTAAAAGTGATTTTTGATGCCAAGTATGGAGAATGGATTGGAACGCATATGATTGGCTATAATGTAACGGAGTTGATAGCTCAAACCACAACTGCGCGTAAATTGGAAACAACATGGCACGAGCAATTGGATACTATCTTTCCACATCCAACTATGAGTGAAGCCATAAAAGATGCTATTGAAGATGCCTTAGGTGAGGCAATACATCTATAAATAAATACAAAATACTTTTAAATTTATCTTTAAATTGATTGATTATGAAAAACAGACTAAACTGTTGGAAGTGTGTACTGTTACTGTCTTCACTTCTCGGATTGTTGATACAGATCTAAAATCCAGATTTGGTAATTTTTAAGAAGGCAGATATTTTCATCTGCCTTTCCTCTATCTATTAATTCAATTATTAAAAAAGTCACGGAATATAAAACGTGACTTTTTTAATAAGAATAAACGAAATTAGTCTTAATTTAGAGTAGCTACTAGTGAAACTTCTAATTTATAAGCTTTTCCTACCGCACACATAGCTTTTGCTTGTTCTGCATAGTTTAAAAATTCTTCTTCATTTAAACCTGATATTTTTGCATTTAGCACTAAATCAGAGTTCGTAATATCGAAGCTGGTTGCTGTTATTGTACAAGATGTTTCTAAAGATTCTGCCTCAATCCCTTTGCTTGTAAGTATATAGTTTAACGTCATTGTATAACATGCAGCGTGTGCTGCGGCCATCAATTCTTCTGGATTTGTAGCGGTATTTTCTCCTTCAGATTTATTGTGTTTAAAAACACTGCTTCCAATGGCTGAATGTGCTGCATCGAAATTACCGCTTCCATTTTTAAAATTACCTTGCCACTTAGCTGTTACTTTTGCTTTCATTTTTAAATTTGTTTTAAATTACTTGACAAAATTACTATCTAAAAAACGTGTCATCAATGCATATACTTCATTCTTAATAGGACTTTTTTCCTTTAACGAACACTTTAAAGAGCGTTTCGGAAAGAAAGGGGGGGTAGACCCGTTTGAGATTTGAAAAATCGCACAAAATAGGAGTAGTCTTCATACCCGAGATAATCAGCAATTTCTTTAATGCTTAAGGTTGTATTGGCAAGTAACCTTTTAGCCTGAAGAATAATTCTTTGCTTAATAATGATGCTTGGTGCTACCTGTTTTTCAGATACAATTTTTTTATTGAGGTTTTTAGGTGTGATATTCAGCATATTTGCATAGTCAGAGACATTATGGTGCTTTCGATAATGAAGCTCGACCAATTGACTGAATTTTCTAGCTAACTCCTTATCATATGAAATGATTTGACTATCATTATTTGATTTTATCAAAGTTCTGGTTGCTGAAATGATTATTTGCTTGATGTATGTTTTTATCATTTCTTCAGCCCAAAAATCTTTTTTATTAATCTCTTTTTTTACAGAAGACATTAGTTTTAGGAAAAGGATGTCCAGATTCGTCGACAAATTTAGATAAGGTTGCTCGAATACATTATCAAAAAGGAGCCCGTCACAGGCAAGCTCTTTATCATGGAAAGCTATGCAATAAAAATCAGGATTGAAATAAATTAGATTTCCTCTAGATTCCTTGGATATTTGAAAATGCTGACCAATACTGAAGAAAAGCAAGGCGTTTTCTGTAAAGCTGTACTCTACGAAATCTACGGTAATGCTACCGTTTTTCTCCATATAAATGATTTTATAGTAGTCTTCCAGCAGCGTATTGCTATTTATCTTATTTTCAGATTTATTATCAAAATCCAGATATCCTATCGATTGTCTTTTATTTAATCCGGCATCCATTTTTTATCAATTTATGAGTATTAGTCCGAAGGTTTGTCATTAATAACAAAGCCCTTAAAAGATTTAGGGCTTTGTATATATTAAACTAAAATTACACATTATACATTACAAGGTACCTCTGCGTTCCTGTTCTCTTTCAATTGATTCAAAAAGAGCCTTGAAGTTTCCTGCACCAAAACCTCTAGCTCCCATTCTTTGAATAATTTCGAAAAAGAATGTAGGTCTATCCTGAATCGGTTTGGTAAATATCTGTAACAAATAACCTTCTTCGTCAGCATCAATCAGAATTCCCAGTTTTTGCAATTCATTTAAATCTTCCTTGAAATTGTCGGCATGAGCTTTGATGCGATCCGGTATAGCATCATAATATGCCTGTGGCGGAACGGATAGGAACTCTACACCTCTTTTTTTCATTTCTTCTACCGTTTTAATAATATCATCGGTAGCCAAAGCTAAATGCTGTACACCGGCGTCTTCATAAAAATCCAAGTACTCTTCTATTTGAGAACGCTTTTTACCTTCAGCAGGCTCGTTAATCGGGAACTTAATTCTTCCATTACCATTTGCCATTACTTTAGACATCAGGGCAGAATATTCAGTAGAAACCTGTTTATCGTCAAAAGATAAGAAATTAACAAATCCCATTACATCTTCAAACCATTTTACCCATGTATCCATTTCGTTCCATCCTACATTTCCAACCATATGATCAATAAATTTCAGACCAACAGGTTCCGGATTATAGTCTGATTCCCATTTCGTAAATCCAGGTAAAAAGATTCCTTTATAATTTTTACGTTCTGTAAACATAAAAACTGTTTCACCATATACAAAAACACCAGCTTGGATTGCTTCTCCGTGTTCATCTGTAGTAACGGTAGGTTCCATAAATGGCTTTGCTCCACGTTTGGTAGTTTCTTCAAATGCACTTTTGGCATCCTCCACCCACAAAGCAACTACTTTTATTCCGTCTCCATGTTTTTTCACATGTTCCCCGATTGGAGAAGAAGAGTTAAGTGCAGTGGTCAGTATAATACGGATCTTGTCTTGTTTTACCACATAAGATACTTTGTCTTTTACTCCGGTCTCTAACCCTGCATAAGCTTCAGATTGGAATCCATAAGCCGTTTTGTAATAATGCGCTGCCTGAAGGGCATTCCCTACATAAAATTCTACATAATCAGTTCCTAATAGTGGAAGAAAGTCTTGTGCTCCTTCAAATATTTTTTCTAAACCGTATTCAACGCTTTTTAATTTATTTGTCATTGTTTTTTATTTTTATAATATGATTTTGATACATGATTTGTGTACACTTGATGAAGTGTAGTTGCATTTAGAACTTGTATACCAGCTATAACATAGCACGATGCAAAACCGATAGAAAGGTTTTGATAGACATTTTATAATTAGTTAGTTATTCCTCTGTAAATGTATTTCACTTATTTATAACAAACACTATAATCAGTAAAAGTCACAAAACAAACCCGAAATATTACAAGTGGAACTATTTTATGGTAAATAATCAGTAAATGTCATAAATCAAACAAGGAATATCACAACCAATATTACCTGTTATCTTATGAACTTTGTACTCAAGAAATACAATTAAAAAGTTCAAAACAATGGAAAGCAAAAACCTTCAATTCAAGACAAACCTTAACTGTGGTAACTGTGTTGCTAAAGTACAGGGTGATTTAGATAGCGCTAATGGTATCAGCGAATGGAATGTAGATACTACAAATAGTGATAAAGTCCTTACGGTTAAATCCGAAGGAATCAGCGAAGACGAAATCGTTACAATTATTAAGAAAAAAGGGTTTAAAGCCGAACCTATTTCACAATAATATAATAAGCAATTCATTAATCATAAAAAAGAGATAAAAAATGAAAAAGTTAATAATAGCAATAACCGTAATGTTGTTTGGATTTTCTGCCTTTGCACAAAACACAAACAATCTGTTAAACAGTTACATCAGTGTAAAAAACGCTTTGGTAAGTAGTGATAGCAAAGCAGCGAGCACCGCAATTTCGGTTTTCAACGATGCAGTAAAAGGTGAAGATAATTTTTCACAGAAAACTGATCTGTTAAAAGCGACAGAAAAATTAAACAAGGCTGGAAACAATATTGAAAAGCAAAGAGCAGCTTTTAACGATGTTTCTACTATAATGTGGAAACTGGTAAAGTCGTCTGATAAAGTAATTCAACCTGTTTATTATCAGTATTGTCCTATGAAAAAAGCATATTGGTTGAGCAAAGAGAAAGATATTAAAAATCCTTATTATGGCTCATCAATGCTTACCTGTGGCAAAGTTGCAGAAACTAAATAATAAAAACCTTTAAGGCATTGCTTATTGAGCAATGCCTTTTAATCTTTGTATAACCAATGCGATTTTTAAAATGAATAATAAAAAATTTCTTCACAAAAAGTTGTTGCTGCTAACTCTGTTAGCGCTCTTCATATCACAGGTCGGTATAGCCCAAAAAGTAGTACGTTACGATTTGTAAGTAAAAGATACCATCGTAAACTATGCAGGCAAAGAAAAAAGAGCAATCGCTGTAAATGGGCAAATACCAATGCCAACACTTGAATTTACTGAAGGCGATACGGCAGAAATAGTGTTACATAATCAACTTAAAGAAAGTACCTCATTGCATTGGCACGGATTATTTCTACCCAATAAAGAAGACGGAGTTCCTTTTTTAACGCAAATGCCAATTGAACCTGGTGAAACCTTTACGTATCGTTTCCCTATTATTCAAACTGGAACGCATTGGTATCATTCTCATTCAGGATTGCAAGAACAGATAGGTATGTATGGGAGCTTTATCATGCATAAGAGAGCTGATGATAAAACATTTAGAAAAGGGATTGACGATTTGCCAGAAATACCCATTATGTTAAGTGAATGGACAAATCTTAAGCCGGAAAACGTTCATCGCATGCTACATAACGCAAGCGACTGGTTCGCTATACAAAAAGGAGCTACTCAAAGTTATGCAGAAGCTATTCGTACAGGAAATTTCAAAACAAAACTGAAAAATGAATGGAAACGTATGATGGCGATGGACGTAAGTGATGTTTACTACGACAAAGTATTGATGAATGGAAATCATTTGACAGATTTAAAATCAATTGATGGTAAACCTTTGAAAGCAGGTGATAAAGTACGTTTGCGCATTTCTAACGGAGGTGCATCGTCCTACTTCTGGTTAAGATATGCTGGTGGTAAAATGACAGTGGTGGCTAGTGATGGAAATGACGTAGAACCTATAGATGTTGATCGTCTAATAATTGCGGTTTCCGAGACCTATGATGTGGTGGTTACCATTCCCGAAGATGGTAAAGCTTATGAGTTCATGGCTACAACAGAAGATCGTACCCAATCCACAAGCTATTTTATTGGCAGCGGTACAAAACAATATGTTGGGGAAATGCCACGCCTGAAATATTTTGAGGGTATGAAGATGATGAATGATATGATGAAGATGAACGGCGACCTTGACGATATGGGAATGAATATGAGCCTTAACCAAATGGATATGAACGTAGTAATGTATCCTGAAATTACAGGCGAAGAAAAGGGCAAGAAAGCTAAGGACAATGGGCAGCCAATGGAGCATCACGGGGAAAACCATAAAATGAATACGGACGAAGACCCCAACCGTTATAATGCCAATGCGTTGAGCAATATAGTAACGCTCAATTACGCAATGCTGAAATCGCCACACAATACCACATTGCCAAAAGATGCTCCGGTAAAAGAACTGAAATTTACCCTTACCGGAAATATGAACCGTTACGTTTGGAGTATGGATAATAAGGTCTTGGCAGAAAGCGACAAAATACCTGTAAAGAAAGGCGAGATTTTGAGGATTACCATTCACAACAACTCAATGATGCGCCACCCGATACACCTGCACGGTTTTGATTTCAGGGTGCTGAATGAGCACGGCGAAAATGCACCGATGAAAAATATAATCGACATTATGCCGATGGAAACCGATACCATCGAGTTTCTTGCCAATACCGAGGGCGATTGGTTTTTCCATTGCCATATCCTGTACCATATGATGGCAGGAATGAACAGGGTTTTTGCAGTGGACGATTATAAAAATCCCGAATTGCCCAACAAGGAAAAAGCCTATAAAATGTTACAGCGGGAAAGCAATATGCCACACTTAATGGCACAGAGCGACTTTGCCATCAACGGTATAGACGGGGAAGCTATGCTGATGAACGCCCGTTACAGTTTGGGTACAGAATGGCGTTTAGGCTACAACGATATGCACGGCTACGAAGTAGAAACCCATTTAGGACGTTACATCGGTAAAATGCAATGGCTGATGCCGTTTATCGGTTTCGATTGGCGATACCGCAAAATGGGAATGGACGAACACGAGCAAAACCTGTTCGGACAGGTCAATAAAAAGGACAACCGGGCAGCAGTCAGCTTGGGTGTAATGTACACCCTGCCAATGCTCGTTAATGTACAGGCAGAAGTATATCACGATGGGATTTTTCGTGTATCGTTAATGCGTGAGGATATACCTATCTCCCGAAGACTAAGAGCCGGATTTATGGTCAATACCGATTTGGAATATATGGCAGACCTGCGGTATATCCTGACAAGGCATATCGGTATCAGAACACACTATGATAGTGATATGGGCTTTGGTGTAGGGCTTTCGCTCATCTACTAAAGCATTTCAATACAAGATTGGGAAAGGTTGTAGCGTTGCTATGACCTTTTTGCTTTTTATAATACGGGCTAAATCAGTAAAAGTCACAAATCAAACAAGAAATATCACAATAGAAGGCTTTGGAATTATGCTGAATTTTGCAACAGTACAAAACATTATAAATAAATTTCAAAAAAATGGAAAATAGAGAATTTCAATTCAAAACCAACCTTAATTGTGGTGGATGCGTATCAAAAGTAAAAGCTGATTTGGACGGAGCGGACGGTATCTGCGAATGGAATGTAGATACAGCTAACAATGACAAAATTCTAACCGTAAAATCAGAGGGAATTACAGAAGATGAAATAGTTGCCATCGTTAAGAAAAAAGGCTTTAAAGCAGAACCTTTAATGGTTTAATACACAAGCCCTATTCAGTTTCAAAAGTGAAAGCGGATATGGCTTTCCTATAAGCATACTATAACAAACATATTGAAATGAGGTAATTTATTGTAGGATACCTGCAATTACTGCCTCATTTTATCCTTTTTATTGGTATCATACTTAAAATTCCGCTTTCAATGACAGATTATTGCCATACTATAACAAACGAATTAGACGATAGAATAAGTGAATTGACCTACGAGCAGAATAATTCATTGGTATCGTATGAAAATGCTATTGTGCTGGTATTGCAGAAGATTGAAGAGGTAAAGAAGCACATTCAAGAAAAGGGATTTAAAGATGCGGAAGAAGAAATATTGTTTTTCAAGCAGCTAAAGCCGCAGTTAGTTTCAAAACTTATCTTCTTCAATTCGATTTATAAAATTGAAACAAAAAGACCACGTGGAGGGGATAAAATTATCAGGAAATACCTCAATATTGAGCTTTCCAAAATCAAGCGGTACTTCGATGCCAATCTGGAATTTTACAAGTATTACAGAACCAACAGCACCCATCTTGATAACAAATACTTTGTACGTGGCAAACACGATATTAAGCTAAGTTTAGACACCTATTATTTTGAGGCAGACCACAATTTTACAACCTCACACGATTACAAAGTAGCCAAGATTATTGCCAATGATTTGATACAGGTTTATCTCGAAGACCAGTTGAATAACAACAGTCAGAAAAGAATTTGGGAAAACCCGCCTTTAAACTGGACGGGCAGCAAGACCTCACTCATCGAGTTGATATATTCGCTGCATTCGCAAGGTTCGATTGACAACGGTAATGCAGACATTAAAATCATAGCCAAAACCTTTGAAAATATGTTTAATATTGACTTAGGGGATTTCTATCATTCCTATCTGGAATTGAAAGCCAGAAAGATGAACCGCACAAAGTTCCTCGATAGTCTTCGGGATGCGCTCATTAAAAGGATGGACGAACAAGACGAAAAATAAAGGTAAAGTTTCACGGCTTTACCTTTATTTTTTATAAATTTGCAGTAATGATTTACAAGGTAATCAAATGAAAACAAGTGCAGTAAGCACCATTACTAAATCGTTACCGATAGTACTTCCGGTACTTGTAAACTACTCTTTATTAGCCGATTTAGGTTAAATTAATCTTTTTTTACAAAAAAAATTTAAACTTTATTGAAGAATTATTTGATATTGTCTATAAGATCATAATCAAGTTGTTGTTCTCCATTAACTGCTCATCTTAGAGGCGCAGTACGCTTTATCGTATCTTGAAAAGAACAGAATGACAGTCTCGAGAAAGCCTACAGAATTTCGTGAATATTCTATCTGCAATAAAAGCCATCTAGATAAACCGCAATTCAAGGTAGAAACTGCATCGGTTCCATAATATACTTCTCAATCCTGTGAGATTACATTTATTTATGGTATTTTTGTCGTCCTGTACCGCATACGAAGGCGCATACGGAGCAGGCATTTGATGAAATCAGAGCAAATATTAACTAACTGTCAGTTAAAAAGTTATAAAACCGCGGGGTAGAGCAGTAGGTAGCTCGTCGGGCTCATAAACCGAAGGTCACTCGTATGAGTCCATATATGTCCGTTCTATCCATGGAGCAAATTTTGACTTGCCTTAAGGAACACAAGAAAGTTCCGAATTACGAAAAACTCTATTTGAAGTTGACAAAGAACTTCTAAAGCTAAAAAGAAAATTCTTTCCCATTTCTTTATGGAAGACCAGTTCTAAAAAGCTTAAGTAAATCTATATTTTTAGCCATCATCGAGGCTATTCATTTACGTAAAAGGAGGATTAGGATTTAGTATTCTTTTTGCCAACTCATCAATACCATTCCGTTACTTAACATGAGAAATAAAAAATCATATAGAAATTCTCAACCTTTTAGCCCGTTCTTCAAATGCACGTTTGCCCCCTTCTAGAATGGTGCAAACAGCATTTCGAATTTGGGGGTTTTCCAATCCTCCACTTTCATACGCAATGTCTGGAAGAGAACCCATTTTGTGCTCTCCTCTAGAGGCGACAATGACCTGATCTGCATCAGTATTGACAACGAGGTTGGCATTATGAGTGACTATAATTATTTGCCTTCTGTTTTTGGCTTCTTTAAACTTATCGACCAATTCGTCAAAAATTGATTTAGGGTCAAGATTTTCCTCTGGTTGATCAATAATCAATGGTCGTTCATCATCAATATCTATCGATAGATAGAGCAACAATAGAACAATCCCTCTCGTTCCTGGGGAGAGCTGTTGCACATCGACTCCTTCATATTGGAGACCATAATTCACACTCACGTGGCCAATACTATATAACCAGTTGGAAATCTGATCGTACCAATATTTTTTAGTTTCCCGATTTTTTCTAGCATCTTCGAATGCATGCTTCCAAAAATCTGGCCCGTATTTTGATCGAAAATCCGCCATTGCTTGAGCAATTTCCTTGCAAGAACCAGTTTTCCATACTTCTTCGAGTTCTCTTTTGATAATTTCTGTAAGTGTGCCAACACCCTTAAAGGGACCTATTCTCGATCTATCAATCAATCTCTCACCGGATTCAGCCCATTGTTCAATATTTACAATGCGCCTTACTGAAAAAGTCAATTTGGACAGGGTGCCATCCTGAGAACTAAGCCTCTCCTGTAAAGGGCTGTATAATTTGGATAATAGCTTTTCTTCCTTTTCAATTTGTCCGATCAATAGCTCATAAGTGCTCTTTCGCTTAAGGAAAAGCTCTTCAATTTTTTTTGGAGCGGCTTCCGCTTTTTCTATTTCCTTGTCTCTTTGTTTGAGTGCCGACTCTAAAACGGCTATTTTATTGGAGAGGTCCGTATACTTTTTTCGTTTCTCATTATCTACTCCAATTACTGCTTCCAAACGGCGTTGTTCTTTAATAAGCAATGAATAAGTATTCGAAGATAAATTATCGTAAGAACTCAAATAAGCCTCTGTTTTTTCATTAACTTCTTCCACCTCAATTTCAGTTTGGCCTTTGTGCTTCTTTATCTCCTTTCCTACTTCAATCAACTTTTCATTCAATAGAGATTTGACATCTCCCTTATAGGTTAAAGTGAATTTTTCCCATTGTTCTTCAGTCAGATCGGCTTCTGCATATTCTTCTTTAAGAGCATTAAGTTGAACTAGCGAACTATCATTTTGAAATTGTTCAGCCTCCTCCTTTAAACCTTGGAGTTTTAATTCTTTTTTTTCAAATCCTGCGATCAATTGAGACTTTGTCTCTGCGGCTTCACGAACCTTGTCAAGTTTTTCAAGAACTTCTTTATTGTCAGATGGAGTGAGTTTTTTCCGGTCCTCCTTCATCCTAGTTATAGCACCATTTTCTATAGTCCTTTTCTTTTTCAACTCTTCGATATTGCGTGCCAAATCATCTTGAACAGATATTTCATCACCAATTTCTTGAAGCAGTTCCTGATATTTGTCGATACCGCGTCTAATGGACTCTGTTTTAATTTCTCTTAATTCCTTAAAAGACCTTGTTCCTAGGCGTTCATCCACGCCATGGGCATCAAAAATAACCTGTTCAATCGCATTTACAAGTTCATCGGCCAGCCCATCCGAAGAGCAGAGATATTCAACGAACTGCTGAGATAAATAGCGAACTCTGGGCTCTTCACTTTCGGCTGGTAATTTTTTAACATCCACAGGAAATTCCTGGTGTTCTCTATTACCCCAGTTAATCGTGCTTGTTGTTTTTGTTAGAAGTTTTTGGGCCCTTTCAAGAAATGATCTCTTTGTATGGGTTTGGTCTACACTTCCCGCCCCAGCGGCTATCATTTCGACCAATGCGGTTTTGCCTGACCCTCTAGCCCCAATGATTGCAACCAATCCCGAGTTTATCCCTATCTCCGATGTTTTTAACCAATCTGCATTTTTAACACTTACTTTTTCAATTGTATGAGAAGGATAACCATCACTTGGTATTTCCTTCCCAATATAAACCCTTCTTTCAGGTTCAAAACAAATCTGTCGTAAGGTCTCAAATTTTAAATCACCTCTAATCCAACAATAGCGGTCTAAATCAGGGTTTCCTACGTGCTCCAAATCATGGGCATCGCTCCCATGTAAACACGGTTTAAGGCCGTTGTACTTCTCAATGATTGCTTCTTTGGAATCTGTCCCTTTTCCACACCAATATTCCCTATCACCTGGTCTACCAGAAAACACAATATGTGCCATGCGTTGAAGTTCTTCCCTTAACGCTTTTAGTCCATCCTCCTGAAGTTGAGCAGTACCATCCCCTTTACTTGCGGGAATTGCGACTAAAATGTTCTCACGCGCCCATTTATGATTACTGAAAGCCTCTTGAAGATTGTCAGATGAAACCTTGAATTGTTCTATGCCTGTTTTTAACAAATGCTGGTTATCAGTAGTTTTCTTTAAATAGGCAGCGCCCAATTTGATTAGTTCGTCATTCGTGCAACCATAGATTTCACTATCATACTTAAATTTTAAATCCCTAAGAAATCTCTTTGTTTTGTCAATGTGTTCAGGGTCTTCTGGACTTACCAATAAATGCAAATTTATCGGAGACCCTTTTCCTGCATTAACGGCAAATCGAAGTTCTATGTTAGGAAAAAGTAGTTTTACATTTGGCAATTTTCCGGCATTGAAAATTGGCAAGATTTTCTCATAACCGTCAAGAACGTAGTATTCGGTAATACCTAAAGCTTTAATCGGAGGGGAAGAAATGTTTATTCTTTGGACAAATTCATCCAATGGATTTTCACCTTTGTAATTATCGTTCTTTAGTGTCCCCGGAATATGGATATGAGGATCCCACCTATGCCAAATTGACCCAATTGGGTTAAATATTTCGTTCATATATATTCTTTCAAAATATGATTGGGCCTCATCACAAAATACCAAGTATCCAATTAACAAACAAATAGACAAGAACTTCCACCGAATATAAATTTAATTGAAGTATAAACAAATTATTCGCTTGGAAGTATTTTAATACTTTCAGCAACTGTTCTTAATCTTTTTCTCCAATCTTCAATTTTATCTGGACAATACTGATACAAGCCAAGTTCATTATAAGCCGATGCTATTTTAATTTGCCCTTCAATTTCTTTTTTAACTTTATCAGCGGAATCTAGCCTTAATGGTGGAGCATTCTTAAATAATCTTTCATAGGCCTCAACAATACTTTCAAAAATTTCGCAAGCTTCCTTTGATTGTGTATCCATTGTCATTGTAATTTTTATTTATATCACTTGAGTCATAAATTAGATGCTTTTTGTGAAAATATGGCATAATGCATTTTTTAACTAGGGTCTTTGCCAAAAGTCACTTTTACAGTTTGAACATTTTTTCGTTTCAGGTTTCCGCTTAAAGAGCCCGTTATTGGAGTAATTTTGAACTCTCCGCTTATGCTAGACTCCTTTTCGACAATAAAACTGACTTCTACTTCCAACTTTTGTGTTTTAAAAGCTTCAGTTATAATTTCCTCAGCGTCTTCATCAGATATATTCTCTAAATTTTCATATTCTAAAATATTAAATAGGACAGTTTTATCTTTCAAATCAGATGTTAACTCCTTTATTGCAGTTGAGGAAACACAGTTTGAATATGCTTGGGAGACAATAAGATTTCTAATAATATTAAAATTCTCAGTGCTTCCATCTCTCACTTTATCCATCAATGGACTAAAAATCGTGTCCCTTACAAAAGTTATTACGGATTTGTTTATTTTCCCTTTTTTCTTTTTTGATGTTATTTTAAACAGAACTAGGTTTAATTCAATTCCCGCCTCGCCTTCCGATGTCCCTTCAAGGGTTATTGTTGCACTTGTAAAAGGAGGCAGGCAGTCGTCCAAGTCCTTTTCGCTTGCGTAAACCGCCCTACGGATATCCTCTACAAGCAAACGTAATGGTTCGCTATTTTTCCTGAGTTCGCGAAGTCTTTCTTCTTCTGTAAACCGGCCATATTGAGCTGAAATTGGTACTGAAAAAAAGCAAAAAATGAGAAATAAGAGTAGAATAGTGGCTTTCATATTCGATAATTTTTAAATATTCAAAAAATTAGGAAAGCCAATTTTAGGGTAAGAAATACACACACCTCATTTTGAGTGGCTTTCAAAATGGGGGAGTTCTCTAATTTAGAAAATTTATTTGAGACCCCATTACAGGAAATCCCCATAAAAACTGTGGGTTTCCCCTATGTATATCTGCAAATGAATGCCCCGCATTACTTCAATCTCTTTGAAATTTTGATTATCATTGGTGAGAATAAAGTAATCACTCATTAGAATTATCTCTCAAAACCGAACTAATATCGAACTAATGAAATTAAAATTGTATATAACTAATTTAATATCAATTATTTAAATTAAAATAGACGATACTCAGAACGTCTTTCACAGTATGAAAGAGTAATTTTTTTCAAAAACTGTACTCTGGTATTTTGCCTTTTACGCCTTTGTAAAATTCATGGATTTTTTCAAGATCCCTATCCATGGACCCTGTGGGATAAAAGGGCTCCCCAATTTTGATTTCTTTTTTTCCAAAATCAAAAGCTACCATTACAAGAGGAACATTTGCTTTTTTGGCAATATGATAAAACCCTGTTCTTAATTGTTCTACTTTTTTTCGGGTCCCTTCAGGTGCAAGCGCAAGCCTGAACACTTTTCTATCATTGAAGATCTGAACAATGTTATCTACCGTATTGGAACTTTTGGAACGATCTACGGGTGTACCTCCTGTCCACCTAAAAAACCATCCGAAAGGTGGTTTAAAAAGACTCTTTTTTCCAATAAAGTTAATTTCCTTGTTCACCACTTTCCTGATCAAAAGTCCCAAAAAAAAGTCCAACCAATGTGTATGGGGAACCACGATTACCACACACTTATCCACATTGGGGAAAGAACCCTTGAGTTTCCACCCCAACACTTTAAAGTATATAAATTTGGACAGTTTATGCATTTGTCTTCAATGGTCTGTTAATTTAAAGAACAAACCTATATTTTTTCAAAAAGGGCCTGGAGGCGTTTTGGGGTCATTATGGCTTTCCAATCCCTTCCGAGCGCATTTTCCCAAAGAGGTTCCAGGCTCAATGAAACATTGACCATAACATCAAAATCGTTTTGGGTGAGATCGGCGCAGATACCTTTTGGCAGTGTTATGCCGTGTTTATCCATCATTTTGTTGAACAATGAAACTCCTTCGGGATAAAATTCTTCCAGGTGTTGGAACACCAAACAATTCCCTATACCGTGTTTCACGCCCAAAAGGTAGGATAGACCATAGCTCATGGCATGTGCCACCCCTACTTGTGAATATGCGATACTCATTCCCCCGTGCCAGGAAGCCATCATTAACTTCTCCCTTGATTCTTTGTCGGGTATGTCCCCAAGAAATACTTCTTTACAAAGCTCCATGGCTTTTTCACCATAACTTTGACTAAAGGCATTCAGATAGGTCCCTGTTAAAGATTCCACACAATGGATAAAACAATCCATTCCCGTATAGAACCATTGCTCCTTGGGAACTGTTTTACTGAAATCGGGATCTAACAGCACTTGATCAAAAGGTGTAAAATCGGAATTAATCCCCAATTTTTTTTCCGGCCCCAATAATACCGTGGTCCGGGACACTTCGGCCCCTGTGCCACTAATGGTAGGAATGCCAACATGGTACAGGGCCGGTTTGTTCACCAAGTCCCAACCTTGGTAGTCTTTTGCGAGTCCTTTGTTATTCAATAAAATGGATACGGCCTTGGCCAAATCCAGTAATGTCCCCCCTCCAATTCCAATCACCCCTGAAGGGAGTTCGCTGTACTTCTCCCTAATCTGGGCCACCAAGGCATCTACTTGGGCAGTTTTGGGTTCCTCTTCCGCCGAAATAAATATGATCTCATCATTGAACATCAAAGGCATTTTTTCCAAAAACTCATTGTTTTCGAAGAAATCGTCCACTAAATATATAAATGGTGCATCCGAACTTTTGCGCATGGGCAACAAAATATCCCCCAATTGCGAAAAACATCCAGGCCCAAAAATTACCCTGGGAACCATGGGAAAGTTTCTGAAACTTGTTTTATGACTCGAGGCTGTTTGCTGTTTTTTCAAATTATCTTCTGTCTTCATTAGTTGTCCAAATACTTCAGGATATCCTTAATACTGTTCAATTTCAAATGGTTGTTCACCATCTCTTCCTCCGGTACCATTTCGTGAGCCCACGTGGTGTGAAAAGGCACATGAACCGCTTTTGCACCAATATTCAAGATAGGCAGTACATCCGACTTTAAGGAATTGCCTATCATTAAAAATTCACCTACATCTATGTTTAAATGCTCCAGTAAATTACTGTAATTATGTTCTTTTTTATCGCTCAATACTTCTACATGGTGAAAGTACTTGGAAAGTCCCGATTTCTCCAATTTCCTTTCCTGGTCCAACAAATCACCTTTAGTAAGTACGATCAATCTATACTTGCCCACCAATTTTGATAGGACTTCCTCTACGCCATCAAGCAACTCTACTGGATGGGAAATCATCTTTTTTCCAAGATTCAAAATTTCACCAATGGTCTTTTGCGGAACCTTATGATTGGAAAGGTCCAGTGCGGATTCGATCATGGAAAGTACAAAACCTTTAATACCGTAACCATAAATATCCAAGTTGTCCATTTCAATTTTAAAGAGTTCTTGGTCAATCTTATTTTTGGTCTCGTAACCTTCCAAAAGTTCCGCAAACTTTTCTTCGGTTTCCCTAAAGTAGGTTTCGTTTACCCACAGGGTATCGTCCGCATCAAAACCAATTGTTTTTATGTTGGAGAAATCTACTTCCATATCTTTCTTGCCCTTTCCAGATCTTCTGGGGTGTCAATTTCAATTCCAGTGACATGGGTTTCCACCATTTTTATTTTTTTGCCATACTCCAAAAATCGTATGGCCTCTATTTTTTCTTTGGCCTCCAAGGGCAACATCGGCAACTTTTGAAAATCCATTAATGCCCGTTTTCTAAAAACGTAGACACCTTTGTGCTTGTAATACGGTACCTCAACTTCCTTGTCTCTAGGATAGGGAATGGGGGAACGCGAGAAATACAGGGCAAAATCTTGATTGTCCACGATTACTTTTACCGTATTGGGATTGGAAATTTCATCCCAATCCGTAATCGGGGTCATTAGCGAGGCAAGATCTATCTTTTTATCCGTATCATTTTTAAAGACCTGGATAATTTTTTTCAAGCTTTCCGAATCTATAAAGGGCTCGTCTCCCTGAACGTTGATCACAATATCCACATCCATATCCTCAACGGCCTCCGCAATCCTATCGCTTCCACTCTCATGGGTATTTTTGCTCATTATCACCTTACCTCCAATTTCCACGATCACATCGGAGATTATTTGGCTGTCCGTAACCACGTAAACCTCATCAAAAAGTCCTGTATTTACGGCAGCTTCGTAGGTCCTGACAATTACGGGTTTCCCGCCAAGATCCTGCATCAATTTTGCTGGAAACCTTGAGGCCTTATAGCGGGCGGGAATCATGGAAATTATTTTCACGTCTAGTTTTTTGGTTGAACGATTGCTATTTTGCTTTGGGTCTGATTTTTCTGTAAATCCTAAATATGACCAATAAAATGATGATGACCAAGATCGCTGCAATTGGCGGCACCAAGATGGATGCAGTACTAACGGCTACCGCTGCTCCAGTTTCCACAGTGGATACCAGTGGGTTGGCCAACCCTCCCGTGGTTCCCGTGGAAGTGAGCCTGCCCGCTGCGTTTGCCCCTTTAATGGCCGTTGCCGTTCCTCCTCCTGCGATAATGGCCAAAGACCAGGTCACAACCGGATCTAAATTTGCCGCTGTAGAAACAACGACCGCTGTCCCCGCAATTCCGGCCAAAGGAATGGCGATGCTGTCCAACACGTTGTCCACCCAAGGAATAAAGTAGGCGAAAATCTCAACGATCGTAGCCACCCCCAAGGTGATCAAAGCGGTGAGGCTGCCTATCCATTGCCAGTTCTCGTTAAGGTCCCAAACCCCTAGATATGCCGCAAAACTTAGGGCGAAAAGTGGCAGGAAAACGCGAAAGCCTACGGAAGCTGCCAATCCGATTCCGAGGAACAAACTTATTATGGTATCTGGTTCTATATTCATGCTGATGTCTAAAATAGGGTATTCCTAGTCAAGAAAAAAATCATCTTTGAAACCGATGAGGTATAGCTGTTGCTCCGCCCTTGTTACAGCGGTATAGAGCCATCGTAAATAATCCTTATCCACACCGTTGGGCAAATAGGGCTGTTCCACAAAAACAGTGTTCCACTGGCCCCCTTGCGATTTGTGGCAGGTAATGGCATACGAGAATTTCACTTGAAGGGCGTTAAAGAACTTATTGTTCTTGACCCCTAAAAACTTCCGATATTTGGATTTTTCATGGGCGTAGTCTTTCATTACTTCTTGATACAGTCTGTTGCCGTCTTCATAGGACAGTGATGGTGTCTCCGCTGTTATGGTATCCAATAGGAGAACAGTCTCAAATGGTTTTTGCCCAGGGTAATCCACCATTTTCACCTTTACTTCGGCAAACTTAAAGCCATAAAGTTCTTTTATGGCAAACAGTTCCAATATCTCAATAATATCTCCATTCGCAATAAAACCGGCCTCAGAGTTTGGTTTTAACCAAAAGTAATTGTTTTTGACGACCATCATATAATCACCTACAGCGATTTCATTGTCCAAAAAAAGGATACGCTCCCTTATATTTTGGTTGTATAGATTTGCCCTTTTATTGGAGCGGACAATTATGGCGGTCTGTTCTTTGCCGTTTTGACTATAAGATGAATCTATGGCCTCTTGTATCTCATTTCCATCGATCAACCTGACTATATCCGTAAAATTGTCCAACTCAAACTTAAAGTCCCCAAAAAATTCAGATTGCAATTGCTCCCTGAGATTGGTAGCGTTATATAGGATGCCCGATTCTCCAGATTGCCGCATGACCTCATCCAGCTCCAAGCACTCTACTTCTTTATCATAGTTCAAGGAAAGGCGGTTTTCGTCCAGTGCAGGGCTCAAATCGAGCTTTACCGGTGGCAACTGGGCAGTATCACCAATTAAGATCAGTTTACAATTATGGCCGGAGTGTACATAAAACATCAAATCGTCCAATAGGGAACCATTTTCAAACAATTTGGAATCCGCAGGAGTATCGGGGATCATGGATGCTTCGTCCACTATAAAAATCGTGTTTCTATGTTTGTTCGGGGCAAGTACAAATTGAATTCCCCCTCCAGCTTGTTTCTTTGGAAAGTATATCTTTTTATGAATGGTAAATGACTTGTTTCCCGAATAAACGGACATAACTTTTGCTGCCCTTCCCGTTGGCGCCATCAAAACAGCGCTCATTTTAACCTTCCAAAGACTGCTCACCAAAGTGGCGACCAAGGTGGTTTTCCCCGTTCCAGCAAATCCTTTTAAAAGGAAGACATTATCCTTTTTATTTCCTAAAACAAAGTTAGCCAGCATATTAAGTGCCAAACCTTGTTTTGTGGTAGGTACGTGGGGAAATTTATCCGTTAAAATCTTTAAAAATCCAGATGCGGTAAATTCATTCATGAGGGCTAAATATAGCGCTCTTTTTTAAAGCAAAAAGTTTCGCAATTAAAAAAATATTGTAGATTTGTCTGTAACCACTAAATTAACTTTGAAAGACAGTATCAGATATGTTAAACTTAATTCTTATTGTTGTATTAATATGCCTTGTGACCATAGGGCTTGTTTTCTTGATCGATAGATTTTTACCTCAAAAAATAAAGCCGGTTCTGGTAATTCTCTTTGGAATTTTGAGTATTTACCTAGGGTATAAAATATATGACTCCATCAATGCCCCCATTGAGTTCAATAAGGTGAAAACCGAAAGATTCACCCAAGTTATCAACAAACTCAAAGATATTAGGGATTCCCAGGAAGCTTACAAAACGGTAAACGGAAAATATGCCAATGATTTTGAAAGCTTGATCAAATTCATAGATACAGGCCATTACACCATTACCACACAACGTGACTCCTCGTTCATGAGATATGATAAGGTCTATCAAATTGAAATGCAACAGGACACGGTTATCGTGGATACTTTGGGAACAGTAAAGGTAAAAGACTCCCTTTTTGGGGCTGACGACCGTTACAAAACCATGATGAACGTTCCTTTTGCCCAAAACAACGAGAAATTTGAAATGAAGGCGGATATTATTGACAAGGGCGGGTACAAAGTTCCTGTTTTTGAAGCCAAAGTGAAGAAAAACGTTGTGCTTTACGACCAGCCAGAAGATTTGGTCGAAAAAGAAAACACCCATCAGAGTGTTGAGGAAGTGAACGGTTCCGAAATTAAAGTAGGTTCATTGACCGATGTAAGTACAAACGGTAACTGGCCACCTATCTACGATAGGAAAAATATAAACTAGCTATAGTACCGAACGATACAAATAGCACCCATAAAAAACTGTCCATTCAAGCTGGCTTGAATGGACTTTCTTTTTGCGTATTGGATACCATTACCAATAACATCCTGGCTTTTGAAAAAGTTCACTTCAAAACGCAGTTAACCCCTTACCTTATGCTCAAGGAGTTAAAAGGGAAACTGAGCGAACAGGGAGAAATTGGAAGTAACTTTTCCGAAGTAATGGTCATCCATAAAAACAATATGTTCGGCTTGGTCCCCAAACCGCTTTTCAACAAAGAAGAACTACCAAACTATCTAAAGTTCAATGCCAAAATAATGGCAAATGACCTTATCGCCTACGATGAAATACCCAATCAGGAAATCATCAATGTTTACATTCCATATACCAATGTAAACAACTTTATTTTTGAACTCTTCGGGGAGTTTGAATTCAAACATAGCGGTACTGTTCTCATCAACACCTTATTGAATCAAAACAGAACAACCTCCGAACCTGTTTGCTTTGTCCAGGTATCGGAACGGGAAATGGAAATGATGGTAATCTCCGATAAAAAACTGTTGTTCTACAACCAATTTGAATACAATACCAAAGAGGATTTTCTTTATTATTTATTGTTCAGTCTGGAGCAATTGCAAATGGATTTGGAAAAAGTGCAACTTAAACTTTTCGGAACCATTGAAGAAGGAGATGATATCTACGAACTCTGCTACAAATACGTTAAAAATATTTCAGTTTTTGTACCAGGGAATTCCTCTTTGCACAATGAACAATTGGAAAATGAGAGCATAGACTTTTCGATTTTAAGCTCCCTATAAATGCGTATTGTTTCAGGAAAATACAAGGGCAAAAGGTTGACTGCCCCAAAAAAACTACCTGTAAGGCCCACGACGGACATGGCCAAGGAAGCCCTGTTCAATATCCTGAACAATCGCTTTTATTTTGATGGACTCAACGTACTGGACCTATTTGCGGGAACGGGCAATATTAGTTACGAGTTTGCATCCAGGGGCACCGAAAAAATAACCGCAGTGGACGCCCATCAAGGTTGTGTGAAATACATTTCAAAAACTTCGCAAGAACTGGGTTTCCCCATCTCCACCATAAAATCCGATGTATATAGGTTTCTACAGGGCACCCCTGAAAAATTTGATCTTATTTTTGCGGACCCGCCCTATGCTTTTGATACCGAACAATTTTTAAAAATCGCGGACCTGGTCTTTGAAAAACAACTCTTGCTCGCTGAAGGCGTTTTGGTGATTGAACACTCTGAACAAACCGATCTTTCCGGGCATCCCAAATTTTCGGAACAAAGAAAGTATGGAGGTAGTATTTTCAGTTTCTTCGAAGTTGATTAAAAGCAGGCCATAAGCCGGATTCTGTATATCCTTATCATTTATCTAGACAAATGGTTACCCAAGTGTTCCAACCGCCTACCCTCCAACTCGGGCGTGCAACCCTCAAACGTTGGTTTACATGGCGTTTCACCGCATAGAGTTTGCCGATTTCACTACAGCCGAACTGTACTTGCTTTCTGTTGCACTGGTCCTCGCCTCACGGCGGACGGGCGTTACCCGCTATGCTGCACTTTGGTGTCCGGACTTTCCTCTCCAAGCACGGTTGCCCATACTTGCAGCGATAAGGTGGCCTGCTAATTTACAAAGGTAACCCAATTGTTAATAAAAAAAGGCTTAACTGTGCACTTGTAGTCAACTTTACGCAATCCTATTTTTATATTTGTAGTAATTCTATTTTTCCCAGCATTGGAACCATTTATAGTATCAGCTAGAAAATATAGACCCCAAACATTCAAGGATGTTGTGGGCCAGTCGTCCATTACCAATACGTTGATGAACGCCATTGAGCACGACCATTTGGCACAGGCCCTTTTGTTCTGTGGTCCAAGAGGTGTTGGTAAAACAACCTGTGCCCGTATTTTGGCCAAGAAAATAAACCAGGATGGCACTGAAAGGGAAGATGAGGATTTTGCCTTCAACATTTTTGAACTGGATGCCGCCTCCAACAACTCTGTGGACGATATTCGCAGTTTGATAGATCAAGTACGCATCCCACCACAAACAGGAAAGTACAAGGTGTACATTATTGACGAGGTGCACATGCTATCCCAATCGGCTTTCAATGCCTTTTTGAAAACCTTGGAAGAACCTCCAAAGCATGCCATTTTTATTTTGGCGACCACCGAAAAGCACAAAATAATCCCCACCATTCTATCAAGATGCCAAATATTTGATTTTAAGCGTATCACAGTCAAAGATGCCGCAGAGTATTTAAAACATATCGCGGAGCAGCAAGGTATAAAGGCAGAGGAAAGTGCGCTTCACATTATTGCACAAAAAGCAGATGGCGCCATGCGTGATGCGTTATCCATTTTTGATCGCGTAGTCAGTTTTTCGGGAAAGGAATTGACCAGAAAGGCTGTAACCGAAAACCTCAATGTTCTCGATTACGATATTTATTTCTCCGCAACAGATCTAATTCTGGAAAACAACATACCAGAACTCTTGATTCTTTTCAACAAGATTTTGTCCCTTGGATTTGATGGCCATCATTTTATCACTGGATTGGCTTCTCATTTTAGGGATTTGATGGTTTGCCAACATCCTGATACATTAAATCTTTTGGAGGTGGGCGACGATGTGAAGCAGCAGTACCAAGAACAAGCAAAAAAGGCACCAAAAGAATTTCTTTTAAAGGCCATAGACTTGGCGAACGACTGTGACCTAAAATACAAGGCCAGTAAGAACCAGCGATTACTGGTTGAACTTACTTTAATGAAATTGGCGTCCATCACTTTCGATGGAGAAAAAAAAAACTCTAATTTCATAATTCCCGCCTCTCATTTTGCAGGAAAAAAAACATCGTCAAACGGTACTGCCACACAATCACAAAATAACGCTGCGTCCCAACCGATGGCGGTAACAGAAAAACCGGCCACCCCACCGACCATCACAAATGAACCCAAGGAAACCCCTGCAACCAAAGAAGTTGCAGTAGGAAATATCAGTGAGCCCAAAGAAAGTTATCAGCCAAAAAAGATAAACATAAAGATAGCTGAAAAGCGTGTTTCGGGGCTTTCACTATCCAGCATCAAGGTCAAAAAGGCACACGAAAAAACCAAATCCCCAAGTATTGCGGAAGAAGATTTACCAAAAGATGCCTTTGAGGAAAAAGAAATGCAAAAACATTGGGATGATTTTGTCCATCAATTGGAAAAACAGGGTAAAAAAATATTGGCCAGCAACCTACAGACCGATGTTCCCAAACTGAAAAATGCAAACACGATTTGGATAGAGCTCCCCAACGGCACCATGAAAAAGGAAATCGAAAGGGAACAAAGTTTAATGTTGGATTACCTCAAACAAAAACTGAACAACTATTCCATTTCCCTACAAATTACGGTGAATGAAGAGGTGGCCAAAAAATTTGCTTTTACTCCAGAGGAGAAATACGAAAAATTAAGGGAGAAAAACCCAAATATAGACCTCCTCAGAAAAGAGTTTGACCTCGATTTTTAAACTTACCACACAATACTTTTTATCTTTGCATCCGTAACTTTCTAAAATATATTCATGCTAGGCCTAAAATTACCTACGGACCCAAGATGGGTAAACATTGTTGAAAAGAATATCGAAGAAATTTTGACAGATCATGCCTATTGCGAGCAGAAAGCTGCCAGTACGGCCATTTCGTTGATTATTGGTTTTCCGGAAAAATCGGAACTGGTAAAGGAAATGACCGCGCTTGCCCGTGAAGAGATGGGACATTTCAACATGGTTCATGACAAAATTTTAGATCGTGGATGGGTTTTGGGTCGCGAGCGCAAAGATGAATATGTGGTTGAATTGATGAAATTCTTCCCCAAGGGTGGCAGTAGGGAAACCCACTTGGTACATAAACTTTTATATGCGGCACTGATAGAGGCTCGCAGCTGTGAGCGTTTCAGGTTACTTTCGGAGGAATTGGACGACGAGGAATTATCCGAGTTTTACCGCAACCTAATGGTAAGCGAAGCGAACCACTACACCATGTTCCTAAAGTTTGCCCGTAAATATGGCAACAGGGAGGAAGTGGACAAAAAATGGGAGGATCTATTGGAATATGAGGCCCAATTAATGAAGAACCTCGGCAAAAAGGAGACCATGCACGGTTAATTTTCGTGGTAGTACAACATTTTTATCATTCCGTCGGCCAAGCCAATCTTGGGTACAAGAATTTTTTTGGCCTTGCTCCACTTGGCAGCATTTAGGAATATTTTGGTTGCAGGTATTATTACATCTGCGCGGTCCTGGTTAAGGCCAAGTTCCGAGATTCTGTCCTCGTATGCCATACTGTCCAAGAAATGATATTGCGCATTCAACCAAATATAGGAAAGGGGTTGCCCTACTTTTCTGCCGGACATTTTATGAAGTTTATTGATGTTTCCCCCAGATCCAATGATTTCTACCGTTTTGTCATTGGGAATGTTTGATTTGATCCAGGTCTTTATTTCATCCCAAACGGAATCGTTGACCAATTCGTTCAGTATTCTAAGCGTGCCTATCTTAAAGGATTTGGAAAACAACGGCTTCCCTTTATCGATAATCGTAAATTCTGTACTGCCCCCTCCAACATCCACATACAGATAAAGCCGATCATTTTTAATAATGTCCTTTAGATCTGTGGACGCAATAATCGAGGCTTCTTGTTTTCCGTCAATAACACGAACGTCGATCTCCGACTCTTTTTTGACCTTTTCCACCACACTGGCACCATTTTTAGCCTCCCTAAGGGCAGAAGTGGCACAGGCCATATACTTTTCCACACCATAAACATCCATTAGAAGCTTGAAGGCCTGCATGGTCTTCACCAAACGATTTTGGTTTCTCTCGGATATCTCACCTTTTAAAAAAGCATCTTCCCCTAAACGGACAGGTACTCTCACCAGCTCGCTTTTCTTAAAGACGGCGGGCTTGTTTTGGTGTTCTATCACATTGTTTATAAGTAACCTAACAGCATTGGACCCAATATCGATTGCAGCAAATTTTCGTATAACCAAACCCTATGATATTAAGATTCCAACTTTTTTTTGTAGTAGTTGTACATTTCAACTTGAGACCTAAATTCAGGTTCTCCCTTTGCTCGCTTTCTGTACGCATTATCCTGTTTTGCGGAAAAAACCCGCGCCTTTGAGTTGTCTCGCCATGAGATTTCAAAGGTATCCAGCAATTCCTCCCTGATATCCGGATCGTAAATGGGACATCCCACCTCTACCCTGAAATCTAGATTTCTAGTCATCCAATCCGCAGAGGATATATAAATTTTGGGGTCACCTCCATTTCCGAAAATAAATAATCTTGGATGTTCCAAAAACTTATCCACTACACTAATGGCCTCAATATTCTCGCTCATACCTTCAACACCTGGAATAAGGCAACAAACACCCCTGACAATCATCTGGATTTTCACCCCTGCCCTACTGGCTTCGTATAGCTTGTCCACCATTTTGTAGGAGGTTAGGCTGTTCATCTTTATCTTGATATAGGCTTCCTTTCCTGCGCGGGCATTGGCAATCTCCCCATCGATCAATTTCATGAAGGTTGACTTGGTGTAATGTGGGGATACGATAAGATGTTTATACTTATTGATCTTATAATTTGTCTCAAAGAACCCGAACACCTTGTTCATATCCTTTAAAATGCCCTGGTGGGCGGTAAACAAGGTATAATCCGTGTATATTTTTGCAGTGGACTCGTTAAAATTACCTGTACTGATGAAGCCGTAACGTTTCAACCCCTCCTTTTCCTCTCGCTCTATCAGACAGATCTTACTGTGTACTTTTAAACCGGGAACACCAAAAATCAATTTCACACCTTCATTCTGCAAATGGTTGGCATATTGAATATTGTTTTGCTCATCAAACCTAGCCTGTAGTTCTATCTGCACGGTGACCTGTTTGCCGTTTTTGACTGCATTGACCAGGGCGGATACGATTTGGCTATCAGTGGCCAACCGGTATATGGTGATTTTAATACTGCGTACCTGGGGATCAAGTGCGGCCTCCCTCAAAAACTTGGTCACATAACTAAAGGTATGGTAAGGAGCATAGATCATATAATCTTTATGGGCTATGATATCCAGCAAACTTCCCTTCATGCTCAGTCCCTTTACGGGCAATGGCTCTATCTTATCGTACATTAGATCGTGCCTGCCCAAACTTGGAAACCCCATGTAGTCCCTCCTGTTATGGTAACGTCCCCCGGGAATCACACTATCGGTGTCCATGATATCCATTTTTTCCTTGAGGAACTGAAGGGTGTCCTTATCAATGGTCTTATCGTAAACAAACCGGACCGGATCGCTTATTTTTCTGTGCTCAACGCTTGATGAAATTTTTTCGATGAAACTTTTGCTCAGGTCATTGTCGATATCCAACTCGGCATCACGGGTAATTTTGATCATGTGCGCAGAAATGGATTCAAACTCGAACATGGTGAACACACTGTCCAGACAATATCGTATCAAATCATCCAACATGATGATATAATCCTTGTCTCCTTCTTTGGGCAATACCACAAAACGGTCTATTCCCTTTGGGATCTCGATAAGGGCATATCTGTTATGCCTGCCTTTTTCCGAGCCGTTCTTCATCACGATCTTTACCGCTAAATAAGCCGCTGTGTCCTTCAGAAGCGGAAACTCGGTAAGATCATTGAGAATAATGGTCATCAACTCCTGGTTTACCTTTTTAAAGAAGTAATCCCGGATAAATTCGGCCTGGCTTTCGGTCACTTCCGTTTCCCTGATGATGAAGATATTTTCTTCACGAAGCTCCCTATCGATTTCCTTGAATATTTCAAGACTCCGTGCTTGCTGGGCAATCACTATTTTGGTGATTTCTTCCAAAAGGTCCTTTGCTTTTTCCCCGCCCAAGACACTTTTACCGGTTTTTCCAGCATCCACAATACGCTTTACCGTGGCATACCTCACCTTGAAAAACTCGTCCAAGTTGTTGCTGAAAATACCTAGGAACCGTAATCGGTCAATCAGCGGTACTCTATGGTCCTTACTTTCTTGCAGTACCCTAGCATTAAACTGTAGCCAACTGATTTCCCTGTTTATATATTCGTTCTTTGTTTTTATCATTTATTATTTTAAGTGTTTTGGAAAGATCATTTGCGTTGTGGTTCCGGCTGATATTTTGGACCAATCGTCCACACCAAATGTAATGTGCACGAGTCCCGCCGTGGGAACGTTCTCAATATACTGATCTCCCCAAGTATTTGCAAGCGAAGTAAAGGCATAGTTGTGCCCAAATATGGCGACGGTATGCAAATCATTGTCCCATTGCCGCACAAATTGTTCCACACTATGGCCGGAAAAGTCATATAATGAATCGTTTACACTATATTTTTCTAGATCGAACCCCAGATTCCGTACAAAAATCATACTTGTGTGCATGGCTCGATTTGCCGGGCTTGAATATATATGATCGATTTCCGGTGCATGAAGTTTAAAAGTTTTGGAAACCAAGTGTGCGTCCGATATCCCCCGTTGTTTCAAAGGCCTGTCCTTGTCAGATACATCATAATCCCATGAGGACTTCCCATGGCGCATCAAAATCAATTGTTTCATTTTACTTTGGATTAGGGTGCCAAACGTTCTATTTTCCAATCAAAGTCTTCTTGAAGGGAATATCGTATCCTATCATGCAATCTATTGGGACGTCCCTGCCAAAATTCCATGGAAACGGGCCTTACCAGATATCCTCCCCAATATTCAGGTCGTTGGACTTCTTTCCCTTCATACTTTTTCTCAAGTTTCTCCAACTCTTCCTCCAAATATTGGCGGGACGGGATCACTTGGCTCTGATCGGACACTATGGCCCCCAATTGACTTCCGGTCGGTCGAGATTCAAAATATCCATCAGAAAGGTTTTCCGCTATCTTCTCCGCCCTACCTTTTATAATGACCTGACGTTCCATGTTTGGCCAAAAAAAGGATAAACATACAGATGGATTGGCCGCGATGGCCCTTCCTTTTTCGCTTTGGTAATTGGTATAAAAAATAAATCCCTCAAAGGTGAATTTCTTCATCAGAACGACCCGACTTTTGGGAAAACCATCCAAACCGATGGTCGAGACCGTCATGGCATTGGGTTCATCCACTCCATTGGAGGCCTCCACCTCATAAAACCACTTTTGGAATTGCTCCATGGGATTCTCTTTTATGGTCTCCTCGGTCAATTCACTTTTTTCGTAAGATTTTCTATAGTTGCTCAGGTCCTTTTGCATGATGTGAAGTTCGGCAAAATTCGAATCTCCTCAAAGCAACCCTGTTGTAAAAGTTTTGTAAAAATTCCCTAGCTGTCGAATTCAAAGGTTTTGCCATCGTCGGCCAAATCTACCGCTGGAAAAATTTCTTTTGCTTCTTCCTTAAATGGTTCGATGGATTTGTAGCGTGTGGAATAATGCCCCAAAATAAGAAGTTTTGCATTGGCTTTTTTCGCAATTTGCGCTGCTTCCTTAGCGGTGGCATGCTTTGTTTTTTCACAAAGGTGGGATTCCGATTCCAGGAAAGTAGATTCATGGTACAGCACCGTCACATCTTTGATGATGGGCAAAACTGCTTCGTTATACATGGTGTCACTACAAAAAGCGTAGCTTTTGGGTTCCGGCGGATCTAGGGTAATCATCTTGTTGGGGACCTTATTTCCGAACTCATCCAAACCGTCGGCCCCATTCTTAATATTGTTGAACTGGCTCTTATCCACCCCATACTGTCTGGCCGCCTCAATGTTCAAGGTTCTTGGCGCTTCTTTCTCTTGGAACATGAAACCATTGGTATATACCCTATGAATCAATGGGATGGTACGAACCGTAAGTTTCTCATCTTCAAAAATGAGTTCGGATTCTTTTGATTCCAGCTCATGGAATATCAAGGGGTAATTGGTCCAAGAATCCCCAAGTTTCAGCAATAGGGTGATTGCCTGCTGTATCCCTTTGGGGCCATAAATGTGCAATTCCTTGTCCCTCCCCAACAACCTAAAGGTTGAGATCAGTCCGGGAAGACCAAAAAAGTGATCACCATGAAGGTGCGATATAAAGATATGGTTGATTCTGGAGAACTTGACCTTGTACTTTCTGAGCTGTACCTGGGTTCCCTCCCCGCAGTCTATCAAAAAAAGATGGTTTTTTATTTCGAGTACCTGCGATGTCGGGTTTGTAAATGTTCGTGGTGTAGCGGCATAACAACCTAATACGTTGAGCTTCATATACCTAAGTCACGTTCTATTTCCTCCATTTCGATAAGGTCCTTGGCTTCTTGCAACGTAGGTACCACACTAAGTTCATCCGGGATTTCATCATAGCTCAGTTTATCGGTAACCAAAACAAAAGATTTGCCAGATCCTTTATGGGTGTTGGACATATCCAAAAATTCCAGTAAATCGTCAATGTTGAGTTTATCAAAAGAAAAAAGATTGATAACTATGTTATCATGCTTCAGTTTTGGGTATGCTTTTTTCAAGTTTTCCAAAAACCCCGAAAGCGTTGTTTTCTCTTGGAAAACAATGGTTGTTGTCCCGTCTTTGTCGATAATCATCTTTTACTTAATTTTTGATGCCAATAGATAGAGTACCGCCATACGAACTGCAACTCCATTTTCCACTTGGTGCAAAATAATGGATTGGTCCGAATCGGCTACATCACTTGTAATCTCAACACCACGGTTTATTGGCCCTGGGTGCATGATCACAATCTGCTTGTCCAAACTGTTCAACAGCTCTTTATTAACCCCAAACTGTTGTGTATATTCACGAGTGGACGGAAAATAACTGATATCCATTCGTTCGTTCTGAACACGTAGCATATTGGCAACATCACACCACTCCAAGGCTTTTTTCAAATTGGTCTCCACCCCAACTCCCAGAGATTCAATATGCTTGGGGATAAGTGTTCGTGGACCACAAACCTTTACATTGGCCCCTTGCAATTTTAAGGCAAAAATATTGGACAATGCTACCCGTGAGTGCAGGATATCCCCAACAATTACCACGTTCTTCCCACCTACATCGCCCAGCTTTTCGCGTATGGAATAGGAGTCCAACAAGGCTTGTGTGGGGTGTTCGTGGGCCCCATCGCCAGCATTTACAATCGCTGCCTTTACGTGTTTTGATAAAAATATGCCTGCACCCGGATTTGGATGGCGCATCACCACCATATCCACTTTCATGGACAGGATATTGTTTACGGTATCAATGAGGGTCTCCCCTTTTTTTACGGATGATTGCCCAGCAGAGAAATTGACCACATCTGCAGAAAGTCGCTTTTCGGCCAGTTCAAAAGACAGCCTTGTGCGGGTACTGTTCTCAAAAAAGATATTGGCTATGGTAATGTCCCTGAGGGTCGGCACCTTTTTTATGGAACGGTTGATCACTTCCTTAAAATGATCGGCAGTTTCAAAAATGAGCGATATATCTTTTTTGTCCAGATATTTTATTCCCAACAAGTGATTTACACTTAACTCGCTCATTACTTTTTATTTGCTTACTAAATATACTTTATCCTCCCCATCATTTTCTTCCCACATCACCTTTACTTTTTCTTCGTTTATGGCATCTACCTGTCGGCCCCTATATGTGGGCTGAATGGGCAAATGTCTACTGAACCTTCTATCAATCAATGTCAAAAGTTCAATACTGCTCGGTCTTCCAAAGGATTGGATCGCGGTCAATGCTGCCCTGATACTTCTTCCGGTATACAATACATCATCTATGAACACCACTTTTCTGTCTTCCACCAAAAAATCCATTTGTGTAGAATTGGCTTTCAGGATTTCCCCTCTGCCGAAATCGTCCCTAAAAAATGTGATGTCCAAGAATCCCAGATCAATATGATTGACCTTGTATTCCTTTTTGAGAATCTTTACCAACCTTTCTGCCAAAAACACACCTCTGGGCTGAATACCTATGAGTGCGGTATCCTTGAAATCCAAATGGTTTTCCATTAGTTGACAGGCCAACCGGTGCAGTATGATGTTGATTTCTTTTGAAGTAAGCAGTACTTTTTGACTCATATGCTGTGTGCGACCAACTCGGTTGAGCACAAAAGTAAGCATTTCTTTAAAATGTTCGGGACATAAAAAAGCCCCGACTGTTTCCAGCGGGGCTTCGTATCATTGAAAAGTCCGATTACTTTTTCTTGGAATCGGCTTCCATTTTATCCTTCAATGCTTGCAACGCCGAGTTGGCATCACCAAGGGTCGGAGCGGCTTCATCGCTTGATGATGCTCTTTTCTTGGCTGCAGCTTTCACATTTCTGTCTTCTTGCTCTCTAAAGATTGCGGTGTGGCTGGCCACAACTCTTTTGAAATCTTTATTGAACTCGATGATCTTGAATTCGGCTTCTTCTCCTTTTACAAGTTTCTTACCATCTTCTTTCTCCATGTGACGTTGTGGAACAAATCCAACGATGTCTTCATTGAAGTTGATCGTTGCTCCTTTATCCACTACATCTGCAATTGTAGCTTTATGGATTGTACCTTCAGCAAACTCTTCGGAATATTTGTCCCAAGGGTTCTCTGTGGTTTGTTTGTGTCCAAGGCTCAATTTGCGTCCTTCCACGTCCAATTCCAATACTTCCACTTCCAAAGTGTCGCCTACGGCAACAAACTCAGATGGGTGTTTGATTTTCTTGGTCCAAGAAAGATCGGAGATATAGATCAAACCATCGATACCTTCTTCCAACTCTACAAATACTCCAAAGTTGGTAAAGTTTCTTACGATTCCTTTGTGTCTTGATCCAACTGGATATTTAGAAGTGATATCGGTCCATGGGTCTGGGGTCAATTGCTTGATACCCAACGACATTTTACGATCTTCCCTATCCAAGGTCAATACAACGGCTTCAACCTCGTCACCTACGTTAACAAAGTCTTGGGCCGATCTTAGGTGCGTGCTCCACGACATTTCTGAAACGTGGATCAAACCTTCAACACCTTCGGCAACTTCGATAAATGCACCGTAATCTGCGATCACAACTACTTTACCTTTTACTTTGTCACCTACTTTAATCTCATCACCAAGGGCATCCCATGGGTGTTTTTCCAATTGTTTAAGACCCAACTGGATTCTTGATTTGTTATCATCGAAATCAAGGATAACAACGTTCAATTTCTGGTCTAGGTCCACAACCTCGTTCGGGTGGTTGATCCTGCTCCAGGATAGGTCGGTAATGTGAATCAATCCATCCACACCTCCAAGGTCGATAAATACCCCGTAAGATGTAATGTTCTTGACAACACCTTCCAATACTTGACCTTTTTCCAATTGGCCAATAATCTCTTTTTTCTGCTCTTCGATATCCGCCTCGATCAAAGCTTTGTGGGATACTACCACGTTTTTGAACTCGTGGTTGATCTTAACTACCTTGAACTCCATGGTCTTGCCTACATACTGATCGTAATCACGGATAGGCTTCACATCGATTTGAGAACCTGGCAAGAACGCTTCGATTCCGAATACGTCCACGATCATACCACCTTTGGTACGACACTTAACGAATCCAGTAACAATCTCTTCTTTGTCGTGTGCATTGTTAACACGCTCCCACGCCTTGATCGTTCTTGCTTTTCTGTGCGACAATACCAATTGACCGGTCTTGTCCTCACGGATATCTATAAGTACCTCAACTTTATCACCAACTTTAAGGTCTGGATTGTAGCGGAACTCATTTAAGGAAATCACACCTTCAGACTTTGCATTGATATCAATGATCGCCTCACGATCCGTCATATGGACCACTGTTCCTTCCACTACCTCTTCATCGGCAGTGTCCACAAAGTTTTCCTCTACAAGTGTTTCAAATTCCTTGAGCTTGGTATCATCTACGCGCTCAATTCCTTCTTCGTACTTGTCCCAATCAAAATTTTCAAGAAATTCCTGTGGATCTTGTTTAGGTTGTGTTTCTTCTTTTACTTCTGTTGCTGTGGCAGTTTCTTCTACCTCAACGTTTTGTTTTTCTTCAGCCATGTGCTGATCTAAGATTTGTATTCCACGTTTTACAAGAGTTAAACAATTACCGTGGAAGTGGTTATAAATTTATTACTATCAACAATACCCTTTTCTCTTGCCTCCTTGTCAAAAAGGTGTGCAAAAATACAATTAAATTATTGATTCACAAAGTCTATCGCATTGGTTTGGGCAAAAAAAGTATTACAAAGTTTTAATAGCAAAATTTCAACATAATACCTATATTGAAGTTCTAATTGTTAACTATAAAAAATTCAAATTATGAGCGTAAAAGCAAAATATCAACCTGTATTGGATCTAGGGGAGGCATTGAATGTTAAGAATGGTGATGTATCTGTTGAGGGGGATGTCTTAAAAATAAAGGGGACGACCAAAACCCAGTATGAAAAAAACCTATTGTGGGACAAGATCAAGGAAATTGGCGGTGAAAAGCCTTCGGACATCAAAGCGAACATTACCGTTGAGGACGATTCGGTGTACCATAGACATACCGTAAAAAGCGGGGAATCGTTGAGCAAGATTGCAAAACATTACTACGGCGACCCGATGAAGTACACCAAAATTTTTGAGGCGAACACCGATATTTTAAAGGACCCGAACGTGATCCATCCCGATCAAGTGTTGGTGATTCCAAATTTGTAATACACTAAACTGATATTCAGAAAAATTGAAAGGCGCCCTTTGGGCGTCTTTTTTTGTTTTAGGGAATTCCACGTAAACCCAAAACGGCGTTTTGTCAACTCAACCTATACATCCATCAATCCATACCGGAATTTTAACCAGAAAAATTACAACTTCACTTACTTGTGCCGAACTGGTTTCGGTATCGGTCGATATAATTCATTTAAAATTTAAAAACGAATCATGTCATGTAACGTTGGTGGTCATTTGACAAGAATATTGCGTTAAAATTAAGGTTCATAAAAAAAGGTTGTGGAATAGAACAACAAAAGTCACTCACTAAAAGAGATTTGGACAATATTAAGAGTAAATAAAATATAAAAGTTAATAAAAACCACTTATGGGAATATTTCCCGAACCGACATTCAAATAGTTGGATAATTATTAAATACAATAACAATGAAAAATGTATTTTTTGCACTTTTATTATTCTGTACAACTTTTACATTGATGAGTTTTACAAGCGTTGACGATAAATCAACTTTCCCCTCGGATCTACAGAACAATTCTTTTAAATGTATCCTTTATAGAGCTATTATTGGAGATAATACTGCTGGTTGCGGTGGTGGCGCAAGAGTTTGCTGTGCAAACACCAATTTAAACTTTGCATAAATTTTAAATAACCCAAACCATAAAGATTTTATGGTTTGGGTTAATAATTTTACTTATGATAACAAAATCCAAAATATTAAACATAATTGGGGTTCTTATAATAGCGTCAGCAGCTTTGTCAATAATTTTTATCTTAGGGAAAAATGATAAAATATTAGAGACAAAAGTAAAAAGAGAACTAGGTGAACTAAAATTCATAGAAAGTATTAATACAGGTAAGAAAGTATCCTTAGTAAAACAATTTAATGATTCTATATACTTTATAAGTTGGTCGAAATCAGGACAAGGAAAGTTATTTCAATTATCCAATAATAAAGAGATTGATTTTAATAGATATACGGATAGTCTATTAATAGGGGACTACTTCATTTCTAAGAATAACACATTTACTATCTACAATAAATTAAAAAATGATTTACTTCAAATAAATTCCGATGATAAATTATTGTATAAATCAAATGCCCCTATTCGTTTAAGTAGATTATTTAAAAAGGATTACATTTATTTTATTACGGATTGGGATGAAAATTATAGATTTAGACGTTTTAAATTCAATTTTGAAGATAATGACCTAGAGCAATTAGAATTTAATGACTCATACTTAAATGAATATGAATTAAGTGGTATTGCGCTAGACGGTTTCTTTTATCACAACGATGATTACATCTTAAATCTTCCATTTTCTTTAAACTGTGCATATCTATACGATAAGGATTTTAATTTAATTAAGAGAATTGACTTTATATATAAAAAAAATGAATTCAATTATCAAGTAACCCCAGAAGGACAATTAATATTAGATTCAAATAATATTCACCCAAACTTATCAGGAGCAGTGGATGCAAGCAATTTATATGTTTTAATAGATGCTGGCACAACCTCAAAGAATAATTATAATTTCCTTATCGATGTTTACAATATTGAATCTGGAGAATATATTCGTAGTTATGAGATAGAAAAGTACCGAGGAGATAAACCAAGTTATTTCGTGATAAAAAATTCACAATTATATTTATCATTTGGCAGCTATATTAATAAATATCAATTATGAAAATCATCAAAATAACAAATCTGATAATCAAGATGTTACTTGCTGCAATGTGGGCTTATGTTGCTCTAAAAAAAATACTTAATGTGACTGAATTCAAATCAGTACTATACAAGTCTGCTCTTATTGAAAGTTATCAGGTAGACATTATTTCTATTGTTCTACCAACTATGGAAATTATCATATTCGTATTGCTTTTTTCAAGAAAAAAAGTGTTCGGGTACTATCTTTCATTAATGTTACTTTTAACATACACTGGATATTTAATAGTATTAAATGATTTTTCCATATATGAAGGATGTTCTTGTGGTGGTATTTTCTACTCATTGTCTTATCAAGAACATCTAATAGTGAACGGAATATTCTTAATTCTGAATTTGTTAATTCTTTTCATTGATGACGAAAAAAAACATACCAATCGAAACTATTCCGTACCCTTTTCCTAGGGCTGTGGGTTTTCATGGGAATCGGTCACCCAATTGGCGAAAATCAATGCTCCCATCGTAATTTCCAGAAGGACTGCGTTCGGTCCTTTCAGGGACAATTTTCGAGCTTTTTTTCTTTTCCAGAATTTCCCTATCAAATAAAACCAAGGTTATGTAAACTCAAGAAGGCCACTTATTAATTTGGTTCGGATTTCACCATAATAAAGTAAGAAGTTTACGCACGGTTCAGTAACACCCATTCAAACAAATCAATCTGTATTGCCAAAAACTAAACTACATATCGCACCTTTGGGTTCAATGGATGAAATTCCTTTTGGTTTACTTGAATTGGCCGATCCCTCCAGAACACGAATCAAATCATACTTAAAAAAAGATACCTGTCATATAGCCAGGTTACATTCGAAAATAGTCGGAGTGGTGGTCCTGAAAAAAATTGATTCGAGTACTGTTGAAATAAAAAATATTGCCATTAAGGAATCCGAGCAAGGAAAAGGATACGGAAAATCACTTTTAAAATATGCAGATCAAATCACGCGAAAGTTGGGATGCGAAAAAATAATTGTTGGAACTGGAAATTCCAGTATCGAACAACTGGCCTTATATCAGAAAGAAGGATTTGAACTGAAAAACATAATAAAAGACTTCTTTCTTGAAAATTATCCAGATCCCATTTTTGAAAATAAGATCCAATGTAAAAATATGATCATTTTAGAAAAGGATCTAACCGTTTAAAAACTACCCCTCCCCTCGTTTTTGTTTAGATTTTAACTTAAAAACCACCAACTTTACTTCTTGAGGTGGATGTGTTTCCGTGATAGGCCAATACGTATAATTAGTTTTTCACCCCTCCCTCACAATCACCCGTTGCGAGTAATCGTAAATACGTTCAAATTGTTCTTCCAAGCCCATATCGCTGTTGTCAAACTCAATGGCATCTTTGGCCCTGATCAGCGGAGATATGCTTCGGGTGGAGTCAATACGGTCGCGTTCCTCCACATTTTTAAGCACTTCGGCATAAGTGACCTTCTCCCCTTTGTCCAACAATTCTTTGTATCGGCGGGCCGCTCGGGTCTCCGGGGATGCGGTCATAAAAAGTTTGAGTTCCGCATCCGGGAAAACAACGGTTCCAATATCCCGGCCATCCATCACAATGCCCTTGTCCTTGCCCATGGCTTGCTGGATCTTTACCAACTTTTCCCTCACTTCTTTTATAGCGGCCACTTTGCTCACAAATCCGGAAACACTCATGGACCTGATCTCCCGTTCCACGTTTTCATCGTTTAAGAACATTTCAGAATGACCTGTTTCCTTATTGGGAACAAATTTGAGGTGCACATCGTCCAATTTATCGACCAACGCATCCTCATCCACTTCACCTTTCTCGTTGATGATACCATTGTTCAAGGCAAAAAGGGTTACGGCACGGTACATGGCACCTGTATCCACATAAATGTAATTTAAGGTTGAAGCCAACCTTTTGGCGATGGTACTTTTTCCCGTGGAAGAATATCCATCAATTGCAATCGTTATTTTTCCCATGCACCAAAAATAATCAGAAAAGATATTACCGCCTTATGATTTGCATCATCCCGTTAAAGGGTTTTGGCATTTTTCACCTTTTGGTCAGTAATGGCAATATCGATTACCTCGCTCATATCGGTCACATAGTGGAACGTCAACCCTTTTAGGTATTCTTCCTTTATCTCTTCAATATCCTTTCTATTGTCCTCACAAAGAATGATTTCCTTGATCTTGGCCCTTTTGGCAGCCAAGATCTTTTCCTTGATTCCGCCTACGGGCAATACCTTTCCACGGAGGGTGATCTCACCTGTCATGGCCAAGCTCTTCTTTACTTTGCGTTGTGTGAACAGGGATACCAAAGAGGTCAACATGGTAATACCGGCACTTGGGCCGTCCTTTGGTGTTGCACCTTCGGGTACGTGGATATGTACATTGTACTTATCAAACACATCGGGATCTATGCCATATTCCTCTGCATTGGACTTTATGTATTCCATGGCAATGGTGGCAGATTCTTTCATCACTGTTCCAAGGTTACCTGTAATGTTCAATCTTCCCTTTCCTTTGGAAAGAATGGATTCAATGAATAGAATATCCCCTCCAACACTTGTCCAGGCTAAACCTGTGACCACTCCGGCCACGTCATTGTTTTCGTACTTATCCCGTTCCAGCCGGGCAGGTCCAAGAATTTTCTCAATATCCTCGTTGGTGAGCTTAACGTTGTATTCCTCTTCCATGGCAATGGATTTTGCGGCATACCTCACCACCTTGGCTATTTGTTTTTCAAGACTTCGCACACCGGATTCCCGGGTATAGCCCTCCACGATTTTCTCCAATTGGCGTTTCCCAATCTTAAGATCTTTGGTGGCAAGGCCATGCTCCTTTAATTGTTTGGGCAATAAATGGCGTTTGGCAATCTCCACTTTTTCCTCAATGGTGTAGCCCGTTACATGGATAATTTCCATTCGGTCGCGCAATGCTGGTTGAATGGTGGACAAATTATTGGCCGTGGCAATGAACATTACTTTGGACAGGTCATAGCCCATTTCCAAGAAGTTGTCATGGAAATCATTGTTCTGTTCGGGATCTAACACCTCCAACATGGCAGATGAAGGATCTCCTTGATGACTGTTCGCCAATTTATCTATCTCATCCAAAATAAACACAGGATTGGAGGTCCCCGCTTTCTTTAGGCTTTGGATTATTCTACCGGGCATTGCACCGATATAGGTTTTACGGTGCCCCCTGATCTCTGCCTCATCCCGCAGTCCTCCCAAGGACATACGCACATATTCCCTGCCAAGTGCCTCTGCCACGGATTTTCCCAAAGAGGTCTTACCCACTCCGGGAGGACCGTACAAACAAAGGATCGGCGATTTCATATCGTTCCTCAATTTAAGCACCGCCAAATATTCTATGATTCGACGTTTTACATCTTCCAGTCCATAGTGGTCCCTGTCCAAGATCTTTTGGGCTCGTTTAAGGTCGAACTTATCCTTAGAGTATTCGTTCCAAGGAAGATCCAATAACAGGTCCAAATAATTACGTTGGATGGAGTACTCCGCCACTTGCGGATTCATGCGCTGCATTTTGGCCAGTTCCTTCTCAAAGTGTTCCTGTACTTTTTTGCTCCACTTCTTCTTTTTGGCCTTTTCGTTCATTTCATCCACCTCTTCTTCATACGAGATCCCCCCAAGTTCTTCTTGGATGGTCTTCATTTGTTGATGGAGGAAATATTCACGTTGCTGCTGGTCCATATCGCTGCGCACCTTGCTTTGGATATCGTTGCGCAGTTCCAACTTTTGGAGTTCCATGTTCATGTACTTCAAAGTGGCCAACGCCCTTTCCTGAAGGTTGGCGATCTCCAAAAGCTGCTGCTTTTCACTGACCGTTAGGTTTAGGTTCGATGATACAAAATTGACCAAGAACGAATTGCTCTGAATGTTCTTGATGGCAAAAGTAGCTTCACTGGGAATATTCGGGTTGTCCTTTATAATCTTGAATGCCAACTCCTTAATGGAGTCAATGATGGCCTCAAATTCGGTGCTTTTTTCATCGGGACGCTCCTCTTCCGCCTCGCTTACCCTTGCGGTGATATAAGGTTTCTCCGTAAGAATGGCATCGATCTTGAACCTTTTCTTTCCTTGAATGATTACCGTGGTATTCCCATCCGGCATTTGAAGCACTCTCAAAATACGGGCAACAGTACCCACCCTATTGATATCATCTGGACCAGGATTTTCAATGGCTTCATCCTTTTGGGACACCACACCAATGGTCTTGGAACCATTATTGGCTTCCTTGATCAAATTGATGGACTTGTCCCTTCCTGCCGTAATTGGAATCACAACACCGGGAAACAAAACTGTGTTTCTTAGAGGTAAGACCGGTAAATTTTCCGGTAAGCTCTCTTTGTTCATCTGTTCCTCGTCTTCGGGGGTCAATAACGGTATCAACTCCGCTTCTTCATCCAACCCCTGTAAATCTATATTGTCAAATTTGGTAATTTTCATCTCTCCCATATCATCTTTTCGGTCATTTTGTCATAATCGATAAACAACCGTCATTTTTATTCCATATTAAAACCCTTGCAAACACCTCAAAATCAATATTTATGGTAATTCAAGAGCTTATTGTCACCCATTAATTGGCAATTCTTGTGCCATTAAAAATCAAATTTTGATAAAAAAGTGTAACAATTGGTAAATTGGGTAATCTATAAGACAAACCATTCATTTTTTGAGCCGACAAAATGAACATATTGACACACTGCTCAAATCCTGCATGCAGGGTAAGCAAAGTGCTCAGTTAGAGGTTTACAACCGTTATCACAAAGCGATGTACAACACCGCTTTAAGGATTGTAAAACATACTGCTGAAGCTGAGGATGTGATGCAGGAATCGTTCCTGAACGCATTTACCAAACTGCACACCTTTAAAGGGGACGTCACCTTTGGGGCATGGTTAAAGCGGATTGTGATCAATAACAGCATCTATCATTACAATAAGCAGCAAAAGAAACGAACTGCGGATTTGGATGATGTAATGTACAAGGTCGAAGATAATGATGGAGTTGCTTCAGACCAGAATGGTTACACGGAACTGAAGGCTCAAAAAGTGATGGAAACCATGAAAAGTTTGAAAGACAATTACAGAGTTTCTTTGACCTTACATTTAATTGAAGGGTATGATTACGAAGAAATCAGTGAAATAATGAACATTAGCTATGCTAATTGTAGAACCATGATTTCGAGGGCCAAACAAAGTCTGAGAAAAAAATTGACCGTAAATGTTTAGTTATGAGCAAAGATAGTTTAGATAGTTTGTTTGAAAGACTACACGGAGAGTTTGATGTAGCGGAACCACAGAAAGGGCACCACGAACGGTTTTTGGAAAAATTGAACCAAAAACAGGGCACCATTGTCCTGCACAGAAAGAAAACACCTTGGTGGAAACACTTGTCCATTGCTGCATCCGTTGCCATAGTGGCGCTTTTGGGATACCAAGCATTTGGACCAAAACCGAGCATAAAACAACAAGTGGTAAGGATGGCACCCGAAGTTTCCCAAACCGAATTCTACTTTGCAAACCTCATCGAAGAACAAATTGCGGTGCTCCAAGAAGAGAAAACACCAGAAACCGCAAAGTTGGTGGATGATGCCATGGAACAGCTCCAACGGCTCGATAAAGACTACGAAGCCCTAGAGGAAGATCTAATTAAAGGTGGTGACGGCAAAATTATCCTGAGCGCAATGATCACCAATTTCCAAACGCGAATCGACCTTTTAAAAGAAGTTTTGAGCCAAATAGAAAATATTAAGAATTTAAAAAAACAGAATGATGAAAGCTATACAATTTAAATGCATCTTTTTCGCCCTGGCTTTTATTCCTCTTGCTATCAGCGCCAATATTGGTAACGACAAGTTGAACGGCAGGTACACCAAAGAAAAAACCATTAAAAGGGAATACAATGTTAACCCGGATGCCCTACTTAAAGTAAAAAATAGTTACGGGAACCTCAATATAACTTCTTGGAACGAAAATCGTGTGGTCATAGAGGTACATGTCAAAACCAATGGCAACGACGAAGACCGTGTAAAGGAACGGTTGGACGAGATTGATGTCGACTTTGAGAACAGTGCCAGCATGGTATCGGCCATGACCCGTTTTGGGGACCGTAGCAATAGCTGGGGATGGAGCTGGGGAAAACGCAAAAAAGTAAGCGTCCAAGTTAATTACACAATCAAACTTCCCGTAAAAAACAGTGTCAACCTCAGCAATGATTACGGAAGCATCATTCTGGACCGTATTGATGGGCATGCCAAAATAAGTTGTGACTACGGCAGTTTGGAAATAGGAGAACTTCGCGGACGCAACAACGAACTTAGGTTCGACTATACCTCCCGTTCCACCTTTGACTATGTGAACAGCGCAGAAATCGTAGCCGACTACTCCGGTTTTACGATCGAAAAAGCCGGCAACCTGGTTATAAAGGCAGACTATACCAATGCCGTTGTGGAGGAAATGGAAAATTTGGAATACTCAAACGATTACGGCTCCATCGATGTAAGAAATGTAAAAAATGTGAATGGGAACGGGGACTATATCGGTGTCAAATTGGGCAATGTCCACGGCAATGTGGCCATAACCAGTGACTATGGTTCCATTAGGATAGATAGGTTGGCACCTGATGCAGGAAACGTTGACATCCGTTCCGATTATACCGGCATCAAAATCGGCTATGACCCAGAATACCACTTTGATTTTGAAATTACCACCGAATATGCCGGAGTCAGCGGCAAAGATGATTTTGAAATCAATATCAGCAAGGAAAGATCTACCGAAAAATATTATAGTGGTTACTACGGAAAGGAAAATTCCGGAAACAGGGTCAACATTACCAGTGACTACGGTGGAATCTCATTTTATCAAAATTAACATCAAATCAAAAGCAACTTTAAACACAAGATCATGAAAAAATTTATCACACTTACAATGGCATTGGGAATGATGGCCTGTACCAGTGCACAATGGGGAAACAGGGTCAAAGGAAATGGTGATTATGTAACCATAGAGCGCTCCGTAGGCGATTACGACGGTGTGGCCCTTTCTGGCTGGTTCGATTTGGAACTGGTACCCGGAAATGAAGGCGAAATTACCCTTGAAGGGGAATCCAACCTTTTGGAACACATTAAAACAGAGGTGAAAAACGGAAAGTTGACCATCAAGGCCGAAAAGGGCAAAAACTTAAGACCCTCCAACTGGAGCAAAGGCATACGGATTACTGTACCCGTGGAATCCATCGATTTTGTGGGTCTTTCCGGATCAGGTGACATAGTTGGGAAAACCATGATAAAGTCCGATCGCTTTAGTACAAACATGTCTGGTTCCGGTGATGTAACCCTTATGGTCGAGGCTGACGACCTAGAGGCCTCTCTTTCAGGCTCGGGCGACATCAATTTGTCCGGAAGGGCCACTGACTTCACGGTTTCCGTATCTGGTTCCGGTGATATCAAGGCATATGACCTGGAGGCCGATTTTGTAAAGGCCACTGTTTCCGGTTCTGCCGATATTAAAGTTACCGCCAACGAATCCATTGATGCCAGAGTATCCGGCTCCGGAGACATCCATTACCGTGGCAATCCTAAAAAAATAACCTCAAAAGCTTCCGGTTCTGGAGATATTACCAAAGGATAATACCGAGTTTATCATCAATCAAAACGAAAAATGCCCTGGCCGAAAACCAGGGCATTTTTTTACCTGCTATATTGTTTTTTTCACTTTGTTTACCCGTAGCAACAAGAATATGCCTATCAAGAAAAAGAGTCCCAAAAATATGGTGCTGTTGCGCATACTTCCCGTAAGTTGCGCCACAATTCCATACATCAACGTACCGATGATAATACCTATCTTTTCGGCTACATCATAAAAACTAAAAAACGAAGTGGTATCCGTGGTTTCGGGCAAAAACTTGGAATATGTGGAACGGGACAGCGCTTGGATCCCCCCCATTACAATTCCCACCAACCCAGCGGCTATATAAAAATCCATCGGGGTCTGAAGAAAATAGGCATAAACGCAGAGCAAGGCCCAAATAACATTGATCACGATAAGTGTCCTGATATTCCCAAAACCCTTGGAGGCCCAAGCTGTAACGGTGGCTCCCAAAATAGCCACGATCTGGATAAGGAGAATACTGACGATCAATCCCATAGTACGTTCATTATCGGAACCCCATACAATCTCCTCTTCCCCAAAATAGGTAGCAATGAGCATAATGGTCTGCACGGCCATACTGTAGACAAAAAAAGCCCCCAAGTATCGTTTTAATTTTCGGTTTTCCCCCAATTGGTGCCATACAAGTTTCAACTCTTTAAAGCCATTGAGAACAATATGGTCCCTTACCCCTTCCCTTTTATAACCTTTGGGCAAATGGGCAAAAGTGTATTGACTGAAGAGTATCCACCAAATACCTACGGAAATAAAGGAATACTTCATGGCCTTGACCTCTGCAATCTCACCGCCATTATCCGTAATGCCAAATACATCGGGGTTCATTACCATGGCAAGATTAAAGACCAATAAAATAACACTGCCAATATATCCAAGTGAAAATCCCTTGGCGCTTATACGATCCTGCTGTTCGGGATATGCTATATCCGGTAGATAGGAATTGTTAATGGCAAAACTTACCCAAAACCCTACAAGGCCGAAAAAATAGCAGAGAAGACCAAAATAGATGTATTCCAATGAGAACCAATATAGTCCAATGCACGAAGCTGCTCCCAAATAACAGAAAAATTTTAAAAAAACTTTTTTGTTCCCCAGATAATCCGCCACTCCTGAAACAAGCGGGGTCACCATGGCTATAAAAACGAACGCCAAAGAGGTAACGTAACTGATCAAGGGAGCTCGTGCTATCTCACCTCCAAAAATGGTGACCTGCTCGATACCTGCGGTTCTGAACAGCAGTCCATAGAACAGTGGAAAGATGGCCGAGGAAATCACCAAGCTGTAAACAGAATTGGCCCAATCGTAAAACGCCCAAGCATTTAGTAGTTTTTTACTTCCTTTTAATGCTAGTGTTTGCGCCATATTTTTTCCGTTACAAAGAAAATGTCATTTCAAACCAAACAGCGAACCCAACATACGATACGCTCTTTGAAAAAGGTTGAAATGATATTACCGTTTTGTTTATTATAAAATCACTTAAAAGATGTTACCCCAAACTTTCTTGCCTCTTCTTTTGCGGCTGGGGCCCATGCGGTCAAGTTACTGATTCGTGTATCGTTTGAAGGGTGTGTACTCAAAAATTCCGGTGGGGCCTCCCCTCCCGATGCTGCCTTCATTCGTTTCCATAGTTCCGCTGCCTCATCGGGGTTATAACCTGCAATGGCCATGATCTGAAGCCCAATCTTATCGGCCTCTGTTTCATGACTTCTACTAAATGGTAGCATCACCCCCAATTGGGATCCCAATCCATAGGCTTGATTGAACATGCTTCTTTTTTCTTCATCCTTTATGGCCACGTTGCCTGCAACTGCCCCTATTTGTTGGATGGTACTCGCACTCATACGCTGGGCCCCATGATCGGCCAAGGCGTGTGCTACCTCATGGCCCATTACCACGGCAATCCCTGTTTCATTTTGGGCAATTGGTAAAATTCCAGTGTAGAAAACAATTTTACCCCCCGGCATGCACCAAGCATTTACGGTTTCGTCTTCCACTAGGTTATATTCCCATTGATAGTCTTTTAAATACCCTGGATATCCATTGGCATTCAACCAACGTTCCGCGGCAGATGCAATACGTTGCCCCACCCTGGCGATCATTTCTGCATCCGAGGTCCCGGTAACCACTTTGCTCGACCCCAAAAATTCATCATACTGTGCAAATGACATGGGGAACATTTGGCTGTTGCTATAAAAGTTCAATGTGCTTTTTCCTGTAAATGGATTGGTCTTGCAAGCAATGACCAAAACGAGCATCAGAAAAAATATAAAAATCTTTTTCATCTAGTAATTTGTGTTTTTATCTTATGAAAATTACAAAATTTTATTTTCCGAAAATATGAAGCTCTGTGAAATCCTTACCAACCTCAATGGAGTTGTTGCCATTGAGCTTGATATCATTTAAACTGACTTCTTCATTATCGAGTTCCACGGTTTCGATCGTAAAAGGCAACCCATGGAAATTCATTACAAAATTATCATACGGTGTAATGAAGTTTCCGTCCTTGAATTGCTGGATGATCAATTCGTTTTCCTTCCCTGTCAATTTGAAACGTCTCAAGCTGTAGCGTCCTTTTTTATAATCGTACCCTTCCTGTTGGTCTTCATATACTTCGGAATTTTCCGTGCCCTCTTTAAAGTAAACATCAATGGCCAGTTTTTCTATTTCCTTTTCCCCAACATATTGCTGCACAGGATATTTGGGTATCATGGCCCCTTCTTTCACAAACAAGGGCACCCGGTTGATTTCTGCTGACACCCAGCGCTCAATACCTCCCTCTATCAGCTCATCGGTCCAGTAATTGTACCAATTTCCTCTGGGAAAATACATTCTCCTGCCATGTGCGTTGGGTTCTTGTACGGGGCATACCAACATTTGCTTTCCGAAAATGAATTCATCGGTACGGAAATGGGTCTGCGGGTCTTCTTGGTCATAAAAAACCAGGGATTGAAGCATTGGGAACCCTTCCTTGATGTAATTGTAGAACATGGTGTATAGGTAAGGTAGCAGTTGGTACCTCAATTCTATAAACTCCCTGACAATGTCCGTAATTTCATCACCAAAAGACCAAGGTTCTTGGTCACCGTGGTCCCCGCTGGAATGGACCCTACAAAATGGATGGAAAACAGCAAGCTGTATCCAACGGGCGAACAGTTCTCCATTGGGCTGCTCTGCAAAACCGCCAATATCGGACCCCACAAAGGAATATCCGCTCATGCACATACGTTGCATCTGCACGTTGGCAATCCATAAATGTTCCCATGTGGCAACGTTATCCCCTGTCCAAGTGGCACAATAACGCTGGGTACCGGAGTATGCCGCCCGTGTAAGTACAAAGGGCCTACGCGGGAACATAAACTTTTTGACACCTTCGTAGGTGGCACGTACCATTTGCATACCATATATGTTATGGGCCTTTCTGTGACTGCAAGGATGTCCATCGTAATCATGGCGCACATCCAAATTGGCCGTCTTGGTCGGGACCTCCATAATGGCAGGCTCGTTCATATCGTTCCAAACCCCGCTTACGCCAAGGTCAGCTATCATTTCTTTGTACAGATCGGCCCACCACTTCCTAACTTCAGGGTTGGTGAAATCGGGGAATTTACATTCTCCGGGCCACACTTTTCCTTTAAAATGTGGTCCATCAGCCCTTCTACAAAAAAATCCATTGTCCATGGCCTGTTGGTACACCCAATAATCACGGTCTATTTTAATTCCAGGATCTATCATGGTGATTACCTTGAAACCATCTTCCCCCATTTCCTCGATCATCTTTTTTGGATTGGGGAAATATTCGTTGTTCCATGTAAAGCAACGGAAACCTTCCATATAATCGATGTCCAGATAAATGGCATCGCAGGGTATGTTCAACTTTCTAAAAGTTGAGGCAATATCCTTTACTTTTTTCTCTGGATAATAGCTCCATTTGGATTGATGGAATCCCAATGCCCAAAGGGGTGGCAGTTCCGGAACCCCTGTTAGATTGGTATATGACTCGACAACATCGTACATTTTGGGCCCGTAGAAGAAATAATAGTTCATCTCTCCGCCATCGGCCCAAAAACTTGTTACGTTCCTTCTTTCTGCGGCAAAATCAAAATAGGTACTAAAGGAATTGTCGAAAAATATTCCATAAGCAATGCTATCCTTGAGCCCTACGTAAAATGGAATGGATTTATAAAGTGGTTCTTGGTCTTTCCCATAGGCATAGGAATCCGTGACCCAATTGTTCACCCGTTTGCCTTTTAGGTTTATGTGAGAGGCTTTGTCCCCCATACCGTAATAACTTTCTCCGGAATGGCATACCTTGCTCATTTTCACCACATTTCCGCCGTAATCAAAATTTTCCTCCCAATGGAACCCAAGTTCATCTTCTGCAAGAATCACATTGTTCATATCAACAATCTGTACCTTAAGGTTTGCCTTATTGATATATATCTTGATTTTTGAGGTTGTGATCACATATTCCGGTATCTCTTCCTCTACGGTAAGTTCGTTGTAACCCAGATTGACATCCTCACTTATGGCATAGGAAAAATCGGGTTCGAAAACATATTCGGTTGCATACCTAAATCGTACCACACTATCTCTCAAAATAGTAACCTGGAGTATTACGCCGTTTTGGGTAGTAAAGTACAATTTGTCGTTTTCCTGTTTGAAATCGACTATATGATTCGGGAACTGATTCCCTGTCTTAGTAATTTCCGTGTTGGTTATCATCTATAATTGATTGAGGCTCACAAAAGAAACACAAAAGCCTGAATAATGAAAAATATGTTTTGAAAAGCAATTAACTACAACGTTTTAGCTGTTTTTTATTTGTACACTACAACACCCAAAGGTGGCAAGTTCATCAATACTGATTGCTCTTGCCCATGCCATGGGGTTTTGGTAGGTTTTATTGTTTTTTTACCAATTCCGCTTCCAGAGTATTTTTTATCATCACTGTTGAATATCAATTTTAAGGTAGATGTTTTTGGAACTCCCAACCTATAGTTCTCACGGGGAACCGGGGTAAAGTTACAGACAATGATCAAATCATCCTTGGGATCGTTGCCTTTTCTAATGTATGATATGACCGTGTTTTCCCGATCATTGTATTCAATCCACTGAAAACCATCCGGACTGAACTGCTTTTCGTACAATGCCGGATTGTTTCTGTACATTTTGTTCAGGTCTTTTACCACTTCTTGGATCCCGGAGTGGAAACCGTATTGCGTTAAATGCCATTCGAGACTCTCTTGAAAGTTCCATTCTGATGATTGCCCGAACTCCGCTCCCATAAACAACAAGTTACCGCCAGGGTGGGTAAACATATATCCAAAAAGCAGTCTAAGGTTGGCAAATCGCTGCCATTCATCGCCTGGCATTCGATATAAAAGGGATTGTTTGCCATATACTACCTCATCATGTGAAAAAGGCAACATAAAGTTCTCCGTGAACGCGTAGGTAAGACTAAAACTTATCGCGTTCAAATCATAGGATCGGTGGATCGGATCCTTTTTAAAAAATTCCAGCGTATCGTGCATCCACCCCATCATCCATTTCATACCAAAGCCCACACCTCCATAATGTACAGGTTTTGTGACCCCAGGAAAGGCAGTGGATTCCTCGGCAATGGTCTGTACACCTTTAAAACTGGCATATACCTCTTGGTTCATCTCCCGTAAGAAGGACAACGCTTCCAAGTTTTCGTTATTTCCATATATATTGGGCTCCCATTCACCATCCTCCCTGGAATAATCCAAATAGAGCATGGAAGCCACTGCGTCTACCCGTAATCCATCCACATGGTATTGATCGAGCCAAAATATGGCATTGCTGATCAAAAAGGCCCTGACCTCGTTTCTGCCATAATTGAAAATGAGACTTTTCCAATCGGGATGGTACCCTCTCCTTCTGTCAGGGTGTTCATACAGGTGAGATCCATCAAAAAATCCAAGACCGTGCGCATCTTCGGGGAAATGTGATGGGACCCAATCCAAAATCACACCAATACCCCTCTTGTGCATGGCATCTACAAGCACTTTAAAATCCTCTGGTTTGCCAAAACGGGAGGTAGGGGCAAAATATCCCGTTATTTGATAGCCCCAAGAAGGATCGTAGGGGTATTCCATTACAGGCATAAACTCCACATGGGTAAAGCCCATTTCCTCCACATAATCAGCAAGTTGGTCCGCCATCTCCAAATAGCTGAGGGATTCCCAACCATTTTTTTTCTTCCAGGAGCCCAAGTGCACTTCATAGACCGAGTAAGGTCTATCCAACCCATTCTTCTCTTCACGGGTTTCCATCCATTTTTTGTCCTTCCATTCATAAGTATCGTCCCAAACCAAGGAAGCCGTTTGTGGAGGTTGCTCACAATAGCGCGCAAAAGGATCGGCTTTTTCGGTCCATATATCATTATTGTTGGAATGTATCTTGTATTTGTACTTGGTCCCCTTATCCACTCCGGGGATAAATCCCTCCCAAATTCCACTCTGGTCCCAACGAACGTATAATTGATGCTCTCCTGCGGTCCAATAGTTAAAATCACCTATAACACTAACAGATTTGGCAGACGGCGCCCAAACGGCAAAATATGTTCCCTTGACCCCATCCACCTCCGTTAGGTGCGAACCCAACTTATCATAGAGCCGAAAGTGTTTTCCTCCCTTAAAAAGATTAATATCGAATTCTGTAAAAAAACTATGCGGAACTACCTTGGACATATTTGAGGGTTTAGTACTTATACAATAATACGGATCTTTAACCAAGAATACGATAATGACAACTGGTTTGACAATGGAAACACCATTTTCCAAAAAATGGAACGCTTTTTGATTTCATAGCTGAAACAGATAAATTGATCACAAATCCAAAATCCAAAATCATGAATAAATTTAATACAATTTTAGGTGCAGTTATTATTTTGGTTTTCGCCGCATGCGAAGGCCCCCAAGGCCCTCCAGGTTATGATGGAGTCGATGGGCTGGATGGTCAGGACGGCATCCAAGGACAAGTTGTTGAAGTCGAAGGCGTAAACTTTGGGTATGATGCCGGCGCCAACCTTTTTAGCACCTTGATCACATTTTCCGATATTACCGATTTCGAAGTTTTTGAATCAGATGCCATATTGGTGTACAGGCATGATGGCCTAATCGACCTAACCGATGGCTCTACCGCTGATGCATGGACCCAAATACCACAAAATTATTTCTTGGACGAAGGCACCATCCAATACGTTTTTGCACACACCTTTGTGGATTTGGAGATTTTTATCGATGGTGATTTCAATTTATCCAATTTGAGCACTGATTTTACGGACAATCAGCTTTTCAGAATTGTATTTGTTCCAAGTGAATATGCTAAAAGTCCTGATTTTGATGCTTCAAATATTGAACATGTAATGTCAACCTTGAATATCGGTGAAGAACAAATCACAAAATTGGACATCAATTAGTAATCCCACACAATACATCCCTAAAGTCCCATTGCCCTTCAATGGGACTTTTTTTGTATATTCTTTGAAAGGACAATAATTAAATTTCGTCCAATTGGATAAAAAAAACCAGAACAATGGGAAAAAAATTGCTCTTACTTGCCCTTGTCGTATTTGCAGGATGCAAGGGGACCTCACAAGAAGAAAATAAAGAAAATACCGGTGAAACCGTCTTTAAAATAAACAAAACGGATGCGGAATGGCGGGCCGAGCTTACGGACATGGAGTACTATGTTCTCAGAAAAGCCGGTACCGAAAGAGCATTTTCAAGCGAGCTGTTGGACAATAAACAAAAAGGCACCTATGTCTGTGCTGGCTGTGGTACACCATTGTTCAAAAGTGAACACAAATTCAAGTCCGGTACCGGATGGCCAAGTTTTGATAGAGAAATTAAAGGTAACGTGGCATTTGATACCGATTATGAAATTGGTGTGCCCCGAACCGAAGAACACTGTGCTGTTTGTGGTGGACATTTGGGGCATGTTTTCAATGATGGACCAAGGAACACCACAGGCAAAAGACATTGCATCAACGGGGCCGCACTTGATTTTATTCCAGACAACAACTAAATCGTTTTAAAATCGATATGGACAAAAAATACGTCGTAAACAAAACCGAAGAAGAATGGAAACAACAACTTTCCCCTGAAGAATACTACGTATTAAGGCAAAAGGGCACCGAAAGACCGTACACAGGGAAGTTTGATATGCATTTTGAAAATGGAGACTACCATTGTAAAGCCTGTAATGCCAAGCTTTTTGAGAGTGAGCATAAATTTGACAGCGGTTGCGGTTGGCCTTCTTTTGACCAAGCAGTGGAGGGTGCCATTGAATATATCAGGGATACCTCCCACGGTATGATCAGGATTGAGACCCTATGTGCCAACTGTGGAAGTCATTTGGGACATGTTTTCAACGATGGCCCTCGAGAAACCACCGGGCAACGCTATTGCATCAATTCGGTAAGCATAGATTTTGATCCCGAAGGATAAATGGACTTCCAAAAAAATTATCTGGCCAGTGTAAAATTCGAGTTTCAGCGCTACAAAACGATGGGTGATAAAACCTTCGCCCAAATTACAGATGTGGATATTCATTGGAAATATACCGATTCCGATAATTCCATTGCACTTATAGTGAAGCACATGGTGGGAAACTTGTTGAGCCGTTGGACCAACTTTTTAACCGAGGATGGTGAAAAATCCTGGCGTGAACGTGATATGGAATTTGAAGAGCCTTTTTTGACCAAAACGGAAATGATTTCCGCTTGGGAAAAAGGTTGGAATTGCCTGTTTGGCGCCCTGTCGAACATTGATTCATCCAATTTTAAGAACAAAATCAAAATAAGGGGTGAAGATCACACTATTATCGAGGCCATCAACCGCCAATTGGCACATTACGCCAACCATGTGGGCCAAATTGTCTTCGTGGGCAAAATGATAAAAGGCAAAGATTGGGATTCTTTGTCCATTCCAAAAGGAGCATCCAAAGCCTTCAATAAAAAGACGTTCGGCACAGGTAGACCATGATTTCACATACTGACCCATATTTGAGTTTTTTCCACTTGGGAATTGGGGATTGATTTCCGTACTTTTGCACCTGCCGAGACGGCAGATTTTTAATCTAACAACTAAAATCAAAATCTAATGAGCAAGTTCGATATAATTGTTTTGGGAAGTGGGCCAGGTGGATATGTTACTGCGATCAGGGCGTCACAATTGGGTTTCAAAACAGCCATTATAGAAAAAGAAAGTTTGGGGGGTGTGTGTCTTAACTGGGGATGTATTCCCACAAAGGCCCTTCTAAAATCCGCTCAGGTTTTCCAATATTTAAAGCACGCCGAAGATTACGGTTTAAGTGCCAAGGATGTGGACCACGATTTTGATGCAGTTGTAAAAAGAAGCCGTGGTGTTGCCGAAGGTATGAGCAAGGGTGTCCAATTCTTGATGAAGAAGAACAAGATAGAGGTCATCAAGGGATATGGGAAGGTGAAACCGGGCAAAAAAATTGAGGTAAAGGCAGAAAGTGGAGAAACCACCGAGTATTCGGCAAACCATATCGTTATTGCCACTGGAGCGCGTAGCCGTGAGTTGCCAAGCCTTCCACAGGATGGAAAAAAGGTGATCGGTTACCGTGAGGCCATGTCCCTAAAGGAACAACCCAAGAAAATGATCGTGGTAGGTAGTGGTGCCATCGGAATGGAGTTTGCCTACTTTTATCATTCCATGGGAACAGAAGTTACCGTAGTGGAATATATGCCAAATATTGTTCCTGTAGAGGATGAGGATATTTCCAAGCAATTGGAGCGTAGCTTCAAGAAGTCGGGAGTAAAAATCATGACTTCCGCAGAGGTTACCAAAGTGGACACTTCCGGTGATGGCGTAAAAGCAACCGTTAAGACCAAAAAAGGTGAAGAGATACTTGAAGCTGATATTGTCCTGTCCGCTGTTGGAATCAAAACAAATATTGAAAATATAGGGTTGGAAGATGTTGGAATCGCAACCGACAGGGATAAAATCTTGGTGAACGATTACTACCAGACCAATATTCCTGGCTATTACGCCATTGGTGATGTGACCCCTGGACAGGCCTTGGCCCACGTTGCCTCTGCCGAAGGAATTCTTTGCGTGGAAAAAATTGCTGGAATGCACGTGGAACCCTTGGATTATGGGAACATTCCAGGGTGTACCTACTGCATCCCAGAAATAGCATCGGTTGGCTTGACCGAGAAACAGGCCAAAGAAAAGGGATACGACCTGAAAATTGGCAAGTTTCCTTTCTCTGCAAGTGGTAAAGCCAAAGCTGCCGGCACCCCAGATGGTTTTGTGAAGGTCATTTTTGATGCCAAATACGGTGAATGGCTAGGTTGCCACATGATTGGTGTCGGGGTTACCGATATGATCGCAGAAGCAGTTGTTGCCAGAAAATTGGAGACCACGGGCCACGAAGTTTTAAAAGCAGTTCACCCACACCCGACCATGAGTGAAGCGGTAATGGAAGCCGTTGCCGATGCTTATGGCGAAGTAATCCACCTATAAGGTATGCTGAAACTTTTTAGGGCCACTGCTATTTTAGAAGGTATTTCCTATCTACTCCTTTTCGGAATGACCATGCCGTTGAAGCATTGGGCTGATATTCCTGAACCGAACCAAGTTGTTGGTATGGCTCATGGAGTATTGTTTATTCTTTATGTAGTGGTGGCCATAGCTTTTTGTTGGGAAAGAAAATGGAAGCTCAAAAGATTTTTAATTCTCTTTATAGCATCGCTCCTACCCTTTGGAACTTTCTACGCCGATAAAAGATACCTGAAGAATTTAGCCTAAAAAACTTTGGATGGCCAAATCATAACTTTGGAGTCCAAAACCTAGGATAACACCTTTGGCACCTGGTGAAATGTAGGAAACATGCCTATATTCTTCCCGCTGGTGGGTATTGGAAATATGAACCTCTACAACAGGGGTTTCCACTGCTTTTACAGCATCCCCGATACCAACGGATGTATGGGTGTATGCAGCGGCGTTCAATATGATTCCATCATAATCAAACCCCACTTCCTGTATTTTCCCAATAAGCTCACCTTCAATATTGGATTGATAATACTCCAGTTTTACATGGGGATATTTTTCTTGTAGGGTTTTGAAGTAATCCTCAAAAGTAGTGTTCCCGTACACCTCGGGTTCGCGTTTTCCCAAAAGATTGAGATTGGGGCCGTTGATAATCATCAGTTTCATGATGTCAAAAATACAATAAAAAGAAAAGGGCGGGATAACCCGCCCTTAATATCATCTATTTTTTCTTGACTAGTTGTTAATGGCAAATTGCAGACCAAAGCCAAAAGCAGCGGCTTGGTTTTCACCTACATCACTGAGTACCACAGATGGACGCCAATCAAAATTTAATACCAAAGGAACCCCGTCTATCTTAAAATCGAGTCCCAAATGAGGACGCAGGGCAAAAATATTATCGGAGTTTTTAATAAAAATAATGCTTGGTCCAACCCCTGCATACCAACGCAAACCAGGAGCCTTAAAAAATTCTTTGTGGTAAGAATAAAGAAAAGTGGTAATAGTAGCATTGTCCTCGAAACCCAAATCCGCTTGCCCCACATGATTATCTGAAAAAAAGTACTTTCCCGTGGCTCCGAAAAAAGTCGCTTCATCATATAAATCTACTCCCAATCCCAGGGCAGCCCTGTAATTGGTTTGGGCCTTAACGGCTAGATTGCCCAATATGACCAGTGCAAAAACTAATAGTAATCGTTTCATTTTGTAAAATGTAATTAATAGGTTAATATTCATAGTTTAAACTGTATGATTTGGGGTTAAATACAGTTGTACGTTTATTTTAAAACAAGAACAGGACTCCCAATGCTGCCATGGAAAAGTCATAATCATCACTTACTTTTACATAGGAAATATTCAATTCCGTATTGCCACTTATATTGGCACCAATGATTGGCCGAAAATAAAAACCTCCTGAGTTACCTTCATTAACCCCAACTGCATAACCTACATCGGCACCTAATTTAAAATCATAGGTAGGGTACAGTCTAAACGCAGCTGCCACGGGAACATATTGGATATTCGGAAAGTCCCCTTCCACAACAAATGGGCCGACATCAACGGTATCGTTATTTACAAAAGCATTCATAAAACCTGTTGCCAATCCAGCATCAACCAGTTCTGAAAGTGACCAATGATACCCTAAATCAAGGCCTATTTCAAAATTCGTATAATCAGAAATATCACCGAAAGGCACGCCTACATGAATTCCTGCTTTGAAATTTGTTCGGTCCACTCTTTGAGCCATGGACGAAAAACCAATGGTAACCAATGCTATGACCACCAACACAATTGTCTTATTCTTCATTGTTAAAATTTTATTAACATCAAAACGTATTCGTTAATAAAATAGTGTCCGTAAATATGTTTTTTCCTACAAATTTTGGCATACCTGTTTTTATAGCCAATTTAATAATGTGGGAAATTATTGAAACCTTTGGTTTTATACCCCCCTTGATTGACCAAAGGGCATTTTGAGTTGACCAATGCCCCCTAACATCCAACATTGAAAATGTAATGTCACTATATTTGAAGATATGAACTGGCAACATGCAATAAAAGACTATCAAAATTATTTGCGGATAGAACGTGGACTTTCCCAAAATTCCATTTCAAATTATAGTCTAGATCTTCAGAAACTCGCTGGTTATCTTGAAGAACATTCCATTACCGAAAAACCGGTTGACATAAAACGGGATACGGTTCAACAGTTCATATATGATATTGCAAAAAAGGTGAACCCGAGAACACAGGCTCGCATCATTTCAGGTTTAAAGGGTTTTTTCAATTATCTGGTCTTTGAAGATTACCGGGAGGACAACCCCATGGATTTAATAGAAACCCCAAAAATTGGCAGGAAGTTACCGGACACGCTTTCCGAGGAGGAAATAAACAGCTTAATTGATGCCATTGACCTATCCAAACCCGAAGGTGAGCGTAATCGGGCCATTCTGGAAACTTTGTACGGTTGTGGTCTTCGGGTATCCGAACTCATTAACCTAAAGCTCTCCGACCTATATTTTGATGAAGATTTTATAAAAGTTACCGGCAAAGGCAACAAGCAACGCTTTGTCCCCATTAGTGGTGTGAACCAAAAATACATCAACATCTATTGGAAACAGGTAAGGGTACACTTGCCCATACAGAAGGAACATGAAGATTTTGTCTTTTTAAACCGACGGGGCAAACAATTGACCCGGGCCATGATTTTTACCATTATAAAACGATTGGCCGAGAAGATAGGCCTGAAAAAAAATATTAGTCCACACACGTTTCGGCATTCCTTTGCCACACATCTTTTGGAAAACGGGGCCGACCTAAGGGCAATCCAACAAATGCTCGGTCATGAGAGCATAACCACTACTGAAGTATATGTACATGTAAACCGTACCCATTTGACCAAAGTACTAAAGGAGTTCCACCCAAGAAAAGGGGTAAATTAGTCCTGCATCAAAGTATCCTTCTCAACTTGGTTCTGTTTTTTGAACGGACGGATAATCAACCGGGCCTCTCGGTCAAATCGGATATAATTGTACACCCAATTGATAAAGACCACTACCCTGTTCCTAAACCCAATGAGGAAGTACAAATGCACGAACATCCACACGAACCAAGCAAAAACTCCCTGGAACTTGAACTTGGGCATATCCACGACTGCCTTGTTCCTTCCCACGGTGGCCATACTTCCCTTATTTTTATAAACAAATGGTTTCATAGGTTTCCCCTCTATCAAACGGACCAAATTATCGCCAAGATTACGACCTTGCTGTATGGCTGGTTGGGCCATCATGGGGTGTCCGTTTGGAAACTCTTCGGTCTCCATTTGGGCCACATCACCAATGGCAAAAACATCGTCAAGCCCAACGATTTGATGAAATTCATTTACCTTAAGCCTATGGTTTTTGGTTAGAAATTGAGCTTTATCCAGACCCTTTAAGATTACCGCCTTTACCCCAGCAGCCCACACCAAGGTTTCCGCTTCAAAAGTTGTTTTGGTGTTGGTCAATACTTTTTTTCCATCATAATCGGTAACACGAATGTTCTTCCAGACATTCACTCCTAACTTCTCTAAAAAGATCTCTGCTTTTTCCGAAGCTATCTCACTCATTGCCGGCAATATTCTATCACCACCTTGTATCAAATTAATTTGTGCCCTTCGGGTATCCAAATCGGGATAATCCTTTGGCAATATTCCTTTTTTAATCTCTGCCAAGGCACCCGCGAGCTCAACTCCCGTAGGGCCTCCTCCAACAATTACAAAATTCATCAAGGCGTCCCGTTCGTGAAGGTCATCGGTCAAGAGTGCCTGTTCAAAATTTTCAAGGATCAAACTGCGTAAATTCAACGATTGCGGAATGGTTTTCATGGCCATCCCTTTACTCTCGATACCCTTATTCCCAAAAAAATTGGTTTCCGATCCCGTAGCAACAACCAGATAGTCGTAGAAAATTTCTCCAATATTGGTCTTGATCCTTTTAGTTTCAGTTTTCACCTCTTGGACCTGTGCCAACCTAAAAAAGAAATTAGGATATCCTTGCAGTACTTTTCGGATAGGATATGCTATGGAATCCGGTTCCAATCCTCCTGTGGACACCTGATATAGAAGCGGTTGAAAATTATGATAATTGTGTTTGTCCAACAAAACCACCTGAGCTTCTTTTTTGGCCAATTTTTTTGCAAGCGCAATACCTCCAAAACCGCCGCCTATAATAACGACTCTTGGATAACTGGACTGGGGAATATTCATTCTTGACATAACCGCAAATTTAAGTATTCCCAAGCAGGACAAGTCATATCAGGATAGGTTTTTTGTATATTTAAAATCCTAACTCAAAAAACTTCAAACAATGAGAAAATTTCTCCCGTTAGGTTCCCTATTTCTCTTGTGCATCATGGGTATTCATGCCCAAAAGCAAAAAAATGCCGTCATCAAAGACCTTGAATCAAAATCTGAAAATTACATTGAAATAGCCCATAATATCTGGAACTATGCAGAAATGGGTTATTTGGAAGAAAAGAGTTCTGCACTTTTACAAGAAACCCTAGCCGATGCGGGTTTTAAAATCGACAAAGGAATTGCCGGCATTCCAACAGCATTTATGGCCGAGTATGGATCGGGATATCCAGTTATTGCGATTTTAGGCGAATATGATGCCTTGCCCGGTCTTTCGCAAGAGGCGGTTCCAGAGAAGAAATCTGCTGGTAAAGCTGCCGGTCATGCTTGTGGGCACCACTTGTTCGGAACGGCATCCACAGCTGCGGCCATTTCCGTAAAGGACTGGATGACGGCCAATAATATCAAAGGAACAATCCGATTTTATGGATGTCCCGCAGAAGAAGGTGGGTCTGGTAAAGTATATATGGTTCGTGAAGGGGTTTTTGATGATGTGGATGTAGCCCTGCATTGGCACCCAAGTAGTGCAAACGCTGCAAGTGCCGGAGCTGCATTGGCCAACAAATCTGCAAAATTTAGATTTTATGGTGTTTCTGCACACGCTGCCGCAGCTCCCCAAATGGGTCGTTCCGCATTGGACGGGGTCGAGGCCATGAACGTAATGGTGAACATGATGAGGGAACATATCCCTCAAGAGGCGAGAATACATTACGTGATTACCAACGGGGGCAAAGCTCCAAACGTTGTGCCCGATTTTGCTGAGGTTTATTACTATGCCAGACATAATTCAAGGGACGTGGTCATCGATGTTTTTGATAGGATCGTAAAAGCTGCCGAAGGGGCCGCTCTAGGTACCGGAACCACTATGGATTATGAAATGATTGGTGGAACCCATGAGCTTTTGCCCAACCTTACGGTTCAAAAAGTTATGTATGATAACTTGGTGAAAGTTGGTGGTGTCTCCTATAATGAAGAGGAAAAAGTGTTTGCCGAAAAAATATCCAAAACCTTGGGCAAAAAAAATCTAGATCTAAAAACTGCCGAAGTGGTACAACCTTACAAGGAAACAGCACGTGCCTTTGGTTCTACCGATGTAGGGGATGTCAGCTTCACCGTACCCACAGCTGGTATGGGAGCTGCAACATGGGTTCCCGGAACTCCGGCACACAGTTGGCAAGCCGTTGCCGCTGGCGGCATGAGCATAGGCCACAAAGGAATGATGGTCGCAGCAAAAACGTTGGCCCTCACCGCTATAGATCTCTTTGAAAGCCCCAAAACCGTGGAAGCGGCCAAAAAGGAACTGGAAGAAAGAAGGGGAAAAGACTTCAAGTACATCCCCATGCTTGGCGACAGACCACCTGCCTTGGACTACCGAAAATAAAGTTTTATGTAAAATACTGTAACAAAAGCCACTTTATCCATACTGATAGGTAAAGCAAACTGACCAACCATTTAGTGAAGAAAGAACTGGAACATCGTTTTGTGACGGAACTTGAGGACAATCAAAATATTGTTCACAAGGTGTGTAGTCTATATACCAATGACAAGGATTCCCACAACGATCTGTTCCAGGAAATCACTATACAATTGTGGAAGGCGTACCCAAAGTTTCGGGGAGATTCCAAGTTTAGCACATGGATGTACCGTGTTGCATTGAATACCGCCATTACGTTGTACAGAAAATCAAAAAAAAGGGTGAAGACCCAAGATTTTGATTCGGTCCTCTATAAAATCAAGGCCACTGATTATGATGATACGGAGGAACGGCAGTTAAAGTTGATGTACGATGCCATAAAACAACTTGGCGATATTGATAAAGCCTTGGTATTTCTCTATCTGGAAGACAAGGATTATTCCGAGATAGCCGAAACTTTGGGTATTTCTGAAGTAAATGCGAGAGTAAAGATGAGCAGGGTAAAAACGAAATTAAGAACCATACTAAATCCCTAATTATGTTGGATGAACTGGAGCTCTTGAAAAAAGACTGGCAGAAGCGGGAAGCAGACCTTCCAAAACTGTCCTATGAACAAATCTATCCGATGATCAAGAAAAAATCATCGTCTATAGTAAAGTGGATTTTTTACATCAGTATTATAGAATTTGTGTTTTGGGCTGGGATCAATATTATCTTCAGTGGCCCGGAGACCATGGAGGAACTCAAGGCCATGCATATTTATAAGGTGGTCATGGCGCTCAATATCGTCAATTACGCCATCATCCTTTATTTCATTTATAAATTTTACATCAACTATAAAAAAATATCATTCACGGACTCTTCCAAAAATTTGATGAAGACCATATTGAAGGTAAAAAGAACGGTGACACAGTATGTATGGTTCAACCTTATCATATTCACAACATATTTGATAATCAATATGTATGGAGTTTTGCTTTATGGCCCTGAGGGACGGAAAATAGTTGAAGCCGCCTCCCAGGATGGGAACACATTGACCTTCTGGGCCATGGTAATTGGAATATCAATAATTTTTATCGCCACAATTTTATTTATCATTTGGCTGTTCTACAAACTCCTTTACGGCATTTTGCTCAAAAGACTAAGGCAAAACTATAACGAACTCAAAAAGTTGGAGATTTAATTGTCCAATTTGCCCTTATAACTATAACGCCTTTTTTGATTTTCCTCTTCGTAGGCCAAAAGTTCCTCTTGTGGGATTACTTTTAAGAAAGATGGATGCTGTTCAATAGCGTATTCCAACTTCTCCAATATGGAATCAACGGATTCGTTATCGTAATCAATATCCAACGGCTCTTTTATCTGCATGGACTGAAGTATTCCTTTCTTTTTAACGCGAAGTCCCTTTTTATCAAACGAACGCCGAAATCCATCGATTACCACGGGAACAACTACAGGCTTGTATTTTTTAATGATATGGGCCGTGCCTTTTCGCAGCGGTTTCCAAGGTGTGGTGGTTCCTTGGGGAAAAGTAATTACCCAACCATCGTCCAATGCTTTTCCGATATTGGAAATATCACTGAACTTCACCTGTCGGTTCACATTTTTCCCATCGGCCCTCCAGGTTCTTTCAATACTAATGGAACCGGCGTAGGCCAGAATTTTGGTAAGCAGACTCTTTTTCATGGTCTCCTTGGCCGCTACGTAATAAATATTTAGTTTGGGGTTCCATAAATAACCCAAGTTCTTGATGCTATTCTCCCTTCCGCTCAAACTGGCATTGAAAACATGGAACATGGCCACTACATCCGCAAAATAGGTTTGGTGGTTGCTCACGAACAGTACATTCCTGTCCGGAAGTTCCCGAATAACCTGCGACCCTTCAATTTCGAGCGTATTAAATCCCTTGTACCGCTGGTGTGTCAACATACCGGCAATACGAATCAGCCATCGTTTTAAAAACAAAATATGTCCAAAAGGATTTTTTTTAAACAGACCCATGTGCAGTGTTGATTATTAACTTCAAATTTACAAAATAGCCGTCAAAGCACTTGTCGTAAAAGCTCCTTGATTTCGCTCAGCATCATGGCCGTGGCTCCCCAGACCGTGTAACCGTTTAATTTAAAGGCGGGTACACTTATATTTTTCGCATAGGAGGTGCTCAAAATTTCTTGAATATGGTTGGAATCGTCCAAAAAATCCCTGAGATACACCTCGACCAAACTTTCCACCTCGTTTTCTTCCTTGACAAACGGTCGGGGATTTGGATAAATCCCAATGAACGGTTTGACCAAAAAATTGCTTGGCGGAATATATACTTCACTGAGTTCTTTGATAACCTCAACTTCTTTAGGGGGTACGCCGACCTCTTCATGGGTTTCCCGTAAAGCGGTATCCATCAAGTCCCTATCCTCCTTTTCCACCTTTCCGCCCGGAAATCCGATTTGATTGGAGTGCACACCCTGGTACACTTTTCTAAGAATCAATAATAATCGGGTTTCACTGTTGATATCAGGATAGAACAAAGCCATAACTCCTGCCCGTCTTGGGTTCACATCCTGGACTTTGTTCTTCTTCAGCCATTGGACACGGAGTTCAGGGGACATTTTATTATGGGATTCCTCCCCCGGAAGTGGGAGATTTTTTAATTTTAGGGCAAGTTGACAAAATTCATTAAAATCCATACTGTTGAAACAATCGGCTTTAACTATAACTGTACTATTTCTTTTGTTCGTTTCCTGCGGAGAATCTCCAAAGAAGGGAAATGACAAAGTTGGGGAAAATATTGCAAACTTGGACACTGTTGCCAAAATCGAAGTGGATTCCGTCACAATAGAAAAAGAGGAAGAGGAAGAAGAACCATTTAAACTTACCGAGGAAAATGCGATTGATTTCTTTTTTGAATATGCCAAAACCTTAAAAAAAGATAAGGTAAAAATTACCACGACCATGGGTAGCTTTACCATACAATTGTATGATGATGTGCCCTACCACAAAGCCAATTTTATTTATTTGGCAAGGCAGAAGTATTTCGATAGCACGCAGTTCCACAGGGTAGTGAAGGATTTTATTATTCAAGGTGGGAATTCGGATGACCGGAAAACTGCCCAAAAACGTCGTAAAATCGGTAGGTATCTACTTCCTCCTGACACTAAAAAAGGCCACAAACACCATAGGGGAACCATTTCCATGCCCAGTAGTGAACGGGACAACCCTCACAAATTGGCATCTCCGTATGAATTCTTTATTGTGGTAACCAAACCAGGATCTTACCATCTTGATGGATCATATACCCCTTTTGGCCGTGTGGTTGAAGGCATGGATGTAGTGGATGCAATCAACAATGTTCCTGTGGGCGATGGTGATTGGCCATGGCAAAGTGTTTATATCCTAAAGGCCGAAGTGCTGTAGAAAGAGTTATCAAAATGGGTTCTCGTAATTGACACCATGCTTTTTGAGAAGATTTTTGGCGCCCCACACTCTATTGATAACACTTTGCTTTTTAATGGTTGTGGGTGCCCTGCCCATTTGGGCAACCTGCTTTCTTTCATAAACAGAAACAAGTGCCGCAATAATTATAAGGTTCTTCATGATGTATTGCCCAACCAGGGTCAGCGATAGCGGTGCGTTCCCAAAAATTTCATTCGGAAAAAACAAAAGTGGTGAAAAGGTACATACCATATGTACCAAGCCCAGTATCACAGCCTGTCTTCTGAACCAGCCAAAGATCAACAAAATCCCCAATCCCACTTCCCAAATAGCGAGAAGAATTATGGAAAGCCTATCCGGCACCAAACCAAAAGTGAGTTCATGAATCGTGTTTTTTGCCAACTCCTCAGCTGGACTCATATCCAGCACAAATTTCAACGCCCCGAACCAAAAATATACCAAGCCCACTGCAATTGTGATAAAATTGTTCTTACCGTTTGGATTATAATTTTTCATGCCCGGGAATTTAAATTTTCATGTTTATCCCAAAAATGATCTGACGGAACCCTCCACCGAAAATCCCTGAGGTTGCCCTATTTAATCTTGATGCCCTATATATTTTATCCGTAATGTTTTTTCCATTTACAAAAACGGTTGCATCTATTTGATTTCCAATGGTAAAATCATAATTCACAAAGGCATCAATGGTTGTATATGCGGGCAATTCACCAATGGCCCCATCGGCAGATTCGTTGACGAAATTGTGAAATTCGGTATATTGTTTGCCCACATGGTGGACATTAAACCCGGTAGATAGGCTGTTCCAGTCATAATTAAGACCCAAATTCATATTGATATGGGGGGTATACGGGGCCTGGGCATTTGACACCCCTTCATCACCAAAAGTAATTACACTTCTTGTAATACTTGAAAACTGAGAGATATCAACGGTTTCATCGGTCAGTAAAACTTCTCCATTTCCGTTATCCACATAAACTTCAAAGGCATTTCTGTTTGCATTTACTTTGTCCACATACTCCTTTTGTGTGGCCTGCCCATGAACAACTTGTGAAAAAAGGTCCTTATCCTCCAATTTTCCCGATTTCACCTTTGAATCCATATATGTGGCATTGCCCAAAAAACGTAGCCGGTGTGCATTGTGGTTCAAGAGTTCTGCGCTAACGGCCATCTCTATCCCCTGCACATTGATTTTTCCCAACTCAGTAAATACCTCGTTACGACCACCGGCATAAAAATTTCGGCTTGCATTGTGGAAATAGGTCAACTGTCCTTGAATGCAATTGTCCAAAACACTACCGCGCCAACCTATTTCCTTGTTCCAGCTTAGTTCCGGTTCAATATTAATACTCTGCCCATCCAAAGGATTGGTCACTACTCCATCTTGCTCCACCAAAAACCCAAATACTTTTGATGGCGCAATCATTCCTTGGTAAATGCTACCATATAATTCACCTGTGCCGTGTTCGTAGTTGAGGGTAATTCCCGGTAAAAATTGATTGTACACATTGGATTCCCGTCCTTCAGTAGTACTTTTCAGGTCCGGGTTTTGGGACAAGGCAAACAAATCCTGCCGATACATATCCACATGTTCAAATCGGAGTATGGGGGTCACCCCAATTTTACCAAGGTTGAACTCGTTTCGGACGTATCCATTGGCCGACCATAACCGATACCATAGATCCTTGGTCGTCATCCCATATCTCGCCCACCTCGAATTATCAGCTTCCAGAAAAACATCTTTAAAGGTTTCCCTGTGTAGATTAACGCTTGCCTCGAACTCACTTGGAGCACCAAAGGCCTCCCATTTGGCATTCAACGTCTCTTTGATTCCTGAAACCCGGTAGATCCACCTGCTATCCGTAGTGCTTTCCAAACCATTCTCGACCCGACCTACGATCACATAATCCTCATCATCAAAACTTTTACCTGACAAATAACCATACCGGTCATAAAAAATTTCATCACCAACATAATCTTGCACTTCGGACGCCCTTACTTTGGTCGTTACCTGTCTCCACCAGTCTCTTTCAAAATCGGACGCATATACTTTGGAGGTCAAACTCCAACTATCCGTAAGCAACCATTTATGAATGATATCCACCCCATATCTCCTCATTATAAATTGATCGGCATCCAATGGGTTTTGTGTTGGATCGGTCTCAAAGGTAAATGGGGTTTGGGAACTCAAAGAAGCCTGATTGTCCTCAAACTGCCCACTCACCTTAAAATACAAGGATTGATTTTCCGACAGTTTGGCAAAAATCTTGGCGTTCAAGTTTAAGATTTCCACGGATGAATTATCGGTATACCCATCAAACTTTTTGTAAACGCCTTCAACCAATCCACCAATATTGTTCCAAGTTCCACCATAAGAAAGTAGGCCCGATGTATAACTGCGTTGCCCCCCGGTCAAATTTAAGCGCATTGTCGGTTTTTGGGGAGGAAGGGCAGTAATATAATTGACCGCCCCATACATATTGTTGGGACCATACCTCAACAAATCTGCTCCCTTGTAGACCTCAATGGATGTAATGCGATCACTCACTGGATTATAATAGGCTCCTGGGGCTATGTACGGTGCTGGTGCCGACGGAGTGCCATCTTCCATCAGCAGCACCTTTTTTGAACGTCTTCCCCATGACCCGCGTATACTGATGTTTGGTCGGTTGGACAGTCCCATATCACCTACGATGTTAACACCTGGAACGGTACTTAAAACCTCCTCGGTGCTCAAGGGGTTGATATTCTTCAACGACACGGGGTCGACCCTAAAATTACTCCCCTTAAATTCACTTTTAAAATTTTTGGGAGATGCACTTACGATGACCTCGTCCAACGTTGTATTGGATCTTTTCAGCCCTATGGTTCCCAAATCACTACTGGAAGGGATGGCAATTCGTGCTGTTTCATAACCAAGATACTTGATCATCAGCATATCATCTTCGGCATTTGCCCTCATCAAGAAAGTCCCAAAATCATCGGTAAGGGTTCCTTTGTGACTGGACTCCAGCATAATTTGTGCCCCGATCAAAGGCTGCCCATCAGTAGCGTCCACTACTTTTCCTTTTAACATTTTCTGACTATGGGCCCCGGTTCCCATAAGTAAAAAAATCATAAAAATCATTGTAGAAATTGGGGGTGCAATCGTTTTGTTCATTGACTTTTAAAATTGTTAATTATTAAATTCATTTATTAGTTCAGGGTTTATTTTTACTCGATTTCGGGCCAATCGGTACGAGACACCGACATTGATCAGATAATCTGCGAAAGCGGCATCTCCGTGTCTGGGTTCACCTGTTATTTCCTCCGTTTGCAGATCGGTAACACTTTGGGGGCGTTCCCTTCTTACCGCAAAGGGCACATTGAGGTTCAGGGAAAAATTATCTTTCATAAATGCGATTCCAGGGTCGATGGAGAGTACGTTCCCGGGTCTTCTAAATCCCTCATTGCCACCTATTAGGTCCTTTACCGGAACACCCTCATAACGTGCTCCCATTGATGTGGATATAGTATTGCTGAAACTATGGGATATTCCACTTCGGATGGAAAATTGATCTGGGACAGCCATAATGGCCTCATTTTGTAAAATAGGACTTAAAGTTTCCCTAAACGTTCTTGTGCCGTTGGTCTCTCTTGGATTAATCAGATAGAAACCACCTCCATAGGCAAAAAAACCTTCAGCAATTTTTTGATAAAATTGAAAATCCAGGGTAATCCCAAAACCACCATCACCGGGTTGAATACTTTGATCTACCGGTCTAACCTGGGGACTACCTTCGGGACCCACATTATAAAAAATATCGGAAGCGTTATAGCTGCCGGTTGGTAGTTTGATCCCAAATCCCAATGCCAAATTGCCATTTTGGTTTTTTTCAAGGTCGAACAACCAATACCCAACACCTACTCGGATATCGGCCAAGCCACGGGAAAAAGTGGTATAACGTTCATCCCGGCCATGCTCGTACAAAGAGGAACGGGTATTAATCACGGTTGGAATAGTAATACTGGCATACCACCTGTCTGATATTCCATAGGTCAAAAAGAAGTCCCAGGAATGGGAATGATTGATCACTTCGGTCTCATTGGAAACCCTATCCGGTTCTTCTTCGGTACCCCTAAAATGGCGAAAGGATTTAAAGTATCTGTAATTACTTCCTATTTGAATGTCACCTGGCCCCAATAAATTGTTTTCCAAGGTGTTTCCCACACAAGAGGAAAAATGTCTGATGGCAACACAACCCTGTGAGTTTGCCCGATCGATTCCAAAAAAAGAAATCAACCCTAAAAATGTAATGATTAGTGTTTTTGTCGTTCTCATACCTGCGAATTGATTGGCTATTTGTTTAGCCCGACAACCAATGTAGAGCTATACCCAGAAGGACAGAACTAACAAAAAAGTAAAAAGGGTTAACGGGAGATTAATGACACTAATCAACAATTAACCAATATTGAAGAAAGGTTAGGGAAGAGATTCTCAAGCTTGTTTTTTGTAGATATTGGGCAACCGTACATCAAACTTAACGGCAATCAATCTCAACACAATGACCACCAAAATGGCAGCCACATAGGCATAACTGTCCTTTATTGGGAATTGGGTGAAGAGGAAATAACTTGCGCCACCCAAAAGGCATGCGGTGGCATAGATTTCCTTTCTAAAAATAACGGGGATCTCATTACAGAGAATGTCTCGGGTCACTCCACCAAAACACGCGGTCATGGTGCCCAAAAAAATGCACATAATGGGCAATAACTCTGCTTCCAAACCCTTTTCCACCCCCACCATGGTATAAAGCCCTATCCCAATGGTATCAAACAAAAACAACGATTTTCTGAGGTATTTGAGCTTGTTTACAAATATGATGGCGAAAACCACCGAAATAAAGATGGTGACCACATAGGTCAGGTCCTGCATCCAGCCCACGGGCGTGTTTCCTATCAGTAAATCTCTAAGGGTACCTCCACCAATGGCCGTAACAAAGGCAATAATGAGTACCCCGAACATATCCAGACGCTTTTCCATGGCCACCAAAACCCCGGAAATTGCAAAGGCCACGGTTCCCAAAATATCAATGGTTTGATACAACATGTTTACATTTTTTGGGTGAAGTAGTTGTAATCCTTTATGATCACATCCACAAATTCAATGGGTTTCAAAGTGGTCTGCACACCCAACACCTCTTTTATTCGCTTGTCCAAAGAAACAATAATTTTATGGTTTCCGTTCAACTTGGCGGTATCGTACAATTCTTTGATTGTTTGCATTTCTTGGTCCTTAAAAACAGTGACCTGTGAAAAAGTAGGTTTATAATCTTCGGGCAATTCCCGCAACAACGTATCTTTCAATGATACTCTTTTCTTTTCACTGATTACCGTGGTCCCCGCCGCGATGTCCCCAATTCGTTGTCCTTTCCCCTTAATTAAAATCGTCAGTACCGCTGCACCTCCAGAGGTAAGGCCCACATCAATGATTCGCAATGCCCAGCGCACAAAATAATTGCCAAAATTAGGTTTGGAGCCATCCAATTTCACTACCCGGAGCTTCATGGCGCCCTTACCAATGGTCTTTCCATCCATAAGGGTCTCCAAAAGCAAATAATAAAAAAATGCGGGCAAGGTAAGTATCAAATAAAAAGCCCATTGGTCCTCCACGTCAATATCCAGCGATACCAATAGAACGATCACTAAAATAGTGTAGCACATAATGATAAAACTATCAATAATGTACGCCAACATTCGTTCACCAAGGTGGGATGTGTTTTGATCAATGGTTATATTTTGGGCCGTTTCTATTTGAAATTGTTCCATATTTTAGTTTCTTTACTTACAAACCAACGGATTTAATGCGCGAGGCCGCTTTTGTTAGGCAAAATAAGGATAAATGGGCCGCTTTTGAAAATGCCCTGCTCCATAAAGGACAACTTCACCCTGATGAACTTTCGGATCTTTATATTGAGATTACCGATCACTTGAGTTATGCAAAGACGTTTTATCCAGGGAGCAATACCCAGATTTACCTGAACACCCTTGCCTCCCAAGCACACCAAAAAATATATAAGACCAAACGGGAATCTGGAAACCGTATTGTCCATTTTTGGAAAACCGAGTTCCCCACCATGTTCAAGGACCATCATCGAGAATTGTTGATCTCTTTCTTGGTATTTGTCTTTTTTGTAATAGTCGGTGCTTTCTCTTCAGCCAACGAAGGCGATTTTGTACGCTCCATTTTGGGCAACGGCTATGTAAACATGACTTTGGAAAACATTGAAAAAGGAGATCCAATGGCAGTTTATAAAGAGCAAGGTGCCTTCAACATGTTTTTGGGCATTACCATCAACAATATCAAAGTGGCCATATATGCATTTGCCTTCGGTATTTTTTTAGGGGTGGGCACACTTTATATCTTACTCCAGAATGGAATTATGCTGGGGAGTTTTCAGTACTTTTTTTATGAAAAAGGACTTCTCTGGGAATCCGCCCGAACCATCTGGATCCATGGAACCATCGAAATATCGGTAATCATAATTGCGGGCTGTGCCGGATTGGTCCTGGCCAACGGAATCCTTTTTCCTGGCACGTACACACGATTGGAATCCTTTAAAAGAGGTGTGAAAAACGGTCTTAAAATAATGGTGAGCACCATTCCGTTCTTTATTATCGCAGGTTTTCTGGAAGGTTTCGTTACCAGACATACCGAAATGCCGGACTGGCTGGCAATTTTCATCATATTGTCCTCATTGGCACTGATCATTTTCTATTATATTATTTATCCTAACCAAATCCGTAAAAAAACCTTATATGCAAACAACCAATAAGTATATCGAATTTAAAAAGCAGCGTGAATTGGGAGAGATACTTTCCGATTCCTTCGGTTTTATCAGAAACGAGTTCAAACCCTTTTTTAAAACAATTTTAAAAATTGTAGGCCCCTATATATTGGTCATGTTGATTTCCATGGGGTTCTATATGTATACCATTGGAGATATTTTTAACCTAAGTACCATCGGCACGACATCTGGGTCAACATATTCCCCTATAATTATGGTCCTGGCCGTGGTCGCATTAATGATCAGCTCCATTGCGGCCTATGTACTGGCACAGGGAACGGTGTTGCACTATATCAAATCGTATATCAACCACAAAGGATCCACAGATTATGACGAAATCCATAAAGGCGTTTACAGCTCCTTCTGGTCGCTTATCGGACTGGGTATTTTGGTGGGACTCTCTGTAATGGTCGGCGTATTCTTTTGTGTAATTCCCGGCATTTATCTAGCTGTACCCCTATCCATATCCTTTGCCATTTTGGTTTTCCTCAAAAAAGATGTGATGGAATCCTACCGATACAGTTTTAATTTGATCAAGGAAAATTGGTGGATCACCTTTGCAACACTCTTTGTTATCTATATTATTGTGGCCATAGCCTCTTATGCCTTTAGTTTGCCCGGTGTGATTTACATCTGGATAAAAATGGGCGTGTTTTCTGGTGAGATGGATGCGGAAAGTATGAATGTTTTTAACGATCCCATATATCTTTTCTTAAATATCCTGAGCACATTGGTCCAGTTCTTAATGAACATCATCTTCTTGGTTGCCACTTCCCTGATATTTTTCAACCTTAACGAAAAGAAAAATTTCACCGGCACTTTTGAACGTATCGAAAATCTTGGGAAATCTTCAGAGGAATAGATGCGCAGCATACTGATCTTATCATACCTACTCTTTTCTTGGACAATCCTTTTTGCCCAAAGCGATACTATTGTCAAGTATGATGAATCAGATATTGAACCCATTAAATTCAATAAAAAGGACCTCAACACTTATAAAAGTGATAAGGCGTTCAACTATGAAGAAATAAAACCCGAAAATAACTGGTGGTCGGACATTACAAATTGGTTCTATAATATTCTACGCCGGTTTTTTGAATGGATCTTTGGTGTGGGGAATGCCGAAGGCTACTTGGCCATTTTTTTGGAAATCCTCCCCTATCTCCTCCTTGTCCTTTTCCTATATCTTGTGATTCGATTCTTTGTGAAATCCAATTTGCAAGGGATGGGCAAAAACAAGAAGAATCCCAACGTAGTCTCACTTTCAGAGGATGAGCACATTATCAAGAATGAGGATATCCAACAATTGATCAAAAATGCATTGCTCGATAAAAATTATCGTCTTGCCATCAGATATTACTACCTCCTCATTCTACAATTACTATCGGAACGGGACATGATAGACTGGCAACAGCAAAAAACCAATGATGATTATATGGCTGAACTTTCCGATAGCAACCTTTTGAACGAATTTGGAAAGGCCACTTTGCTCTATGACTATGTTTGGTACGGTGAATTTGAAATTGATCAGGAACGGTACGAAAAAGCCGAAGTTGTATTTAAATCCTTAAAAAGCTCATTGACCGATGTCTAAAAAAGGACGGATATACATAGTAATCGGTATGTTGACCCTTGCGGCCATATTCGTTGTGGAATACAATAAACCAAAAAAAATAAATTGGTTCCCTTCTTTTGTTTCACATCACAAAATACCTTACGGCACATACGTACTGAACGATTTAATGGAAAAGTACTTTCCAAACAGGGTACAACAGGTCCAAAAACCTCCTTTTGAATTCCTAAGCCGTACGGACTCTATAAAAGGCACCTATTTTTTTGTAAACGAATCCGTTTCTTTTGAAGAGGCTGAGCTTAACACCCTATTGGATTGGGTAGACCAAGGCAACAAACTTTTTGTAGCTTCAAGCTCTTTCGAAAGAAAATTATTGGACACCCTACATCTGGACCAACGAAATGTGTACAATAATGGTCAGTTGGACCCACTGTTCTATTACGAACTCGTAAATCCAAAAATCAAACACACAAGAGTCAAATTCACCAAAGATTACTATACCACAGGTTTTGACCGAATAGATACCGTAAGGACCACCGTCCTTGGTCAAGTATTTACGCCAAGTGACAGCACGGAAACCGTCAGCAAACACATAAATACCATAAAACAGCCTTTTGGAAAGGGTGAAATTGTATTGACCAGTTTTCCTAAGGCATTCACCAATTATTTTATTCTGAAGGACAACAATTTGGAATATACCGCAGGTCTATTGTCCTATTTGGATAAAGATGGGAATATTTACATGGACAACTTCCACAAATCAGGGAAATCTTTTTACACATCCCCCATGTACCTCTTTTTAAACACCAAAGAATTCAAATGGGCGTATTACCTTATCCTCATCGGATCGCTCATTTATATCATTTTTGAAGGAAAAAGAAAACAACGGGCCATTCCCGTTGTAACCCCGTTGAAAAATCAGACCTTGGCATTTACCAGGACCATTGCCGATATGTATTATGAAAAAGGGCAACTGGAACTGATGACCAAACATAAAATTGATTACTTTTTGGAATATCTCCGTTCCAGGTTACATGTTTCCACACAAAATCTGGCAGATGAAACATTTTTGAGAAATCTGGCCTTGCGAAGTAACATGGAACTGGAGGATGTTAAAAACTTGATGGCATTGATCGGTAAACTGAAAGCCAAACAACACGTGACCGAAACAGAATTGAAAGATCTTAACAAAAAAATACAAGCATTTAAAGCAAACGTTGATGGAAAATAACGACTTGAACTTTGACAATAGAGTTCCCTTGGATGAATTAAGGGACACCGTGGAACAGATAAAAAAAGAACTCTCCACCATAATTGTGGGGCAAAAGGATTTTATAGAACTATTGATCATATCCATATTGGCCGATGGGCATGCCTTGATCGAGGGTGTTCCCGGCATTGCAAAGACCGTGACCGCCAAGCTTTTTGCCAAAACATTAAAAACAGAGTTCAGCCGCATCCAGTTTACACCTGATCTAATGCCGAGTGATATTCTGGGAACCTCTGTTTTTAATAACAAAACCACGGAGTTCGAGTTTAAAAAAGGCCCCATCTTTTCCAATATTATTTTGATAGACGAAATCAACCGTGCCCCGGCTAAAACACAGTCTGCACTTTTTGAGACTATGGAGGAACGACAGGCCACTGTGGATGGCACCACGTACAAAATGGGAGAACCGTTCATGGTATTGGCCACCCAAAACCCTATTGAGCAAGAGGGCACTTATGCACTCCCCGAAGCACAACTGGACCGTTTCCTATTTAAAATCAAAGTGGATTACCCGTCCGTTGAGGAAGAGGTTGTTATCCTACAAAACCATCACGAGCGCAAAGGTGAAAAACCACAAGACCGGATCAAGGCGGTGCTCACGCCTAAAAAATTATTGGAGTACAAAAAGAACATTCACGAAGTGGTGGTGGAACAAAAAATACTGGACTATATCGCCAATATCATCAACCGGACAAGAAACCATCCCCATTTGTACCTGGGCGCCTCCCCAAGGGCATCGATTGCGACACTCACAGCAGCCAAAGCGTTCGCCGCCATTTCCGGACGGGATTTTGTAATCCCTGAAGATGTAAAAAAAGCATTGGTCCCCGTATTGAACCATAGGGTGATATTGACCCCGGAAAGGGAGATGGAGGGAATGACCACCGAAAATGTGGTTTCCATGATCATGCAGTCCGTTGAAATTCCCCGATAAGTATGGCATTCCTCCAATCACTATACATACACAATGTTTTCTTTAGGTACATCGCCGTGCTATCGGCATGCTTTGTGATTTCCTATTGGGTACCGTTGTTGTATCCCATAGCATGGTTATTGGTGTATGTCCTAGTGGCACTTTTCTTTTTTGACCTCTACTTGCTGTATGCCACACCAAAGGCCATCAAAGCGCATCGGAACTTGCCCCAGAAACTATCCAATAGCGATCAAAATATCCTATCGGTACATCTGGATTCCAACTATCCATTTAAAACAGAAGTTTCCATAATAGAAGAGTTGCCCGTTCAATTCCAAAAAAGGGACTTTGAACACAAGGCCCATCTAAAAAAAGGAGAATCACATTTTTTTGAATATTCGGTACGGCCAGTGGAACGTGGCGAATATGTTTTTGGCAATCTGATTGTTTTTGCCTCTTCCCCCTTGCGCATCATCAAAAGGAAATTTGTGTTCCAAAAGGACCAAATGGTACCCGTATACCCCTCCATCATACAAATGCAGCAATATGATTTTTTGGCAACAAGCAATCGTCTGACGGAATTCGGATTGAAAAAAATCAGGCGAATAGGCCATACCCAAGAGTTTGAACAAATCAAAGAATACATCAAAGGGGATGATGTCCGCACCATAAATTGGAAGGCCACAGCCAAAAAGAATCAATTGATGGTAAACCAATACCAAGATGAAAGGTCGCAGCCCATCTATTCGATAATCGATACGGGCAGAGTGATGAAAATGCCCTTCAATGGTCTAAGTCTGTTGGATTATGCCATCAATTCGGCATTGGCCTTTTCCAATGTTGCCCTAAAAAGAAACGATAAAACGGGGTTGCTCACATTCTCCAAAAAGATTGAAACCTTTGTGCCCGCCGTTCAGAAAATCACGCACCTCAACACCATTATGGAGAATTTGTACAACATCTCCACAACGTTTTCAGATTCCGATTTTGGACTATTATACGCCCATGTAAAACGTAAGGTGAACCAACGAAGCCTATTGCTCCTATATACCAATTTTGAACATATTTCCGGATTAAAGCGTCAACTTCCCTATATCTTGGCCATGGCCAAAAAGCATGTTTTGGTGGTTATTTTCTTTGAAAACACGGAATTGGAATCGCTTATTGCTGAAGATGTGGAAGATCTACAAGCTATTTACCACAAAACCATTGCAGAGAAATTCTCCATGGAAAAACGACTTATGCAGAAAGAACTCCAGAAATATGGCATCCAGACCATTTTGACGAAACCTGAGGAACTGACCGTGAACACCATCAATACCTATTTGGAGATAAAGGCCAAGGGAATTATTTGACGTAAAGCTGTTGATTGGAAATTCCCAATGTATTCAAGGATGGGAGTTTGCCTTCCAACACGACAAATTCCGTATGTGGGTGAAAAACCCGCTTTTGTTTTTTCAAGTTTAGATTGGAATACCGACCCCGCAATCTTTTGCGATCATCCTTTTTTGCAAACAAATCAATGGTCACACCTACGGTTACACCCCCTAAAATCGTCGCTGCCAAATCATCATTGTCCCAGCCGTTTTCCCGCTGCCCAGCATCGACCGCTTCCTTGCCCAACCCAATAAGGGTGCTCCCTGCCACAGAACCAACAAAGGTCCATATCCGATTGCCGTTGGAAGCTTGTTTGGCAATCCCTGCTCCTGCAAGGCCAAAAAGGTTACCGCCCAAAAAATGGAGTGCTTTGTCCCGTTCCACTTGCCCGTGGCAATGTGAAACGAGCATAAGAAAGAGTAGTGTGGGGATTAGTGTTCTCATTGCGCGGCATAAATGTATTAAAAGTTTCTTAAACTTTTACCTGCAATGCTTCAATAGTCCTGTACCTCGGTTTTTGCCTTGTTGAATTCTGCCATTAAATCGGCCACAATATCCGCAGCTGGCTTTATTTCATGAATCAATCCTGAAACCTGGCCAATTTCCAGTTCCCCTTCTTCCATATCACCTTCAAACATACCTCGTTTGGCCCTTGCCCTTCCCAATAACACCTTTAGCTCCTCTGTGGAAGCACCTTTGGAATAGGCCTCTTGTACATCTTGAAAGAACTTGTTTTTCAGTAATCGCACCGGCGCTAGTTCTTTTAAGGTAAGCTGTGTATCCCCTTCTTTGGCGTCCACTACCTTTTTTTTGAAAAGTTCGTGGGATGATGCCTCGGGTGAGGCTACAAACCTGCTCCCAACCTGTACCCCATCGGCCCCCAGCACCATGGCTGCCAACATGGCCCTGCCCGTGGCAATACCACCCGCCGCAATCAAGGGCACCGTTATTTTTTCCTTAACGGAAGGGATCAGCACCATCGTGGTAGTCTCATCCCGACCATTATGTCCCCCAGCTTCAAAACCTTCGGCCACAATCGCATCCACACCAGCCTCTTGAGCCTTTAGGGCAAACTTTACACTACTGACCACATGTACCACGGTAATACCTTTCTCTTGAAGAAATTTTGTCCAAGTTTTGGGGTTTCCCGCCGAAGTGAAGACGATTTTCACGCCTTGCTCAACGATAATGTCCATCAACTTTTGTACATCTGGGTACAACATGGGAATATTCACCCCAAAAGGCTTATCGGTCGCCTTTTTGCATTTGATAATATGTTCTTCCAATACTTCGGGATACATACTTCCGGCCCCCAACAAACCCAGTCCACCTGCATTGGAGACCGCGGAGGCCAATCGCCAACCACTGGCCCAGACCATTCCGCCCTGTATTATGGGATATTTGATTCCAAAAAGCTGTGTGATTCTATTTTCCATGAAAGTACTTGTGCTTCAGGTTAATCTACATCAAAAAAATTAAGGTTCTCCTTAGGAAATCACCCCTGAACCCACCAACTCATCATCAAGGTACCAAGCGGCAAACTGTCCTTCTGTGATAGCGGATTGCTTTTCCTTGAAATCTACATATAGCCCATTCTCCACTTTATAGAGGGTTGCTCGTTGTAAAGGTTGGCGATATCGAATCCGAGCCATGACCTCCATGGTTTCATCTACCTCCAAAGCTAAATCGGGACGTACCCAATGCAGCTCATCTTGTTTTATGAACAGGGTGTTTCTCAATAATCCGGGATGCGATTTGCCTTGACCTGTGTAAATAATGTTCTTGTCCACGTCCGTGTCAATCACAAACAAAGGCTCTTTGGTCCCTCCCACGTTCAACCCTTTACGTTGACCAATGGTAAAATAATGGGCTCCTTGGTGCTCTCCAACCACTTTACCATCTTCTTTGGAATACACGGGCTTTTCTGCTTGAAACACCAATTTTTCCCTTTGATTTTGAAATTCGGGAACCGTAGTTGAAAATTGTTCAGCGTCACTGGGAACTTCAACGATCACCCCTTTTTTGGGCTTCAATTTTTGCTGCAAAAATTCCGGCAAATGCACTTTTCCTATAAAACACAATCCTTGGGAATCCTTTTTATCGGCGGTGATCAAACCATTTTCAGCTGCTATCTTCCGAACCTCTGGCTTTAAAAGTTCACCTATGGGAAAAAGTGTCTTGGACAACTGCTCTTGTGAGAGTTGACATAGAAAATAGGATTGATCCTTGTTCGGGTCTTTCCCCGATAATAACTGATACGTTTCGGTGCCATCTTCATTTTTGATGGTTCCTTTTCTACAATAATGTCCAGTTGCCACATAATCGGCACCCAACTGCAAAGCGATTTTAAGGAACACATCGAACTTGATCTCACGGTTGCACAGCACATCCGGGTTAGGGGTCCTTCCCCTTTCGTACTCATTGAACATATAATCTACAATACGTTCTTTGTACTCCGCACTTAAATCCACGGTCTGAAAAGGAATCCCCAACTTTTCGGCAACGATCAATGCATCATTACTGTCCTCCAACCAAGGACATTCCTCGGAAATGGTAACGGAATCATCGTGCCAGTTCTTCATAAACAGGCCTATCACCTCATAGCCTTGCTCTTTGAGCAAATATGCGGCAACACTTGAATCCACACCCCCCGAAAGTCCAACAACAACCTTTTTCATCGTATTGATTTAAAGAATAACAAAAGTACAAATTGCTCCAATTATATACTATTAGGTCGACAGCATAGGTTTTACTTACATCAACCACTGAAAAGGGATATAACCGTTGATCAAAATGGAAGTTGACAGACACCTTATCCCAATTAATAAACCGTTCATCGATGACACATCAACAAGGGTTCATTTACCCACAAAAACTAAGCGTTTTACAACTATTTATTTTTTGATAGCAAGGTGAGCCGCATCTTTGTAGTCCCAAATCTTTCCAAACTAAGCCTATCAATGGTAGCTCCCCCAACAAATGTTGGGGGAGCTTTTTTTTGTAATGAAAAGTTGTTGTGGGAGGACTATTTTCTTCCAGATTTTTTTTGCTCTTCGGCCTGTTCCATCATCTCACGCATCTTGCGCTGGAACTTGTTTTCCTTTTTAGGTTTCTTCTTGTTTTCCTGAATTTGGGCATGGATCTTATCCTCGTCCAAAATGTAGTTTTTGATGGCCAACATAATGAAGATGGTGATCAAATTGGAAATGAAGTAGTACAGACTCAATCCACTGGCATAGTTGTTAAAGAAGAACAACATCATAATGGGTGACAGGTACATAATGAACTTCATGTTCGGCATACCAGGCTGTTGCTGCATCTGCATATTCTGACCCGTTGTCATCTGCATATAAAAGAATATGGCCACCGATGCCAAAATCGGGAACAAGGATACGTGATCACCATAAAATGGTATGGTAAATGGCAGTTCAAAAATAGTATCATAAGAGGACAGGTCTTCTGCCCATAGGAATGATTTCTGTCGCAACGCAAAAGAGGTCGGGAAAAACATGAACAGGGCATAGAAAATGGGCAATTGCAACAATGCGGGCACACAACCACTCATGGGGCTTACCCCCGCTTTGTTATAGACCTTCATGGTCTCTTGCTGCTTTTTCATGGCATTGTCCTTATACTTTTCGTTGATCTCCGCAATTTCTGGCTTCAACACCTTCATCTTGGCTTGTGACAAGTACGATTTATAGGTAACAGGTGAAAGTGCCAATCGAACCATGATCGTCATTATGATAATAGCAATACCATAGGGCAGGAATGAACTCAAGAACGTATAGAACGGTGTGAAAACATATCGGTTGATCCAACCAAAGATCCCCCATCCAAATGGAATGGACTCCACGAGTCCCAGGTCCTTGTAATCATCCAATACCTTGACATCGGTCGGCCCGTAGTACCAATACATATTTTGGGAAAGTTCACCGCCCTGAAGTTCCAATGGAGCACGTGTACTGTATTCTTTGGTGAACAACAATTCTTTGCTTTCTTCCTCCACTAAGTTGGTAGAGGTTAATTTAGCGGTCTTAAAATGATTATCCGTTGCCAGTATCGAACTGAAAAAATGTTGACGGTACGACAACCATTTTACATCTTCTTCGGTTTCTTCGTCAAAATCACTGCTTTCGGAAAGCTTGCTGATATTCCCATCATCATGGTTGTACGTTAAACGGGTATATCTATTTTCGTATCTAATACTTTGATCGTGCCTGATGCCTTTTAGGTCCCACTCCAAGGTTACGGGCTTACTGGTATTAAAAATTCCGCTCAAGCCTTGGGAACGAACAGTAAAGTCCACCAAATATTCGTTCGGTTTCATTTCATACCTATACTCCAAAAACTGATCATCGGACACTTTGGCCTTCATGGAAAGCACCTGGTTGTCCCCACTTTTTGTAAGCGATGGTTCAAAAAATAGGTCTGCCGTACTGAGAACCCTATTGTCGGAAGTAGTGAAGTTCAGCGCAAAGTTGGCATTCCCGTCCTTTATCAAATATACCGGAACGGAATCGTGGGTGACAAAATTCTTCATTTTGGCCTCAACGATCTGTCCGCCTTTATTGGAAATTTCAAGTTTAAGTACCTCATTTTCCAAAATGGTGGTACCCTCCAAAGTTTTTGTATAACCAAATGCCCCAACTGTACTTTTATATTGTGCCACTGCAGTGGAATCGTTAGGGTCGATGGTTTTGGCTTCTAGTACAGGTACCTTTTCGGCTTCTTCTTCAACCTTGTTTTTCTGAGCCTCAACTTGCTCTTGTTCCGCTTTTTGCGCCTCTAACTCTTCTGGTGTAGGCTGATTTTGGTAAAACATGTATATGAGTATTCCAAAAATCAGTACAAATCCAATAATGGATTTAATATCCAGCTTATTTTCTTCCATGAATAGTATTTAGTAGAAATATTCTATTGGTGTTTCAACAGGCAAATATATGCCCAAAACCCCGTTTTATGCCAAACTGGCATTGTTTTGTTTCTGTTTTTGGTCCAATACGGCCTTTACAAACCCAACAAATAACGGGTGCGGGTTGGCCACCGTACTTTTATACTCTGGGTGGTATTGCACGCCAACAAACCACGGATGGGAAGGAATCTCAACAACTTCCACTAACCCGGTTTTGGGATTAAGCCCCGAAGCTACCAACCCGGCTTCTTCCATTTGTTCCTTGTACTTATTGTTGAACTCGTAACGATGTCTGTGGCGCTCTTCTATATCTGATGTGCCATATACTTTCCTTACCAAACTACCTTCTTTTAAGTGGCAATCCCACGCACCTAAACGCATGGTCCCCCCCATATCTGTAATGGTTTTTTGTTCTTCCATCAAGCTTATAACGGGGTCTGGTGTATCCTTATCCATTTCGGTAGAATTGGCTTTTTCCAAACCGAGTACGGTTCTGGCAAATTCTATGACCGCCATTTGCATGCCCAAACAAATTCCCAAGAAAGGGATATCGTTCTCACGGGCATACCTTACAGCCATGACCTTTCCTTCTATTCCGCGCTCACCAAAACCAGGGGCAACCAAGATACCGTCCAAGCCCATCAGCTTTTTATCAATATTGCTTGCTGAAAGATGTTCGGAATGAATCGATCTCACCTCAACATTTACCTCATTGGTTGCTCCGGCATGAATAAAGGCTTCTTGTATGGACTTATATGAATCGGGAAGTTCCACATACTTTCCAATCAAGCCGATCACAACTTTATCCTTTGGGTTTTTATGTCGTTGTAAAAATTCTTTCCATTGGTCCAGGTTCGGTTCGGTATCGTTTGGCAAGGCCAATTTTTCCAGGGTAACCTTGTCCAGTCCCTCTTCTTGCATCATCAAAGGAACATCGTAAATGGTGGATGCATCTATGGATTGGATCACAGCATCTTTTCTAACATTACAGAAAAGCGCCAACTTTTCCTTGATGTCCTCAGAAATATCATGCTCCGTTCGACAAACCAAAATGTCCGCCTTTATTCCACTTTCCATCAAAGTTTTGACAGAGTGTTGGGTCGGTTTTGTCTTCAACTCACCCGCTGCGGATAAAAAGGGCACCAAAGTAAGATGGATCACGATACCGTTATGTTCGCCCAGTTCCCAGAGCAGTTGTCTTACAGATTCTATATAGGGCAGGGACTCAATATCCCCTACGGTACCTCCTATTTCGGTAATAACGATGTCATAATCACCGCTTTTTCCCAAAATTTGGATACGCTCCTTTATCTCGTTGGTAATATGGGGCACAACCTGAACCGTTTTGCCCAAAAATTCCCCCCTGCGTTCCTTTTCGATCACGCTTTGGTAAATCCTGCCGGTGGTCACATTATTGGCCTGCGATGTACGCACGTTCAAAAAGCGTTCGTAATGTCCAAGATCCAAGTCGGTTTCCGCACCATCGTCGGTCACATAACATTCGCCATGTTCATACGGATTCAGCGTTCCTGGGTCAACATTGATATATGGATCTAATTTTTGTATGGTGGTCCGGTATCCCCTGGCCTGCAGTAGTTTGGCCAAGGATGCGGCAATAATTCCCTTTCCCAAAGAAGAAGTAACGCCTCCCGTAACGAAAATGTACTTGGTATCTGACATATTGATCATTCTATTACGGGGCGTAAAGTTACTAATTGCAGGATAAAAATCAGGAAGATTTGCGAGGAAAATCTTTTTGCAATTTTCTTATGATGGGTTCCAGGTTATTATCCTTGATGGTGAGCATGGTGTTCAGGTAGTCCCCGAGCTTCCCTTCGGGAAATCCTTTTTGTCGGAACCAGACCAAATATGGGAGCGGCAAATCCACTAGATAACGTCCTTTATATTTACCAAAGGGCATCCTATAGTGGGCAAGCTCCAAAAGCTGTTTTGAATCAGGTCGTATTTCCATATATAGCCCTAAAATACTATCTTTCCCTTAACAAATCCTCAAAATGAAACGTAGAAATTTTATAGCCACGGCCGCGGTTGGCTCTGCAGCTCTGGCCTCTTCCCCGGCAATGGTTGCCGGCGAAGGGCAACCCAAGGAGTTTAAATTAAAGCACAACATCAACCACAGCGTATGCCAATGGTGCTTTGACGACATACCATTAGAAGATTTTTTAAAAATATTGAACCAATTAGGTATCAAGGCCATCGATTTGGTGGGGCCAAAGGACTGGCCAATGCTCAAAAAATATGATATTCATTGTTCCATGTGCAATGGTGCGGAAATCAGTTTGACCGAAGGATGGAACAATCCCAAATACCATGAACAGCTTATAAAAAACTACACTGAAATGATACCGAAGGTTGCAGAGGCAGGGTACACCAACCTTATCTGCTTTAGTGGCAACCGCGATGGCATGAACGATTATGTGGGGCTACAAAACTGTGTGGACGGGCTTTCACAGATTATTCCTTTGGCCGAAAAGCACGGTGTGGTCATTCAAATGGAGCTTTTCAACCAGGTGAACCATCCAGACTATATGTGTGATAACTCATTGTGGGGCGTGGAGCTATGCAAACATTTGGGCAGTGATAATTTTAAATTGTTGTTTGATATCTACCATATGCAAATCCAGGAAGGTGATATTATCCGGAGCATCCAGAATTATCACCCCTATTTTGGGCACTATCATACGGCCGGTGTACCGGGCAGACATGAGATTGATGAGACCCAAGAGCTGTATTACCCTGCTATTATAAAAGCCATCCACGAAACTGGATTTACGGGTTATGTGGCCCAAGAGTTCATTGCAACCTGGGATGATAAAATCGAAGCGTTGAAGGATGCTTTTCTAAGATGTGACGTTTAATGGCAACAAAGTCCACAACATCAAGAATACAATGCCCTATATTTTGATGGGCTTTGCCCTTCCATTTTTTTAAAAAAACGAGAAAAGCTACTTAGGGATTCAAAGCCTAGTAGAAATGCAATTTCTTTGATCGTATGCTCACCTTCAATAAGTTTTCGCTTTGCTTCCGTGGAAATACGTTGATCAATTATCTGGTTGGCCGTCAAACCCAATTTCGATTTTAAAATCTGGTTCAGGCGTTTGGGACCGATTCCCATTTCATCAGAATACATTTCAGCTTTTCTCCATTCCATAAAATGGGTCTCCATCAATTCCAAAAATTGATATACCCTCTTTTGATTGATTTCTTGCAGCAAAAAGCCTTGGTTCTTAATTCTGATCAATTGTAGGAACAAGACCTTCACCAAGGATTTCAACATAATATATGAGGGTGAAGGCCCATAATATTCAGCCAACAATAGTTCCAAAATCTTTTTGAGTGTATTGGCACTATTGGCCGTATCAAGTCTTAAAAAAGGGGACCGGTTAAACAAAGACATTACATCCAAGGCATACTCGGTATCGTCCTCTTCAATGAATTCCCTATCAAAATTTACCAATAATGGTTTGTCCAGAGCATATACTTCATCTATAAATGAATCGTTCAATGGTTTAAAATAAACCACGGTCAGACGCTTTCCTTCCATTTTAAACAGCAGACCAAATGAATTGTCCGAGGTCATTCTGGTATTTTCTGAAATACCTTCTAGAACCTGAAATTTATTTCGCCAATTTGATCTGTCCATTTTCCAACACTTGCAATAACCCCAAAGTTATGACTATGCTTTGTTCTTTTTAAAAATAAAGTACAATACAACGGAAATGACCAAGGCCAACATAAATGCTATTCCAAATACCGAGTTTTCTCCTTTACCCAACAAACTAATAAAAGTTGATGCAAACTGTCCCCCAAAAACTCCCATAGAGTAAAGCCCCAAGTTTTTGCCCATTGATTTTGATGAACTGGCCTCGATCATCATGTGGTTAAGCAATGGGATTGTAAATCCAAAACCTGACCCAATAAAAATAGCGGACAAAACCAACAATGGAACACTTGTAAAAAAGTACAATACCATGTAACCCAGCATAAAAAACAGAAATCCCATAGAAACCGTATTTCCATCACCCATTTTAGATACCGCTTTGGGCATTTGACTTGCCGTTAAAATAGCCACCACAGAAATAAATGCCATAAAATAACCTGTTGTGGATTCACTAAAATCAAAGACACGGGGCAAATACAATGGCAGGGTCACAAAACCAACAAAGAACAAAACCATGGCAGAGAGTGCACCAAAAAATATTACAGTGACTTTAAAGGAACTTTGTTTTGTATCACCATGAACTTCCTCGGAAGATACTGATTCTTTTTCCCTTTGTTCAGGAAGAGTCCTCAAGGCCAACACCAAACAGATTATGGCCAATAAATAAATGTAAAAAGGAGATTGCCAGTTCCATTCCCCCAATACACCTCCCAAGGATAAAAATACCACGCCACCAAGTTCGATTGCCATTCCTTGCCAGGCTATCATTTTAATCCTAGCTTCATTTTCAAAGTAACCAACAATCAGGGAGGTAATGGATACTTGTACCGCAACAGTCGCCCCACCGAGTAAAAACCTATCCAGCATCAACAAATAATCATTGGTGATAAAAGCGCCCATCACCCCTAGAATCCCGTAGGGCAAAAGACCAAAATAGAGAAGCTTTAGCGCTCCTGTCCTGTTAAGCATTTTCCCGACAAATGGGGCAAAAAGCACTACCCCTAAAGATGGCAATGTAATAAGCCAACTTGGATCATAACCAAATTCCAAGTGTTGAACAATACCCGTTAAGGAGGGGGCGATCACCGTGCCCACCATTATTGTCAAACTACTCACCAACATTAAGGTGAAAATTGCGTAATCGGAGACATTTTTCATACGGCAAATTTCCACCAACCTTGGCGCTTTAATTTGTCCTATCATCCAATAGTGTGTGCAAATTTGGAAATGAAAGTGAAAATCCTGTTAATATCGTCGGGCACAAGAATATCCACCCCTTCGACCCAACGCTACTGCCAAATTCCATTTTAGTCCTAAAAACAAACAATTAAGTGACATCAGGTCAACCCTTTGCATCAACCTTCAGGGATTCGGCAATTTTTTGGTTCCACTCCATTTGTTTTTCGCGGTTTCTGGAAAAATTGGTCTCCCAGTCATATTGCTCTTGATATTTTTGAAGCTCCACCAAAATCTCATTATAGATTTTACGCACTTCTGCCTTAACATCATCCGAGAAAGTTGTACGACGTAGTCTTTCACGCATTTTTCTAGCAAAAATTTCGGTAATGTCAAAATGGAGCTGTTCGTGGGCCAGGGTATTTTCGTTGCACAATTCGGGTCTGTACCATGATTCATTGGGATAGAAATAAGCATTAACCTCAAAGTCCAGCTTTACTTCGTGGTGCAAAAGATTGGCCGAGTACGAGTAACTGATTCCGCTTGCAGTGATGGCTGCCGATTCGACAGCGGGCGGGACCTTTCCTTTAAAATCGGCCCAAGTGAGCCGCTTGTCAGCATCCCATGGGACTCCTTCCTCGATTTCTTGCGCAAGACCCAAAAAACCAAAAAGAAGAAAACACCCTATGAAGATTATTTTATCCAATTAAAATCAATAATTTTTTCAATATCTGGATGCAAACTGTAGTGCACCGGACAGGTTTTGGCGGTATGTTCCAAAATTTTTCGGTGTTTTTCAGAAACCGATGATGGCAGTTCCAGCTTAACCTCTATCTTGGAGATCCTTCTGGGGTTTGCGGCCATGTGCTTGGTCACCTCTGCGGTGGAACCTGCTAGATCCACATCCAGGTCACGGGCCTTTATCCCCATCATGGTCATCATGCAGTTGGCCAATCCGGTCGCCACGGTATCGGTCGGCGAAAATGCCTCTCCTTTCCCATTGTTGTCAATGGGGGCATCAGTAATATATTCGCTTCCGGAACGCAGGTGTACACATGTGGTACGGAGATTTCCGTTATAGGTTACTTTTGATGTCATTTGGCTCTACTTCTTTTATTCTAAGGTTATCATACTCCAAAATATAACAGGCACGGTTGAAATAGCCAGAGGCCCAATCTTTAAAATAATCAAAACCATTGGCCGCATATTCGGTCAAACCGATATATTTTGAAGTTTCAAAAAGGTTCTTTTTATATGCGAGCTTCAACAGCACATCCATGGTCACATCAAAACCACGGATTGCATATCTATCTGGAAGAATCCCATTATATTTTTTACTGTATGCCTTGGTGAAGGCATCGTTCCCTGTCTCCCTATAAAATGAGGGATAAGTAAAGTTAAGGTTGGACAAATGCGTCCTGGACACGGCATCATTCTCAAAAGCTCCATTAAAACTGGTGGTGAACATGCGCACTTTTATTTCTTTGGCCCCGTCTGATTGCACCATGGAAGAAGTGTTGGCCGAGTTCAATATGGAAGTGACACTGGCCACCATATTGGGCTGGTCCGTTTCCAAAAACACCCAGTTTTCCCTCTCCTCGGAAAGTTGGATCAAAAATTGATCTAAGTGCAACGATTTATTGTCAATCACCTTTGCTATTTGAGCTGAGGGGAATTTGCTCAAGATGGAATCGTGTGCCACCTGATGGGTAGAATCCGCAATGATGATCACATTTTCGTCCTTATGGATTTTTTCCAAATAAGACAACATTTTTTCCCGAAGCACAACATCCCTGGGCACCGAGAAGAACACATTGCCGTGACTTAATTTACTATCCGAAGAAATTGGGGCGATCACAGGAATGTTTTTTGCTGCGGCTTGTACGGCCACCTCATCCAAGGGACCGGAAGCCAATGGCCCGATAATGGCATCAACACCTGATAGATTTTCCCGAACAAGAATCTCTTTCACCTTAGCTTGGTCCAATTGGGTGTCATAGGTTTTTACATCTACGGAAACCCCCAATTTTTTAATGGAATCCAAGGCTACCATGGCCCCTGTGTAAAAACCAAGGCTCAAGGCAAGATCTCTTCTGTTTCTGATCAAATCCTCTGCTTTTTCCGGATCATTCACGTTTACCTTATCCAATCGGAAAGGCAGCATAAAAACCAATTTTGGTCTGTTTTCCACATTGATGCTGTCCATCAAATTGATCTTATCCAAGACCAAAGCATTCTTCACCTCCAATTCCCCTGCCTTTTCTTTGGGCAATTTTAATACCATTCCCGCTTTCAGGCCGTTTTCCAGGGCAGGGTTCAAACGGAACAGTTCATCCCTGGTAATTTTAAGGTTTTGGGTAATTCTAAAAATATTTTGTTTGGGCTTTACTTCGTAAAAGATATAGTTGTCGGTGTTGACCACACTTTCTTTATCCTTTCTTTTCGGAAGACGGATCACCATGCCTTCTTTAAGACCTCCCTCTTTCATTATCTCTGGGTTCAGCCTAACAATCGAATCGGTAGGGATACCGTACTCCCTTCCCAAACTGTACAAGGTCATTTTTGGAGGTACTGTGTAGGAAGTAAAGATTTCTGTTTTTTGTTCCTTGAGGCTATCTCCTTTTGGTCGCGGCAATTTTAGTTCCTGACCCACGGCCAAATAATTGGTGTTCTTGTCCAACTCTGGGTTAAGGATCAACAGACTGTCCACACTGATACCATATTTATGGGCAATGCTCCAGCGGGTCTCCTTGGGCTGAACGGTATAGATCTCATAGTCCAGTTCTTTTTCCTCATTGGGATCAATCTCTGGGAACACAGGGATTTGAAGCACCATTTTGCGTTCCAGTGTTTCAGAATACAGACGGGTATTGTACCTTTTAAGTTGGTCTTCGGTAATATTGTATTTCTGTGCAAGACCAAAGATGGTTTCCTTTCTTTTTACCCTATGTCGTATAAAACGGATTGGCTTGACTTGTTCGTCTTCCTGTTTTTCCTGTTTGGTTTCCGTCTTGTTCTCAACAGGATTTCCATTCAACGGAATTATCAGGATAGTGTTTTCCTTAACATCGGAAGCACTTTTGATCTCTTTATTGGCCTGTAATATACTGTAAGGCGTCACCTTATATTTCTGGGAGATGCTCTTTAGTGTTTCCCCTTCTTTTACAGCGTGGGTTGCATAGTTTTGTGCAGAAACCGGCACCATGGCCAAAAAAAAGACCATGGCAAAAACCAATTGTAACGTATATTTTCTCATTCCCATTCTATAGTTGCAGGTGGTTTTGAACTAATGTCGTACACCACTCTATTAACGCCTTTAACCTTGTTTATTATATCATTTGAGACCTTTTGCAGGAATTCATAGGGCAAATTCACCCAATCGGCCGTCATTCCATCGGTGCTTTCAACCGCTCTTAGCGCAACACATTTTTCATAGGTTCGCTCATCTCCCATAACCCCCACACTATCTACGGGCAAAAGCATGGCTCCGGCCTGCCATACCTTATCATAAAGTCCCCATTTTTTAAGTCCATCAATGAAAATGGCATCCACTTCTTGCAAAATTGCGACTTTTTCCGGGGTAATGTCCCCCAAGATACGGATTCCCAACCCAGGACCCGGAAATGGATGTCTACCCAAGATAGATTCCGACATTCCCATACTGGCACCGACCCTTCTCACCTCATCCTTGAACAACATTTTAAGGGGCTCCACTACTTTCAACTTCATATAATCGGGCAAGCCTCCTACATTATGGTGGCTTTTAATTACTGCCGATGGGCCTCCACTTGCCGAAACAGATTCAATTCTGTCAGGATAAATAGTACCCTGAGCCAACCATTTTGCATTTTCCACTTTATGGGATTCATCGTCAAAAACCTCAATAAAGACCCTTCCAATTATTTTCCGTTTCTTTTCGGGATCTGATTCACCTTTCAAGGCATCCAAAAAACGTGCCGAAGCATCAACACCTTTTACATTGAGCCCCATGTGCTTGTATTGGTCCAAAACACTTTCGAACTCATTCTTGCGCAAAAGTCCGTTGTTTACGAATATACAGTACAGGTGATCACCAATGGCTTTGTGCAACAACATGGCCGCCACACTGGAATCCACTCCGCCGGATAGCCCCAATATTACTTTTTCGTCTCCAATTTCATCCCTAAGCTCTTCCACTGTGGTTTCCACAAAGGCATCCGGGGTCCAATCTTGTTCCAGCCCGGCAATGTTCACCAAAAAGTTTTCCAATAGTTTTTTACCATCTGTAGTATGGTACACCTCGGGGTGGAACTGAATGCCATAGGTGGTTTCACCTTCAATTTTATAGGCTGCGTTCTCCACATCGTGCGTACTTGCCAAACATACGCCTCCTTCCGGAAGTTCCTTAATGGTATCACTGTGGCTCATCCAGACTTGACTGCCTTCGCCCAGGCCTTGCAGGAAATCCTCCCCCTGCTTTATATAGGATAAATTTGCCCTACCATATTCACGGGTGGCGGAAGGAGCCACATTGCCCCCATAAAAATGGGATAGATATTGTGCACCATAGCAAATGCCCAATAGCGGCTTTTTTCCTTTTATCCCCGATAAATCTGGATGTGGGGCCTGCTCCGAGCGCACCGAAGAAGGTGACCCTGAAAGGATAACGGCCTTGTAATCCGATAGATCCTCGGGCACTTTGTTGTATGGTATAATTTCTGAATAAATGTTGAGTTCCCTAACTCGTCTCGCGATCAATTGCGTGTACTGGGAACCAAAGTCTAGGATGAGTACGTTGTTATGCATGGGCAAAAATAGCAATTTGCTTTAGTTGCAAAAGTATCTTTTAAAGGATATTTATGACAAGTTTTTCCATGAAGTAATTCCAACGGGTTATCAACAAGCGATCAATTCGGGAGACTCTATAACATTTCTATTGAAAATAACTTAGCCTTATATAGTTTTTTTCTTAATTGATTTCATTATTTCTTTGCGAAATAAAATACCATTGACCATGATTAAGGGATTCATTTTTGATTTGGATGGCGTAATTACCGATACTGCTGAACTACATTATGCTGCTTGGAAAAAGTTGGCCGATGATATGGGCTGGCATTTTGATCGGGAACTGAATGAAAAGTTGAGGGGAATTTCCAGGATGGATTCCATAAAGGTCATCATGGACCACAACAATATATCTTTGGATGAGGCAACAATAGTGGATCTTGCCACCAAAAAGAACGATATCTATGTAAAAAGTTTGGACAGCATAACCCAAGATGATTATTTGCCAGGTGCCAGGGAACTGTTGACGCATCTGCGCTCTGAAGGGTTTAGCGTAGCTTTGGGCAGTGCGAGCAAAAATGCCGAAAAAGTATTGGAGCAACTAAATGCCACCCACTATTTTGATGTAATAGGCGATGGAAACAGTGTGACCAAAAGCAAGCCCGCTCCTGATATTTTCCTGTATGCATCAGAAAAATTGGGACTGCCCCCTGAAAAGTGTATTGTTTTTGAAGATGCGGAAAAAGGTATTGATGCCGCAAAGGCGGGGAATTTCCATAGTGTCGGAATCGGACCTGAAGAACGTGTAGGCCATGCAGATGTAAGGTTCGACACCATGAAGGAGGCCACTTTGTTCGAAGTGAAATCACGTTTCAAGGATTTGTTCTAACCTTGTCATCAAACCATAAAAATGTAAAAAGCCCCGGGAACCACTCCGGGGCTTTTCAATAAAATAAAATCAAAACCAACCTAAACATATGAGTTAACCAACTCAAAATTTAAATTTTCATAGCTATTTACAATTAAGGAACAACCAAGTAAAGAAATACCCTACCTTGATTTTTATTTTTTATAAAAATTATGGTTTTAAAGGCCTCCAAAGGGTAGTAGAGGTTAACATTCAATACTTTAAAATCGTGAACGTTCCAGAAAATGGATCCAGCGTATCCAAAAGTAGCGGAATAAACGTGTCGCCCATTTTCAAATACATTTCCGAAAAATTGAGCTGTCTTTCTTGTAGTGATTGATTGGGAAACAACTCATTTTGCAACGCTGTCAAACGAACCACATGGTCTTTTAACTTTCGTTTCTGGGCCTTTAACAATCGTTTTTCAAGATTATCAAGCCCTTTCTTTTGTTTTATTTCTTGGGCCTTTACCGCTCCCAAAAAACTCTTGTCGGTTTGTTCCGCCAATTGGTACATGTGCTTGAACTGCTCTTCCAATAATTGCCGCTGCGGGGTAAAATCAATATCAATATTGGAAATATCACGTATCTTTTTATTGATAAGGGAATGCTGTTCCATAAATAAATGGGAAACTTTCAACCCCATTCTCTCAACTTTTTCGGCTTGTTTCTGGCCAATCATCAATACCGAATTACGCAGCATCAGCATGGGAAAGGTCACCCCCAATTCATCAAAATAGGATTTAAGCTCCAACCAATAGGCAAGTTCCCCTCCCCCTCCTATGTAGCAAAGGTTCGGCAAGATTATTTCTTGGTACAGAGGACGCGCCACTACGTTGGGTGAAAAACGCTCCGGGTGAGCTTCCAATTCCTCCAAAAGCTCTTCTTTGGAAAAATCGATATGGGTGTTGACCACATGATATCGTCCTTTCTTCAAGATTATCCGTTCCCGAAGCCCTTCTTTCAAATAGAAATAATTGATTTCCCGTGGGTTCACCTGAATCTTGTAATCCGGGGAAAGATTGCCCAAGGTCTCGATGGTCCCCGATATTTTTTGATACGGTGTATGGTCCAGGATATCCTTTTTGGCAAAAGGCACCAACAACTCCTTTAATTTTACATCGTCACCATCCACAATGACCAACCCTTGGTCTCCAAACAGTACATTTGCCAGGTAACGTGTGGCACTGGCAAGCGTTGAATGTTCCAGGTATGCCTTTCTAAAGAGTTCTTTCAAGTTACCGGTCAGCCCCAAATTGCCAAGTTCAGCAGCAAAAATATCGTAAACATCCTGTAACCCCTCCGTAGACAATCTACCGACCGCCCCAGATGCCTTTTTACTCCATTGTACCTTTTTTCCGTGCAGGTTGAAATAATTTATTTCATCAAAATCGTGGTCCTCCGTGGCCATCCAATACACGGGCACAAAATGATTGTCCGAATGTTCCTCATTGAGTTTTTTGGCCAAATTGATCGTGGAGACAATCTTATATAGAAAATATAACGGTCCCGTAAAAAGGTTCAACTGGTGCCCGGTCACCACGGTAAAGGTGTTCTCTGCGGCCAAAGCATCAATATTTTTCTGTGTGGCCTTGGAAACCTCAACATGGTCGTATTGCCTCCGTAAAGAATCAACCAAAACCGATCTGTTTGCCTTTGGGTAGTTCTCCGCCTTCTCCTTGATCTGGGCACCAAAATTTTCTGGTGCCGGGTATCTGTTAAAAAAGGGGGCTAAATCTTTTTTTTGATCTAGATAATCACAAATGAGTTGGGAAAAATAACCGGTCTCCTTAAAGGGTATACATTCTACTTCCATTAAAACTGTAATGAGGTGTTCAAAGATAAGTCTCTTCTTTTTTTCTCGTCCTAAAAATACGTTAATTGAATTTTTTAAAATTTTGGCGGCCAGCTCCAATAAATTAGGTTTCTGCTCCAAATTATTAGTAGATTTGAGTAAACTAATTAACTCAAGTATGACCCGTTTTTTATTTTTTCTCACCTTTTTAGTATCAATTTCAGTTTCGGCACAGCAACTTAAATCCCCTTCCGAATTTTTGGGATATGAACTCGGAACCCAATTCACCCGTCATCATGAGGTAGTGGATTATTACGAATATTTGGCAGATTCCGCTCCCGATAGGGTAAAGCTTACCGTTTATGGCAAAACCAACGAACGTAGACCCTTGATCTTGGCCTATGTATCTTCTGCGGAGAACCTTGCCAATCTGGAAACCATCAGACAAGAACACTTAAAGGATATGGAAGGCGGAGGAAATTCATCCAAGGCCATCGTGTGGCTAAGTTATAATGTGCACGGCAATGAAAGTGTAAGTACCGAAGCTTCCATGAAGACGATTTATGAATTGTTGACCAACAAGAGCTCTTATCTGGAAAACACGGTGGTAATCATGGATCCTTGTGTCAACCCTGATGGAAGGGATAGATATATCAACTGGTACAACCAATATAAGAACACCCCCTATCAAGTGGATCCCAACAGCAAAGAGCACCACGAAGGATGGTGGAATGGGCGTAGCAATCACTATATGTTCGACCTGAACCGTGATTGGGCATGGTTGACCCAAGTGGAAAGCCAACAAAGATTAAAGGTATTCAACCAATGGCTACCCCACGTTCATGTGGATTTCCACGAACAAGGGGTGAACAATCCATACTATTTTGCACCCGCTGCAGAACCTTATCATGAGGTGATCACTGACTTTCAACGTGATTTTCAGGTGACATTGGGCAGAAACCACGCAAAATATTTTGACGCCAACGGTTGGTTCTATTTCACCAAAGAAATTTTTGATCTGCTTTATCCGAGTTATGGGGACACCTACCCCATCTACAATGGATCTATTGGAATGACCTACGAGCAAGGCGGTAGCGGAAGGGCCGGACTTGGTATCATTACCGCTATTGGAGATACGCTTACCTTAAAGGACCGAATAGCGCACCACTTTACCACCGGGCTTTCCACTGTGGAAGTATCATCCAAGAATACAGAGAAATTGAATGAAGAATTCAGGAAGTTCCATCAAAATAAAGATTTCAAGTACAAAAGCTATGTTTTGAGGGGGGACAGGGACAAATTGAACGCTCTTAAATCCCTATTGGAAAAACACAACATTGAATATGGGGATCTTACCAGCGGTACGTACAAAGGACATAACTATAGTACTGGCAGCAATGGTAGCCTTTCCATTAACAAAAATGGTATGGTGGTTTCCACAGATCAGCCCAAGGGCACATTGGTAAAAGTGTTGTTCGAGCCCAATACAAAACTCTCGGATTCCTTGACTTATGACATTACCGCATGGTCGCTGCCCTATGCCTATGGTTTGGATGCCATTGCCTCAACTTCCACGGTATCTTCCCAAAACGCACAGAAACCAACGATTTCTTCAGGTATCAACAGTGGAAGCTATGCTTACCTGACAGATTGGAACAGTATGGATGATGCCCGTTTTTTGGCAGCGCTCTTAAATGAAGGTATTCGTGTTCGCAAAGCGGACCACCCCTTTACCATTGAAGGCAAATCTTTTGATCGTGGGACATTGATCATCACCAAGGGAGACAACGAAAACAAAAAAGACTTTATCCAAAGTCTTGAAAAGATTGCCAAGAAATATCAAAAAGATATCACATCCACATCTACCGGATTTGTGGATGCAGGGAAAGATTTTGGCTCTTCATCCATTCAAATGATCAACAAACCAAAGATTGCCGTTTTGTCCGGAGGCCCCACCTCAACGCTTCGATTTGGGGAAATATGGCACTTTTTTGAACAACAACTGCATTACCCACTTACCGTAATCGATGATGATTATGCAAATCGTGTGGATTTAAACGATTATAACATTTTGATTTTACCTGATGGACGATATGGCAATTATTTTAACGAAGAAGAAATGGCCAAACTAAAGGCATGGGTAAGACAAGGTGGGAAAATCATTGCCATGGGCGGTTCCATAGATGCCCTTGATGGCGAAAAAGGATTCGGTATCAAGAAAAGTAAAATGGAAAAAGATTCCAGTAAAAGTACACCCCAACCCTATAAAGATTGGGAACGTGAACGAATCAAGGGAGCAATTACAGGTGCCATCTTTAAAACAAAGGTAGACAACTCCAATCCCTTGGCCTATGGTTATGGTTCCGACTATTTCTCCTTAAAACTGGGAAGTAGCGCCTATACATATCTTGACAACGGCAATGCCGTGTACCTGGAACAAAATACAAAGCCATTTTCTGGTTTTGCTGGGGTAGAGGCACAAAAACGAATCGCTGAATCCTTGATTTTCGGGGTGGAGAACTTTGGTCGAGGACAAGTGGTATACATGGTGGACAATCCCCTGTTCCGTGGATTTTGGGAAAACGGAAAACTATTTTTCGCCAATGCACTATTTATGGTGGATTAAATAGTTTTTTAGCTGGTTTTAAGTCAGTTATTTCGTTTTTTAACGAGAGTGGAATGGGTACATATCTTTAAAATTTCGTATTTTTAGTAAAAGATAATATTGCAGATATGTATCCAAGATTCTCAATACCCATGTTAAATAAAAAATATCAGGTACTGCTGTTATCTGCATTATGTAGCTTGGCCATGCTTTGCCCAAATACCACCTTTGGATTTCAACAAGGTAACACTGCGGTTGATTTTAACCAATACAGTGGTGAGGTAACGGAGGCATCGAGCAACAAACCTTTGGTTTTTGCCACCCTCACCGTAGAAGGCACCAACATTAGCACCATAACCAATACCGAAGGAAACTTTCTTTTAAAAGTACCAAAAGAGTATATCAACAAAAATCTAGTGATTTCCTTTTTGGGGTATAAAACCAAAAAAATGCCCATTGCCAATCTAAAACCGGAAAAAAACAAAATATCCCTGGAGGTATCCGTTACACAGCTTTCAGAGATCAACATCAATGCACCAAAAGATGCCTTGGCCCTAGTGAAAAAAACGTTGATGAACAGGGATGCCAATTATTTTGAAGACCCGACCCTGATGACAGCTTTTTATCGGGAAACCATAAAAAGGAGAAGAAGAAATGTTTCTTTGGCAGAAGCTGTGGTCAATGTTTACAAAACCCCTTATAGTTCATCCAAAGACGATGTGGTTGAACTATACAAGGCCCGAAAAAGTACGGACTACAGCAAATTGGACACTGTTGCACTGAAACTTCAGGGAGGTCCATACAACACCTTGTATGTGGATATGATGAAGTACCCCGAATATATATTTTCGGAGGAAGCCCTATCCAACTACAAATTCACTTTTGATCGTTCCACACGAACCAATGACAGATTGATCTATGTCATCAAATTTGACCAACATGAGGGCATTGTGGAACCTCTTTACCACGGTGAACTATATATCGATGTTGAAAACCAAGTTTTAACAAGTGCCTCTTTTTCCTTGAACATTACCGATAGGGACAAAGCCGCCCAACTTTTTGTGCGGAGTAAACCTGCCAAAGTGGATGTATGGCCCACAGAAGTCTCCTACCGAGTTGATTACCGAGAAAAAGATGGGAAATGGTACTACGGTTACAGCAGCGTGTTTATGGAATTCAAAGTGGATTGGGAGGACAAATGGTTCAATTCCGTGTATAGCTTGAACGCAGAAATGGCCGTTACGGACTGGGAACGAAATTTAACCGGAAAAACACCAAAATACCGTGAGCGAATCAAAAAATCCATAATCCTCAGTGATGAAGCATCTGGCTTTTCGGACCCTAATTTCTGGGGTGAATATAACATTATAGAACCTGAAAAGTCCATTGATTCTGCCATCAAAAAAATTCAACGACAATTACGAAGAGCTGAAAGAAACCGTGATTAATCCGTGTTTTCTTAAATTTGTCGATTGTTATCTATGTTTCCCGTTTATAATCCATACTAAATGTCCAAAAGAAGAAGCTTTCTAAAATCAGCCACGGCTCTTGGTGCAGCTACCCTTTTGCATCAAACAGGTTGGGGCAACGCTCCACAATCCCCAATTATATCAAGGATAAAACCCAAAAAATTACAATTAGGGGATACCATTGGTCTGGTAGCACCAGGATTTGCCATAAAACCGGAAGCGCTTTATCTAGCTATCGAAACATTGCACAAAATGGGATTCAAAACGTACCACACCGAACGGATCAAAGGTAATTATGGATATTTCAGTGATACGGATGAGGAACGTGCCAAAGACGTAAATGAAATGTTTGCCAACCCGGATATTGACGCCATACTTTGTGCCCGTGGTGGATATGGATGCACCCGCATATTGGACTTATTGGATTATGATATCATCCAGGGAAATCCAAAAATATTGATTGGTTTTAGTGATATAACGGCCTTGATAAATGCCATATACAGCAGAACAGGACTCGTTTGTTTTCATGGTCCCGTGGGCACAACACTGGACGATGAGTACAGCCAGTCCTATATGAAAAAAGTATTGATGGAGCCCAAGGAAGTGCTGCCCATCAAAAATGCCATTTTAAAGGATCCAAAACAATATCGTAGCAGTGAATACTATCGCTATACCATAACCACAGGGACCGCAGAGGGAGAACTAGTAGGAGGCAGTTTGTCTTTGGTGGTTGCCATGATAGGTACGCCATTTGAAATCGATTTTACGGACAAACTCGTTTTCTTGGAAGATGTGGAAGAAGCTCCCTACCGTATGGATCGCATGCTCACCCAACTCACACAAATAGATTCCTTCTTAAAGGCAAAAGGAATTATTTTTGGTGTCTGTAAGGGGTGTGACCGCAAAAGGACCACCGATAATTTTACCTTAAGGGAGGTGATCATGGATAGGATTTCTCCATTGGGCATTCCCGCTGTTTACGGTATGAGTTTTGGACACGTACCCCAAAATTTCACGCTTCCCATTGGTATTAAAGCCCACTTTAATGCCAGTAAAAAGCAACTCCGTTTACTGGAAGCAGCTGTTTCCTAATTTGGAACCTTATTACTTGGGGATCTACGAAAACCAAATCTATCTCTCATACAGGGTCCACCTTTCAGACATATTTACCGACCATGCTGAAACCATCAAAAACAATATCAAAAATTTAGCTTTAAAAGCTGATGATTTAGATAATTATTTTGCCGATAATTTCGGATGTGAAATGTCGATAGAATCAAAAGAAGATTTTTGATCTAAAAACTAACTGGGGCAATCGCCCCAGTTTTATTTAACCATTTACTTTAAAGCTTTCCAAGGTTTTTATAATAATGGAAACACAATCCATCAGTTGCTCGCGGTTCATCACCAAAGGTGGCGCAAATCGGATAATGTTGCCATGGGTGGGTTTGGCCAACAGCCCGTTTTCTTTCAAGGCCATACAAATATCCCAAGCCGTCGAACTATCCTCGGTATCGTTGATCACAATCGCATTGAGCAATCCCTTCCCACGAACCTTTACCACCAAATCACAGGTTGGGATAAACTTGTTCAACTCATCACGGAACAATTCCCCCAACTCTTGAGCATTTTCTGCCAAATTCTCTTCTTTGATTACCTCCAAAGCGGCAGTGCTCACAGCGGCAGCAACGGGATTCCCACCAAAAGTACTTCCATGACTGCCCGGTGTAATCACTTCCATAATCCCATCGTTTGCCAAAACACCCGAAACAGGGTAAACTCCCCCGGACAGGGCCTTTCCCAAAATCAAAATGTCGGGCTTTACATCTTCGTGGTCCACAGCCAACATTTTACCGGTTCTTGCTATTCCAGTCTGAACTTCATCGGCTATAAAGAGTACATTATACTTTTCACATAAAGCTTTGGCCTGTTTCAAATACCCTTCGGATGGTACATAAACCCCAGCTTCTCCCTGTATGGGTTCCACTAAAAAGCCAGCAACGTGCGGATTACTTTCCAATGCTTTTTCCAAAGCCGTCAAATCATCGTACGCTATTTTCACAAATCCTTCCGTGTAAGGGCCATAGTTTTCACGTGCCACATTATCATTGGAAAAGGAAATTATTGTGGTTGTTCTTCCATGGAAGTTGTTTTCACAAACAATTATTTGAGCTTGGTTCTCTGGAATACCTTTTTTCTGGTATGCCCATCTCCTACAAATTTTCAAGGCGGTCTCAACAGCTTCAGCACCCGTGTTCATAGGCAACAACTTATCAAAACCAAACGTCTCGGTGACATATTTTTCATACTTCCCGAGCATATCGTTATAAAACGCGCGTGAAGTCAAGGTCAATCTTTTTGCCTGCTCCACCATGGCACCAACAATTTTTGGATGACAATGTCCTTGGTTCACGGCAGAGTACGCAGAAAGGAAGTCGTAATACCTTTTTCCTTCCACATCCCAAACATAAACACCATCACCCTTATGCAGTACAACAGGAAGTGGATGATAATTGTGCGCTCCGTACTTGTTCTCTAAATCTATCGCTTGCTGCGATGTTAATTGCTCTAAAACAGCCATTTCATTTTGTAATTAAAATTGATAAAATAACCATTCCTACTGTACCTTTATTCTTTCGAAGACTCGAAAAAGCAGCGTGGGAGAGAAATCACCCCTTGGAGTGCCCGCAAATTACAAATTAATTGATGAAAATATAATTTTTTGAATGTGATTCCCGTAGTTCAATCAAAAGTTTAAACGCAATTTAAGAACCTACCTTCCCTCAAATTGCAAAAAGAACTTACTTTTGCGGCATGCGTAAAAAATACAGGAGAAAAACGTTTGAAAATGTAGAGGTAATCGATGCTGGTGCCAAGGGAAAATCTGTGGGAAAGGCTCCCGACGGACGGGTGATTTTCCTTACCAATGCAGTGCCTGGCGATGTCGTAGATGTGATGACCACCAAAAAACGGAAAGCATACTTTGAAGGCGTTGCCACAAATTTCCATATACTTTCAGATAAAAGAACCGACCCTGTTTGTGAACACTTTGGAGTTTGTGGTGGATGCAAATGGCAGCACATGGGCTACGAGCACCAACTCCATTTTAAACAAAAAGAAGTCGAAAACAACCTAAAACGGATAGGAAACTTGGAGCTACCGGAAATCAACCCGATTTTGGGTTCCAAAGAACAATATTTCTATAGAAACAAAATGGAGTTCTCCTTTTCCGATAGTCGATGGTTGACCCAGGAAGAAATCGATTCCGAAACAGAAATTGCGGACAGAAATGCACTGGGTTTTCATATTCCGGGCATGTGGGACAAAATTTTGGACATTAAAAAGTGTTATTTACAGCGAGATCCTTCCAATGCGATACGATCAGAAGTCAAAAATTTTGCCACTAAAAACGGGCTTTCATTTTTTAACCCCCGGAAACAGGAAGGGCTTTTACGAACCTTGATGATCAGAACATCGTCCACTGGAGAAATCATGGTACTCATCCAATTTTTTGAAGATGATAAAGAGCCTCGGGAATTACTTCTGACCCATCTGAAAGAAAAATTCCCCGAAATAACGGCCCTGCTCTACGTCATCAATTCCAAAGGAAACGATACCATTTACGATCAAGAAGTGATTTGCTTTGCTGGACGTGACCACATTTTTGAGGAAATGGAAGGGCTACAGTTTAAGATCAATGCAAAATCATTTTATCAGACCAATTCGGAACAGGCATACGAACTCTATAAAGTGACCAGGGAATTTGCTGGACTGTCCGGGAACGAATTGGTGTACGATTTATATACCGGAACGGGGACCATAGCCCAGTTCATTTCCAAAAAGGCCAAAAAAGTCATCGGTGTAGAATCCGTTCCCGAAGCCATAGAAGATGCGAAATCGAATGCCCTGCACAATGACATCACCAATGTGGATTTTTATGTGGGCGATATGAAAAACGTGTTCAACGATGCGTTTATCGCCGAGCATGGGCAACCAGATGTTATTGTGACAGACCCTCCCCGAGATGGTATGCACAAGCAAGTGGTCGAGCAACTTCTACAAGTGGCTCCACCCAAAATTATATATGTAAGTTGTAACAGTGCAACCCAGGCAAGAGACCTAGCCCTTATGAAAGAAAAGTACAAAGTTACCAAGGTTCAACCTGTAGATATGTTCCCTCAGACACATCACGTTGAAAATGTTGTACTTTTGGAAAAACGGGTGTAGTTTTTGAATTAAAACCCAGATGTAACCGGAATGAAAAAAATAATTCCCATTCTATTTATAACATCAATGCTCTACTACGTATCCTCATGTGAAAAGGACGATATTTGTGTTGATGGTGACACACCGCTTTTAGTTATCGGTTTTTTTGATGTAGAAGATACCACAGAAGCAAAGGAAGTCCCTTCCATACGAATAAAAAACATAGACATTGACAGCATATTGGAGAATGATTCCTTTAGCGACAGGACAGATTCTCCCGATTCTTTATCCGTTCCATTACGAAGCAATGCCGTATCCACCATGTACGAAATCATCTATGACTCCGAAGATGATGACGAAACCGAATTGGAAACGGGCAACAGGGATACCTTGACAATAACCTATGAATTAGGTGAAGCCTTTGTTTCCAGGGCATGCGGTTTCGTGGCAAATTACAACAACATTGAAGTTACCTTAACAGAGGACAGCGAAAACTGGATTCAAGATATCAGCGTTGTTCAAGCAAACGTAGAAAACACAGATAACATCCATGTCAAGATATTTCATTAGTATTTTAATTGGCCTACTCCCGGTATTGGTAATTGCCCAAGGAGAACCTATAGATCTTCAAAAAAAGGATACCGTTGAGTATAAGGACCGATATGGTCTACGCGTTGGTGCCGATATTAGCAAGTTGGTACTTTCGTTTGTGGACGAAGATTACACCGGACTTGAATTGGTCGGCGACTACCGGCTCACCCACAAATTATATTTGGCTGCAGAAATAGGGACCGAGACCAAGAGACAAGATGAAAATTTGACCAGTACAGTTTTATATGATTACGAAACCTCTGGTAGCTACATTAAGGCCGGAGTGGACCTGAACACCTACCAAAACTGGTATGGGATGAACAATGTCATTACCATAGGTGGACGATATGCTTTTTCCACTTTTAGCCATACTTTATACGATTACACACTATACGAAAGCGATCATTTTTTTAACTCGGATTTTTTGTCTGGTGCGAACCCCAACAGGGAATTCAGTGGTCTATCCGCATCTTGGCTCGAATTTGTAGTGGGTGCCAAAGTGGAGCTTTTTGCCAATATTTTCGTCGGAATGAGCGCCCGCATCGGGTTCTTGATCACCAATACGGAAGATGAGGATTTTCCCAATCTTTGGATTCCAGGATTCAATAAAGTTACCGAAGGAAGCAACTTTGGTGTGAACTACAACTATTCCATTAGCTACTTTATACCTCTTTATAAAAAATCAAAAAAGAAAAAAGAAGGGAATAATCAATAGTACGAACACCTCCCTATGACCAGATCCGGTTCCGGCCAACAGAGCTTGCCATTTGGTTCCAAAATAAAAGGAGCCTCGAAGGACTCCTTTTAAAAATTTGGTTGAGTTAGTTAGTTGTGTTTTAAACACCATTCCAAATCTAAAATATCTTTTACTTTATTACAAACCGTTTTTAGAACGGGTTACTCTTTTTTTGTGTAAAAAGAATTACTTGTCATTTTGATTTTGATATTTCCCTTTTTTACTGCCCTCATAAATATCATACTTTACCAGCCTCGCTTCCAGTTTTCCATTAAAGGTCTTTATTTTCTTTGATGGTCGTAAGCCAACATATTTCAAGGCTTCAAGATTCGATGTGATCAACCAGGCATCCGTTCCGGGATAACTTTGCTTTAAGGTATCCCCTATTTTACCGTAGAATTCCTCAACCTCTATGGGCAATCGCTCACCGTATGGAGGATTGAACACCATATGAAGTTTACGTTCCACGGGCTTTTCTGATGTAAAAAAATCCTTTCGTTCCACAGAAATGTAATCGGATAGGTTGGCATGGTCCACATTCTCTTGGGTCTTTCTGACCGCAGAAGGAGCCTTGTCGTAACCGATGATCTTATGATGGAACTCACGGACCTTCTTTAAACTGGCCTCCACTATTTTATCATATAGTTCCCCATCATAATCGTTCCAATGCATAAACGCATAGGACGACCTATTGATGTTCGCTGGAATATTGCAAGCGATCATAGCTGCCTCGATCAGAAATGTGCCACTTCCACACATAGGATCCAAAAAATCAGTTTGTCCATCCCAACCACTATGAAGCAACAAACCGGCAGCCAGTACTTCGTTGATCGGTGCAATATTGGTCAAAATGCGATACCCTCGCTGGTGCAGGGAGTTACCCGAGCTATCCAAGGAAACGGTACACGTATTTTTATAAATATGGATATTTATCCTTATGTCTGGATCCTGGGTCTTTACATTTGGGCGATCTCGCACTACTTCCCTGAACTTGTCCACGATGGCGTCCTTGGTCTTGAGGGAAACAAACATGGAATTGTCAAAAACTTCGGTATTGGCAATACTGTCAATGGCAAAGGTTTTCTCCACATCAAAAAATTCGGGCCAATCCAGCTCGTAAATGTTACGATAGAGGTCTTTTTCATTAAAAACCCGGAATGTTTTGATCGGCTTAAACACTTTTAGCGCAGTTCTAAGGCAAAGATTGGCCTTGTACATAAAACCGATATCCCCTTCAAAGGTTACATTTCGGACTCCCTCTTCCACATGTCCAGCCCCCAAATTACGAAGTTCCTTTGCCAAAATAGGCTCAAATCCGTAAAGGGTCTTGGCCATCATTTTAAAATTCCCTGCCATACTATCTTAAAAACTTTCCGTAAAAATAGGTTATTTTTACACCTTTAATTCCACCTATGGATTTTCCGTCCCTTATTATCTATATTATTCCCATTTTGGCTGTTTGGGCCGGATTTGGATTTGTTTGGTTCACAAAACAAAAAAACAACGATAACATTAAACTCCTACTGGCTTTTAGTGGAGCATTTTTGTTGTCTTTGACCTTTTTTGAGCTGTTGCCCGATGTATACAGTGGACACGATCCAAAAACCATAGCGCTATACATTTTAGGTGGAATTTTGTTGCAGGTGTTTTTAGAGTTTTTTTCCAAAGGGGCAGAACACGGACATATGCACTTTCACCCAGAGAAAAATAAGTTTCCCACACTTTTGTTTTTGAGTCTTTCCATACATGCACTGGTCGAAGGAGTCCCTATCCATGGGAACGATTCCATTTTGTACGGAATTATCATCCATAAAATTCCCATTGCGATAATCCTGAGCATCTTTTTGATCAATTCAAAGATGAAACTGCCCACGATCCTATTGTTCATTGGTGCCTTTTCGTTGATGACCCCTTTGGGGAGTTATATTTCCACATCACCTTGGATAGAAAATTATGGACATTTGCTGACATCATTGGCCATTGGCGTATTTTTCCACATTTCCACCATCATTTTGTTTGAAAGTGCCCAAGGACATGCTTTCAACCTTCGAAAACTTGTTGTGATCATTTTAGGGATTGGGGTTGCTTATTTGGTATAATGTAGGTCCTCTACGATCTTCTGTTACTGAAACACAACAGATTATCGATTTTTCCTACTTTTCTAGATGAAAGCACAATGCTTTTTTTGAAAAATTATTATTTTACTCCCAACTAAACTAACGCAATGAAATTTTTACGACCAACAAGTACTTTGCTTATTGTATTTGGCATCCTATGTTCATGTTCCTCAGATTCTTCAGACCCCACTCCAGAGCCCGACACGGTAGCCCCAACCATTGATTTCACCATTACCGGGGCCTCTAGTGATTCCGGCTCCATTGTGGTAAGCGACCAAATGGAAATCAATATTAATGCACAAGATGCGAACGGTATAGCAAAAGTTGAGGCTTTTATTGACGATCGAAAGGTTGGGGAAGATAGCACCGCACCCTTCACTATTGTCGTTGATCTATCGGGATATGCAGCTAAATCCTTGACAGCTAAATCTCAAAATTACAAATTGCGTGTTGATGCTACGGATACCTCAGGAAATACAGCGTCCAAAAAGCAAATGATTACCGTTATCAATGAGACCCCATTGATAACCATAAATATTCCAGAAGCGTATGTGAACTCAAAACTTATTGAATTTTACATATTTGCCTCCACTATGGATGGCGAATTAATGGGCGTTAAAAAAGTAAATCCGAATGATAATAGTATCACCATTAGTACCCTTAAAGATGTATCTGAAAATGAATTATATATGCTGACTTTTGCTGAATTGACCGTTTATGGCGCAAAATTCAGTACCATTGCTAGTATAACACAGGAGTTGCTTCCTGAAATAAATCTAGGCAGTTACCCCATATTCGGACCCTATCCAGGTATTTCTAGTTTTCAGGCATCTGGGTTCAATGACACCTCTGGTGAAAAGCTGTACGTATTTGGCAATAGATATTTAGGAGGGTTGGACCATAATAATTTAGACAATATTGAAGTAGTTAGGTCTAACTGCATTGATTGTAACAAACCATCTCCTGACTCCTTATATTTTTTGAAGAGAAACTTTACTACAGATGATTACAAATATTTGACAACAGCATGGGATATTGATAGTGATGATATAATATCATACGATGATTTTACTGATAAAGGTGTTGAAAAAAGAGAAATTCAAATCACCAATACATCAGGTCAACCCTATACATATTGCTATTATAGAATCCTCGGCTATTTTAATGAAGCTGATTTCGAAAATAATTTTTACCACCATGTAGATCCTGGATTTTACGGAACCATAACTGATAACAAAATTAATTACTACTATAATGAAATCTTTGAGCATTATGCCTTCGAATTATCACTGGATGGTTATTATACATACCGTACCGATTTGCCTCCAAGTACAATAACTCCTTTGGATTGGACATTGGAATATTCGTTACAGGATAGAGAGATATCCATTGAAAAAAGCAGCGCCGGTGATATTTTAGGAAAAATAAAGCTGGGGTCTCATACGATTGATGAAAATTATATTCCGTACAATTGGGAACTCATTTTTAATAGTCAACAGATAAATGGATTAAAAATTCCAGAATTGCCAGAAGAAATCAAATCCTGGGAGTTTTATGAAGCCTTCTCAACTCAACCACTTCAAGTAGATCAAGTAGAAATTAAAAAATATGAGAACATTACTGGATATGATGATTATATCAGAAAAGTAATTGCAAACAATAAAAAGGCTTATTTAATTTCCAATAACATCGAATCCATATTCATTGGTAGTGAAAATCACAGAAGTGTTGAAAATTGGTTGATTGACTAGAGAATTGCATAACCTATCATCAACCAATGGCCAATTGTTCTCAATGAGGTTTTACCTTTACATTTTGGTTTGGCATCCATAATTATTCATTTTAAGATTTAAATTAATTGGATATTCTTCAAATTGATTTCCTAAAAAGGGGAAGGCTATACCGGCGATTTGAAGATGCCTATAACAAACCAGACCACTTTTTGTTAAACCAATATTATGAGATTATAGCAATAATCATTAAAAAGTGACACAGCCCCACCCAACAAAAAATGCCATATTAAATGATTATATGTTTTTTTTTACTGCATAGAATAAGATACCAATAGTATAAAAAGCACCGCAGCAGCAAGGTATATCAGGCCAGATGAAGACCTATGATTCAGTAAATAGGGTAAATCAGTAATGATAAAACACAACCAATCAATGATTTTTCCTACTTTTCTAGATGAAAGCACTATGCCTTTTTTTGGAAAATTATTATTTTACTCCCCGACCAAACTAAAACATACCCAAATGAAACTTTTACGCTTTACCGCGATTCCAATTGTTGCATTCAGTATTTTATGTTCATGTTCATCAGATTCCGAAGATCCCACGCCTGAACCCGACACAGTGGCCCCAACCGTGGATTTCACAATTGCCGGTATATCTGATCCTTCAAACTCCCAAACAGTTGTGGTCAGCAATCAAATCCAGATAAATGTTGATGCAGATGATGAAAGTGGCATTGCAAAAGTAGAAGCCTTTATTGACGGTGAAAAAGTTGGGGAGGATACCACTCCTCCATATCAAATAACCGTTGATGTGTCCAGTTATGCATCCAAAAACAATCTTACGGCCAAATATACCGACTATACCCTAAAAGTTACCGTTACCGATACATCTGGAAACGAATCATCCAAAGAACAGGTTATCAATATTGACAATGAGTTGCCTTCAATCACTGAGGTTTCCTTAACGCAGGGACAGGTTATAGGAGGAGACACCAATGTAGTAACTTTTAGTGTAAGTGATAATGAGGGCTTGAGTTCCGTAAAAACTTATTTGAACGATACCTTGTTGGAAGAACATATTGATGGCACTTATGAAATCAATCTAAATACCTTAGAGTTATCTGATGGTGAAAATGTCCTAAGAATTGAAGCCAGTGATTTAGCTGAAAACCTAAAAAGTCATGTGGTAACCTTTATTGTGGACAATACGGGACCTACTATTTCTTTGGAATCCATAACAGAAAATCAAATTGTTGATGAACCCATAACACTGGCTCCAGAAATAAATGATGACTACACGGAAGTTGTAAGTGCTGAAATATTAATTGGTGAAGATTCCCAAATAGTTTTTGATGGCACCAACGCTTACGAATGGGTATTGGATCCAAATGAATTCAGTACTGGAGCAATCAGTATTTACATCAAAGCATTAGATTCATTGGGCAATGAGACTGTCGCGGAATTTCCAATAGAGATATTGCGACGATTGATTACCATTAACATCCCAACAGGATTCTATAATCCGGAATCAGCAAGACTTTTTGTTTTTGCCTCAGGCATGGATGGCCAGCTATTGGATGTGGAAAGGATCTATGATAATACAGAAGTGGTCAGGCTTCATACAACCAACGAGACTGGGGGAGATTTTGAATATATGCTCACCTTTGGTGAATACATCAGTGGTTCCACAGGCAATGCAACAGAGTTTACAACCGTACAAAACATTTCACCTGGAATTATGCCAGTAATCAATTTGAAAACGTATCAAAAGTTTTTAGACCAGTCCTATTCATATTTGATCCCAACGGAAAATTTTGATTTCAATGATGAACTTAACATAGTGGCCGAAGGATATGATTATTATGGTTATTTCAATCAAGTGGAAAGTGGTTCCACAAGCGATATTTCAATTGTACAACGGCAGACGGTGGATGGTATGCTTCAATCCAATTCATTTTATCTTGCGTTGTACAACAATACTTTGAATACGTATTCCTACGCGGTATTGGATTCCAATATTGCTTCGGATTTGGTCATTAATGCAGATATGTTTACAACTCAAGGTGTGGAACTACGCTTTTATGAACCTATCATGAATGGCCAAGCATTTGAAAGCTCAACAATAGATATTAGAGGCTATTTGAACCAGGACGACTTCAATAACAATATAAATCATCTAATTGACAACCATGGTTACGGATACATCCCTACCAATGGCATCCCATATTTCATTAGTGATGCATTTACCAATTATAAATATAGTGTAAGGATAAATGACTATTTCACAGAAAGAACAGGGCAACCAGAAGCAAGCTTTACACCTGTTGACTGGACCATTGATTATACTTTCACGAACAACCAATTTGAAATTTCTTCAACAGGCTTAGGTCATACAATTGGTAAAATCTTTATAGACTCAGAGACTCCTGACATAATTAACGGTGTAAATGTTTCATATCGTTGGAACTTGATTTTTGACAGTCAAAACATGAATCAAATTGTACTTCCTCAAATTCCTGAGGAGTTACAGTCTTGGGGTTTTTATCCTATTTATGAAAATAATAACCTTAAAGTACAGCAAGTAGAGATAAGAAGTTATGAAGGTATTTCTGACTACAGTGGCTTTTTAAATGGAGTCATAAAAGATAACAAGTTCCCATATACCATTTCTCCTAAAATGGAATCTAAATTCAATTCATCTTCGCAAGGTTATTATTATAGAGCACCAAATTTTTTATTGGACTAAAATTTGATGAATTAAAATCCAATGACATATTGCTCCTCCGAGCACAAAAAAATGCCATATAAGATGATTATATGGTATTTTTTTTATAGCATAGAATAATATCCCAATGGTATAGAAAGCACCACCAGCAGCAAGATATAACAATCCAGATGAAGACATATGCTTTAGTAAATAAGGTAGATCAATTACGATGAGCCATCCCATCACACCATAAAGCATTAGTGAGAACGCCTCAAACCTACCTGTAAAAAATATTTTAAGGATGGTCCCGAAAAGAGCTATTCCCCATACCAAATAAAACAAAAGCCATCCTTTAGATGGTAATAATATGGATAAACAAACTGGTGTGTAGGTTCCAGCAATGAGATAATAAATACTGATATGATCTAGAACCCTTAACTTCTTTTTGATTTTTGGATTTTCAACTGCATGATACACGGTTGAAGCAGTAAACAATAATATCAAAGAAATAGCATAGGCAGTAACACTACCCTTCATATAGGCAATATTATCTAAATCATTTTGAAAAAGAAATATACTACCGACTACTGCCAATAGAATTCCTAAAGCATGGGAATAGGCATTAAGCTTTTCTTCCTGTAAAACAGAGTCAAATTTGGTGCTCAATGGTATGGATTAAAGCATTGTTTTATATGAACAAAGATACGCTCTAAAAACAAAAAAAGCCCGATACGAATGTATCGGGCTTCAAGGAAGGCGGCGACCTACTCTCCCACCTGGTATGGCAGTACCATCGGCGCTAAC
>NZ_PABT01000051.1 GCF_002699205.1 Allomuricauda sp.
GACTTATAAAACTTAAATCAAAAAATTGAGCACCATGAAGAGAATATTGCCATTTTTCATTTTCGTTTTAAGCAATTTGGGCATTGCACAAGATGGGTACTATGGTAAACCCAGCAGTTATGTGCCCAATGGTTTTGAGCCCAATATTGTCTTTAATTTTGATTATAAGATGACGGGCACGCTGTCTTTCGGCAGCCACAGTTTTCCGTTCACGATTTATGTCAACACCGCAGACGGTTCTTGGGCTGTAACGGATGATGTAGTGGCGGATATGATAGGCAGATCCACTGTTTCAGACGATGAAAAGTTCGATTTTCTTGTGTACGTGCCCTTTGAGGTCACAAGGGGGTATTACACGGTCTACGACCCCGATGAAGGCGAAAAAAAAGTGTTCTATTCGTTGAACAGGGCTCTATCGGCACCAGCGGCCCAGTTGGAGTTTGCCCAAGAAGAAAACTTTGCTGATTTCATGCAAAATGCCAACATAACCAATGCAGGAAACCATTCAGCATTTGGACCTCAAAAATTATACTCAGGAAATTTTAACGGTAAAGAGGTCAATGTTACTATTTCCAATAGAAGTGCGCCCATAAAAATAACCCCACTTCATGTAGGTTTCTTGTGTGGTGTATTTCAGGATGGTACCCAGTATAAAAACAGGTACATCACAAAATTTGAAACCCCCGAAATTACCGTAGAAATGCACAGCTTTTCCCCTGAACAATTAATACTGGACGGGTCGGATTATTTAGAGCAAGAAGGGTATGCGACCATGAATGTAGAGAGCATCGTGGACAATGAATCCACCTTTGAAGACATAGCCGAAAGAATGGACAGGCTTTCGATGGAAAACCGCGATGCCGTGGCCCGCGGGGATACCGATAAAATATCGTTGATCGCTTTAAAAATGTCCATTGAAGGGCAACGGCTTCGCGCCATAACAACCGGACACCCAGAAAGACAGATATCCGAAGGGGATGCTGCCCAATTGGTGGGTTTAAAAGATAGGATACAACGAAAAACAAAAGAGTGCAAACGTTATAAGGGAACCGAGTACGAGGCCGAGTGCAAAAGACAGCTGAACCGCCTTCAGTCAAGATTTGAGGAATTGCGCAGTAGATATCTTGTAAGTCCGCGTTAGAGATATGGCCGGCAATATGGGGGCAACTCCATTTAATGCAGCGCGCACTTCTGTAGTAAGATGCTTTTTTAAAGTACCGTTGCTGTGGCAAGTGGCATAAAAAAGAAGGCCTGTACAGGCCTTCTTTTTTTTGTTGCTTCGTTGGTCTAATGGGTATTTTAATTTCCTTAAATTTTTCTTCTAACAAATCTCTCTTGAAAGACAATAAAATTTCCCAAGACAATCGATGAATACCTTTAAAAAAGGAATAAACAAAAGCATGAATAATTATAGCTTACGAATGCGGAAGAGAAACAAACAAATGTGTAAAACTGCTGTGATATAATCGTTGACGATATAATCCGCCTATGGCGGACGTCATATCTACAATTATATCAAATACGGTGGTATTGGTGCAGTTTTACCCATTGCCAGCCGCACAAGTCTCGCCGCCAAAATAAAAATGTTACCGCTATTCTAAAATCACCAAAAACAGGATTCCAATGATTTCTACCTGAACGTCCTAGAATAAGTAGTTCCTCTGGAATTTTTAAAATCACAAAACTAATTTAGAAATACCATAATGAGTTGAGAAGAAAGGTAGGGGACAATTTAAAATTGCCATTCACACTTTTTTGGGCATAATCTCATTAATGTTTCCCTCTAGGATCATCAATTCAAAAATCCTGCTAAGGGCCAGACGGCTGGCACTATTTTCTGGAACTATATTTTTCACCTTCTTGAACTTTTCTTCCAAGTCCTCATCCTTGATGAGAACTTCTTCCTGATTTTTTTCAGTTATATCACCAACGGTAACCTCCAGGGCATCGGCCAATTTTTTTAAAGTCTTGCCCGTGGGCATCGATTTATTGTTTTCATAGCGGGTAATCTGGACATAGGACACCCCAGACTTTTTCTCCAATTGAACAAGGGTGTATCCCCGTCCCAACCTTAATTCCTTTAATACTTTGCCGACCATGTTAATATTTTGGTTAAGTAGTTTTAATTAGTTACATTTAAAACTACTTAATAGTTAAAATATAGTTTTACTGTACTACATATATGACATGTAATACATTGCAATATATTATATATAGACAACTAATGCAATAAATACTTGTATTTATTGCATTAGTTACATTGTTTACATTTTTAAATAATAGTTAAAATGTAACTATTATTTATCACTTTTAATAACCTGCCATGAAAGAGCACTATAAGAAAATTGGAGATATAACCTATCTGTCAGCTGAGTATCTTGTCAATTGTGGCATGAACAGGCGTTCCTTGGAAAACTACATTTCGTTTTACAACAATGGAAAATCCAATGCTTTTGAATCGATTAAGGATTCCCCTGGCAAAACCAAATGGATTGCCTACAAAAGCATACCGAAAAAGGTCCTTGAAAAACTAAGCATTCCGACAACAGAGGAAGAGACGGTCACACTCATGGCAAAAATGGCACAACGCGATCTCCAAAAAAAACATCGTGAAATCTGGTTGATACTGTCAAATGCCTGGTCAAATCCCATGTACTGGAAACAGTATGTTCCTTATTATACCAAATTCTATTTAAATAGGGAAAAAAGGGTTCTTTTCGCCAAGACCCATGCCGCATTTATGGAAGTCATCCTCCTGAAAAAACAAACCGGTTTTACGTTGAAGCAAATCCATAAGATATACCTGAGGCTGGACAAGGCTGTTTTTTGGAATGAGGATTACAATTATTTTTCCAAGAAAATAAGGATGGCCGAAAACAATGGAATCCCTGACACCCTGTTACATGGTTTCAAAAGGTTTGGGAGGAACAACTACGTGCTAACTCCCATGGTAAAAAAGAATATCGATTTTTATTACGTCAGTTGCAAAAGTTACAGTAGGAGGCAGATTACCGAAATGCTCAACGAGAAATTACGGTTGCGTGGATTAAAACCGGTTTCATATTCCGCCGTGACCCTTTACCTGAGAAGCGAAGAGGTAAAGAACCGACTCGATGCTCTTCGAAAAGGGAAAGAATACGCCAGAAATCATTTGCTGCCCCATCTTACACGCAAAGAACCCGAGGGCATTGCCGATGTTTATCAAGTTGACAGTACAAGATTGAACATTCCCTATAAAGCGGATGATGGTAAAACCGACTATCTCTACTTGTGCGTCGCTATGGACGTTTTTAGCCGTAAGATAATCGGCCATTCGTTTTCCGAAACCGAAAACATTGTATTGATAATGCAGTGTCTTCAGATGGCCTTTGAAGGGTTCAGATATGTTCCCAGGCAGATTGTTGTGGACGGCCACCCTTCCTATTCCTCTTCCGAGTTTAGGTCATTCAATCAAAAAATGGAGGATTATGGAGTTCATATTCGAAAGACCCAACCCTATAACCCAAGGGACAAGGGCCATGTTGAACGCTGGTTCAGGACTTTTTCTTCCTATTATCTCAACCGGATTATGGGAAACCTCGGATTTGGCATAAAATCAAAAATCGAGGACGGTAGGGCTTGCAAAAGTCTAGAAAGGTATTATATGAAATCCTCCAATCTCCGGAACAAGAAGCAACTTAAGGAAGTGGTCGATAAGTTAATCGAAATGTACAACAACGATACGGCCAAAAAAAATGGCAAAAAGAAACAGGTGGCCGGTAAACGTAAATTTAGTGCTTGGCAGATTGCCAACATTTTTTACAAGGCGAAGCGAATCAAAGTAAGACAATCAATGATCAGGTTGAGTATAAGGGGGAGACACTCCTATACCATTGAAAATATTCGGTTGGCCAAAAGAATCAATAATACCTATGTTATGGTACGGTATGATAAAGACGATCCCCGAAGGATATATATTTTCGACCTTCGAAACAACGAGTACCTTGGCTTTCTCGATGTTGATACCCCAATAGGTCTGGTGGCAACCCCAAAAGAATTGGGCCGTATCAAAAGAAGCAATGAACGTCTTCGAAAAAGAATCCAAGCCAATTTTGACAAGGTCGCAAAGGACATCGATGATGGTCAGATGGAATTGGATTCGCTTCCCATTCTTCAGGAACAGAACCCCAAGAAAGCTTTGGCGAGAATAATGAACCAGGCAGAAGACCAGTTGCTTATCGCCGATATGATGGAAATGCGATTACCAAAAGAAAAAAAAGATGGCGAAATTCCCATGGCCAATGGAAGAAAGCATATTACCGATAACTACTACCGCAAGGTTAGAAATAAAAAAGTACAGCTAATCGACTAGTCATGATATCGTGAAGATCTTTTCAACCATCAACTTTAATATCGTCCAAGAAATGTGCAGGGCCACCCTTTCTTTTTCTAAAATGACCGCACTCATCGGCTATCCCGGTGCGGGCAAGACCGTAGGGCTTACATATTTCCGCAGGATGCACGATAACGTCATTTATATGGTGGTAAGAAAGAGCATGAGCACCAAGGAATTCTATCTAGAAATGTTGAACGAGGTCGGGTTTGAAGGCGATGCTGTCGACACATCGTTGTACAATATCATTAACCTGATCGTTACCAAAGTAAAACTTCAAAGTGGGAAGCTCCTGTTGATTATAGACGAGGCAGGGAAGTTTAAGCCTTCCCAACTCGAATATATCCACGAGCTACGAGATCAAACCGAGGAGAATTTGGGAATTATCCTGGCTGGCCCAGAATATTTCTATGATAACCTATACAAATGGAAACAAAAGAAGGTGGTGGGAATACCCGAAGTCTTTAGAAGAATTCAGACATTTGAAACGCTACGGGATTCAAAGGCCAGTGAAATGAGGGCCATTTGTCGTGAAATGGGAATATCAGATCATTTGATAATAAACGAATTGGTAAGGGGGTGTGAAAATTTGGCAGAACTTATGAGGCGAATTAACGATTACCTATCTAACGGGTCTATAGATTGAATTGGTCACAAATCACTTTTCCTTTTTCTTGGCCCACATTTTCTTGGCCTCCTCTAGAGTATACGATTTGCCCTTACCTTTGTGGAATCTTTCTAATCGCTTATCAAGTTCTTGTTTTATGGCATCTGTAAGTTCTATGTTTTCTTCGTCGTGGTTCAATTATAATTTTTGTTGCTCTAAGTTAGGGAAATTAAGATTGTGCCGAAAAACGTTCGTTTTTCGAAACTAAATTGTTCCATGAATAAATTAAAAATGAAGTGATTTTATATATACCATTTCTTACCTATTTGAAGAAAGACATTTGAAAATGAAAGGGTTATAATTAAATAGTTGTACAGGCAACAATAACTTTAATATGGGCATATTCTATCATCTAGATAGAACATTAGTATTTACCTCTCAATTGCAATCATTTTAGTTTTTCGCCCATTATTGCTTTTTACTTGTATACTATATAAACCAGCTGGATAGGTCGTAACATTTATTCTTTCAACGCTGTTGTCAGTGGAGTGATAAATCAATCTACCTGTTAAATCAAAAACAGCTATTTCATGTACAGTGTTCCTATATTCTGGAGACATGAAAATAGAAAGTTCATTTTTAGTTGGGTTAGGATATACCATAATAGTTTCAAACTCTAAGTCCAAGCTTTCAAAATCGTTTATATCTGCCATTAGAGGTTGTGGACCTCCACCACCACTACTAACGGTCACATTGTTTATTTTGGCCCCACCACGGCCACACTTGTTCACACCCATAAATTGTATAAGGCCATTGTTCGGCCCTACCTGTGACCTTAGATTCTTTGTGGTGCCCGAGCCATATAGTCTTGACCATTTAGAGGGGTTGGTATAAACTGTATTTGTGCTAATGTAAGGGTATGGTAACCACCAATCATAACTGGTTGCTCCAGCAACAGTACTATAATAATTGTAATTTTCCAATGCGCCATGGGAGGTCGTGAAATCACCTTGTATATTGCCATAAGGTGTAGCTGGTTTTCCAACATAAATCTCTTTTTCCGCCACGATAGCATTAGTTCCTGCATCCCTCGCCGTCAATATTGCAGTCCCTCTAACATGGGTGTCTTTAGCTCTTAGGGTAATTGAGAAGCCATTTGCACTTACTTGAGTTAAAAGGCTTGAAGGGAAGGACCAGGTAACAGGGCCATCAGTATCGGCAGCAGTAAAGGTCTCGTTTGGGGAGTTACAAACACAATCATCGCCCTGAATTGAGGGAAGTACGATTTGAACCCCGTTTAGATACATTGGATTCGAACTAGTCGGATCCAACCAATCTCGAAGTCTTCTCGTAGAGGTCGCACCGTCCCAGGATACGTTGAACCTCCCATAAAAGCTTACATCGTTCGCAGGGTCCGAGCAGTTTGGGTTTATGATACTACCACCAAAAAGTTGGCCAATTATTCTGCCATTATTTGTAAACAGGGATGAACCAGATGACCCCCCTTCTGTAACAGAATGCCCATTTGCCGTAGCCACCCAGTCAACACTCCAATAATTGTTCTGGCTAGGGTAATTTGACGGGTTTGGCACCTGCGTAAAAGTTGAAATCTTTTTTACATCTCCAGCTGGATGGTGGATCCCCACACCCCCGGCACCTAAATTTACATTTCGGTCCCAGCCGTTATAGTATACATCATAACCCGCTTCTAGAGGGGATTCCGTTAGCTCAAATAGTGCAAAATCTGTATTTCCGTTGTTTGCCCTTAGCGTCGCTCCGGCAGTCGAGAGCAGCTGTGGCTCAAAGAAACCATTCTGGCAATTTGGACTCTCATAATTCCAAACAAAAACCCAATCAGATGCATTGTTGTTTCCTTCCGCATCTAACCCCATCAAACAATGGTTCGCTGTTAGAAAATATGGTGTACCATCTTCTGATGTGTTGTTCAGCAATGAGCCAGAGCAGAATCTAGTACCATCGTCCAACATAATCATAGCCACACCTCTTTCTTCATCTTGCCAGTTGTTGCCTTCTGGACAGTTTACATTAACCATACAACTACCCGAATCGCCATAGCCCACTTCAGCTCCACTTTCTTTAGCAATCCTGGCTAGCATGGGTATAAACTTATATCCATGTATTACTTTACTTATTGAAATAATCGGGTTTTGCTTTACATCGGTTGCATGGTAATATTCTAGGATAACCATATCTCCATAGACCAATCCTGTCCCGAACCTCCCAGGAGTCTCCAGCGAACCCTTGTTATTTGCCATCGTAAAACCACCGATGATATGACTTTTGTCGGCATTATAAATGTGCAAAACACCTCCCGGTGGAAGATGAAACTTATCGTATATCAAGTTTATTGACTTAGCACCAGGGCTTTTTATAGCAAGCCGCCAAAGCTTATCGCCATTTGGCAACTCGTTCCAAACTCCCGAGTTTTCGGTAGTGAAATTAGTTTCCTTTTTAAGCCCAAACCTCGGTGGCAGTCCCATTTGTTCATCAATTTCGTCCTCTACTAAAGCCTCTGCTATGGATTTGTTGGGAACAACGGTTCGAGACCTAGTTTGAGGAGAAATTCCCCGAACTTCATTTTTCAGGGAATACGGTTCACTATCAATGGTTATTTGACCAAAGGAAAATATGGGACAAATGGTCAAAAAAAGGATGAGCAAAAGTTTTTTCATAAGAATTAATTCAGGTTGAATAAATATTTAGAATTACAATCAATACACATCCCTATCACAAAAATTCTCTAGTGAAGCAATTTTTCGTGAAGCAAAATGTATTTTCCGATTAATATTATATCAACAGATTTCATAATTTTATCACCTCATTAAATTTTCTCAAAAACCATTTTTTTTCCATCGGAATATCCAAAAATCAGTAGGCCATCGTTAAAAGAATAGGACATGACAATGTCATTTCCAACCTGTGCTTCGGATAGCTCATCTGAAAATTTCCGATCCCACTCCGTTTCGGGCAGTTCAGTTTTGGAAAATCCTGAAAATGTTATGTTCCTAGAATCCAAGCTATATGACCCCACAATTTGATTGTTGCCCGATGTGCCTTCGATACCGCTTTCATCAAATGTCATTACGACGGGTTTCTCTCCTTCAGGAGAATCAGTTACGTTTCCACTTGAATCTTCATATCGTATCAATTCCCAAGTTCCCAAAATGTTTTTTTGTGGATTACTGTCGTCATCATTAGAACAAGACATAGTTGAAGCCAGTATTATGGGTAGAATAATATGTAAAAAAATAGCTCTCATAATTGATATCAATTTAAACAATTTTTATTAAATGTACTAATAATCTTACTTGATATTCAATATTACCTTTTCATTTGTAAGATACTTAAAACAAGTAAAAGGTTGCTTGACAAGTCATAATCTAAAAGAATTCTAAATTTATTGTGGACAAATTTTTAAGTGAATTCAGGCGAGATTTTACTAATAACAGAATACGAAAAATACTCTTTACAAAAGGCGGATTTTGTAAAGAGTTCTGTTTTTTCTGGGTATCTTTCAGGGAGTTTAAACACAATCCCGTAGCCATGTCCAAAGGGCGAAATGTAAAGAGTTCAGAAAAAGAGACCACCAACAATCACGAAAAGGGGAAGGACTACCTTAGCGATTCCGAAATCAAGTTGTTTCTTGAAGCCTCGAAAAAGACAAGATACCCAAAAAGGAATTATCTATTGCTTTTGATGATGTACCGGCACGGTCTTCGGGTAAGCGAGGCAATTACCATCAAAAAGTCTGATGTCAACCTGAAAGACTCCCGTATATGGGTAGACCGCTTAAAAGGCGGGCTATCTACTGAACATCCGATTTCTGGGGACGAACTTCGGGCCATCAAACGGTATCTAAATTCGCGTGAGGACAATCTGCCCTGGCTTTTTATAAATGAAAGAGGAATGCCGCTGACCAGACAGGCGGTGTCCTATATCGTGACCACAATAGGGGGGAAGGTGGGTATTGAAAACATGCACCCTCATGTTTTAAGACATTCTTGTGGGTTCTACTTGGCCAATATGGGCTATGACCTCCGGCTGATACAGGATTATTTGGGCCATCGTGACCCAAAGCATACAGCGCAATATACGAGGGTGGCCAGTAAACGATTTGAGAAACTGTGGGTATGAGTATGGATAAAATAGATAATAAATTAAATTCTATCCATGTTTCCAATTTATTTTGGTTCCGTGTAATAGACCATATGGTCAATATTAGGTTCGAAGGACTTCCTAAAGACCAACACTTTACTTTCTCTAAGAACAGCAAATCCGGAATTAACTTCCACATTACAAAGAATATTCATGACCCCGATAACCCTAACAAGAAACCATATATACCAATCTTGGAAATTGATAGTGAAGTATTTTCATCGGATTATCTCAATCAATTGCTCGTATCCATGTTCTTTGGTTTACTGGAAGAGATTAATATCGAAGAACTAAAAAGAGACTCGGAATTAAAATTCTTGAGCTTTGGCCTTCATGGTCCATACGGGTGTAATGTTCATTAGGCTACATCAAAGCTTATTTCTAAATCTTTTATTTTATCGAATTCAAAACTATTCATTTCGCCGTTGTGAAAGAGTTTTTGAAAATTGTATTCCCCGTGAATATTGATATGTTGCCACGTCATAATTGAACTATTTTTCAATGCGGACAGTATCTCGGTAAATTCCAATTTATTCGAACACTTTGAGAGCTTATCACCTATCTTAAGATAGTTCCAAAGAACTATCGCATTTTGTATGAGATGACGAGTGGCAATTATTACTTCCTGTTCCTCCTTCGTTCCCGCTCTCAATTCTTGATTGTTTCCAAAAAAAATAGCTTTGGCGAACTGATGTGATTTTTCAATTCTGTTAAGTGATTTTTCGGTGGATTTTCTTAAATCCACTTCATCCATGTACTTCAAGAGAAAGTATGTTTTGAAAATCCTCCCCACCTGCTTCAAGGCCCTATACAAGGGATGTTGCTTTGAATAAGAACTTAATCTTTTTAATATTCTGGATGCCGTTACCTCCCTTAACTTTATGGTTGTCAATAATCGTAAAACATTGTCCCATTGATCTGCAATAATATTGGTGTCAATATAGTTTTTGGCCGTCGGGACCACCTTAAATCCCATTTTTTCGTATTTGCGCCTAGAGTCTTGCCTAAATGTATATTTCAACTGGCTTTTAAAGTTCTTTATTCTCGGTGAGAAGAAAACTCCGAGACCATTACAAATGGCAAATATGATTTCGCTATAGCCATGGGTGTCGGTGGAATGTATGTCGCTGTCCACTTCTTCGTTGTGCATCAGACCATCTATCACATAGGCCGCTTCCCTTTCCGAAGAGCTTATTACGGTACTGTAGAACAATCTGTTGGTCTCATCTATAAAGCTGTATGCCGTAACCCCTTTTCCAGTACCGAAGTATTTGTAAGAGTGGTCTGCGTTTATTGATGGAACGGCAACACCAAACTTTTGACCGTCACTGGAAGTGTGATTTTGAACTTTATCCGACTTATAGACCTTGGGCAAGGACATTGCTTCAACTATGGAGTTAATTTTTCCATTAGCTGCATCGAGATTCTCCTTATTGAAATACCATTTTACCAGATGATTAAGATTATCCACAGAAATACCTTTAGAAATCTTTGCCATTCTTCCAATACCAATATTACATCCGTAAGCAATTATAGCTGCATAGAACGCTTTGTTTGAAGGTCTTCTCTTCTGGCCTTTTTGTGCAAAATGCGAGAATGAATCTAGAAAGCCTGAAGTTGAATTTACTTCTGATAGAACAACAGGTAAAGGGATGATTCCACCACTTTTGTCTTCCAGGAATTTCAAGAGGCCCATGTCCTCCTCTTTTACATCTTCTTTTGGAGTACTTATTCTTGGCGCCCCAGATGAAGTGAAGCTGAGAAACTCATTATTTGCAATGTTCTTGTTTGTTTTTAAGTATTGACTACGTAGAACTTTTGACATCCTGTCCAGAAATGGTTCTGCCTCAATTTCAAATGGCAATCCAGCACGTCTTAGTAAATCATCTTTTTGGGAATCCCACCTTTGCTGAGATAAAAGATATTCCTCAATAGCACGGTATCTTTCAGAATTGTTCAGGTTCAATGATCCAGCTTTTATGTGCTCTTTTACTTGAATAAACAAAAGAACTTTCCACAGTTTCCATTCAGAACCAACATATGTCTTTAATGCACTCCTACCTTTTTGGTCTAGAAAGGCTAAAGGCAATCTTTTTATATTGGAGACCTGATCATGGGATTTAAAGAAATCTATGGCTTCACAGATGTCAGGGTTTGAAGTAAGAAAATTGAAGTCAAGAGCCCTTACTATTCCTGCAACCCTATTCTGGATACGACGGTAAGCGGACAAGTACTTTTCATATGTCATTTGGTCTTTAAGTCCTGAGGACATGGAAGTCTGAAGTTTTTCAAGTTCCTCTTCAATTTTTTTCCTTTGCGCCTGTCTACTACCCTTGGAACCATCAATTTCTGAAAAAACACCCTGTATCTGGATTACCTTCTCCCTGTCGGTTCGGGACTGTGAAAAGGCAACACCTCTCATGTGTTCAACATAATCGGACAAAGACCTGACCATATTGATTACCTTTTGTGCCTGTTTGATTTTTACAGGTTTTTGTTTGATAAAATCGTCTTTTATTGACTTTTCTACCTCATTTTCAAATTTCTGGACCAGTTTCAATAACATATCTACAAATAAGTCTTGTCTTATTCTGTATTGGTAGACTATGAATGCCAAAAAATACAGGTGCTTCTTTGATGGTTCCTTGAGCGCCAGAAACTTTACATGTCTTGACTTAATAAGCCAAACGGCGTAATAGTTCAATAGTTGGTCGGATAGTTCAATCTTTTCAAGTGTCACTTTGAATTGCTTAAACAGGTCAGAAACAAGTTGAAAGTCATCTAAGCTTTCCCTGATTTTTCTAGGTGCAATTTCTTGTTCTGGGGTTTTGATAGTTGTGACGAGGTAAGGGTTTGATGGCGATATGGACATGTCCGGGTTTTTTGGCATTTCCAAAATGGCATCAATGGTATCCTTTTGGAAATTATTCAGGTTTTCATCAACACTCTTGAGCAGGTCACTTTCCAATTCTCTTATCGAAACCGATATTGCTTGTGCAAATACATGGTACCTTGGGATTTCAATTTTTCTTTCTCGGCAGATTCGGACCAGTGCCTTTACAATTTGTTTTGGCTTTAGGGCCGTCCTGACCAAATCATCCACTTCCTTTTGAAATTGATTCTTCCAATCTGTAAATAATTTCACACCAAGACTTATTGCAATTATTCGCTTTTGCCCGAAATAAGTATTTCGGCGATAGTCAGAGAGGTTAGGAACTTGATCAAGTGCCAGTCGGTCAGATACATATTGTATATCCATGGGATTAAAGTCTCCTACCTGATAAAATCTCCCGCTGAATTGGAAATATCCCTTCAACAATACAAAAACCAAAAGTGTTGAAGGCTTTCTGAAGTGTTCTCTGTATTCCCCAAGGGATTTAGTATCAAAAAAAGTTTCCCTATGAGCTTCATCGAAGCTAGGTACCCCATCAAAATCCCTAATGTCTGAGTCATTGTAAATGTTGAGGATCATATTAAACTATTTTAAGGTAGGTCCAAAAACCATCAGAAGATAACCTAAATTACTACCCGTAAGGTACTAAAATCAAAGAGGTTACTTTGGAAGAGTAAAAGAAAAAAATGAAAACCTTTGCCGAATGGGCATCGAACAAAAAGGGATACATTGTGCTGTGTCCTGCGATATTATTTATCGTGAAGTACAGAATCCAGGTTAACTCTCAATGCACATTTATATAGCTAGATTGCGAGCTTATCACGTCTATAGCTAAATATGTAAGCTAAAAACGAGCAAATATGAATGCAACTGAGACTAGGTTTTCGATAGAAATTAGGCTTGTGAAGGGAGTACCCCAACGTTTAAGGTTGTCCAAGTTTTATTCAGATAGGAGTTTGATTTAACCTATAGCATCTCTTATTCTATTAGACTGCACATGTTCAAGTGGAAATTAAATTTGGTCACGACCATTCCTAAGTTCATGTAAGTTATTCCCTGAAAATGGTCTTCACCATCAATCCAAAGTGACAATGATAAACTCCGATCTCCGGTTAATATCATGTTCTGAATTGGAACACCGCACCCCATTGGAACAATGGTTCAACAATCTCTTTTCACCGTATCCTATGGCACTTTCTATTCGATTGCCCTCTATCCCTTGGGATACGATATAATTTCCCGTGGATTTGGCACGACGGTCCGATAGTTTTTCATTGTACCTATCACTGCCCCTAGAATCCGTGTGGGATTCGATCTTGATGACCATTTTGGGATATTCCTTCATGACCTCCACGATTTTGTCAAGCTCCTGCGCTGCATCAGCCCTGATATCCGCTTTGTTGAGATCAAAGTAAATGTCGTCAATCTTGATTTTCAACACCCCATTTTCCATGACTATCAATTTGTTCAATTCCTTGGTCATGATCAAGGGGACATTGTTGGTCTCTCCCAAAACTTTACCTGTACTGAACTCCACGGATACCCCATCATATCCCTCCTTGGAGACCTCAATGGAATAGCTCTCTTCACAATCCAATATGTTTTCAAAAGTAAATGCACCATAGGCATCCGTATTGCCAGCGGCAATCAATGATCCATCTTTCTTCTTTAATTCAACGGTGGCATTGACTACAGCTTGGTCATTGGCTTTTCTGAGTACTGTTCCCTTAACAAACTGTTCGCATTTGGGTTCCAACCGTCGAAAGGAATAAATATCATCATCACCTGTTCCCCCTTCGCGATTGGATGAAAAATAGCCTCGGTTGGAAGCTTCATCCACGATATATGCAAAGTCATCTTTGGGGCTATTAATCAGCGGCCCCAAGTTCGAAGGAAGTGAAAAACTATTTCCCAATTCACTCTCGAAGATATCCAGTGCCCCAAGACCTAAATGTCCATCCGAGGCAAAATATATTTTTTCATTGGTCACAAAGGGGAACATTTCCCTTCCACTGGTATTGATAGTGGGCCCTAGGTTGACAGGCTCCGAATAATTTCCGGTACGGTCAATGGATACATAATAAATATCAGTTCCTCCAATACCTCCGGGCATATCGGATACAAAAAACAGTTTTTTACCATCAGGACTTAATGCTGGCTGTCCGGTGGAGTAATCCCTACTGTTAAAAGGTACTTCCTCCGGAAAGGTCCAATACCCCCCTTCCAACTGTGTGCGATAGATTTTAAGGTGATTGGTGCCAGTACTGTCCCGTTCGAGGTTTTTGGCTGTATAATTATTCCGGGTAAAATACATAATAGTACCTTCCGGGTTGAAGGTTGCTCCGGCCTCGTGGTATTTCGTATTGATGTTATTACCAAATATCCTGATATCCACTAAATCACTGCCCAGTTGTACGGTATCTGCCTCATAAAGGTTGAGATAGGGCTGCTTGTTCCATTCGTACACCCGCGTATGGAGTTTCATGGTATCCCTGCTAGAGGCGAAGACAATTTTGTCCTGATAATACATTGGTCCAAAATCGGCCAAGGTTGAATTCAGTGACAAATGGGTAACCACAAATTGGGGTTGGCGATTTCGAAGTTCATCCAGGGCGAGGTCATTATCACTGAACTGGGAAACCTCGAAATCATCCCCATTGAACTTTTCAGCATAGATTTTCATCAGTGCTTTGGCAAGAGGATAGTTCCCAACTCCTTTCAACGTATGGATATACCTGAAAATGTATTTTGCGGCCAGTGTTTCCTCATATTTGGAGAAGAGTTGACCATACCACTTTACAGCGTTGGTCATATCGGAGTTATAATAATAGATATCCCCCAAGCGTTGCAGGGTTTCCTGGGAATCGTCCCCTTTTTTTGCCAAGCGCTCATATTCAGCGGCAGCTTGGATGTAATGATAATTGTGATATTTTTTTTCCGCTTTTGAACCTTTGTCTTGGGCAAATCCAAAACTGAAAATCAGTAATACCGTGATTATATGGATAGATGTTTTCATAAATTTTGACTTAGTAGAATCTTGGGGATTTTAAACGCTTTTCCTGTGTCTTTAATTCGAAGCGGAGAAATACCTCATGGGTTCCGCTATTGAAGTTTCCAAGGTCGGTTGTGGTACGGTCGTAAGCATAGCCCACATTCAATGCCGGCGAAATCTGTAGGCCCAACAGGCCTGAGAAAGAATCATCCCAACGATAGGCGATTCCGGCAGTCACCGTTTCCCGGATCATGAAGTTTGCCGACAGATCTGCTATCACCGGAGCCCCAGGCACCCACTTGACAAAAAATGCGGGCTTGAACTTGATATCCGCCGATATGTCCCTGACCAATCCACCGATCAAAAAATAATGGAGGCGTTCGGTGGCAATCTCCTGGGTCGCCCCGTCATAGTGGTCCTCCGAAAAGAAATTGGGGATGGCNAAGCCAAGATACGAACGNTCTGTATGGTAATAAGCTCCNGCNCCCACNGTCGGNAAGAACCGGTTNTCNATNTTNTNNTGNAANGCNACATCNGGNTTNCGNANNAGNCCNTCNGANAAGTCCACGTTAAAGATACGTCCACCNGCNTTNAGTCCNAANGANAGCCTTTTATTGTTTGCCCCNACCTGGATACTGTACGAAACGTTGCCATCCAAAAACAATTCATTGGAAGGACCAAGTTCATCATACGTGGCAACAACCCCTAAACCTACTTTCTCACTTACGGGGCCATCGATTGCCAAAACCTGTGAGGTGGGAGCCCCATTGATGCCAACCCATTGCGAGCGATGCATCCCCAAAATGGACAGGTGCCCTCTTGAGCCCGCATACCCGGGATTTACCGTTATGGTGTTGTACATATACTGTGTAAACTGTGGATCTTGCTGTGCTTCCAACTGAAATGATATCAGCACGAACAGAATCAAAAATGCTTTTTTGAACATTGTTTTTAATGGTATTGTTTTCATAATTGCTGATATCATTTTAACGATTGATGTATAGCCAGTCCGCGATGGGCTGTGAACCATCGCCCAGATCTAAAATGTAGTAGTAAGTCCCTACGGGCAGGAACTCTTCCTTCTGTATGACCGCCCGTCCATTGGATATTCCAGCGAACTCATTGTTATATCCCTGGGCCTGGAATACCAGATTGCCCCATCTATTGTAGATTTTCAAGGTATTGTTGGGGTATCTTGAAATACAATCGATCTCAAAGGTTTCATTTACCCCGTCCCCATTTGGTGAGAACTCATTGTAGAATACCAGACAGGTTGGTTCGATGGATGCCGTATCCGAATCGTTGGCGGTATCCATATCAAACTGGTCCACAAAGGCTAGTTGAGCCACATTGAGGTAATCCTCAATATCCAATACTTCTACCGTCAGGGTCAACGTAGCCGTCTCACTTCCATTTAGGGTGTCAATTTCCCAGAAGCCTTCAGATGCATCGTAAGCACCTAAGGTGGTGTTGGCGTTGATAAATCGATAGCCATTGGGCAATTGCTCCTCTATACCGATGTTGGTTGCTGGCAATGATCCGTTATTGGTCGCTGAAATGGTAAAGTTGATTTCATTCCCGATATTTGGCCTTGCATTGTCAACGGTTTTTACCACAGCAATATCTACAGATTGTGGTGTGATTATTATACTTGCCTCATCATCATCGGGAATCCCATCCGNTAGGTCGTCCGTGTCAAAATCCGATGTAGCATCACTATCTGGGTCGGCTTGATTACTGGCCGTGATNTGAACACGATTTGTATATTCCCCGTCGGTCCCAGTTGGTGCATTTACCCGGGCCAAGATGACCAAGGTCTCAGTAGTACCATTTGGGATGACCCCATTGGTATTCCAAACACCTGTATTTTCATCATAAGTACCGGCTGTTGCCGTGTGGGCCTCGTAAGTAAACCCAATGGGTAATAGCTCATTGACAACAACACCGGAGGCATTGCTATCGCCACTGTTGGTTAAATTGATGGTGAACTCGATCACATCACCAACATTTGGTGCGATATCATCCACCGTTTTTGTGATAGAGAGATCAGCCAAGCCCGTTGGTTCCGGATTCACAGTATCCTGATCATCTTCAGAGTTTAAGTTGTTATCTGGTGAAGAATCAGGGTCGAAAGTGTCCAGAGCAATCAACTCCGCTGTATTGCTGTACTCTCCATTGGACAATACCGTGGCAACAATCACCAAAGTCTCTGTGGTGCCATTTGGAAGAGATGCAATATCCCAAGAGCCAATAATCTCGTCATAGGACCCAATGGAAGTGGTCGCACTTACAAAATCATAACCACTGGCCAAAATATCCTCAATTACCAATCCAGTGGCATCACTTGGGCCGTCATTAGCAATGGTCACGGTAAATGTAATATCGGTGCCCACTGATGGAGCGAGATTATCCGCTGTTTTCACCACAGAAATATCTGTGATAACACGAGGCAGGGTCACTTGCNCATCCTGATCATCCTCATTGGGGTCATTATTATTTGGGGTTGAGTTCGGGTCCAACTCATTGATTGCAATCAATTCTGCTGTATTTGCATAACTTCCNGTGGTATTAATGCCTACTGTGATATCCAAAGAAGTATTGGTATTGGCCGCTAAACTTGCTACATCCCAGATGCCGCTTGTAGGGTTATAGGTGCCCCCCCCAGTATGCGATACATAATTATATCCTGTTGGAAGCTGGTCCAACACTTGAATTCCAGTTGCNTCGCTTGGGCCATCATTGCTCAAATTCAGTGTAAAGGTGATTTGATCCGAAACATCAGGAAACTCATTGTCCACCNTTTTGGTCAAGGAAACATCGGCCAAAGGAATTGGGATAGTAGCTGCCTCGTCNTAATCATCTTCTGCAANAANACNATTTCCAGGAACAGAATCNGGATCAAGNTTATCAGAATTGGTTATTTCNGCNCTATTTGTATAAACGCCNGTTGGGTTTACAGTTGCCTTTATTTTAAGCGTTTCCGTTGTTCCATCGGATAAGCTTCCATTCAATTGCCAAGCTCCTGTATTTTGATTATAATTTCCAGCTGTTGCAGTATTGGAAATATATGTGTATCCGGTCGGTAGTAAATCTTGTACAATTACGCCCGAAGTGTCACTTGGCCCACTGTTGGTAATGTCAATGGTAAACTCCACTTCATCGCCGACTAATGGTGTGGTGTTGTCCACAGTCTTTGCAAGATCAAGGTCCGATACTAAAACAGGGGTTGGCTCAATAGTTGCCTGATCATCTTCCGTATCATCATTGTTAGCTGGAAGGGAATCAATATCATCCTCACTTAGATCGGTCAATTCCGCCGTATTGGTATAAATTCCATTGGGTAAGACCGTAGCCTGAATAACTATGGTCTCAAAAGTGCCATCAGGAAGGTTTCCTACCGTCCATGAACCATTTAGCGGTTCGTAAGTGCCAACAGATGGAATCGCTGAAACAAATTCATAGCCGGATGCCAACAGATCGGTCACTACAACAGTGGTGGCATCACTTGGGCCATCATTGGTCACTGTTACTGTAAAGCTGATGTTACCTCCTATGTTTGGAGTATTTGTATCGGCTGTTTTGGTGACGGAAACATCCACAAGTTGGCGTGGAGTTACCACTACTTCATCTTGGTCATCTTCGGATGGTGTGGTATTGTTCGGTGTAGAATCCTGGTCCAATTGATCATGGGCAATAACTTCTGCGACATTAATATAGTCCCCAGAAGTATTGACCGAAGCCGTAATGTTAATAATTGTGCTGTTCCCATTGGCCAAACTTGCAATACTCCATATCCCGGTTCCGGAAGCATAAGCTCCTCCACCATCATCGGATACATAGGTAAAGCCGGAAGGTAATTGGTCCAGCACCTGGATACCTGTGGCTTCACTAGGTCCTTCGTTGGTGACCGTTAGGGTAAATATTACATTGTCATTGACATCAGGTGTAGTTGTGTCCACTGACTTTGTCAGAGCAAGGTCCGCCACCTGTATTGGTATTACTACAACATCATCTTGGTCATCCTCGGCCAAAATATTATTGTTGGGAGTGGAATCCACATCGAAAATGTCCGTTGCAATAATTTCGGCCACATTGGTGTAGTTACCTGTGGGATTGACCAAAACATCGATTACCAAAGTTTCAGTATCCCCGGCTGAAACGTCTCCTACCTGCCAAATACCTGTATTTTCATTATAGATTCCTGATGTGGCACTGTATAGCACAAAATCATATCCTGAAGGAAGTAGATCTTCCACTACTACATTGTCAGCGTCCACACTTCCCACGTTGAATACTGTAATTTCAAAGCTGATCTCTGTACCCACCAAAGGTGTGGTATCACTATCGACGACAATTTTGGTCAGCTCCAGGTCTCCAATGTTCGGGAAGACCTCCAAGGTGGTCTCATCATCATCATCTCCATCACCATTTCCATCTTCATCAACTGTATTGTCGGTTGTAGGATCACTGTCCGGGTCAAACTGGTCACTTGCCGTGATTTGGGCACTGTTCACATATTCATTGGGCGCACCTGTCGGTGCGTTCACCGTTGCCTCATAGGTTACCGATGTACTTCCGCCATTGGCAAGTACGGTCAACCCAGCCCAAGATGCGGTGTTTCCAAACAAGGAGCCTCCATTATTGACCGTGGTCAAGGTATATCCACTTGGGAGAATGTCTTCCAATGCGACTCCTGTGGCCACATTGGGTCCAAGGTTGGTCATTGTTAAGGTAAAAGTGACGGTGTCCCCGACATCTGGCGTTGTATCGTTAACTGATTTGGCCAAACTCAGGTCTGCTTGTTGTGGAACTACGGATGTGTTATCTTCATCATCTTCACTTTGGTCCCCATTGTCGTTATTGGGTGTACTGTCCGTATCGAATTGATTGGCTGCAGTGACCTGGACTTGGTGCTCATATTCACCAGTAGTGCCGGTAGGTTCCAGTACTTCGGCATTGAACGTCAAGGTCAAGGTATTGCTTCCAACAGGCACCGTTAGACCGGACCAGTCGATATTGGCTCCGCCCAAGGAACCACCATTGCTGATTCCGGTTACGTTTCCAAATCCAGGAGGTAATACATCCTGTATGGAAACCCCTGTGGCCAACACATCACCCAAATTGCTTAAATCTATGGTGAAGGTAACAACATCACCGACATTGGGACTGGAATCACTTACATTGATGTCCAACTCTAAGTCAATAATCTGTGGAGTGATAACAAAGAAATCCTCGTCATCCTCACTTTGATCGCCGTCATCATTGAAGGGTTCACTATCTGGGTCATCTTGATCACTGGCTGTAATCTCGGTAATGTTCAAATATTCATCTGGGAATCCATTGGGTGCATTTACCGTTACTTGATATGAAACGGTAGTGCTACCAACCGGAAGGGAGGCAATGGTCCAACTTAAAAAAGTTCCTGCAATGGCTGTACCGCCATTGTTTATTGTGGTCAGATTCAATCCCGAAGGTACTTCATCTTCCAAGACAATATTGGTTGCTGTATTTGGTCCGGCATTGGTCACTGTCAATTCGAAGGTGACCGTATCCCCAACATTCGGAGTGGCACTGGATACCCCGGAAATATCTTTGACAAGACTAAGGTCAGCGGATTGTAGTGCAAATGCCTCATTGTCCTCATCGTCCTCGCTCTGGTCCCCATCATCGTTGTTGGGGGTACTATCGGAATCAGGAAGGTCTGAAGCAGTGATCTCTCCCGTTGTGTCATAACTGCCACTATCGTTGATGGTCACTTGGTAGTCCAGGTCCAGGGTCGCGCCATTGGCCACATCCAGACCGCTCCAGGTGATGGTGCCGCTGCCAGGGTTGTACACACCTCCGTTAGTGATGCTTCCCGCGACGATATCCATTCCCGAGGGAACTTGGACCACGACTTCTATTCCTGTTCCATCACCGGTCTGTACGGCGTCATTGTTGAATACCGAGACGGTATAGTTTACGGTATCGCCCTCATTCCCGCTGGGGCTTGAATTGTTGATGCTCAGTTCCAGGTCGACCTGTTCAAGGGATACCTGTGCACTGTCCTCATCGTCCTCGCTCTGGTCCCCGTCATCGTTGTTTACAGAACTGTCTGGGTCGTTCTGGTCGCTTGCGA
>NZ_PABT01000010.1 GCF_002699205.1 Allomuricauda sp.
AGAACGAAATAGTCTTAATGGGCAAAATTTATTTAATTTTTAATCCGTCCCAATTTTTATGGGACACTAGTGAAAATATATATGAAATTAACCTAGGACTATGGATGGGAACGGGGTTAAAATATGGATGGCCGGATCATTTTTTGCAGTATGGGCAATGATTATTGAGACCATATAAATAAAAAAAACCTGAATAGATAAATTGCTTGAGATTTTTTTTGCATATGGGGAAGCAAAAGTACCGCTGAGCCTATAAGGTTGCAAATAGCTAGGTCATTTGTAAAATAATCTGGAAAACCAAGGTGGTAAAAAGTTATTTTTTATGTTGGGTGAAAGCAAAAAGTCAAATGCACTGAAAGTCATAAACAACAAGAATAATCCCGGCGATAACCAATAAATCAGTGTATATATACGTAGGCCATGTTGTTTTTGTTTAAATGTGAATACAGAATAGGGACACAAGGGGAATAACGGACAACAAACTACAACGATTGTGCCGCCGGGCTTTACTTGTGCCCCTCTTCAAATCTGTTTGATATTATATGATGGTCAATCCTCCGTCAACAACCAGTTCAGATCCAACCATATATGAAGATTCATCGCTTGCCAAGAACAAGGCTGCATTGGCTATTTCCTCGGCTTCACCAAACCGTTTTGCAGGTATTCCTTGTACGGCCTGCTGATATGCATCTACATTATCGACCAAAGCCTGGTTCATCGGCGTCCTAAAAATACCCGGATGTATCGAGTTGACACGTATATTGTGTCCGATCAATTCCGCCGCTGCCTGCATGGTAAGTGCTCTGACACCTCCTTTGGAAGTTGCATATCCTGGGTCTCCACCGGGAAGAGCAACCGTAGCGCCGACTGTGGATGACATGTTAATGATGGAGCCACCCTTTCGTTCAATCATTGCAGGTGCAACAGCCTTGATTCCTAGATATTGGCTATTCAGGTTGACGTCCAATATTTTTTTGAATGTATCATAATCGCTTTCCAAAAAAGAGGAATAACCAGCTATGCCCGCATTATTTATCAGAATATCAATTCCCCCAAATTCGGTGGTGGCTTTTTTTACAACTTTTTGCCAATCATCCGGAGACGTTACATTGAGTGTCGCATATATGGCTGTACCACCATCCTGTATGATTTGTTCCGCAACCTGCTTTAGATTTTCTTCGTTGATATCGGTAAGCATTATTTTTGCACCTTCCTTGGCAAATAATTTGGCATCAGTGGCACCAAAACCACTGGCTGCCCCTGTGATTATGGCAACTTTGTTTTTTAATCGTTTCATTTTATTTGTATTTTAGTGGTTCACATTGGCTCAATCACAAATTCCATCTGTGGAACATGATTGTCCATCTATTATATCCATCTTCTTTTCGATGTTGTTCTCGCTCCATTCCTCAAAGGTCTTGTTCAATGCCTCCAGGAAGGTATCAGCTTCTTTGGCACCGGAAACGGCTAATTTTTTGTTGAAAACGAAATAAGGGACTCCGCTGACACCTGCTAAACGGGCCTGATACAAATCCGTTTGCACTTCGTCCGCATAGTGATTGTTTTCCAGGACTATTCTTATTTCCTTTCCGTCCAGGCCAATGTTCTCTCCCAGTTCAATGAGCGTTTCGATATTGTCGATGTTTTCGCCCTCCATAAAATAGGCGTTAAACAGCTGTTCCTTTGCCTCATTTTGTTTACCCAGTGCTTTTGCATAGTGGGCAAATCGATGCGCTTTGATGGTATTGGCCGGGATTGCCCGGTCGAGATTGTAGTCAAGACCTGTTCCTTTGGCCATTTGACTGACATAGTTGTTCATGGCCCTGGCCTCCTGCAAGCTGATTCCCTTTTCATCGGCTAGAAACCGATCGAGCTTTACGCTGGCATCGGTTTGTAATCCCGGCATCAATTGAAAACTCTTCCATTCTACCTGGATTTTGTCTTTTTGGGGGAACCGTTCCAGTGCTGCTTCGAATTTTCGTTTTCCGATATAACAAAAGGGGCACATTATATCACTCCATATCTCTACTTTCATCATCGTATAAATTTTTTAAGGATCAGTAAGGGGCCATTTTGGGGCCCACGGTAGATTGTTGGTATGGGGCATTATGCGCCCATTTGTTCTTTGCTGAATTATTTTAGGAAATCCATCAGTAATTTCAATAATTCCTCTGGTTTTTCCTCCGCTGGGAAATGTCCGGAGCCTGCAATGATAGCGGATTCCACGTTTTCCGCTAAATTGCGCCATTCGTGCTCCACCAAAGGACCACTACCTAGTTCACCCGCAAAAGTGAGTACAGGCATGGTTAATTTTGAGGATATCATTTCACGGACCTGAGGGATGGTTTGGTCAATACCTCTATAATATTCAAAACTGGCCTTCAAGGTGCCTGGTTTTCTTCGCAATATTTCGATGTAGAAATCACGTGCATATTTTGGTATGGCATCGGGTGTTCCGCTTTTGGACTCAAACTGATACCCAAAATATACATCTTCCTTGCCCTCTACCAGTCTTTCATTGACCTCCAATGCACGGTTGAAATTGAAATGCCAAAGAAAATCACTGGTTCTTCTATCATCGGTTATCAATGGTGGGGAAGGTGAGGCACCCGGAATGATGGCTTCACCAACTACAAGCTTCAGTATTCTTTCGGGATGCAATGAAGCCATGGCATATCCAACCATTACAGCTAGGTCATGCCCGACGAAGTGAAATTTTTCATGCCCAAGGATATCCATCAATCTAAACATGTCATTGGCCAACGATTTAATATCGTATCCTGCATCAGGTCTTCCAGAAAGTCCAAAACCCCTTGGGTCGATTGCAATTATGGTAAAGTGTTCGCTCAATGGCAGCATTAAATCGCGCCAAGCATACCAGTTCTGAGGCCAGCCAGCATGTAGCAATAATGGCTCACCCTTTCCTCCAACAACGGCATGAATGTTTATTTCACCCGTATCCACCATCATACTCTTGAAAACTTGTTGAAAGCCTTCCGGTAATCGGGGAACATTGCTAACCGAGCCATACTCAATTGTGCTCGTTACCTTTTCTGATTGTTCAATATGTCCCATAGTTTTTTATTTAATTATTGCTCAAAATTACGGAAATGGTTACTTTTGTGCAAGTACTGACATATAAGTAGGGTACTAACATAAAAGTAAAAATTAAGTATAGTAATGAATTACAGTCAAAAAAAAATTGATATATCCGATGAAAAATGCCCGGTTAAGGCATCATTATCCATTTTGGGAGGTAAATGGCCCTTGATTATCTTATATCAGATTAACAATCGGATCATACGATATGGAGAGCTAAAAAGATCTATACCAGGTATTTCAGAAAAAATGCTCATACAAACCTTAAATCAACTTGTAGAGCATAAATTGGTACATAAAAAGGCCTATCCGGAAATTCCGCCTCGTGTCGAATATAGTTTGACGAATATAGGTTATAATTCTTTGCCCATTATAGATAAATTAGAAGAGTTTGGTAGGGCCCATCTTTTATGAAGGTACACCGTCAAGGACGATGATAAGGATGGTACATTTGGAAAACATATGTAATGGCTTGGTGTTTTCTAATTAAGCAAGAGCATCGGTGTATCGGTGTTGATGCGAAACCAGGTAGGCATTTCCAGAATTTTGGATTCTTGTTTTGTTTTGAACAGACCTTATCTTTAATATTTTAGCACCCTGTTCTGCCAAACAGGGTGCTGCTCAACTCAAAACATATACAAAATGAAAAAAATGTGTATGTAGCATTATTTTTTTTGATATTCAGCATTGATGTCCAAGTGTACTTCTTCACTTAGCATGGCTTCGGGATATTTTGTGCCTATATTGAAATCAGACCGTTTAATGGTTCCTGACAATTTGATGCCCGCTGTAGTTTTTTGGTTCTGAGGGTTTTCAACTGTGCCCCGATACCACATATCCATGTCAACATTTTTGGTGATATCCTTTACGGTCAATTCGCCAGAGAGTTTAAATTTACCCTCTCCTACACGTTTAACATTCTTACTCTTAAAGGTTATTAGAGGATATCGTTCTACTTCAAAGAAATCGGGACCCTTTAAATGGTCATCCCGGTAGCTGTTGTTCGTGTTGATCGAAGCTACCTGTATGACCGCTTCCACATGGGCATCACTAAAATCCGTTTCGGAACTTTCTATGGTAGCCTCAAAATCATCGAAGGTCCCGGAAATATCCGATATGCCCAAATGCGTAATGCTGAAACCCAATTCAGAATGTGGTCGATCTAGTATCCAAAGTTCCTGCACTGTAAAGGCAGTTAGTGATAAAGCAGCTAAAATTGCAATGAATAATCCGTGTTTTTTCATCATGGTTGTTGTATTAAGGGTTCTACTTTTCAGTTATGGTCTATCTTTTGGATCGTATGGTGTAATAGGTTTTTGTCTTTTTTGGTTCCTCGGCTTGTTTGACTAGGAAATCGGCCACATCCGTCCTGTTAATTTCACCTACTTCAATGCCTTTGTACAGTTGGTCCTCGATAATATATTCTTGGGTCAGTGGGCCGTCCAAAAGTAAACCGGGACGCACAATGATCCAGTTCATCTCGGTTCCTTCGATGATTTCCTCCATTTTAGACTTATCGGCATATACATCCTTCAGGACGGTTTCCATCATTTGTCTTACTGGTTCTGGCACAAAATGGATACTTTCTCCAGCACCAAATCCGGTTACGAGAACAAAAGGGATGTCAAGAGCTTTTTCAGCTTGGATATCGACCAATAATTTTGCAAAGTCCGAAAATAGTGTGGTGGCTTTGGTGCTGGTACCCGTTCCCAAGGTCACGATGACCGCGTCGGCACCTTCCAGGGCGTCAAGCAAATCGGTTCTGTTGGTGGCGCTGCCCGAAATGGATTGGAAATTGGAATGATCAATCGTTATTTCCGATCGGGAAAGGGCGGTTATTTTGTGGTTTCGGTCTAATGCTCTATATACGGTCTCTAAACCGATTCCTGCAGATGCTCCAATTACGGTAATTTTCATTTTTATTTTTTTAGTGATAAATAGTTTCGAGATAAGCTTTTAATGTTGTTGGTTTTCTGCCTAAGAGATTTTCCAAATCGGTGCTGGCAACATCCAGTTCACCTTGTGCCTGAGCCATGGAAAATTGGGTCATCAATCCAATCTCCTCCATCGGAACTCCTGAATTAACCAAAGTTTGAGTGAATTCATCGGCGGTTGGCGCCCGGTATTGCACGTCTTTTCCCGTGATTTCAGAAATGAACGTCGCTATCTCCCTGTAGTCATATGCTTCAACATTGGTAAAATCATAGGCTTTGTTTATGTGTGCAGAAGGGTTGGCCAGTATGCTGGCGGTAGCTTCAGCATACTCTGAACGTAAAGCGGGACTTATTTTACCATTGGCAGCGGGTAGGTATATGTAGCCTGTCTCCAAAAACTTATCCCCTAAAAAAAATGGAATGTAATCCATGTACAGGTTGTTTTTTAAAATGGTATATCTAAGGCCGCTTTCCTTTATCATTTTTTCTGTCTGTAAATGGGAATGTGCCAAAAGCCCCAATGGGGAGGTGTCGGTTTCGTTCCTGCGTTGAAAACTTGTATACACGATATGTTGGATGCCTGCTTTTTTAGCCGCCCTAACGACATTCTCATGTTGTTTGAGGCGGGTGGATATCTCTGTGCCGGAAATAAAGAGAAGGGTTTCCGTTCCCTCAAATGCAGCTACCAATGATTCGTAACCCGAATAATCCCCCAGTTTTATATTAACGCCCTTGTTTCTTAGGTCTTCGGATTTTTCCAAATTCCTGACAAGGGCAGAGATTTGACGGGACTTGATTCCTTTTTGTAAAAGGGAATTTATGGCCGTAGCTCCATAGTGCCCTGTGGCCCCTGTGATTAGTATCATTTTGTTTGAATAACTTTAAATATGGATTATATTTGTTTCTCAAAGTAACTAATAATAGTTCAAATAAGTTACAGTTAAATGGTTGAAGTCGGAAAAATAGTGGTAACAAAAAGGTAACTCTAAATGAAAGCCAATATGGAGTTTTATGATTGCCCGGTAACGGCAACCCTTGAGGTCATTGGCGGAAAATGGAAGCCGATTATTTTATATGTGCTCATGTCCGGAACCAAGCGATTTGGGGCCTTGGCGGTACGTATCCCGAACATTTCAAGAAAAGTACTTACCGAACAGTTAAGGGAATTGGAATCGGATGGACTATTGATCCGAAGAAAATACAAGGAGATTCCCCCTAGGGTCGAATATACTTTGACCCCGGAAGGTAAGAGTCTTTGGGATGTATTCAATGAAATGGCCATCTGGGGGAACAACAATAGGAGAATAGTAAAAAAGTAACTCGCTATGTGTAAAAGGCAGCCCTTTGTATTCAAACAATAGCAGCGTTTTTACTTTGAAAACAACAATGTTCTCTCTAAGTTGCTGTCATTTTTTCTTTATTGGACTTGGTAACATTTTTCCGCTATGGGAGCAACAGGGTGATTTTACTTTTTTGAAAATGATGTCCAGATAATATTTGAAGAATTGAATTGGGCACAACCCCTGATCCAAAATTACATTTGGTTTCCATTGCCTGTTTTCTATTGGTTTTGTTTGGATGTTCTAGGTGTTTTGCCCATATGTTTCCAGCGTTTGTGGGTCCATAGATAGTATTCAGGTGCTTCTTTAATGGATTCCTCAGTCATTTTCAGGAAGGATTCAGTGAGTTCAAACCTTTTCATTTCTTTTGCATGTTCAGTGATCAACTTGAAAGAACCATGATAGTGGCCACGTTTTATTTTATTGACTTTTAAGTAAACAGCGGCCAGATCCAGTTTTCTGCACAATGTTTCAGCTCCTGTGTGCGCCGGAACGGTTATCCCCATAAAGGATGTCCATAACAAGGCCTTTTTCACCATAGGTGATTGATCGCTCAAAATCCCATATGTCCCAAGTATACCCGCACGTTTGTTTTGGTCCACAAGGGCCCAGGTTTCTTTGGTAGTGATCAAGGTGGTATCAAATTTTTGACGGATATTACGTACCAGTTGATCAAAATATTTATTTCCCAATTTCTGGTAGATGGCATATCCCTTGGAACCAATGTGTGTATCCAAAGCGATGACCCATTCCCAGCTGGCATAATGTGGAAACATGAGCATGACACTTCTGTTTCTGGCTTCGAGCCGGTGTAGTAGACCCAAATTATCAAAGGTAAACCGTCTTTGAAGCTCTTCGTTGGAAATTCCCATAGTCTTTATCATCTCCAAAAACATATCGCACATATGACGATAAAACCTTTTTTCAATATGCAGACGTCGTTCTTGGGGCTTTTCAGGGAAAACAAGTGCCAAGTTGTAGCGAACAACCTTTTTGCGATATCCTATTACATAGTACACAAGTAGGAAGAGGCCATCTGAAATAAAGTAGATGATTTTAAAGGGTAATCTGGAAATGAGCCAGAGCCATGGATAAACAAGGATATATACTGTCAGTTGCATCAATGATGATTATTGGCACAAATATAATTGATGCCTTTATTTAAATTGCCAAGTAATTGATATTTGGGTTGGCAAGACTTTTAATACTATAGTGACTCTTTTTAAATGGACATAATCATATCAAGTATGAGGAATAATACTTGTACATGGTTCGATTCATCAGTACTTCATGATAGTATGAAAGTGGCCTTGCCAAGTGGTTTTCGGATACCATAGAAAAACATATCAGGCATCTATTACAAGATTGTGAAGTGGGATTTTTTAAAATGGATCAATTGATTAAATCAAATATTTAATAAATATTTTTTGGCTAAGTTCAGTCCACTTTTGGTTGAAGATTTACAGCCGTAAAAAGAATTAATCCTTGTCAATAGTAATTTTGATTTTTTCTTGGGTGTTGGACAACCAAGTCTTCAAGGTGTTTTTTTTGGCGTTCATTTTATCTCGATACTTCTTTTGTTTTTCGTCCCTCTGATCCCCAAGCACGTCCAATTTGCTTCGGGCATTTTGCTTGGCATCGCCAACGGCGTTTTTGACATTCTCCTTGGCTTCTTCTATTTCCTTATGCTTCGCATCAAGGTCGGCTTCGATGGCCTTGGATATTTCTTCATCTTTATCTACAAGAGAGATTTCTGCCAACGCCCCAATACTCGAATTCAACGGAGTTTCCTATTGCTCAAAAATGTGGGCGACCACCATGACCTTTCCATTGGACAAATCAGTGGATACTTTTTCGAGCAGTTCATTGGTACTCATTGAATTGATTGTATCGGTGTTCAGACCTGCCAATGAACCCAATGTTCCACCAAACCCACTGTAGGTATTTTCCTTGAGGTTGACTTTTCCATTTTCTTCCTTTTTGATAATTATATAATCCGTAAGGTTTATGTCTCCTTTTTCCGTTTAGTTCCTGTAGCGTTTCCAATGCTTAAAACACATCACTTTCGTTGGTTGTCGAAAATTGAATGATTTTTTCTATTTCTTTGTTTTTTCTATGGTTTTTAACTTCTGACCGATTTGATTTCACAGTATTGTTTTCCAGTTGATTATAAATTATCGATATGGCCTTGAACCTAATCCATTAGAATGGTTCAGGGTTGGAAGAAGTGGGCTGGATTTTTAAAATCCAGCCCGTTCCAATGTCTAACATAAAAATACACAGAAAATCAGAACATTCTGTCCTTGTTCCAGTTGCCCACCATTTCAACAAGGTTGTACCCTGTTACAGGTTTTCCTCTAAAAGTTCCGGTAATATTGCATAAGCCTTCGTATTTAGGTAAAATGTCAGAAGGCACTTCCTGTTCTTTTTTGATTGCCCTTACGATCAGTTCAGCCTCCAGTTCGGGTATCTTGATGACCCAATTGGTCGGATAGCGTTGCCCCATTGGGCTTATCCAGAACTCGCTTGCAGATTCGGCAAGAGGTTCGACATTTGCAACAATATGGGAACCATCCGGTTCTGCCATGGTCACCCAACTGGATAGTTTTCCATAAAGATAGATATCCCATAAACCCAATACATCTCCGTTATCGAGTGTAAGGTTCATCCATGTCCAGTACATGTCCTGTTCCTGAAAGGTTCCTTTCATTGGCTTTTCTTTGTTTCCAAAGAAATCATGGCGCCAGAACCATTGCCTGTCATACCATGTTTTGCCAAAAACCTTATGGGTCTCGCCGTTGAAGTTTAAAGTGCCACTGCCCAATCCTTTGGTTACGGAGTATTGTCCTGTGGGAATATTGCCCACAAAATCGAAGACCCCGGTCCCGCCATTGTAGATGACCTCCCCGGGAAACTGCATATCAAGTTCCACCGAGCCCCAGTCGAAATTGGCAGAGGCCTTAATGGCGTGCAAATCCCCACTTATTTTGCTATTCGGCATCTCAATGAACATGCAATCGGTTTCGTATTTTACCTCTTCCTCTGAATGAATAATCTCATCGCTTTTAAATGTCCCATTATCTATATCAAATACATTGAAAATGCTGAGGAATTTTCGAGGTACTCCAGCGGGTGCCGGTACTTCAAGTTGGTGGATGAGAATGTTGAATTTTCTGCCTTCTTCTGTTTCAACATCGGCAATGGCAAAGAAGGAATTGGTGCCCATGTCGGGTTTAAAGGCCAAATCACGTTCTGCGTCTATCAAATGGGGGATACTTAATTTTTTTGAACCTGTTTTCATTTTTACTACTTTTAAAGATTATACCTTAAAAGTAAAAAGCATTTGGGCCACATTTTTTGACATAAGTCAAAAACGGATATTGGCCCTTATCCTGCTCAGTGTTTCTTGGCTGATATTCAAAAGGTTGGCGATATCCTGAAGGCTGACCCTTTGAAGGATATGGGGAAACCTTTCAACTATTATCCTATATTTGTCCGTGGCAGTGTTTTCCGTAAGCCTTATTTTTTCTTCGAGAAAGATGCAATATTCTTCGGCTATTTTTCTTCTGTAAGTTTCCATTTCCGTGTATTTGTTATATAGGGCTACCAAATCTGGATGGTAGACATATTCTATGGTTGAGTCTTCCAGGAACTGGGCACTGTCGATGGAAGGTAGTTCTAAAAATACACTTGAGGTGGATCCAAAAATTAAATTTTCAAAAATGAACATGGTGTTTTTCTCCTTCCCATTTTTATGGTAAAATGTCCTTAAGCATCCTTTTGTTATCAGATAAACACTGTTCGGGAATTGATTTTCACGGTATAAAAAATCCCCCTTTCTTTTATGGAGCACCTTTATCTTGGACAAAAGTTCTTTCTCGATTATAGGGGACATAGCCTTGTACTCCTTAAACTTGTTGATAAAACCGATCATTCGTGGTTACATTTTTTTAGACAAACTGACTTAAATTATTTTCATACAACTGAAAGTTAGGGATTTTCTGAATGTTTAATGGCGTTCTTAAATCATTGAGGAAGGTTTGAGCAGGGAATACACAAAAATGGGAGATTAAAAAGTTGGTTTTTAAGCAAACATTTAAACTTAAATCAGTTCGTGAAATTAAATTTAGAAGAGGCACCGTTCCGCCATTTTTTTTGGAAATCGTTATAGATAACCTTAATGCGAGGGGTGAGTCCGTTGATCAAGTTGGTCTTAATGAAGGCGATGCTGTACGGAGTGACCACTGCCATAGAATTAGATTGTGTTTAAACCACTATTTGGCAAGAATGTTTTTTCTATGCTGAATGCCCCGATCCAACATGGAATTAATGACACTGTCCAGGGTTTTACAATAAAGGGGCAACGAATATTCCACATTTATTGGGCGGGTTTCATTAACTTTTCGTTCTACCAGGTCGTTCATTCTATGCTCTTTCACTTCTTTGGATAGGATTCTAGACATTATCTTTGCCACTTTCGACAATTTTGAACCTTACTGGCCCCTCACGCATAATAGAAATCAATATAAGTTTCCACTTTCCCCCGACCACATCCAAAGTATCCCGTATGGCCATTCCTGCTTTTTTACGATCTTTAATTTTTTCTTCTTTCCTATCCATGTCAGACCTACTATTCTATTGTAGTATACTACTAAAATTAGTCAAATGTTCTTTTTCTTTAATTGTTAAAAAAATAGTACACTTTTAGTTGACGTAGTTACAAGAACAAATTAATTGAAATGAACATTCAAGTGACCTTGGCATGATTTTTTTTAGGTTTTATCGCCATTGGAATGGGGGAATGACTTGAGAGTTTTGAAAAACAGACCATATTAAACCATTTCGGCTGGAATGTTTCTTGAACCCTTATTCCAAGGTTTATTGCATGGTGGTAAGTTGTCATCTTAAAATTAGATGATTCTTCCATGCTTAACAATGTAGAGTGGAAATAGGGATTTAAAGATTGATATAGAGGAAAAATATGTTCGATACGGTGCATTTTCAAAATTTCGGTTAGTCGTTTTTTTTATGCGGAATGAATCAAGCGGATTCTTTATTAATGAAGTAAGGGCCTTGTGAATTTGTGGTCATATTGGAAAATGGAGATTCAAAACATCAGCAATAATTAATTTTGTACTTGACATTAATACAATAATTTTACGGTATGATAGGCAAGAAGGAAATTCTCAGGTGTTCAGTGGAAAGCTTTACAAAATACGGGAGCAAGCATTTTACGATGGATGAAATTGCCCAAACACTTGGAATCTCCAAAAAGACCATTTATAAATACTTCAAGGGCAAAGAGGATCTTGTGATGGCGAGTGTCAAGGTTTTGACCGATGAGTTCGCTTTTGAAGTGGAGCAGATCATCAAAGAGAATCAAGACCCCATTACCAGTATAGTGCTGATCTATGAAAATGGATTTGAACGGTTGAAAAAATTCAGACCCTCTTTTATTTTTGGAATCAAAAAATATTACCCAAGCGCCTACGAGGTTTTTCAGGGTTTTAGATCCCATATCATAAAAACGGTTATTTACGATTTACTTGAAAAGGCAAAGAAAAATGGGTTCATTCTTCATGAGGTCAAATTGGATTTATTTTGCGATTTGTACTTTAATAAATTCGAGGAGATATTGTTCAAGGACAATTATTTCATTGAACGGTATCTCGATACGGACGTCTTCAAACATTTAATCATTTATAATTTAAGGGGCATTACCGTATCCGGTTATGACAACAAATTATTGGGATAATCCAAAGATTATCAATTTTCTTCCTTTTTTAAAAGTAGCGGAGGCCATCTGCGCAAGGTCGACCAACTGTAGGGTACAAACAAAATAGAAATGATGCGATGCACAAGCTACTTGGAGTCTGGTAAGGCGTCTTTTAGTTTCAATGTATTAAATTACTGATAAACAGTGTTTAACAAATTAAAAAAACATTAAGAAAAAATTAACCATAATTAGTTCGGAATGTTGCGAACTAAACGATAATTTTGCGCCGTAAACGAACAAGATGGATTCTACAGAAAAAAGAAAACGTGAGCTGGTTGAGAAGCTGGGTATTTTATTGGAGAAAAAAGAGCATATGGCCCCTGTCGCCGCAAGAATTTTTTCATACATCATTCTAACGGGCAANCAGGGCACCACCTTTGAGGACTTGGTGGAAAACCTTTGTGCGAGCAAAAGCACGATATCAACACACCTNAACCATCTCCAGGATTTNAGGAAATTGGAATACTTCACCAAAACCGGTGATAGGAAAAAATACTTTATCATCAATACCGATTTCAATACCATGGTCCAAAGGATTACCGATATGGTAGAGGATTGGAAAAGGGAAAAGCAAATTCATCTGGAAATTATGGATTATAAAAAGGATGTCAATNTGACATTGGAAGAGCAAAACAGATTTGAACTTGACTTTCATNTCGATTATATCAAATTCTTGGATGGAGCGACAAGTTCGATAAANAAGCTGAAAGAAACATTAAAAACAAATAAAACCAATATTCAATAGAAAAATGAGACGAACAATCATAAATCTTTCATTCCTAGCAGGAATCACAGTAATANTATTGGCTAGCTGTAAACAAAATCAACAGGGGCCCCAGCANCAAGGTCCATTGCCCTTTGAGGTGGCCACTGTGCCGAATAAAAATGTAACTGCGTATACCACTTACCCAACAACCATCGAGGGGATTATAAACAGTGAGGTGCGAGCCAAAGTTTCCGGGTATATCCAAGAGGTGTTGGTGGATGAGGGCCAAAAAGTGAGAAAGGGCCAGCCCTTGTTNAAGTTAGAAACGCAATCCCTGAGCCAGGATGCCGAAGCNGCGAAGTCNCGCATNCGGGTGGCACAGGTCGAGGTTGATAAATTAAAACCTTTGGTTGAAAAGAAAATCATCAGCGAGGTCCAATTGGAAACGGCCCAAGCTAATTTGGCACAGGCCAAAAGCAATTATAACAGCATCGTTGCCAATATAGGATATGCCACCGTGGCAAGTCCAATAGATGGATATGTNGGNGCCATTCCTTTTAGGGAAGGATCCTTGGTCAGTGCCACCAATGCAGTTCCGTTGACCACGGTTACGAGCATNGACAAGGTCTTTGCTTACTTTTCAATGAATGAAAGGGATTATCTGAACTTTCTTCAGCGNGCTGAAGGCAAGACCTTACAGGAAAAAATCAAGAATTTTCCAAGGGTGGCCCTGGTCATGGCCAATGGGCAGACCTATGAGCAACAAGGCACTATCGAAACCGTAACAGGACAGATAAACGCCAATACGGGCACGGTCAGTTTTAGGGCTGTATTCGATAACCCGAACACCTTGTTGACCAATGGGAACAGNGGTACCATAATGATTCCAAAAACATATGAAAACGCAGTTGTGGTTCCNCAAGCGGCGACCTATGAACAGCAGGGGCAAACCTATGTATATACCGTTGGAGAGGACAATACTGCAAAATCCACNTTGCTTGGAATTGCCGATGAAAACCGGACATTCTATATTGTCGATTCAGGTTTGAAAGCNGGGGATTTGATTGTAGTGAGCGGAATCGACAAGTTGAGGAACGGTACGCCTATCCAGCCCCAAAAAGTTGCATTTGACAGTATTGCAAAGCCAATAAAACCCCTTTTTCAATAAAATAAGAANATAGATCATGTTAAAAACATTTATAGAAAGACCGATACTTTCTACCGTAATTTCCATCATTATCGTCATATTGGGGGTTTTGGGATATACAACATTGCCTGTTGAACAATATCCCGATATTGCACCTCCGACCATTCAGGTCAATGCCACCTATCCAGGNGCGAGTGCCGAAACGGTAATGGAAAGTGTCATTATCCCAATAGAAGAGCAAATCAATGGGGTGGAAGGTATGACCTATATAACTTCCACGGCTTCCAATGACGGTTCTGCCAATATTACGGTGTATTTCGATCAAGAAATGGATCCNGACATTGCTTCTGTAAACGTACAGAACCGGGTGGCACGCGCAAATGCGCTCCTGCCCCAAGCAGTGGTACAAACAGGGGTNATAACCCAAAAACAACAGACCTCCGCCCTGATGTTCATGGCGGTCTATACGGAAAACGAGGAAGAGTATGATGCGACCTATGTTCAAAATTACNTAAAAATCAATGTGATCCCCGCTATCCAACGTATCAATGGAGTGGGTAACGTTCAGGTATTTGGAACCGGTGATTACGCCATGCGGATATGGCTCAAGCCTGAAAAGTTGGCGGCCTACGGTTTGGTGCCCGCGGATGTAACGGCGGCTTTGCGGGAACAGAGCCTTGAGGCTTCTGCAGGTTCCCTTGGGCAAAATGATGGACAGTCTTTTACCTATAACATTAAGTATAGTGGACGTTTCAAAACCGAGGAACAATATTCCAATATTGTAATTAAAGCGCTTGATAATGGNGANTACTTNCGNNTAAANGATGTNGCNTCCATNGAATTGGACGCACAGGGCTATGATGTGTTTGGTTTTACCGATGGACANCCCAGTGTGAANATGGGTATATTCCAAACGGCAGGTTCCAATGCGCAAGAAATCATAGAGAACATCAAGTCGGAGATGGACCGCCTTTCCCANGATTTNCCTGAAGGTGTGGATTATTTGATCAACTATGATACCAATGAGTTTTTAACGGCATCGATGAACAAGGTAAGAAGTACACTGATCGAGGCCTTTTTATTGGTGTTCCTCGTAGTGTTTATTTTTCTGCAGGACTTTCGGTCTACCTTGATTCCTGCTATTGCGGTGCCTGTGGCNATCGTNGGTACGTTCTTCTTTTTGAATTTATTTGGTTATTCGGTCAACTTATTGACTTTGTTCGCATTGGTATTGGCCATTGGTATCGTTGTGGATGATGCCATTGTTGTAGTGGAAGCAGTACACGCTAAAATTGATGAAGGAGCCAACGATGCCAAAAAGGCAACATTGGATGCCATGCATGAAATTTCAGGCGCCATTATCTCCATAACCTTGGTCATGGCAGCCGTATTCGTNCCTGTAACCTTTATTCAGGGACCTTCNGGGGTATTTTATGAACAATTTGGTATNACCTTGATCGTTGCTATTTTGATTTCTGCCGTAAATGCCCTTACCTTGAGTCCGGCNTTATGTGCACTGTTCTTAAAAGGNCATGATGANGAGGAGGACCATGAAGGNCAAAAGAAGTCATTTTTACAGCGTTTTTATGACCGTTTTAACAAAGGGTTCAACGCTACGGTAACCCGCTATGGAAACTCCCTACGATTCTTATACCGGAACAAATGGACCACGGTCTTAATACTCTTGTTGTCCGGAGTGGGCATATGGTGGGCGGCAAACAGCACTCCCACCGGTTTTGTACCTGAAGAGGATCGGGGAATCATATTCATGAATGTGGAATTGCCCGCGGGTTCATCGTTGGACCGAACCAGTTTGGTAACTCAGGAAATATACCAAAAGGCCAAACAGATTCCCGGGGTAGATGCCGTAACCTCTATTAGTGGTAGAAGCCTTATAAGTGGATCTGGAAGTAACTATGGCTTAGGCTTTATCAAGCTCAATGACTGGAGCGAACGAGAAAGTGAGACCGAATCATCACAGGCCATTATCGGGCAATTATTTGGAATAGCAGCCACCATTCCGGAGGCCAATATCATTTTCTTTGCGCCACCAAGTATTCCAGGGTTTGGGCTGTCAGGAGGGTTTGAGGTCAATTTGTTGGATAAATCAGGAGGGAACTTTGATGAACTGGATAAGACCACCAAGGAATTTATCGGTAATTTGATGAAACACCCTGAAATACAGTATGGACAAACGTCCTTTAATACCAATTATCCCCAATATGACCTGAAAATCGATGTTCCGTTGGCCAAACGATATGGTGTGTCGGTCAGTAGTATTTTTTCCAATCTACAAGGGTATATAGGTAGTATATATGCTGCTGACTTTGCTAGGTTCGGTAAGCAATATCGTGTGTATGTCCAAGCCAANCCCGAAGATCGGGCCAATGTGGAATCCCTTAATGAAATATATATCAGGACAGGTAGTGGGGAAATGGCCCCGATTACCCAGTTTATCGATTTGGAGCGTATCTATGGGCCACAATCGGTAACCCGATTNAATCTCTATACCTCGGCAAAGGTCAACGGAGCTTCCAACCCTGGATATAGTACCGGTGACGCCATNGCGGTTGTGGAGGAAGAATTGAAAACATTGCCCAGTAATTATGAATTGGCGTATTCAGGGCTTTCCCGTGAAGAGGTCAATGCTGGGAATCAAACGACGATGATATTCCTTCTGGTAATCATTTTCGTGTATTTCCTTCTGGCTGCNCAATATGAAAGCTACTTTTTGCCATTGGCTGTGATATTTTCGTTGCCCTTGGGTGTTTTTGGAGCGTTCTTTTCAACGAAAATGTTTGGCTTGGAAAACAACATCTACTTCCAGATAGCTTTGATCATGTTGGTGGGGCTCTTGGCCAAGAATGCCATCCTTATCGTGGAATTTGCCTTGCANAGAAGACGACGGGGAGAAAACCTGGTAGATGCCGCCATTCATGGTGCCCAGACACGTCTGCGACCCATNTTGATGACCTCATTTGCCTTTATTTTAGGATTGATGCCATTGGTGTTGGCCAAAGGTGTGGGGGCCGAAGGAAACAATTCAATTGGTACCGGGGCTGCCGGCGGAATGCTTATAGGAACCATATTGGGAATATTTGTCATTCCAAGTTTGTTCGTTCTTTTCCAATGGCTGCATGAAAAAGCATCCAAAAAAACCATTGTTGAAACCAGAGAAGCATAATTATGAAATTCACCACTAAAAGTATAATCAGCAAGTTCATGGTTNTGGCCGTAATGGCCGCAACCTTACAGAGTTGTTTCGTTGCAAAAAACTATGACCGTCCAGAATTAAAGGAAATAGATCGGTTATATCGCACGGACAATTTGTCTCAGGACAGTATATCCATGGCGGATATATCATGGAGGGACCTGTTCAGTGATGTTCAGTTGAAATCATANATAGAGCAGGGNCTTGAAAACAATATCGATATTAGGATTGCGCTACAAAATGTCGTGGCCGCCGAGGCCTACNTAAAGCAAGGAAAAGCGGGATATTACCCCACACTTTCCGGAACTGCGAGCTTTACCAGGACCAAAAACTCGAGGAATAGCCAGTTCGGTAGCTTTTTTACNAGCGCCCTCGAACAATATGAGCTTTCCGGAGCTCTTTCCTGGGAAGCTGATATTTGGGGCAANATNCGAAGCAACAAAAGGGCAGCCAGNGCATCATATTTACAGAGTGTTTCGGCGCATCAGGCCATNACAACAGACTTGGTNGCCGGTATAGCCAGTACCTATTATCAATTGTTGGCCTTGGACAAACAGTTGGAGGTTTCCAAGCAAACCTTGGAATCCCGAAGGAACAGTTTGGAGACCACCATTGCCCTTAGGGAAGCAGGACAGCTGACCGAGGTTGCTGTAAAACAGACGGAAGCGCAAGTTCATACCACGGAGATAATTGTCATCGACCTGGAGAACAACATAAAATTGTTGGAGAACGCCTTCAGTATCCTTTTGGGCGAAGCTCCTCAAAAAATTCAACGTGGTAGTCTTGACGATCAAACCATTGACACGGAACTGAGTACGGGAGTGCCNTATTTGCTGCTTACAAACCGCCCGGATGTGGTNCAGGCNGANTATGGTCTGATCAATGCCTTTGAATTGACCAATGTGGCCAAAAGTAGCCTATATCCATCNTTNAGCCTGTCAGCTNCAGGAGGCTTTCAAAGTTTNGAGCTTGACAACTGGTTGGATGCNAGNTCNCTGTTTTCCAATTTAGCGGCTTCGCTTACCCAGCCTATTTTCAACGGGNGACGTCTNCGTACCCAAATGGAGGTGGCCAAAGCACGTCAAGAGCAAGCGCTATTGGGTTATAGACAGACTTTGCTCACTGCTGGACGGGAAGTCAGTGATGCCCTGTATACTTATGATGCGGAAACNCAGAAAATGGANGCACGTTCCAAAGAGCTTGAGGCCTATGCGATGGCCGAAGATTATTCAGAGGAGTTATTGGACAATGGCCTGGCCAACTACCTTGAGGTGTTGACCGCCCGTCAAAATGCGTTGAACTCCGAACTTAATTATGTGAATTCCCANTATAACCAATTGACCGCCATCGTAGAGTTGTATCGGGCNCTTGGTGGGGGCTGGAAATAAAACACNTATCTATGATGGGAACCATATTAGTAGCAACNAATTTTTCGAAGACATCGGATAACGCGGTATTATATGCTGCTCACTTGGCNAAATTGTTNAAAGCTAAGCTTGTNCTCTTTAATGTNTTCAAGTTGCCTGTGCACGCTTCGAACACTTGGTTATCNGCTGAATCCATGGATGCAATGGTAGCGGTNAACAGGAATCGGTTAAAGGAACAGGCCTTGGGGTTATCCGAGGAATTTGGCATANCTGTGGACTATGAATGTAGNATTATGGATTTGGAACGGGAGATAGATTCTTTGATGGAGATCCATAAGGCAAGGTTCCTTGTGATGGGCATGTCGGCCAAATCCATGGAACANAATTTAATGGGAAACCCGACCACCACATTAATAAGCATGAAAAAGTTTCCTGTACTTGCAGTTCCTGTAAATGCCAAGTTNATGGGGATAGACAAGATTCTTTTTGCATGTGACCTAATGCAGGGAATACCCCTGAGGATATTGGTTCGATTAAAGCAAATTGCACTTGGATTAAAGTCCGAGGTTACCGTTTTTTATGTGGAACAGAAACTCGACGAACTAAAAGAAGACAATGATGTTTTCGAGCATATNGATAGAGGTCTGGAAAATGTTGTCCATTTCTATAAAAAAGTGAACTCCGATAAAGTGATTTGGGAAATTGAAAAAGAGATTATCGATTCAAATTCGAATCTTCTCGTCATGATTCCAAAAAAATACGGGTTCTGGGAATCTCTTATTCATAGAAGTAAAACCAGGGAAATGGCTTCTGGGCTAAATATTCCCATGCTTTCAATTCCAATAGATTAANCACTGNTTGGTNTTTTAAAGATAAATGTTCATGGGGAGGTTCGGATGGCCTCCCCATGTTTCAATGATTGATTNTAATAACAGGGTATTTGGGATTGATGATCGNTAGCCNCTTATCATTCATGGACAATTTCTAAGAATTTAANAGCGCCAAAAAACAGGGCAGTGCAATGGTCTNTAATTTTTTTCTTGANCGTCCGGGGTCCNGCNAAGACATCCAGTAACNGTTTCAGATGAGGTATCGCGAAAGATGAAGGANNTGACCGGAAANCGGTNGGTCAATACATCAAAACTCATAAAAATAACGATGNTGTGTCGAAAATGGAAATGCCNGATATCATATAAGGTNTGAAANGGTCCAATTTCACACAGTTAATTAAACAAATAAAACAAATGAATATTTTGTTTAATTAAGAATTTCACTACCTTTGTTAGGTCGTNTACCGATAATTAAAAAAAATTCCTTTTGCCAGTTTCGTTTTAATTTTTTGAAGAGGAACCTATTGTTTGTGCCCTTTGNAAAGGNGTAATGATGATTGAAAGNGGGNGTTCTTATCATAAAGTTCGTTAGTGANNAATAGAGANTACTTGAAAATTGGAATAATTATAGAACAAAATTTTTAACAACTATGAAATATTTATATACCGCGACCGTGACCACTATGGGAGGTCGAAATGGACATGTGCAAAGTGATAACAATGTCCTCGATTTTGAAGTTAGAATGCCCACTGGCCTCGGTGGGGCCAATAATGAGTATACCAACCCAGAACAGCTTTTTGCTGCTGGGTATTCCGCATGCTTTGGTAGTGCCCTGGATCTGGCCATATCCAAATCAAAGGTAAAAACCGGGACCACCAGCGTGACATCGAAGGTGAGTTTGGGTCAGACCGAGGAGGGAGGTTATAAATTGGCTGTGGAAATGCTTGTGAACATCCCAGATGTCAGTTTGGAAAAGGCACAGGAATTGGCCGATTTCGCACACCAAATCTGTCCTTACTCCAATGCGACCAGAGGCAATATCGAGGTTGTTATCAAAGCATCAAACAACTAGGATTGTGCACCTTGGGCATATGTATAATCGCCCAAGGAATTTTTTCATGTTTTGATTTGTTGATTTGTTGATTTGTTGCCAGGGGTACGCGATCGTGTGCCCCTGAATTTGAATAAAATACCATCGGGATGATGAAAGATATTTTTGTGTTGGATCTGCTGGATTATCGACCTGTGGAACCAAGTATTCTTTTCGATATAAAAATGGGATTGACCCATGGAACCATTCTGGTCGAAAGGGAATTTAGGTCATTCTTGGCCGGAACGGATTGGGAAGTCTATAGGGACAAGCCTGTTGCGATTCAATGTACTGAAGATGCCGTTGTACCTCAATGGGCCTATATGTCCGTCACGGAAAAATTACAGGGCATAGCCTCTGATATTGCTTTTGCTGAACCAGAGACCATGGATGTGCAACTTTGGAGTGCGTGCATTACATCCGCTGACTTTTCCCGTTTCAAAGGTCAGAAGGTCGTGGTCCGACAAGATCAGTTGATCCCACCGGAATTGTACGTTGTCGCCACATGCAAATTGAAGCCGTTGGTGACCACCTTGATGTACGGAGAGGTCGGATTGCCCAAGGTCATCTTTAAAAGCAAGGAAAAATGAAAGTATTGATATTCAATGGTGCCGTTGAGCGAACCGAAAATTCGACTGCCAAACAGCTCTCGTGTTATTTGGAAACGGTTCTGGTCAAATTGGGAGTTGAAACCTGTGTATTTGATATTTCCGATTATGATATACCGGTATTCGAAGTACCTATGACACCTGTGCCCCAGTCGGTAATCCGAATGAACCAAATTTTCAGGGAGGCAGATGTTCATATATGGCTAAGTCCCCTCTATCATGGAGGTATGACCGGTGCTATGAAAAACTGTTTGGATTGGATGGAATACAGCTCAAAGGAATCTGTTCCCTATTTAAGTGGCAAAGTGGTAGGTTTGGTGTGCTGGGCCCATGGTGTCCAAGCCATCCAAGGTATAACAGCTATGGATGCCGTAGCCAGGGCATTGCGGGCTTGGACAGCGCCCCTCAGTATTCCCATACAGCGTACGGAACTCTATGATGATAGGGGGAATATTTGTCAAAAATATAGAGAACGTTTTGATCTTTTGATCCAATTATTGTTGGGGGGACCCAAAGGTACAGAACATAAGGAATTACAAGATGAAAAATAGAAGTATAGCCGCAATCGGAAAAGCGGAGAAAAAAATGGACAACTATGCATTTAGTGCATCCAATATTTCTTTCCAATCGGTAGGAAAGGAGATCGACCCCATCATTTCCATTGATGACTTCCGCATGAGACAACCCGTTTTTCAGCCACATCCACACGCAGGTTTCGCTGCAATAACCTATTTGTTTGAGGATAGTGAGGGGGATTTTGTTAGCCGCGACAGTTTAGGAGGGAATTTGGAAGCGAAACCCGGCGGAGTGATATGGAATGTTGCCGGGAGGGGACTGCTTCACGATGAGCATCCCAAGGTAGCTGGTCAAATGGCACATGGACTGCAGATATTTGTAAATCTTTCCGCACCAAATAAGCTTTGTGACCCTGAGGTTTTGTTCGTAGACGGTCCCGATATACCACTATTCACCGAAAATGGAACAGAGGTACGTGTGGTGTCCGGTAGTGCGGGGAATGTTGAGGCCAAGATCGATCCCCCTGAGAATATTACCCTGCTGGATATTAAGTTGGAGTCCGATAGCACTTTTGTCAAAACTTTGCCCGTCGGTGAAAATATACTTCTCTATGTAATAAAGGGCTCTATATCCGTGGGCAATGAGGAAACATTGCTGACCAAGTCTCAAACAGCGGTCATGGACTTTGATGGGGATTCGGTCAGGCTGACGGCCAACGAGGATGCCCAGGTAGTTCTACTGGCAGGTAAGCCTCATAGAGAAGAACTGGTTTTCCGTGGTCCGTTCATAATGAATACGGAACAGCAAATAAATGAGGCTATCGATCGTTACCATGCCGGGGACATGGGGGACATCTAGAAGATGTCAATTCAAGTTGGTTTCTGAATTTATTGGGCAACGCTGGTAGTGAACGAGGGTTGTACTCCATATATGGGCAGTATCCAAATTTTCATGGATAATATTAACTTCCTCCTGGGAATTTTGAAAATAAAGGGTGTTGCATGAAGTACGGGAATCTGCCATTGCGCTGACAAAAGTAAAAAAACCGACCATACCCATAAAGGTGGGGTCTGGGGGAAATCCATGCCACCAATATATGCAGATTTCAAGGTAGTGACCCTAGGTGATGTCCATATCCTTTCAATAATAATCATGCAGTATGTCAGATTCACTGGCATGGACCTCATATTTTCAAATCGCGCCTGGGAACCGAAAGTTTTTTATGTAGATCGATGATTTGGTCGGGTAAATAATAAACTTTCCACCGTACCATCGCACCCTTTAATCCAAAGAAATATCTTTTTCTTTTTGGCCAATGTTAGAGGAAAAGGCCTTTTCCTTAAGAAGCTTTTTGATGTTCTCTTGTTTGATAGGTTCCCACTTTTTTTTGGCGTATGGTGTATGAAAGGTATGATGGTTTTGTAAAAGTTCAATATTCTGCTCTGCCCATTCCTGTGAAGTATAGGATACTACGCCCCGTTTGATGAGTTCTTGTCTTAGGTGCTCAGCAATGAGATGATAACCGATTTGACCAAAATGGGAGCAGTCTGCATCGCAAATGATTTTTTCTGAAAAATTCATGGGTACGTGTCCTATTTTTGTCGCTGAGATCAAAGACTCGATTTTTTTTATCCGGTCTTCCGGACATTTCTTCTGTTCCAAAAAATCACGGGCCATGGACATGCCCATGTCCTCATGGTTTTGAGCATCCTTAATATAGCCTATATCATGCAACCATGCTGCCAACAATAAGGTTTCCGAGTCGCTTTGTGAAAGGCCATGGGACTCGGTCAATTCCTCGACCGACTTGACCACTCGAAGGGTATGATCGATATTGTGATATAAAAAGTTAGTGTCCAGAATTTCAAGAAGCAGATGTCTAACATAGTTCTCGACCTCAATCAGTAACTTGGAGTTTGTATTCATTTTATTATAGTGTATAAAGTTCCTTGCTTCAAGTTGTCTTCTTATGTTATATTCCATCATTAAAGGAATTCAGTAGGCCTTTGGTTTCAATATATCCAATATGGCGCGATTCAATAAATTTAAATTGACCTGACCCCTAGGGGAACATTACATTATAGATTATTAACTTGTTTCAGGTATAAATATTGTACGCTAAGAGCGTGTAAAATGGCTCTAAAAAATGGCGAAGTCTATTCGGTTTCCTTTCATTTTTTTAAGTGTCTGTTAATCAGTTTATTTCATGGTTTTTATATGTTATATGCAAGGAAAAGCGATTGTCATAAAGTTGTGTTAATCTAGGTTTTACCTAAATATTCTCATGGTTTTAACGATTTCTATAATATTGATACTATAACCTTAGTAAAATATTTGTGAATCATTCCAACGTGTTGAACCAGCAATTATAAGATAAGAACACCAAGGACTGGAATTGGAACTTTTTGTGATGTCAAAAGTAGTCCTGAAACGCATCAATGCAATCGAAGATTGCAGGTTAATTTTGAAGTAAAGATATCTCCAAACGCCAATTTTAGGGAGGGGTGGTGTTCATGCAGTATTTCTTGTAAATGGTAAATGCATGTTGATTGTTATGTACATAAATTTTTTGATCCTTGAAGGCTTTTGGCTGGATCATAAAATAAGTTTGTGTATGCATTTCCAATAGAATTATCTTTGAATCCTTATTTTTAACAATTGCCTTCAAGAGGTATAAAAATCAAATTTTCACTTTCCATGTCATATAGGACAAAACTTACTAATACTCTGATAATCTGTTGTTTTTGTATCTTCTTGGGCCATGGCCAAATGATAAGTAGGTCGGAATTGAATGATTCCATCCAAAACTTTTCCTATTTTACGATACACAAGGATAATTATTTTATTTCCGGGTTTCCTTTGACCAATGATATCAATAGTAATACTGCGGATGCCAAATACCAGATCAGTTTTAAGCAGATGATTACCCGGGATAGACTTCCTTGGGAAACCTATCTGTTCATTACCTATACGCAAAAGGCCTTTTGGAACATTTATAAGGATTCCTATCCCTTTCGTGACATCAACTTCAACCCAAGCTTGGTGCTGGGGAAAACGGTTTTTGACAAAAACCAGAAATTGGAGGGTATTGCCACAATCGCCTTTGAGCATGAGTCCAATGGACGGGACAGTATTTATTCAAGAAGCTGGAACCGCATCACTGCAAGCTATATTACCAACCTGACCAAAAGAACTGTGGCTGAATTTAAGGCCTGGGTGCCTTTTGGTTACCAAAACGGTAATCCCGAACTATTGGAATATACGGGTTTAGCGGAGATAAATCTTGAACATGAACTGAAAAAGAACCGATTATACCTCAATGTTTTGCTCAGAAAGGGACTGAATTTTAAGGCTAAGGGGGCATTCCGGCCGAGACTCTATTTTGCACCCTTTGGAAAAAATACATCGAATCAATATATCATGGTGGAGTGGTATTGGGGGCACGGGGAAAGCTTATTGGAGTATGAGGAATTCAGGAGTATGATTCGTTTTGGGTATGTGATCAAAAGCAATGAGTTTAACTTTTTTAGAATGAAAAATTAGTCATTTTAAAAGGGCCGGTCAGTTCTTTTAAAGGTGCACAAAAATTATATTTTGATCTGTCTTCGATCCTTTCCGCAAATTGATTTGGATTATTAGGTCTTTCTGACGATATTTTGAGATACGTTGATGGAAATAGGAGGGGACAGTTGTGCACAGTTGCGATGACCATGAAAAAAATGGTGGGGTTTGGCTTGGATTTAATCAAGGTACTGACGTCACTGGAATTGATTTAATCAAGATAAAGCTGTGCTTAAGCCCTGAACTTTTTCTTCCGGATTCAATATAACTTTAATTGATGTATGATACATAAACACGGGATAGATAAAAAGATAAAAAGTCAAAAAATTTCCAGCCTGTTTCCAGGTTGCGGTATATCTTCAGAAGATACAGGTTTAGGGACCATAGGGAAGATTGACCATGCAAGGATCCCTTCCGGGATAACCATAAAAATGCACCCACACATCAACGATGATATCCTGTCTTATTTTAGGACCGGGGTGTCAAAGCACATGGATTCTGAAAATATCTCGGCTGAGATATCACGTAAAAGATTGATGCTGATGCAGGCAGGAAGTATTTTTTACCATGAGGAAAGGATTTTGGAGCCTTTGGAGGGCCTCCAGATTTTTATAAGACCACAGCATAAGGATGATAGCCCGAAGGTCACTTTTTATGACCTTGAAGAAACTGACAGTATGGACCACTGGCGTTTATTGGCTTCACCCACGCCACAAACCCCATTGCGCTTTACCAGTGAAACTTGGATCTATGACCTTAGGGTGAAGGAACAAACCCAGTTGGGACTACCGGCTTTGCCAAAGAAGGGCTTAACGGCGGTACTCTATGTTTTTCAAGGAGAAGTGCTATTGAACGAAACCATCGGACTCATTAAAGAAGAAAGTGTGGTCATGCAGGATGAACCTGTTCAGTTGGAGGCAGAACCGGATACGGAACTGGTGTTGTTCTTTACCGATTCCGATTCCGATTGTTACAAGAACGGAATGTTCAGTGGCAATCAATTTAAGTTGTGAGGTGATGAGATATATTTGATTGAAAAAACAGGCGGTTCTTTTTCGTTTTGAATTTATTCTTGTCCATCAATGTACTGGAATCTTAAGTTTGGACAAGCAAATGAGCTTCAAAAATAGCCTGGGCCTTTGAAGGATCTTGTGTACCGTTCCCAGGCTCGATATGGCTTAATTGATCAAACACGGAAGCAAAGTCTAGGGGCGTTTCCATTTATGGTCAATTAAGGCTTGTATTCCATGACAGCTTTTTCCTTAATTTATATTTTGGCAGTGGGGGGAATGGTTGATTTTTTGGCAAATGGATAACATTTGGCGCTGTCAGATTTTCCTGGAAACCATAGGTGCAGACCCTCATTAGTGCTGGCTTTTACCATTGCGTTATTGAAGTTTCCTTTAATTCATACTTCTAGGGTGATCGAGTATATTATATATCCCGGAACGGAAAGACGGTATCGGAATACAATCATAAATATGGGAGAAAAATCAAGGTTGTAAGAATCATCAAATTTGATTCAACCGGACCATTGGCAAAGAAAACTTCTTGCGCTTCCGACTATCTAAGAGGTAGCGGAATGAACTTGTAAGGGATGTATTTAACTTACCGGGGAAACTATATGTTACTCAATCGTAACTTTTGAATCTCGTTGTCAAGGTAAGTTGTTGACCCGGGCGCCTCATGCTTTTTTTGTGTGGGGTTTGTTCAGCCCTTTAAGGTATCCGACTCCTGAATCAAATAGGCGCAGCGCCTGTCACCTGTTAAAATATGTTTTGTTCTTTTAATCTGGGCCCCTGGTCCCAGGACCGTTTGAAAAATATCGAGTTCCGACGAGCAAAACTTTTGACATAGACTGGCTGCGTCACATATCGGACAATGGTTTTCAATGAGCATGAAATCACCGTCATCCGTTTTTTTGAAGGAGGCCATATATCCTTCCCTTTCCCTTAGTTCAGCCAATTTTCTTACCTTCTCCTCCAGCGTATCGGTTTCTTCGATGGTCTTGCGGTAATGGTTGAGGTTATCCTCAGCGGTCGATGCGATGATCTGGGACAAGGCGTCTTCTCCGTACTCCTTTTTTATTTTATTGATAAGTCGCAAGGTCAACTCGGAATGCCTATTGGGAAATTTGTCATGCCCTTTTTTAGTAAGAGACCAAAATTGTTGAGGACGTCCCCTCCCCATGGCTCTGCTTTCAGACTTTACATACCCCTCATTGGATAATTTCAAAAGCTGGAACCTGGCCCCCTCTGTTGTTATTCCAAGCATCTTGGCCAGATCCTTTAGAGTCTTCTCTCCTTCATTTTTAAGGATGCACATAGCCTTTTCGTTTTCTTCGATCATTTTATCCATAATAAACAAAGTAAATATTTGTTTTAATTTGTAAATATACTATCTTTGGACTGTTTTTTAAAGATATTTATTCAAAACTACATATTATGAGTCACAAGTTACCAGAATTACCGTATAGCTATGATGCCCTTGCACCGTATATCGATGCTGCAACTATGGAGATACACCATACCAAGCATCACCAAGGATATGTAAATAAATTGAACGCTGCACTTGAAGAGGCCAAGTTGGAAGATGCCGATCTTGAAAATCTGTTCGGTAAAATTTCCAAACTCTCTTCTGGAATCAGAAACAATGGAGGGGGACACTACAACCACAGTCTGTTCTGGACTATTTTGACCCCTAACGGATCTGACCTGCCCGAGGGGAAACTTTCGTCTGCCATCGAGAAGACTTTTGGTTCCTTGGAAGAGTTCAAAACGGCCTTTTCCAATGCGGCAGCGACACGTTTCGGTTCTGGATGGGCTTGGTTGATCGTCGATGAAGAAGGGAACCTTAAAGTCACTTCCACGCCAAACCAGGACAATCCATTGATGGATACCACCTTGGATAACGGAACACCCATTCTGGGATTGGATGTCTGGGAGCATGCCTACTATCTGAATTATCAAAATAAAAGGCCGGAGTATATCGATGCTTTTTGGAATGTAGTTAATTGGAAAGAGGTCGAAAAGCGATATTCTGCAATTGTGTAACTAGCACTCTGAGTCCTTTAACCATGCCTGGTTTTATTGATTGTCCGGGCATGGTTATAAATTTTCGTTCATACATTTTGCCTTTGTTTCGGGAGTCTTTTTGAAGGCCCGACAGGGTATGCTATGCTAATTTTAAACCTGTTGATGATGAGAAAAAAACCAATATCATATGTTTTGGCCACTGTACTACTGGTGGCCATTGGTTCATGTGGGAACAAAGAGACCGCACAAGGTGGGCAGGTTCCCGAATACCCTGCTGTTGAAGTGCAACAGGCCAAGACCGTTTTGGAAAAGAAATATCCCGCTACCATAGCGGGAAGGGAGGATATAGAGGTTCGGCCCAAGATAGAGGGTTATTTGGAAAAAATCTATGTGGATGAAGGGGCCACGGTAAAAAAAGGGGACCTTTTGTTCAAGATCAGCGCCCCACAGTACCAACAGACGGTAATCGCAGCGGAATCCGCGGTCAAGAACGCCCAGATCCATGTGGACAAGACCCGCCCTCTTGTCGCGGACACTATCGTAAACCCATATGAATTGGAGATGGCAATCCTCGATCTCCAGGCAAAGAAGGCAGATCTGGTCCAGGCAAGGACCAACTTGGGATACACCCTGATCAAGAGTCCCGTGGATGGGGTTGTTGGAGAAATCATCTTTCGTACAGGGAGCTTGGTTAGTCCCCAGGTACAACAGCCGCTGACCGTAGTTTCCGACATCAATGAGGTGCACGTTTACTTTTCACTGGATGAAAGAGAATTCTTGGACTTGTACAATGCCTATGAAGGCGAGACTCTGGACGAAAAATTAAAGCATTTCCCAAAAGTCCAACTCGTTCTTTCCAATGGAGAGCGGGCGAAGGCGGAAGGGACCATTACTTCGATAGCCGGGCTACTCGATCGAAATACGGGGGCCGCCAGGATAAGGGCAACTTTTCCGAACAGTGATTATATGATCCGTAGTGGGGGTAGTGGTAGCTTGATCATGGAGCAGACCTATCAAAACGCGCTATTGGTCCCTCAGAAATCCACCTTTGAACTCCAGGACAAACGCATGGTATACAAGGTGGTCGATAACCGTGTTGTGAGTACGGAAATACAGGTGATGTCCTTGGCCACCAATGAGAGTTTTGTGGTTACACAAGGACTGGTTCCGGGGGATATCGTGGTATATGAAGGTGCCGGGACACTGCGGGAGGATATGGAAATACATCCCAAAATCATACAGTAAACAAATTTAAAATACGGATATCAAGAAGGTTACATTGATAACCCTGGATATCTATTGTCCATAAAATTCAAGGTTATGTTAAAAAACTTTATCGATAGACCCGTACTTTCCACGGTGATATCCGTCATTATTGTGATTCTGGGGATTCTAGGTCTTTATACGCTTCCGATCTCCCAGTATCCGGACATTGCCCCTCCAACGGTCGAGGTCACGACCTCCTATCAGGGAGCCAATGCCGATGTGGTGCGAAAAAGTGTCTTAATCCCATTGGAAGAGCAGATCAATGGGGTGGAGAACATGCAGTACATGACGTCCACCGCAGGGAACGATGGAAGTGCGGCGATTACGATATATTTTAAGTTGGGGACTGACCCCGACCTGGCCGTTATGAACGTCCAGAACCGTGTAAACAAGGCCAGTAACCTATTGCCCGAAGAGGTTATCCGGTCTGGGGTCTCGACGGGCAAGGTGCAGAGTAGTCTGGTCTATATTTTCAGTATCTACAGTACCAAGGACAGCTATGACCAAAATTTTCTGCAAAACTATGTGAGCTTGAACATATTGCCCAAGCTCAAACGGGTCAACGGTATCGGAGACGCCTTTATTTATGGAGCAAGGGACTATGCGATGCGGATATGGCTCAAACCGGATGCCATGGCCTCGTACGGATTGGTACCGGCCGATGTCATTGGCAAACTGAGACAACAAAATATTGAAGCAGCCCCTGGAAAGTTCGGTGTCAACGGAGATCAGGCATTTCAGTATACCATAAAATACAAAGGTCGATTACAGACTGCCGAAGAATTCGGGGAAATTGTGATCAAGGCGGGTAAGGACGGGGAAATGCTTCGTTTGGACGATGTGGCAAAGGTGGAACTGGGTGCGTTGGACTACAATAGCAGTACCAAGACCTTGGGGTACCCCAGCACGTCCATTGCCATCAGTCAATCGGCGGGGTCAAATGCCTATGAACTTATCAATGAATGTCAACGCATTGTTGAAGAGAGTGCCAAAGACTTTCCATCGGGTATCGATTATGTTCCATTTTTGAACGCCAACGAGTTTCTTAATGCTTCGATAGATAAGGTGATCCACACCTTGATCGAGGCCTTTATTTTGGTGTTTATTGTGGTGTTTATCTTTTTGCAGGATTTTCGCTCAACGTTGATTCCTGCCATATCGGTCCCGGTGGCGATCATTGGTACTTTCTTCTTTTTACAGCTGTTCGGGTTCACCATCAATCTATTGACCTTATTTGCACTGGTATTGGCTATCGGTATCGTTGTGGATGATGCCATTGTCGTAGTGGAAGCGGTCCATGCCAAGTTCGATCAGGGATCAAAAACGGCCAAAAAGGCCACCCTCCATGCGATGAGTGAAATCAGTAAGGCCATTGTTTCCATCACGTTGGTCATGGCGGCCGTTTTTGTGCCGGTTTCCTTTATTGGGGGGTCCACAGGGGTGTTCTATAAACAGTTTGGACTTACATTGGCCATTGCGATTGTTATCTCGGCAATCAATGCACTTACCTTGAGCCCAGCACTTTGTGCGCTGTTCCTAAAGGTCCATGACCATGATGTGGAAGATGCTCCCAAAGGATTTTTGAAGCGATTCTATGCCAAGTTCAATGTAGCCTTTCAGGCCGTAACCTTCAAATATATTAAAGGGGTACAGTTCCTCTTGAGAAGAAAATGGTTGGCCATTGGTCTGATAGTCGGTTTTTCCGCCTTGGCTTGGGGACTGATCAAAAACACGCCCACGGGTTTTGTGCCCTCGGAAGATAGTAGGGCCATTTTTGGGAACATCATACTACCACCATCCTCATCTTTGGAGCGTACCACGGAATTGGCCGATAAGGTAGACAGTATCATCCAGACCGTACCGGAGGTCGAAAGTTTGACCCGAATGGCAGGACGGGACATCATTAGCGGTACAGGTGGATCATACGGGGCCTTTTTTATTCGTTTGAAATCATGGGATGATCGTCAAGGGGAAGGACAGGACATCGAAAGTGTGGTAAATAAATTATTCTATAAAACTTCCGGTATCAAGGGGGCCAATATCATATTTTTTGCAGCTCCCACATTACAGGGTTTTGGAAGTACCAATGGTTTTGAGTTCAATTTACAGGACCGTACCGCCAATGACATGGACAAGTTCAACGGAGTTGTCGGAAACTATATGGGGGCCATCAACCAAAGGCCCGAGATTTTATATGCGACTACCTCTTTTAGTAACAGTTTTCCCCAATATGAACTCGAGGTGGATGTGGCCCAATGTGAGATGGCCGGCATTACACCAGACCAAGTGTTGGCCGTGATGCAGGGTTACTATGGAGGTATCTATGCCTCTGATTTCAATCGCTTCAACAAACAATACCGGGTCATGGTCCAATCCGAGCCAGGACCACGGGCCAAACCCGAGGACCTGCACTCCATTTTGGTAAGGACCGGAAATGGGGAAATGGTGCCAATAACACAGTTTGTGAGTCTAAAAAAGATCTTTGGCCCCGAGTTCATCAAAAGGTTCAATCTTTTTACCTCTGCCAACGTTACAGGGGTACCCGCTCCGGGATACAGTTCAGGGGATGCGGTAAAGGCCATACAAGAAGTGGCCGAGGAAAACCTGACCAAGCAGTATGGTTATGAATTTGCCGGACTGAGCCGGGAAGAGGTCAATAGCGGGAACCAAACGGTGTACATATTCATCCTGTGTCTGGTGTTCGTCTATTTTCTGTTGGCGGCCCAGTACGAGAGCTATATTTTGCCGTTTTCCATTTTACTACCATTGCCCATTGGATTGGCAGGGGCTTACCTTTTTGCCAAACTATTTGGTATCGACAACAATATATTCCTGCAAATCAGTTTGATCATGCTTACGGGGCTCTTGGCCAAAAATTCGATATTGATCGTGGAATTTGCCCTGATGCACCGAAAGAGCGGTCTTAGTTTGGCATCATCGGTAGTCCGTGCTGCAAAGGCAAGGCTCCGACCTATTTTGATGACATCCTTTGCTTTTATTTTTGGTTTACTCCCTTTGATGTTCGCCAGTGGGGCAGGTGCAGTAAGTAACAGATCTATAGGAACGGCTGCCGTTGGGGGAATGCTTGTGGGGACCTTGTGCGGTGTTTTTGTAATCCCGGCACTGTTCGTAATGTTCCAGGCCCTACAGGAAAGATTGAGCTTGCGACTGCATAAAGAAGAAGATCACGATCATGAATAATTTGACCACTATGAAGACATATCGAAATCATATACTCCTATTGCTTATTTCTTTCTTGTTCATGACCTCTTGTGGGATCACCAAGAAATACAAAACGCCAGAAATGGAAACCCAGGGCCTGTACAGAACTGAGGCCGGATATAAGGATAGTTTGAAGGCATTATCGGCTCTTCCAATGGAAACCTTCTTTACGGATTCCCTGTTGAATGGCTACCTTGACGAGGCCATGGCCAAAAACCATGACATGAGGATAGCCTTTGAGCGGATACAGATTGCCGGGGCCATGTTCAAACAGAGCAAAAGGGCATTTCTACCCACATTACAGGGAAATGCATCCGTGGCCCGATCCAAACTTTCGTTCACGCAAGGTTATGGTTTGGTGGACAATGTGACGCAATATGATATTTCCCTGACCACTTCCTGGGAAGCGGACATCTGGGGGAAGCTGGGGAGTGCCAAACGTGCCCGATTGGCCGGCCTTTTGAAGGCAGAGGGAGCCAAACAGGCTGTACAATCTGCCCTGGTGGCCAATGTGGCAACAAAATATTTTCAATTGATCGCTTTGGACCAACAGTTGAAAGTGTTGAGGGAAACCGCTGAAAACCGAAAATCCTATGTGGTCACCATGAATAAATTGAAACAGGCCAACGTGGTGAACGGGGCGGCTGTTGTACAGAGCGAGGCGAACCAATTCCAAGCCGAACTGGTCATCCCCGATGTGGAAAGACAGATTCGGGAAACTGAAAATGGGCTTTCCGTGCTATTGGGAAGAAAACCGGGCAGCATTCCCCGTAGCTCTTATGATAGTATGGCCCAAGAGGTTTCCATGGAGCTGTCCATTGGCGTTCCTTCCCAACTCTTGCTCAATAGACCGGACGTGATCCAAAGTGAACTGGCCTTTCGTGAGGCATTTGAGAACACCAATGTGGCCCAAGCCAGTTTTTACCCTTCGTTTACTATAACAGGGGCCTCTGGTTTTTCCAGTTTTGAATTCGATGATCTTTTTAAGGAGAATGTTGGCCTGTTCGCCAATGTGGCAGGAGGCCTGTTGCAGCCTATTTTCAACCGGGGAACTTTGAAAGCAAACCTGAAAGTCGCCAAATCCGAACAACAGATAGCATATTATACTTTTGAACAAACTCTGCTAACGGCAGGTCAGGAGGTCTCCGACGCCCTTTTTGCCTACCAACAAGCGGATATCAAGTGTGAAAAAAGGATCGGTCAATTGGAAGCGCTGAACAAATCGGTTTCCTACACCAAACGATTATTGGAATACAGTTCACAGACCAACTATACAGATGTACTGACCTCTGAACAGAATTTGTTGTCAGCGGAAATGCAAGGAATCATGGATGTGCTTGAGCGAAAGGTAAGTGTTATCAATTTATATAGGGCCTTGGGCGGAGGATGGCAAACCATGGGGGAGGATGAATGATAAGGTACGGACATATCACAATATTACCATTGTCAATGAGGAGGCATCCTTTCTGATCAGCTCCGATGATTCCATTTTAAAAGCGTCCCTGAAAAAGGAAATACCGTTCTGCTGTGAATGTGGGGGAAGAGCACGTTGTTCGACCTGTCGTATTTTGGTGATCAGCGGCGAGGAACACTTATCCGAGGCAAACACTGCGGAAAAAAATGTGCAACGGTATTTTGGTCTTGCGGACAATGTTAGGTTGGCTTGTCAAACCTATGTGAAAGGGGGGAGTGTGAAAATCAAGCGTATCATGAACGATGAAAGCGACTATCCCCTTTACCTGAGGAACAAGATTATGGGCAACGAAAATATTGGCAAGGAAATGCGACTCTGCCTTTTGTTTATGGACATCAGGAACTTCACCCCTTTTGTGGAACACCATTTGGCCTTTGATGTAATCCATGTGGTCAGAAAATTGTTCTATCATTTCGAGGAGATCATCAAGGAACATGGCGGTAGGATAGTCGAAACGGCAGGGGACGGTCTTTATGCGGCCTTTGGTTTCGATCAAAATGCAAAGGAAAGTGCCAATAATGCAGTGGATGCCGTCAGTGAAATGTTCAAGGCCTTGGAACAATTGAACGAGACATATTTCAAAAAGTATTTTGACCAACAAATTGAGGTAGGGGTAGGGGCCCATCTCGGTAAAGTGGCGGCTGGGGACCTATTGCTCCATGGGAATCCACATCAGTTGGTAATGGGCTATCCTGTCAATGTAGCGGCGCGTATCCAAGATCTCACCAAAAAGCTCAATAATAACTTCATCATATCCGAGGAGGTTTTCATGCAACTTCGGTACAAACCGAACGCTGTGCATACTGTGGAACGATTAAAAGGGGTTGAAGAGCCGTTTACCCTGTATTTGTTGGGTGAGGAATTTTTGTACCAAAACAAGTAAAAGGTTGGTGACCAACAGCGGATAGTAAAAATAGAGTTAGCAGTTCCTTCATGGATGGATATCCGGGAGCTGTTGAATGGGTTTTTGCGTTCAATGGACCATAATTGGAAGATAAATGAATTAAATATGAAATGTTGAATTACAGTGATTTTAGTTCGAATTTAAGCAGGGTGCTTCTGGAGTGCAGCCTTTTTATGAGTTTTGGAACGACCCCTTACACTTTTAGCCAGGTCCAAGGAACCGAAGTGGAGAATAAGTATGGTTTTCAGGAAGATGTGGTAGCCTATTTACCTGTATACCTTTGGAAGGAATACGGTGTCGTTGAACTTGAGGATTTTTTGAGGAACAGCCAAGAGGTGATAAGTATGGATAGGGAAAGTACTGAGCGTTATATCGAATATAGTCTGGACAGGTATCTGGATGATGATCTTTTGGATACATGGAAAATCAAACAGGGAACCATCGCTTTTGGTTATTTAGTGGCTAAATTAAAAACTGCCCAAGAGCTGAGGGTAAGTACTGCGAATCCTATCGAGCTGGAACTTTTGGAAGATGTACTGCCCGGATATGACGAAATGAAATTGTTTGCCGTTGCGATACTCCATTAGGATAAAAGTTTAGAATTATGTGAAGGGACTCTGCCACCCATAGGCCGTAAAGAACCCCGTTCGGTAACAGACCATGTACAGTGTGACAAGCCGGTTTTAAAAGTGATGTCAACACCAGAGGCACTTTTTAAACAGTTCCTAAGTTGTCCATTTGCCTTTTTAGTTGTAAATTACAGATATTAAAACTTCAGCACATGAAAATGATACACCATACGGTCAAAACAACAGACGGGCATCAAATGGTGGATTTGTCTTCCATCGAAACAATCCATCGCCTGCCCTTTTCAATACGCATTTTATTGGAAAATGTCATTCGAAACTTTGATGGGTTTTCCGTCACGGAGGATCACTTTAACATATTGGCCCATTGGGCAGATTCGCCTTCGGACGATGATGTTCCATATAAACCGGGTAGGGTACTGATGCAGGATTTTACTGGGGTTCCAGCCATCGTGGATATTGCATCCCTGCGGTCCGAAATGGTTCGACGGGGTCAGGATGGTGCCTTGGTAAATCCTTCCATCCCCGTAGACCTTATTGTCGATCATTCGGTACAGGTCGATTATTATGGAAGCAAGAGTTCCTATCCCAAAAATGTTGCCAAGGAATACGAACGGAATGAGGAGCGCTATGAAATGCTTAAATGGGCACAGAGCGCTTTCGATAACTTTAGGGTGGTTCCACCGGGAATGGGCATCTGCCATCAGGTCAATTTGGAAAATCTTGCAGAGGGAATCAGTCTTAGGGACAATTGGCTTTTTCCGGATACCTTGGTGGGTACCGACTCCCACACCCCAATGGTGAACGGTATCGGCGTCTTGGGCTGGGGGGTTGGCGGTATCGAGGCAGAAGCGGCCATGCTAGGCCAGCCCATTTATTTTGCCGCGCCGGAGGTAATAGGATTGGAACTCAAAGGGAAACTTCCCGTGGGCACTACCGCAACAGATATGGTTTTGACCATCACAAATCTACTTCGAGAATACGGCGTTGTTGGTAAGTTTGTCGAAGTCTATGGTGAAGGTCTTGATCATCTAAGCGTCCCAGATCGTGCCACTATTGCCAATATGTCCCCGGAATTTGGATGTACCGTTACCTATTTTCCCATTGATGAGCGGACCATTGATTATATGAAGTTTACAGGAAGGCCGGACAGTTTGCTCGATAGGGTAAAATCCTATGCCCAGAAAAATATGCTCTGGCGTACCGGAAAGGAAGATATCAAATATACCGATACCATTGGACTGGATTTGGGATCTATCGTACCCACTATCTCTGGTCCAACACGGCCGCAGGATAAGATTCCTATTGATAGTATTAAAAAAAACCTTCCCCAACTGTTGGAAAAGGTCGGTACGTCCCACAGTAACCTTTCATGGTTGGAAAGGGGAAAAATGGGATTTTATCTAGAAAATGGGGCAGTTGCCATAGCTGCGATCACTAGTTGTACAAATACCTCTAACCCTAGCGTCATGGTGGGAGCCGGGCTCTTGGCGCGAAATGCAAGAAACAAGGGACTCAATGTCAAACCGTGGGTCAAAACCAGTTTGGCCCCAGGAAGTAAGGTGGTCACGGATTACCTTGTCCGTTCAGGTCTACAAAACGATCTGGAAGCACTTAATTTTTATACCGTAGGTTACGGTTGTACCAGCTGTATCGGAAATAGTGGGCCATTGGACCCTGATATTTCGGATGCCATTAATGAAAACAATCTGGGGGTTGCCGCCGTTTTGTCCTCCAACCGAAATTTTGAAGCTAGGATCCATCCTCAGGTCAAGTTGAATTTTTTAGCCTCACCCCTGTTGGTGATTGCCTATGCCATTACTGGTACTGTCAATGTGGACCTGACCAAGGAACCCCTTGGCACTGACCCCGATGGGGCTCCGGTGTACCTCAAGGATATTTGGCCTTCCAACCAAGAAATACAGAAGGTGATTTCCGAATCCATCAAAAAATCGGATTTTGAAAGCGCCTATGATGTCATATTTGACGGAGAGGAACAATGGAAGAATCTGGAGTTCGTGCCTTCTGAGAATTATCAATGGAACGAGGATAGTACCTACATAAAGGAAGCACCGTTCTTTGAAGGGCTTCCCACCGAGGTAGGTCAGCTTGAGGATATACAAGATGCCAGGGTCTTGCTAAAATTAGGGGATTCCATTACCACCGATCATATCTCACCCGCTGGTGCTTTTTCTGAAGCTTCGGAAGCAGGGCGCTATCTCAAGGCCAATGGTGTGGTGAAAAGCTCATTTAATTCCTATGGTTCGCGTCGTGGAAATCACGAAGTGATGATGCGAGGTACCTTTGCCAATGTCCGAATCAAAAATGAATTGGCCGAAAAGGAGGGGGGCTATACCCAATATATCCCTTCCGGTGAGCAAACAACGATATATGAGGCTGCAATGCGCTATAAATCCACAAGGACTGATTTGATCGTATTGGCCGGAAAGGAATATGGTAGTGGTTCATCCAGGGACTGGGCGGCCAAGGGAACTTTCTTGTTAGGGGTAAAGGCGGTCTTGGCGGAAAGTTATGAACGGATCCATCGCAGTAATTTAGTGGGTATGGGCGTTCTCCCCATGGAGTTTTTAAAGGGTGAAAGTGCAAAAAGCCTCGGTCTGGATGGAACGGAATCCTTTTCGATTTCAGGGATATCAAAAGAATTCTACCCTAAGAAGTTATTGGATATAACAGCCTTCAGGGCTGACGGAAGCTCAATTGTTTTTCAGGTAGTGACGCGGTTGGACTCACCAATTGAGGTAGATTATTACAAAAATGGGGGGATCCTACATTATTACCTCCGCGGTAAGCTTAAGGAATAGGGTCCATTAATTCGTATGGATATACTATTATAAGATTAAAAAATAACACATGTCATGACACTCCCTAAGTAATTGTTACTAATGGTATAAAAAAACATACAGGCTATTATGCTAAAGTTTACTGTATGGAAACTGCTAACAAGGTCTTTTCAAAATCCTGTTGGATATCCTTTTAATATTTTAAAAAAAACTTTTGCTCGGCCATGGAACTCAGGGGGTATGAACAAATGGAAAAAAAACGTATGAAAGCTGGGCGATTTTGGAATAGATCAATCTTTTTCGTTGTATTTATTTTATCGTCCCAACATGTTAATTCCCAAATGCAAAAAGAGTCTGATTCCTCGGAGCCGGGCTCATGGGAACTTTTCAAATATGATATGGGGAGTGTCTTTGGAGGAATCGGATATTCCTATTCCCGCCCGATTCATTGGAAAAGTGAGGAATGGACCACCTTTGGGGCGGTTGTTGGGGGTACGGCACTGCTGTATGTTTTTGATGAACAGGTTTCTGAATTTGCTATGAGGCAACGTGGGGGAGTTCCTGATTTTATTGACTATTACGGGGACAGGGTGGGAAGTCCGACCTATAATTACATGCTAACTGGAGGGGTGTATTTGACAGGTTTGCTGACCAAGGATGAAAAATTAAGACGCTTAGGGGTCTTATTATTGGCATCCGCCTCTTCAGCTGGCCTATTGCAACAAGTAAGTAAATCGATTATAGGGAGGGCACGTCCGGAATATGGTAATGGCAAGGATACCTTTGACCCCTTCAACCCCAATAGGAGCTTTCACTCCTTTCCATCCGGCCATACCATATTGGCCTTTTCCAATGCGTATGCAATTGCAAAACAATTTGAAAATCCGTGGGTAAAGACCGGGATATACCTTGTAGGTATGGTGCCCGGTGCTTCGAGACTGTGGGATGGGCAACATTGGCTTTCTGATATTGCCTTTGGAGTTGCAATAAGCATCTTTACGGTGGAATCTATCGATAGATATTTGGATAAAAGGTATCGGAAAAAATACAATGATAAAACAAAAATGGTAAACTGGAATGCCAGCCTTGGCCTCGGACAGATTATCATCAGGGGCAATTTTTGATGATGAATCATTTTGAATATATCGAAAACAATGATCGATCCATATATCAACTTACCCGAACAATTGATGATAGCAAATTGAACAAACTAACGTTGCTGTAACTTGCATATGTATGAAATATGATCTTCCATCTTTTAAATCACAACTTCAAAAGGATTATAGGGAATGAAGGATAAAGTGGTTTCAAAACAAAAGATTGGAATATGCACGTCGTTTAGTGGGTAGAAAAAACTCATCTGAAATTTTTCGAGGATAGGGGATGAAAACCTTTCGAATTTTATTTGCAAATAAATGGCAAAGGATGGAATAATACCATGTCGAGAGTTTATAAGACATGACACTTTAACGCCATTTTTTTTGAAATAAATGGACCGATGTCCAACTTTTACCAATTTTTATCAAAGTAACCATTTCTGTATAATATGAAAATCACAAGCAATATGGTTACCACCAGTATGGCAATGCTGGCATATAACTGTTGCTTTATATTTTTTATGAATTGTTCTTTTGGATTTAGCCCTAACCAAAAAGTAGTGGCACGTTAAATATTCACAATATTAGTAATAAATATTTGGTTAAATAACGGTAATTAGATTTTAATTAGGTAATTTTGAATAGGAAAATGGCTACTGGTTATAGGCTCTAATAGTTACTCGTGGATTTGTAATGTGCAGGAAGTTAAATCCTATTGAGCCTAGTAAAAAGTAGTTCCAATTGGAACCATATTTTGGCGCCTTGTAATTAATGCTTTGAACAGAAATTGTACTTGTTATGGATTCAAAAGTTTTAGTTCCGTACGACTTCTCATTGGAAGCCCGTCATGCATTGAAACTGGGAAGGGAGGTGGCTGCGGTATTGGGTTATAGGTTAAAAGTATTGCATTGTCTTGATTTTCCTCAATACCCTTATTTGGACTTCGACAGTGTGAGGCCTTTGGAAAAGACTTTGATCGATGCCGCAACAAAGACGCTTGTCGACGATCTTGACAGGATGTTTGGGTCTTTGCAGGACTTGGAAATTGATATTGTAAGCGGGTCCGCGTCCTCCAATATTCTTGATGCTACCTTCGATCATGATGTCAATTACACCTTTATGGGATACAAGGACCGGGAGATACCTGAACACCTTGGGTCTACGACAAGGGATATACTAAGGTTTGCCAATGGATCGGTGATGAGTTTAAAAAAAGAAGTTTCCCTGGATTCCATAAATCATATTTTATTGGTAACGGATTTCCAAAATACATCGGTAAGGGCCATGGAAAATTTGAAGCTCATCAAGAAAATAACGAAGGCCGAAATGACTTTACTCTATGTAAATACCCGTGAAAATTGGCTTTCCACTAAAGAGACCAAAAGGGCGATGAAACAGTTTTGCGAAATACATGATATTCAACAGGCAAAACTCGAAATTATAAACGATAGTAATGTAGTATCCGGTACACTGAACGGTTTATTGAACAATCCCTACGATCTGGTCGCTTTAAAATTAAATGCCCTCTCGGACGAAAAGAGATTCAATGACTTACACCTGATGGGGGAAATGTTGCTTGAAAACACGAACACTCCCATATTGACCTATGTCCATAACCATAGCTATTGATAAGGAATATAAACTATATCATCTATTTGTGTGAACGTTACAAATGACTTTTTAATATGAATGCAGCAACATATAGGATAAACGGCAAACCGGATGTTTTCGATTATGAGGAGGTACCCGACCCCTTAATGGGAGAGGATCACGTGCTTATCAATGTTGAAGCTATTTCCATAGAGGGTGGAGATTTGTCCAAACGTCGATCGCAACCTCCAACTGATCCAAGTCATATTTTGGGGTTTGCTGCGGCCGGTGAAATAATAAAAACAGGCATAAAAGCCAACAGATTCAAAATCGGGCAAAAGGTTGTGACCTTTGATTTCGAAGGTTCCCATGCCACATTGAGGGCTGCCCCGGAATCCACGACATTTATGATTCCGGACGGTTTGGATGTTCAGACGGCGATAGCCTCGTTTATAAGTGTGGGTACTGCTGCTTTGGCGATTCATCTAAGCCAGGTTGAAAAAGGGGATAGGGTTTTGGTAACGGGAGCGACTGGCGGTGTGGGCAATGCCGTACTTCAATTGCTCGCCAACAAGGGTATTGAGGTATATGTGGGCGGACGAAACCCCGACACCTTGGTAAAATTGTATGGGTATGGTGCCAAAGGAACAATTTTGATTGGAGCGCGACCTATCCATGAGCAAGTTAAGGATATGCTTGATAATCGGGGTGTGGATGCTTTTATTGATGTTGTTGGTGGAAATATCCTATTGGATGGTATGAAGGCAGTAAAAGCAGGGGGGAAGGTAGTGATGATTTCAGGCAATGCTAATACATCTGATTATATCGACCCTATGTATATCATCTCGCAAAGGCTGCATCTTATCGGCTGTCTTTTGGGAACCGTGATGCATGAGCCATGGGTCAGGGAAATCATTGAAAAGAGCTTACTTTCAGTAGCCGATGGAGCAGTAAGGGTTCCCGTGGATAAGGTGTTTCGACTATCGGAGGTCAAAAAGGCTCATGAAAGGGCTGAACAAAAAGGTAGATTGGGAAGGGTATTGATGGTTCCCTGATTCCTGATGTATAGACCTTGGGTCAGCTGCGGTATGACATTGGGCATAATCTTACTATACTTTCGCACATAAACCAGGGGACAAGTAAAACAATAACAAAAATCAGTTGAAAATTATAATAATATGGAAAGGAAAACATTTGGAAAATCCGAGTTAAGTACGGCCCCCATCATTTTTGGAGGTAACATATTTGGATGGACATTGGATGAAAAAGAATCCTTTAAAATGCTGGATGAACTTTTGGAAATGGGCTACGATACCATAGATACAGCGGATGTGTATTCCCGTTGGGCAGAGGGCAACCGGGGTGGCGAATCTGAAATCATACTCGGTAAGTGGATGAAGGATAGAGGGGTCAGGGAAAATGTTAGTATTCATACAAAAGTAGGTTCCGATATGGGCCAAGGAGGTAAGGATATTTCTAAGCCTTACATTTTAAAGGCCATTGAAGATTCACTAAAAAGGCTTCGAACGGACTACATTGACTTGTATTATACACATTGGGATGATGATAAAACCCCTGTAACAGAAACATTGGAGGCCTATCAGGAGCTAATGGAGCAGGGCAAGGTAAAGCATATTGGGGCTTCCAACCTTACCTCTGACCGACTCAAGGCCTCCCTGAAAGCTTCAAGGACACAAGGTTTGCCAAAATATGAAGTCTATCAGGGACAATATAATTTATTGGAAAGAGACTCCTTTGAAGGTGAAATGCAAGAAATTTGTATGGACAACGGTCTAGGCGTTACCACCTATTTTTCATTGGCGAGTGGGTTCCTAACGGGAAAGTACCGTAAGGAGAGCGATTTTATAGGTAAGGAAAGAAGAGTCTTTGTGGAGAATTATCTAAATGGGCGAGGATTGGCAATCTTGGAAGCCATGGATCCAATTGCGGATGCGCATAATATTTCATTGGCAGGTGTAGCTTTGGCTTGGATCATACAACGACCAGGTGTGACCGCACCGATTGCGAGCGCTACAAAGCCCCATCATTTAAAAGCGTTTAAAGAAGCGATTAGTACCACTTTGACAGAAGAAGAAATGTCAATCTTACATAAGGTGAGCAGTAAATAAAAAGATGGCTTAAACCTGAGAAAGGCGTTGATGTATTTCCCAAAAAAATATGGAGAAAAAATATTTTGTGTTACATATGTATCCTTTGAGGCCTGACTTTGCTCAAACAAGGACTACAGATGAGCAGTCCATTATGAAAAGGCACCTTGCTTATTGGTCAAGCCTAATGAACAAGGGAAAGGTTCTTGTTTTTGGCCCTGTACTTGACCCTAAATCTCCTTATGGGCTTGGTATAATTGAAGTTGACAATGAACAAGAATTGAAAGAATTTATTGAAAATGATCCAGCAAAAAAGTTTCATATGTTTAAGTATTTTCCGATGCAGGCAATAGTGCCGCAAAAGTGACATTCTTCACAAATGGATAATGGTACAAACGTGCAAAAAACATTAATTTGTGACCGTTTAAGTTGGTTTGGAGTTCCTGAATCCTATGAATTGGAAGGTATAAATCAGGTGCTGTAAATAATCAGGAAATCTTGCCCCGGACAACACGATAATATACTGTTGTCAAAAATTGACTGAAGGATCTTAACGATTCGTCGAATCTCTTTCCTTTGGTTTGATTATCATTCTAAAATATTGGTCCTTATAAATGTAATAAACGATCCAATCAAAAAAGGCCCTTACCCTGTTCTTGAAATTTACAAGACTCATAATATGGACAAAAATCCATATGAGCCACGCCAAGAAACCTTTTACAAAATAATTTTGGCCCGGTAGGTCCAAGACCGCCTTATTTCTCCCGATGATAGCCAATGACCCTTTATCTATATATCTGAAAGCCTTCCATTTGCCGTTCGTCCTTTTCAAATTTTCAGATAGGTTCTTTGCTTGTTGCAAAGCTGGTTGAGCCAATTGAGGATGTCCATTTGGATAGGTTTTGTCGCCTAAAACTAGTGCACAATCCCCGAGAGCGTAAATATTATCATAACCCACTACCAAATTATGGGTGTTGGTTTTTAACCGTTTACCTTTTCCAAAGCTCTCAACTTGGAACCCTTCAAATGTTTTTGCGGAGACCCCTGCGGCCCAAATAAGGTTTTTGGTCCTAATTTCAGTTCCATCGGATAACATTACCTTTTCATTGTCAAAGTCCTTTACAAAGGTGTTCAGTTTAATTTCGACCCCATACTTTTTTAGCTTTTTATAAGTATATTCCTGTGATTTCGTTGACATGGCTGTCAATACAGCATCCTGGCCATCGATTAAATAAATTCCGCCAATGTCATCCTGACTCAGTTCGGGATAGTCTTTCTTAAGGATAAAGGAACTCATCTCTGCCATGATACCCGAAAGTTCCACCCCTGTTGGCCCCGCACCTGCGATCACAAAGGATAGCAATCGCCTACGATCCTCCAAATTGGGTAGACGAGTGGCTCGGTCCAATCGTGCCAGTATGGTATTCCTGAGGGAAAGAGCATCACTTATGGTCTTCATTGGAAGACTGTATCGTTCAATATTCTTATTACCAAAAAAATTGCTTTCTGCTCCTGTTGCCATCACTAAGATATCATAGATTAGCTCTCCATTACTCAGGATGATTTTGTTCTCTTCAGGGACAACTCTTTCGAGACTGCCCAATCTAAAACGGACATTTTCCTTTTTCCTGAGTATTCTACGAAATGGATAGCTTATGGCAGAAGGCTCCATAAAGCCTGTGGAAACCTGATAAATCAATGGCGGAAAAAAATTATAATTGTTCACATCAACCAAAATAACTTCATATTTTTTTGAGTTTGCCAATCCTTTGACCAACTCAAGTCCGGCAAACCCACCGCCAACAATGATTACTCTTTGCCTATTTTTCATTGAAATAGCTTTTCATCTAAGTTAAGAATATTCCAAGCATTTCATTTAATGTTGTAACCTAACCTCTTCTTGGGTAACTCATAGATCAATTTTTTTGAAGATGGAATAGGAGACCATCAGTATTAGTGCTAAAAATATTTAGTTACAGCATGCAGGCAAAAATCCCCAATTTGATTACCTTTTTGAAAAAAATAAATTAACAAGTTGTTTTATAGTTAGGAGTTTAATTTTTAACAATATCATTACCCTATTTTATCCTAATTTTAAAATTGTTCATCGGCTTAGAATTGAATTAATGACATGAATCTCTGACTATGCTAAGATTTTTTGTTAATTAAGGATTGCCGGTATTTTAATTTGATTCAACTTTTGTTGTTTCTAAGTAGAAAACTTATTTCATGCGAAAGTATTTACTGGTAGTTGGAACCTTATCGATCCTATCTTCTTGCAATAATGACGAAGATATTTCGGTTGAGGACAGAAACGAGGCTCTTTTTGGCCAATGGGAATATGAGGCTATTGATTCTGATACAGCCGTTGACATCAATGGTGACGGCACTGTTAACATTGACCTATATAACACAAACGAAATCCGCCAGTGTTCAAAGGACAACCTGACCTTTTTTTCCGAAGGTATGACCGGAGAAAAAAATGATTTTTCCATTAATGAAAACGGTTTGTCCTGTGGAGAAGTTCCGGCATATAATAACGTCGAGGATGATAAATATGAATTGATCAACAATGAAATTCTACGCTTCGAGAACAGAAATGATATGCGGATCATTGAGTTTACCAAAAACCGACTCGTACTGGAACAGAATGATTTTTTGCATAATCAGGACGTTGTCATCACCTATACCTATAAACGGAGTTGATTCCCCATATTAAATAATAGGAAATTAGCCCAACCATATTTGTCAAACTCTAATTATCCTCCCTGTAACCCAATCGCTCCATTGGCCATCACTGTCCCTGACCCGTACCTCATAGTTCTGATCTAGGTATTTCAACCTACTTTCACGGGGTTCGGTCTCCATCTCAAAATATCTGTCGACACCACTTCCCTTGGCTTCGCTGTAGTTCAACAATTTAGTATCCCAACGATTGTCCTGTCTGTTGAAAATACGGATTTCGACCTGTTCCAGGCTTGCTCCATTATAGGCCTCCGAACAGTTAATGTTAAAGCAGGTATATATCCTGACCTGATAATCGCACCCGTTAAGACCTCCGCAATTGATGTTATGCTTTTCACCCTTGGCCGCAACGGTCGGCAATTTCAACATTTCGATGGATTCACTCTCGGTCTGTGACTGTCCCGTGGAGTTCTGCACCAAGAAATTGATCACAAAACTTTGATCCGTTTCCGGAAAGAACTGCATGGGTGCACTACCATAATCCAGAGGAACGACCTCCCCTTCATTATAGGTGATTCCCTTATACCTGACAGTGCCGGCACTGGCCCCGGTAAAGGTGAACACCAATGTGTAACCAACACTCTGGTCATGGCCAGACGTGGCATTGGTTATGGCGGTGATATCGAACGGGTCGTTGATGTACTTATCCTGGGCCGATTGACTGATATTGAGCGTGAAAGGTTCTTGGTACACTTCATAATTCGCGTTGACGTTGGCGGTCTTCTCCACATCGGAAGAGGAACGCACCGTAAAGGTCAGATTATGGTTTCCCTCACTGTTCCCGGTATATTTTCCGGAAAAGGAGCCTACCGGTACCGTAAAACTTTCCCCAGCTGAATAGGTATTGCCATTATACCGAAAAGAGCCGTTGTTTCCACTAACGGAGAAGTACATTTCATAGGTATCGCCACCAATGCCTATTTCGGAAATATTGAAATTCACATCGATTTCCTCCCCGGTGTATGCCTGTTGGGCAGTTCCGGAAGCNGTGAAATTATAGTCCTTNGCCGTAACGTCCACGGCAATGTTCACCGATTTTTCTAGCCCTGTATCGTTCTTCGCATAAAAGGTCATGCTTACCGTGCCATNGTCAGTNCCCTCAATGCTCCAATTGAAGTTGCCCTTTGGCACTTCATAGAGGTTCCCAGGACTCACCACATTGCCATTACTGTCCTTGATGATGGCATTTCCGTTCATGCTGAAGCGCATGGTATAGTCGGATGATCCCACACTCTCGGAAATATTAAAGTTCAGCGAAGTAATTTCCTCCACGGTAATATCCGAGCTTTGAATGCCCCCAGTAAAGGTGAAATCGACNTGATCNAAAGTAATAGTAGTATTGGACGTACGGGTNACGTCAGAACCTGATTTGACACTNAGNACAATANTGTGCTGACCAGGCTCCAGNCCTGTATAGGTAATGTTGTTNGANCCNGGGCCCANTGGNAAATTCTCCCCTGGNCCATAGGAAACCCCATTGACCAACATGGNTCCGTTCTGNCTNGANGAATAAAAGGCNGTATAGGTNTCGTTCGCCCCATNCGGNANTTCATCGATGTTCACNATNATACCNACNGGATTGTTTGAAAATTCGGTNGCCTTNGAAGGGGTCATGNCAATACTGAAATCATTGTTGCCCACCACTACNGTGACCTGTTCNTCCAANAGCTGNCCATTACTGTCNCGCAANAANAAGGAGATTTCATAGGTCCCTGCTTGCCGCCCTATAAAATCATAGGCGAAACTTCCCGGGGTAACGGTGAAATACTGGCTCGGTACAATGGGTGAATTTCCGTTATAGAGTTGGCCATCCCCACCTGTGATAAAATAGTTGAGCTCATAGGAAACCCCGTCATAATCTCCTTTTTCGATAAGGCTCAGGGATATGGCCCCTCGTTGGCCCACCAATACCTCACTGTTGTTGGTAGAGGCACTGAAATCAAGTTCCAATTGTTTTGCATCCAGATCTATTTCGACGGGGCCGACCTCTTGCCCAAAATTGTCGGTCACAAGAAAACTGATCTGATGGCTCCCAAGGCTTTCCGGAGTATAGAAAAGGGAGAGGTTGCCGAGTTCGACAGGGTAATCCGTATTGTTCTGGATATTGTTGCCCCCAACACCCGTTACCTTACCATTTCCCTCCGTAATGTTGTAGCTCAAGAAATACTCGATATTGGAGGTGTTTCCGCTGGATCTGATGTTGAAATTGAGCTGTGTCCTTTGGTTGACAAATACCTGGTTACTCTCCGCATTGCCACTAAAAGTAAAAGGGATATTAGCCACCTCGATTCCCACGCTGTCCCTTTTCATCTGGCCGTTGCTGTCGCGAACATCAAAGTAGATCTTTCGTTGGCCGAGCACATTGTCCTTAAAGGTAAAATTATAGTTGCCCGGGAATATGGACCTAAAGGCCCCGGCATCCATTACGCCCCCATTTTGGTCCCTAACGGTCCCGCCACCTTCACTGTCTGGGGAAAAGGAATGTCCGATATCGTAGGTGACGTCACTTTCCCCATCCTGTGTCTGGAGGTCGATATTGATGGCAATGTTGGTATCAAGTTCCACTTGGGTGGAAGCGGCCGTGGCTCTAAAGGTAAAGTTAAGGTTTCCCACATCGAGGACAAGTTCCCTTGTGATGGTAGCGCCATCGGGGGCCTTCGCCACCATGGTGAACTTGTGTTCGCCCAAGGTCTCAGGAAGGTATTTGAGGTCGCTGACCCCTTTGGGGAGCACAAAGACATCCCCAGCGTCATAAACGGTTTCACCAAAATAGACCTTACCGGTCCCGTTTTCCAATTGGTAGGAAACCTCAAATTCCTGGTTTCCGTTATTTGCCGGATCTTCGGTGTCCTTGTCCCTTAACAGGGTCACACTTAAGGGATTTTTGCTGTTGATGATAAACTGGTCGGTCCCTTTGCCCAATAAAAAGCTAAAACTTGCATATGTGGTATTATAGACCAGGTCCAGTTCCTTTTCGATCTTGTTGGAGTCCCAGGCAAGGATCTTGACCTTATGTGCACCGGTATCGATGGGCATATAACTGAACGACACATCAAGATCTTCAATAGGGATGGTATCGTTTTGGTATATCGTGTCCTTCCCTGTGGACAGGTAGTATCCCTTACCGTTCTCGATACGGTACTTCATATAATAGGAGGTCGTGGTAACCACTTTTTCTGGTTCCAGGGAAAAATCCGTCTTGACCGCCTCAAAGACAAAGCCATTATTATTGTGGTCTTCAGTAAGGGTAAAATCAAAGGAATCCTGGACAATGCCATCAAAATCCTTACTGCATGCCAGAACAAACAAAAAACTCAACAGAATTATGGAAACAAGGCGTAGTGGAGTAATTTTTTTCATAGTGTCCGGTTTTGTTCAGAATAAAAAGTAACGAAGGCCGATCCCCGCATAGGGATAAAAATTGCCGACATCCGAATTGATATGGTAATATTCATTGGCCTTTATCAATAGGGAAAGGTCGTTCCCTAGGACCATCTCCCATTCGACACCT
>NZ_PABT01000052.1 GCF_002699205.1 Allomuricauda sp.
CAAAGAATTTCTAAAAAGATATTTTCCAACGATAAAAAAAGGCTTAAAATGGTTATTGGAGGAAAATGATGACAACAAAAATCTCTTCCCCGATGGTTTTGGTATGATGGAGATACATGGCCTTGACAGTGAAATGATCGATGTCGCCTCCTATACACAAAGAGCTTTTGCCGATGCCGCCCTTATGGCCGAAGAATTGGAAGAAACCGAATTGGCCCAGGATTATCAGAAATTGTCAGATCAGTTGAAAGAAAAAATAAACACTAAATTTTGGTCGGAGACTTTTCAATCCTATGCTGATTTTATCGGAACGGACCAGCAAGCACTAAAATTGATAGAAGATGCCTTGGTAAGGGCAGATACATTGAACAAACCTTGGGCGGTCGAGGAGCTTAAAGCCACCAAACAGCAGATTTTACACAATCCATCGGATAAACCCAGACCTTTTGTGTTATACCACAATTGGGTGGTAAACACTCCCATGGAAATGGGTATAGCCGATTCCACTAAAGCGATATTGGCTTTGGACAACGCTAAAAAGTTCACAAATCCTTTTGGAGTGTTCGTAACAGGTATTGATCGTGACGAGACCGCTGGGGCAGACGCTGGCTCGTTTAAAGGAAGTAAGGTGTTTACCTACACCGGGGCCGTGATGACATTGCCCACAGGCGTACAGGCTGTTGCGGAAAACAATTATGGCCGACCCGACCAAGCACTGGATTATTTGAAAAGAATGTCCCGCTCTTTTAGCTATGCTCTTCCAGGGAGCATCTATGAGGTTTCCCCTGACTATGGAATGATGACCCAAGCTTGGAACATATATGCCTTTGCTGTGCCCATTATAAACCAGTTCTTCGGAATTGAGCCGATGGCACACAAAAAAACAATTGTTATTGAACCCCAAATGCCAAATGAATGGGATACAGCTTCATTGGAAAATGTAAAGGTAGGAGAGAACGAGATTTCTATATGGCATTCAGAATCAGAGGGATCCCATCAAATTAAAATACAACAAACACGAGACTGGAAGATAAAACTTATTTTACCAGAGGGAGACTATGTAACAACAGAAGGAAATCCAAAAACAAGTACGGAAAACGGCAAGACCATACTCACTTTTTCTGATCAAATCATTGTGGTAACCAAAAGCTGAACCAAAATGAACTCACGGTTTTCTTCCAAAAAATTTTACTCGCTCCAAGAGGCCACAAAAAAAATGGAGCACTACTGCGCCTATCAAGAGCGCTGCCATAAGGAGGTTAGCGAAAAGCTGAAGGAGATGAACATGATTCCCGAGGCCATTGACCAAATCCTTGGACACCTTATCCAAGAGAATTACCTCAACGAAGAGCGCTTTGCCAAAGCATTTGCCCGAGGCAAGTTCAATATAAAGAAGTGGGGCGCCAACCGTATTATCCGAGAACTGAAGTTTCGTGATGTTTCCCCTTACAACATAAAAAGTGCACTTTCAGAAATTACGAACGAGGATTACCTAAAAACTTTTGATGAACTGGCCAGAAAACGTTTAAATCAAATCAAGGAAACCAACAACCTCAAAAAAAAGAAAAAATTGGTCGATTATCTTCTATACCGAGGATGGGAAAGCCATCTGGTATATGAAAAAGCCAATGAACTTATAAAATAAGTACTTTATTTTTGAAGTAACAGCTTCTGTGTGCGGGTTACGGCTTGTTCATTTTTCCAATCAATCCATTTTTGTCCCTTCAGTTTACGCATAATGTTATCAAAATGTCGCATTACAAAGATGTTGTAAATGGCCTTTCCAAGATTTTTGGGCTTTCTGGCAATCGCCCTAAGGCTCATGGAAAAACCCGGGGTTATGTATTTCATATGGTGCCAATATCCCTCAGGGATATAAAGGATGTTACCGTGTTCCAATTGTGCAATATACCCTTTGGCATGTTGAAGGGCCGGCCATTTTTCAAGATCTGGGTCGGCAAAGTCGATATCTTCCCGGGTAATCAAAGAGTGTGGAATCTTGTACAAAAATTTCGTTTCGTCCTGTGGAAAAAGAATACATTGCTTTTTCCCTTCAAAATGAAAGTGAAAAATATTGGCCAGATCAATATCGTAATGCATAAAGGTATGCGAGTCTTCCCCTCCAAAAAAGAGCATGGGGAGCCCTTTCATCAGGCGTAGTCCAAAATCTGGATAGGAAAAGTCCTTTTGCAATTCGGGAACTTCCTTTAGGATGTTCCATAGAAATATCCGGTATTTGGTGGGGCCACTTTTTAAGAGATCCACATAATCGGCCATCTTCATTTTGGCATGAGGTTCATTGAAGCCTTCGTCGTGCTTAACGGGACGGTCATCATATAAAGGAACCTCCTTATGGCCCGCAATCTCTTTGATATAATCCAAGTTCCATTTGGAATATGCCGGCCAATCCTCAATAAAGCGTTCTATAACCACTGGCTTTTGAGGCTTGAAATATTTTTGGATAAACTCCTTCTTGGTCAGGGTTTTCTCCCGAGTTATCTGTTCAAGGTTCAGTTTCAAGATTTCAATGAATTTGAAACCGTAAAGTTAATAAAAGGTTTAAATGCCTACAAAGGCAATTCTTTTGTGCCTATTTAAAACTATAACGCAGACCGAAAAGCACATTACTTGGCGGCATTGGAACAAATCCAGACTCAATGTAATCCTCATCAAAAATATTGCTTGCAGTAATGGTAATCTCTGCCTGCTTTACTTTGACGGCCAATGAAGCATCCCAAACATTATACGTTTGCCCCGTAGTACGCTCCGCATACTTGTAAACTATATTTTGACGTACGTTTTTGAAAAATTGCGTACTTAAACGTGTGGTGTATTGGTGTTTAAGCGTATTTAAAGAGTAACGCGACAATTCTTCATTTTGATCTAAAATATTGTCATCCAAAAACGCATAGCCAACACTTAATGTTTGGATATAGTCCTTAAATTTAAAATTATAAACAGCGTCCAACTCCAAGCCTTTGGTGTTTACCTCGGTAATATTTGTCGCCACAAACACATCCTCGGCAACATTGTTTCTTACATAATCTATTAGATTGTCCGCATCTCTATTAAAAACGGCAATACTAACATTGAATTTGGGTGTGGTATACTTTAACCCCAATTCTTGTGCAAGAGCTTCTTCTGGTTCCAAATTTGCATTACCACTGGTAACAGGGTCATTGTAATACAAATCGGTATAAGTGGGTATGCGGTACGTATAGCCAATATTACCATACACCTTGAAATTATCGGTAAGATCATAACCTATATCCAATCCAGGAAAAGCATGAAACTTAAAATCTGAAAAATAGGTTAATGCTACGCCAGGGGTAATATCCAGTTTGTTGTCCGCAATGCTAAAACGATGTTCCAAAAACACATTGGACATGAAACGGTTTCGGTTACCCAAGTTGTTACTTCTAAGGTATATTTTAGAAAGTTCTACCCCCATACCGGTAATTCCTAATTTAGATGCATAAGAGGCATTGGTTTCCATGCCTATCTTGTTGGAAATATGCATGTTCCTGAAAAAACTAGGTTCATTTCTTTTTAATAGAAACAAGTCTTGGTTACGTTTCCAATAGATTCTTGGTTGAATCTTCAGCTTGTTATTCTTAAAAGTTGTAGAAAACGCCAAAAGACTATTTTGGGTTTCCTCGTACTCGTTATACGCAGGATTGGTGGTATAAAAGTTCTCAGCCCCAAAATTACGTTCCAAAAAAGTAGCTGTCATTTCAATGGGTTGCGCATTTTTATTGAAGATGCTTTTTAGATAGTAATTACCATTATCGTAATCTGAGTTATATCTATAACCTGCAGATGTTACCCTTCCCACATGTATAATATGCGACGAATTTTTCATATCCGTACCAGCGGTTACGCTACCATTCAATTGTCCAAAAGAACCCGCTTCTACGTTCAAGGAAACGGAATTGTTCAAATTTTTCTTGGTAATGATATTGATGGCCCCAGCAAATGCGTTTTGTCCGAAAACCCGTGCTGCAGGGCCTTTTATAATTTCTATTCTTTCTATAACCTCTAATGGCAAAGCTGCGTTCATGGTATGGTGGCCCGTTTGTGCATCGTCCATTTTAACGCCATCTATCAATAATAGGGTTTGGTCAAATCCACCCCCTCTTATATACAAATCTGCTTGGCTGCCACCTGTACCGCGTCTTCTAATATCTACGCCCGCAACTTGTTGCAATAAATCCGTAACATTAACCGCTGCACTATTTTTGATATCACTAGAGGTTATTATGTTTATCGTTCTAGAATTTTCCTTAAATGGAAGATTGATCCGGTTCGCGGTTACTACTACTTCGCTCAACGAATCTACCTTTACAGCATCGTCATGTTGTGCCTGTACCTGAAAGGCACCGACAATTAAAATCGTGGAAAATAAAATTGATTTCTTCATTATCTGAACTTGTAACGTATATTTTTAAGTCATTTAGATTAATGCTGTAAAAGTCCTAACTTTCCGGACGATTAAACTAGTCCACTTTTAAAACAATGAATAGTCCGGTTTCTGATTTGTTGGTACAGATAGTATCCATAGACAAGTCCATGGTACAGCCTGTATATGTGCAAGTGGCACAGCAAATCGTGAACGCCATACAACGGGGCTATTTGGAAAAAGGCAGCAAATTGCCCGGGACGCGGGTTTTAAGTGGGTTATTGAACGTCCACCGCAATACTGCCGTGGCCATCTATGATGAATTGGCCTCGCAGGGATGGGTAAACATTATTCCCAATAAAGGAACTTTTGTGGTGGTTCCGGAAAATTCCAATGTAAAAATCAGAGCAAGTACCCAACACATCAATCAGGCATACGAGTATCCAAAAAGTCCAGGATTCCCGTTTCAACAATCTTTTCACCTGGCATCCACCAAGGAAGAGACCTCTTCTAAATACGCTATAAATGATGGTAAGCCCGATTTACGTTTACATCCCGTACACCAATTTTCAAGGTGGTATAGTGCTGCAATGAAACGAAAGCCATTGATCAACAAATGGAACAGAACAAGTGCATTAATCCCTTCCGTTTTCAGCACCCAACTATGCAATTATTTAAATGCCACACGAGGATTTCATATAAAACCAAACAATTTATTAAATACACGTAGTACGGAAATGAGCCTATATATCGTTTCACAGGTGCTAATTAATCCAGGTGATTTGGTACTGGTCGGGCAACTGAGCAATTATGTGGCCAATATGATATTCCAGCAAGCGGGAGCAAAAATAAAAACAGTTCCCGTAGATGATGAAGGTTTGGATATTGGATACATAAATGAACATGTTATACATGAGAACATTCGTTGCATATATGTTTGCTCCAACAGGGACTATCCCACCACAATAACCTTAAGCGCCAAAAGGAGGTTGCAGTTACTGCAATTGGCCAAAACCCATGGTTTTGCCATAATCGAGGACGATTTTGACCATGACTTTCAGTTTGAAGGAAGTTCCATGTTGCCCATGGCCAGTGCTGATGCCGATGGAAACGTTATTTATTTGGGCAAACTGGGCCAGTCTTTATTTCCGAGTTTTCATACGGGATTTGTCGTGGCTCCGGAACAGGTAATCACCGAAGTCAAAAATTATCTGCAATTATTGGATACCCAGGGAGATTTAATACAGGAACAAATGCTTTCTGAATTAATATCCGAAGGCGAAATATACCGGCTCAAGAAAAAAAATATAGTTACCTACAAACAACGTAGAGATGCTTTATGCACTTTATTAAAGCAGCACTTTGCCAATATCCTTGATTGGCAAATACCTTCTGGGGGGCTTGCCATGTGGTTACAATTCAGATCTCCGATATCACTAGTAAAACTGGCCGAAAAAGCAGAGCAATTAGATTTATTCTTACCTAAAACTATTCTCTATCAAGATAAAAATACCTGCGCCATTCGTTTCGGTCATGGACATCTAAACGAGGAAGAACTCAAAATCGTAATGGAAAAATTAAAACAAGCTTATCTGCAGGTAATAGCTGCATAAAACAGAAAAAGACCATTTAGAAATGGTCTTTTAAAGCGTATCTTATGTTGGGGCAAAGGTTTTTTTATCTATTTACGATAATTTTTCCGCAGCTGCGGAATCTCTCAAAACATTCAAATTTATCTATATTGCAAAGATGATAATCAATGGCCAAAAAGCTTTATACGACCGTGCTTAAAAAAATCAACCCGCTTAGCTATCAAAATCTGGATTGGAAAACAGTTTTTTTCGTTTTGGTGATTGTGGCCATATTTGTTCGTTTTCCCTTCTTTTTCAGGGATTATATAGATCGGGATGAGAGCACTTTTATCATCATGGGCCAATCATGGGCCAATGGCCATTTGCCCTATACCCAATTATGGGACCTTAAACCCCCCATCACTTTTCTATATTTTGCCATTATCATCAAAATTTTCGGCAAAAGTTTCATCGCCATAAGGCTGTTCGGTTCCATCATGGTTGCTATCACTGCCCTCTTCACCTACGGGATTGCCACAAAACTCACTACAAAAAAAGTTGCATTTTGGGTCTCTGTCTTTTGCGTATTTTTTCAAAGCTTGTTCGGCAGTTTGCAAGGGGTAATGTCCGAACATATCAGTATCCTATTTTTTGCTGCCGGAACTTATCTACTGTTTCTAAAAGAAAACCGAAGTTCTTTTTTCGGGATAGGGGTTCTTTTCGGGCTGTCCCTAATGTCCAAATTGAACATGGTGTACCCAATAACCTTTTTAGGTTTATATCTTTTGTGGGATGGCTATAACAAAAAACAAGTAATATGGCGAGCAAAACATTTGTTTTGGATGACGCTAGGAGTAGTCCTCGTTATTTTATTGACCATATTGCCCTATTATTTTCAAAACGAAATCCAACTGTGCAGGCAATCCATCGTTGAGGCACCATTGGCATATTCCGGAGGAAAGTTTCATTCCCCACTAAACACTTTGCCCTTTGCAATAGTGATTTTAGGTCTGTTACTGAGTAGTTTTATATTTAAAATCATTGATTGGAAAGACAAAAAGATTCAAATTTTAACGGTTGTAATCGTTTGTATCCTTTTATCTTTTGTTCAGGCCGGAAAGGTGAACGGGCACTATTTGATCCAACTATATCCCTTTGTTTTGATTCCCTTAGGAATAGCCGTTGCAAAACTGCCGGCTATCCAGAAAAAGTATCATCCTTTAATTATTTTTCTTTTGATTTTAATTCCCGTGGAGTCATACCTTGAGTATGGAAATATCATATCCAATAAAATTAAAACGGGTACTTTTTTTAATGGGGAAGGCATTGAAGTGCCAACGTACATAACAGAGCATAATCTAGAAACCGAAAACATTTTTTTTACCGAATACCACATTGGATACTGGGTATTGGGAGAAGAACCGCCCACAAAAGCAGCCACACACCCAAGCAACATTACCCGTGAAGAAATGTTTCCATTTATGAACAACCCGAGAAAAACCGGAATGGAAGAGATCCAATACATTATGGAAGTTGTTCAACCAAAAACATTGGTGGCCAGGGAAGGAAAAGAAATTTTTGACAAAAAATTGGTAGACTACAATGCCTATATCGATTCTTACCTAGAAGAGCATTATCAGCTAACGGCAACTATTGGCAGGGGGCTTATTTATCAACGGTTAGAATAATTCATTTGGTGGGCCTGGTAATAAAATTGCACTGCATGCATTGGTACTTTCTAGGTTCAAAAAAGGGAAACAGTTTATAAAACACCGTACTTCTGGAGTAATATATTTCAGATTTGGCGGCTTTACAGTTGGGACAGACCACTGGATTTCCAAATTCATCGGTTGCATAGTTTCTGACTTCATCAAAAATTTCCTTGGCCCGTTCTTTATCAGTGGAATACACCTGAAGTTTTACACCGCCAACAGCCGTACTTATCAAAGGGTCGGAATTTATGGTGGCTTCGTCCCTTAAAAACACAGGGATGCCTTCGGCTTCCAATTTGCCCTTGATGATAACGGCATCGGCTGGAAACTCAAAAGTACCCAAGGTGTAAAATTGCTTTTTCATATTGCCATATATCTTTTCAGCAAGTACAAAACTTGCTTCATTTCAACAGTTTATGTACCAACTTTTGTGGAAATTTATCCATAACACAAATGTAGTACTTACCACGATTAAACAGTATCTTAGTTGTTCTTAAACCTTTACCAAAATGAAACTTATTTTTTCCATTTGTGCGTTTTTCATGGGTCTCATACTAATCGCACAGACCAATACCTATCAAATTTCTTTTGATAATGCTGTTCATCACGAGGCGGTGATTGAGGCCTCCTTTCCCGATTTAATAATGGATACAGTTGAATTTCGGATGAGCAGGACTTCTCCCGGTCGCTATGCCCTGCATGAATTCGCGAAAAACGTCTACGGTTTTGAAGCTACGGATAGCAAAGGAAATGCATTGGCAATTCATCGCCCTAACCCTTATGCATGGCACGTTACTGGACATGATGGCACCATAAATATTAAATACACTTTGTTTGCCAATCGTGGTGGGGGAACATACTCACAAGTGGACGAAACGCATGCACACCTCAATATTCCGGCGACATTTATGTTTTCTCCAGATCTGAGCGAGCGAAAAATTGAGGTGACTTTTAATGTTAGGGAAGATTTGGATTGGAAGGTGGCCACCCAGCTTCCTTTGGTCTCTGGTACTACGTATGCTGCTCCCAACCTTTATTATTTTATGGATAGCCCTACGGAAATAAGCAATTATATGCTCCATTCCTTTACGGTGGATGGGAAAAAAATCAATCTTGTGCTACACCACAATGGAACGGAAGAAGAGGCCGACACGTATTTTGAAAAAGTAAAAAAAGTGGTGCTTGCAGAAAAAGAGGTTTATGGTGAACTGCCCGAGTTTGATTATGGCAGTTACACATTTCTAGCCTGCTATATTCCCAATGCCTCCGGAGATGGTATGGAGCACCGAAACTCCACTGTTGTAACGAGTACACGTAGCTTGGCCAACGGAGGGATGGAACGTAATATAGGAACTGTTTCCCATGAATTTTTCCATGCTTGGAACGTCGAACGTATTCGCCCAAAAAGTTTGGAGCCTTTTGATTTTGAAGAAGCGAATATGAGCGGAGCCCTATGGTTTGCCGAAGGATTTACCAGTTATTACACGGGCCTGATTTTGTGTAGAGCTGGCCTTACTTCCCCTAAAGAATATGTAGAGGGTTTGGCGGGAACTTTCAATTATGTTTGGAACTCTCCTGCACTACAGTTTTTCAACCCCATTGAAATGAGCTTTCAGGCTCCTTTTGTGGATGCCGCAACCTCTGTTGATCCTGTTAACCGGGACAATACATTTATTTCGTATTATTCCTACGGAAGTGTTTTGGGCTTGGCTTTAGACTTATCTCTAAGGGAAAAAGGTCTAAACCTAGATGATTTTATGAAACTCGTCTGGAAGAAATATGGTAAGACAGAAATTCCATATACCATCCAAAATCTCCATGATGCCTTGGGCGAATACGCAGGAAAAGAATTTGGGGACCACTTCTTCAACAACTATATCTACAAAAGCGAAATGCCCGATTACAAAACGCTTATGGCATCGGTAGGTGTACTATTGGAACAGCTTGAGCAAAAGCCTTATTTTGGAGCTTTCACATCTATGAGTGCAGATAAATCTGGCTATACCATACTGAGGAACACAAAAATGGGCAGTCCTGCCTACTTGGCGGGTCTGGATAACGGTGATGTTATTTTAAGCATCAATGACAAACCGTTTGACGAAGACCAAAAATTTGATGATTACTTGAAACAATTCAACTTAGGGGAAAAGTTACAGGTTAAATTCACCCGATACGGAAAAGAAAAAAATACAGAGCTGATTTTAACACCAAGTCCGGATTATTCGTTTAGTCTGATGGAGGACAAAGAGCAAAAACCATCAAAAAAAATGCTTGAGCAACGAAAAGAATGGCTAAAAGCGGAATAAATGGTCAGTTACAAACATGAAAGGTTTTTGAAGGGTATGTGACCGATTTGTGCGCCTAGACTGGGAAAGGTATCTTTTAATAAACTGTATCAAACGATGAAATAGAAACTGCCTTAATTAAGTGGTTTTGGCACCACCAATTCAGGGATAGGTCATAATTATATTATATGGTTATTATTGTTTTTCGATAATTTAATTATATTTATTATCGAAAAACAATAATTTAAATGAAAAAATCAATCACTTATTTAAAATATATCGTCAACTTTTTGTTGATTGCCCTTGCACTCGATATACTCTCAAAGGGTTTGAAATTTCCATTGATAATTCTGGCAAAATTCAATTTGATCCATGAATACACTCCCTCAGATTTCAATATTTTGGATATCATCTTACTTACCATCAATTTGATTCTGTTAATGTATATGGGATGGTTACTATTAAAACTCAGGAAAACTGTGCATAACCCCGAATCGAAATCACTCTTTTCGAAAGAAAATAAATCGATTTTCAAAAAGGTAGGCAAAGGATTCATTTATTACTCCATTGCCATTTTTATTATACGAGTACTGGAACTTTATTCTGAGAACACCGATATTACCAACAATCCAAGCGCACACGATTTTGTTTATAGTTCAAACTATAGCCTAGGATATCATATGGGAGAGGCCATTGGTGGCAGAATTCCAGGATTGGTAATCGGGATATTTATTTTGATTTTGGCCGACCTAATTCAAGATGGATATCATTTAAAGGAAGAAAACGACCTTACCATTTAAAATATGGCCATAATAATAAACTTGGACGCAGTGTTGGTTAAACGTGGGATGAAAAGCAATGAACTTGCCCAAAAAATTGGGATAACCACGGCCAATTTGTCTATTCTGAAAACGGGAAAAGCCAAGGCAATTCGGTTTTCCACACTTGAAGCCATCTGTAGAGCGTTGGATTGCCAACCTGGGGATATATTGGAATATTCGGAAGAATAGGTTCCTAACTATACTAGTTTGCAATAATAAACCCAACTACTTTTTTGATACCTCTTTCTTCCTCAAGGTCAATATTATTTTTCTTTATGTAGTCTTCTATTTCGTTCTCCATTGAATCAAATAACTTCGCAAACTTCTTACGCTTTGTCGGCATTTTCTCGATTGGTCCATCTTTGTCCAACTTGATAAAAAACGTTTCACTGGCCTTTGTAAAATAGGCATCCTTGCTTTTTGAAAAATTATCTGTCGCCTCCCTTCCTTCAACGAAACGTTTTCTTTGTTTCTTGTATACGGATACCCTATCGGTTGTTACCAATTCAACATAATATCCTGGCATTCTCTCCTCTTGATTGTAAAGCGTAGTATACGTAAGGCCACTGTCTCTAAAAACAATCTTGTAATCCCGTCTGGAATTGTCCAAGACCAATATTTTATCTTCGGCAATCTGCACCTCTATTTCATCATCTTTGGCATTGTATCTGGCCAAATAGAGTTTTTCATCAGGATATAGCATGGCGGGCATAAAATCATCGTTCATATAAGGCGTACCGTCCACACCCACATATTCATTATAAATCTCTCCCCTATTTTTTTGCACCTGCAGATTAACCTCCACAGTCCGGACTACCTCTGGAGTAATATTTTGTCCTATAACAGCCCATGGGAGTATAGCAACAGTCACAAAGAAGAAAGCGATTTTCATACTAAAAACGTAATTAACCAAGGTTATCTTCAGCTATTCTTCACAAGCATATGCCCAAATTTGCCCGTAAATCAAGCTTCATTTCCTACAAGTTATTGATTTTAATCACTCTAAGAAAAAACGCGCCCATTAAAATTACACATTAGAAGTCAAAATATGATTCTTTAATTTTGGGCGATTCATATTTTCGAATATCACAAAAAAAAAGCCGCTCAGTTGAGCGGCTTTTGAGAATGAATTCATTTATTTTAATCAGCCAAAACAATAACTTTATTGTCCTTCATCTCCACTGTTCCGCTTGTAATTGCCAACACGGTTTCTCCATTGTTTCCTTTGGAAAATTTGTCCTCAAAATCCTCATCAATGGTAATGTCCCCCTGCAATTTAACGTTACCTGCTTGTAATAGAGATACAATCGGTGCGTGGTTTTCCAACATTTGGAACTCACCATTTACACCTGGAAGAGTAACCGCGGTTACATCGCCTGAGAATAAAGTAGCTTCGGGTGATACGATTTCTAAATACATATTTATTAGTATTGAGATATGAGATATAAGTATTGAGATAATTCTACTCCTCAATACTGGCCTCCCAATTCTGTTTATGCTTCAGCCAACATTTTTTCTCCAGCTTCAATAGCTTCTTCAATGGTTCCTTTCAGGTTGAAGGCTGATTCTGGCAAGTGATCCAATTCACCATCCATGATCATATTGAATCCTTTAATGGTTTCTTTAATATCAACCAAAACCCCTGGAATACCGGTAAACTGTTCTGCTACGTGGAATGGCTGGGACAAGAAACGTTGTACACGTCTTGCTCTACCCACAGCCAATTTATCTTCTTCAGAAAGTTCTTCCATACCCAAAATGGCGATAATATCCTGAAGTTCTTTGTAGCGTTGCAACAACTCTTTTACGCGTTGTGCACAATCGTAATGTTCTTTACCCAAAATTTCAGGAGTCAAAATCCTGGAAGTGGAATCCAAAGGATCCACAGCTGGATAAATACCCAACTCGGCAATTTTACGGGAAAGCACTGTTGTGGCATCCAAGTGGGCAAATGTTGTCGCTGGCGCTGGATCCGTCAAGTCATCCGCAGGAACGTAGACCGCTTGTACGGATGTAATGGAACCTCTTTTTGTTGATGTAATCCTTTCCTGCATAGCACCCATTTCTGTTGCCAATGTTGGCTGGTAACCTACCGCTGAGGGCATACGACCCAATAGTGCGGATACTTCGGAACCTGCTTGGGTGAATCGGAAAATGTTATCTACGAAGAAAAGAACGTCTTTTCCTTGTCCTTCTCCCGAGCCATCACGGAAATATTCTGCAATGGTCAATCCGGACAATGCCACACGGGCACGTGCTCCTGGTGGTTCGTTCATCTGACCGAACACGAAAGTGGCCTTGGAATCTTTCATTGCCTTTTTATCCACTTTGGACAAGTCCCATCCTCCTTCTTCCATGGAGTGCAAGAAATCGTCTCCGTATTTTATAATTCCAGATTCCAACATCTCACGAAGCAAATCGTTTCCTTCACGCGTACGTTCACCCACACCAGCAAACACGGATAGACCTCCGTGTCCTTTTGCAATGTTGTTGATCAACTCTTGAATCAATACGGTTTTACCAACCCCGGCACCACCGAACAATCCAATTTTACCACCTTTTGCATAAGGTTCGATAAGGTCGATTACTTTAATACCTGTAAAAAGTACTTCTGTTGAAGTGGAAAGGTCTTCAAATTTTGGGGCTTCCCTGTGGATCGGAAGTCCATTGTCTCCAGTTTTAGGTAATTCTTCCAAACCATCTATGGCGTCACCGATCACATTGAAAAGACGTCCGTAAACATCTTCACCGATGGGCATTTGGATTGGGTTTCCAGTGGCTACAACCTCTACCCCTCTGCTCAAACCATCCGTGGAGTCCATAGAAATGGTCCTTACGGTATTTTCACCGATGTGGGATTGTACTTCCAAAACCAATCTTGAGCCATCAGCTTTTGCGATTTCAAGGGAGTCGTAAATTCTTGGGATTTCTACTCCTGATTCAAATTCAACATCAATGACCGGGCCAATAATTTGGGCAACCTTACCTGTTACTTTAGACATTAGTGTGTTTATTTATAATTGAATACACGGAAAATAACCGCTATTTTTTCGGCTGCAAAGATATGCTTTTACATTTTTATTCAGAAACCGATTTCAGTTTTTTTTAAATAAAAAAGGCGTTGGAAAACCCAACGCCTTTACTTTTTCTTATTTACTGCTTTTTAAGGATTTATACTCCATGATAGATAGTAAATGGAACCTACATATCCAGTTCCGATTGCAGTATAGTATTCATCTCCCAATATATTGGACCCACCTGCTTTGAAAACTGACTTAATGGATGGCACTGAATAGTTGATCTGGGCATCCAACACGGTATATGCCGGAATGTCGCCATCAGCAAAAGAGGCTTCCCAATAATAACTGTCACTCCATCTGTAGTTTATGTTAAATCCAAAGTTCTTGAAAAGTTCCGTATTACCAAAAGACGCTTTTACCTTATGTTTGGGTGTATTGAAATTAGTCCTTAAATCTGGGTATTTACCCTCATCGATATCCAAATCGGCATAGGTATAGTTAACACCTAGATCAAAATCTCCTAGTTTGTAATCCAGACCTACTGTTCCCCCATAAGAATTAACGTCAGCCTCTGAGTTGGTATAGGTTTGATAGACTTGATAATCATCATTGCTAAGAGCGGCCAAGGACAAGCCTCCGTCTCCTGCCTCACCATATAATGGGACGGCCACCGTAGTGTTTGCTAAGAAATTGGTGTAACTATTGTAATACCCACTCAAATCAATTGTTAATTTACCTAATTGAGCCCTGTATCCAGCTTCAAAAGCCGTAATTTCTTCTGGTTTCACCAAGGGTGTCTCCACTGCTTCAGGTGCGCCTGCAAGCAATGAACTTATCGAATACGCATTTTCATAGGCTTCGCGACCAACAATTTCCACGGTAGCAGGCTGACCGTACTCCTCCTGACCAGCTTGACTAACGCTAATTGTTCTGACATCCCTATCTAAGTTATCTGGTGCTGAACCTACCAATATAGCAGAACCTGCATCTAATCCTATAAACAAATCCTGGGTGGTCGGGTTTCTAAATCCCTGTTGAACTGAGACCCTTAGATTATGGTTTCTTTCTTCCCCAAGGGTATAGGCAAACGATACTCTTGGTGAAAGGAATCCATCAAAAAATTCATTTTTATCATAACGGGCAGAACCTGTGAACTTCAAACGGTCGTCCAAAAATTTCTTTTGCACTTGAAGGTAAGCTCCATATTCGTTGTACTTAATGGGACCATCAATATCGGTAAAAATTGTCCCTTGGGAATTCAGTTCATATTCCCTAAACGAGCCTCCAATTTGGATATCTGCCCAATCATCTATCAAATGGGCCAAATTATAGTTACCATTGACATGACGGAACTTGGTTTTATCAATAAACTTGGCGCCAGTGGTCAAATCCCCGTCATTGATTACTTTGTTGAATGCGTTTTCGAAAGCAGTGGTTCCCGGAACCAACCTTCCTTGGTCTGCGGCTTGTCTACCAGCAATATGTGCTTGCTCGGAAGCTTGTTCCGGAGTTAACCCTCCAGCCTGGATACCTCCAAGGTATGTTGGGATGTAAGCACTTGCATAATCTGTGAACCATTGCGTATCTGACTTCCAGGCCCTATTCACATTAATTGCAGCAAAACGCGTGTCGTAGGCATCCCCTGAATTTTCTGAAACGATATACCCCCTGATAAAGAAGTTATCGTTTTTGATTTCCAATCTATGCTGTTGCATGGTAAAACCGCTAACCGCATAACGGTTGGCACCTTGATAAATGGTTGTTCCACGACCAATTCGACTGTTCAAAATAATTTCGAAATCATCCGCAAAAGGTCGGTAATGCACTGCAAAATCCGATTTTACACTTTCTGCTCCATAATCTGCCAAATCGGCCTCATCATAACCTGTCCTCGAAATTAATGCGGAACCAACTGTTCCCGTAGGAAAACCAGCAGCAGCATCAAAATCCAAAACTGTTGAAACTTCATCTCCATACACATTTAATCCGTCATAGGCCGGGTTGGAACGATCTGCTCCTGGATTATTTAAATCCACTCGGCTATTGGCATGCCAATCTTCACCTGTCATAACAGACAAGTTGGCTTTAACGGCCAATTTATCACTAAATGCATGTGCTGCACGTACACCAAAATCTTTGTAAAAATTAGTTCCTGCTGCATCTTGGGTGGTTACCCCTCCTTTAGCGTATGCACTTATTCCCTGAAAATCGAATGGGTTTTTACTGGTCATAAACAGTATACCGTTGAAAGCACCTGCTCCATAAAGTGCAGAAGATGCACCTGGAAGGATCTCTACGCTCTGAACATCCAATTCGGACATACCCACTAGGTTACCCAGTACAAAATTAAGCCCAGGGGCGGTGTTGTCCATTCCATCTACCAACTGCAAGAACCTGTTATTGGCAAAAGTTGCAAAACCTCTGGTGTTCACTGACTGAAATGTCAAACTGTTGGTGTTGATGTCCACGCCCTTCAAGTTTTGCAGTCCACCATAAAAAGATTCTGCGGTTGTGTTCTTAATTTCCCTAAGTCCAAATCGTTCTACGGATACAGGGGACTCAAAAATACGTTCCGGTGTTCTCGATGCCGATATCACGATTTCGTCCAGCAGCGTGTTGGCTTCGGAGAGCGTAATGGATAACGTCTGGTTGTTTGAAGTTACATTCGCTGTAAAATCAGAAAAGCCAATACTGGAAAATTGAAGCTGAAAAGGAGGCTCTTCATCAGTATTAAATGTAAAATTTCCGTCAAAGTCCGTAGTGGTTCCTTCTGCCTTACCTACTAGAACCACATTGGCCCCAGGTATAGGTTCATTGTTTTCATCAACTACTTTTCCCTTTACGGTAGTTTGACCATAAGTAGCCAAACCAAGCAGCATTAGGGAAACAAACATAAGTCTTTTCATTTGCTATGGATTAGAGTTAATTTAGTTTATGTGCTTGTTAAGTATCAATGGGGAAGATACATTTTTTTTTATTTCAATTATACAAATTTGAAAAAAATTATGCATGCATAATACTTTTTTGGTAAAAAATAATACCTAAATATACGTTTTCAATAAAAAAGGCGCTGATTTCAGCGCCTTTTTCCAATTAACTCAATATTTTTTATGTATTACTCCACTGTAACCGATTTAGCCAAATTTCTTGGTTGATCTACATTACAACCTCTCATAACGGCAATATGGTATGATAACAATTGTAGTGGAATCGTTGTTAGCAATGGAGATAGACTTTCTGGTGTATCCGGAACCTCAATTACATGGTCCGCCAATTCCTTAACGGTCTCATCACCTTCAGTAACAATTGCAATGATCTTCCCCTTTCTCGACTTAATTTCCTGAATATTACTGACCACCTTGTCGTAGTGTCCTTTTTTTGTAGCAATCACCACAACGGGCATTTGCTCATCAATCAGGGCAATGGGTCCATGCTTCATTTCGGCTGCGGGATAACCTTCAGCGTGGATATAACTGATTTCTTTTAATTTAAGCGCACCTTCCAAAGCTACCGGGAAATTATATCCCCTTCCTAAATACAGACAATTGGCTGAATCTTTATAGGTTTCGGAAATTTGCTCTACCAACGCATTGGAGAGCAATGCTTTTTCCACTTTTGCCGGTATGGCCTCAAGCTCTGCCAAATATTCGTGATACTTGGACTGGGAAAGGGTTCCTTTTTCCTGGGCCAATTTCAACGCTATCAAGGTCAATACTGTAATTTGTGTGGTAAATGCCTTTGTTGAAGCCACTCCAATTTCCGGACCTGCATGGGTATATGCCCCTGCATGGGTTTCCCTGGCAATGGACGAACCTACCACATTACACACGCCGAATACAAACGCACCCTTTTCTTTTGCAAGTTTTATTGCGGCCAATGTGTCCGCGGTTTCTCCGGATTGCGATATGGCGATCAGAACATCATTCTCGGTAATTACCGGATTTCGATACCTAAATTCAGAGGCATACTCCACCTCGACCGGTATCCTGGCCATATCTTCAAAAATATACTCTGCCACCAATCCAGCGTGCCATGATGTTCCACAGGCAACAATAATGATTCTCTGGGCATTAAGGAATTTTTCAAGGTTTTGGTCAATCCCAGCCATTCTAACAATTCCCTTATCGGCCAACAAACGCCCTCGATAAGTGTCCATTATAGCTTTGGGCTGCTCATAAATTTCTTTGAGCATGAAATGATCGTACCCTCCTTTTTCAATTTCCTCCAGGTTGAGCTGAAGTTCCAAAATGTTTGGATAGGCAATAGCATCATCCTTTATTTTTCGAAGCTTGATTTCCTTTCCTATTCTTACGATTGCCATTTCCTCATCTTCCAGATAAACGGCATTGTTCGTAAATTCAATGAAGGGAGAGGCATCGGAAGCAATGAAGTATTCGTTTTCGCCAATTCCTATGGCAAGCGGACTACCCAATTTTGCCACCACAATTTCATCAGGCTTGTTCTTATCAAAAACAGCAATGGCGTATGCTCCTACAACTTGGTTCAATGCAATTTGAACTGCTTTACCGAGCTTTACCCCTTCTTTTTTCTTTACTTCTTCGATTAGGTTGATAAGCACCTCTGTATCTGTGTCGGATTCAAAAGTGTAACCTCTCTTTACCAAGGCCTGCTTAATGGATTCATAATTTTCAATGATTCCATTATGTATGATGACCAAATCACCGGAATTGGAATAATGTGGATGGGAATTTACATCGTTAGGGACACCATGTGTCGCCCATCGTGTATGGCCTAAACCCAACTTCCCTTTTGTGGGAATAGTGTTTTCGACCTTGTTTTTTAAATCTTCTACTTTTCCTTTTGTTTTGGTCAGATGGATATTCTCTCCATCGAACAGGGTCACTCCCGCACTGTCGTATCCTCTATACTCCAGTCTTTGCAAACCTTTTATAATAATTGGATAGGCATCTCTATGTCCAATATATCCTACTATTCCACACATAAGCTTTATTTTAGTTAACGACCATTGGGGGGGTGGTCATCAAATTTAGAATGTATACGTTAAAATATGTAGTTCTGGTTGTTTAAAACGATAAACGTTCGAAAAACCACGATAAATTCAAAGTTTAATTCGCTTTGGTGTAATAAATTTCCAATTTGAGTTTCTTCTCCTCTTCTTCGGGAGTAACATTACTTCCATAGAGAACAGTACCTAAAGGGCTAATAGTAGCACCAATAGGGTAGTCAATTCCCTGCATATCACTGTCAATCGCCTCTTGGACACCGGTAAGTGCAATATTTGGAGTCAATGTCAGTCCCAACCTCGCATTGGTAGAATCCCTAACGATAATATTGTTTATATGCTCCGTGATACGAATGGTGTACTTTACACCCAAATCATTTTCAGTTTCCAATATACCATCATGACTTGGGAAATATCTTAACGAATTTGCAGTCGAATTATAGGTACCATCTTCATTGTTGGCATCGTAAAGGGGTTGGTTGGTTTCAGCATTGTAGAGGTAAAGGCGTGGTGGCTCAACAACAGAGGCCCCCAATGTTTCACGGTCCACATAGAACACCAAATTGGCCTCATTGATCACCCAATTGTTCTGTTTTATCTGATTGATTATTTCCTCACCACCATTCTCCATTTCGTCAAACAATCTTACCTCTGCCAAGGTAGCCCCTCCTTTTACGTATATTCTAGAGGCATTTTCTCCATTATCCAGTGCATTTTCAATTTCCGCAGGAAGCATCTCATTCTCAAAAACATTTACTGCGTTTCCAGTAACTCCCCCTGTGGAACCACTCACCAACAGATTCAAGATAAAACTCTTTTCCGCTGTCACAATTTCCTCTTCCTCAGAATCGTAATCATTATACTCATAGGTGATGGTTATGTTTGCCTGGGTCAAATCCAATAAAAACATCAATTGATCCATATCGGTTCCGGACAAATGGATTCCCCTAAGAAAATTTTTAAAATTGGATTGGCTCAACAACTCGGGCTGGCCTTCTTTGTCCAAAATGTTCTCTTGAAAAAAATCGGGATCCAAGGGCACACGAATACCTGGGTTCAGTCTACTTGTTATTTCTTCAGATTCATCTATATCTTCAGTATCGGGGTCATCCTCATTTTCACGAAACAACAATTCTTCGTTATCAATGGTGACCTCCCCATCAAAAAGGGTTTCTCCTATAAATGCTGAAAAATCTTGATTGGAATAATACTCTTGGGCTTCCTGAAAATTGGAATTGGGGTCTAAATCACGTAGAAAATAATTAGATCTCGAAACCACCAAGTTAAAGGTCTGCGTACGATCTCCGTAAATACTGTCCAAATCAAACTTTTTGGGATAGGCATTAGCAACAAAGTCATCCCCTGTCCCGTCTTCATTGGGGTCAAACGGATTTGAGCCAAGTATTCTTTCCTGATTATCCGTCACACCATCTCCATCCCAATCCGAATTCGGGTCGGTCACATCGTCCCCACTTTCAAATTCATCATCAACACCATCACCATCGGTATCGGACGAAGGAGGGGTTTCAAAAGGAATGTACAAATAAACTTCCTTCACCGTTTCGTTCTCCTCCACCGTGGACGCGGTATCATCTGAATCCGCTTGATCTTCCGTGGCTTGGCTCAAATCACCAAAAGTAGGTGATGTTGTGGTCAATGTAAGTTGGGATATAATACTGGCCTTGCGTTTGCCATAAACGGGATCGTCAAAGGTTCCCAACTGATATAAGGGCAGCCTATTGGTCTGTACCGCAGTAATTCCTTTATTGTAGACAAAAACGTCGTACTCCACTTTACCTGTACTGAAGGGCTGTCCTGCAATGACTCCCTCGCCAATGGTGTCCAATTCATCCTCACAAGAGGCGATCAGTAAAAGCAAAGTTCCAACTAACGCTGAAACTTTGGTAATCTTGGAAAATCTCATTCAATCTATTTTAAAACCTCTGTGTTATAGAAATTTGTGTATGCTTCCTCTGCTTCCTGAAGCGGAACATAGGGCAAAACAGGTACGGAAAGATTATCAATATGGTTTTTCAAGTCCTCTGACAATTCCTCCGCGGCTAAAATAACCGCATCGGAATGATCTACGGCAACCTTTAACAAATTATTATATTCGGGATGGGCCAACGATGAAATTTCTTCTTTATCAATGCCGTCGAAGGCAATCTTATCGATCATGGCACTGTCTAGCTCTCCTTCAAAATCCTTACCATAAACCGATGTAACTATCCTGCTTTCAGAAAACAAAGGTTCGTCCGCATAATATTTTCTCAAGTAAAGGGGCACCATGGATGCCATCCAGCCATGCACATGTATTATGTCCGGTGACCAATTCAATTTTTTTACCGTTTCCACCACTCCTTTTGCAAAGAAAATGGCCCGTTCGTCATTATCCGGAAACAAGTTTCCGTCAGCATCGGTAAACGTGGCCTTTCTTTTAAAATATTCATCGTTGTCAATAAAATAAACCTGTATTCGCTCCTTAGGTATGGATGCAACCTTTATAATCAAGGGCATATCCATATCGTTGATCACCAAGTTCATTCCCGATAAACGTATCACCTCATGTAATTGATGCCTTCTTTCATTAATATTTCCATACCTTGGCATAAATATCCGTATTTGCCCGCCATTGCTATTTACCATTCTAGGCGCTTCGTAAGACATTAGGGAAACAGGATTCTCTGGGAGGTAGGGAACTAATTCAGAAGATACAAACAATACCTTTTTACCATTCATAAAAACTTTCTTTTGTTTATCCGAAAAACATAATTGCAAAAGTACAAAAATTATGCTGATTAGCAGTATTTATAGTATTTTTGCACCCTTTTGTACTTGTATATGATAATATTCGACCGTAAAAAAGAGCTAAACGCCTTCACTTTGGAAAAGCGTAAAAAAGACTGCACCATTGGTCTTGTACCCACTATGGGCGCACTTCACTCAGGTCATATTTCATTGGTAAAAAAAGCCCTGTCAGAAAATGATTTGGTGGTCGTGAGCATATTTGTCAACCCTACACAATTCGACAAAAAAGATGACCTTGAGAAATATCCGCGTACTTTTGAGCAAGATATCGATCTATTGAAAAAGGTTTCGAACAACATTGTGGTATTCGCACCTGCCGTCGATGAAATTTATGAAAGCAATGTCAAGTCAGCATCATACGATTTTGATGGTTTGGACAAAGTAATGGAAGGTGAGTTCAGGACCGGCCATTTTGATGGTGTGGGCACCATTGTGGAACTTTTATTAAAAACGGTCTCACCGGACAAAGCCTATTTTGGGGAAAAAGACTTCCAACAGTTGCAGATCATACGAAAAATGGTCGAAACCAAGAATTTGCCCTATACCATAGTAGGTTGTCCCATTGAAAGGGAACCCCATGGTCTGGCCATGAGTTCCCGGAATGAAAGACTGTCAAAAAACACCCGCGAACAAGCAGGTTTCATACACGCTACGTTACAAGCTGCCAAAGCCAAATTTGGCACGAATAGTGTATTAGAAATAAAGGATTGGGTAAAATACGAATTTGAGAACCATCCCTTGTTTGATCTAGAATATTTTGAAATTGCTGACGAGGACACATTGACTCCGGCATTAAAAATACTGGACAACCAAAAATATAGGGCGTTTATTGCCGTTTACGCAGAAGGCGTACGCCTAATTGATAATCTAAGATTGAATTGATAATTTTGCACCATGCAAGTAGAAGTTGTAAAATCTAAAATACACCGGGTAAAAGTTACAGGAGCTGACCTTAACTATATTGGTAGCATCACCATTGACGAAGATCTTATGGATGCCGCCAACATTATTCGGGGCGAAAAAGTGCAGATTGTTAACAACAACAATGGTGAGCGATTGGAAACTTACGCCATTCCGGGGCCAAGGGGCTCTGGAGAGTTGACCCTAAACGGTGCCGCCGCCAGAAAGGTGGCCGTTGGAGACGTGTTGATCCTTATCACCTACGCTTGGATGGATATCGAAGAGGCAAAAACATTTAACCCCGCATTGGTATTCCCAAACGAGGAAACCAATCTACTCAAGTAAATTTTGGGCAATTCCCTGAAAAAATTTCTTAAGATATTCGTGCCCATTGCCTTTGGGCTGTTTCTTGTATGGTACTCCTATAACTCCACAACACCCACAGAACGCGAGCAGATCATCCACTATATTTCCAACGCAAGCCCATTTTGGGTAACTATTTCCATAGTCATCGGAATATTGAGCCATGTTTCCAGGGCCATACGTTGGAACTGCCTTTTGGAACCGATGGGCTACAAACCCAAGGTTACGAACAACGTCTTTATAGTACTTATTTCCTATTTTGCGAATTTGGGCATACCCCGTTCAGGTGAGATCCTTAGGGCCACCGCACTTACCACCTATGAAAATGTGCCTTTTGAAAAAGGTTTTGGAACAATTGTCACCGAAAGGGTCATAGATCTTTTGATGCTACTCATCATTATCATGATAACATTGGTGCTTCAAACTGACTTCATTTTTAGTTTTTTGGAAGAAAAAGGAGTGAATATTATCGGAGCCATTGGAATCTTGGCCATTGGGATAGTAGGTTTGTTTGCAGGCTCCTTCATCATCCGTAAATCCAAATCGCCTTTGGCCTTGAAGCTGAAAGGGTTTTTAAACGGGCTACAGGACGGCGTCCTCAGTGTCTTCAAAATGAAAAACAAGTGGCCGTTCATCTTCCACACGCTATTTATATGGGCCGCCTATTTTGGTATGTTCTGGGTCATCAAGCACACCGTGGAAGAAACCGCCGCACTATCCTTGGGCCAACTATTGGTCGCCTTTGTTGCAGGAGCTTTCGCCATGTCCACCACCAACGGGGGCATAGGCCTATATCCCATAGCCGTTAGTGCCGCATTGGGCATCTATGGTATCAGTTCAATTTCGGGGGATGCCTTCGGTTGGATCATGTGGATAGCACAAACCCTGATGGTGGTCGTTTTTGGTACAATATCCTTCATTGTATTGCCGTTATTGAATAGAAATCGGTAAGCCCCTACCACGAAAAACTTAACCAATGAAAAAATGGCTATTTTTACTGATAGGCTTCACGTGCTTGAACCTCAGTGCCCAAGTAAAAAAAGAAATCTTTGAATCCTTTAAACTACAGGAGCGTAGGGACGTCTCCTACTATTTCCCAGAAAATTATACTGAAGAAAAATCATACCCATTGATTGTGGTATTGGATGCCGAATACCTGTTTGACCTTGTTGTGGCCAATGTAAAGTTCCAGAGTCGGTTCGATCGCATGCCCGAAGCCATAGTAGTTGGTGTCCATCAATTACAAAACGACCTAAGATGGGAAGATTGTGACTACAAAGACGTATCTGGCCTACCCACGGAAAAAGGTAAAATGTTCTACGAATTTTTGGGGACAGAAATTATACCCTACCTGGAGACCACCTACAATATCGCACCCTTTAAAATGTTTGTCGGCTACGATATTACCGCCAATTTTGGCAACTATTTCCTATTCAAGGACCGCTCCTTCTTCAATTCTTACATTAACATTTCCCCGGTAATGGCTACTGAAATGGAAAGTAGGGTGCCCGCTAGATTATCGGAATTGGACCAAACAATATTTTATAATTTGATTGTGGAAAAACAGCCTTCAGAAGATAGACAGCGTATCCTTCAAATGAACCACAGTATCAACTCCATTACTAGAGAATCCTTGCATTACTTTTTTGATGAGTATGAAAGTGCAGACCACACCTCCATTGCCGCTTATGGGATAAGCAAAGCATTTGATAACGTGTTCAGCATCTATAGGCCCATTACACCTGCGGAATACAAATCCGATATTCTAACATCAGAGGAACCTGTTTTCAACTATTTGGAGAATCGTTACGATACCATTGAGGACCTGTTCGGTTTTGAAAAACCAGTGGAACTCAATGATATCATGGCCATTTACGCTGCCTGCCTCAAAAAGGAGGACTACGAATCCCTGAAACCTTTGTCCGATCTGTGTAAAAAAGAATTTCCAGATACTATGATGGGCTTTTATTTTGAAGGAGAGTACTACGAGTTTATTGGAGAGCCCAAAAAAGCGTTCAAAACATTTGAAAAAGCCTTTCAATTAGAGGAAATCGACTTTTTGACCAAGGATTTGGCCCTCGAAAAGATTGATGCACTCAAAGCAGACTTCGGGTATTAGATAGAACTTTCTCGATTATTGGAAAATTTGGATTATTTACTGTCAAAAATCCAAATTTTCCAGTAATTCAAATACCTAACCGACCATCAAAATCCATATCTTTAGGCCTTCACCCAAAATTAGGAATGGCCAAGATCAAAACAGCATTTTTTTGCCAAAACTGTGGAACCCAGTTCCCAAAATGGATTGGGCAATGTTCATCCTGCAAAGAATGGAACACCATTGTCGAAGAGGTGGTACAAAAAGAGGATAAAAAAAGTTGGAAGGCCGATAAGGTCGCCAAACAAGCCAACAAACCACTTCGGGTTTCCGAGATTACACAAGAAAAAGAACTCAGACTTGACACCTTGGACCAGGAGTTCAACAGAGTGCTGGGTGGTGGTCTTGTCCCCGGTTCACTAACATTGCTCGGAGGGGAACCCGGTATAGGGAAGAGTACCTTGTTGCTTCAAATTGCACTCAAACTTCCCTACAAAATCCTATATGTCTCAGGCGAGGAAAGCCAACGGCAGATAAAAATGCGTGCCGATCGGATCCAACCCAACAGTGAAAATTGCTATATCCTTACCGAAACCAAAACCCAGAACATCTTTCAGCAGATTTCAACCATCGAGCCTGATTTGGTCGTAATAGATTCCATCCAGACACTGCATACCGATTATATTGAATCTGCGGCCGGGAGCATCTCCCAAATCCGTGAATGTACCGCAGAGCTCATCAAATTTGCAAAAGAGAGCCACACACCTGTTATTTTAGTGGGGCACATTACCAAAGATGGCACCATTGCAGGGCCCAAGATATTGGAACACATGGTGGATACCGTACTCCAGTTTGAAGGGGACCGAAACTACGTATACCGAATTCTTCGTTCCCTAAAAAACAGATTTGGCTCCACTGCCGAACTGGGGATCTACGAAATGCAGGGTAGTGGACTGCGCGAAGTGAACAACCCATCCGAAGTGCTGATCTCCAAAAGTGAGGAAGACCTCAGCGGTACGGCCATTGCTGCCACTGTTGAAGGTATGCGCCCTTTGCTGATTGAAATCCAGGCCTTGGTAAGTACGGCGGTTTATGGCACTCCACAACGCTCCGCCACAGGATTCAATGCCAAAAGACTGAATATGCTCTTGGCTGTCCTAGAAAAGCGGGCTGGTTTCAAATTGGGTGCAAAAGATGTTTTTTTGAACATTACCGGAGGAATCTCCGTGGACGATCCTGCAACTGATTTGGCAGTAATAGCGGCCATTTTATCCAGTAACTCTGATATCCCCATTGAAAAAGGAGTCTGTTTTGCCGCAGAAGTAGGACTTGCTGGTGAAATTAGGCCCGTGCAACGCGTGGATCAACGTATCCTTGAGGCTGAAAAATTGGGTTTCTCCACCATATTTGTTTCCAAAAGCAACAAAATAGGTTTAAAAAAGACAGGGATACAGGTACAAAAAGTGTCCAAGATCGAAGATGTAATCGGTCATCTATTTGGTTGATTTATGGTGCTGGATTTGGAATAACCTTATGAACTTCTTCAATACCTTCCAAAACCGCATCGGAAAGGTTGATATCTATACTTGCTATGTTCTCCTTGAGCTGCTCCATTGTTGTTGCACCGATAATAGTACTGGTCAAAAAAGGTCTGGTATTTACAAAGGCCAATGCCATTTGGGCCATGCTCAAACCGTGCTCTTTGGCCAATTGAGCATACTTTTCAGTAGCCTGTACAGCAGTATTTCCACTATATCTCCCGTAATTGGGAAATAAGGTCACCCTTGCCTTTCTTGGTGGAATTTCAGTCAAGTATTTACCGCTCAACACTCCAAAACCTAAAGGTGAATATGCCAGTAACCCTATCTGTTCCCGCATGGAAATCTCCGAAAGTCCGACTTCAAAAAGCCTGTTCAAAAGATTGTATGGATTTTGTATGGTACGCATACGAGGCAGATCCTGGTGTACTTTGCTTTCTTCCAGATAGCGCATAGTTCCCCACGGTGTCTCATTGGAAAGTCCAACATGGCGAATCTTGCCTTCCGCAATCAAATCACGAAGGGTTTCCAAAACTTGGTGGATATTATCATCCCAAACATCAACGGCATGGGCATTGTATCCACGTTGACCAAAATAGTTGGTATTCCTTTCCGGCCAATGGAGTTGGTACAGATCAATATAATCAGTTTGCAAACGCTTTAAACTGCCCTCCACCGCACTGACTATTGCTTCCTTACTGAATCCGGTGCTGCGAATGTGGTTGGCAACCTCCCCTGGACCAGCAATTTTGGAGGCCAGTACCACCCTATCCCGATTTCCTGTTTTTTTGAACCAGTTTCCAATAAACTCTTCGGTTACAGCGTATAACTCTTTCTTGGCAGGTACTGGGTACAATTCGGCAGTATCAAAAAAGTTCACACCTTGGTCCAGAGCATAGTCCATTTGTTCATGGGCCTCATCCTCATTGTTCTGGCGACCCCAAGTCATAGTGCCCAAACATATTTTACTGATGCGGATATCTGTATGTGGAATTCTGGTGTATTTCATCTTGATAATTTATGGCGGTCAAAGGTACAGAAACAATAATATCAGCCTTTATGACAATGTTATTTTTCAACCTCCAACAGAATGGGACAATGGTCACTATGTTTGGCTTCGGACAGAATTACCGAACGCTTAAGTCTGTCTTCCAAAGGTTCAGCAACCATACCATAATCCAAACGCCACCCCTTATTATTGGCCCGTGCATTGGCTCGGTAACTCCACCAAGTGTAATTATCGGGTTCTTTGTTGAAATGTCTGAAGCTATCTATAAAACCGCTTTTAATAAAATTACCTATCCACTCCCGTTCCACGGGCAAAAATCCGGATACATTCTTGTTCCTGACCGGGTCGTGGATATCAATCGCTTCATGACAAATATTATAATCTCCCAACACAATCAAATTGGGACGTTCCTTACGAAGTTCATCCGCATATTTTTGAAAGTCGGCCATATACATCAGTTTATGATCTAAACGGGCCAAATTGGTTCCTGAAGGCAAGTACATACTCATCACGGAAAGATCTCCAAAATCGGCTCGGATATTCCTCCCTTCAAAATCCATATAATCGATACCCGTACCAAATTCAACATGGTCAGGCTTGTTTTTACAAAGTAAAGCCACGCCGCTGTATCCTTTTTTCTGTGCACTGAACCAATAGTTGTACGAATACCCCGCTTTTTCAAAAACTGAAGTATCCACTTGTTCCTCCATGGCCTTGGTCTCTTGCAAGCAGACCACATCTGGACTTACAGATTCCAACCATTCCGCAAAACCTTTTTTCAAGGCTGCCCTAATTCCATTTACATTATAGGATACAATTTTCATGAGTTCAATTTTGTCCAAAAATAGCTATTGTGGGCGGCTCCCTAAAATTGAATTGACCAATAGATCTATTGATGAAAGGAATCCTAGACTTTTTCTTGATATTTTCCCGTAATTTTAGGACAAATTTCCAGCATGACCGCACTTGTTTTGATTGATGTCCAACGAGGCCTTCAAGAAACAACCTTTTATGGCACCGAACGAAACAACCCACAAGCAGAAGAAAATTGCGGTAGGCTACTGAATCATTTCAGGAAAAAACAATGGCCCATTTTTCACATAAAACATAATTCCACAAATATCAGCTCACCTTTGCACCCCAGTAAAATGGGAAACGATTTTCACCCTGCGGTGCAACCCACTATCAACGAACCAGTGTTTGAAAAAACAGTGAACAGCGCTTTTATTGGAACCGATTTGGAAAATCGATTAAGAACAAGGGGCATATCCAACTTGGTGATTGCTGGACTTACCCTTGAACATTGTATTTCAACTTCGGTTCGGATGGCCTCGAATTTGGGTTTCAACGTGGTTCTGGTGCCTGATGCCACTGCCGCCTTTGATAAAATTGGACATGACGGCAATAAATACAGCGCCGATATTATTTTTTATGCAGAATTGGCCAGCTTAAAGGATGAATTTGCCACGATCAAAGACACCGAAACAATACTAAACAAACTAGATAAATCATATAAATGAACTTAAAATTAAAAGGACTCCCACTACTTCTCACATTTCTTTCAACTATTCAATTCTTTGCGCAGGACACACCTAAAGACTCCATTACCCAGTTGGATGAGATTATTTTGACCCAAGATGCCCTTCCTAAAAAAGCAACTGGAATCACCTTGTCATCAAAAATATCCACCCAAACTTTTGAACGGTTCAACCCTACGGACATCCCAGCTGCCATAAACCAAATTTCAGGAGTGTACATACTATCCGGAGCGATCAATACCAACCGTATCACCATTAGAGGTATTGGAGCTAGAACACCCTACGGAACAAACAAGCTCCGTATGTACTTTAACGGGATTCCCGTGACCAATGGTACCGGCTCTTCGACCATTGAGGCCTACGATTTTGAAAACCTAGGCTCCATTGAGGTCATAAAAGGCCCAAAAGCCAGTGCTTATGGATCCAATCTTGGCGGCGCCATTTTATTGGAGACCAAAGCCTCTAAAACAGATGAGACCAAACTCAACAATTCATTGTCAATAGGCTCTTACAATATGTTCAAGGACAATTTGACATTTTCACATTCGGAAGACGGGTTCAATATGAGCTTAAGCTATAATCATTTAGAAACGGATGGTTATCGCCAGAACAGCCAATTCCAACGAGATGGTGTATTGCTGACCTCCCAGTTCCGAACCGGGCAAAAAAGCAGCATGGCTCTTTTAGTCAATTATATTGATTATACCGCACATATACCAAGTTCCATCAACCAGACAGATTTTGAAGAAGATCCTACCAGGGCTCCATCCAATTGGCTGGAATCCCAAGGTTACGAGGCGAACAAATATGTGTTGACAGGTTTGTCCCATACCTATCAATTTTCGGAACGATTCCAAAACACCACCAGTATTTTCTATACCTATTTGGACCATTATGAGCCAAGACCTTTTGATATTTTGGATGAGTTTACCAATGGGTTTGGTTTTAGAACCGTTTTTGAAGGTGATTTTGGCAAGGCCCAATTTACTTTTGGGAGTGAATTCTATAAAGATGAATATCATTGGGGAACTTTTGAAAATCTTTATGAAGAAAACAATGGCAATGGCAGTTTACAAGGTGCGCAACTGAGCGACAACACGGAGTTCAGAAGACAATTCAACTTATTTGGAACTCTGACCTATTCATTTTCCGATAAATTTTCCGCCCAGTTGGGGCTTAATCTCAACAAGACCCATTACGATTTTAACGACCTATATAACCAAGGCGAGGCCAACACATCCGCTGTTCGGGATTTTGATGTTATTTTACTGCCCAATCTGGGTGTGAACTATCAACTTAAGAATGGGAATATCTACGCCAATGTCAGTAGAGGTTTTTCCAATCCAAGTTTAGAAGAGACACTGACCCCAGGGGGAATCATCAACCCGGATATTGCACAAGAAACAGGTATAAATTATGAGTTGGGGAGTGAGTGGTCGCTGTTTCAAAAGAGACTTACGGCCAACATTGCCCTATACCGAATGAACGTAAAAAATCTTTTGGTGGCCCAACGTGTAGGAGAGGACCAATACATAGGAAGAAACGCGGGAAAAACTCGTCATCAAGGCTTGGAACTGGACCTACAGTATTTGGGGAAATTATCCTCTAGCATTACATTTTCACCTTATTTAAGTTATACCTTGAACGACCATAGTTTTGTGGATTTTGTGGATGGGGACAACGATTATTCGGGCAATCCGCTTACGGGTGTTCCTAAACATCGAATCAGTTCAGGCATCGATCTTAAACACGACAATGGACTCCAATTAAACTTGACCCATCAATTTGTGGACGAAATTCCATTGACAGATGCCAACTCGACCAGTAGCGACTCTTTTAATGTTTTTCATGCTAAGTTGGCATTTAAAACTTCAATTTCATCCCAGATCAATTTGGGACTCAACGTAGGGGTCAACAATGTTTTTGATAGCAACTATGCGCAATCTGTATTGATCAATGCCGTTGGTTTTGGTGGAGCTCAACCGAGATATTATTATCCGGGAAATGGCCGAAACTATTTTGGGGGAATAAAACTGTCCTACCTATTTTAAAACGTTATTTATATTTATGACACCTAGAATCGAAACATTGCCCAGTATCAAATTGGTAGGTCAAAAAACGACTATTTCTTTGATCAACGACAAAACCAGGGAACTTTGGCAAAGCTTCTCCCCAAGAAAAAAGGAAATAAAAAACTTGGCAAGTCAAGATCTATATTCCGTTGAAATCTATCCAGGTCCGGAATACTTTCAGCATTTTGACCCCACCCAAGAATTTGAAAAGTGGGCGGCCGTTGCCGTATCGGATTTTGATGAAATCCCGGAAGGCATGGATGATCTAACCATCCCTTCGGGAGAATACGCTGTATTTCACTACAAAGGAAAACCAAGTGAAGTCATGGAAACATTCAAGTACATTTATGGCGAGTGGTTCCCAACTTCTGGATTCACTATCGATGATAGGCCCCACTTTGCAGTAATGGGAAGTAAATACAACGGTGAGCATCCCGAATCCGAGGAGGAGTTTTGGATTCCCATTAAAGCTAAACAATGAGCAATGTTTGGGAATCATTTCCGTCACCCTGAATTCAGTTCAGGGGTCACATCTTTTTTATAATGTGATGCTGAAACAATTTCAGCATAGCCAATTTATTCTAAACACCTGTATATCAATATTTATTTTGCGCTTTTAAATAATATTTAGATATTTGTCTAAATAACTAAATATAAGAAATGAACAAGCTGTTCAAGGCCCTTAATGATGAAACGCGTAGGCAGATCGTGGAACTGCTCAAGGAAAAGGACATGAACGCTGGTGAAATTGCCGAACGGTTTCAGATTTCCAAACCTAGTATTTCACACCATTTGGACATTTTAAAACAAGCCAATCTGGTCACCAGCGAAAAAAAAGGACAGTTTGTGGAGTATTCCCTCAACACCACCATATTGGAAGATTTGCTCAACTGGATACTAACCTTAAAAAATAAATCATGAACCTAAAAAAAGAACTCCCATTGATTGGGATCGTTTTGCTCCCTTTCCTGTATTTGGCCTATGTATGGAACCAATTGCCCGCACAAGTGCCATTGCATTATAATATCAAGGGCGAGGTGGATCGCTACGGGGATAAATCGGAACTTATCTTAATCCCGATTATGACTTCCTTATTGATTTATGTGATTTTTTCGGTGGTCCCCTACATCGACCCAAAAAAACAAATCCAAAAAATGGGGAAGAAATACCACACGCTAAAAAGGGTCATTACCACCTTTATGTCAATTTTGGCCCTGTTTATCATATACAACGCAAAAAACCAATCTTTTGCCAATCCCAACTATATTTTGATGTTGTGCGGTATACTTTTCATCATATTTGGAAATTATTTCAAGACTCTCAAGACCAATTATTTTATTGGCATCAGGACACCTTGGACGCTGGAAAACGAAAACATTTGGAAAGAGACCCACAAACTTGGTGGCAAAATCTGGTTTATTGGTGGTTTTATCATCATTTTATCCAGCCTTACTTATAATGAACAGACCAATTTCATCATTTTTATGATCACTATCGCGATAATGGTTTTGGTTCCGGTGATCTATTCATATTTATTGTTCAGAAAGCAGAAAGGGTAGCTTTTAATCAAATAAAGGATAGGCTTTCCCAAGGGTTTCGAACTAATCCGTATCTTAGTTCACCTATTTCAAAATGAATGATGAGGAAACTTGTTCCATTTATTTTATTACTTCTGATATTTTCTTGTGCAGAACAAGCTAAGAAGGATGTGAGTTCCATTGACCCTGTTAACTGGAATAATCGTATGGCCAATATTGCTAAAAAGGATTCCCTGTTGGAAGGTATCTCCTATCTTTCCGTGTATTCCGAAATTTATAGTGAGACCGAACACCGGACACACAACCTTACCAGTACCATCAGTATGCGGAACACCAACCTGACCGACACCATTTATATCACTAAAGCGGAATATTTTGATACCAAAGGCAACCCCATCAGGACTTATTTTGATCAGCCCATCTACATAAAGCCAATGGAAACGGTAGAAATCGTGATTGATGAGAAAGATCAATCTGGTGGTACCGGGGCCAATTTTCTTTTTCAATGGTCGATAAAACCCGATTCCCACGAACCCTATTTTGAAGGAGTGATGATTTCCACATCCGGGCAACAAGGGCTATCCTTTACCACCCAAGGACGAAGAGTAGAATAACCCACTTGGGCAATAAATATCATAGTTTTAATCCTCCAATTATAGTATCTTGTATATCAATTTTGGAACCTATATAGGTTTCCCATGCACATAAAAACCACACTATGACCGATTTACAAATCGCCAAAGGTATTTCATTGAAACACATTTCTACCATTGCAGAAAAATTTGGAATCGCCCCTGAGAACATTGAAATGTTCGGAAAATACAAAGCAAAACTTCCCCTGAAAGCCATAAATAGAGAAAAAGCCAAGAATAGCAACCTTATTTTAGTATCGGCCATTTCCCCAACCCCTGCCGGAGAAGGAAAAACTACCATGTCCATAGGCCTTTCAGAGGGGTTGAACCGATTGGGCAAAAAAACGACGGTAGTTTTACGTGAACCGTCCTTGGGCCCTGTTTTTGGAATAAAAGGAGGTGCCACGGGTGGTGGTTATTCCCAAGTTTTGCCCATGGAGGACATTAATTTGCACTTTACCGGGGATTTTTCCGCCATTGAAAAAGCACACAACCTATTATCTGCCATTATTGACAACAATATTCAGAGTAAGACCAATTCCTTGCTCCTAGACCCTAGAACCATAGGTTGGAAACGGGTAATGGACATGAACGACCGTTCCCTGCGCCACGTAATCGTAGGTCTTGGTGGTACTACTTCTGGAGTGCCAAGGGAAACGGGGTTTGATATTACAGCTGCTTCCGAAATTATGGCCATACTCTGTCTGGCAGAAAGTTTAAGTGATCTAAAAAAGCGATTGGGGAATATTTTTGTGGGATATACTTACGACAAAAAACCTATTTACGCCAAAGACCTAAAAGCGGAAGGAGCCATGGCCGCTTTGCTAAAAGATGCCATTAAACCCAATTTGGTACAGACCATTGAGGGCAACCCGGCCATAATCCATGGTGGACCTTTTGCCAACATCGCACAGGGAACCAACTCGGTAATCGCTACTTTAATGGGCATGTCACATTCAGATTATACCGTGACAGAAGCAGGATTTGGATTTGATCTGGGAGCTGAGAAATTCTTCGATATCAAGTGCCAAAGTGCTGGACTGAAACCGAAGGCGGTTGTACTTACCACTACCGTTCGTGCTTTGAAATACCATGGTGGGGCAGATTTAAAATCATTGACAGAACCAGACGTAGCTGATTTAAAAAAAGGACTTCCAAACCTAGAGAAGCACATAGAAAACATTGCCAAGTTCAAAATGGTCCCCGTAATAGCCATCAACAAATTTGTTTCCGACACCGATGACGAGATTGCGGCAATTCAAGAATTTGCAGCTTCCAAAGGTATCCGAATTGCTGTTGCTGATGTTTGGGGCAAAGGTGGTAAAGGCGCGGAAGATTTGGCCAAAGCCGTAATCGACATTGTTGAATCCAAAGCATCAGCATTTCAACCACTTTATGACTGGAGATCCAGTGTAAAGGATAAAATTGCCACAATTGCCACAGAAATTTATGGTGCGGAGTACGTGGATTATACTGCCAAGGCCAAAGCGGATCTTAGGAAAATTGCAGACCTAGGTTTGGATCAGCTGCCCGTTTGCATTGCCAAGACCCAAAAATCCTTATCGGACAACCCAAAACTGTTGGGCAGGCCCAAAGATTTTATCATCACCGTTCGGGAGATTGAGATTGCGGTCGGAGCAGGCTTCCTGGTTCCTATTACAGGCAACATTATGCGTATGCCCGGACTGCCTTCCCATCCTTCATCCGAAGGAATCGACATCAATGATGATGGGGAAATTACCGGTTTATTCTAACCCTTAAATTTTCTGTAGCCAATAACGCATATCCACTTCTTTGGAGATGATATCTTTCACCTCTGAAAGCTTCACACGGCTTTGTTCCATAGTATCACGATGGCGAATGGTAACCGTATCGTCCTCCAATGTTTGATGGTCAACGGTAACACAAAAAGGTGTTCCTGCCGCATCTTGACGACGATAGCGACGGCCTACAGCATCCTTTTCGTCATAATCCACATTGAAATCCCATTTTAGCTCATCCACCAATTTTTGGGCTACCTCTGGAAGTCCATCACGTTTCAACAAGGGAAGAACGGCCACTTTATATGGCGCAAGAACGGCCGGGATTTTTAGCACAGTCCGTGTTGAACCATTTTCCAATTCCTCCTCTTGCAGCGAATTGGAGAACACTGCCAGGAACATACGATCTAGTCCTATGGAAGTTTCCAATACATAAGGAGTGTAGCTCTTATTTTCTTCGTGGTCGAAATACTGAAGCTTCTTGCCCGAATATTCCTCATGCTTGCCCAGGTCAAAATCGGTACGGGAATGAATTCCTTCCAATTCCTTAAATCCGAATGGGAACCTGAATTCGATATCGGCAGCTGCATCGGCGTAGTGGGCCAATTTTTCATGGTCGTGAAAACGGTAGTTCTCCTCACCCATACCCAAAGAAAGGTGCCATTTCATACGTTTTTCCTTCCAAGCTTCGTACCACTCCTTTTGAGTTCCCGGTTTTATAAAGAATTGCATTTCCATCTGTTCAAATTCCCTCATCCGGAAAATAAACTGACGGGCCACAATCTCGTTACGGAAAGCTTTACCAGTTTGGGCGATCCCAAACGGAATTTTCATACGTCCCGTTTTCTGAACATTCAAAAAGTTGACAAATATACCTTGTGCGGTCTCAGGTCGAAGATACAGGTCCATGGCACTATCTGCTGAAGCACCCAACTTGGTTCCGAACATCAGATTGAACTGTTTAACATCGGTCCAATTTTTGGAACCTGAAAGCGGACATGCAATCTCCAATTCCTCGATCAAGGCTTTTACGTCGGCCAAATCTTCGTTTTCCAAAGATTTACCCATTCGTTTTAATATGGAATCTGCCTTGGCCCGATAATCTACCACCCTTTGGTTGGTGGAAAGGAACTGCTCTTTATCAAAGCTATCGCCAAATCTCTTGGCCGCTTTTTTTACTTCTTTCTCAATCTTGGCTTCAATCTTAGCGACATAATCTTCGATAAGAACGTCGGCACGGTATCTTTTCTTGGAATCCTTGTTATCTATCAACGGATCATTGAAGGCATCCACGTGGCCAGAGGCCTTCCATGTGGTAGGATGCATAAATATGGCGGCATCAATACCCACAATGTTCTCGTTGAGCTGTACCATGGCCTTCCACCAATATTCGCGAATGTTTCTCTTTAGCTCTGCACCGTTCTGACCGTAGTCGTAAACTGCGCTAAGTCCATCATAAATCTCACTGGATTGAAATACATATCCGTACTCCTTTGCGTGTGAGATAACCTTCTTAAAAATGTCTTCCTGATTTGCCATTGGGCAAAAATAGAATTTTACCCAAAAAGAAGTGTGCTATTTTAGCTGAAATTCGGTGGAAGCCAACAATCTTTCGTCCTCAAAGACATTTAGGGTGTAAATTCCCTCTTCCAAAGACCCTTCCGGTACCGTAATCGCATCACAAACACTGATTTCTTTGCCCGTGTAAACAATCTCCACCTTTTTACTATAGGTGTTTCCACTCACCGAAATGGTATTGGCGTTGTCCTCTATAATCGACATATTGGGATCTAAAAATTGAAAGTACAATACTTTGATGTCCCCTTCGGAGTTGGGATCGCTCAAAATGGTGACACACCCCCTCAACTTTTCGATTACGGAAGCCTTATTGGTTTTTATGGGTCTGCCCGCCCTCAATCTAAACCCGCTGCCTTCGGCATCCTGCAGCTTTAAATAGCTTTTTATTCGAAGTTCCCTTGTAAGCTCCTGGTTGGTCTCGCGCAGTAAAGATTCTGTGCGTTGCATATTACTGGCCTTGCCTCGTAGTTCTTCCAACTGCTTTAGGGTTTCATCATACTTGCTGGCCAATAAACTATTGTTGTATCGTAGAAAGTTGTTCTTGAGCTTGAGGCTATCAAAACGAAGTTCCAGTTTACGGAGCTCCTTTCTGGTCTCCTTCAATTTGGTGATACTGAAGTTCAATCTCCCCACCGAATCAAGTAGTTGTTGCACCCTAAAACGAGAAGTTTGCAACTCTATTTCGTTTACTTCATTAAGGCCTGATAGACGGTCAACTTCGGCCCTCATCAAGGTAAGGTCTTTTACCAAAAGTGATTTTTCCTCTTCCAAATAAATCATTTGGTTTTTGGATTGCGCATAGCTGTAATAAAAGGCAATAAGAATCCCCACTATTACCGCTGCCATAGCGGCAAAAATAATTTTGTAGTTAAAATTGCTATCTTGGGAGTTCATGGGGTTGACGGACTACACTAAAAAATTTATAAGATTTGACACCAAAAAGGTTGGCTAAGATAATAAACGAGATTAACAACATCCTATTGCCAAGGGTATGTTTTGGATGTAATACGCAATTATTTAGTGGAGAGCGGATTTTATGTGCAGTTTGTCGACATGATTTGCCACTCACCGATCATAACTACCTGGAAGAAAACACAGTGGACCGTATATTTTATGGGAGAATTCCCATAAAAAAGGCAGCTTCTTTCGTTTTTTTCTCAAAAAAAAGTATTGTAAAAAATTTGCTTCATTGGCTCAAATACAAAAATCAAGAACAAATTGGAGGTTTTTTTGGAGATTGGTGCGGCTCACTTTTAAGGGAAAGTGGACATCTCAACCATATTGATGCGGTTATTCCCGTTCCTCTGCATCCCAAAAGGCTAAAAAAGCGTGGCTACAATCAAGTGGAGTTGTTTGCCCGTACCGTTGCCATAAATCTCGGAGCCGAATATTGCGATGATTGGTTGATAAAAGTAAAGAATACAAAAACCCAGACCAAAAAAAGAAAGGAAATGCGATGGGAAAACTCAAAAGATGCTTTTCAACTTAAGACATCAACCCCCCGAAAATATAAAAATGTTCTTTTGGTAGATGATGTTATCACCTCGGGATCTACCATTGAATCCTGTGCCCGAGCACTTTCCCAACAAAAGGATCTGGGGATTTATGTGTTGAGTATGGCCGTGGTGAAAGAGGGTTAAATTTTATTAATGCATTGTCCCAGTTTTCAAATTAGTTGTTTCTTTGTTCCACATTGTTTTTAGGCATGGTGTACTTAAAAAAATTGTTGGGACTTCTATTTTTTACCTTTATGGCCCTTGCCCTTTGGCAATGTGCCAAGCGAGGCTCTCCCAGTGGTGGCCCTAAGGATATAACACCGCCCAAGCTGGTAAGGGCGGAACCGGAAAACTTTACTACCAACTTTAAAGCAAAAAAAATACGCCTATATTTTGATGAACTTATAAAACTACAGGATGTCCAGAACCAATTGGTGGTTTCCCCTCCCTTTAAGAATGCTGCTGAAATAAGTCCTCAAGGGACACCAAGCAAATATGTGGAGGTCATAATTAAGGATACGCTTAGGGAAAATACCACATATACCATTAATTTTGGACAAAGTATTCAAGACAATAATGAGGGAAACCCCAATAGCTTTTTGAGTTATGTGTTCTCCACAGGGGACTATCTTGATTCCCTGACCCTGTCCGGGGCGGTAAAAGATGCCATTAACAGAAAGGCAGATGAATTTATAAGTGTAATGCTCTACGAAATGGACAGCACCTATAATGATTCCACGATTTACAAAGAACCTCCATTGTATATTACCAATACAGGGGATAGTTTACCTTTTTTTGAATTGAAAAACCTTAAAGCTGGAAAATATGCGTTGTTCGGTCTAAAGGATGTAAACAAAAACAATATGTTCGACCAAGCCCAGGATAAAATCGGGTTTATAGAAGATACCATTACAATTCCGACGGATTCCATCTACTTGTTGAACCTCTTTCAGGAACAGTTAAATTACAAAGCTTCCGTGCCCAGCTTAGTGGCCAAAAACAAAATAATTTTCGGTTTTCAAGGAGATTATGGGGATATCAATATTGAAACTTTGACCTCTCTTCCCGACTCTGTTAAAACCACTATTTTGAAAGAAAGGGACAAGGACACCTTGAATTATTGGCTTACCCCCACTGATTTGGACTCAATAATTTTTGTAGTGAAAAATGACAAGGTACAGGCAATCGATACCTTTACCGTGAAAATGCGCGACCTTCCATTGGATTCTTTAAAACTAGCAACTTCCACAAGTGGGAAGTTTAATTTCGAGGACACTTTCAGTATTTTGGCCAATACCCCTATCGTAGCGGTGGACACCAGTAACATATCGTTGAATGTTAGCGATTCCATTCCTGCGACATACACCTATGTACTGGACACTTTAAAAAATAAAATCGATTTTGATTTTGAAGTGGAGCCGAATCAAAGTTATTCTTTTTCGTTTTTACCTGGGGCCATAACCGATTTTTTTGGAACTCAAAATGATACATTGGCCTATAATTTATCCACTGGAAGTTTTGCCGATTATGGCAACCTTAGAATGGTTCTAGGGGGTGACGTCACCTATCCTGTAATTGTACAACTGACCAACGAAAAAGGGGAGGTACAGCGGGAAATCATTGCCAGTGAATCCCAAATCTTCGAATTCAACAATTTAGATCCCGGCAACTATGTGGCCCGTGTGATATTGGATAAAAATGGGAATGGTAAATTGGATACCGGTAATTACCTTAAAAAAATCCAACCTGAAAAGGTAAGTTATTATCCAGGAGTTATTGAAATTAGGGCCAACTGGGAAAAGGAGGAAACTTTTATACTATCAAACTAAAATTGTCCCTGTCTTCCAAAAACCTTAGTTTTTTCCTCGTGGATTCAATATGTTCCTTGTGCAATGTGGCATATATTATCTCTTCTTCTTCGGAAAAACCTATTTTTTGCCCAAGAGCATCGTAAACCGCGGAATGTCCCGTATATTCATAATCCATTCCATCCAAACCTACCCGGTTGACCCCAATACAATAGGCCATGTTTTCGATGGCCCTTGCTCTTAATAATGTGTCCCACGCATTGATTCTTTTCTTGGGCCAATTGGCAACATACACCAATATATCATAATCCTCCATGTTTCTGGCCCAAACTGGAAATCTCAGATCATAACAGATCATCGGGCAAATCTTGAATCCTTTATATTCCAAGATCAGTTTTTGATTACCCGCTTCATATACCTCATCTTCACCTGCCAAGGTAAACGTATGTTTTTTGTCGTAGGTCTCAACTCTACCCTCCGGTGAAACAAAAAACAATCGGTTGAAAAATTTATCCTGCTCGTGAAAAACGATGCTGCCCATCAATGCTACTTGGTTTTCCCGAGCTAACCCTTGCATCCATTTTACAGTGACATTCCCTTCGGATATATCAATATTTTGAGGTTCCATGGTAAAACCGGTCGTGAACATTTCGGGCAATATGATCAAATCGATATCCTCTGAAATGGAATTTATCTTCCCTTCAAACATTTCCCGGTTTCCTTCGGGGTCTTCCCAGAGCAAATCAGATTGAATGAGAGCAATGTCCAAAGTGGCTTGCATCTAATACTTTTTTAAAAGTTCTACCATTTCACTGTTTCCCTGTTCTAGAGCAAGGTCCATAGCGGTATTGCCCCGAGCGTCTTTTACAGCTGTATCCGCCCCATGTTTTAGGAGAAGTTCAGCAATATCTATTCGGTTAAACGTTACGGCATAGATAAGGCAAGTGGCGCCCATGGCATTTTTTTGGCTCACATTGGCCCCTGCTTTTATCAATTTTTCAGCGATACCGGTAAACCCCTTGAAACAAACACCCATTAACGCCGTGTTGCCCGAACCGTCCAAAGCATCCACCCTCGCTCCCTTGTCCAACAAAAGAGTTACAATATTTTCATGTCCATAATAGGCTGCCAACAACAGCGGAGTAGAGCCTCGTTGATCCCTAATTTCCAATAAATTGGGGTTGTTTTCCAACAGGTCCCGTACAGCTTCAAAATTCCCTGTCCTTATTTGATCGAAGAGTTTTTCTTTATTGTTCATAGCTATTCCGAAAGTTATAAAAAAACTGCCACAACAGTATTGTCATGGCAGTCTTTGTTATTAATTTTCCTTTTCTATTTTTCTACGTTGATTGGATGGATCAATGCAAATCAAAACGATCTAGGTTCATTACTTTGGTCCAAGCTGCCACAAAATCCTTTACGAATTTTTCTTCTGAGCCTGATTCAGCATAGACTTCCGCAATAGCACGCAAGATAGAGTTAGAACCAAATACCAAATCTACCCGCGTTCCAGACCATTTAAATTCACCTGTCTTACGATCACGTCCTTCGTAAATTGATTTTTCATCGTTGACCGCCTTCCATTCGGTTGACATATCAAGTAAGTTTACGAAGAAATCGTTGCTCAATACACCTATGTTTTCAGTAAACACACCATGTCTTGAACCATCAAAATTGGCTCCAAGAACACGTAAACCACCGACAAGAACAGTCATTTCGGGTGCGGTAAGGGTCAATAATTGAGCTTTATCCACCAACAAATGCTCCGCGGGGACTTTTACTCCCTCCTTTACATAATTTCTGAACCCATCATAAGGTGTGTTCAAATAGTTCACTGATTCTATTTCAGTTTGATCTTGTCTAGCATCGTTACGCCCGGGAGAAAATGGCACCTCGGTAGAAACACCAGCATCTTTAGCTGCTTTTTCAACAGCCGCATTACCTGCCAAAACAATCATATCGGCCAAAGATATTTTCTTGCCATCAGTGGCGTTTCTATTAAATTCATCCTTAATACCTTCTAGAACCTTAATGGTTTTATCGGTTCCTTTGTTCACTTCCCAACTTTTCATCGGTTCCAAGTTGATACGTGCACCGTTGGCACCACCACGCTTGTCCCCCCCACGGAAAGTGGCTGCGGATGACCAAGCCGTGTAGACCAAATCAGAAACTGAAAGACCTGAATCCAATACTTTCACTTTCAATGCTGCTACATCCGCATCATCAACCAAGGTATAGTCCACAGCAGGAATGGGGTCTTGCCAAATCAATTCCTCCTTGGGCACTTCTGGTCCCAAATAACGGGAAGCTGGCCCCATATCGCGGTGAGTCAACTTAAACCAAGCACGGGCGTACGCTTCTGCAAATGCCTGTGGATCGTTATAGAATTTACGTGAAATTTTCTCGTAGATTGGGTCAAAACGCAAAGAAAGGTCGGTGGTCAACATCGTAGGTTTTCTGTTGGGCCCACCAAAAGGATCGGGGATAATGGCCTCTGCATTGGAAGCTACCCATTGGTATGCACCAGCTGGACTTTTGGTCAATTCCCACTCATATTCAAACAAGAACTTAAAGAAATCGTTACTCCATTGTACCGGGGTGGAGGTCCAAATTACTTCCAATCCAGAAGTAAAGGCATCAGGCCCCTTTCCTGTACCATTTTTATTTGCCCATCCCAATCCTTGTAGTTCCAAATCTGCTGATTCTGGATCCGCACCAATTTTTTCTGGATCACCATTTCCATGTGTTTTACCAATGGTGTGTCCTCCAGCGATAAGTGCCACGGTTTCTTCATCGTTCATGGCCATACGCTCGAAAGTTTGGCGGATATCATGCGCAGCGGCCACTGGGTCAGGATTTCCATCTGGTCCTTCTGGATTAACATAGATCAATCCCATTTGCACGGCAGCCAATGGATTCTCTATCTCACGATCTTCCTTATTGTGTTGGTAACGGCTGTTTGGCGCATCACTCAATGCCAACCATTCTGTTTCGTTACCCCAATACACATCTTGATCCGGCTCCCACACATCTTCACGGCCTCCAGCAAAACCAAAGGTTCGGAATCCTGTTGATTCCAAAGCTACGTTACCGGCCAAAATAATAAGGTCGGCCCAAGATATCTTCTGACCGTATTTTTGTTTGATGGGCCACAACAATCGACGAGCTTTGTCCAAGCTCACGTTATCCGGCCACGAGTTCAGTGGTGCAAAACGCTGTTGCCCACGTCCTCCACCTCCACGGCCATCTTGAACACGATAAGTACCGGCACTGTGCCATGCCATACGGATAAACAACCCTGCATAACTGCCAAAATCGGCAGGCCACCAATCTTGTGAATTGGTAATAACATCCAATAGATCCTTTTTAAGCGCAGCATAATCCAACTTCTTAAACTCTTCCGCATAGTTGAAATCTTTCCCAAGTGGGTTTGATTTTTCAGAATGCTGGCTCAACAATTCCAACCTTAGTTGATTGGGCCACCAATCCTTGTTTGAAGTACCCATACCGGCAAATCCACCCAAAAATGGACACTGACTTGCATCTGCCCCGTTCGCTATTTCTTTACTCATAATTTTATAGGTTTTATAGTTATATGATTATATTTTTTCAGCTTAATAAAAATACGAAAATGCATTCTTTAAATATAGATTTTTAATATTAAAACATTATTTGATTATAGTAAATTTCTATTATATGTAGAGAAATGGATCATCAAAAACCATTGTTCCCAAACTATAGGCTTTCCTTAACAGTAATTGGGAACCCTTTTCCCTACTAAAGGGCATTCTTTATTTAATTTTGTAACACTAAAATTTGAACTGATGAAATTATATAAGGTATTTGCCCTAATCGGCATTCTATTGATGGGAACCAATGCTGTGGCACAAAACAGCAAAGACAGAAAAATTATGGCCGACGCTGAAAAGGCCAAAACAACCTTATTGGAAACCAGTCCGGATTTGGAAGGTTTTTTTGAGAAATCTGCAGGCTACGTTATTTTCCCCAATGTTGGCAAAGGCGGGTTTATTATCGGTGGAGCATCGGGCAATGGAGTAGTTTATGAAAATGGTGAAGCCGTAGGCATGGCAAACCTTAAAAAACTAAATATTGGATTGCAAGCTGGTGGACAAGCTATCATTGAGGTTATTTTCTTTGAAACCGATGTGGACCTGCAACGGTTTAAAACGGAAAAGTTCCAGTTTGCAGCGGAAACATCTGCAGTGGCACTAAAATCCGGGATTGCCTTTGAGGCCAAATACAAAGATGGCGTAGCTGTTTTTGCCCTACCTAAAGCCGGTCTTATGGCCGATGCCTCGGTTGGCGGACAAAAATTCAAGTACACGGCTTTCTAAACAGTTTACTCCCTAACCCCTGGGGAAAAATCCTCGGGGGCGTTTTGGGGCAGTTTTATCGTTTCTGCTTCCCCTGTATCATTATATATGGTCCATTCGTTAAAAGTATAGACAGGGTTCCCTTTCAAAACATCCAGATTACGAACGGCCCTACCATCTTCAAATTCGTGGTTGGTTCCCGTTCCATCTTCGCCTATAGCTCCAAAGACATCAATTATGGCTCCGAAGGGATCTACCAATTCCAGATTATCATCTCCATTGGAATCTGCTGGGCTGTTTGTGGACACTCCCAAGTCTGGAGCAAACCCATAGACCAGTTCAAATTCTTCTGCATTGGGCGATATGACCAACGTACTTTCTGGACCAATAATCAAACCGGATAAATCAATAGTGGAGCTAACCTCGGTATTATCGTTAGTGTATCGTCGGAGTGTCCATAAATTTAAATCCAATGGTTCGGATGCGGAGTTGTACAATTCCACAAAACGTGCTTTTGAATTGTTGTCGGGGTCTGCCAACTCAGAAATAAAAATCTGATTGGAAGTAAACTCCGTGATAATCTCTGGGCAACGTTCTTCTGTAAAGTTCACATCTTCCAAAGTACGGATTATCAATTGTGGTGTATCTCCATCCCTTACCAGAACCGCGGTTATTTTTCCATTTGTTATTGGTATTGGTTCGTCTTGAAAATCTGCATAACCACTATTCAAAAGAACAATTTCGTTTTCTTCGCAGTCCATAAGGGTTCGCTCGGTCTCTTCGGTGGATACTGCATAAGTTTGCTCTAGATCTTCTTCCGAAAACTCCAATGATTCAACCTCGACCAATACGTTTGATGGTATGCTCTCCATTTCAGGGATGGTAGCAATCACAGGTTCAAGGGTCCCCTCACTGTCACAGGACAAGAAAAGATGGCCAAAAACCTTTCCCCTCGGCAATCTTCCAATGGATAAATTGCCGAATGAGGAGAAAACACCTCCCAATCTAAGTGTACTTCCTTTTTTGCCAAGGTATAGCTCCCTTAGCTTAACCATTACCTTGCTTCCAACAGGAAATAACAAATGTGATTCCCTTAAATCAATTTCGAGTTGAAGTCCATACGATGGTTTTTCCATGGCATCTTGCAAAAAGAGAACATTGTAAAAATTTCCGGCCCTGTCGGAAGAAATCACATAACCCTCCAATATTAGATCATCATAAATCTGTATCACTTCATCCTGCGACAAAGAATCCAATTCCGAAAAAGTGATATTGGGTTCAATATCAGTAGTGCAACTTTCTGCTATAGTATCAAAATCTCTACCGTCCACACAGCAGATAAACATGAACAATCCAGTTATTCCAAAGGTTTTTAAAAGTATATTTTTCATAGGGAGATGATTAAAAGCTTATGGCCAAATTCAAAAAATAGGTTCTTCCGTAGCTGTACCAATACTTCGGGGCAAAGGAGGGTGAGCCGCTTAGATTGTCCTGCTTTAGTTGTCCATAGTTTCCGTTCCTGCTCTGTTCATATCCGCCGGTACGGAAAACCGTATCAAAGAGGTTATTTACACTGGCGAACACACTAATGTATTTTCCGCCGAGCAACCACGACTTGCCCCCGACCAAATTGAGTAAATAGATATCTTCCAAACTCCTTTGCTTTAATAATTTTGCCACATTCTCCTTTGTCGCTTCAGGGAAAGGTTCTGCAGTTTCCGGATCTATTAAAAAACTAGAGGTTCTGGTAATCGTGGAAATATTGATATAATTATTGGTGAGATAATTAGTGGTTGCACTTACCCACCAGTATTTTGGAGCTCTGTAAGACACTCCCAGGGCAAAAGCAGTTTGAGGGCCCTGTGCCAGTTTTAAATCTTTTAAGGTGGCAACGCCCAAGTCTATATTTCCTTCCAGATTGATCAGCTCTTCCTCAGCTCCTGCGGTATCAAAATTTATTTTTACCGATGGGTCACTTGCATAAACATACTGACCTACATTTCCTGCTGCGGTCAATTTTACGCTGGATGACACTTCATATTCAAAACCAAACTCAATCCCTTTGTGTAGTCTGTCCAGGCCAGTAATTACTTCTTGCACAAAATCGGAACCCAAACCTGAGTCCACAAAAAAGAAATTGATGTCCGTCGTGTTTTGAAACCTGGTGTAGAATGCACTTATGCGCCCCGTTAAGCTTGGCAATCTGACAAAATAGCTTACATCTAGACTACTGATGTTCTCTTTTTGAATCTCTGGAACTATTTCGTTGTTTTCCCTTGGGTTTACAAAGATGTTTTGCACAATGGGCGGTTTTTCAATCATTGCTGCATTGGCCTTGAACCAATGCCGACCTGTCAAAAAATAGGTGAACCCTCCTTTATAGGATAGGCTGGACAATGAAACCTTTTCACCAGTTCCAAAGGAATTTTCCAAATAACGTTCGTTTTTGAACAAGCCATCCCGCTGTACATTAAAATTAGAATAAGAAGCAGACACAAAACCATCCCATTTGTTGGAAGTTAGTTTTGCCTGGGCAAAACCTTCCATTTTAGAGGCATGTATATTGTAATGATAACTAAACTTTTCTCCTGCTGTTTTCTGTACATTACCATCAACATCGTTTAATGTATTGGAAAAAGTATCCATGTCCTCGTGGAAGCTGGCACCCAACAAATCTTGAATCTCCCCGTAATTTTCTGATAATGTAGATTTATAGTTTCCACCGAAACCTAGTTTTATGAGATTGTTCAATGTATAATCAAAACTGGTTGACGCTATGTAGGTTTTGTCCCGAGCAATATCATCATAAAGTAGATAGGCCGCTTTGTCATCATTATTGGCATTGGCAGCATACAATTGTCCCCAATCCATTTGCGGATTTTCCAAAAAGGATTCTTTTGCAAGGTTGGCGTTTATAAAGTCTGCCCCTATGGAACTATTGATATGATAACTTGGTAAATACCTGTAATAAGTTGGGTCTGGGTTTGGGGCGTTGTAATATCCCAACCGGCTTCTTGAATTGATTCCTGTTTGATATGCCGCACCAACATTCCAATTCAGTTTTTTCTTCTCCATGGCATAATTGAGCAGAAATAGTGGCTCAAAAACCTCACGTTCCCTCGAATTTCTGACATTTCCGTCCTGTTCACCCCAATAGGGATTGTATTGGCTACCCATCAACTCATAAACTTCTTCTGTTAAAGCAGCAGAACGTCCACGTCTATTCCGGGCCAAAATTGACGTGAAGGTGATACTGTTCTGTGGGTTGAATTGATACTCGAGGGCGCCGAAAGCGGAATAAGCATCATACAGTGTGCCTTCCACAAAGCCTTCTTTGGCCCAGCGCCGTGAAACGGATACCGAATAGGCCAATCCACTTTCTTGTTTTCCCGAATTACAGGTTGCCATGAGTCTTCCCCGATACGTACGATTGGATAGTGATGAGGACAACCGAATTCCAGGGCGCATACCAGAGGGTCTTGTGCTGATGTTGGTATTGCCCATAATTCCTCCGAACGTATAAGGGTTTATGGATAAGCTATTGGTGAATTCCTGATTCCGAACCACATCGTTCAACCCGCCCCAATTGTTCCATTGTGGTCTCCCATCATAAAACTTGTTCATGGGAACACCATTGATCAGTACCTCGCCATTACTTGAATCATAACCGCGAACTTTAAAAAAGGCTTGTCCAAAATCGAAAGCTGCTCGGTTAAGGAAAATATCCCTTGTTGACTGTAGCAATCCCATGGAACTGGAAACGGATTCAAAGTCATCCGAAAGGTCGCTGTCGGTCAACGAAATTAAGTTGTCCACTTGCTCATGCGCAATATCGCGTTCCAGATAAATGGTGCCCAAATCAATTGGATTTCCTTCCAAATAGAGCGAGAATCGCTTCAGAACAAAATCCAAAGCGGAAATATGGAGCATTTGTTCGCCTGTTTTGGATAGATTCAGTTCAAACTTTCCGTTTGCATCCGTTATAAATTTTTGGGAAGTACTTTCAAGTGAAAGTATGGCTTTTGAAATAGGTACATCCGAACCCATTTCCATTAATTGCCCTGTAATGCGTGTACTTTGTTGTCCATAATGCAGTTTGCAACAACAGAGTATAGCCAGGAAGCTGACTAGTCTCATAGCTTATTGTAGGTTAATTAAGAAAAAAGGGGTTGTAATTGCTGTACAAACTGCGAAAAAGCAAACAATTCTACTTATTTTAGCTACAAATTCAAAATAAAATGCGATTATTAATATGCCTACTTGTATTAATATCGACCTCTCTTTGTGGACAAAAGTCCAAAACATACACTTTAAGAACGATTGCTTTTTACAACTGTGAAAACCTGTTCGATACGGTAAATGACTCCCTTATTTTTGATGATGACCGCACCCCGGAAGGGCGGTACCATTGGACGCAGGAGCGTTACCTTCAAAAAATCGAGAATTTATCCAAAGTAATTTCCAAAATTGGTTTTGAAACGTCCAAAACCTCTCCAGATATTATTGGTCTCTGCGAAGTTGAAAACAGGGATGTTCTTGAAGATTTGGTGCAACACCCAAATTTAAGGGACAAGGATTATGGCATTGTCCATTTTGATTCTCCTGATGCCAGAGGAATTGATGTGGCCCTAATTTACAAGAAGGCTTCTTTTATTCCGTCGTCTTTTAAAAGCCATAGATTATTATTGTTCGACGAATTGAGTGAAAGGAAATACACCCGTGATCAATTGGTGGTCGGTGGCACCATGGACCAAGAAGAAGTCCATTTTATTGTGAACCATTGGCCATCCCGAAGGGGTGGGGCTGCCAGTAGCCAACCTTTTCGGGTAAGGGCGGCCTTGCTCAATAAGCGCATCATAGATTCCATTCAAAAATTGGATTTGGATGCCAAAATTATTGCCATGGGCGACCTAAACGATGACCCTATCGATGATAGTTTGAAAAAAATATTGAAAACCAAGGGCAAAACCCGACAATTGGATAGCACGAATCTTTACAACCCCATGGAAGCCATGTTTAAAAAAGGGGTGGGTTCGTTGGCCTATCGGGATCAATGGAACTTGTTCGACCAAATGTTTATGACTGCCAACTTGGTGACCACAGACCGAAAAGGGCTTTCATTTTGGAAAGCGGGCATTTTTGCCCCCCCGTTTATCCGAACGGACAAAGGAAGGTTCAAGGGTTATCCGCTACGCACCTATTCTGGCGGCACCCACACGGCCGGGTACAGCGACCATTTTCCTGCCTATTTGTTTTTGTTGAAGGAGAAAGTAGAGTGAGACTCCCGCTTTCTCGGGAATGACAATCATAGTGCCTTTAAGCAAACCACTGCCCCCAAGGGATACGGCTCAAAATCAACAATAGGCCCAATCCGTAAAAAATGGATATGGTTTTGAACTTTCTAACGCTTTCCATCAACTTTTTGTGACGGGACCACCCCATAGTAATCAGTACCAAAGCTATAATATTGATAAACGGATGCTCTACGGCAAGCAAACGTGCAGGAGCATTAAGCCCTCCCATGCCCAAAGTCTGAATTGCCTTAAGTCCATTCGTTGATGTGAGGAACAATAACAGCCCCACCAAAAGCTGTATATGGCTCAAGATAAGTGCAAAAAGGCTTATTCGAAGATCTTTGTGAAGTGTGAAGTCTTTTTTGCCCAACCAGCCCGCTATGGCATTGATGACGGCAATTACTAAAACGGCCAATACTACATAGGCCAAATAAGAGTGTAGGTTCTTGATGATTTCCATTAGGTATAGTTTGTTCGGTTAAAAATACGGAATTTTAAACATAAAAAAACCCCTCACAAAAAGGAGGGGTTTTAATATATTAATTCTATTTCGAATTAGAATCTGTAACGCAAACCTAAGTTCCAAGTTCTTCCGAAGCCCCAGTACACATTGTTGGCCACATTAACTCCGTTCCATGTCTCATCTCCAGCTTCTGCTTCTCTATTGGAAGTAGCTTCTGAAATATAAATTTCATCGAACACGTTGTTCACGTTCAACCTAAGATTAATGTATTTGGTTTTTTCCTTACCAAGAGTCATTCTGTATGACAGTCCTGCATCAATCAAATCGTAAGCCGGCAATTTCAATTGGAAATCACCTCCATCAGGAAGTCCATCAGAATCTTGGTCCTGCAAGTCCAATACATCAAATTGTGCATAAAGATCTGCAGCGTGGTACCAGCTTGCATCGAAGAACAAGTTCTCTACTGGTTCAATAGTAGCGCCCAATCTCCATGTTGTTTGTGCAGCATCATCTACTTTTTGACCATCCAAGATCACAGTAGCTTCACCTACAACATTCTGACTTTCATCATATACTGTCCCAAGTGGGTTACCGGAATATTCCCAGTTACCCAAAGATAACATACCTGTAAATGTCAAGAATGAAGTTGGACGTGCAGTGAAGTCCAATTCAGCACCCATGTGTACCTGCTCAACACCGTCGTAGTTCGCAGTACCAGAGAAAAGCTGATTTCCAAATTCATCGGTGATACTAACACCGTCGCTCAAGTATCTGTCGGCCCATGAAGTTCTATACAAGTTAACGTTAGCACTGAAGTATTGACTTCTGAAGCCATATCCAACTTCCAATCCAAAAATTTTCTCGTTCTGGTGATCCTCATTGATATCATTCACATAGTTCAAGAAAATACCATCAAATATGGGTTGCTTGGAATAGTACCCAACATTACCAAATACATTGTGCTTTTCATCAATGTTGTAGTTTAAACCACCCTTGATGTTACCACCAATGATATTTACCCAATCAGATTTTTGCTCTGGATCGGAATCCAAGTAGTTAAAGTAATCGATTCTTTGGAACCCTTGATTTGAGAACCCTCCTTGAATAAAGGCTGATATCTTGTCGTTCTTATACTCAACTTGTCCAAAACCGCCAAGCCAGTTTACCTTACCATCATTGTAATAATCGATTTTGGTTTCATCGTCAACATTCTTGAATACATTCCAAATATTTCCAATGGTTGGGGCATATGTGTCAGTGGTAAAATTATATGTGTTGTTAATATCATCATTGTCCACATAAACATCTGCACCCATAAGGTCCACCAATCTTCTGTAGTGGATACCTTTATACATTCTGGCATCTACACCTACATCAAAGGCCCAGTTGTCATTCAAATCGTTATGGAAGTTGATAATGGTACCGTACCAGTTGTGGGAGTTCATGGAAGAACGTTGTGAGATACCATTTTCAGAACTAAAAATGTGGTCGCCATCGTCTTCAAATCCATAACTATATTGTCCACCGTTTACGTACATACCTTGATAAGAAGCATCGCCTCCTCCAGTGTATCCAGTTCTTTGATCTCCAAATGCTGGAATATTGGCACCTTGGTTCCAGGCAACAATATCATCAAAACGGACGTGTCCGTTAGCATCTTTAAATTGTCCATAGTAAGAAGGACTGCCATTGATTCTACCAATAGAACCTATAGAACCACCACGACCTAGTGAAGCATAAACAACTGAAGACAACGTAGATTTGTCAGAGATTTTCCAATCCCAGTTGATCATGGCTTTTGGTTTGTGGTAGAAGTTTCCTGAGAAGGTGTCTTCTTTACCGTCTCTATAACCGTAGTCGGAATTATAACGGATGTTAGGATCAACACCGTTGTTTCCGTATGCTATATAGTTACTGATGGATTCAGCGTAACCTCTTTGAAAGTGTTGCTGAGGAGCACCAGTCACCATAAATTGAAAATCGTGCTTATCGTTAGGTCTGTACCCAATGGCCACAAAATAGTTGTACGCTTCGAATGGAGTTCCTTGAACATAACCATCACCCGCGGTACGACCAAACAATGCACTTACAGAAAGTCCATTTTCCATAAGACCCGTATTATAACCCATTGTGGTCTTCAAGTAGTCGTTGTTACCTACTGTAGCGGCAACAGTACCACCTTCTTTAAGATCAGCAGCTTTTGTGATTACGTTGATGGTACCACCCACAGATGAGATGGCCAATTTGGAGGAACCTAGACCTCTTTGTACCTGCATGGCAGAAGTTACATCGGAAAGTCCAGCCCAGTTACTCCAATATACCCATCCGTTTTCCATATCGTTAACAGGTACACCGTTGATCATTACCGCCGTGTTTCTTTGGTCAAAACCACGAACATTGATTCTGGAATCACCAAAACCACCCCCTTGTTTTGTTACATAGATAGATGGTGTTGATCTCAAGATTTCCGGAAACTCTTGAGAACCCAGTTTTTCAACAATTTCCGAGGCTTTAATTGTAGAAACAGCCACAGGAGTTTCCCTCTCTTTTGCAATATCCATTACCCCTGTCACAACAACTTCACCTAATTGTTCAGCATCCGGCATCAATGTAATTGTGCCAATATTTCCGGTGGAAGTAAATGGAATTTCCTGTTTTAAAAATCCAATGTAGGACACCACCAATGTTCCAGAGCTTTGGCTTACTTCCAAAGTAAAGTTTCCGTCAAAATCAGTAGATGTTCCTGTGCTGGTCCCTTTGACCATTACTGTAGCGCCTGGAAGTGGGCCGCCCATGTCGCCATCGGTTACCGTACCAGTAAGAGTTCCCTGTGAAAATGCCATTGCAGAAATGAAGATAGCTGCAAAAGCCAAGTAGATTCTTTTCATTTAATTCAGTGTTTAAGTGTTTAATTAGCCCTGCAAATGTGATTTATTTTTAACACACTCCCATTAAGCCAAAGTTAAAATCAAGCAAATGTAATTAACACTAAATTAACAAACAAAATTGACTGGCCAACAATTGTTTATGGTTTTCCCAACGATTTGAAAAGATGGCAATTTACCCCTTAAAATAATGCAAAAGGTTCAATGTGGAACTATCGTGATCACTGAGTGTTGAATTTTCAATATCGGTCAAAATATTTTTGGCCAATTGCTTTCCAAGCTCCACCCCCCATTGATCGTAACTAAAAATATTCCATACGACCCCTTGTACAAATATCTTATGCTCGTAAAGTGCGATTAGCGCACCGAGACTTTTGGGTGTAAGTTTTTCAATCAATATGGTATTGGTGGGTTTATTGCCCTCAAATATTTTAAAAGGAAGTAATTTTTGAAGTTCTTCACCGGCCAATCCTTGGGATTGGAGTTCATGTCTCACCTCCTCCTCGGTTTTACCGTTCATCAAGGCCTCGGTCTGGGCAAAAAAATTCGCCATCAATTTATTGTGATGCCCCACATCTCCGTGCAACGATTTTCTGTAACCGATAAAATCCGTTGGAATCAATTTTGTTCCCTGGTGTATCAGTTGAAAAAAAGCATGTTGTGAATTGGTCCCCGGTTCACCCCAAATTATGGTTCCGGTCTCATAGCCCACTCTATTGCCCGACCTATCCATACTTTTACCGTTGCTCTCCATGATACCTTGCTGCAAGTATGCGGAAAAACGGTGCAGGTATTGGGTATAAGGGATGATGGCCTCGGTCTCTGCGCCGTAAAAGTTGTTGTACCACACACTGAGCAGTGCCAATATTACCGGAATATTTTCTTCAAAAGGAGTTTCTTTAAAATGGGTGTCCATTTCGTTGGCTCCAGATAAAAGTGCTTCGAAATTATCATACCCTACGGAAAGTGCAATGGACAGTCCAACCGCACTCCAAAGCGAGAATCGACCACCGACCCAATCCCACATTGGGAATACATTTTCATTTGCAATACCAAATTCCTCGATTTTTTCAAGGTTGGTGGATACGGCCACAAAATGGTCTGCTACGTCTTTTTCCGATGCGCTTTGTAAAAACCATTTTTTTATGGTCAGTGCATTGGACAACGTTTCTTGGGTAGTAAATGATTTTGATACTATTACGAACAATGTGGTCTCCGGGTCAAGCTCCTTCAATACTTCGTGAACGAGATCACCATCCACATTGCTTACAAAATGGGTCTTTAAATTATTTTGATAAAATTTGAGTGCTTCGGTCACCATCACAGGGCCCAAATCCGACCCTCCGATACCAATATTCACGATATCGGTAAAAGCTTTGCCGGTATGTCCTTTTCGTTTCCCTGAGATTACAGCTTCGGAAAAGGATTTTATTTTCTCCTTGACCTCAAAAACCTCATCTACAATGTTTACACCATCTACAAAAATCTCCTCACCTTTTTTCGCCCGCAATGCGGTATGCAAAACCGCACGTCCTTCTGTTTGATTGATGAGTTCCCCTCCAAAATATCCTTTTATGGCATCTTTTAAACCTGTTTCCTCTGCCAGTTCCAAAAGCAGCTCCAACGTTTTGTCGGTAACCCTATTCTTTGAATAGTCCACCAAAAAATCGTTCCAACGGATGGAAAATTTTTTGCCACGGGCCTCTTCTTTTAAAAAGAGTTCCCTTAAGTGAACGTCTTTTGTTTCTTGGTAATGTTGCCGTAGTTTTTTCCAGGCTTCAGTTGTTGTTGGGTTGATTGTGGGTAGTGCCATTATTGGGTGTACGATATTAATGTTTCTTCGGGTTCTACAGGTGTTTGTTCAATAAGCTCAATGCAGTCCAATTGATCTCGTAACGGCTGAATGTATGCCAAATAGTCGGCTCGCAGCGAATCTGCTATGGGCTCAGCAGATGGAAGTTCTTCCTTAAACGGGTCCACTTGTCTGCCATTTTTCCAAAAACGGTAACAAACGTGCGGCCCTCCCGTGTTTCCTGTCATTCCGATCCAACCAATTACATCTCCTTGACGCACAAAGTCCCCTTTCTTTACATTTTGAGCCTTCATGTGCAGGTATTGGGTACTGTAGGTGTCGTTGTGCCTGATCTTTACGTATTTCCCATTCCCCCCCCTTCTGGTCGATTCGGTCACTATTCCATCCGCCGTGGCCACAATGGGCGTGCCGATTGGAGCCGCAAAATCAGTTCCTTTGTGGGGTCTTACCTTATAACCGTAGTAAGCAATCCTTCTCTTTAGGTTGTACCGAGACGACAACCGATATTTGAATTTAACAGGTGCCCTTAAAAAGGTGCTTCGCAGGTTATTGGCGTCTTGGTCAAAATACTCCAAGATATTGTGGGTCGAATCTGATATATAAGGGAAAGCATAAATGGGTTTTCCCTTATGCTCAAAATAAGCCGCCTTTATTGAACCAATACCGGCATATATACTATCATTTATATAGCGCTCATCAAAAATCACCTTGAACTTGTCGCCTTTGTCCAATCGTCCAAAATCGATGGTCCAAGCATATATATCCGAAAGCATAAAAGTCAAGTTGTAATCAACTCCCAAGGTATCAATGGACATTGACAGACTATGTTCTATAATCCCTCCAATCTCACGCTCCCTCAGGGTAACTTTCTTCTTGTCCTTGTATGCCACTACGGAATCGCGCAGATCGACCACTGTATAGTTAATTTTATCGTTTTGATAAATAAATACCTTGGCAACTTCAGAGGTGTCCTTTGATTTAAGAATAATATATGGTTTGCCCACCATTATTTTGCGAACATCGAAGGTGTCCCTATAATTTTCCGATACAGCGGCAATTTTTGGATAATCCACATTGTTCTTGAGCATCAGCTCACCAAAACTATCGCCGTTACGGACCGTATCATGAACTACTTTGAATTCATCAAGATTAAATCCGTAATGCAGCTCGGGAAGTTTCTCTATCGGTTCTGCCTTTGCTACTTCCTCAACCGGTTCTTTTGTTTGCTTGCATGATCCCAGCATCGCCAGTATCAAAATTGCCCCAATGATTTTATGCATTTTTCTTTTATTCCTTGTATTCTTTGTTCGCTGGATTAAAAATATGGTCCACCCATTGTTTTCCCCAATTTTCCAATTCGTCTTCCGAATACAAAGTTGGGAAAAATATTATTTTCTGGAAACTTGGCGGCAAATACTCCTTCCAATTGGTTCCTCCGGTTGCCTCCATCTCCTTGCCTTCCTTGGACAAATACCTATGGGCCGACCCCATGTGCATCAATGGCCAATTTACATTGGCATTCAAATCTAACTCTTTTAACGCTGAAATCAGCTCTTCATTGTTCTTGGAAGCATCGGGCAGTTGTAGGTATTTGTGGTATATGGTACTGTTCTTCACTTGGTTGGCAATACGTAAAAGTCTTGGTGTATACCTCACTTCAAATTGTTTCAGGGTCAACGTTTTTTCCCCGGTTTCCACATCGGTCGCCCCTTTTTTCCAGTATACGTGTTCAAACAAATCTTCGATACTGTCTTTTGAAGAAAATGAATCCCTTTGGGACGAATGCACCAAATTTTCCAATGGGGTAGCATAAAACTCAATCATCCTATATTGTACCGACTGAAATCCACTTGCGGGCAACAAGGCCATTCGGTACCTAAGAAACTGTTCCCGCTCCATCCCTTTTATCATAATACTGAAGGACGATATAAGCGCTTTGAAATAACTATTGATGCGGCGTGCCTTTTCTATAAAAAACTGAAGATCTTGGGATCTGTCCTCTACTATTTGTTTCTGTTCGTGAAGGATAAGTTTGAAGTAGAGCTCGGTAATCTGGTGGTACATGATGAAGATTTCTTCATCTGGAAAATGCGTTCTCGGAATTTGAAGACTGAGCAAGGTGTCCAAATGGATATAATCCCAATAAGTAAGGTACCGTTGATAAAGAAGGCCGTCCAAATAGGAACTTAGGTCTTGGCCCGAATTTTTGAATTTTTCCTCTAACTTGTTTATCTGGGAAACAATTTTTGCATCCTTATCCATTAACTCCCGTTTACTCTTTCATTATTATTTTAAATTGGTTCTTTAGCCCATTGTAGCCATCTAAATCCGCTTTTAAAGATCCTACGGCCAGATCCGCTTTTATCCGGATGGGAATTTTGTTCCAGTCGTTGGAAACCCATAGGGTCAAACTTTCTTTTTCCTTAAAAACACGACCGGACTGAACCAACGGCCTAAATTTAAGACATTCCACCTTTCCAAACTTCGTCCTGAGGATTTCTTTCCCCAAATATTTTAGTTGGAACTTAAAAACCCCGTCGTCATCAAACAGCATATCCAAATCAATGGATTCCCCTACTTCAAATTCTTCGAGATTATAATTGCTCCTTAAAAAATAGGCGGCGGAAATCAAATCTTGTATTTGATCATGGATGGGTATGTTCATTTTTTTGCTGTTCTTGTTATCCTTTAGAACAGCAGTTTTCTGTTTATAGTCGAAATCAATCTCTATATCCTTGGTATACCCCCCCTCATCAATTTTCCGAATGAATCTATATGGTCTTCCGTGTTCGCGGTCGAAATAACTTTCGTAAGTGTCGTCCACTTTAAAAAAAATGCTGGCAAAACCTGTGGTTTTTCCTCTACCAACAGCATGGTAAACAGGTACACCGTTCAATGTTTCCGAAGTCAGGTGCATGGTCGCGTAACTTGCATTTAGAATCCCATAATGTATCCTAAACTTTAGCCACTCACCTGGTTTAAATGCTGGTTTTGTACTTTGACCTATGACCGGTGTTGCCAAAAGAAGCAAAAACAAGGGCATCAGTATCTTTTTCATAGACAATTTTATTGGTATAAAATTAGTAAAATCACTTTAGGGGCCATGCTGTTTATATATACTTAAACAAAACTTATTCCAAAATAGTATAAACAAAAAAAGCCCAGTCTCGAGACTGGGCTTTTCCTAAATAACCAACCAAACTTTAAATTATGAAAAACCAATACTTAAAGTTATAAGGGAACCACCCCTTATGTGGGTGTAAAGATACATCACACTTTTGTAGGAAAAAGTGTTTTTAACGGACTTTAACTAAACCCCTGTTATTTTAATCATTTTTACTGATTTTTTTGACAAATTATTAAGATAATCGGCCGTTTTGATAAAGGGATATCATCAAAACCAATACCCAACACTCACGAAAAAATTACCGTCATCTATCTCTGGCGACCAGGAATAGTACAATTGAATCGGTCCCAAGAAAGACTCAAAGCCATAACCCACACCATAACCCGAAAAAGTTGGTGCCTCAAACCAAGTTCCCGTTCGAAAAAGGTCATCGGCAACATTGGCATAATTGACAGAAAAAAGTAAATGATGCTTTGGTGCCATACGATAATCCAAATTTCCATAACCTTTTACATAACTGTTGCCGGGAATGCTCAGAAAATCATATCCAAAAAAAGGCACAAAATTATTCGCAAAGTTGTTTCCAAAACCCCCGAGAATAAAATCAAAGGAGGTTACTTTTGAAGTCCCCAATTTTGCCCCCCCTTCGGTCTCAAGGTTTAGACTTAGATTATGGAACAAGGAAAATACCCCTCCCAGTTTGGCCCTCGCAACGGCAAATTCAGAGAAGTTTTCGTTATAATCTGATGAAAAAGCGTAAAAATGGATATCACCATCAAACAGTAATCCCTTGGTCGGAAAGTATTTATCGTCATAGGTGTCCAATTTGATTTGGGAAAAAGCGCTGAAATAGTTCGAGTTCTCAAAAGTGGTCCTTTGGTTTGAGACAGAAGACCCAATTTCAGCATCCTCCTCAATTTGGCTCAATGTCCTCGTACTATAGTTCAAGTATTTATGCTCTGCCCCAACAGTGAACGCAAACTCTTCTTGAAGAACGGTTTGCAGGTATATTTGATTGGTAAGGTCCGTTACATCAATATTAATTCTTTGGATATTGGGGTCGTTAGCCACATCAAAATTGTCCCTGATCAAGGAAAAATCAGCATCAGCATCAAAATTGGACAACTTAGAATTTATGCCAAAACTCCAGTAATAGCCCTTATCCATGTAATATTGCATGTTGTACCTAATATGGTCTCCAAGTATAAAATCGAAGGAGGCCACATCGTCCTTCATTAAAAAATTTTTTCTGGTGAGGTTGATAAGGGCAGCACTTTTGTACAGATCATCGTAGTGGGCGGACATTTTAATGTACATCTTGGTCTGTTTTTCCTTGAGCTTTAAAACCAAATCCGTTCCCAGGCCATTGGATACAAGATCGTATCTGATCGCTCTAAAGTTTCCTGTGGCAGAAAGATTGTTTATGCCTTGTCTTAAATCTTCAAAAGAGATTTTTTCCGCTAGGTTGAACCTTAATTTACCTTTGATATAGCCTCTTGTATATCTGTCGTTTCCCTTAATAATCAATCGATTGACAATTAGACTGTCCACCGTTTTGATACTGCCGTTTTGATTCGCCCCGCCATTTTGAGCTTGGGCTATCTGAATCAACTCGTCCATTTTGTCCTTTGCAGATGCTTCACCGATTTCCACGATTTCGCTTCCTTTTTCAAAATCGATCACGGAAAAATTCTCAATATCCGGCCGTATATAAATATCCGTTTTCTTCGATTTTTCCCTCATATCGTTCACCGTGCGGTAATTATTGATCTGGAGAAGAATTTCTGTAGCCGATGAAAGTGATTCCCGGGTGGCCAGATCGTGTTGCACATCAACCCCAATAATAATATCCGCACCCATGGCTTTTACATGATTGATGGGGTAGTTGTTCACAACACCCCCGTCGATCAAAATTTGACCGTCTATTTCGGCCGGTTCAAACAATGATGGAAATGTTCCACTGGCCACAATTGCTTCTGGAAGATACCCTTTATCCAATAAGATTTCCTCTCCCGTTTCCACATTGGTGGCCACACACAAAAATGGTATGGGCAATTTGCTGAAATCCTGAACATCTTTTACATGAAAAAGTAACTGCACCAAAAGATTATAGATGTTTTGTCCTCCCGAAATCGCTTGTGGAAACGACACCTTAAAATCATCGAAGGGCAGTGAAAGCGCATACCGTTCCGAGTCTTCTTTCTCGTAAAATGTTTTAGCGCTTCGCGGGACATTGTCCTGAATCAAATTGGTAAAATCTATGCTCCTGAAAATGGAGTCCAACTGTTGGGCGGAGTAGCCTGATGCATACAGCGCACCAACTATGGCTCCCATACTTGTGCCCCCGATGTAATCAATTTTAACGCCGGCTTCCTCAATGACCTTTAGCACCCCAATATGGGCCAAACCCTTGGCTCCACCACCACTTAGCACAAGGCCTACCTTGGGCGGTTCGCTGTCGGAAACATTTTGGGCCATGCCCACAGCGCCCAGTAAAGCAATTAAAACTGTTGTAATGATGATGGTCCTTTTTCCCATTGCTTACTTATGAAAAGTATTATAAATTTTTCTTGCCTTGGATGCTCCAACGGATGCGGTTAAATTTTCCAAGGATGCTTCTTTGATTCGCTTTACGGATTTAAACTGTTTTAACAACTGTTGTGCAGTTTTTTCTCCAATTCCCTCAATATTGACCAACTCTGAACCAATAGCACCTTTGCTTCTTTTGTTCCTATGATGCGTGATTCCAAACCGGTGTGCCTCGTTTCTAAGCTGTTGGATTATTTTTAGGGTTTCCGACCTTTTGTCCAAATAAAGTGGGACGGGGTCGTCCGGAAAATAAATTTCCTCCAAACGCTTGGCAATACCAATAATGGCAATTTTTCCCCGAAGTCCCAAAACTTCCAAACTTTTTAACGCAGAGGACAATTGGCCTTTTCCTCCATCTATTACAATAAGTTGGGGCAAGGGTTCTTCTTCGCTGAGCAACCTTTTATATCTTCTAAAGACCACTTCTTCCATGCTGGCAAAATCATCTGGGCCCTCTACCGTTTTTATATTGAAATGGCGATAGTCTTTTTTTGAAGGTTTTCCGTCCTTAAAAACAACACATGCGGCAACGGGATTACTTCCTTGGATATTGGAATTGTCAAAACACTCAATATGCCGTGGTTCCACAGAAAGCCGTAAATCCGATTTCATTTGCCCCATTATCCTTTTGGTATGTCGGTCTGGATCGGTAATTTTTATTTGTTTCAACCTATCCTGCCGATAAAACCTTGCATTGCGCTCCGAGAGGTCCAAAATCCTACGTTTGTCCCCCAACTTGGGAAGGGTTACCTTTAAATCATTGTCCACCGTGACAGGGAATGGTAGATACACCTCCTTGGATTGGGACTTGAACCGCTGTCTGATTTCGGTTATGGCCAATTGCAATAATTCTTCATCGGTTTCTTCCAACTTCTTTTTTATCTCCATCGTGTGCGACCTAATGATGGCTCCATGGGAAATTTGTAAAAAGTTCACATAGGCATATGCCTCATCAGAAATAATGGTGAACACATCCACATTATTGATTTTTGGGTTCACCACCGTGGATTTTACCTGATAATTCTCGAGGATATCAATTTTATCCTTGACGCGCTGGGCTTTTTCGAATTCCATTTTTTCAGCAAAATCATTCATTTGCTGTTTGAAGGTCCGGATGGAACTTTTCAGGTTTCCTTTGATAATTTGTCTGATTTCCTCAATCTGGCCATTGTACGCCTTCTCGCTCTGGAGTCCTTCGCAAGGCCCCAAACAATTGCCCAAATGATAATCCAGACATACTTTATATTTTCCGGCTGCTATCTTTTCTTGCGTGAGATCATAGTTGCAAGTACGCAACGGATATAGGCTCTTCACCAGGTCCAAAAGGGTCCTAACCGTTTTCATACTGGTGTAGGGCCCGAAATATTCCGAACCGTCCTTAATAAGTTTTCGTGTGGAGAACACTCGTGGGAAACGTTCATTCTTAATGCATATCCAAGGATAGGACTTATCATCTTTCAGCAGTACATTGTACCTTGGCAACAACTTTTTTATCAAATTGTTCTCCAATAAAAGGGCATCGGATTCGGTGGCCACAACAATGTGCTTTATGGAATGTATTTTTTTTACCAGCACCCTTGTTTTGCCATACTCCTGCTTTTTGTTGAAATAAGAAGAAACCCTTTTTTTTAGGTTCTTGGCCTTCCCGACATAAAGAATCTTGCCATCAATATCATAAAATTGATATACCCCGGGACTATTGGGCAGCGCACTCAATTGTACTTTTAACGATACTGGTTTGGACATAGAAGTTCTAAAAAAATGAACTGTACGGATTTTACAACAAATTTATATTTTAATTGCGGGGTTTCCTGTTAAACTTGATCAATTACCGTTCTGTATTGATATTTGATTGTTTTCAGACCACGAAACTTTAATAGAAGACCAAAATCAAAATTTTACTGATTTGGGATGCCATAGGCCTGGATTGGGTTTTTTCCACAAAAAAACTATGGAAAAACCATATTCGTGTGACACAAATGCACGCCACTTTGTTAAACAGTTACTAAAATCCATGTATTTCATCGATAAAATGTGCATTTCATAGTAAATTTTTAGATTGTTTTACTTACATTTAACCATATAAAAACAATCCAATGGAAAATTATATCATTGTTTTGGGAATGTACTTGATTTTGATGCTTTTCTTCAAAATATTCTTCTCTGTTGCCACAAAAGGAGAGTAAATATAAATAGTACCCCCAAACGACCCTCTAAATCTTCAACATTAAAATGTTGAAACGTGAACTACGAAAAAAATACAAAGATCTGAGAGCTGGCATGTCCCATGTTCAAGCTTCGGATTACAGTTTGATTTTGGCAAATAGTTTACTCCAAATCCCTATCTGGGATTTTTTTTATTACCACACCTTTTTGAGCATGGAAGACAAAGTTGAAGTGGAAACACTTCCTTTGATCACACTACTGCAGGGAAAGGATAAAAACATTGTGGTTCCGAAGGTTTCTGGAAAACATTCAATGGAAAACTATTTACTTACCGATAGTATTACCATCAAAAAAAGTTCCTATGGTGTTCCCGAACCTGTGGACGGCATAGAAATACCTGAAAAAAAAATTGATGTGGTTTTTGTTCCCCTACTGGCTTTTGACACCTTGGGCAACCGGGTTGGGTACGGAAAAGGGTATTATGATGCCTTTTTGAACAAATGCAGGAAGGAAACCGTAAAAATTGGCCTATCCTTTTTTAGTGCGGAAAAAGAGCCAATAACCGATATCAATGAAAATGACGTGAAATTGGATTTTTGCGTTACTCCGGAAAAGATTTATGAATTCTGATCTATATCCGTTTGTTCATGTGCTTCACCCTGCTTTGGAAATGCCTTTTTGTTGAACACAATTAAAATACCTACCCCTGTACTTATCGCAGTATCGGCAATATTGAACACAGGCTCGAAAAAACGGAAGCGTTGGCCTCCCCAAGCTGGCACCCATTCAGGCCAAGTAGTATCCACCAAAGGAAAATAAAGCATATCCACCACCTTACCATGAAACAAGCTCCCGTATGTTTCATCGGCAAATAGTGTGGCAACCTGTCCATTACTGTGATCAAAAATAACCCCATAGAAAACAGAGTCAATAATATTCCCCACAGCACCCGCAAATATCAAAGAAACGGCCAATACCAAGGTTTTTGGTGATTGTTTTTTAATTATGTCCCAAAGCCAATACCCTATTCCGAAAACAGCAAAAATCCTGAAAATGGTCAAAATTAATTTCCCAACGGGTTCCGAGATCGGTAATAGGTCACTCAATTTAGTCCCCCACGCTGCACCTTCATTTTCAATAAAGAGAATTTTGAACCAACTGAAAACATCATGTGACTCACCTAGTACAAAACTGGTTTTTATGTAGATTTTACTTATTTGATCTACAAGTAGAATCAAAATGATAATAATAAGGGACTTTTTTAAACTCATGCTTTAACTAAAAGGGTTGCAAAAATATGGATATTATTTTGTTTTAGTGAGGAAGATATCACCTTCTACCGTCTTCAGGATAAAATGGTTGTATCCAAAGGGAATTATCTCCTTTTCTACATTCCCATAGGCACTCTCCGCATCAATATTCCCGCTTGGGGCCACCAGCATAATATCCCCTTTTTGTGTGGTTACCTCAACAGATTCCGACACATTGTCCAAGTTACAGCGCCCATCTGACAATGTAATGTCCAAATGTTCATATTTTCCGGTGGCATATACATTGGTGCTTGTTCCAAAAACTTCCACATTTTTAAATTCGGGCACACTTATTTCCAAAACTATGGAAACAACTTTGTGCGCACTCAGTTTATCATTTGGATTTACAAATAGGGGTTGGAAATCCGCACTGATCATTGCCGTGGTCCCCCTTTCTTTAATGGAGACCAACAAATCCTTCGCATATTCACCTTCCATGCTTGCAGAGACCTGAACCTCTTCGGTGGACAGTACTGTCTTCAAATCAATGCGGTAACAATATTGAGCGTCAATTTGAATAGTTTCGGTTCTGGGATCAATAAAGGCCTTCCTTATCAATTTTTGCCCATGTACCCTCACGAGCATAAAAAACACCAATAAAAAGAACAACGCCCTCATAAGTAAAAAACGCCCGAAGGCGTTTTGATTATTTCTGCATATTCTTCGCTTCGATGCTCAATGTGGCATGGGGCACAAGCTTTAATCGCTCCTTGTTGATGAGCTTTCCGGTAACCCTACATATACCGTAGGTTTTGTTTTCGATCCTTAACAATGCATTTTTAAGGTCTCGAATAAATTTCTCTTGGCGGATGGCCAATTGCGTGTTTGCTTCCTTGCTCATGGTCTCGGAACCTTCCTCAAATGCCTTGAACGTTGGCGAGGTATCGTCCGTACCATTGTTTCCGTCGTTCATATAGGCGCTTTTTAACAGTTCCAAATGTTTTTGGGCCTTCTCTATTTTTTCCTCTATCAGAGCCCTGAATTCCGCAAGGTCCTTGTCGGAGTATCTTACTTTTAATTCTTCTGCCATCTTCTAATGTTTTTGAATAAACAATTTTGTGTTCACCTCATCAAAGGCAATTGCTATACCTTCTTCAAGTTTTTCTTCGAAATTCAACTCTGCGGTCAAGGTTTCCGTTTTGATGTACTCCTCATTACTGGAAACCGCGTTTTCCACAAAGCCGTCCTTCAATATCTTTATGTCAATTTTGTCGGTTACTTCAAATCCAGATTCTTTTCGCAGATTTTGGATTCGGTTTACCAGCTCTCTAGCGATACCTTCTTTTCTCAAGATGTCATCTATGGTTACATCCAAGGCTACGGTCAACGGACCTGAACTGGCCACTAACCAACCTTCAATGTCCTGCGAACTTATCTCTACATCGGTTAACTGTAAATTAACGGTTTTATTTTCCAATTGTAGCAATAATTCTCCCTCGCGTTCAATTTTTTGGATGTCTTCTTGACCTAATTTTGCCACCTCTGCGGCAATGGCCTTCATATCCTTGCCGAATTTTGGCCCCAAAACCTTAAAGTTCGGTTTGATTTGTTTCACCAAGATTCCCGAAGCATCATCCAGCAACTGGATTTCTTTCACATTGACCTCGGTTTTCACCAAATTCGCTACAGCTTCGATATCACTTCTTTGCTCATCATCCAAAACTGGAATCATGATTTTTTGAAGTGGTTGGCGCACTTTTATTTTTTCCTTCTGACGAATGGAAAGCACCAAAGAGGAGATTTTTTGGGCCAATTGCATCTTACGTTCCAAGTCTTTGTTCACCATATTGGCATCAAAAACCGGAAAATCCGCAAGGTGTACACTTTCAAAACCTTCCTTTTGTGTGGTCGCATCCAGATCCTTGTACAACTGATCCATAAAAAACGGGGCAATCGGTGCGGATAATTTGGCTACTGTGGACAAACAAGTGTACAGGGTTTGGTAGGCGGAAATTTTATCTTGTTGGTAGTCGCCTTTCCAAAAACGCCTTCTGCTTAAACGAACATACCAATTGCTCAAGTTTTCTTGGACATAATCGGAAATCATCCGTGCAGCACGTGTAGCTTCATAATCGTCGTATGCTTCATCCACATTCTTGATCAAGGTGTGCAGCTCGGACAAAATCCATTGATCTATTTCGGGCCTTTCCTTTAACGGAATATCGGCTTCGGAATAAGTAAACTCGTCAATATTGGCATAAAGCGCCATAAAGGAATACGTATTGTAAAGCGTTCCGAAGAATTTTCGCTTTACCTCAACCACTCCCTCGATATCAAATTTTAAGTTATCCCATGGGTTGGCATTGGAAATCATATACCAACGGGTGGCATCGGGCCCATGCTCTGGCAACACATCAAAAGGATCCACGGCATTGCCCAATCGTTTGGACATCTTTTTGCCCTCTTTGTCCAAAACAAGTCCGTTAGATACAACATTTTTGTATGCAATGCTATCAAACACCATTGTGGCAATGGCGTGCAGGGTATAGAACCAACCACGGGTCTGGTCCACACCTTCCGCTATGAAATTGGCGGGGAACGCAATCCCATCATCGATCAATTCTTTGTTCTCAAAAGGATAGTGCCATTGTGCGTAGGGCATGGATCCACTATCAAACCATACATCTATAAGGTCTGCTTCTCTCTTCATGGGCTGACCTGATGGGGAAACCAAGCTGATTTTGTCCACAATATTTTTGTGCAGGTCAATCTTGTCATAGTTCTCCTCACTCATATCACCGACCACAAAATCCTCAAAAACGTCCTTGTCCATCACTCCGGCCTCCACAGCTTTGGCCATTTCAGCCTTTAGCTCTTCCACCGAACCGATGATCAATTCTTCCTTACCATCTTCGGTACGCCAAATGGGCAAAGGTATCCCCCAATATCGTGATCGGGAAAGATTCCAATCGTTTGCATTGGCCAGCCAGTTGCCAAATCGACCTTCACCGGTGGACTTTGGCTTCCAATTGATGGTCTGGTTCAACTCGAACATACGGTCCTTGACATCCGTGACCTTTATGAACCACGAATTCAATGGGTAATATAGGATGGGTTTGTCCGTACGCCAGCAGTTTGGATAACTGTGGACATATTTTTCGACCTTAAAGGCCTTGTTCTCTATCTTTAGTTTGATGGCAATCTCTACATCGACAGATTTTTCGGGTGCTTCGCCCTCGTCATAATATTCGTTCTTAACGTACTTGCCACCAAATTCTTTGAGTTCCGGCCTGAATTTACCTTGAAGGTCCACCAATGGAACCGGGTTGTCGTTTTCGTCCAAAACCAACATGGGCGGCACCTCTGGGTCTGCTTGTTTGGCCACTAAGGCATCATCTGCACCAAAGGTGGGTGCAGTATGTACGATTCCCGTACCATCCTCGGTGGTCACAAAATCCCCGGAAATTACGCGAAACGCATTCTCTGGGTTTTGATAGGGCAATGCATAAGGTAACAATTGTTCGTATTTGATCCCGACCAAATCCTTGCCCAAAAAAGTTTCACCAACCAGAAATGGAATCTTTTTATCGCCTTCTTGGAATGATCGTAATTCTTCCTCGGTGTCAACTTTGGAAAACTTACCAGAGAAGTTATAGTTCACCAAATTTTTGGCCACTATCACATTGATCGGCTCAAAGGTGTATTGATTGTATGACCGAACCAGAACATACTCAATTTTTGGACCTACCGTCAGTGCCGTGTTCGATGGAAGCGTCCAAGGTGTGGTCGTCCACGCCAAAAAGTAGATGTCCCCATCAATTTTCTTCAAAAACTCGGGCAACGTATCACGTTTGGCCTTAAACTGGGCCGTGACCGTGGTATCGGTCACATCTTGATATGTTCCAGGTTGATTTAGTTCATGGGAGCTTAAACCTGTGCCCGCCTTTGGCGAATAGGGCTGTATGGTATAGCCTTTATATATGAGTCCTTTGTCGTAAATCTGTTTGAGCAGCCACCAAACGGATTCCATATATTTGGGCTTGTATGTGATGTAAGGGTCGTCCATATCCACCCAATACCCAACTTTCTCCGTCATTTCGTTCCATACGTCCGTGTAGCGCATTACCGCTTTTTTACAGGCCGCATTGTAGTCTTCTACCGATATTTTTTTGCCAATATCCTCTTTTGTGATGCCGAGTTCCTTTTCCACCCCGATTTCAACAGGCAGGCCATGTGTGTCCCAACCAGCCTTTCTTTTCACCTGATATCCCTTCATGGTTTTGTACCTTGGAAAAATATCCTTGATGGTACGTGCCATAACGTGGTGAATCCCGGGCATTCCGTTTGCAGAAGGCGGGCCTTCATAAAACACATAGCTTTCCTTGCCTTCCCTGGTGGAAACGCTCTTCTCAAAAATCTGTTTGTCTTTCCAAAAGTTTAGAATCTCTTCGGACACTTTTGGCAAATCCAATCCCTTATATTCCGCAAACTTCATATACTGCTTCTTCTACTAGAATTCCAAGTTTGCAAAATTATAAATTTAGATGGAATTATACCCTCCCTTTCGGGATTAGAATTCACTTAATTCCCTTAACCTAAATATGATAAGCGTCCTATCGGAAGTTTATATTAATTTTCTTATCTTACTACGTTATAAACGCATAACCATTTTAATTATGAAAAAAGTACTGATTACCGCAATAGCATTGACCTTGTCCATGTCTGCGATGACATCTTGCAAAGATGCCAAGGACAAAGCCAAAGAGGCTACCGAGGAAGCCGCAGAAACATTGGATGAAGCTGGTGAAGATTTAAAAGAAGCTGCAGATGATGCCAAAGATGCTATGAAAGAGGCTGGTGAAGAAGCCAAGGACGCCATGGAAGAAGCAGGCGAAGAAGCCAAGGAAATGGGTGAAAAAGCACTTGACAGCATCAAAAAAGCAGGTGAAGAAACCATGGATGCAGCGAAAGACGCTGGCGAAGACATGAAAGATGCCGCCAAAAAGGCCATAGATAGCATTTAAATATGCTTTCTTATAGCCGTACAATCTAGAAAACGAAGGCTCGGTTAATTCCGAGCCTTCGTTTTTTTTAAAATACATACCCCAAGCCCAGAATCAGATTGGTTCCCGGGGCAGCAATGCCAGAAGAATACGTTCGATATCGCTGGTTTGTCATGTTTTCCAGACTTACCGATGCTTTCAATGCATTGGTTATTTGATATTGCGACCTAAAGTTTAAGGTATACCAAGAGGGGGAATACGGATTTCCGTTGGCATCGCTGGCATACATATAAGTTTTACTCTGTTCTGATAATGCCAGGTCATCATTGCTCACCTCTCCGTTATAATTCAGAAATATATCTGCCTTTAATTTTTGATTTTTCCAGATTAGGTGGACATCCCCAAAAGTGGGCGCAGCATGTCGTGATGGACTATCGGTGCCGTCATCGTCCTCCTCTATTCCCTCGGTCAAAGTCAAATTCGAATTCAGGGACAGATTCTCATTGAAATAGGCTTCCAGTCCAAATTCAAACCCGTACACGTAGGCCTTCGCTGCATTTTGGATAGCTTGCACATTACTTGGTTCACCGTTGTATTCAATTTCTGTTTGTCCATTAAACGAGAAGTCTCTTCGTACCAAGGCATCGACCAGATAAGTATAGTAAGCAGCACCCTTCAGTACCACTACATCATTAAAGTTTTTTCTGAGCCCCAACTCCCCATTATAGGCATATTCCGGTTCCAGATCGGGATTTGGCACAACCACCGAACCTGGTTCGGAATCAAATATTTTTCCGATATCATCAATGTTGGGGGCCCTGAACCCAGTGGAACCATTAAGGGTTACCTGCAGATCGGACCTGGGAAACCAACTAAGCCCCAAACTACCGGTCAGTGCTCCTGTAACGATATCGGCCTCATCAAATGGAAAGGGATAAAATGTTGTGTCAAACTCAGCATCTACCCAAACTTGGCTATATCGAATACCTGACAACAAGGAAAGATTGGGTTTTAACTGATACTCCCCATTTATATAACCGGCCAAGGTCTGCCATGTGGCACCATCAGGGTATCGGGAAGCTGTTTCCGCTTCTTCTTCGGTTTCAATATTGCGCACACTTCCTTTGGAATCGACTTTGTTGAAAACATATTCGGCACCATAATACAGGTGTAGATTGCCCATTTTCTTGTTTTCAAAATCCAAATTTACCGATAGGGCGTCCACTTTTTCCCTAGTCGAATAAAGTTCAGGATCCTGAAAACCTCTGTCGTGCCTGCTCTCTTCAAAAAACTGGTATGCCGTCGTCAATTTCACCCCATCGTAGAATTTATTTTTGCCTTTTTGGGTGATTTGAAAATTACCCATGAACCATTTTTGGGGACCATAGTACCACTCAGCACTACGGAGGCCATCGCCATCACTGTTAGGCCTAATCAACCTGTCATACCTTGAATAATTGGAGGTTTCGGAATAATACAAACCCATGTCATAGTTCCAAGTGTTACTGGGTCTGTATGTGAACTTTTGCAGTAAATTAACCTGGCTGTATCCAGAGGTCACCTGTTTCTTGGGATCATCGTTCTCCACCAATACATCGGTTCCATTTTGTCGAATCACATAATTGTTGCGTAAATAGGAATCGGGGCCATGCTCGCCCATCTTCAGATCATCAAAATCGTTGTAGGTAAAACTGGTGTACGATGCCCACTTTTTCTTCCCTAGATTAAAATCTACATGGGCGGTGTTTTCATTATTGGCGGATGCATATCTATAATTTACATTTCCTGAAAAGGCCAAACTATCGGCATAGGAAAAATGGGGTTTTTTGGTATAAAAATTCATTACTCCACCAATGGCATCACTACCATAGATAACAGAACCCGGTCCAAAGGTAACCTCTGTTTTTTTGATGGTAAAGGGATCTATTGATATGACGTTTTGGAGATTTCCGCCCCTAAATATGGCATTGTTCATCCGAACACCATCAACGGACAGCAAAATTCTATTCGTGGCGAAACCCCTGATCATGGGACTGCCCCCTCCCAATTGGCTTTTTTGAACAAACACTTTGCCGCTGTTCTGCAAAAGGTCCGCAGATGTCTGCGGTGCACTAAAAGCGATACTTCGGGCATCAAAGGTTTCTATTTTCTGGGGGACATTTTTTTTCTGTTGCTCCCACTTGGATACGGACATCACAACTTCTTGTAATTCCTCAGTTTTTAATTGAAGATAAATTCGGTTTCCTCTTCGGGCAATTTGATCCTTCGTTGCGGTATATGTTACATAACTGATATGCTTGAACGTAATTTTCTCCCGGTTTGAAAAAATATCAAGATCTCCCTTTCCATTGGAATCTGTGATGGTAGTCTTGGAGCGGTCTTTGTTAAAAATAGCGATGTTGTCCACAGGCATTCCTGTATCAGCATCTAAAACAGTTACTTCTTGCGCATAAAATATAAGGGTAAAGAATAAGGTAAATAGGGTTAAGGTTGGTTTTAAGTTTTGCATTTTTAGGTAAATACGGCATTTAATACGGCGAGAGACTTTGGTTCCCGAAATCCGTGTACATGTAATCTGAAATACTGGATAATCGTTTTTAAGAGTTCCCGCCTGTTGGACTTTGTTAGTTTTATTGTCTGCAATGCCACAAAATCCGTGCCTAAAAACTTCTTAAAATCATCCAAAATTTCATTCTGAATCAAGGGGTTAAGGGATGGTGTTTTGGAAAAACTCCCTTCCAAAAGATCAAAAAACGGCAAATTTTGGTGGGAAGTGTCTGGGTAAAAGCCCAAATACTTTGTGAGATTGAGCAAAAATAAGATGTGGAAATTGGGTGAAAGCTTATGCATATCCATCCAATGGAAGGCATATTCCAAATAGTTAAAAAGACCTTCGTCCTGTTCTTGTTCTTGAATGCTTATTCCCAACATTTCCGCTAAAAACAATACCACGCTGTTCTTCACGATATCGGTGTGCATGGTTTGATAGGGAACGGCCACCTTAACGTCCCGGATGCTTTCCAGAGTTCCCTTGTTCTTATGGTTGGCTACAATTTCGAGCTGCATCAAAGGAAGAAAATAAGCCGGCCTTATTTTGGATTTTTTGGAGGTAAGTACACCCTTCAGTAAATACGATTTTACCCCATCCGATTGTGTAAACGCCCTAACAATAAGACTAGTGTCCCCATATTTTAAAGATGAAAGTACAATGGCCTTGGTCGTGATTTGCATGGGCTAAAAAAAAGCAGTTACCAGAAGTGTAAATGTAACCACTACTTTTGGTAACTGCCAACCAAAAACCATTCTAGATGGTTTGTCCTATATAACTCCTTGTGCCAGCATTGCGTCTGCAACCTTAACAAAGCCGGCAATATTGGCTCCTTTTACATAATTGCAATACCCGTCGCTCTCTTTTCCATATTCTACACACGAATCGTGGATGTCGGCCATAATCCCCTTCAATCGCTTATCCACTTCTTCCCTCGTCCAACTGATACGAAGTGAATTTTGGCTCATCTCCAAACCTGAAGTGGCCACTCCGCCTGCATTTGATGCTTTACCGGGAGCAAATAAAATTTTTGCCTCGTGGAACGCATGGATAGCTTCAGGCGTAGAGGGCATATTAGCTCCTTCTGCCACCGCAATACATCCATTTTTTATCAATGTTTTTGCTGCTTCGCCGTCCAATTCGTTTTGGGTGGCACATGGCAACGCAATATCGCAAGCCACCTTCCATGGTCTTTCCCCTTTGTGGAATTCTGCTGATGGATATTCCTCCACATATTCAGAGATTCTTCCTCTTTTGTTGTTTTTCAGATCCATCACAAAGGCCAGTTTTTTCTCATCAATACCATCTTTATCGTAAATGAATCCACTAGAATCCGAAAGTGTCAATACAGTGCCCCCTAGGTGCAGTACCTTTTCCGCAGCATATTGGGCCACATTTCCAGAACCTGAAATCACCACTTTCTTGCCTTCAAAGGTCTCATTTTTGGTTTTGAGCATACTGTCGGCAAAATAAACGGTTCCATAACCTGTTGCTTCTGGTCGAATCAAAGAACCTCCCCAAGAAAGTCCTTTGCCCGTAAGCACTCCTGTAAATTCGTTACGGATTTTCTTGTACATCCCGAACAGATAGCCAATTTCACGAGCACCTACCCCTATATCGCCCGCTGGTATATCGGTATTGGGACCTATGTGTCGGCACAGTTCTGTCATAAAGGCGTGGCAAAAGCGCATGATCTCATCATCCGATTTACCTTTTGGATCAAAATCGGAACCACCTTTACCTCCACCCATGGGTAGGGTTGTCAAACTATTTTTAAAGACTTGTTCAAAAGCCAAAAACTTCAAAACACTTGCATTTACGGTAGGGTGAAAACGAAGCCCCCCTTTGTATGGTCCTATGGCAGAGTTCATTTGGACCCGATAGCCCCGGTTCACATGAATTTCTCCCTCATCATCTATCCATGCCACGCGGAACGAAATCAATCGTTCTGGCTCCACCATACGCAATAGAATATTTTTTCCATGGTAAATGTCGTGCTGTACTATATAAGGTATAACTGTTTCAGCTACCTCTTGTACGGCTTGTATGAATTCGGGCTCATGACCATTTCTGGTTTTGACCTCATCCATAAACGCTTTTATTTTTGCTTCCATATATGGGTTAAAAATTAGATGTCTATCTGCTGAGCAGAAATATTATTTGTAGAATTCTGAATTTGACGGCAAAATTATGTTATTTCAATATTTTGATTGCTTATTTTTTATAAATTTTTCAAAAAATTTATTCCAAAGCTTGCTCAAGGTCGGAAATTAGATCCTCCACATCCTCAATCCCTACACTAAGCCTGATCAATGCATCCACCACACCATTTTTTTCACGCTCTTCTTTAGGAATACTTCCATGGGACATACTCGCTGGATGCCCGACCAAACTTTCGACACCTCCTAACGATTCCGCAAGGGTAAATATTTTCAGCTTTTCGACAATTTTTATAGCTTCCTTATAATTTGCTCCTTTGGGCACAAAGGAAATCATACCGCCAAAGCCCTCCATTTGCTTTTTGGCAATCTCGTGGTTGGGATGATGCTCAAAACCGGGCCAGTAAACTTTTTCAATCTTAGGGTGACCCTCCAAATATTTGGCAATGGTCTCCCCATTTTCACAATGTCGCTGCATGCGCACATGAAGCGTTTTAATCCCACGTAGCGTCAAAAAACTGTCCATCGGGCCACAAATACCACCAGTTGATTTTTGGATAAAATACAGTTGCTCCGCCAACTTTTCGTCTTTTACCGCCAAAACTCCGACTACTACATCACTGTGCCCCCCTAAATATTTTGTGGCGGAATGCATAACAATGTCCGCGCCCAGTTCCAAGGGCCGCTGTAGGTATGGTGTGGCAAAGGTGTTGTCCACGCCCAGTATTATTTTATGTTCCTTGGTAATCTTGGCAACCTCGCGGATATCGATAATGTTCATCATGGGATTGGTAGGGGTTTCTACCCAAACAAGCTTCGTGTTTTTCGTAACCTGTGAGACCAGCTCTTCCATATCAACCATATCCGAAAACCGAAACTTGATCCCGTATTTTTCAAAAACACCTTTAAAAAGTCGGTAGCTGCCCCCATATAGATCCCTTGTACAAATCACTTCATCACCTGGGCCCAAAAGTTTCATTACAGCGTCAATAGCGGCCACACCACTACCAAAAGCCATCCCAAAGTCCCCATTTTCCAAACTGGCCACCGCATTTTCAAGAGCAGTTCGGGTAGGGTTCGCTACTCTGGAATATTCGTAACCCTTGTGCCCTCCCGGAGTGGGTTGCGCATAGGTAGAGGTTTGATAAATGGGCATCATTACCGCGCCATAGGCCTGGTCGGGCTGCTGCCCCCCATGAATGGCCTTACTATTAAACTTTAACTCTTTTTTGCTCATTCTGAAACGATTTTCATGCAAATGTATCGTTATCTTTCGGCCTAATCAACGAAGTCTTATTTTTGATGATCCAAAAATCCCGATCCATGAAAAAACACCTTTGCGCCATATTTTTCTTGACCCTATTGATAAGCTGCCAAACGGAGAGCAAACTTACTTTTGAACCAACCCAGTTGTTAGGCGAAAACTGCAAAGATTGCCCCCAAATAGAAATCAATATCCCAAATGCATTGGATGATTCGCCTGTTTCCGAAGCCATAAACAGATCGGTTAGAGAGGAAATCATAAGCATTTTATCTTTTACCGAAGATGAAAACATTGATAATGTAGACAAAGCTTTACAATCTTTTACAAGCAGTTACAAAGAACTCAAGGCCAAATTTCCAGATGAAATACCATGGGAGGCAACAATAGATGGTGAAGTGGTCTATGAGGATGAAAATATTATAACATTGATGTTAAATTCATATTCTTTTACCGGTGGTGCCCATGGATATGCCTCCACCTCTTTTTTAAATTTTGACAAAAGACAGGGAACAGAATTGGAAAACTGGGAACTTTTTGATGATTTGGAGGGCTTTGAGGATTTTGCAGAGACCAAGTTCCGAATTCAGGAAAAAATACCTCAAAATAAAAACATAAATTCGACAGGGTTCATGTTCGAGGGTGACTCGTTTCATTTGTCCGAAAATCTTGGTTACACACAAGAAGGTCTCCAGCTAATTTACAACCAATACGAGGTGGCTTCCTATGCCGATGGACCCATTGTTTTGACCTTACCTTACAATGAAATCAATCTTTATCTAAAACGAAAGGTGAAAATATAGGGTGCCCTTTACTTTAAATAATAACGGATCCCTGCACCCAATAAAAGCGTGGAATCGTTAAGGTCACTGTTAAAATGATAATATCCATTAATCGGAACGATCAATGAAAAGGCATTAGAGATAAAGAGGTCCATTTCAAAAGACGCATACCCCCCATAGATAAAACTACTCTCGGCCTCAAGTGCATCAAAGGCAAAATCGGTGTCGCCATCGTTAATATACTTGTAACCTACTGAAGGTCCACCTCCAAAATAAAAGGAAATACCCCGCTTTGGAGAAGTCAAAACAGTGGTAAAGTAGCCAAGGTTGAACAAATAATCTTCATAAGGAAACTCCACTCCGGAATTGGGTTTTTCTTTTGAAAAAGCGGCTACCAAAGATACTTGAAGATAATCCATAGCACTGTGATAATGGTTTATATTGACCTGTATTCCATAGCCATCCGTTTTATAGCTGGGCACAGCACCTACAGAAAAGTTGCTACGTTGTGAAAGGCTTTGTTGTAATGGCAGGATCAGGGCAACCAACAATAGCCCATAACATAAATGGTAGTGTTTCATTTTGATTAAGATTTGGGTTCTTAAACTATTTGCAAACAAATATAACTGATTTTCATACAGTTATATTTTTGTGAAATAATTTATACTCGAAGCAGAACAATTACCGCCTCTTAAAAACCCATTGGGCACCGATAAATCAATTGAAATCTCAACAAAAATGAAATCTTAGCCCTTTGCCAATGCCTTTTTCAAGGCCAAAATGGCTCCTAGGTGCAGTCCTTCGTGAAAGACATCAAAGGACAAGGCATCCTCGGCACAGGTCAATGCAATTTTTGGAGTGGTCATATATTCTTGGTAATTCTTGAATTTACCCTGTTCATAATCACGTTGGATATGCTTTATGGAGCTGAACAGATAACCCGATATTTTTTCCAGTTCCTCCGCTGATGGCTCCCCTTCCGGAAAAGTACCTTTCTTGTACTTGTTGACCAACGCTTCCTCAATGGTAAAATCCAGACCGCTTAATCTGTACACCAACAATTCCAATGTTACCACTACATGGGCAATGTTCCACCAAATATTGTTGTTGAATCCTTCGGGAACTTTGAATAATTCCTCTTTGGGGGTATTTTCCAAAAAATTGTGAAGGAGTTTTCTGTTTTTGAGAAGAATGTCGAACGTTTTTTCCATAAGATGGCAATTGGTTGCCCAAAATTAGCCCTAAAATCTTAAAATATGCCCTAATACATTCCTTAAATCCGTCAATAAAAACACACACCTCCCACAAAAGCTGTTGTATTTAACTGTTCGTTCGACATTTTGATGCATTTTTGATTTTCTTTGTCCATCCAATACTGTGATATGAAAAAAATATACCATCTAGGCAGTTGCTCGACCTGCAAACGCATTCTCAAAGAATTGGAACCATTGGAAGGAGTAACGCTTCAAGAAATAAAATCTGACCCCATTACACCAGAACAACTGGATGAAATGGCAGAACTGAGCGGTAGTTATGAGTCTCTTTTCAGCAGAAGGGCCATGCTTTTTCGACAAAAAGGGCTACATGAAAAAGAGCTTTCGGAAACCGATTATAAAAACTTGATTTTAGAGCATTACACCTTTTTAAAAAGACCAGTAGTGTTGGTTGATGGACAAATCTTTGTTGGCAACTCCAAAAAAACGGTCCAAGCCGCCAAAGAAGCTCTAAATTAATGAGTAAAAGAACCCTTGCCATTTTAGCCGCCATTGGCGCCACCGTTATTTATGGTATAAACCACACCGTGGCCAAAGGAGTCATGCCCATGCACGTAAAACCCTTTGGGTTTATTTTTTTACGGGTAGGTGGGGCCACGCTGCTATTTTGGTTGATTTCATTATTTGGTCCCAAAGAAAAAATCGAGAAAAGGGATTGGGGACGATTACTGGTATGTTCCGTTTTGGGCATGTCCATAAATATGCTTTCCTTTTTTAAAGGACTTCAACTTTCCACACCCATAAATAGTGCTGTTCTAATAACCATTTCCCCAATAATAGTAGTGGTGATCTCCGCCCTGTTTTTAAAAGAACGGATCACGTTGAACAAGGGACTGGGAATTTTCATGGGGTTTGTTGGTGCCGTTGGACTCATCCTATTCGGGGCAGAAGTCCGTCAAGATGCCCCCAATATACCTTTGGGCAACTTTTTATTTATAATCAATGCTACTGCATATGGCACATATTTGGTCGTGGTAAAAAAGCTTATTGAGAAATACCACCCCTTTACCTTGATGAAATGGCTCTTTGCCATTGCCTTTATTATCAACCTCCCTCTAACCCTTCCCGAGGTTTTGGAAATAGAATGGTCTTCATTGCCCTTTTGGGCCTATGGCTCCATTGCCTTTGTGATAATTGGGACAACATTTTTGACCTATTTGTTCAACATTTTTGCGCTAACGCAACTAAAGGCTTCTTCGGTCGGCGCATTTGTTTATATGCAGCCCTTGGTAGGGATACTTTTTGCCCTCTTTTTGGGCAAAGACCAGCTCACCTTGGTTAAAGTTGCCGCGATGGCCTTTGTGTTGGTCGGTGTATATTTGGCCAGTAAAAAACAAAAAAAAGGCCGTAACAATTAGTTTGCATCATCCATCAATTCAAGATGCCCATTCATCAAATCGCTTCAAATTTTCAGGTCTAATTATGTAGTTTTCGGACTAAAGAAGGGGCATGACCGATTTTACAGAACAAATCTTACGCATCAAAATAAAGCTACAGAAAGCAAAGGAAAAGGATAAATATTTTAAGGTTTTTGGCGCTGGAAGTCATAAATATGAAATAAATGAACCAACCAGTATTTCGAATATCGATGCATTTGAACAGTATTACGGGATCCAACTTCCGGAATCTTTCCAAAGCTTTTTGCTCAATATTGGAAATGGTGGAAAATCATTTCTGAACTCTGGTGCCGGACCTTTTTTTGGAATTTATCCTTTTGGACAAAATCTGGATGATTTGATCCATAAAAATGTGAAGAAGCATTTAAAAAAGGACTGTGTGCTACATCCACATATAACCGAAATGCAGTGGGAGAAATTGACCGACCCACTTTATGAAGACAACATTACGGATGACGATTACGAAGCATTGAACGGTTCCCTTTATGGTGGATTGCTTCCTCTTGGCTCACAAGGCTGCTCCTTTATCCACGCCCTTGTTTTGAATGGTCCACATAAAGGTATGGTCGTTAACTTGGACAGAGGGGAACTGTCCCCTCCAAAATTTTCCGAAGACAAGAATTTTTTGGATTGGTACGAACGTTGGCTCAATGAAATCATTTCGGGGAAATTGATAACAACTTCCCCGTGTTGGTTCGGTTATCCAAAAAATTAAAAGTCCTAAACCACTTCCAAATCCTTTGGGACTTGAATGTGCTTTCGAGTATCCTCCTTGGTCAAAATTTTAAAATCATCCGTTTTTTCCATAGACTCAAAAGCTTTGAGGAATTCATCGGGCAGCCCAGTTAATTTTCTTTCCTTCAAATCGATCCAGGCGCCCATCATTTCACAACGGGCAAAATTTTTGCCTTTATGGTCATAAAAATTATGCCTGAATTCAAAGAACATTCCATCCTCGCTCATACCAACAAATTCCAATGAAACCTTTACGGGCTTACCCGGAAATGCTTCCTTAAAATAATATACGTGCTCATAAAACACCACAGGACCAATATTATGGGCCGCCATACTGTTTTGGTTAAACCCAAGCTGGCCCAAATAAGCCATTCGGGTATGGCTCATAAAATTGATGTACGCGGAGTTCGCCATGTGACGATTGGCGTCCATATCGCTCCATCTAATCTCAAATTCTTTAAAAAACATAATAGGATATTTTGTTATGCATGCATAATAATTGTAAAAATACCATAGTTTTGATAACTGATTCCAATATGGAAGAAGAATTGTTCCTATTTTTAAACATAGTTTAACACAAAACCCATGAGTCAAAAACCAGAATTCATCAAAAATCTATCTCTCCCCGTAATTGCTGCACCGATGTTCTTGATATCGGGGCCAAAATTAGTGGTTGAATGTTGCAAAAACGGCATTGTGGGCACATTTCCAGCCCTTAACCAACGTACCAGTGAAGGTTTTGAGGAATGGCTCATTCAAATTAAATCCGAGTTAAAAACATTTGAAGAGGAAACCGGTAAAAAAGCTGCCCCTTTTGGGGTCAACTTAGTGGTACACCCAACCAATCCCCGGTTGGAAGCGGATGTAAAGCTTTGTATAAAACACAAAGTTCCGCTCGTGATCACATCGTTGGGTGCCGTAAGCCAAGTTGTGGATGCCATTCACAGTTATGGGGGTCTGGTATTTCATGATATTATTAAAAAACGCCATGCCGAAAAGGCTGCCGAAGCAGGTGTGGACGGACTTATTCTCGTATCTGCTGGAGCGGGTGGCCACGGAGGAACAATAAATCCCATGAGCTTGGTGGCCGAAGTGAAGAAATTCTTCAATAAAACCATACTTCTTTCAGGATGCATCAGTACTGGAAGGGATATTGCCTCTGCCCTGCAAATGGGGGCAGACCTTGCTTATATGGGAACCCGTTTCATCAACACCGAAGAAAGCAAGGCCACGGACGAATATCGCAAGATGATCATTGAAGCCGGTGCCAGCGATGTAATTTATACCGCGGCCATTTCTGGGGTGCATGCCAATTTCTTGGCAGCCAGTCTCCGGGCAGCCGGAATTTCAGAAGAAGATTTGAAAAAAGATAGAAAAATAGATTTCGGCAAGGAACTAGATACCGAGGCCAAAGCATGGAAAAATATTTGGTCGGCCGGACAGGGTGTGACCACGATAGACAATGTTCTGCCAGTGTCAAAACTCGTTGAAAACCTAAAAAGTGAATTTAAGACATCAATAGAGGAGCAAGCCAGTCTTTTAAAGATCTATCCAAAAGAATAATTTAAAAACAAAATTGCACCAATGCCCCAAGTCGCTTCCAATTATACACCTCCTTTTTTGTTCAGGAATGGTCACTTCGCAACCATTTACTCGGGCATTATACGATCGGTGAACGGAGTGGTTCAAAAAAGGGAACGGATCACACTCTCCGATGGGGATTTTTTGGATTTGGATTGGAGCGATTCGCACACCTCCACCCATAAATTGGTGATACTTCTTCATGGATTGGAGGGAGATGCCCAACGTCCCTACATTACCGGAAGTGCCAAAATACTCAATCAAAATGGATTCGACACTTGTTCGGTAAACTATCGTGGCTGCAGTGGCGAACCCAATACAAAGTACCGCTCCTATCATTCTGGGGCTACCGAAGATTTAATGGAAGTGCTGGACCATATTCTAAATACCAGAAATTACTCCGAAATTTATTTGAAAGGCTTTAGTCTGGGTGGAAATCTTTTGCTCAAATATTTAGGTGAGGGAAACGATGTCCCAAGAGAGTTAAAAGGAGCCGTTGCGGTTTCTGTACCTTGTGACCTCCACAGTTCCTGTAAACAATTAATGAGTCCAAAAAATGTGTTGTACGCTATCCGGTTCAAAGGAAATTTATTGGATAAGTTGAGGCAAAAGCAGACGCTTTTTCCTGAAATGATTTCCGATACCGACATCAAAAAAATCAAGACCTTAAAAGATTTTGATGACATCTATACCAGCAGGGCCCATAATTTTAAAGATGCTCTGGATTATTACGAGCAATGCAGTTCCCTTCAGTTTTTGCCCAACATCAAGGTGCCCAGTTTAATCATCAATGCCAAGAATGATTCCTTTTTGGGCCCCGAATGTTTCCCGGTAAAAGAGACGGACAGCAACCCCAAGCTATACCTGGAGACCCCAAATTATGGCGGCCATGTTGGTTTTTGGGGGAAGAACAATATCACCTATACCGAAAAAAGAGCTTTAGCCTTCTTTAATTCCATTTAAATAAGGTGCGACCAGTAGTCTTTTGTGAGGGGCAAAACAAAAATCAAGCAAATTATTAACCCCTAATTACCTATCTTAGTGCCTACATTTACATAAACAAATTCCAATAGCATCCAGAATGAAAAAAATTGTAATATTCTTGGCCCTAGGTGCCTTGATAACAAGTTGCGGCGAAAAAAAAGAAGAAAAGAAAGATGGCTTTGAAGTAAGCCGCACCAAAACTGAAGATACCAAAGCGGAGACCAAGGAAAGTGTACCGGTCGACTTGGACAATAAAGGTGTTGGTCCGATAACAAATGTGGAGTTCCCCGAAGAAATCAACGACGAAATGGTTGCTCGTGGCAAGGCTAAATTTGATGCCATCTGCGTGGCATGCCACATGATAGACAAACGTATGATAGGTCCCGCACTTAAAGGAGTTTATGATAGAAGGAGCCCAGAATGGGTAATGAATATGATTCTGAATCCTGATGGAATGCTAAAAGAAGACCCTATTGCCAAGGCATTGCTCAAAGAGTATAACAATGCAATCATGCTGAACCAAAATTTGACGGAGGACGAGGCCAGGGATATTGCCGAATATCTGAGAACCCTCTAACAAAAGTTTAATTATATATAAAAGCCGTTGTTTTTAATAAAAAACAGCGGCTTTTTTTTTATCTTATCCATATCACAAACCTTGAACTATGAAAAAAATTGTAATTCTAGCACTTTATTGTTTATCCTTCCCCGTTCTTTGTTCGCAAGACCTACAAGGAGCCTGGGAATCTACCCGAACCAATGAAGAGGAAGTGGAAATACAGTATATCGCCATTTTTTCCGGCGACTTTGTTTCCGAAGCCTTTTTCGAGAAAGCCAATGGGAAATTTAAAGGCACTTGGGGAGGCAGTTTTTCCGCCAAGGACAATAAATTCACCCACACTTATGAATATGCTTCGTTCGACCCTGAATTGGTTGGAACCAGTCGTAGCATACCTTATGAACTTAAGGATGGTAAACTCCACATGGCAGATAAAGTTTGGAACCGTATTGATGACGGAACTCCGGGCGATCTTTTCGGAGCATGGCTTATTTCTGGAAGAAAACGCGATGGTGAAATTGTGCGTCGCGATACCTCTGGCCCCAGAAAGACCATGAAAATATTGTCCGGGACCCGTTTCCAATGGATAGCCTACAATACCGAAACCAAACAATTTATGGGAACTGGTGGAGGTACCTATACCACAGTTGATGGCAAATACACAGAAAACATTGGATTCTTTTCCAGGGATGACTCCCGTGTTGGCGCCAGTTTACAGTTCAATTATGAACTAAAGGATGGCGATTGGCACCATTCTGGGCTGAGCAGCAAGGGAAAACCAATTTATGAAGTATGGAGCATAAGAACTAAATAGGCACAGGACAAGTTTTTATAATAACCAGTTGATTGTAGGGATGTCTTTCATATTTTTTAGTAATTTTCTGATATATAAACCATTATCTATAAAAAATGAAACTCTCAATCATGCTTTTTTTCTCAGGTATGCTGTTGGCTGAATCTTGTGATACTCCAAAATCAAATGAAGAAGCATTGTACGGACACTCTTGGGAACTAGAGTATATTTCCGGACCACGTATTGCCTTTGACGCCCTATTCCCTGAAAAAAAACCATATCTAAACTTTGATAAAGACTCTGGTAAGGTAACAGGTTCCGACAGTTGCAACGGTTACTCGGCTGATTTTGAACTAAGCGAAAACTCCATTGTTTTCGGCAATCCAAATCCAACTACCATGATGTTCTGTGGTGGAAGTGAACGTCATTTTTTGGAAATGATGAAAAAAATAGATGGATACTCTTTCAAGGGTGGCAAACTCAATCTTTTGCTTGGTGAAATACCAATGATGCGTTTCAAAAAAGTTAAATTATGAAAAAAATATTTATCTTGAATTGTGCCTTTTTTTTGTTTCTCGGCTGTATAGAAAAGAAAAAACAAGAACCTTCTGAACCAGAGTCAACAAAAGAAACCATAACAGATACCGTACAAGCGGAGGAAAAAACAAGGGCAATGGAACCGATTGCAGCAAAAATTGATGGAAGTTACTTTAAAGCAACGGGGACCGAACCTTTTTGGGGACTCAAAATATATGACGACAAAGTTGAGCTCAAGACAACGGAGGATACCATTCAAACACCTACCACCGAACCCATAAAAGCACAGGATTCCAACATCGCCATGTACCGAATCCAAACTGAAGCTACGGCCCTGGACATCATTATTGCCCATAAAGAATGTACCAATGCCATGTCCGGCGAGGTTTCTCCATATACCGTAACCATTTCATATAAAAACACAGCGGAGGAAGAGACCCAAGTGTTCGAAGGATGTGGTTCTTACATTACCGACTACCGTTTGCATGATATTTGGGCGTTGGAAGAACTCAAAGGATCTGTTGTAAGCAAGGAAGATTTTAATGGAAGTGATGTCCCAAATATGGAAATCAACATCAATAACAATCGTTTTTCTGGTTTTTCGGGCTGTAACCGAATGACCGGGAGCCTTTTTTATGAAAAAGATATATTACGCTTCACTCAAGTGGCTTCTACCCGAATGGCCTGTCCAAACATGGAAAAAGAATCCGAGTTTTTGACGGCGCTACAAGCCAGTACAAAGTATAAAGTTGAAAATAATAGGCTCTATCTATCCAATGGTTCCGAAGAAAAGTTATTGGTGTTCAAAAAAATTGACTGATCTTGAAAACCCTATTTTGTTTTACGATTTTAATCGTTTTAACCTTCTTAAACCAAAACCCAAGAAATGGAATTGCCCTATAAAGAAATTCCCTCTTATCCTGTAGATTACAGTGCAGGTAATGTTGTATCCAGAATGATTGACGGGTTGGGGTACCGGTATTATTGGGCCACAGAAGGGTTGACCGAAAAGGATCTGGCCTACAAACCATCAAAAGATGGCCGTACTATTTTGGAAACTTTGGAACACATCCATACGTTGTCCAACAATATCTTATTGGCTCCTGATACAAAAGCATTTGAAAAGCCCCGAAATCCACCCAAATACACTTATGGAGAGCTACGCGCATTCACCTTGAAAAATTTAAACGCAGCAAGCAACAAAGTTTTGGGTAAAAGCTCCAAAGAATTGGAAAACTTCAAAGTAATCTTTAAGCAAAGGGACAAAACATTTGAATTCCCCTATTGGAACATGATCAATGGTATGATCTCGGACTGTATTCACCATACGGGCCAAATTGTATTGATGCGCCGAGCAAGTGGGAACCCTCAACATGGCAAGGTAAACGTCTTTTTGGGGAAAAATAGGGATTAACCAAATCTTTTATTTGTCCACCGCGACTTTATAGGTTGGGTCTTCCATAACGTTTACCTCTATGATATCATCAGCATTGGCAAGCAATCGCCTACAGTCCGGGCTCAAGTGCTTTAGATGCACTTTTTTACCAACTTTTCGGTAACGTTCGGTGATTTTGTTCACAGCCTCAATAGCAGACATATCCACCAATCTACTCTCTGCAAAGTCGATTACCACTTCGTCCGGATCATTGAGCACATCAAACTTTTCCGCAAACAATGTGGTGCTTCCAAAGAACAAAGGCCCATAGATTTCATAGTGTTTTACTCCTTCGTCATCAATGCTTTTTCTGGCACGAATACGTTTTGCGTTGTCCCATGCAAAAACCAAAGCGGAAATAATGACCCCTACCAAAACGGCCAATGCCAAATTATGGAGAAAAACCGTTACAAGGGTTACCAGGACCATCACCAGGACATCGGATTTTGGCATACGACGGAAAGTTTTTAAACTCGCCCATTCAAAGGTTCCCAAAGCCACCATGATCATAAGGCCCGTAAGGGCAGCCATGGGCACTCTTTCAATCAAACTGGAACCAAACATGATGAACACCAACAGCATCAAAGCGGCAACAATTCCAGAAAGCCTTGCTCTTGCTCCGTTAGAGGTGTTTATCAAACTTTGTCCGATCATGGCACAACCTCCCATCCCGGAGAACAATCCAGAGAGAATGTTAGCCGTTCCTTGGGCGATAGCTTCTTTATTTCCCCTACCTCGGGTCTCGGTTATTTCGTCAATAATGTTTAGGGTCAAAAGACTTTCAATCAAACCAACTCCCGCCATGATTGCCGCAAAGGGAAATATAATCTGCAGGGTTTCCAATGTAAAAGGAAGATCAGGAATATGAAAAGGGGGAAATGTTCCCTGAATAGAAGCAATGTCACCTATCGTTCTAGTGTCCAATCCAAAGAAAAATACAATCCCAAATACCAAAAGTATAGCCGCCAAAGATGCAGGTATTGCCTTTGTTAGTCTGGGAAGTCCCCAAATCACAACCATGGTCAACAGTACCAATCCGAGAAATATATACAACGTGCTACCGGTCAACCATTCTCCATCAACCGTTTTAAACTGGCTCATCTGTGACATAAAAATAATTATGGCCAACCCGTTCACAAATCCGAAGATTACAGGATGGGGTACCAAACGCATCAATTTTCCAAGTCGAAGAAAACCTGCAAGCATCTGTAGAATTCCGGCAAGAATTACGGCAGCGAAAACATATTCTACCCCATATTGCTTGGCCAAACTCACAATAACCACGGCAATGGCCCCAGTGGCACCGGAAATCATTCCAGGTCTGCCCCCTAAGATTGAGGTGACCAATCCCATAACAAATGCGGCATATAAACCGGTCAGGGGGGACAATCCGGCAATAAGGGCAAATGCGATGGCTTCGGGCACCAAGGCAAGTGCTACGGTTAAGCCCGATAAAATTTCTGTGCGATAGTTTACTTTTTGTGAAAAATCAAAAAGGTTGAGATACTTTTTCATGGCTTATTTCTTGAAGCGGGCAAAAGTAGCACTATTAAATACAAGTCCCTAATTGCCCAGGGATTTTTAAGGATTTGATAATCTATCTGTTAGTCAAGCCAATAACTTTTTTGCCAAGCGGACATAATTTTAAATTTTCGCACATGGGCCAGCATTTGACCATACAATCTGTTTACAAAAAAGAACCGCCCCGAGCTAGGTTGCCCAGGGCGATTCTTAACTAAATAACCAACCAAAAAAACTGTTTGTATAGTCGAACAACTACGTTCTTCCTAACATATTTCGTGGACGGGCAACATTCAATACAGGATTGTTGGTCTTTGAACGTTTTTTACCTGCCCCGTCATTGGACTTCAAATCTAAATGTATCCTCTTCCTCTAAATTCATCTACTTTCCCACTGGATACATGGTACAACTCCATTGTACCTTTATTGATAACGTATAGCTCAAAATAATCATTGTACAAGAAGTCATAATCCAGTGTTAAAGTTTACAATATTCATCATGTTCTTTTATTATCCATTTGATAATCAATTTAAAAACAGGCTGATGAATTTATTTTTTAGCTTTACACCCTAATTTGAATGCATGAAAGACAAACCTACATTTGGAGTTTTAGGAGGCGGAAGCTGGGGAACGGCCATTGTAAAAATGCTGACGGAAAATTTGGACAAAGTAAATTGGTATATGCGAAGCGACTCAGCGATTCGGCATATTCAAAATGAAGGTCACAATCCCAACTATTTAAGTTCGGTTGAGTTTGATGTGGAACAACTCGCCATGAGCCATGATATCAATAAAATTGTTGAAGCGTCCGATGTACTAATTTTTGTGATTCCTTCTGCTTTTTTGGACAGGGAACTTCAAAATTTGACGGTTTCACTTAAAGATAAAATCATTTTTTCTGCTATAAAGGGCATCGTTCCAGAAAGCGGATTGATCGTGGGCGAACATTTTCATGAGAAATATGACATTCCCTTGAAGAACATTGGGGTAATCACGGGACCGTGCCATGCCGAGGAAGTTGCCTTGGAGCGATTATCCTACCTTACCATTGCCTGTGCCGATGCTGACAAGGCCAAGATGGTGGCCAAAAACTTAAGGAGCGATTATATCCGTACCAAGATATCGGATGATATCATAGGCACGGAATACGCCGCCATGCTAAAGAATATTTATGCCATTGCGGCAGGTATTGCCCACGGACTCGGGTACGGGGACAATTTTCAAAGTGTGCTGATGAGCAATGCCATTCGGGAGATGAAACGGTTTATTGACAAGGTGTACAAAATGAAACGGAACATCAATGCATCGGCCTATTTGGGTGATTTGTTGGTTACGGGGTATTCCACCTTTAGTAGAAACCGTATGTTCGGGAATATGATCGGCAAGGGCTACACGGTTAAAAGTGCCATGATGGAAATGAACATGGTGGCCGAAGGCTATTATGCCACCAAAAGTGCCCATGACCTTATGGACAAACTGCAGAAAAAGTCTAAAACACCCATTATCAATGCCGTCTACCAAATACTCTATAAAAATAAGGACCCGAAAAAAGTTTTTGAAAAGTTGACGGAGAAGTTGGATTAACCCCGCTCCAACGAAAAATCGGAATGTTCCTTTATTTCGGCGTCCAGTTCTTGGGAAAAAGCTTCCAGTTCTTCTTCTGAATAATCGTACGCTTTTTGGAATTCCTCAAAAACAGCTTCTTTGTATTGCCGAACGCTGTCAATGTCAAAATAAAGCCTACCGGTCCTACGGATAAAAAAATCCAACGGGTTCAATGCCATTTCGTGTGCGATGGCAAATTGGGCCTCGGCCCTTATCATCCGTTCTTTGGATTTGTCGCCTTTTATCTTGGCATATAGTTCCAAAATGGATTCGGTTTGTTTGCCATAAGTGGTCACCAAATACCAAGCATCGTATTTGGCAAAACCATCATTTTGCAGTTGTTCTTGTAGCTGACCAATATACTTTTTTACGTGCTTGAACTTTTTAAAGTCGTTTCCACAAAGTGGAATTTTGTCCGTAGTGCATTGGTCCAGTTTTATATCATGGTCTTCTTCCATTTTTTTGGCGATACGGTTTACCGTACGCTCCGCCATTTTCCGGTATCCGGTGAGCTTGCCTCCCGCTATACTCACCAAACCTGTGTCGGAAGTAAAAATTTCATCTTTTCGTGATAGCTCGGAGGCGGATTTACCTTCTTCATGAATCAACGGGCGCAATCCTGCCCAAGAAGAAATAATGTCGTCCAGCTCCAGTTCAATGTCGGGGAACATATTGTTGACCGCGGAAACCAAATAAATGGCATCTGCTATATCTGTGGTGACATGGTCCTTGTCCAAATCATAATTGGTGTCTGTAGTGCCTATGTACGTGACTTTGCCCCGTGGAATGGCGAACATCATCCGTCCATCCGGGATGTCAAAGTAAACGGATTGCTTCACGGGCAGTTTTTCCTTTGGAAACACCAGGTGAACTCCCTTGGTCAAATGTAACCGCTTCCCTTTTTTGGATTGGTTCACACTCCTGAGTTCATCCACCCATGGGCCGGCAGCATTGACCACATATTTTGATGAAACGCCATATTCATCACCAAACACCTCGTCCGTGAATTTTACTCCTGCTACTTTTTCGTCCGCATAAATAAAATCGGTAACCTTGGTATAATTGAATATTTGTGTGCCAAATTGAAGACTTGTTTTTAGGTTTTCCAAGGTAAGTCGTGCATCATCGGTCCGGTACTCGGCATAATAACCGGCACCGTTCAAAATCTTTTTGGGCAAGAGGGGCTCCAGTTTCATGGCCTCTTTTTTTTCCAACATCTGCCGCTTGTCATCCCCAGAGACCTGGGCCAAAATATCATACACCTTCAAACCAATGGAAGTCAACCATTTTCCATAGGAACCTCCCTCGATCAACGGGAGCAACATCTTTTCAGGAATGACCAAATGCGGAGCCAACTTGTGCACAATGGCCCGTTCGGAACCCACTTCCTTCACCAACCAAAAATCAAACTGTTTTAGGTAACGTAACCCCCCGTGGATGAGCTTGGTGGATTTACTACTGGTGCCCGAGGCAAAATCCCCTTTTTCAAGCAACAGCACCTTCATGCCGCGAGATGATGCGTCCAAAGCAATTCCTGCCCCAGTGATTCCCCCTCCAATTACAATGAGGTCGTAGGTCCCGTTCATCGCTTTTTTCAAGCTTTCCTTTCTGTTTACGTTTGAAAAAGCAATGTTCTCGCCCATAATAGGTCTATTTATTGAATTCATATTCGCGGTCTACACGACACACTCTAACTTTGTACCAAGAGTACCATTGTTGGATTCCTTTTCTTTGGGCTTCCCTATGGTCCAACTGGGCTTTCCAATTGGCAATGTCTTGCAAACTTTCCCAATAACTAATAGAAATTCCAAGACCATCCCTGGCACTTTCAAAATCCAGAAAACCAGGTTGCTTCCGGGCCAATTCCTCCATTTCTACCGCCATTTCTGCGTAACCATCATCATCGGGCGTTCTCAGACTGGTAAAGATTACGGCATAGTACGGTTGTTGAGGCTCCATTTATTTTATATACTCTTTTTCCAAAAAATAATTGACCAAGGCTTCCTTCATCAAAACGGTTTGTTCCCCGGCCTTGAGCGGTGGCAACTGCTCTTTGATCTTATAATGTGGCCATCCGTCCTCATCGAAAAAATCAAAATCGTAATAACCATAAGGCTCCAATAGCCTGCAAATGGCAATGTGCATTAGATTTAGTTTCTCATCTTTTTTAAACTTTCGATGAAAACTTCCCAGTTCTTGAACGCCTACCAAATAGATGATTCCATCCAGTTCCAACGGGTCACCATCCGAAAATTGGGCAGATAATTTTTCTACCAAATATTCCCATCTTTGCTTTAATAGTTCGTCTCTAGACATGTCTTTTCCAATGTTTACCAAAGGTACAAATCAATATTCTATATTTGTTAAAAACCCTTGCATGAGCTTTTTGGATATTATTATAGGGATTCTTTTGGTCTGGGGCCTCTACAAGGGCCTTAGAAATGGGCTTTTTGTGGAATTGGCTTCGTTGATAGCCCTTGTTGCCGGTATCTATGGTGCCATCCATTTTTCGCACATCACGGGCGACTACCTTGCCGAACGATTTGATTGGAGCGAACAGTATATGAGGATAACCGCATTTTTGATAACCTTTTTTGGTATTATCATTGTGGTGAACTTGGCCGGAAAATTCTTGACCAAGATTGCTGATTTTGCCATGCTCGGACTTCTAAATAAAATTGCAGGAGGCATCTTTGGTGCCCTAAAGGTTGCCATTATTTTAGGGGCATTTCTCATTTTCTTCGAAAAACTCGCCTCCCCCCTTGGCCTTATCAATGATGAAACCAAAGAAGAATCCGTTTTCTACGAGCCCATCAAGGAAATTGGCGCATTGGTTTTTTCCTACGTTTTTGACGGCGATGAAAACGTTCCCTCCGATCAAATAGAGGTGAACGAAGAAGTTATTTAAACGGTATACTTTTCCCGACAAAAGGACCCTTATTGTGGCCACTTATTTCAGTCGACCCCTATTTCCTGTATTTCAACGTGATAATCCATCTTGACATGGATATTTCATGGAAAAGCAAGGAGTCTCCATTACTTTAGCCACGAGAACATAAGGGAATTTAGAACACTCCCGAAAACACCCCGAAAATGAAAAAATTATATGGCACTTTGCTGGTCATGGTGCTCGCCGTTGTCCTAAGTGATTGCAGCACTACATCCACCCAAGAAGAAGAGCAAGGGTATACAGAGGCAACCCTTGGAAATGAAAAATTAAGCATTGACCCGGACAAATTGGAGGAAGATCTTTTTGATTTGGTGAACGAACATCGTAAATCTGAAGGGCTGAATACATTGGCAAATAGTGCCGCAGCGTATAAATATGCGGAGGAACACAACGAGTACATGATTTCCCAAAATGCACTCAGTCACGATAATTTTGATATAAGGGCCTCCAAAATTGCCAGCGAGACCAATGCTTTGAGTATTTCGGAAAACGTGGCCAGATACTATACTTCAGCAGAAAGTACCCTGAAGGGCTGGATAGAGAGCAGTTCTCACAAAGCTGCAATGGAAGGCGATTTTACCCATACCACATTGAGTGTTCAATTGGATAAGGAAGGCAGGCCATACTACACACAGATTTTTTTAAAAGTGGAATGACCGAAACACCCGTATACGCAGCAAAAGAGAATGCCTAATTTGACGGTTTTCGTCAACCAGAACTTGTTTCAGCTTCTCCTTATGATATTTTTATCAATATGATGTGATTCTGAAACAAGTTCAGAAATGATGTATTTCAATACTTTTTAGACCGCCTATTTTTTGTTAATTGCTATGTTGACAGCAAGGTTTTTTTTACCTTTCGTAAAATCTTTGAACATGGCAATAAAGGCACCTTTCAACCTAAACAAATGGATTGAGGAAAACCGGGAAACCCTTAAACCCCCGGTAGGCAACAGAAACCTTTACAAAGAGTCTGGCGATTATATTGTTATGATCGTTGCCGGACCCAATGCAAGAAAGGATTATCATTACAACGAAACAGAGGAACTTTTTTACCAACTGGAGGGGCAAATAGAAGTCCACATACAAGAAGATGGTCAGAAAAAGACCATGAAATTGGGGCCCGGTGATATGTACCTTCATCCAGCTAAAGTGCCCCATTCCCCAGCACGCCAAGAAGGTTCCATCGGTTTGGTGGTGGAACGTAAACGGGCACATCTTGATATGAAGGATGGCCTGCTTTGGTTTTGTGACAACTGCAATCACAAATTATATGAGGTTTATTTTAAACTAAATGATATTGAGAAGGATTTTCTAGGTCATTTCAAGCACTTTTATAGCTCCGAAACATTGCGAACCTGTGATAATTGTGGAACTGTGATGCCTGTTGATGAACGCTTTATAGCCAAAGAAGAATGATACTTCTTTTGGCAAAAATCATAATTGGAATCGTGGCACTGCTCCATATGTATTTTCTGTGGTTGGAAATGTTCGCTTGGACCACCAAGGCAAAAAAAGTGTTCCGAAATTTCCGCGAAGATTTATTCGAACCCACAAAAACCTTGGCGGCCAACCAAGGCCTTTATAATGGTTTTTTGGCAGCAGGACTCATTTGGTCACTACTTATAGAAGATTCCTCATGGCAAGTTTATGTGGCATTGTTCTTTTTGGGCTGCGTTGCGATTGCTGGTATATATGGGGCTATGACCGCTTCAAAGAAAATATTCACAGTACAAGGGCTTCCAGCCATTTTGGGGATAATCCTTCTCTTGGTCCATCAATTCATCTAAACCGCTTATCCTCTGGTAGAATATTCGTAATATTGTAAAAATATAACAATACATTACTAAAAAGTTATAAATGTCAAAAATTGCAACTGCTTTTGGAATAGAAGAAGCTCTAAAAGAGCTTGGTTTGAATGAAATAAATAATGGAACATCAACCGGTAACGATTGGTTTTCCAATGGGGATATTATTGAATCGTACTCACCTGTTGACGGTGCCCTTATCGGAAAAGTAAAAACAACTACCCGAGAAGATTATGAAAAAGTGATAACCACTGCACAAAAAGGCTTTAAAACTTGGAGGACAATACCTGCCCCCCAAAGAGGTGAAGTGGTCCGACAGTTTAATGATGAGCTTAGACGGTTAAAAGAACCATTGGGCAAATTGGTGTCCTACGAAATGGGAAAAAGCTACCAAGAAGGATTGGGCGAAGTACAGGAAATGATAGATATCTGTGATTTTGCCGTGGGTCTGTCCCGCCAATTGCACGGACTGACCATGCATAGTGAGCGACCAGGACACCGCATGTACGAGCAATACCATCCGCTTGGCGTTGTTGGTATTATTTCGGCATTCAACTTTCCGGTAGCGGTTTGGTCTTGGAACACTGCACTCGCATGGGTCTGTGGCGATGCCTGTATTTGGAAGGGCTCTGAAAAAACTCCAATGACCTCTGTGGCCTGCCAAAATATCGCTGCCCGCATATTTGCCAAAAACGGTGTCCCAGAAGGTATTTCTTGTTTGATCACCGGAGACTATACCGTAGGTGAGTTTATGACCAAAGATGAACGTGTTCCATTGATTTCGGCCACTGGCTCTACCCGTATGGGAAAAATAGTTGCCAAAACAGTTGCCGAACGCCTTGGAAAAACATTACTGGAACTTGGTGGCAACAATGCCATTATCGTTACCCCTGATGCCAACATCAAAAACACTGTTATCGGTGCTGTATTCGGAGCAGTGGGCACTTGCGGACAACGTTGTACCTCAACACGTCGGCTAATTGTCCATGAAGATATATATGACAAAGTGAAAAACGCCATGGTCGACGCATACAAACAGATACGGATCGGCAACCCTTTGGATGAAAATAACCATGTAGGCCCACTGATAGATAAAGATGCTGTGAAGAATTATCTGAATGCCTTGGAAAAAGTTAAGGCCGAAGGCGGAAAAATCCTGGTAGAAGGTGGTGTTCTTGAAGGTGAGGGCTACGAGAGTGGTTGCTACGTAAAACCCGCTATTGCCGAAGCCGAGAACCACTTCGAAATAGTCCAGCATGAAACTTTTGGGCCTATTCTTTACATTTTAAAGTATAGCGGCGATCTTGAAAATGCCATAGCAATGCAAAACGGGGTTAGACAAGGTCTATCCTCCGCAATTATGACCAACAACTTGCGTGAAGCAGAACGTTTTCTTTCTGTCGAAGGATCGGATTGCGGCATTGCCAATGTAAATATTGGCACATCGGGAGCTGAAATAGGTGGGGCATTTGGTGGTGAAAAAGAAACCGGTGGTGGTAGAGAAAGTGGTTCCGATGCTTGGAAAATTTACATGAGAAGACAAACCAATACAATCAACTACACAACTGAATTGCCCTTGGCACAGGGCATTAAGTTTGATTTATAAAACATAAAGCCGCCCATTCAGTACTCAACTGAATAGGGCGGTCTTTAAAACCAACTTAACTAACTCAAACTTAACTTTAAAACCCTATTCCAATGCCGGAACTTTGTCGGGAGAAATAGGGTTCTTTACCTAATATTTGGCCCAAATTTCATCATATTCATCCAAGTATCAAGCAAGTATCTTACAAGTGGCCATAAAAAGTGTATGGTTGGTTGTATTTATTTTATTTTCTGTTTGACCCACTTGCCCATCAGAGTCTTTCTTTTTCTAAATACCTCAATTTCTGACACTTTAATTTAGAATTTTAAGATTTTTTTAATATTTTGAACATGCAATTTTATTGATAAAATTTTTAAAAAATGGATTGGGAAAGTTCAACTCTGTGGTATTGGATTCTTTTGGCCGGCGTGGGAATTATTTCCGCAATTCTTGGCTATTTTTTTGGTAAATCCGATACCCCATCGGCATCGCAAAATTCGGTACAGCTCAATTTACTGGAAATTGAAAATGCCAAATTGAAATCGGATCTCGAAAGTTGCTTAAAAAGACTGGATACTTCTAAAGCAAAACCACTCAATTTGGAAAAGGAAATAAGTCCTCCCAAAAAGGAATCCTTTCTATTTGATGCCCAAGAAGCCAAAGCTGCACTTGGAAAAACCGTCAAAGAAAATGACCTGAAGCTTATTGAAGGCATTGGTCCAAAAATTGAAGGGCTATTTCACAATTTTGGCATTAAAACATGGAAGGACCTGGCGGAAACCTCCGTCGACAAGTGCCAAGAAGTACTCGACTCTGGCGGGAAACGGTATCGTATCCATGATCCGGCCTCATGGCCTATGCAAGCAAAAATGGCCTACGAAGGACATTGGCAACAGTTGTTCGAGTGGCAAGAGAAACATCGTGCCGGAAAGTATTGAAAAATACACTGGACTGACTTGTCTTTCTAGAGCCTTCCGTTAGCTTCGACCCATTTAAAAGTGTGCTGCTCTTGGGAAAACTGCATACGTTCGGAGATACGCTGTAACCTTTCCGGAAGTTTCATTAGGTACACCCTAGCTTTTTCAGCCTGTTCGGAAAGCCCCCTTAGATTACCAATATCCCAGTAATCATTTAACTTTTTCAAAATATCAATATAGTCCTGTGCGGTATATACACCCAAACGCTGTGCGCAATTCGAAAACTGCTCAAAAGCTTCACCAATGCTTCCGCCGGACTCCCTTAAAAAATGAGCCGGCATCACAATCTTCTTCTTCATCATATCGGCAAAGGCCAATACCATGCCATCCGGGTCCTGTCCCAGTATAGTCTTCACAAATTCCCTATATGCCAAATGGTGCCTCATTTCATCACCAGCAATTATATTACACATTTTCGCAAGAAGTGTATTCCCTTTCTTTTTGGCCATTTTACCGACCCTTTTGTGTGAAATATTGGTCGCAAGCTCTTGGAAAGAGGTATAGACAAAGTTTTTATAGGGATCTCTGTCGGTTCCAATATCAAACCCATCAGAGATCAAATGCTGTGTGGTGATTTCAATCTCCCGCATATTTACACGCCCGGACAAATACAAATATTTGTTCAAGACATCTCCGTGCCTATTCTCTTCGGCTGTCCAAGCACGCACCCATTTGCTCCATCCATTGTCCTTACCGCTGTGCTGATCAATTCCTTCAACATCCATCAACCAAGACTCATAGGTAGGAAGTGCTTCTTCGGTAATGGTATCCGCGACAAGGGTAACCCAAAAATCATAGCCCAATTCCTTAGCCTCACCTCGGATTTGTTCCACTTCATCAAAAAATTTATCGCTTTGGGAATCTGGCAAGAAATCCGTGGGCTGCCAAATTTTTTCTGCAGGAATAAGAAATTCGTCAATATACCCCTCTACTTTGGGTTCAATTGCCTGCATTACTTCCAATCTTACATTTTTAATAGACATAACATGAAGTTTTTCACAAAGATCACCATAAAATATTGGAAATGCTCTAATTTCTTCCTCTTTCCCCGGGATAAAACGAATGTACGGGGTCACTTTGCCAATATTCTTTAGTTTCTACGTCCATCATGGTCAACCCTCCCATGAATGCTGCGCCAGTATCCACATTCCAAACATTGGCCCTGTTCTGTGGCGGTACAAATTCTTTTTTGGAAAGCGGGGTATGCCCTATGAACACTTCTTTGTAATGCGTCAAACGTTGTGGAAATCGAGGGTCGGAAGGTTTTAAATCCGGGTTCAGTGCATTGGCGAGTTCCCACAATGTTCTGTCCCAATAAAAGGATTTTTCAAAATACTCGTGTTCGATTCCCTTTAGATTGGTATATCCCGCATGTAAAAACAATCTGTTGTCCTCGGTCAAATAATAGTTTTTCAATCCTTCATAAAACTTAAGGTGCAATTGCCACTTGTCCCTATCCGCTTTCAAGTAAGACTCCCTTGTTGCCGCTCCGCCATGTGCCAACCATTGTGGGTTTTCTTCTTGTTTCACGAGCCATGCTCTACAAAGTTCATCGTGGTTTCCTCGAATAAAAGTACAATGGAATTCATTTTTTAGCTGGATCAAAAAATCAACGGTTTCAACAGCTGTGCTCCAGGCATCGACATAATCTCCCAAAAATATGATATGATCTTTGGAAGTAACCTTGGCCCTCTCCATCAATTGTTCCAAAGCTCTTACTCCCGAATGGATGTCGCCCACAACCAGTGTTCTCATAGAAAAGTTTTTAGCAATATTACACAAATGGTCGACTGATGAAAAATCATAGTGCCTTTATCACGTATTTATCCAACAATTCAAATAAATTTAACCGTTTTTTGGACGTGGTATAATTTTCTGTGTACCTTAGAATATTTTCGAAATCTATGAAAAAAGTTTACTGCATTGGTGAGGTGTTGATTGATTTTGTTGCCGAACGGCAAGGAAGTGACCTGTCCAAAGCTATCGAGTTTACAAAAAAAGCAGGGGGGGCACCTGCCAATGTCGCCTGTGCCATATCCAAATTAGGAGGAAATGGAATCTTTGTTGGATGTGTTGGGAAAGACCCTTTTGGAAAATTTCTGTTGGAAACATTGAAAAATGAAGGCGTAGATATTTCACTGACCCAAGTATCGGATACTTTTACCACCTTGGCCTTCGTTTCCATCGCAGATGATGGCGAGCGCGATTTTGTCTTCAGCCGGGGTGCCGACAAAGAACTCAAATATAACCCCGACCTAAGAAAAAATCTTTCTGGAAATATACTCCATCTTGGTGCGGCAACCGCTCTTTTGGGCGGGCCTTTGGAAAAAACATACACCAAATACCTTTTTGATGGCCTTACCAAGGAAATGTTCATCAGTTTTGACCCAAATTTCAGAAGTGACCTATGGAAAGATAATGAGGAAACCTTCATCAAAAAATGTATGCCCTTTGTAGAAAAGTCACATTTATGCAAATTCAGCCATGAGGAGGCCCAATTATTATCGGGCAAGGAAAACATAGAAGAAGCATGTGAAGTACTGCATAAGGCCGGAACAAAAATCATTACCGTTACCTTGGGCAAAGATGGTACACTTTTAAGTATGAACGGCACCAAAAAGATAATTCCAAGTGTGCCCGTAAATCCCGTTGACACCACTGGTGCCGGGGATGCTTTTATAGGTTGTTTGTTGTACCAGATTTCTGATTTGGGGAATTTTGAACCTGTTTTGGAAGATTTTCACTTACTTGAAAAAATGGTCGCCATAGCCAACAAAGCCGGGGCTATTACAACCACTAACTACGGAGCCATTGTGGCCTTGCCCACAAAAGAACAGCTGCAAAAGTAAATGAACCAAGCCAGTTTACATAGACTACTCTCCCAAAAGAAGGGTAAAAACAATAAAGAACTTTTTGAACTAAGGTTGGCCACAAACCTGACCTTGATACAAAAACTGTTTTTCTCTCTCTATCCAGAAGAGCAACACCAAAAGTATTTTCAAAAATTATTGAATCTACTTCCCAAATTGTTTGAGGACAGACCTGAAGAATTAAAACAACAAGATCTTGACCGTTTAAAATCCGGCAATTGGTACCAGTCGGAAAAGATTGTTGGCATGCAATTGTATGTGGAGCACTTCAACAAAAATCTGAACGGTTTACAAGAAAAAATACCCTACTTTAAAAAATTGGGGATAAACTTTTTGCACCTGATGCCCATCACCACAAGGCCAAAGGGAGAAAATGATGGAGGGTATGCGGTAAACAACTATCTTAAGGTAGACAAGAAATATGGCTCCAAAGAGGATTTATTGTCCCTGACCTCAGCTTTTAGAAAAAATGGCATTTACTTAATGCTGGATTTTGTGGTAAACCATACGTCCAACGAATTTTCTTGGGCCAAAAAAGCCATGAAAGGTGACAAAAAGTATCAAGGGTACTATTATACTTTTGAAGATTTCACGATTCCCGAAGCATTTGAAAAAACCCTGCCAGAAGTTTTTCCGGAAACTTCCCCGGGCAACTTCACCTATGTTCCAGAAATGAAAAGATGGGTAATGACGGTTTTCAACAGCTACCAATGGGACCTGAACTACACCAATCCCGAAGTATTTTTGGAGATGTTCACCAATTTGGTCAAGCTAACGGATATGGGGGTAGATGTGGTTCGCTTTGATGCACTGGCTTTCCTTTGGAAAAAAATAGGGACCGTATCGCAAAACCTGCCGGAAGCCCATAACCTGATCTCTTTGTTTCGAATGTGCCTACAGGTTGTTGCCCCAGGCACCATACTCTTGGCCGAGGCCATTGTGGCCCCAACCGACATTGTAAAATATTTTGGGGAAGAAGAAAAACGGGGCAACGAGTGCGAAGTAGCCTATAACGCTTCGTTAATGGCACTTTTATGGAATTCAATCGCTACCAAAAAAACCCAACTGCTCTATAAAAGTTTGATGCATGTTCCTCCAAAACCAAAAGATTGCACCTGGATCAATTACATCCGTTGCCATGATGATATTGGATTGGGGTACGAAAACCACCTGATTCAGGAATTGGGATGGAACCCCGAAATGCACCGTAAATTTTTGTTGGATTATTATTGCCAAAGATTGGATTGGTCACCAGCAATGGGCATGCTTTTTATGTACAATCCAAAAACGGGGGACGGACGCATTACAGGTAGTGCCGCTTCCTTGTTAGGACTTGAAAAGGCAATTATCACAAAAAATAAAGCGCTGATGAAACAGTCGATGGCAAAAATAATCATGCTACATGGTATCACACTTGCCTTTGGTGGAATCCCATTGATCTATGCCGGGGATGAAATAGGAACCTTAAATGATTATTCCTTCAAAAATGACACGTCCAAAAAAGATGATAACCGTTGGGTAAACCGTCCTATGCAAGATTGGGACACCATTTCAAAATTGGATGATGAAACCCTTCCACAGTCCAAGATATTCCACGCCTTGCAAAAACTCATCAAAACAAGAAAAAAGCACGCAGTTTTTGCGGACACCAATAATCTTGAGCTCTACCACACGGGAAACGACCATATTTTATCATTTGAAAGAACCCGGGGCGGTGATGGATTGCTGGTCATCTGTAATTTTGATGAAAACCCTCAGGTCATAGATAGTAACTGGATCAAAAAATTGGGTTATTTCAGCAAAGGGGAGCCCTTGGATCTGGTATCTGGAAAAAAAATTGGTTTGAACAGCGGTCTGTTGGAATTAATGCCCTATCAGATGGTCTGGCTTCTTAGGAAGACCTAAGCGTATCTTACTTTTCGAAGAATTCGTTGTGACTCCTTCAAGGATTGGTACACATTTTCATCATAGGCCTTTAAAAGAGACCTACAATTGTCCATTTTATCTTTGGCCTCTTCGAAGCCATTTAAATAACAAATAAGATACGTCGCTGGTAGATGGGTCATATCCGTATGTTCGGACTCTGTCAAGGGAATATTGTTTTCCAACTTTTTAAGCAGTGCATTGTTGGTATTGTACACATGGTAAAGTGTTTTTTTGTCAAATTGTGGCGGCTCAAATATTAATTTACTGTTGATGGTATACTTGCCATTGTCCGAAAAGGTAATCACCATTTCTTCCAATGGATAATATTTTTGCTGAGAACCCAATCCCAATTGTACATATTCCAAGGTCTTGAAAGAATCATCATCATAATCGATGGTTATCTCATCCAAGGCGGAATAGAAAAGTTTCACCTGTTCGTTGATAAGTTCAATATCCACTCTGGAATAATAGACCTTGCCTTTTATTTTTTTCTTTTTTCCCGCCCAACAGACCACAAATTGTTCTTTAAACACTTTATAGTCACTAGTAAGGTCCGGATGCTTTGTGTTTAAGAAATTTATTACCGCATCCAAAGTCAATTCAATGTTGTTTCTTGCGTGCTGCTCAATGGTGGCGACCTTCTCGGAGTTGATATCCTTTAACTCAATATCAAAAGCCTTGGGAAGGCTTATACTTCCCTCTCTAAAAAAAACTGCCCCACCATAATATTTCCATATATTTTTTCTTAGTGCGCAGACTTTTCCATTGGACCTGATGGTCACCAAACCCACCACTTTTCCTTCGGGCAGATGGGGAAACGGAATATTCTCGTAAGAAATCAATGGAGGGTTGTCCAAATAGGCGTTGACAAGGTTCTGGATCTTGCTGTCATCAAAAAAGTCCACCCCGACAATTGTATTGTCCTCATCTTCCACCCCGATCACAATAAAGGAATTGTTCTTCGGGTTGCTATTGGCCAGGGCACATACATGTTTTAAAAACTTGGCCTTACCTTCTTTTTCACCAATGGATATAAAACGCTTTTTGTCGTAAAAACTATTCTCATCGTTGTGGGCCAAGAGGTTTTTTACGAGTAGGCGTTTATTGATCATAGTGTAAAGTTTCGAGATGCAAGTTTCGAGTCAAAAATTCTGTTTTCAATCATATTTTGCTCCTTTTCGATCTGACTTTTTGAGGTATGCCATAAATGCTCCTATTTTTTTACCTTCTGTAACCGTTTTGGAATAGATGTCGTCAAACCGGTCTTTTGTAATATGATTCCTATCCAGACACCTGTATAATTGAGACCTTAATTCTCCACAAGAGGCTTTTGCAATACTCAAAAATTGGATAAGTTCCCGATTTCCATTTCGTTCAAATCCCTCTGCAATATTATCCATTATTGATCCTGAAGAAGAATTCATTTGGTTTCTGAGACTGTAATCCTTATTTAAAGTTGTATTCTCAATAATGTTCCATACATCCATACAAATCTCTCTTCTAATTTTCCAAATATCCAAACCTTCAAAATCACTCATTTTATCTCATTTAAACCTTCAACCCGCAACCCATATCTCAACCGTTTTTGTTGACTATTGTACTACTGGCCTGTGCAGTGGGCATCACCACAAGGTCGGCAATGTTCACATGATAAGGTCGAGTGACCACAAACAAGATAATATCGGCAATGTCCTCCGGCTTCAGGGGCTGATAACCCTTGTACACTTTTGAAGCTTTTTCCTTATCTCCCTTAAACCGGACATCGCTGAATTCCGTTTCCACCAATCCCGGGTTTACCGCCCCAACCCGAATGCCATAGGCATTTAAATCTATCCGCATACCTTTGTTAATGGCATCCACGGCATGTTTACTTGCACAGTACACGTTTCCATTGGGGTAAACTTCTTTTCCTGCCGTAGAACCTATGTTGATGATATGTCCGGATTTTCGCTCCACCATTTGTGGGATAATCGCTTTGGACATATACAGCAAACCTTTTACATTGATATCCAACATGGCCTCCCAATCATCTGGGTTCCCCTTGTCAATTGGATCCAAACCATGCGCATTCCCGGCATTATTGACCAAAATGTCTATCTCTGAAAATTCCTTGGGCAAACTTCTTATTGCTGCAAAAACATCCTCTCGGTTTCTCACATCAAATTTTAGGGTGAAAATAGCAGTATCCCTTCCCAATTTGTTTTTGAGTTCCTCCAAACGTTCCTGCCTACGCCCACAAAGGATTAAATCGAACCCTTGCTTTGCAAAAAGCTCCGCTGTTGCCCTTCCTATACCACTGGTTGCCCCTGTTATCAATGCTGTTTTTCTCATGTGATTTTTTTAATTACGGAACATCGTGCCCTTGACTTGCCACCAATAGGGCAAACCAATCTTGAAGTTCCAATTCTATTTCACTGGCCTTTACCGCCAATTCCATTCGTTTTTTGTTTGTTGTCCCAATGACCGGGTGCACCTTTGCGGGATGTTTTAGGATCCAGGCCAAAAGCAACTGGCTCCCGTCAACATCGTACTTCTCCATCAACGGTTCCATAACCTCTTTTATCCGCTCCGTCTGCCCACTTTTTTCCTTGAAATATACGCCCAAAGGGCTCCATGCCATGGCCATTCTTTTGTTGGAAATGCAATCATCAAACGTACCATCATACATCGGATCCAGATGTGTGAGCGAAAACTCAACCTGATTTCCAGATACGGGTATGGATGTTTCCAACATAGCTACTTGGGATGGTGTAAAATTGGACACCCCGAACTTTTTTATCTTTCCGCATTGCAACAACTGCTGGGCTGCTTCGGCCATCTCCTCAGGTTCCATCAACGGACTTGGTCTGTGCATCAAAAAAAAGTCCAAGTAATCCGTTTTCAGTTTTCTTAAAGATTGTTCCGCGGACCAGATAATGTAATCTTTGTCATATTGGTAGTGATTGATTCGATTATCCCTGCCCGTGGTCAACTGAATTCCACATTTGGTAATGAGCTGAATGTCTTCCCGTTTGATTCCACTTTCGACAAAGGCTTGACCAAAATCGGCCTCAGTGGAATAGCTTCCATAGATATCGGCATGGTCAAAGGTCGTAATCCCACAAGCAATACCATGCTGCATAACCTCGATCATTTCTTTTTTGGAAAGTTTTTTGCCCCAACTTCCCCATGTCATCGCTCCCGATATAATACGGGAAAAATCCGTTGTCTGTTTCATATGTGCTCAAAATATAAAATTAAACCCTTAAATCCTTCATAAAACTAGGGGTTTAGCGTTTTTTTTAACCATTAATTAACAGGTGGGTTTTAAATAAATTTTCATTTTGCACACCTTAGTAAAAACCCCGACATTAACACCAAACAATAAAAGTATATAATGGAAGAAAACACTACTATTGATATTAGTGCTGTGAATGAAAAAATCGCCCAAGAAAGCGCTTTCATTGACCTTTTAACGGTTGAAATGAACAAGGCTATCGTGGGACAGACCCATATGGTGGAGCGTTTGCTCATCGGTCTCTTGGGAAAGGGCCACATACTTCTCGAAGGTGTTCCCGGTCTGGCAAAAACATTGGCCATCAACACTTTGGCCAAAGCGGTAAAAGGAAGTTTTAGTAGAATACAGTTTACCCCCGATCTTTTGCCTGCCGATGTCATTGGTACCCTTATTTACAATATGAAAGAGAATGATTTCTCTATTAAAAAGGGACCTATTTTTGCCAACTTCGTACTGGCGGATGAGATTAACAGGGCTCCGGCAAAAGTGCAATCCGCACTTTTGGAGGCCATGCAGGAAAAACAAGTGACCATTGGTGACGAAACATTTGTCTTGGACGCCCCATTTTTGGTAATGGCCACACAAAACCCTGTAGAACAAGAAGGTACCTATCCATTGCCCGAAGCACAAGTGGACAGGTTTATGTTGAAAACCGTGATCGACTATCCCAAACTCAACGAAGAGCAACTCATCATCCGACAAAACCTCAAAGGAAAAACAGAGCCCATCAAGCAAGTAGTATCCTTGGAACAAATTCTAAGGGCACAGGCAACGGTTCGTGAGGTGTATATGGATGAAAAAATTGAAAAATATATCCTAGACCTCATATTCGCTACGCGATACCCCGAAAAATACAACTTGGAAAGTTTGAAGCCACTTATCAGTTTTGGTGCATCTCCAAGGGGAAGCATCAACTTGGCCAATGCCTCCAAATGCTACGCGTTCATCAAAAGAAGAGGCTATGTGGTTCCTGAAGATGTTAGGGCCGTAGTACATGATGTGCTCCGTCACCGGATCGGAATCACCTACGAGGCCGAGGCAGAAAATATTACTTCCGAAGAAATCATCAACAAGATTGTAAACGAAGTAGAGGTGCCTTAGCGGTTCAATGTTTATTCGGAATGAGTAGCAATACTTTTTAGCCAACCCGAAAACCTATTTTTTGAACCAAATGGATACAAAGGAACTACTAAAAAAAGTACGTAAAATTGAAATAAAGACGCGGCGTCTTTCCGACCATATATTTGGTGGGGAATACCATTCTACGTTCAAAGGTAGAGGGATGACGTTCAGCGAAGTACGCCAGTATCAATTTGGTGATGATGTACGAAGTATTGATTGGAACGTTACGGCACGCTACAACGAACCCTACGTAAAAGTTTTTGAGGAAGAACGTGAACTCACCATGATGTTGATGGTAGATGTGAGCGGGTCGGAACTTTTCGGCACCTCCAATCAATTTAAAAAGGAAATAATCACAGAAATTTCCGCTACCCTTGCCTTTTCTGCCATGCAGAACAATGATAAAGTGGGCGTTATCCTCTTTTCCGACGAAGTAGAACTTTTCATTCCTCCCAAAAAAGGAAAAAGCCATGTACTTCGGATAATCAGGGAATTATTGGAGTTCCAACCAAAAAGCAGCAAAACCGATCTTGCAGAGGCATTGAAGTTCCTTACCAACGTGATGAAGAAAAAGGCCATTGTTTTTGTGCTTTCGGATTTTATTGCTGATGACTACGACAACACCCTTCGTATTGTGGGCAACAAACACGATGTCACAGGAATCCGAGTTTATGACCAACGTGAGGAAACCATCCCAAATTTGGGAATGGTGCAAATGCAAGATGCCGAAACAGGAGAAATTCAATTGGTGAACACGCAGTCCAAACAGGTAAGGTCAGCCTACGGCCAACATTACAAAGACAAGGTCGGCTACTTCATCAATTCTTTTAACAAATCAGGATGTGGGGTTATCAATTGTCGGACCGATGAAAGCTATGTAAAAAAATTATTGGGGTATTTTAAACGAAGAGGATAATGCTAATTGAAGGTCTACATAAAATAAAGAGTGTTCAAAGGTCTCAAGTCATATTGGGCACCTTGCTCTTGCTGTTTCTTTTGCCAACTTTTGGTTTTTCACAGACAGGGCCCAAGGTCCATGCCAAAGTGGACACTCTTGCCATAAAAATCGGGGAACAGATCCATTACAAAATTACCGTTGAGACCGATTCGACCGATGTGGTTTTCTTTCCGGAAGGACAAACCTTCTCCCCGTTGGAAACCGTAGAAGCGATAATGGCCGACACCCTTAAAAACGACAACAAGTTCATTCTTCAAAAAATATATTCGCTGACACAGTTTGATAGCGGCTCCTACACCATACCGCCCCAACGAATCGCCATCAACGAAAAGCCTTTCTTCACGGATTCTTTCCAAGTAAAGGTTGCCGATGTTGTTGTGGACACCACCAAACAAAAAATGTACGACATCAAACCTTTGATCGAGGTAGAAAAAAGTACTGCGGACACCTGGCTCATAGCACTTTGGGTTCTTTTGGGCCTAATTGTTGTCGGCGGGCTTGTGTATTGGTTCTTTCTAAGAAAGAAACCTTTGACCGAAGAAGAAAAAGTAGCTATGCTCCCTCCATATGATCGAGCGATTTTGGAACTCAAAAAATTGGAGAACTCCAGATACCTTATCCAAGACGAGTACAAACAATACTATTCAGAACTTACCGATATTGTAAGGTCCTATCTGGAAGAAGATGTACACCTTTCCGCCATGGAAAGTACCACCTCGGAACTGATTACCAAATTGGAAATGTTAAAGGATGCCGGGGAGCTTAAATTAGAGGACGATACCATTCAACAATTTCAAAAAATATTACAGACCGCGGATTTAGTAAAGTTTGCCAAATCCAAGCCGGCTACATCCATTGCGGAACAGGACAGAAAAGTGGTGGAGCAAATCGTGACCAAAACCCACGAAGCACTTCCGGAACCCACCGAGGAGGATTTGCTGTTCGATGAAGAATATCTTGAAGAACTGGCCAAGAAAAAACAACGTAGAAAGATTTATTGGGCTGCGGCAATCTTTGCTGGAATCCTAATTTTGGGCAGTGCTTTCTCCGTAGCTTATTTTGGCGCCAAAAAAGTAAGGGATACCGTTTTCGGTTACCCCACCAAAGAGCTTTTGGAAGGTGAATGGGTCGCCAGCTCCTATGGCTTCCCCCCAATAGAATTGGAAACACCCGATGTATTGGTGCGCCAAGATGCACAGCTTCCGGAGGAAACCAAAGAATTGATAAAGGAACTACAGACATTCTCTTTTGGCAGCTATGTGGACCTATTTTCCGTAAACGCAAGTTCCATCACCTACAAAGAGCAAACAGAAGAACCGAATTTTGATGCCGCGATCGTCTCAACCTTGACGAGTTTTGAACAATTGGGCCTTAAAAATATCATTACCAAACAAGAGGAATTTGTTACCCAGTCCGGTGTAAAAGGACTAAAAACTTTTGGTACCGCAACATTTGATGAGTCGGATGGGGATAGGAAAAAAGCAAAATACAACATCCTTTCCTTTGGAGGTAAAGGTTTTATACAACAAGTGGTCATTACCTGGGAAGAAGGTGATGAATACGCGGAACAAATGGTAAATCGAATTTTGAACAGTTTAGACGTAAAAACACAAGCATAAATGTTTGAGAACATAGAATTTGCAAATCCTGAATTTTTCTGGCTGCTCCTTTTGCTGCCACTGGCTTTGCTATGGTATTTTTTCAAACGGAAAAATGAAATGGCATCCTTGCGCATTTCAAGTATAAAAGGATTCACGGTCAAAAGCTGGGCCTCTAAAATAAAGCCTGCGCTCCTTATACTCCGATTATTGGCTTTGGCCGCTATTATCACTGCCTTGGCCAGACCCCAAACAGAAGACATTTCAACTCGTACCAAGACCACAAAGGGTATCGATATTGTAATGGCCATCGATGTATCGTCCAGTATGCTGGCGCGTGATTTAAAACCAAATCGATTGTCCGCCTTAAAAGAAGTGGCTGCAAATTTTATCGAACAACGGCCAAATGACCGCATCGGTTTGGTGGGGTATGCCGGCGAAAGCTACACCAAAACCCCAATTACAAGTGACAAAGCCATTGTTTTAAGGGCTCTAGAGGACATCACCTATGGTGAACTTGAAGATGGGACCGCTATCGGGATGGGACTGGCCACTGCGGTAAACCGATTAAAAGAAAGCAAGGCCATAAGTAAAGTTATCATTCTTTTAACGGATGGTGTCAATAATATGGGCTTTATTGAACCCAGAACTGCTGCCGATCTTGCCGTGGAATTTGGTATAAAAACATACACCATTGGTTTGGGAACCAATGGAAATGCACTATCTCCCATTGCATACAATAGAGATGGCTCCTTTAGATACGGTATGCGCCAAGTGGAGATCGATGAAGAATTGCTCAAGGAAATTGCGGAGGTTACCGGCGGAAAATATTTCCGTGCCACCGACAACGAATCCTTGGAGGAAATCTATGATGAAATCAACAAATTGGAAAAGACAGAGATAGAGGAATTTAAGTATTACAAGTACGAGGAAAAATTCAGGCCATTGATATTTTTGGCAGGTATTTTATTGTTGTTGGAATGGGGATTGCGAAATTCCATATTTAAAAGTTTTATTTAGCGAATGATTCAGTTTGACGAAAAAATATATTTCTACCTCTTGGCCATAATCCCGGTTATGGCCCTTACATTCTTTTTTCTTCAAATCTGGAAAAAAAAGACCCAAAAACGTTTCGCCGACACTAAGCTTTTAAAACGATTGGCGCCTGACAGGTCCTCCTTTAAATCCACGGTCAAATTGATTTTTCTATTGACCGGTCTTGCTTTTCTGATTTTGGGCTTGGTAAACCCAAAAATAGGGACCAAACTGGAAACCGTTAAACGTGAAGGTGTTGACATCGTATTTGCCATTGATGTTTCCAAAAGTATGCTTGCAGAGGACATTGCCCCCAACCGTCTGGAAAAAGCAAAACGCATTGTTTCGGAAATCATCAACCAATTGGCAAGTGACCGTATCGGTATTATTGCCTATGCAGGGCAGGCCTATCCACAATTGCCCATCACCACGGATTATGGTGCGGCCAAAATGTTCTTGCAGAGCATGAACACGGATATGCTATCATCACAGGGAACCGCCATTAACGCGGCTATTGATTTGGCCTCCACCTACTATGATGATTCACAACAGACCAATCGGGTGCTATTTATAGTTTCCGATGGGGAAGACCATTCCGAAAAATCCACCATCAATGCCGTTGAAAAAGCAACCGAAAATGGTATCCGCATATTCACCATAGGTGTAGGCAAAGAAAAAGGGGCCCCCATTCCCATAAAAAGGAATGGTATTGTTGAAAGCTTGAAAAAAGATAGCCAGGGAGAGGTTGTTATAACAAAACTGAACGAAAGTGTATTGAGCGAGATCGCCGAAAGGGGCAATGGCGATTATATTGATGGTTCCAACACGGACAATGCTGTGGAATACATCAAAGAAGAACTGAACCGAATGGACAAAACTGAATTTGAAGCCAAACAATTTGCAGAATACAAGGACCAGTTTCAATGGTTCCTTGCCGCAGGCTTTTTATTTTTATTTTTGGACATCTTTGTTTTGGATAGAAAAACACAATGGTTGAAAAAACTCAATCTTTTCAATGAACATGATGATGAATAAGATTAAGATAAAGTTGCTGTTTGCACTATTGCTTTGTTTCGGTTTTGTCCAAGCTCAGGACGACATCACCGAAAAAGCGGACAAAGAAGCAGAAAAAGCATTACAGGTCTCCACTGACCTGACCTACGAGGCCAACGAGGAGCTTATGGCCAATAATTTTGTCGCTGCGGAGGCCGACTATCGAAGGGCCATCTCCAAAAGCGACAAAAACGCAGTGGCCCGGCTTAATCTTGGTAATGCCTACTACAACAGGGAAAGTTTTGGGGAAGCCTTTGGCAGGTACAAAGAAGCAGGGGAAGCTGCAGAAAATAAAAGTGAAAAACACAAAGCCTTTCACAACATGGGCAACGTGTTCATGAAAAACAAGGAATACGAAAAAGCCGTGGAAGCCTATAAACAGGCCCTACGCAATAATCCCAACGACGACGAAACCCGTTACAATCTTGCCTTGGCCAAAAAGATGTTGGAAAAACAACAGGACGAACAAAAGAACGATCAAAACAAGGACAATCAGGACAAGCAAGACCAGGAAAACGAGGACAAGGACAAAAATCAAGACCAGAACAACGAAGGTGGCGATAACGAGAAAAAAGACGAAGGAGAGCAGAAAGAGGATGAAAATAAGGATAAAGGCGATCAAGGGGAAAATGGAGAGGATAAGCCCGAGGAAAACCAGAAAGGTGATGGGGACAAAAAGAAAGAAGAAGAGAAAAAACCTAATGAAGGCGATCAACCCCAAGATCAAAAACAACAGCCCAGACCCAATCAGCTTTCCAAACAGCAAATTCAGAACTTGTTAGAAGCCATGCAGAACGAAGAGAAAAAAGTGCAAGAGAAAATGGAGGCCCGTAAAGTTCGGGGCAAGAAGATTAAAAACGAAAAGGATTGGTAATGAAAACGTTGAAGGGCAACATATTGTTTATTTTGGGAGTTTTCCTTTTAACAGGACTGTATTCTTATGCCCAAGACGATGCCGAACAGGTCACGTTTACCATGAACTTGAGCAAAGAGAAATTGGGAATAAATGAACGTCTTCGGGTGGATTTCACCATGAATAAGGATGGGGACAACTTTAACCCACCTTCATTTGAAGGTTTTAAAGTTGTAATGGGCCCATCACAGTCCATAAGTTCCTCTTGGATAAACGGTAAACGCAGTTTTTCCAAAACCTATTCCTACATATTGGTGCCCACGGCCAGAGGAAATTTTACCATAAACCAAGCCACCATAGAGATTGACGGCCAAACCTATAAAACAACACCAAAACAAGTTGAAGTGACAGCTGCAGTGGACAAGCCCAATTCACAAAAAACAGTGGATGATGTTGCTGATGAAAGCCTTCACTTAGTGGCGGAAGTCTCCAAAGAAAACCCCTATCTCAATGAAGCTGTTACAGTAGTCTACAAACTATATGTTAGTCCAAACATAAGCGTGACCAATTATCGTCCTTTGGACAATCCAACCTATAACAACTTTTGGAGTCAGGATATACCCGTTACCAAACACACGGCCCAAAATGGCACCTATCAAGGCAAACCATATCGATATGTGGTTTTAAAACGTGTGGTGCTCTACCCACAAAAAGCCGGCAAATTGGACATAGAGCCCCTCTCTTTGGAAATTTTTGTTGATGTACCTACCAATCGGAGAGATTTTTTTGGAGGTAGAATTTACACGCAGACCAGCAAGACCGTTTCTGCCGGCAATCGTACAATCAATGTAAAACCATTGCCAGAAGCTGGAAAACCTGCTGATTTTAGTGGTGCCGTAGGGGATTTTGATTTTAAGGTGACCACAAGTAAGACCCGATTAAATGCCTCTGAATCACTACAGGCGAAAGTTGAAGTTTCCGGAAAGGGCAACCTAAAATTGTTCCAGCTACCAGAACCAGAACTTCCTAGCTCATTGGAAGTGTACGACCCCGAATACGATGAGGATATCCGTACTTACAGCTCCGGTATGGAGGGAAAAGTCGCCAATAACTACACCATAGTGCCATCTTTCCGGGGAAAATATCCGATTCCCAGTATTTCTTTCAGTTATTTTGACCCAAGTACAGGGAAGTACAACACCATAAATTCCGAAGAAATCAATATTGAGGTAATTGAAGGACCAAGCAGCGCATCGGATATTGCTGCCAATTCCCCCGTAAACAAACAGTTCGTTGTGCCAACCGGAGATCAATTTCATTTTATCAATATAAAACCCAATCTGATTCCTATCGGTGAGAATCCCTTCTTTGGTTCAAAACTCTTTTTTATCCTATTGTTGGCGCCATTGTTACTGATACCAATAGCCATCTTTACCTTTAAGAAAAGGGAGGCCATTGCTGGTGATGTGGTAGGGAACAAAATTAAACAAGCCAATAGGCTGGCCAAAAAGTATTTATCCACCGCTAAAAAGGAATTAGGTAATAAAGAGGCCTTTTATGTTGCCCTGGAAAAAGGGTTGCACAATTATTTAAAGGCCAAATTACATATTGAGACCTCCGAGTTCAGTAAGGATAAAATAACCAATGTTCTTTCAGAAAAAAATGTGGAAAAAGAGGATGTCAACAGGTTTATCGGTTTACTTACCAGTTGTGAAATGGCCCGTTACAGTCCTTTTTCCAATGTACAGATGCAGCAAGATTATGAAAAGGCAAGTGAGGTAATTTCTAAATTGGACAAGCAGTTATGAGCATGAAAAAGATAGCCCTTTTGATCTGCCTTTTTTCGTTGAGTTTTGGGTTTGCCCAAAATGAAACCCTTTTTAACGAGGCTACCGAACTATACAACAACGGGGAGTACTCCGCAGCTATAGAAAATTATGAGCAGATACTTGAGAACGGTCAACATTCTGCTTCACTGTACTTTAATTTGGGGAATTGCTATTATAAGCTCAATTCCATTGGGCCCAGCATTTATTATTATGAAAAAGCATTGCTTCTTTCTCCAAACAACCCTGAGATCCTAAACAATTTGAGGTTTGCCGAAAATATGAGATTGGACGCTATAGAAGAGATGCCCAAAACTGAATTGTCAAAGATCTATAACGTAGTCGTTGGCATGTTCTCCTATGACCAGTGGGCCTATATTGCCGTAGGATTGGTCTTTTTGTTCGTACTGGCCTACATGGCATACTATTTTTTAAGGTCGGCCAACCAAAAGCGGGCAGCCTTTATTTCTAGTATTTTTTCTTTAGCATTGGGGGCTGTTTGTATCCTAATGGCGTACCTCAACCATCAACAGTACAAAAATGACGATCCAGCCATCGTTTTTAGCAAAGAGGTAAAGGTCAATTCAGAGCCCAATAACAACAGCAGTACGGTTTTTACCATTCATGAAGGGACCAAAGTGAATGTTCTGGACGAACTGGAAGGTTGGAAAAGAATACGCATCGCTGATGGCCAAACTGGTTGGTTACAAGATAGTGACATCAAGTCATTAAAAGATTTTTAGTCATATTTTAACAGATAAGTCTTCTTCTTGTCTTAAATTTGCCGCAATCATATGATTATGCGAATATTGGCAGTACCTTTTATTTCTTTTATGTTGGTCACCATTTTGATGACCTCATCTTTTATTCCCCTTTTGGGACAGGAATACAGTACCGCCATTATTCTTGGCTCTTCCGAAGAAGAGAACAATACCCACGACACTTCCAACAACAAAACGTTTGACAGTAAATATTTTGTTTACAAAAACTTCTTTTCCACAGATTTATCCATAAATCAGGAAAATGGTGATAATACATTGGGATATGTATTCACTATTCTAGAAATCACCCTTGAAATACTAGATCCCCCTCCTCGAAAATTGGTTTAACACTCGTATTTACGTTTAAATCAATTTTTCAATTCATCGTCTTCTACAATAATTTCTATAATGTAATGTAGAGGACTAATCTTATTTATTATTATGTTCAAGTATATAAAAAATGACTTGCCCGCCAGTATAGTGGTCTTTTTTGTGGCACTGCCCCTATGTTTGGGTATTGCCCTTGCCAGTGGCGCTCCTCTATTTTCAGGACTTATCGCAGGTATAATCGGAGGGATCGTTGTAGGAGCACTGAGTGGCTCCCAAATTGGAGTAAGTGGCCCCGCTGCCGGACTCGCGGCAATTGTCCTTACAGCAATTGGTGCTTTGGGCGGCTATGAAAATTTTCTGGTCGCAGTGGTCTTGGGAGGCATCATCCAATTTGTCTTTGGAATATTAAGGGCCGGTGTTATTGCCTATTATTTTCCGTCATCGGTCATTAAAGGCATGCTCACAGGTATTGGAATCATCATTATTTTGAAACAAATACCTCATTTTTTTGGCTATGATTCCAATCTAGAGGGTGACTGGGCTTTCTTTCAAATAGATGGCGAAAACACCTTTAGTGAAATTATAAACACCCTTAACTTTATCAGTCCTGGTGCTACTCTAATTGCGGTAATCGCCTTGGCCATACTAATTTTATGGAGCCAGATTTTGACAAAAAAATCGAAAATATTTGAACTTATCCAAGGCCCTTTGGTTGCTGTAGTTGTTGGGATAGTTTATTTTTCACTGACCCAAGGTAATGGTACATGGGGGATTTCCCAAGAACATTTGGTCAGTGTGCCTGTACCGGACAGTTTTGAATCGTTTCTTGGATTCTTCAGCTTTCCTAATTTTGCCGCCATAACAAATACCGAGGTATGGATAACTGCATTTACCATCGCCCTGGTAGCCAGTTTGGAAACACTGCTATGTGTTGAAGCGACCGATAAAATAGATCCGGACAAGAGAACAACGCCCACCAATCGTGAGCTTATGGCCCAAGGGGTTGGCAATACTTTATCCGGTTTGGTCGGGGGACTGCCCATAACCCAGGTTATTGTGCGCAGTTCGGCCAATATTCAGTCCGGAGGTAAAACAAAGGCTTCGGCAATCATCCATGGGTTTTTACTTTTGGGCTCGGTGATTATAATCCCAACATTGCTCAATAAAATTCCACTGTCGGTTTTGGCAGCCATCCTATTTATTGTTGGTTACAAGTTGGCCAAGCCAAGCCTGTTCAAAACCATGTACCAATCAGGCTGGAAACAATTTGTTCCCTTTGTGGTAACCGTTGTGGGCATCGTATTTACCGATCTTTTGATTGGAATCAGTCTAGGCTTGTTGGTAGGAATAGTGGTAGTTCTTATCAAAAGCTACCAAAACTCCCACTTCCTGCATATCGAGGATAAAAGTAACGGGGCCCATAAAATAAAAATGACTCTTGCAGAAGAAGTCACTTTTTTTAACAAAGGGGCCATTCTAAAAGAATTGGATAGCCTTCCTGAAAACTCCTATCTTGAATTGGATGTTAGAAAAACACGTTATCTTGATAATGATATTGTGGAAATACTCGAAGATTTTTCGGAAAAAGCGAAAAATCGAAACATAGACATCAAAATAATCTCAGAAAGAGGGGAAGTTATAAATCCAGACAGTTATATAAAGTTTTTTAATCTGACACCAAAAAAATCCGCATAAAATTATGAAAGCACATACAAAAGAAACGCAGTCAACCATGACCCCCGAAAAGGCCATTCAATTTTTAAAAGAAGGCAATCTGCGTTTTCAACAAAACCTTAAAGCGAACCGCAACCTTTTGGAACAAGTCAATGATACAAAAGATGGGCAATTTCCTTTTGCAACCATTTTAAGCTGTATTGACTCCAGAGTATCCGCCGAACTTATTTTTGATCAAGGTCTCGGTGATATTTTTAGTATTAGGATAGCAGGTAATTTTGTCAATGAGGATATCTTGGGGAGTATGGAATTTGCCTGTAAACTGGCAGGCACCAAAGCTGTTGTCGTATTGGGGCATACCAGTTGTGGTGCCGTAAAAGGAGCTTGTGACCATGCTCGTTTGGGCAACTTGACCGCATTGATCAACAAAATTGAACCTGCGGTTTCGGCAGTTGAAGAGCCTGCGGATGAATCATTAAGGAATTCAAAAAACCTGGATTTTGTGGATGCGGTTGCCGTTGAAAATGTTAAGATAACCTTGGACAACATTAGAAAACAAAGTGAAGTCCTCAAGGAAATGGAAGACAATAAGGAAATTGTGATCGTGGGTGCCATGTACGATGTTTCAGATGGCAAAGTCACTTTTCTATAGAAAGTTTATAGATTGCTTCAGATGTTGTAATAAAATGCCAGTAGTATCATTATCTACTGGCATTTTTTAATCATAATATTGCTATATTCAATGCCAAAATAACAGCCTTACCATGTTTAGAAATTTTAGGGGAGATTTATTTGGAGGTATCACCGCAGGAATCGTGGCCTTGCCTTTGGCCCTTGCCTTTGGGGTAAGCTCGGGGTTAGGTCCTAGCGCAGGTTTGTACGGAGCAATTTTCGTTAGTTTTTTTGCCGCTTTGTTTGGAGGGACCAATACCCAAATATCAGGCCCTACTGCTCCTATGACCGCTGTCAGCATGGTGGCCATTGCAGGTATCATTGCCATCAATGATGGTGATGTCAATAAGGCCATCCCTGCCATTCTCAGTGTATTTCTTTTAGCAGGAATCATCCAAATCGCTTTGGGCCTATTGGGTCTTGGAAAATATATAAAATACATTCCCTATCCTGTTGTTTCCGGTTTTATGACCGCCATTGGTGTCATAATTTTGGTTACCCAACTATTACCGGCAATTGGGTACTACCCTAATGACGATGAGGCCTATGTCAACCAATTTATCCCAGAGGCCAAAGAAAATCTCTTGGAGAACATTCTCAAGGAGGAAGCTGGTGAGGAGACGTTGACCTTAGAGGACTTTACGGAAACCATCAAACGTGCCGAAAACATTAGTGAAGCGGACTTGATGAAAGAAGCCAGTACCATAGCTTCCAACGAAGCCTCAGGGGTTATTGGGACTTTTAAAGTGCTGCCACGGGCATTAAGAAATATAAATTGGATAGAGTTTGCTTTGGCCTTGGCGACCATTATTATCATTTATGGCTTTAAACGAATCACTACGGCCATTCCCAGCACTTTGGTGGCATTGATCATTGTTACTGGTGTCGCGTATGGATTTGGATGGGACTACAGGCCCATTGAACAGATTCCAAGTGGATTGCCAATTCCCAACTTGGAAATCTTTACAGGATTCAATTTTGACGTTATTGCCCCATACATATTTACCGCTTTTACCTTGGCATTGCTGGGCGCCATTGATTCTTTGCTTACCTCGGTAGTTGCGGACAACATGACACAGACCAAGCACAAACCCAATAAAGAATTGGTTGGACAAGGCATTGGAAACAGTATTGCCGCAATTTTTGGAGGTATCCCAGGGGCTGGAGCCACCATAAGAACCGTGGTAAACATAAATTCCGGTGGAAAAACAAAATTATCCGGTATGCTTGCCGGTGTTTTTTTACTTGTTGTTTTACTTGCCCTGGGGCCCATAGCCTCACAAATCCCAGCTGCAGTATTGGCGGGAGTTCTGATAACCGTAGGTATTGGTGTTATGGACTATCGAGGTTTGAAAGCCATCCCTTACATGCCAAAAGACATTAAACTAGGGCCCATTAAACTCAGTTCCGAAGTAATTGTAATGCTCGTGGTCCTGGTTCTTTCATCTGTTTGGAACCTTGTTTATGCTGTGGGCATAGGATTGATAATGGCATCTTTGATGTTCATGAAAAAAATCGGTGATCTTACCGGGCTACGATCGGATGTTAAACCTCTCAATGAAGAAGTATGGTCCGATGAACGAAATCTGCCCCAAAAAATCAAGGACGAAGTTTTCATCAAACATATTAAAGGACCATTGTTTTTTGGATCCACCAGTCAATTTCAGCAGTTGGCCTCACAAATTCCCGACTCGGCATCAACAGTGGTCATACGAATGGGAAGAATGCAATATATGGACCAATCTGGGCTATATGCCATGGAAGACGTGCTCCAAAATCTAAAAAAGAAGAACATTCCCGTCCTTTTGGTAAATATCATGGACCAGCCCAGATACATGATGGAACGCATAGATATTATTCCCGATCTGATTCCAAGGGAACATATTTTTAAAAATTTTAAATCCTGCATGGATTGGGTGGATGACAATTTAAATAAGAAAACAGACGATCGATCACATTGAGATGCCCTTAAAAGGGGTTTGGGAAATCAGGATTCATATAAATTGTTGAAAGATGGTCATGATCGGCCTTTCAGTAGTTGTTTTACTTTTTGGGCATTGATTTTGAACAAAATTTATCCCCACGGAGCAGATATTGACCATGGTCATATTATATGGAATTGCAGTACATTTCCTTATTCCTTATATATTCAATGACAATTTGCTAAATTTGTCCGCCAATAGCGCAAGCAACCATGATTGATACCATAAAGGAACACATCGCTGAAGTAGAAAAATTTACTTCGACCTCAATAGAAGAAATTGAAGCCTTCCGAATTAAGTATTTAGGAAAAAAAGGGCTTTTGAACAGTTTCTTTGCCGAATTTAAAAATGTGCCCAACGAGCAGAAAAAAGATTTCGGCAAGGTGGTCAATCAATTGAAAGATGCAGCCACCCAAAAGGTGATTGAACTAAAGGAAGCCTTGGAAAGCCAAACAGAGGCCACTGGAAAATATGGTGACTTGACCAGACCCGGTGAGCCCGTTGAGATTGGTTCCCGGCACCCAATCAGTATTGTGAAGAACCAAATTATCGATATTTTCTCCAGAATTGGTTTCAATGTTTCCGAAGGTCCGGAAATTGAAGATGACTGGCATAACTTTACTGCACTCAATCTTCCGGAATACCACCCCGCTAGGGATATGCAGGATACTTTCTTTATCCAAACCGATCCAGATATTCTTTTGCGTACCCATACCTCTTCGGTGCAGGTTAGGTATATGGAGGGCAACAAACCTCCCATCAGAACCATTTCTCCTGGTAGGGTTTATAGAAACGAAGCCATTTCAGCTCGTTCCCATTGCTTTTTTCATCAAGTGGAAGGATTATATGTAGACAAAAATGTATCCTTTGCCGATCTTAAACAGACCTTACAATATTTTACTTCTGAAATGTTCGGTAAATCCAAAATCAGGTTGCGTCCTTCTTATTTTCCATTCACGGAACCTAGTGCAGAAGTGGATGTATACTGGGGCCTTGAGACCGAAACCGATTACCGGATGACCAAAGGTACGGGCTGGTTGGAAATTATGGGCTGTGGTATGGTAGACCCAAATGTGCTCAAAAATTGTGGGGTAGACCCTGAAGTTTATTCCGGTTTTGCTTTTGGAATGGGTATAGACCGTATTGCACTATTGTTACATCAAATTTCAGACATTCGACTCCTCAGCGAAAATGATGTTCGCTTCTTGGAGCAGTTTAAGAGCGCACTATAAAAACGTCGCTTTATGAGAAAGGATATTGAAATTCCGGTGGCCAAGGATGTACATGTGGCAGTGATACGTGAGTGGAACGATGAGTTTCTTTCCAAAGATTGGAATGCCTACCTCATCAATAACAGAACCGATGCCATTGAAATGACCATTGTGGTTTCCAAAGGTTTTGACGGGGATACAAAGACTTCTACCATGCGCCATGGTATTGGGGTTCTTGAACCAAAGTCCTTTAAAAAAATTGAATTGCTACAAGAGGAGGTCTTGTCACTCAACAATGAATTCTTTGTTACCTTTTTTGCCGAAAACAAGCTGTTTGAAAAAAGGTTTCTATTCCCTAAATACACTATTGCGGAAAAAAGCCTGACCACAATCCCGATCATAGATAAGGAAGGGATACTTTCGGAAGCTTAATCGGCTTTTTGCACACAGAAAATTTCTTTTAACATAAATTTAGTTCTTATTGGTTCGGTAATTACCGAACCGATACTACATTTGCGCTTTATTTTTCAAAAATGTCCAAAGAAGAGGAAAAAAATAAATTGATAGAAGAGCTTGGTGTCCATTTGGAAAATCAGCATGATATTCCACCATTGGCTGCCCGGATCTATGCGTCTTTAATAGTCACCGATCAGGAAGGGTTAAGTTTTGATCAATGTCAAATGAGCAGGTGTGCTAGTAAAAGTTCTATCTCTACTGCTATTAACCTCCTGTTAAAATTAGGTTTGATCAGCTATTTTACCAAGCCGGGAGATCGAAAAAGATACTTTAGGACCAATACTGCCAGTGGGTTTTACATCAAGAAATTAGAGGAGAAGCTTAAAACAATTGAACTAGAAAACAAAGTTATTTCAAAAATCAGGATCTATAATGCCACCTATAATCCTGATAAATACAAAATCAATAAAGAGTGGGGAGACATCTATTATAATTTCATCATAGAATGTGAAAACCTACTTGCAAAGACTTTAAAAGATTTAAAAAAAATAGACAATCACAATTAAACAACCCCAACTATTATAACGATGAAAAAAAATTCATTAGGCCTTATCACCGTCAGTCTTGTACTCTTAGCTTCCTGTGGGGGCAAAAACCAACAACAAGCTGCTGCACCACCAGCGCCCTCACTTAAAGTGAGCACCCTAAAAAAACAGGATATCACCCTATACAATTCCTATGCTACCAACATTCAAGGGGAACAAAATGTAGAAATATGGCCCAAAGTTTCAGGATTTGTGCAAAAAATCTATGTTGAAGAGGGACAACAGGTAAAAAAGGGACAATTACTGTTCAAATTGGAAACCGCTACGCTTTCCCAAGATGCAGAAGCTGCCAAAGCTGCTGTTAATGTGGCCCAAGTAGAGGTTGACAAATTGATTCCCTTGGTAGAGAAAAATATAGTCAGCGAAATTCAATTGGAAACCGCGAAAGCCCAACTGAAACAGGCAAAAAGCAATTATAGCAGTATTGCCGCCAACATCGGCTATTCCAATATAACAAGTCCAGTAAACGGTTACATCGGTGAAATTCCTTATAAAGTAGGGGCATTGGTAAGCAGTACCATGGGAGAGCCGCTCACCGTGGTATCCGACATTGACAGAATTCGAGCTTACTTTTCCATGAACGAAAAGGAGTTGTTGCAGATGAAAATGCAAATGGCAGATAATGGGAACCTTGTTTCTTCTGAAAGTTCCCCAGAGGTTGAGCTGGTAATGATCAATGGTGAGACCTATCCACTTAAAGGAAAAATCGCCATGGTCAACAACATCATCAATTCCACTACCGGAAGTGTGACCCTTAGGGCTGATTTTGACAACCCTGACCACTTATTGAGCTCAGGGAGCACGGGCACCATAAGGGTTCCCTCAACATATCGGGATGTTTTTGTAATTCCCCAGTTTGTCACTGTTGACCTTCAGGGAACCAAAATGGTTTTTGTATTGAACGAGGACAACACAGTATCTACAGTGCCTATCAATATTGTTGCCCAAACGGATACTGAATTTATCATAAAGGAAGGTTTAGAAGAAGGAACAACCATAGTTTCAGAGGGAGTTTCCAAATTAAAAGATGGCCAGACCATCAATCCAGTAAAACAATAATTACAATCAATTATTTATAGAACAATCAACCTATGTTCCAAAAATTTATAGATCGTCCTGTACTTTCCACAGTTATATCCGTTATCATAGTGATTTTGGGTATATTGGGACTAAGTACATTGCCAGTTGAACAATATCCGGAAATTGCTCCGCCAACTGTTCAGGTAACGGCAAATTATACAGGTGCCAATGCAGAAACCGTACTGAACAGTGTGGTTATTCCGCTCGAAGAGCAAATCAATGGTGTTGAGGGAATGACCTACATGACCTCGTCTGCCAGTAATGATGGTGCGGCCAATATCAGTGTGTATTTTGAGCTTGGCGTCGACCCCGATATTGCAGCGGTAAACGTTCAGAACCGTGTTGCCAGGGCCAATAGTTTGTTGCCACAAGAAGTGATAAACACTGGTGTTACCACACAAAAAGCGCAAAACAGTGCCTTGCTGTTCTTTTCTATTTTTTCTGAAAATGAGGATTACGATGCCACCTTTGTGGAGAACTACGCCAAAATCAACCTTGTTCCAAGGTTACAAAGAATAAACGGGGTTGGTAACGTAAATGTTTTCGGGGCCAAAGATTATTCCATGCGGATATGGATCTCTCCAGATAAAATGGCCGCATACAATCTAGTACCGGCAGATATTCAATCTGCGTTGAGTGAACAGAACACCGAAGCGGCAACAGGTAAAATCGGTGAGAACGCAGATGGTATCTTTGAATATGTGATGAAATACAAGGGCCGGTTGTCCGAAGTAAAGGAATATGAGAACATCATATTAAAAACGACCGAAGACGGAGGGTTCCTTAGGTTAAAAGATGTTGCCGAAATTGAACTAGGTGCATTGAGCTATGTTCGGAAAAACTCTGGTATGGGAAATCCCGGAGTTGCTGTTGGGGTTTACCAAACGTCAGGTTCAAATGCCAACGAGATAATTGAACAAATAGAAGGCATTTTGGAAGAAGCAAAGGCCGATTTTCCAAAAGGCATGGACTATGTCATCCCGTTCAATTCCAAAGACTTCCTTGATGCTTCGATCGATCATGTTGTGCAAACCTTGATAGAGGCATTTATTCTGGTGTTTATTGTAGTGTTCCTGTTCCTTCAGGATTTTAGATCTACATTAATTCCGGCCATTTCCGTGCCCGTGGCCATTGTAGGTACATTTTTCTTCCTGCAATTGTTCGGATACTCCATAAATATGCTTACCCTTTTTGCCATGATACTGGCCATTGGTATTGTAGTGGATGATGCCATTGTGGTTGTGGAAGCAGTCCATGCCAAGTTGGAGGAAGGGGCAGAATCGGCCAAAACGGCCACCAGAAACGCTATGAGCGAGATTTCTGGGGCCATTATCTCCATAACCTTGGTGATGTCTGCCGTGTTTATCCCGGTATCGTTTATTCAAGGTTCCTCTGGTGTGTTTTACCAACAATTCGGTATCACATTGGCCGTGGCAATTTTGATCTCTGCCGTAAACGCCCTAACATTGAGCCCTGCCCTGGCGGCCCTGTTCCTTAAACCGCACAACCCGGAAAAAGGCGGGAAATCCAATTTCTTAAAACGCTTCTTCAAGGCCTTTAATATCGGATTCACCGCAATGACCAATAAATACACCAACACTATTGGATCGTTGGTCAAAAGAAAGTGGGTCACCTTTGCAATTCTTATTGGTTTTAGTGTCGTTGCCATTTACCTGTTTAAATCCACTCCTTCCGGTTTTGTTCCGGATGAGGACCGTGGAATGATCTTTGCCAATGTGAGCATGCCGCCCGGCACCACCATCGAAAAAACCGAAGAAACCATTATGAAGCTCGATTCCATTTATGAGTCCATGGATGTGATCGATGCAAGGATGAGCGTTGCAGGTTTTAGTATTTTGAACCGGGTCAGTGCAGGTTCCTATGCTTTTTCCATTATGAAATTAAAGGATTGGAGCGAGAGAGAGGCAGATTCACTATCGGTAGAGGCGACCCTAAAAAAGTTGTATGGAATCACTGCCGGTTTTAAGGATGCCCAGATAATTTATTTTACTCCACCAAGTATTCAAGGATTTGGTACAAGTTCCGGTTTTGAAGTGCAGCTTCAAAGCAAAACAGGAGAAGATTGGAACGCCATCAACGATGTTAAAAACCAATTTTTGGGAGCCCTTAATGCCAGACCTGAAATACAATATGCCATTTCGCAGTTCGACCCAGGTTTCCCTCAATTTGATTTGGACATTGATATGGAAAAAGTAAAAATGGCCGGGTTATCCGCCACCGATATCTTTAATGCGCTCCAAGGATACTATGGGGGTATTTATGCTACCGATTTCAATAAATTCGGAAAACAATACCGAGTTATGATCCAGGCCAAACCCGAAGATCGTGCCAATGAAAATTCGTTGAACCACATTTTTGTGAGGAACAGCGATGGAGAATCGGTTGCCGTGAGCCAGTTTGTGACCCTTAAAAAGATTTATGGCCCAGAAGTCGTACAGCGATTCAACCTATTGAGTGCCGTGAATATTACCGGAGCCCCCAATCCTGGCTATAGTACAGGTGATGCCATTAACGCCATCGAAGAGGTTGCCGCCCAAGTATTGCCAACTTCCTATACTTATGAGTACTCAGGTCTTACCCGGGAAGAGAGTAATGCCGGTTCACAGACCATTCTCATATTTATCTTGAGTTTGGTGTTCGTATATTTCTTGTTGAGTGCGCAGTACGAAAGTTATATTCTACCGCTTTCCATATTGCTATCGCTCCCTGTTGGTATTGCGGGTGCCATACTTTTCATCAATCTGGCAGGGTTGCAGAACAACATCTATTTCCAGATTGCCCTTATTATGCTGATAGGTCTGCTGGCCAAAAATGCAATCTTGATCGTTGAATTCGCGCTTCAGAGAAGGAGGGCGGGATTATCCCTGTATGATGCAGCCGCAGATGGAGCACGGGCAAGGTTACGTCCAATTTTGATGACATCGTTCGCATTCATATTTGGTCTCTTGCCTTTGGCGCTTTCGTCAGGCATCGGAGCCATAGGAAACCGGTCAATCGGGGTGAGTGCTGTCGGAGGAATGCTCATCGGAACCATTTTTGGGGTTTTTGTGGTACCCGTGCTATTTGTGGTGTTCCAAGCACTGCAAGAACGTATGTCGGGAAAACCGGAACCCATTGAAGTAAACAACGCTTAATTACAAAGCTTAAAAGCATGAAAACAAGATCCATATACAAATTCATTCTGTTGCTCTCAGTTGCTTTGCTGTTACAATCCTGTTTTGTGGCAAAAAACTACTCCAGACCAGAAATAGAGACCGAGAATCTTTACAGAACGGACAATTTGCCAAAAGACAGTATTTCCATGGCAGATGTCTCTTGGAAAGACCTTTTTAAGGATGAGCAATTAAAATCCTACATTGAAAAAGGCCTTGAGAACAATATAGATATTAGGGTCGCACTACAAAACATTGTTGCTGCGGAAGCCTATGTTAAACAAGGAAAGGCCGGATACTTTCCCACATTGTCCGGAACGGCAAGTTTTACCAGGACCAAAAATTCGGAAAACAGCCAGTTCGGAAGCTTTTTTACAAGTCCTTTGGAACAATATGAACTATCCGGAGCCCTTTCTTGGGAAGCTGATATCTGGGGGAAAATACGGAGTAATAAACGTGCCTACACTGCTGCTTATCTACAGAGCGTGGCTGCACACCAAGCCGTAAAGACCAATTTGATTGCGGGCATAGCGGATAGTTATTATCAACTAATGGCACTTGACAAACAATTAGAGGTGGCCAAAGAAACCTTGGAAGCTAGAAAGAAGAGCCTTGAAACCACAATTGCCTTAAAAGATGCCGGCCAAGTGACCGAAGTTGCCGTAAAACAGACCGAGGCACAAGTGCACACCACCAAAATTATTGTGATTGAACTTGAAAACAACATTAAGCTTTTGGAAAATGCATTTAGTATTCTTTTGGGTGAAGCTCCACAGAAAATTCAACGCGGTAGTCTGGACGACCAAACCATTGATACGGAATTGAGTACCGGAGTGCCATATTTGCTTCTTGCCAATCGTCCCGACGTGATGCAAGCCGAATACGGCCTTATCAATGCCTTTGAACTCACGAACGTGGCCAAAAGCAGCCTGTATCCCTCTTTGAGCTTATCGGCTTCAGGTGGTTTTCAGAGTTTGGAATTTGAAAATTGGTTGGATGCAAGTTCCCTTTTCTCATCCTTGGTTGGCTCTTTGACTCAACCCATTTTTAATGGAAGACGTTTACGTACCCAAATGGAAGTCGCCAAAGCGCAGCAAGAGCAAGCACTTTTAAATTATAAGCAAGCATTGCTCACGGCTGGACGAGAAGTAAGCGACGCTTTGTATACCTACGATGCGGAGACCCGTAAATTGGAGGCCCGCTCCAAAGAGCTCGAAGCCTATACCAAAGCAGAAGATTATTCCGAAGAATTGTTGAACAACGGTCTAGCCAACTATTTGGAAGTGTTGACCGCAAGACAAAATGCCCTGAACTCTGAGCTTAATTATGTGGATTCAAAATATGCACAACTCAGTGCTATTGTGGAATTGTACAGAGCACTAGGTGGGGGTTGGAAATAATATCCCATGGAAAACTTTGCCAAGTAGTCGGTAGAGGGAACCCTAATGTTGGATTGCCCAAACAAAAGGGCCCAATGGAGAACACCGCCATACCATAATAATTATACACAAAAAGGGTTGATTACTTTTTAGTAATTCAACCCTTTTTTCTTCGTGGCCTTAAAGTGTGGCCAAAAGGCCCATCAAGAATATTCCCACCAAAAAACACAAGAATTGGCACCGGTTTAAAAATGGCCAAGATTCAATTGATTTCCCCATTTTATGCTCCCAAATGGAAAAAATTGTCAATTCCAAGACCCTTTCTTCCATCAATACGATATCAACGGGCGGCTAGACCATATCATTATCAATAACCTAGACAGTAAATCCTGTTGCTATTTCTTCAAAAAAGCCCCTACAGCCGCCCCTGCCACTATCATATTTTCAACCATACCCATCATATTTTAATATATTCTTATATAATGAACTGATTTTTACATTATTATCGTTGATTTTCCCTGATTGATCACATAATTTTAAATTCTTCTAAAAACTAAAAAACCAATGGGAACTACAACTAACATCAACAGACGCGATTGGATAAGAAAAAGTGTGCTCACCGCGGGTGGTGCAATGGCCTTGCCCTATATAGGATTGGCCGAAACACCAAAGGCTCCATTAACTTTGGACGCCCAAGGAAATGCCGTATATAGTCCATTCTTTAAAGAATATCTGCCGAAACCTGATGCCATGCTGCCTCAATTGGCCGCAAAGCTAAACGCGAATGAAAATCCATATGGCCCATCCCCGATGGCCGTGGAAGCATTTAAAAACTCCGTAGCTGGAGGGAATAGATACGCTTGGAAGGAATTGTTCCAACTCGTGGACAAGATTGCGGATTTTGAAGGAGTTGAGAGCAAAAATATTATGATGGGCCCCGGGTCCTCCGATCTGTTGGAAAAAACCGCCATGGTTTTCTTTTTGAATGGGGGCAACGTTGTTTCCGCCGACCCATCATACATGTCGCTCATTAGGGTAGCTGAATCCGTTGGGGCTTCATGGAAACCTGTTCCGCTAAAAGATGACTGGTCACACGACCTTAAGGCCATGGAAGAGGCTATTGACGACGAGACCAAATTGGTCTATATCTGCAACCCAAACAATCCAACCGGTTCTATGACCGATCATGAGGAGTTGGTGGACTTTTGCTCACGAGTATCAGAAAAAGTTCCAGTTTTTGTTGATGAAGCTTATCTGTGGTTCTTGGATGATGGGGCCAAAAAAAGTATGGTTTCGTTGGTAAACCAAGGAAAAGATGTGATCATCGCCAGAACCTTCTCCAAAATACATGGTATGGCCGGTCTTCGTGTCGGATACATTGTTGCTCTTGAAGAAACCTTGGGAAGACTCCAGAAAATTACCCGTGGAGGAATGGGAATTACATTGCCTTCCGTGTACGGTGCCATGGCAGCCATGGATGATGCGGAATTCATAGAAAAATCCCGAACCCTCAATACTGAATGCAGAGAATATGTTTATCAAAGCTTGAAACAATTGGGGATTACTTCCTATATACCCTCTTCAACCAGTTTTGTCATTTTCCCTATCGAAATGGAAGGTAGGCCGTTCCTAGAACAAATGACAGAGTTAAAAGTAGGGGTTCGAGCGTTCCAGTTTAATGACCAAAACTGGTGCCGTGTAAGTATTGGAACCATGGACGAAATGAAAACATTTACCGCTGCACTCAATAAAGTACTGGTATAGTGGACATTGGCATCCAAAAAACCATTGTATTCCTTTTTTTCATCTTAATCGGGATTTTACTTAAAGTAAAGTTTAGATCCAAAGAAGAAATCACTGGAATAAAAAAAGTAATTCTAAACCTTGCTTTGCCCGCAACAATATTCATTGCATTATTGGGCATAAAGGTGGAGTTGCATTTATTGATTTTGCCCCTGTTGGCACTTGGGCTTAACCTATTGCTGTTTTTTGCCATGCCCCTTGTTCTGCCCCTCATGGGTATTGGCAAAGGAACATCCGAATTTAGAACGGCCAAATTATTGGTGCCTTCCTTGGCTCCCGGTTTGTCCTCCTTTCCATTTATTTTGGAGTTTTTAGGTGAGGAATATCTGGCAAAGGCAGCTATGTCGGACCTGGGGAACAAGGTCTTTGTACTTTTCTTTCTGTATTTGGTAGCCATGAACTGGCACTATAGCTTGCAGTCCACTGAAAAGAACAATGATGGGACCAAATTAAAACCATTGATCAAAGCCATGATCTCAGAACCAGTAAATGTGTTTATCGGTGCAGCTTTGGTTTTACTGGCATTTGGGCTTAGTATGGATTCGTTACCCTTCTTTCTTAGCGAGACCCTTGAAAAATTAAGTTTGATCATGACGCCCTTGGTATTGCTTTTTATTGGTTTGGCCGTAAAAATCAAGAGGAAACAATTTCTTCAGATATTTTCCCTATTGTGTACCCGTGCAGGATTGATTTTATTGATTTCCTGGGCTTTTGTTATGATAACGGGTCTGGAGGCGCAAAAAGAAATATTGCTGATCATGGCCTTTGGATTAAGTGCCTGTAGCTTTTGGCCCTACGCACACATAGCTGCAGTTGATAGTATGGAGATGGACAAAAAATCCAAACAAAGAACCTTTAGCAGTGATTTTGGTGTGGCCATTTTGGCATTGTCCTTCCCATTGTCCACCATGTTGATATTGGCTACTTTGAACAGCGGATCCTTTTTTGTAAATCCATTTAATATTTTCATGACGGCTATGTTGTTATTGGTAGTTGGACTTGCGTTTCCTTTGATCAGCGGTGTTGGCAAAAAAAAGTGGTCAGAACAAAAATTAATTGATCATGAGTTGAAATCCCCTGCTACCGAAAAAGCCGCTTAATACAATTATTTTCCCGTTAATTAATCACCTTTGATATAACAATAGAACAAAAAAAGAGTGCCCTTGGTACAACGGGCACTCTCCATAACATGAAAAATATAAAAACTACTGCAACCTAATCCAGTAGTTTATTGTTAAAACGGTATTTGACACCTATTGTACCATAAAACCCGTTGTTATAATCAAAGTCGTAAATCTCATTGCCGTCATAGTCTTCAACAGTCATGTTGTTGTACAGACTAAACCCTGCATCTATATTAAGACTGAAATTACCCAAGAAATTGAACTGGTATCCAAGCCCTGAAACCACAGAAGTTTGTCTGAGAATGCCGGTATCCTCAAAATCCGATACTTTAACCTCCATTTCATCATTAAAAGAACCCATAAAACCATCCAACTTGGCAAAAGCGGTGAATTGATGGCTTTGACCCACATTATATGTGGCATACATTTCCGGTATACCTAATTGATACCCGAATTTTTCAGTCACTTGTTTAGAATAGGTCACCCATGGAATTGGGGTGTCAATTCCGTATTGATGGTCATAAATGACACCAATTTTCCAGATGCTATTATTTTCTACATCTGTGTTGCGAAAAATCAAGCTCCCATTGTAAAACACATCATCTCCGCCCATATCGTTTTCAAAATTGGAAGAAATCTGTCCCTCCCCAGTCAATACAACGCTCCAATTATCTGGAAGTGCGTGGGCAAACTTTAATGAACCGGAAAACATATTGAAATGCTCGATCATCTCCGTTGTAAAGGGAACATCGGCATCAACATATTCAATATTGGTCGCTTGATAGTCTCCTCCCAAACTAAGGCTATAACTATCCGTTTTAAGCAATGGAAAACCAACAACGAATTTGGTTTTATTGATCGTGGCAACATTACTGCCAGAAAACAAACCTTGCTCAAATCCAATCTCATCGGAAGATTGTGCCATCGAAAAGCCAAAGTGCAAAATGGCCAAAATTAATACTACTTTCTTCATTAGTTCACGTGGTTTTAAAGCACTAAACTAATCTCCCAACTATTGAAAAGCTAGCTGTATTTGGACCTTTAACAGAAGATTTAGGGGGGTTATCTACCAACTCGAAAAATGTATCTATGAACAGGAACAGGGAGGAAAGTTGAAAGAGCAAAAATTCGAATTATAAGACTACCATTTAGTATAGGGGAGCTTGCTCAATTGGGAATTGTAGTATTGAATCTGGCCCGTTACCTCCTCACCGAGCCAATCCGGTTTTTCAAAACGTTCATCTTCATGGTTCAACTCCACTTCTGCCAAAACAAGACCTTTGTTCTCGCCCAAGAACTCATCCACTTCGTACACGTGTTCACCATAAGGCACCTCAAACCGAACCTTTTCCAAAATACCTGCTTCACATAGGTCGATCAGGTTGGCGGCTTCTGCTGCGCTAATTTCCGTTTCCCATTCAAATCGGGTGGTTCCAGAATCATTACTGGCACCTTTCACCGTCAAATATCCTTGGTCACCTTTTATTCTAACCCTGACCGTCCTATGTGGGTCCGTGTTCAGGAACCCTTGAACAATTCGTGTTTGGGACGAGGCCTTTTCTTTATACACATCCGACCTAACTAAAAATTTTCGTTCTATTTCCAAGTGTTCCATCAAACTAAATATACCCTAAATTTGAAAATGGACTTCAATTTTCCGCTCAGAAAAATTATTCATGTGGATATGGATGCCTTTTATGCGTCCGTAGAACAGCACGACGACCCAGAACTTAAGGGGAAACCCATTGCCGTGGGTGGAGGGTCAAAACGTGGCGTTGTGTCAGCTGCAAGCTACGAAGCCCGGAAATTTGGGGTACGGAGTGCCATGTCAGGAGCTATTGCCCGCAAAAATTGCCCTAATCTTATTTTTGTAAAACCCCGTTTTGATCGCTACAAGGAAATTTCAATGCAGATCAGGAGCATCTTTTTCGAATATACGGACTTGGTAGAACCGCTATCCTTGGACGAGGCTTATTTGGATGTTACCGAAAACAAAAAAGGAAACCCCTCTGCCACATTGATTGCCAGAGAAATCAGGCAAAAAATACTGGATAGAACAGGGTTGACGGCTTCGGCGGGAATTTCCATAAACAAGTTTATAGCCAAGGTTGCCAGTGATTACAACAAGCCCAATGGGCAAAAAACGGTAAACCCCGAAGAAGTAATTGCCTTTTTGGAAAACCTCGATGTTCGAAAATTTTATGGTGTGGGGAAGGTCACCGCCGAAAAAATGTACCGTTTGGGCATTTTTACCGGATTGGACCTAAAGAAAAAATCCCTTGGGTTTTTGGAGGAGCATTTTGGAAAAAGTGGTAGTTACTATTACAATGTGGTACGAGGGATTCATTTGAGTCCCGTAAAGCCGCACCGAATTCCAAAATCGGTGGGTGCGGAACGTACATTTTCTGAAAATCTGAGCAGTGAAATCTTTATGCTTGAAAAATTGGAGAACATTGCTACAGAATTGGAAAGAAGGCTTCAAAAGTCCAAAATAGCAGGTAAAACGGTCACTTTAAAAATAAAGTACAGTGATTTTACCCTCCAAACAAGAAGCAAAACCCTCCCCTATTTTATAGCAACCAAAGATTTGATATTGGAGACCGCCAAAGAACTCCTGTACCAATCATCCTTGGAAAATTCAGTCCGGTTATTGGGCATCTCATTGACCAACCTCAACACGGAAAAGAAAAAAAAGAGCGAGGAAAAAGAGTCTGTGCTCGTTCAACTCAAATTTGATTTTTAAAAAAGAGACTGTCTGAAAAGTTTTTTGGGTCAACCTAAAACAAGTTGGGAATGACTGGTAACTTAAAAGCTTTTCGGACAGTCCCCTATATTTAATTTTTGATGTCGGTTTCAACAGGTTCTACGACTGGTTTTTTGGGATTCCCATCTGCATCGATCTCTATGATATTATCAAAACCAAGTTCATCCAGTTTTGTGATGATTTTTGCTCTATCACCGACCATAAACCAGTTTACCTTTTCTGGTTGAACCACTTGATTACTTACTTTTCGAATGTCATCCACAGAAAGATTCCGGACGTTTTCATCATATTTTTGATAATAATCATCCGGCAAATCATATCTGATCAAATTCCTGACCGAACTATTCACCGAGCTGTTGGTTTCCCACTGTCCGGGAAGTTTCAGTACTTGGTTGGTTTTTACTTTTTCCAGCTCCTCTTTGGTTGCAGGACGTGTTGATGTGAATTCTGATATTTCTTTTCTGATTTCTGTAATGGACTCGGCTGTTTTATCTGTTTGTACCGGAGCATAAACGATAAACGGACGTTCTTCTTTGGAACCGATTACAAATCCTCCCGCTCCATAAGACCAATGTTTGTCCTCTCTCAAATTCATGTTGATTCTCGATGTGAAATCTCCGCCAAGAATATTTACCATCTGCTCCAAGGCAATCTCGAAAACATCTCCATACTTTGCTGTCAAGTGTCCGGCAAGGATAACAGATTGCTGGGATTCCGGTCTGTTCATCAAATACAATGTGTTTTTGGTGTTTGTTTTTGGTTCATTGAATACAATGTTAGGTACGTCGCCCTTTTTCCATTTACCAAGCGTTTTTTCCAGTTTGGATTTTAATTCGTCCATCTCCACATCCCCGGTAACGATCAATGTAGCATTGTTTGGCTTGAACCAGGTATTATAGAAATCAACAACATCTTCCCTGGTCAACTTTGAAACCGTGTCCTCATACCCTGTCCCGGTATAAGGGGTACTGTAGGGATGGTCTTCCCCGTACAGATATTTGTTCATCACTCTCAGGGCCATGGAGATAGGTTGTGATTTTTCCCGTTTAATATCGTTGATTTGCTCCTTTTGTAGACGTTCAAATTCCTTTTCGGGAAATACTGGATTGAGCACTACATCCAAAAACAGGTCTAGACTGGCATCAAAACTCGGTTTTAAGGTGCTCATGTACACATTGGATTCGTCTTGACTGGAAAAAGTACTTAATGAAGCCCCCAACAATTGCAGTTGTTCATTGATCTCCAAAGCGTTCTTGTCCTTGGTCCCCTCATCCATTAAGTTCATGGCCAATTTGGCCGTTCCGGGGCTCGACAAATAATCTGTTTTGTAACCTGCATCCACAACCAAGTTGATGACGATCGTAGGCACTCCTTTCCGCTGGGCCAAAACAACATTTAGGCCATTGGATAGTTGTGTTCGTTGCAATTCTGGAAATTTTGAACTTTTTTGTTCCCCTAGCTCCGGCAATTTGCTTCTATCCACAGAAGATTCAACAATATCGTATTCAGGGAATGGTTTACATATCAAAACATGTTTCCCTTTGGTAAGCCATTTGGAGGCTGTATTCCTTAAATCTTCGATGGTCGCCTCTTCAACAAATTTTAATTTTGTTTTGTAATAGGATGCATCACCGTGGTACGTTTCATTGGAAGCCAAAATATCCGAAACGCCACCGAAGCCACCGATTCGCTCCAATCCTTTGATGAAATCGGCAAAGTAGTTGGCCTTTACCCTTTTTAGTTCTTCCTCGGTAGGACCTTCTTTTATCAACCTATCAATTTCTTCCCAAAGTTCTTTTTCCAATTTTTCCGCATCCTCTCCAGGTTTTACATTTATCCAAGTGATAAACTGGCTTGCAATTTCACTGGATGCCTGAAATGAAACAACAGAACTGGCCGATTGGTCCTGGTAAATGAACTTTTGATATAATCTTGAGTTTTTACCACTGGTCAGGATAGCGGAAATCAGGTCAAAGTGAAGATCTTCCTTAGACCCAAACGGTGGTGTGTTCCATGCAAAAAGCACCCTGGTTTCCGGAACACGGTCCTCATATACCTGACGGGAATCGTACACTTTGTTGGGGATGTTCACCTCCTGGCGCTCCACTGTGGGACCTGCGGGTATGTCTCCAAAATATTTGATTACTTTTTGATGCACTTCTTCGGCATCAACATCCCCTGCGATGGCAATCACGGCATTGGCGGCGCCATAATAGGATTTGAACCATTCCTGAACATCTTCCAAAGATGCGGCGTTCAAATCTTCCATTTCACCGATCACAGTCCACGAATAAGGGTGGCCCTTCGGGTACATGGCCTTGGTCAAATAATCCCACTGCATTCCATAGGGCTGGTTTTCCCCTTGCCTTTTCTCGTTTTGGACCACTCCACGTTGCTCATCCAATTTTTCTTGGTCAATGGCACCAAGCAAATGTCCCATGCGGTCAGATTCCAAAAACAGTACTTGGTCCAATGCGGAAACGGGCACATTTTGAAAGTAGTTGGTCCGATCTGAATTTGTCGTTCCATTAAGATCCGTCCCCCCAATACTTTCCAGCGCTTGGAAATAATCGGTATTGTAATTCTCACTTCCATTGAACATTAAATGCTCAAACAAGTGGGCAAAACCACTTTTTCCGGGCTTCTCGTTTTTGGAACCCACGTGATACCATACATTAACTGCTGCTATGGGTGCTTTATGATCTTCATAAACCAAAAGGGTAAGCCCATTTTTAAGAACATACTTTTTGTATTCGATATTTATATCGTCAGCTTTAAACTGAAACTCCTGTCCATAGCTCAAGGGAGCGTACAGTAGGCCTATCATAAAGGCAAGTAATAATTTTTTCATGGTGTTTTATTTTTGATTGATAAATTAGATGTAACAAGATAGTAAATAGTTTGCAATGAACACTATTCTAATTAGTTAGCGTTTACTTTATCAATTAACAATGTGCTTTGAAGGCTTGCTTTCAGATTTCAAACAGGAATAATGGTTAGCTGAGGTTCGCGGTTTAATTGCCCGACCCATAATTTCTTTATTAATTTGCAGTAGTGTTCCCTGTTAATTTTATTCTTATCTATTTCTTTTTATGCAACGAAACGATCTGCACGAACACATCATAACTTCTGCGGGGAATCTATTTTATTCCCAAGGATATAATTCTACGGGCATCAATGAGATCATATCAAAATGTGATATTGCAAAGGCCACGTTGTACAGCCATTTCAAGTCCAAAGAAGATATCTGTATTGCCTATCTCAACCAACGGCATAAGATTTTTATGGACAATCTTAAATCTTATGTAGAGGAAAGAAAAGAAAGTAGGGCCAGATTGTTGGCCATTTTTGACCTGCTTCGCGATATGTACCTTGAAGAGAATTTCCAAGGATGTTGGAGCATCAAAACACTTGGGGAGCTTTCTCCCCATCAAACCAATATTCTGGGGGTGATCCAAAAGCATAAAAAGGAATTATTACTTTTTCTTGGAGAGGTTGTCGGGAACAACATATCAAATCTATCCAAAGCAGAAACGGAAAAAATATCAAGCGGGCTTTATCTTTTATATGAAAGCGCTGTTACAGAAAGTCATCTGTTCAAAAATGACTGGCCCATTTTTATGGCCAAAAGTATAGCTCCTTCCCTTTTTATGGATGTTGAGCTGTTATAAAAAAAGCCCCTCCAAAATTGAAAGGGCTCGTAAACTTATGGTTTTACCTGGTCTAGGCTTCCACAGCTTGCAGAGGCTGTGCGATTGGAAAATCTACCGGAACCTGGGTGGTACTGTGGATATAATTTGAAATTGTCTTCTCCCCGGCCAAAACTATGGTGTCGATCAAATTTTCCTTGGTCCATCCAGCTGCAAAGAAATTATCCAATACCTCCGTGTCCGTTGCTCCCCTGTTTTCCGTCATATTTTTTGCCAAGCGGGCCAAAGCGTCCAGTTTTTGGTCAAAAGAGGCTTTCCCTGCCCTCAATTCAAGGATTTGCTCATCGGTGAAACCGTTCATCTTCCCAATGGCGGTGTGTGCGGACAAACAATAAATACAGTTGTTCACCTCGCTCACAGCCAAATTAACAACCTCTTTTTCCTTAGCTTTCAAGGAGGTGCTGGCGTTGGCAAAGTTTAAATAGTTGCCCAAAGCATTTTCGGAATGGGCATAGGTTGCATAAAGGTTTGGGACAAAGCCCACTGCCTTTTCCAAATTGTCAAAAATAGCCTGATTGGCTGAACTTACTTCTTCTCTTTTGGGTACATTGATTGTGCTCATGATTGTAAATTTTAATCGGGATTAATAATTCTGTACGAAGGGTTTCTCCACATTACAATAGAAATCGTGATGGTATTTTTGCTCACAGTGCTCAGAAACCTTTACGGTTTGTGTATTGGTTTTCTGTGATGTTCTAAAAATCTCGATGAGATTGAAAATGGATTTTTCCGTGGTTTTCATCTTTTAGCTGTTTTTTAATTACAGGGCAAAGATGCTTCGCAAAAGAGGGCGGGTGTTAGGAAGGGTTTCCCGATGGCTTGACCAATTTTCCCTTAAGCTGTTAAACGAAGGGTTTCGCGATATTCGGATGGGGTCATCTGGGTCATTTTTTTAAAAAATCGACTAAAATGGGCAGGGTCATTGAATCCCAGTTCAAACGCGATTTCCTGATTTTGCTTGTCAGTGTAATGAATGAGCCGCTTTGCCTCCAAAGCGATTCGTTCCAGAATGATCTGCTGTGGGGATTTTTGGTTATAGATGGAAAAAAGATTGGAGAGGGTTTTGGGTGATTTGTACAACATTTCGGCATAATCACTCACCTTCCTTTTTGTCTTGTAATGCATGTCCACCAAAAAATTGAATCTTCGAATGGTGTCTATTTGGTCGTTCCCGAGTGTTTTAACGATGAGTTGTTCTTTTGCCAAGCGTGTGCTCATAATGATCAATCGTTTTAGGAGCATTTGTAACATGTCGCCCTGTATGTTGTCCGGTGTGGAAAACTCCTCAATGAACATATCGTACAACAGGTTGAACTTGTTCAACTGATCTTTGGGAATTGTAATAATGGGAATGTCCTGGGTCCCAAAAAACAAAATGCCGTTGCAGGAAACCTCGCTATCGTGATCGGAAATACAATAAAATTCCCTATTGAAAAGAATGGCCGAAAGGGGCAAGTGTGTTGCGGAATAGGAAACGTATTGCAGGTAGGTAACCGTAATGATCTGATTGGGCAGTAATTCCAAGTCCATTCCATCTATCTGAACCGTTAGTGGGCAATCATTTCTGTTCCATAAAAACTTAATCGTCTTTGATGTAATGGAAAATTGCTGCTCATCTCTTTTGATGTCGTCAGTAAATCCTAAAATAGCTCCTAATCTGGAATCCTTGTATTCGTATTTCATGGGCTGATTGTTCCTCCGTTTTGGAGTAATTAGTCCCTCTTATTCGTTCATTCTTACAATGGATGTCTTTTCCACACCGAATAAGATCATGGACAGAAAATACCGGTCAAACAAAAAAGGTGTGCATTTTTCAATGCACACCTTTTAAAATTATAGATCCAAAACTTTTAGAAGTTACAGTTCTGAATTTCGGTGACCCTTAGGGTGTTCACCATTCCTTTTTCTTTTATGGGCATGGCGGCCAAGCTAACAAGCATGTCGCCGACATCCAAAAATCCTTTTTTACAGGCCATTTGGTTTACATCTTCAATGGTTTGGTCAGTGGACACAAACTTATCGTAGTAAAACGCTTTTACTCCCCATAACAGATTGAGCTGGGTCAATATCCTTTTATTGGATGTAAATACCAAAATGTGGGCTGCAGGTCTCCATGCCGAAATCTGAAATGCGGTATAGCCACTGTTCGTCAAAGTGGAAATGGCCCTTGCTTTAATTTCGTTGGCCATTAGTGCCGCATGGTAACATACCGATTTGGTAATATATCTTTTTGTCCTGATATGTGGAGGTGTCTGTGGCACTTGAATCAAACTGGACCCTTCTACACTTGTGACAATACTGGACATTTTTTCAATAACCTGCACAGGATAATTCCCTACAGACGTTTCCCCCGAAAGCATTACCGCATCCGCACCATCCATAACAGAGTTGGCCACATCGTTTACCTCGGCACGTGTAGGGGTCAGGCTGGTAATCATGGTTTCCATCATCTGGGTGGCAATAATCACCGGTATTCTTCCTTTTTTGGCACTGAGCACCAATTTCTTCTGAATCAATGGAACCTCTTGCGCTGGAACTTCGACACCCAAATCTCCACGCGCCACCATAAGTCCATCACATTGGGTTACAATCTTGTCAATATTTTCAACTGCTTCCGGTTTTTCAATTTTGGCAATAATCGGAATTTTATGCTCGGAATGCTTTTTGATCAACTCTTGAAGATCCACAATGTCCTGGCTATGGCGAACAAAAGAGAGAGCCATCCAATCCACTTCTTGTCCAATGGCAAAAATGGCATCCTCGATATCCTTTTTTGTTAGTGCCGGCAATGAAATATTTGTGTTGGGCAGGTTTACTCCTTTTTTGGATTTTAAAGGCCCTCCTTGTATTACCGTTGCAACCACCTCATCTTTACCATTGGTGGATTTTACTTCAAAAATCAATTTGCCGTCATCCAAAAGAATCCTCTCCCCGGGCTTTACGTCCTTGGGAAAGTTTTTATAGTTCATATAAACTCTTTCCGCGGTTCCCTCAAAAGGCTCCCCTGTAACAAAGGTAACTTCGTCACCGGGAGAAACTATGGCTTCTCCTCCCATTACCCCAACCCTCAATTTGGGTCCTTGCAAATCGGCAAGTATGGCCGTGTTGACTTCCAGTTCCTCATTAAGTTCCCTTATCATCTTAATGCGCTCTGCAACATCTTCATATGCGGCGTGGGAAAAGTTTATTCTAAAAACGTCCACTCCAGCCAATATCATTTCCCTGAGCGTTTCCTTTTTACTGGTAGCCGGCCCTAGGGTTGCTACAATTTTAGTCTTCTTTCTAGTTGGCATTGTTAAAAGATTAAATTTCTTTTTGATTTTAAATTCTGTGTTTCCAATGGATAGGCAGTTATCACCTTGGCTATCTGATTAATGGATTTGATTTTTTGGGCAAACAAGGTTTCGTCCGCTGTGTCAACTTTCAAAAAATAATCCACCTCTTTCCGTTCTTTCACCAAATAATCAGTCCTTTTGGAAACATTGTTTCCAAACAACCCTTCAGAGGGCAATACTTCCTCAACTTCGCACTTGTTAGAAATGAGCGTCCAATACACATCGTTCATCTCATCATCCCAATCAAAAACAGAAAAAAACAAATTTCCTTCAAGATGAAGATCTTTTTTCATCCGTTTTAAATAGAGCCCACAGTTGGAGTTTATGGCATAAGTGATGGCATAATCTTCCAAATCACTCCGTATAGCGATGAGATAAAAACTATCATCAAATAGGTCCGCCGATATCTTGTGCGTAGTTAACATGCCCATAAAACGAACTGTAAATATAAGGCTTAATCCTTATGATTGCCTAGTTAATACAAAACAATACACCTATAAATGAAACGAAAACGTTTGAGTTTACGATTATTTAAAATTACCGGTTTTCTATTTTGCTCTGCAATGCAAAATAGGCTCGTTTGGATGCCTTTTCCTCGGCTTTTTTCTTGGATGTGGCCCTTGCTTTTGCCAACATTCTGTCCCCAATGGTAAGTTTTACGGCAAAGTGTTTGAGCTCATCGTTTCCCGTGTCTTCGTACACATGATAATTAAAGGGTTTCTTTTCCTTTTGGCACCATTCTATCACCAAGCTCTTATAGCTGATCACTTTGCCTTCCAGCTGTTCAATGTCCACATAGGGGTCTATGACCCTCTCGTCAATAAATTTTTCGCAGTAGTTATATCCTCTATCCAAATAAATGGCCCCGACAAGCGCTTCAAAAACATTTCCATGAATGTTTTCGCCAAAATGAGATTTGGGAATCCTGCTTTCCACATACTTCAACAAACCCAGGTCCTTTCCCAGTTCGTTAAGGTGTTTTCGGCTCACCACTTTGGAGCGCATCTTGGTCAAATAGCCCTCGTCTCCCTCCGGGACTTCGTTGTATAGATATTTTGAAATGATGGTTCCGAGCATAGAGTCTCCAAGAAATTCCAATCGTTCATAATTGATCGGGTTCCCTTTTTCATCCTTTTTGTTCATGGAACGGTGAAGGAACGCCGTCTTGTATATCTCTATGTTTTTGGGCTTAAAACCAAGTATTCTTTTGATTCCCAAAAAAAAATCCCCATCCGTGCTTGGATGGGAATTGAATATTTTTGAGGTGAATTTCATGTTACAAAACTACCCTATTTTTTTGAATAGTACACAAGCATTGTGTCCTCCAAATCCAAATGTATTGCTCATGGCAACCTTTACCTCTCGCTCTTGTGCCTTGTTCAAGGTCAAGTTAAGTGATGGGTCTATTTGTTCGTCCACCACACTATGGTTAATGGTAGGGGGCACCAAATTGTGTTCCATCGCCAAAATGGATGCAATGGCTTCGATAGCTCCTGCTGCACCCAACAAGTGGCCCGTCATGGACTTGGTGGAGTTGATGTTAATGTTTTTGGCATGATCGCCGAAAACTTTGGAAATGGCCTTTAACTCAGCAACATCCCCAAGAGGCGTAGAAGTTCCGTGAGTATTAATGGCATCCACGTCTTCTGGTTTTAGTCCTGCGTTCTCCAAACAGTTTTCCATAACCTTTACCACCCCAATACCTTCAGGGTGCGGTGCGGTCATGTGGTGGGCATCACTGGACAGACCTCCGCCCAAAACCTCAGCGTAAATCTTGGCTCCCCTGGCTTTGGCATGCTCATATTCCTCTAAAATAAGTGCGCCTCCGCCCTCACCCAGCACAAAACCATCCCGCGTAGCGTCGAATGGCCTGGAAGCAGTTTCCGGGCTTTCGTTTCTGGTGGAAAGTGCGTGCATGGCGTTAAATCCGCCCATACCTGCAATGGTTACGGCTGCTTCACTACCGCCCGTTACGATAACATCACAATGTCCCAACCTAATGTAGTTAAGCGCGTCGATCATGGCATTGGCCGAGGAAGCGCATGCAGATACCGTGGTATAGTTGGGACCCATAAACCCATGTTTAATGGAAATATTGCCCGGTGCTATATCTGCTATCATTTTGGGAATAAAGAAAGGATTGAAACGTGGTGTACCATCGCCGTGGGCATAATTGATCACCTCGTTTTGAAAAGTTTCCAATCCACCTATTCCTGCTCCCCATATAACGCCTACCCTAAACTTGTCCACTACGTTCAAGTCAATTCCAGAGTCCGCTATGGCCTCGTCTGAAGACACTAGAGCATATTGGGCAAACTTGTCCAGTTTTCTGGCTTCCTTCCTATCAAAATAGTCTGAAGGATCGTACCCTTTAAGCTCGCAAGCAAACTTTGTTTTAAATTTTTCGGTATCGAAATATGTAATGGGGGCAGAACCGCTCTTACCGGTTCGTAGTCCTTCCCAATAAGCTTCCAAATTATTACCTATGGGGGTCAACGCTCCCATTCCGGTAACCACAACTCGCTTTAACTGCATTGAACTATTTTTTTACCCTTTAGACCTAAATTATAAAAAAAATTATCCATGTGATAACCACCACATGGATAATTTATAATCTTTAGCGATATATCATTGAATTACTTAGCTTCTTCGATGTAGCTAATTGCTTGACCCACAGTGGCAATGTTTTCTGCTTGGTCATCTGGTATCTGGATGTCAAATTCTTTCTCAAACTCCATGATAAGTTCAACAGTGTCCAAGGAATCCGCTCCTAAGTCGTTGGTAAAGCTAGCTTCTGCAACTACTTCATTTTCATCTACACCTAGTTTATCAACGATGATAGCCTTTACTCTTGATGCAATGTCTGACATAATTATTGTGGTTTTAAAAATTTAAATCGTTGGCAAAAATATAAAACTTTGGATTAAATACACTATTTGACGATAAAATGTGATTTAAATTAAAGATCTTAAAGTGATGTACATTACTTTAGCCGACGTAATTTAGTCCAAAATCACATGAATTCCTAACGAATGAAACGAATTGTAATATTCGCATCGGGCAGTGGGTCAAATGCCGAAAACATTATTTCCTTTTTTCGTGATAAACCAAAGGTGACGGTGGCTGCGGTGCTCACCAACAAGAAATCGGCAAAAGTCTTGGAGCGTTGTGACCGTCTTGGAGTGCCCGCTTTTTACTTCAATAAATCTGCTTTTAAGGATTCGGATGCGGTCCTCCACTTTTTACATGGACTTAACACGGATTTAATTGTGCTTGCAGGTTTTCTTTGGAAGATACCATCCAACCTTATCGATGCTTTTCCCAATAAAATCATCAACATCCACCCGGCTCTATTGCCCAAATATGGTGGAAAGGGAATGTATGGAGATAGGGTCCATCAAGCTATAAAGGAAAACAAAGAGGTCGAAACGGGTATTACCATACATTATGTAAACGAAAATTACGACGAGGGCGCGATCATCTTTCAAGCCAAAACTGCTGTGGAAACTTCGGACGATGTCGATACCATAGCCCAAAAGGTACACCAATTGGAATATGAGCATTTTCCAAAAGTGATAGAAAAACTGTTATCCTAAAATGGCCAAGAAAAAGAAATTTTATGTGGTTTGGAAAGGCAAGCACCCCGGTATCTTTGAATCATGGGCCGATTGCAAAGCCCAAATCGAAGGGGTAAAAGGGGCACAGTATAAATCGTTCGCTACGTTCGAAGAGGCCAAAAAGGCTTTCAACGGCAACTATTTGGAATACAAAGGGAAATCGAAGGACAAAAAAGAGCTTACTCCAGAGGAACTGCTGAAAATTGGCGAACCCAACTATAATTCCATAGCTGTTGATGCAGCCTCCAGCGGGAACCCTGGAAAAATGGAATACCGTGGGGTGGATACCAAAACCAAGCGGGTTCTTTTCCACCAAGGCCCATTTGAACAGGGAACCAGTAACGTAGGTGAGTTTTTGGCCCTTGTGCACGGCCTTGCTTTTTTAAAACAACAAAAAAGTGAACGTATCCTCTATTCCGATTCCAGAATTGCCATTGGCTGGGTACGCAAAAAAAAGTGTGGCACCAAACTAAAAAAAACGGCTAAGAATGCCCAGCTTTTTGAACTGATCGAAAGAGCGGAGGAATGGCTCAAAAAAAATCGGTTCAACACTCCTATAGTAAAATGGGAGACCAAGGCATGGGGTGAAATTCCTGCGGATTTCGGAAGGAAATAGTTGATTTCAACCCCAATCCGTCCATTTTTCGACAATTGAAACACCTAGAGTACCATTTGGAACTCCTAAAGCGTATATTTGCAGCAAAATTTTAGGAATGGGCAAATTACTGATCGTGGGGACCATGGCCTTTGATGCCATCGAAACACCGTTCGGGAAAACAGGAAAAATTTTGGGAGGTGCCGGCACTTTTATTGGTTTGGCGGCCTCACAATTTAAAATAGACTCTGCGATCGTATCCGTGGTGGGCGATGATTTTCCACAATCCTACATGGACATTTTGGAAAACAAGGATATCGACTTATCCGGTGTTGAGGTCGTCAAAGGGGGCAAAACCTTTTTTTGGGAAGGCAAATACCACAACGACCTCAATTCAAGGGACACCTTGGTAACCGAATTAAATACACTGGCCGATTTTAATCCAGTGGTCCCAAGCAACTTTACCGACGCTGACATAGTAATGCTTGGCAATCTTCACCCAAACATCCAGTTGAGTGTAATCAATCAGATGGAAAAGCGACCAAAGCTTATAGTTTTGGATACCATGAATTTTTGGATGGACAATACTTGGGACGAGTTGATGACGGTAATTTCAAAAATTGATGTTATCACCATCAATGATGAAGAGGCCAGACAGATGACAGATGAATATTCCCTAGTAAAGGCTGCTGCCAAAATACAGGAAATGGGGCCAAAATATGTGGTTATTAAAAAAGGGGAGCACGGAGCCCTTTTGTTTCACAAGGACAATATTTTCTTTGCCCCTGCGCTTCCTTTGGAGGAAGTTTTTGACCCCACCGGTGCGGGGGACACTTTTGCAGGTGGTTTTGCCGGATATTTGACCGAGGCAGGAAACATATCTTTTGAAAGTATGAAGAATGCCATAATCCATGGATCCAATTTAGCCTCCTTTTGTGTAGAAAAATTTGGAACTGAGCGGATGGTGAACCTAAAGAAGAGCGAGGTGGATGCCCGCCTGACACAGTTTAAAGAATTGACGCAGTTCAATATTGAATTAACATAAATGCTTGCCCTGGAAATTTCAGGGCTTTTTTTATTTGATTTGTTATGAGTGATCCCATTAAGCACGAGTGCGGAATATCATTGATCCGTTTGCTTAAACCCCTGGAGTACTATAAGGAAAAGTACGGTACAGCTTTTTACGGTGTGAATAAAATGTACCTGATGATGGAAAAACAGCACAATCGTGGGCAGGATGGTGCTGGTTTTGCAAGCATTAAAATGGATATGGAACCCGGTGAGCGTTACATGAGCCGGGTGCGGTCGGCCCAACAACAGCCCATACAAGATATTTTTGCCCAGATCAATAACCGGATCAACACAGCCCTGACCGAACATCCAGAGCACGAAAACGATGTGGCCTGGCAAAAAAAGAACATTCCTTACATAGGGGAACTTTTAATGGGGCACGTACGCTACGGTACTTTTGGAAAAAATAGCATTGAGAGCGTTCATCCTTTCCTTAGACAGAACAACTGGATGCACCGTAACCTTATTGTTGCAGGCAACTTTAATATGACCAATGTTGACGAGCTTTTTGGCAACTTGGTAGAACTGGGACAGCACCCCAAGGAAAAAGCCGATACGGTTACCGTAATGGAAAAAATCGGGCATTTTTTGGATGATGCCGTGGCAAAGCTCTACAAACAGATCAAAAAAGAAGGGTACACCAAAAGAGAGGCCTCTCCTTTAATTGCAGAACGATTGAACGTGGCCAAAATCTTGAGGAAAGCCTCAAAAAACTGGGATGGCGGATATGCCATGAGCGGGCTTTTGGGACATGGAGATGCCTTTGTAATGAGAGACCCTGCCGGAATCCGGCCAGCATACTATTATAAAGATGATGAGGTGGTAGTGGTTGCTTCGGAACGCCCGGTTATTCAAACGGTTTTCAACGTCGATTTTGACGATGTAAAGGAACTAGATCCCGGACATGCCGTAATCATAAAGAAAAATGGTTCCATGTCGATCAAAGAAATTCTTGAGCCCACCGAACGTAAAGCATGTTCTTTTGAACGTATCTATTTCTCACGGGGCAGTGATAAAGAAATCTATCAAGAAAGAAAAGAATTGGGGAAACTCGTGTTCCCGGAAATACTGAAATCCATAGACAATGATTTGGAGAACACCGTTTTCTCCTATATCCCCAACACAGCGGAAACATCATTCTTTGGAATGGTAAAAGAGGCCCAAAATTACCTCAACAAGAAAAAGGAGGAGCAAATTTTAGCTTTAGGTCCCAATATAACAAGGGAAAATCTCCATAAAATATTGAACATTCGACCACGGATTGAAAAGGTGGCCATCAAAGATGCCAAGCTCAGGACCTTTATCACCCAAGATAGTAGCCGGGACGATCTGGTGACCCACGTTTATGATATTTCCTATGGTTCCGTAAAAAGCACCGATAACTTGGTCATCATTGATGATAGTATTGTTCGCGGTACGACCTTAAAACGAAGTATCCTCAAGATATTGGACAGATTGTCCCCAAAGAAAATAATAGTGGTATCCTCTGCCCCACAAATACGATACCCGGATTGCTACGGTATCGATATGGCAAAGTTGGAGGATTTTGTTGCCTTCAAGGCTGCACAAGCCTTGCATGAGGATCACGGCACCACCCATTTGATAAAGGAGATTTATGAAAAATGTCTTACACAAACGGATCCCTCCAATAAAGATGCGATAAATTACGTCAAAGAATTTTACGCGCCTTTCTCGGCCAAACAGATTTCAAAGAAAATAGGTGAAATATTGAGCCCTGAGGGCATCAATGCCGAAGTTGAAATCATTTACCAGACCATTGAGGGACTTCATAACGCCTGTCCAAAAAATCTTGGTGATTGGTATTTTACCGGAAATTACCCTACACCTGGCGGAAACAGGGTGGTCAACAAGGCTTTTGTAAACTTTTATGAAGGTAAAAACGAAAGAGCTTATTAACGGTAAACACAAAAAGCAGCACAAAGTGTGCATTTTATCGATGAAACTAGCAGAACAGCGGGTTTTTGTGCATTCAGCAACCCGCGAACCTACTTTAGTATTTGCCATAGCATAAGTAGGTTAAGTTCATGGTAAGATTTGGGGCAAAAAAGGTGGAAGCTATTCCACCTTTTTTATTTTCCGTACTTCTCCAATCAGAAAAAACTCACTCTGGTTTCTTGACATTTATCAATACAATGGCCATGTTGTACACTTTAACCAATTAAAGGGGGTTTCGTCTAAAAGCTTGGGAACAAAAACATCGCTTGGCTTACATTTGGAGGACCATAGCATAAGTAGGTTAAGTTCATGGTAAGATTTGGGGAAAGAAGCCGGAGCATGCTCCGGCTTCTTTATGTTTGACAACCAAGGTTTTAACAATTTTATCGATGAACTGCACGTTTTATTTTTCTCCTTAAAACCAAAATATTTTTTAAAACCCTTTGTTATTTCTCACAATACCAGTATTTTAGTCTCGCCATAGCATAAGTAGGTTAAGTTTATGGTAAGATTTGGGACGAAAAGGGTGAGGACTTCCTCGCCCTTTTCTATTTTAAAAAAGCAGAAATAAAAAAAGCCGTGCACTTTGTGCACGGCTTTTTATTGTCTTGAACCAGTTCTTATTTACGCGCTGCGTAATCCTCAGAAACCTTATCCCAGTTGATCACATTAAAAAATGCCGATATATAATCTGGTCGTTTGTTTTGGTAGTGCAAATAATACGCATGCTCCCAAACATCCAGCCCTAAAATTGGGTAGCCATCACATCCTACACCGGGCATAATGGGATTATCTTGGTTGGGAGTGGAGCAAATCTCAAGTTTTCCTCCTTTGTGTACGCACAACCAAGCCCAACCTGAACCAAAACGTGTGGCCGCGGCCGTGGAGAACTTTTCCTTGAAGCCTTCAAAAGAACCAAAGGCATCATCAATGGCCGAAGCCAATTCCCCGGATGGAGCTCCTCCTCCGTTTGGGGACATTACTTCCCAAAAAAGATTGTGGTTAAAAAATCCGCCTCCATTGTTTCTTACGGCAGCGTTGGACATATCCAAATTGGATAGAATATCCTCGATTCCTTTTCCATCCAAATCCGTTCCTTCGATGGCCGCATTCAATTTGGTAGTGTATCCATTATGATGCTTGGTATGGTGAATTTCCATGGTCCTAGCATCTATATGAGGTTCCAATGCATCGTATGCATACGGTAATTTAGGTAATTCAAAAGCCATAATATTTTATTTTTTTAGGTTATTACTTTATTTACGTAAAAATACAAGTTTTAACATTTATATTCCGCTAAAACCATGTTAACATCAATGGAGGATTCCTTATTTTGCAGGAAAAACATCCTTGGAAGGGTCCAACTTTAAAATATATAGCGCATCTGCGGGTTCTGGCAAAACGTATGCTCTTGCCAAGGCATACCTTAAATTATTACTTGCCAACGATTCCGCTGTAAAATTCCGTCAGATCTTGGCCATCACCTTTACCAACAAGGCGGTGGACGAAATGAAAACCAGAATCTTGGACAACCTATACGCTTTTGGACAAAATCCGGTGCCAAAAAAACAAGAAAGTCTGTTCCTGTCTCTTTGTGACGAACTTTCATTGACCGAGGAACAATTGCGAAAAAAGTCAAGGCTCATCCTAAAGCGAATTCTCCATAATTACTCCTTTTTTGAGATTTCCACGATAGATAAGTTCAACCATAAAATCATAAAAACATTTGCCCGTGATCTCCACCTTTCCCAAAATTTTGAGGTAGAGCTCAATCTTGACCTTCTTTTGGAAGAAGCAGTGGGAAGATTGTTGGAACGAGCCGGTAATGACGAAAAGCTCACCGAGGTCCTGATTGCCTTTTCACTCGAAAAAATAGATGATGACAAAAGTTGGGACATCGCTTATGACCTAAAACAAATTGGAGAACTACTTTTTCAAGAAAACCATACGGAGCATGTGGAACCCCTTCGTGAAAAGGCAATCGAAGATTTTCAAGACATTCAAAAACGTATTGCATCAGAAAGCAAGGCCATTGAGCAAAAGGCAAGGCAATTGGCTCAAAATGTACTTGATGAAATACAGCGTCAGGGATTTGATTTTGTCGATTTTCCCAGACAAACACTGCCCAATCATTTTAAAAAAATGGTCGATGGGGAATTCAGTCCCAACAAAATCTACACCAGTAAAACCTTGGAGCCAAATCTAATTGAAGGCAAATTACTCAAGGCCAACGACAAGAGGGATGTCACCAGTTTGGCCATTACCATTCTGGAACAGTACCTAGAGCTAAAACGATTGGTTTATCGCCGTAGTTATCTACAAAACATCTATGGCAACATAGTGCCGATGACGGTCCTGAACGAAATCGCCAAGGAAATCAAAAATATTGAGCTAGATAGGGACATAATCCCTATTTCTTCACTGAATGCGATCCTATCCAAAGAAATCAAAAATCAACCTGTACCCTTCATTTATGAACGGATGGGCGAAAAATACCGTCACTACTTTATAGATGAGTTTCAGGACACCTCAAAGATGCAATGGGAAAATTTGGTGCCGTTAATTGGAAATGCCTTGGAGAGTGAAGACGAAAAACAGGAGCGTGGATCCCTTTTTTTGGTGGGCGATGTAAAACAGGCCATTTATCGTTGGCGAGGTGGAAGGGCTGAACAGTTTCTGAATTTATTAAACGGTAAATCGCACCCTTTTGTAGTGGACCCCAGCATTCATTCGCTGGACACCAATTGGAGGAGTTATGATGAAATTGTGAACTTCAACAACAGCTTTTTTACCACAGTGGCGCCTGTACTCGGAAATGAAGATTACCAAAACCTGTTTTTGAACGATTCCCATCAAAAGACCAATAACAACCCGGGGGGATACATCCATCTGTCTTTTTTGGATAAGGATGTGGAGGACAAAGATGAAGTCTATTGTAATAAAACCTTAAAATCCATTCAACACATCATTTCGGAAAATCATTCCTATTCGGATATCTGCGTGTTGGTCCGGGACAATAAAAAAGGTATGCTCCTGGCAGATTTTTTGGCACAGCAGAACATTCCCATTATTTCTTCGGATGCCTTGCTGTTGAGCAAAAATGAAAAAGTCATCTTTTTAATTTCCATCCTCCGCATTTTTGAAAATCCAAAAGATCGGGAAGCGGCATACCATATATTAATGTATCTGTCGCCGGATAAAAATGGCAAACACGACTTCATCTCCAAAAACCTGGAAAACATTGAATCCTTTTTAGCTTCGGCATACAATTATCATATAGATGAGCTAAAGGGAGAACCTGTGCTCAGTATTTTGGAAACTGCCATTGTACAATTCAAACTTTATCAAGGTTCCGTTGCCCATATTTCATTTTTGATGGACGAAGTGCTCGATTTGGAAAAAAGGGAAGGACCCAGCGTATATGCCTTCCTTAATTATTGGGAGGTTAAAAAGGATTCGCTCTCCATTGCCGCACCCGATGGTGTGGACGCCGTAAAAATCATGACCATTCACAAGGCCAAAGGTCTTGAGTTCCCATTTGTGATCTTTCCATTTGCCAATGCGGTTCTGGATGATAAACGGAAGAAAAAGAAATCTTGGGTTACTTCTTCCAAAAATGAAGAAGCTCTTGGTTTGGACGAGTTTCTGATCAATACAAAAAGTGAGATGATGGAGTACAATGAGATAGCTCACCAAAAGTATGTAGAGGAGGAGCAAAAAACCTTGTTGGATTCCATGAACGTGCTATACGTAGCACTTACCCGTCCCGTAAAAGGACTGTATATCATCTCGGAAAAGGGCAAAAAGGAAATTGCTTCAATTGAGGGTGCTTCATCTTACTCGGAGCTTTTTCAACTGTATGTGCAACAAAAGAACATTCCTGAAATCGAAAGCGGGGTACATATTATTGGAGCATTCCCTTCAAAAGAAAAGTCTGATACTCCATCCGAGCCCAATGAAAACCACATTACCTATGTCACCCGTCCAACAGAAGATTCAGGGTTTACCATTTCCACAAAATCAGGTCGTTTATGGGACGACGAACGTATGGAGGCCATAGAAATGGGGAATTTGATTCATTTTGCGCTGAGCCAAATCAAGACCGCTGGTGATGTTGATGCTGTTTTGGAGCGTTTGGAAATTGAAGGGCATTTTCCCAAAGAAGCCGCAAGTGACATCAAATCAAAAATCATGGCCGTGGTGAACCATCCAAAATTGAAAGATCTGTTCGTGGACAGCCTCCTAATACTGAACGAGCAGGAAATCCTGACCACCGAGGGACATTCCCTTCGCCCAGATAGAATTGTAATATCTGGAAACGAAGCTACCATTATAGATTACAAAACGGGCAAACCATCACCAAAGCACAAGGAACAAATAGCAGATTACGCCGATATTTTAAAAGCAATGGATTATACGATCAAACAATCCATTATTGTTTATATTGACCATGAAATAGAACCCATTTTTGTTTAAAAAGGAATTTAAGTATAAGATATGTACGGGAAAATTAAAGACCATTTGGCCAAAGAGCTAGAAACAATAGAAGAGGCCGGCCTATTTAAAAAAGAACGCATTATCACTTCACCGCAGGGGGCTGTAATAAAAATCTCCACAGGGGAAGAGGTAATCAACTTTTGCGCAAACAACTATTTGGGGCTTTCCTCCCATCCAGATGTGATACAAGCCGCAAAGGATGCCATGGACACCCATGGTTTCGGAATGTCCTCTGTTAGATTCATTTGTGGAACACAGGATATCCATAAAGAATTGGAGCAAAAAATCGCTGATTTCTACGGCACAGAGGATACCATATTATATGCTGCAGCTTTTGATGCCAATGGTGGTGTTTTTGAACCCTTGCTCACATCCGAGGATGCCATAATCTCCGATTCATTGAACCATGCATCAATAATTGACGGGGTGCGTTTGTGCAAGGCCATGAGGTATCGCTATACCAACAACGATATGGCCGATTTGGAAGAGAAACTTAAACAAAGTAACGCAGACGGTGCCCGTTTTAAAATTATCGTGACCGATGGTGTCTTTTCCATGGATGGCCTTTTGGCCCCCTTGGACAAAATTTGTGACCTCGCGGACAAATATGATGCCTTGGTAATGGTGGATGAATGCCATGCTGCAGGTTTTATAGGTGAAACCGGGCGTGGAACCTTGGAAGAAAAAGGTGTAATGGGCCGTGTGGACATAATAACCGGTACATTGGGCAAGGCCTTGGGTGGTGCCATGGGCGGATACACCACAGGAAAAAAAGAAATTATAGAAATGCTACGCCAGCGCTCAAGGCCATATCTGTTCTCCAATTCGTTGGCACCTGCCATCGTTGGGGCTTCCATTAAAGTCTTTGAAATGTTGGATAAGGACACTAGTTTGAGGGACAAATTGCAGAGCAATACCGAATACTTTAAAAAAGGCATGAAAGAGGCCGGTTTTGATATTATTGATGGTGATTCCGCCATTGTACCAGTAATGCTCTACGATGCGAAGCTATCCCAAAACATGTCAGATATGCTTTTAAAAGAAGGAATTTATGTTATCGGCTTCTTTTATCCAGTAGTTCCCAAAGGCAAAGCAAGAATACGTGTACAGTTATCCGCAGCCCATGAAAAAGAACATTTAGACCACGCCATTAAAGCCTTCACAAAGGTGGGAAAATCGTTAAAGGTCATCTAAAATCGATGAAATGCAGCAAATCTTATGATAAATGAGTCAAAAAAAAAGAAATTTAGATTTTGTTAATAAGTCTTAACAACTTACATTTGCTGCTGATAAACACTTAAACTTAAAATTTTGAGCATGAAACATCTTAGCAAATTATTGGTTGTTGCTCTTGTATTTGTAGGGATCAACAGCATACAAGCGCAAGACGAAAATAATCCCTGGCAAGTTAGCATAGGGGTAAATGCAATAGACGCTTATCCTACTAACGATAGTGATAACCCTTATTCAAGTTCTACGTTGTTCGATGAATATTTTAATGTTACCGATCACTGGAACATTTTGCCATCCGTATCTTACGTAGCCGTTTCCAAATATATTGGTGATGGTTTCTCTGTAGGAGCAAGAGGTTCCTTGAACAGAATTGAAAAATTGGGAGATTATGATGTTGACGATCTATCTCACTATGCTATAGATGGTACAATTAAGTACAACTTCCTTAAAAACACTACTATCGATCCTTTCGTTGAAGTAGGTGGTGGTTATACTTGGATTGATGAAATCGGAGCTGGTACCGCTAATGGTGGTGTAGGTGTTAACATTTGGTTCTCAGATAACCTAGGTTTCACATTACAAACACAATACAAGCACGCATTTGAAGATTACTTGGTTAGCCATTTCCAACACATGGCCGGTCTAAGCATCAAATTCGGTGGTACTGACACTGATGGTGACGGTATCTACGACAAAGACGATGCTTGTCCAGAAGTTGCTGGTCTTGAAGCATTCAACGGATGTCCTGATTCTGACGGTGATGGTATCGAAGATGCTAAAGATGCTTGTCCTAACGAAGCTGGTTCCAAAGAATTGAACGGATGCCCTGATTCTGACGGTGACGGTGTTGCTGATAAAGATGACGCTTGTCCAAGTACTCCAGGTCTTCCTGCCCTAGCTGGTTGTCCTGATGCTGACGGTGATGGTGTTGCTGACAAAGACGATAAATGTCCTAACGAAGCTGGACCTGCTGAAAACAACGGATGCCCATGGCCTGATACTGACGGTGACGGTGTTCTTGACAAAGATGACCAATGTCCAGAAGTTGCTGGTACAGTAGCTAACAATGGTTGCCCAGAAGTTACTGAAGAAGTTCAAAAACAATTGAACGACTACGCTAGAACTATCTTGTTCGATACTGGTAAATCTTCTATCAAAGCAGAATCTACTTCTGTAATGGTTGATATCATCCAAATCTTGAACGAGTATCCTAACGCTAAGTTTACTGTTGAAGGACACACTGACAGCGTAGGTAGCGAGAAATTGAACCAAAAACTTTCTGAAGAAAGAGCTAACTCTGTTAGAAACTTCTTGATTGACAAAGGTATCGCTGCCGATAGACTTACAGCCATCGGTTACGGTGAGGCTAAGCCAATCGCTACCAACAACACAAGAGCTGGTAGAGCACAAAACAGAAGAGTTGAAATCAACTTGATAAAATAATAAGAAACAAAGTTTTCTTTAAAAAGGCTCCGCAAATGCGGAGCCTTTTTTATTTTTAGTCCATGCATGAAACTTTCCTAGAATATGTATTGGACGACCTCCAGAACAAAAAGCTGGATTTTACAACATGTACCTTTGTACTGCCCAGTAAACGCTCGGGTACATTTTTAAAAAAACACATTGCCAACCGACTGGATAAAAACATTTTCAGTCCAGAAATAATATCCATTCAGGAATTCATTGGGGACCTATCCGATTTAAACCAGGCATCAAATATTGATTTGCTGCTACTCCTTTTCCAGGTATATAAAGCATCCCAAATTGAAGAATCCGATGATTTTGCATCCTTTGTCAATTGGGGGCAAACACTACTACAGGACTTCAATGAGATTGACGGGTACCTCATTCCCGCACATGATATATTGAATTACCTATCCGCCATCAAGGAAATCAACCACTGGTCCACAAACCAAGAAAAATCGGGACTGGTTGAAAACTATCTGCAACTTTGGAAAAAACTGGAAACCATTTACAAAAACTTCTATGATGCCCTACTGGAGCAAAAAAGAGGCTATCAAGGATTGATCCAGCGTGAAGCGGTGAAAACCATTCAAAACAAAAATTATCAAGAAACCCGCACGAACCCAATTATATTTGTTGGTTTTAACGCCTTAAACGCAGCAGAATCTACTATCATTCAACATTATCTGGAACAGGGCAACGCATATATTTATTGGGACATCGACACATACTTTCTAAACGATCCCGTCCACGATGCAGGCTTGTTTATGAGACATTATCAAAATAATTGGCCTTACTGCAAACACGGTCACAAAATAGAGCCACAGCATAACTTTCTTAAAGAAAAGAATATCACCATCACAGGGGTGCCAAAAAATATATCACAGACCAAATATGTGGGTCAACTACTCGAAAAGCTAGGGGAAAAAGAAGAAATCGACCTGACCAAAACTGCTTTGGTGCTTGCCGATGAAACTTTGCTCCACCCGATGCTCAATGCCGTTCCGAACACCATTCCAGAGGTGAACATTACCATGGGAATGCCACTGAACAAAACTGTGCTCTTTTCCTTTTTTATGAGTTATTTGGAACTTCACCTAAATATATCGGAACGAGGCTGGTTCTTTAAGCGCGTGCTGGAATTTATGTCCAACCCCTACACCCTAACACTGTCCTCAAAAGATGAGGCCAATTTTGCACAAAGGATGTCCAAGGACATCAAAGAAGGAAACCTCCTTTACATCAACAACGAAGTTCTTTCCAAATATCCAAGGGCAAAAGACCTATTGTCCATAATCTTTCCTTCGGAAAATATCTCCCCTTTGCAGTGGATAAATAACTCCCTACTGCTAATAGATAGGTTGAAAACAATTTATCAAAAAGAGAAAAGTGCCCTGGAATTGGAATATCTCTACCGTTTCTATGCCCTTTTTAATCAATTGGGACAGTATTTGGACAAGGTTGATTTTATGGGGGAACTCAAATCCATTAAAAACCTGTTTAAGCAATTGGCCAGCATGGAAACCTTGGATTTTATAGGACAACCATTGACCGGTTTTCAAATTATGGGAATGCTGGAGAGCCGGAACCTCGATTTTGAAACGGTTATCATCACTTCGGTGAACGAAGGCATTTTACCATCGGGGAAATCCAACAATTCCTTTATTCCCTTTGATGTTAAACGCGATTATGGGCTGCCCACCTACAAAGAAAAGGATGCCATCTATGTATATCACTTTTATAGGCTGATTCAACGTGCCAAAAACATCTACATCACCTACAACACCGAACCCGATGTACTGGAAGGTGGTGAAAAGAGCAGATTGATCACACAATTGTTGACAGATGAAAATCTAAAACCATACATTGCCCATACCATTGCAGCACCTAAAATTTCCATAGATATAAAACCTCCTATCCAGATAAATAAGAGCAGTTTGTTTATGGAGGACCTAAAGGCATTTGCTCTGAAAGGTTTCTCACCAACTTCCCTCACCAACTACATAAGGAACCCGATTGATTTTTACACAAGAAATATTTTAAAAATCAATGATTTGGACGAGGTGGAAGAAAATATTGCCGCAAATACCTTCGGGACCATTATTCACGATAGCTTGGAGCAGCTCTACACCCCGCTCATCAATCAGGTGTTGACGCAGGAAAATATCAAGACCTTAAAAACCCAGGTTGCCGATGTGGTGCAGCATCATTTTGAAAAAAATCTTTCTGGGGTAAATGTTTCCAAAGGAAAGTTCCTATTGGTGTACAATGTCATCATCAAGTATCTGAACAACTTTTTGGATGATGAGCAAAAGCAGATAAAAAGACACGAAATCAAAATTTTGGCCCTTGAGGAACGCTATGAAGAATTTATCACTGTTCCTGGACTTGATTTTCCCATCAAATTAAAGGGAACCCTCGATCGTGTGGATGAATTTGATGGTACCGTAAGAATTATTGATTATAAAACCGGAAAAGTAGAGGCGAAAAACGTAAAAATAACAGATTGGGAAATGCTGATCACCGATTACGATAAAAGCAAAGCGTTCCAATTGCTTTGCTACGCCTATCTATATTCCAAAAAACACGGTATAAGCGATGTACAGGCCGGAATCATCTCCTTTAAAAAACTGAGCCAAGGACTGTTCCGTTTTTCAGAGGACAAGAACACCCAAATAAATGAGGATACCCTTGCCACTTTTGAAAGTTACCTGTTCCAACTTATACGCGAAATCTGCAATACCGAAATCCCCCTTACCGAAAAGGTGGACTGACCCGATAATGGAGATTTTAATGTTCTGAGGATTGTTCCCAAATAGTTTACTGTTTTAAATCGGGCCTCGTGGGGCGCACTTCTATTTTGCTCGGCAAAGTACGTGGGTGCATGGTAAGTAAATCAACGACCAGCTTACCAATATCTTCGGGCTGAATTTTCCATGCATCCTTTTCCGATGGTTCGTGATCGTTAAAATGACTTGCCACGGAACCCGGCATAATTGTGGTTACCTTGATGTTGTATTTTCTCAAATCCAACATGGCCGCCTGTGTAAAACCGACCACGCCGAACTTGCTGGCATTATATCCTGCTGCAGTGGCAAAAAAGTTGGTTCCCGCCAAACTCGCCAACGTCATGTAATATCCCTCGGATTTTTTCAACGCCTCTACCGATGCCTTTAAAGTGTGAAATACCCCATTTAGGTTCGTATTGATCATTTGGTGCCACTTTTCGTCCTCTAATTCATCGATTGGGGCAAAATGCCCAACCCCTGCATTGGCCATGACCACATCCAACTGTCCCCACTTGTCCAAAATGGCTGCCACAGCATTTTGCTCGTCTTCCAACTTGGCTACATCGGAAACCAATCCCAATACCCTGTCAGGGTTGTTCAAACTTTTTACAGCAGCATCCGCACTCTCTTGGCTTCTACCGCTAACAGCCACCTTCATGCCCTGTTCCAATAAGCTTTTGGCAATACCGTATCCAATGCCCTTGGTTCCTCCTGTGATGTATGCTACTTTTCCTTCTAATTTCATGGTTATCTATTTTAAAGTAAAGTTCAAAAAAGGATAAACCAAATACAAAAAATCCATCCTAAAGGATGGTTAATGTTTAAAAAGGGAGCTGTAATGGATGTGCAGAAGAGGGTTAATATAAAAAATGGTAGCTTTATGGAATTATCAACCCATCAATCGAAATCACCGAAACCCATATTGCCCATAATATTTCAAAGCCCCAGCGGCTACAAGAATACGGCGTAGGTTTTTTTGAGTCAGCACCTACCAAATCAGCCCTTAAAAAAGCGCTTAAGAAAAAGTACATCACCGTCAATGGCACCATTGCCAGTACGGCAACACTGATTAAGGGCGGTGAACATATTACCTTGACCATTCCAAAAGAAATTAGGCCAAAAAAGCAACTCAACTTTCCGCTACATGTTTTGTTCGAGGATGACCACTTGGCTGCTATCCACAAACCTGCGGGTATTGAAGTAAGTGGCAACAAATTCAAGACCATCGCCAACGCCTTGCCCCAAAACCTGGAGGCCAGTTCGTTTTCGGATGCAACCACACCCCAACCCGTGCATCGATTGGATTATGCCACTACGGGAATTGTACTAATTGGCAAAACAAGCAGCAACATACGCGCCTTAAACCACATGTTTGAGAACAAGACCATTACAAAAACCTATTATGCCGTTACCATTGGTAAAATGGGTCGTGGCGGGACCATCTCTTCAGAAATAGACGGAAAGGGGGCACAATCAGCTTATAAAGTAATGGAGTCCGTTCCCTCGGAGCGGTTCGGCACCCTTAATTTGGTTCAACTCAATCCCAAAACAGGCAGAAGACACCAACTGCGTAAGCAATTGTTTGGTTTGGGCAACCCCATATTGGGGGATAAGGAATATGCCATGGATGGATTAATTTTAAAAGGCAAGGGGCTGTATTTACATGCTTATTCTTTAAAGTTTAACCATCCATTTACCCAAGAACCCATCTGTGTAACGGATGAACTTCCTGAGAAGTTTAGGAAGATTTATAAATCGACAGAAATATAGGCCGTCATAGTTTGACTCGTTTTAAGATCAAACACCGAATTTTGGATAAAGACCGGGAAAGAAAAATTATAGTGAAAGCGTGCTTACCTAATAAATCCATCGCCTTTTCGACACCGCTTTTAACTGATATTCACCAGGCGAAATCAATTCTTTACGTTTAAAGACTCGAATAAAATAAGACATACTGTTAAACCCACATTCCATATAGACTTCCTTGACCTGTTTATCCGGGTTTTTTAATAGTTCGCAAGCCAATTTTATCCGTTCATTGTTTATAAAATCAATAGGGGAAATGTTTAATTCATTTTTAAAGACACGATAAAAATTGGATTCACTCATACAAACCTTATCACTTAACTCCTTAATGGTCAAATGTTTGCTAAGATTTTCCCGTATATAATTAATTATATAAGCAAGCCTATCATCCACACTCAACGCTTTGGCGTTTTTCAGATAATTGGTTTTTGCTTCGCTCTGTAGCACTCTAATAATCAATTCCCTGAGCATAAAATCGGCAAACATATCTTTTGATGGATGGTCTTCCGCGAACAAAAAAAGTAGGCGCTGTATTATTTGCTGAATGGCCATATCGTTGGAAATGAGCAAATTTGAATCCTTCAGTTTCCATTGTCCGTCCACCTTTCCTCGTTCTTCGTTCAAAAAATCGATGGTTTCCCTAATCTTGTCCTCCGAAATTGTCATGGCCAGGCACTGTGTCGGTCTGTTCAGGGATGCGTCGGGAAAATCAACTCGCATCAACTCGTTTGGGGGTAATATCAATGTTTCTCCTGGAACAAAATTAAAAGGCGAAATATTATTCAAGTTCATTATCTTTCTTCCCTTGATCATTGACACCAACAATGGATGGGAGAATTCCAATGTAAAATTCTCCACTTTTTCGTGAGTTTCAAAAATGTGCATTTCAGCACACTCCAGAGTATGGGTCAGTTTGTTTTCGACCAGTGTTTCTAACCTCCTTTTTTTTATGATTTTTTTCGGCAATTTCACATTAATCAGCTATTTACAAGGATTGGAAGACGCCATTTAATTCAATCTAAAGAATACTTATAAGTTAACCATTTTTTTCCAGTTCTGACCCCTTCAACAGCGTTAATTCCATAAAATATAACAATTGAAATGACTGTTACAAGACAGGAAGGAAGATTGCAGGAATACTTCATATAAAATGTAGAATCATTCAATTGAAACGGTCGTGGATCCGATAACTTTACTAGACATAAAAATTAACTACATATGAAAGCATTAACATATTATGGTGATCATGACATCCGTTTTGAGGATAAAGAGAAACCTAAAATATTGAAGCCCACGGATGTTATTGTAAAAATGGTGAAAACGACCATTTGTGGTACCGATTTGGGGATTTACAAAGGTAAAAACCCTGAAATTGAACCGGGAAGAATTCTTGGGCACGAAGGTGTCGGAATTATAGAAGAAGTTGGTGAAGGCGTAAAAAATTATGTCGTCGGTGACAAAGTATTGATTTCATGTATCACCTCGTGCGGTAGTTGCGAATATTGTAAAAAACAATTGTACGCCCATTGCAAAGATGGTGGTTGGATCCTAGGTTATATGATAGATGGAGTCCAGACAGAATACGCAAGAATTCCGCACGCGGATAACAGTCTGTACAAAATACCGTCGACCATCGACGATGAAGTAGCGGTCATGTTGAGTGATATTTTACCAACAGGACACGAAATTGGAGTTCAGTACGGAGATGTTAAGCCTGGTGATGCCATTGCCATTGTAGGTGCTGGACCCGTTGGAATGTCCGTGTTGCTTACCGCCCAGTTTTATTCCCCATCAACCATAATTGTTGTTGACCTTGACCAAAACCGTTTGGATATGGCCATGGAATTAGGTGCGACCCATGTTGTTAATTCAGGTAAAGAAAATGCAGTGGAAGCCGTAAAAGCCATTGTTGGCGAAGAAGGAGTGGATGCTGCCATAGAAGCTGTGGGTATCCCTGCCACATGGGATATTTGCCAGAAAATTGTGAAACCTGGTGGCCATTTGGCCAATGTTGGTGTTCATGGCAAATCTGTAAATTTTGAAATTGAGAAACTTTGGATCAAAAACTTGACCATTACCACTGGGTTGGTAAATACCAATACAACCCCAATGTTGCTGAAAGCTGCGGCCACCAACAAATTGCCATTGAAGAAACTAATAACCCATAGGTTTAAATTAAGTGAAATTTTACATGCTTATGATGTCTTTCTAAATGGATCTAAAGAAAAGGCCTTGAAAATTATTATTGAAAACGATCTTTAGATCAGTGCAATTGAATTGATTGTTACATAAAGCTACCCAAATGGGTAGCTTTATTGTTTTGTGCAATTCTGATTTTTGTACCTCTTATTGAATAACTGGCTGTCCATCTTGTTTTTATGTCCTCAAGCCGCCCATTTGTTCCCTCAACAGTTCACAATATTCCATAAAAAAAGCACCCCGTCCATGGGGTGCTTTTATCATTTTTGGTGGAGAATACCGGATTCGAACCGGTGACCTCTTGCCTGCCAGCAAGAGGATTACCATATCAATCCAATACAAATAAATACATAATAAATTGTTTTTCAGTATTTTAAATAATTTCGTATTCATTTAATTTCAAATAAAATCACCCATTTGCGTGCAAATTGCGTGCAAATTTTTTTTACCTTTGATTAGGATGAATACCAATATAAAACTTTCTTTAGATACGCGTAGGAAGAAAAAAGATGACTCCTATCCTATTATTTTACGGTTAACCCATTTTCGAAAAACAACTTCCATAAGCTTAGGGCAATCAATAAAAAAGGAATTTTGGGATAATAAAAACGAGAAAGTTAAAAGAGCATTCAAAGGAACTTCATCAGTTAGTAAACTCAATAATCAACTCTTAAAAGAAAAGACCAGAGCGGTCGACATAATTAATGACCTGAACGAAAAGGACGAGCTTAACTTTTTATCCATTTTGCAGCTGAAGAAGAAGATTGTAAAAACCGCATCATTGGATTCATTTTTTAAGTTTAGCGAGGATATTGTCGATGAGTTAAAAGCAGCTGAACGTTATGGTAATGCAAACACATACTACGCGGTAATTAAGGTATTGGAGAAATTCGCTGATGGAAATGATATCAAATTCAACGAAATCAATTATGATTTTCTCAAAAGATTTGAGAACTGGCACTTTTCCAAAGGTAATTCTGTTAACAGTCTATCGACGTATATGAGAACAATCAAAGCGGTCTTTAACAAGGCCATTAAGTCTGATGTTGTTTCTAGAGATGCTTATCCTTTTACACATTATAAGATTAAAACTACTCCTACAGAAAAAAGAGCGCTTGACATTAAAAGCATCAAATCAATTATGCTTTTAAAACTGGAAGAAACGGATAGTCTGTTTCACTATAGAAATTACTTCCTTGCCTCTTACATGCTTTATGGTATTTCCTTTATGGACTTGGCTTTTTTAAGGGTTCAAAATATCATTGACAACCGAATTAAATTCCAAAGAAAAAAAACGTCAAAGCCTTATGATATTAACATCACGCCTCAGTTAAAGGAAATCCTCTCGTTTTATCTTAAGGATAAAGAGAGGTCTGAATTTATATTTCCAATCATTAAAAGAGCCACATTTGAACTTCAATATAAAGACGTCTTATGGGCACGGAAGAGATATAATAAAGGGCTTAAAGAAATTGCAAAAAAATGCAAGATAGAGCAGCGGTTGACCTCATATGTATCTCGTCATAGTTTTGCAACCCAAGCTATGCTGCAGGACGTTCCCTTACAAGCTATTTCTTCCATGCTTGGCCATAATCGACTATCAACTACTCAAATATATCTGAAGTCCCTGCCGAATAATATACTAGACAATTATAATCAGAAATTGGTTAAACTGTAACCTTAACCCTTCCTAGTCCCAAATCCTTACTCACAACTTCAGCGCATGGATCCTGGCCTATTTTTGCAGTGTTTGGGAAGATAAGCGTAAAGCAAAAATAGGATAGGGCGCTGTCCTACTTTTGGCCATTATCCTCCAGCCATTTTTGATATAGTTCCTTTGCCTCTGGGCTTTCTTCAAAGAATGTCCTGTAGTGTTCAATTGCATCATCTTGACCTTCTACATATGCAACCTGTTCTTTCTTGGATATCCTTGACACCTTGTAGATTGAAAAACCAAGGACCAAAAGGACCGTGACCAACAACCCCCAAGTAAGTTTTATGGCCCAACTGGGCAAGAGAACGGACCGCTCTACTTTATGAAGAATCCTTTCCATCAGTCTTTGTTGTTCCTTAATGTCGTTTTTTTGTTTGTTGCCATACTCTTTTAGAAGAGCATTTAATTCGCTGGTATCTGGCCTTAATGGAAGGTTTTTGAAATCCTCATGAACCTTTTCCAATCGGCCGATACTCTTTTCAAATCCGTTGATCTCCTCAGTCAACAGTTCCGCTATCTCGTCCAGTTTTGCCATATTGTTTTGTTTAGATTCCTATTCCAGTGTCCCTGACCACTTTGATGGCCAGTTTGATGGTCTTTTTTATGATGGTCTGGGTCAAACTTTTTGGGACATTCACTGTCCTCCCCAAAAGCTGCATGCTCTTGTCCTTGGCAATCCGCTGTGCCATGTTCCTTTCAAAGTTCATTTGACGGGCGATCCTGCCCATGGACATGGACCGGTGCACCTCGCTTCCCTTTAGGTTCGTTCCCTTATGCTCAAAACGGAAGCCCTGCAACTGGTTCTGCCTGTTGATGCTCGGGATGACTTTTACATTGTTCTGCTCCATCGATTTGATATACTGGTCAAAATCCCTTGGCCGTTCCTTGGCCATGACCTTTTCATGGATCTTCTGTATTTCAGAGCGGACATGTTGCATCCGGTAGAGTTTTTCCTGCTGAACTTCCCTTACCGTGGTCAGGTTCATTTGTTTGGCCACCCGCTCCGCTACTTGTTGGCTACGCTTCCCGATAAAGCTGTCGTTATAGGCCTTGCCCTGAAAGTTTATCCGGTTCGCATACAGATGGACGTGCACATGTTCCTTGTCCCTATGGACAAAGGCAACGGCCTGATGCTGCTTAAGGTTCATTTCCTTGATAAACCGCTCTGTCATTTCCTTGAGCTGTTCCCTTTCGAGTTTCCTGCCGTCCTCGATGGTGGGACTTAGCACAAAGCTCAGCGTGTTCTTTCGGCACAGTTCGTTCTGCTCTTGGATTACCTTGAACTCCTCGGTGATCTCCCTCGGGGTCTCCCCGGCCAGATATTGGCTGTGGACGATCTCCGATTCCTTTTCCTGGTTCATTCCATAGCTCATTGAGGCTGCAGTGTGCGATATGGACTTTCCCATGCCTATCATTTCCTGAAGTTTAAAAGGTGTTGTCGTATCTCTTTGGCCAACTGGGCCGTTTCCTCGGCCAATCTGGGGTTCCGCTTCCGGAACATGTTGGTGATCAATCTGAAGTTACGTTGGTATTTGACCAATAGCTTATAGGCCTCTATCTGTTCGTCCGTCATCCGCTCCACAATACGATCTTCGAATGCGGCACGCCTACAGTATTCACTGATGGAAAGACCGCTTTTCCGGGCCTTGACCTTCAGCAGTTTCTTCTCGTAGACCGAGCAGCGGAACTGGACGAACTCTTTCTTCATTTTTCCTTCAACTTTTGAGACCTACGGGAGCAAAAGCAAGATTTGTCATGACAATGACACATCTTGAATTCGTTGCCGAACTTCATCCTTCGCGCTTTTTACCTTCCATTCGTTGATATCCTTAAAACTCCCATAGAGAGATGACATATCCCTACTGTTCGGGCACTTTTCCAATAAAAGTTCCGTTATCCCCGTTCCCGCTTTGTCCCTATCAAGAAACAGCTCCACACTTTCATATTCCCCTATTTCTTTTATCATCCGTTTTACAAAGGCCGTGGTGTTCAATACCAGAAGGTCATGACTGTTTACGATATACGGCATCAGCTCCAATAGAGTGAGCATATCGAACATGCCTTCGGTAATGGTCAAGGTTTTGGAATCATTCTTGATCAATGAAACATCCTTTGGCGATGTGGACCCTTTCCAATAACTGTTCCGCAGCTCCCAGCCTCCAGACCTGTTTTGGAGTCCGATGCCAAAGTATGTCCGTCCTCCTATTCGATAATGGATTTCCTTGCAAAGTATTCTTGCGGTTTTGATCGAGATACTTCTGGAGCTTAGATAGTTTTGCAGGGCCCTGTGCTCGATTTCCTTTTCCTCGATGATTTCAATCGGGTTGACTCTATGTTCCGCTTTGGTTGGATTCGGCCGCCGGTGAAAAGAAAAATGGTCCATGTTCCCGGACAATCGTTCCAATGCCTCCTTTACGGAACAGTTCTCCATTTTCATGACCAGGTCTATGGTACTTCCCCCCTCAAAGGTTCCGAAGTCTATCCAATAGTTCTGTTTCAATGATACCTTGAAAGAGGCTTGGGTCTCGATCCGGAACGGGCTGAGGAACCAAGCTTCTTTTTCCGTTTTCCGGACTGGAAAGTGCCCCAACTTGGCCAGCGTGGAAACGATGTCAATGTTGCGGGCTTTTTCGCAGTCCATTCTTTTTTCTTTCATGGTTCTGTTTTTAATCGATTTTTGATGATTTGATGACAAACCTCTGGGAGGCCCTTTAAATACTGGTAGTTTCCCCGTCATCATTTTGTCATCGTTTCATCGTTTTTGTTTTTTTCTTCATAGTACCTGTCATCATTTTTTATTTTGATGACAGAATGATGACAAAGTGATGACAGCCTAAACCCTTATAAATACTGGGCTTATATCAATCTGTCATCAAATCATCAAAATTTTGGACCAAAAAATTCTTTTTTATGGTAAAGTACCTCCCTTTTGCGTCCTCGGTGTTGATCTCACCGTTGTTCCAGATGGTGATCTTTTGGTACTTGTTGGAATTGGGCTGGTTGTCCAGTTTCCAATCATTTTTCAGCAACCGCCTCAATTGGGTCAGGTCGGTCTTGACCCTTGTGCGGTTGAGCATGTGCAGGGCATCGATGGGACAAAGGTCCACGGAGTCCATCTCGAACTTTTCCATGGCACTGAGCAGTAGACTGGCCAGTTCCTTCTCCACCCTGTTCCGGTTATTGTTTACCAGTTTCTTCAGCGCTGGTGTATGCACCTGTTTTGGAGTGAACCACATTCGTGTTCTTTGCTTGGTACTGTATTCCCTTTTTGAAAGGAAATCCAAAAAAGCGGGCACCTCCCGGGCCAGTTGGTCCAAGAAATCGGTGTCCTCCCTTTTAAGGGATGGGATCTTCCTCACCCAGAACCGTGTCTCATGGGCATCGATCTTGATAAAACTGTCCTCGTTGTTGCTGCAGAGAATAAATTTTCCGAAGAATTCCACTTCCCGTTTGTCCTTGCCCTTGGCCTCAAGCTTGTTCCGGTTGGTGGTGCTCAGGTACTTGATTCGCTCGGTGAGTTCCTCCTTGTTGAACAGTACCTCGTCGACGCATATCAGCAACTTGTTGGCCCAGTCCGCATTGAACTGGCTTGCAAAGCTGTCGTTGGTCAGATAGGTCAGGTTGTTGCCAAAGATTTCCTTGAGCCATTTGAGAAAGGTGCTTTTCCCGGTGTTTCTTTCGGTGGATACCAGACAGAGGATGGGGAGCACCTGCACCGGTCTTTGGTACAGGAGTTTCAGATAGTCCAGTCCCAGCTCCAGTTGATTTCCGAAGATATGCTTCAAAAAGCCCCGTGTCCTTATTATACATCCCTCTTTCGGTTCATGCGTCAAAGGGGAATAGGTATTGTAGAAACCATGGTGTTCCTTTTTAAAATTCACATGGCAAGGAATACAGGCGAACCCGTCATATTTGGGCACCTTGCCCAGATAGTCCTTGCCATGGTCCTGCTTGATGATATGCTCGTTCCACGGAACCAGCTGCTCGTTGAAATGTCCCGAAATGGTAGGATACTTTACAATTTTATAGAAAGACGTGCCCACCCTTATATAAGGTACTATTTTCATATTTTGAAATTTTTGAAATCTTAGGGTTTCTATGAAATTATCGTGAGTCCACAAATAATTTAAAGAGGAATTCGACTAGGGAATCGAATCCCCGATCGTTTTGCTTTCCGGTAAAGGCTTCTGTTGGTTCTGCAGCAGCCAACGCACTATCTTTTTCCTTTCGAAGAAAATCAGTTTTCCATTGGGCTTGGAGTGCGGGATATGCCCCGCAGCGGTAAGCTTGTACAGATAGCTTCTTGATATGCCGGTATAGTCACAGGTCTCATCGAAGGTCAGCACTTCTTTATTGGCGATCAATAGCCTTTCCAAACGGTCGAGCCGTTCCAGTATTAAAAAATTGTCCATTTTATTTCTTTTTAAAGATTAGAAATGAACAAAAGCGCTTTTGTTTTCTTTTGAAGAATTCTTTGGATAAAGATAAAAATAAGGAGGAGGGAAAGTAAGATTGACCGATTGATTTTATTCACAAATAATTGATATACAGTTTTTTATGTTAAAATAGTTCAAATATAATGGTATTGATAAACCCTTAGTTTTATTTGGTTTCATTTGATACCAAATGGAACTGTTCTTATTTTGGGCAAATAGGTGGTTTAATGGAAGAAAGCAGAGTTATCAACAATTAAGACTAGGGGAGTTAGAAAATAGGCACTTTAAAAAAGCATGTTTTAATCTTTGGATTGTCTTAATGAAGTCTGATACTTTGATACTACTTTAAGAAAGTCTAGTGCTTTTTTGAAAAATACTGTCTTGAAAATCGTTCCTTTTAAAAAACTACGCTCAAAGCCATTCTTTGCAACCCAATTGCACTATAATTCTTTTACCTTTGCAAGGTGAAATTTTTTGCGATTATATTATCCATCTACTTTCTGGCACTCAATTTCGTGCCTTGTAGCGATGCCAGCAGTGTTGATGAAGGCACACAGGTCGTTTCTGTAATGGATTTCGATGGCGAACACGGACAAGACTGTGAACTGTGTTCCCCATTCTGCCAGTGCCAATGCTGTCATTCACATACCATCGATTTCCGTTTGGCTATTTTTGAACCCATCGAGCCTATCGTTTCGCTAGAAAATTTTATCCACTTCGATAGTTTGGGCAAGGATATTTCACTTTCCCTTTTACAGCCACCTCGGGCATAATCCAGTTTTCATAGGATAGCTATATCCTGTTTTGACGTGTCCATCTATTGGATTCGTCAACATTGTGCATTGCTTTTTATTCAATGTGCTCAACAAGAATTTCAACTGAATTAACATCCTTATCTATGATTAACAAAATCATTGATTTTTCAATCAATAACAAATTTATAATCGGTCTGTTTACATTGACTCTTATAGGTGTCGGTATCTGGTCAATGGCAACGGTAAATCTTGGGTCTGTGCCAGATATTACCAATAATCAAGTGCAAGTCATCACACAATCGCCCAATTTGGGAACGGAAGATATTGAACAGTTCGTAACCTATCCCGTAGAACTATCTATGGGTAATTTACCAGGCGTTACAGAAATAAGATCTATCTCACGCTTTGGCCTTTCCGTAGTTACTATCGTTTTTGAAGACGATATGGGAACCTATCTTCCTCGACAGCTGGTACAGGAAAAACTAAACGAACTGGGCGAATCTATCCCTGAAAAATTTGGAAGTCCATCTATGGGTCCCATCTCTACTGGTTTAGGTCAGATCTATGAATACACTATAAAGCCAGAGGAGGGTTTTGAAAACAAGTATTCGCCTATGGAACTGCGCACCGTGCAAGATTGGGTTATCAAACGACAACTCACATTACTGGAAGGCGTGGTAGAGGTCAACTCTTATGGAGGCAGTATTAAACAGTACGAGGTCACTGTCAACCCAGATAAGTTGAATAGTTTGGGTATTAGTATTTCACAAGTGTATGAGGCTCTCGCTCGGAACAATGTGAATACAGGCGGTGCTTACATAGAAAAAAATAAAATGTCAAATTTCATAAGAGGTGAAGGTCTTATTCGCTCTTTGGAAGACATTAAAGATATTTCGATTATTAACGAGGGCAACATTCCCGTAACTATTGGAGATGTTGCAACACGCGTCCATTTTGGGAATCAGGTACGTTATGGTGCTTTTACGCAAGACGGTAAGGAAGCCGTGGGAGGAATAATAATGATGCTAAAAGGTTCAAACCCTAATGCGGTTATTCAAAATGTTAAGAATCGTATGGCAGAAATTGAAAAATCCCTGCCAGAAGGTCTCACTATCGCCCCTATCATTGATCGTAGTGAGCTAATTGCCAGAACGACCGATACCGTTAAAACCAATTTACTGGAAGGCGCCCTAATCGTGATATTTGCCCTTGTTTTATTGTTGGGTAGTTTAAGAGGTGGCATCATAACGGCCACGACCATACCGTTGTCCTTGCTTTTTGCCTTTATATTAATGAAGCAATTTAATGTATGGGCAAACTTAATGAGCTTGGGAGCTATAGACTTTGGGATTATTATAGATGGTGCCGTGATTATTATAGAAGGAACGGTGTATGAGATCCAAAAACGGATTAGGTCTGGAAAGCTAAAATTCAATCAAGGCGTAATGGATAAAGTAGCCTATGATGCCGGAACCACGATGATGGGTTC
>NZ_PABT01000012.1 GCF_002699205.1 Allomuricauda sp.
AAATATTTAAAATTAGACAAAAAATTAGCGGGGGCATGCCCCCGCTAATTTTCTATTTACACACTTTATGAGATAGTCTTCAATTCTAAAAAACTCAATTTCTGTCAAAAACTTTTCTCAATTGATAGAAAATTCGCTGCAAAATAGTGAGCTCTTCTACAATTATTTCCGCAGACCCTCTCATCTCTTGCTTAAAAGTTATTTCTCTCCCATAGGACGTAGTTAAACTTTTCAATGTAATATATAATGTGTAAAATGATTCCTCTCCTTCTTGATTAGGTACTTCTGATATATTTTGCACCTTCCCCTCCAGACTTCCCCACTCCTCAAAAGGATAGTTGGCTAATTTAATTATTACTCTCTGCCCCTCTTTCACTTTTCCTGAATTTCTTATGGGTAAGGTGACCCTCCCTATTATTTCTTCAAGATTATTCGGTACTACTGTAAAGAGGGTTTGTCCCATATTAACATTTTGGTACTTGTCCCATATATCAAATACAGTTACTTTACCCGAAATTGGACTTTTTATAAGAAATTGTTGTTCCCACTTCAAAAGCTCATTGTTTAAGGTTTGGTAAGCTCTATCCAATTGTTGTTTATTCGTATTTTCAAACTCCGTACCTTGAATAGTAGACTTTGTCAGCAAATTATCATAGTTCGTTACTGCAATCTGAGTGTTAGAAATGTTTGTAAGAAAACTTTCATATTGCTGTCGGTCTGATAGGTAGTCCCTTGAAGCACTTTCATACTCCGCTTTAGAAATAACACCTTTATCATAAAGTGCTGCATTCCGTTCAAAACTTTTCTTGGCGAGCTCTAAGTCCTCTTTAAATATACTCAACTGTCGAAGCTGTTTCTCTAAAAATGCTTTTTGTTCAACAAGCTGCTTTCTAATCATTGATGATTCCGTTGCGTTCGGGGATAGTAAATTAAATAATATGTAATTCTGATATTCTGCTAAAAACTCTCCATATGCTAATTGTATTGTTCCTAAATTCAGGTATGGCGGATAAATGCTGTGTAATGAATCTAATTCATGGACTTCTATCCCCGAATGGACTAATTTTTCTTTGAGATAAAGAACATCTTCCAATTTAGCTGTGTTTTCTATCTCTGCAAGAATCTCATTTTCTTGTACTTGTTGATTGGGTTCTACAAAAATATTATTGAGGCGACCTACCTTATTTGATTTGAGATAAACTGGCGGATTTTTACTTGTAATAGTAATTTGGGCAGGAATAATATCATTATAGCTAATAATTGCTGCCCCACAAATTAATAGTAATACAAATAAAAACACTACGGATGTACCTGAACGAACTAACCAGCTAGGAGGCCTACCAAGAATCTCTTTTACCTGATCTGAACGTTCATCCAACAAATCAGTCTTTTCTCTATTTTTGCTTGGAAATCCTGTCATATTCTAACTTCCTAACTCTAATTGATTTTTCACCAAGGAATAGTACAACCCCTTTTTTAAGGTCAATTCCTTATGATTACCACGTTCAATTATCCTACCCCTTTCCAAAACTACTATTTGATCGGCATTTTTTACAGTACTCAATCTGTGTGCCACAACTACGACTGTTTTGCCTTCATAGAATTTTTCCAGTTTATCCATTATCACCTTTTCGTTGTTCGCATCCAAAGCACTAGTGGCCTCATCAAATAAAATATAATTTGGGTTTTTGTATACAGAACGTGCAATTAAAATACGTTGTTTTTGGCCACCACTAATGTTTACACCACTGCTTCCTATCTTAGTATTTAACCCAGAGGGCAGTTGTTCAATAAAGTCCCCTATATTAGCAACATCTATTGCATGTAACAGCCTTTTTTTATCTATTAAACCTTCTGAATCTGATTCTGTAATATTCCTTGAAATTGTATCTCCAAACAAAAATCCATCTTGCATAACGCTACCACAATTTTTTCTCCAAAAACTAGTGCCAATATCTTTAAGATTAATGTTATCTATTCTAATATCACCTCTTGTCGGTTCATAAAATTTTAATAATAATTTCACAAGTGTAGTTTTCCCACTACCACTAGCCCCAACAATTGCAGTTACCTTGCCCTCAGGTATTTCTAAATTAATATTATCCAATACCTTTGGCGAATTTTTGCCTCCATAGTGAAAACTGAGATTCTTAATCTTAATATCTCTAATTGTTGGAAGTTCTTCAATGATGTCCTCATTAAATAATTCTTCATCATCTTTATTATGTATTTCATCTAAACGTTCCAAACTTATTTTAGCATCTTGTCCAGCTTGTAAAAAGGTAATAAAGTTATTTATTGGTAAGTTCAACTGTCCTATGATGTATTGTATGGACAACATCATACCTAAAGTGAGGTTCCCATCTATAACAGATTTTGCAGCAATGAATGTAATAAGGATATTTTTAAGTTCATTAAAAAACATCCCTCCTGTAGTTTGGGTTTGAGATAGGGCCAAACTTTTTAAGGACGTCTTGAATAATTTAATTTGTATAGCTTCCCACTCCCATCGACGGCGCAGTTCCGACCCGTTAAGCTTTATCTCTTGCATACCAGAAATCAATTGAAAAATACTAGTTTGATTTTCCGCTGCTTGATCAAATCTCTTATAATCTAATTCTTCTCTTTTCTTCATAAACAAAAGCATCCATATTATATATATTAAAGACCCTAAGAAAAATATAGAAAAAATAATTAGATTGTAGTAGGCCAACACAAAACCAAATACAATTAAGTTAAATACAGAGAAAAGAGTATTCAAAGTAGTACCGGACAAAAAGTCCTGAATTCTATCATGATCGTAAATTCTTTGGATAATATCTCCAGTATTTTTCGAATCAAAAAAGGAAATGGGAAGGCGCATTAATTTTAAAAGAAAATCTGAAATCAGATTAATATTGATTCGACTGGTAATATGTAATAGAATCCAACCTCTTATCAAATTTACCGTTGTCTGAGATACAAATAGCGTTAATTGAGCAATAAGAACTAGATAAATGAAGTTTAAGTTTTGATAGTTGATACCATAATCCACAACAGCTTGTGTCAAAAACGGAAATATCAATTGCAACATACTACCAACAAAAAGACCTAATAAAAGTTGGACAATATACTTTTTATAGGGTTTAAAGTACCAGAATAAGAACTTGAAACCATACTTGCTCTTATCTTCTAGCTCATTTTCATAAAATCTAGGAGTAGGTTCCATAAGAAGCAGATATCCTTCATAACTCTCACCTATCTTTTTTCCAATCCATCCATTCAAAAAGTCTATTTTGTTATAAGTAACCAAGCCGTGAGCAGGATCTGCAACATAAACTGTGTCATTAGTTATTTTATATATCACAATAAAATGTCTTTGTCGCCAATGTGCAATACAGGGTAAGGGCACTTCCTGAACCATGGCTTCATAATTAAGACTTACCGCCAGTGTATGAAAACCAATTTCTTCTGCTGCCTCAGCAATACCACCCATTGAAACACCATCTCTTGTAATATTTGATTTTTTTCTTAAGAAGTCTGCAGAAAATGACTTACCATAATATTTGGCCACCATTCTCAAACAAGTTGGACCACAATCTTTTTGATCTAATTGATGGTAAAAGGGAAAAGATTTTAAAGACATTTTTAAATATAAGATTAAATCTATAAACCTTTGTAAACATAAATATGCGCCAAATTTGCTTCTTAGTTCACAACACAAAAAGGGTTAATCACAAAACGCTGGTACCGAAAGAAAAGAAGGATATAGTGTCGTTTTAGAATAAATTCCAAATCACCTACAAGTTTTTTCTTTGATATTTTGTATATTCATGTAAATTAATTCTTACGAAAACAGCTTCCAATCCTTATGATTTGTGCTAATTTCGTTGAAATATTTACTGAAATCATGAAAAAAATAAATTTTCCATTCTTTGTTTTTATTTTATTTATTGTAACAGCGGTATCTGCTCAAAGCTTAGTTATTAAAAATAACCGAAAATGGAATGAACCATTTATTAATTTTCAGGAAAATTTTAAGGATTCCTTGACATTATGGCCAGAACGCGTGATTTTACAAATTGCAAACACCCACGTTAATCCAAATGAACCTTTATTTTTTAAAGCGTACCTAGCATCTGGAAAACAGCTTAATAGATATACCAAGAGTGGAGTCTTAATTATAGAACTTTTAGAAGATAATGGTATTTTGTTAAAACGCCAGTTTCATAAAGTAAACGATGGGATTGTTCAAGGACAGATAGAACCACATGAGAATATTGATGCGGGAAGATATACCGTTAAAGCCTATACTCGTTGGTCAAAGAATTATGGCCCTGATTTCGCAGCATGGAAGAAAATTCAGATAGGAGTTGTGACAGGAATAGAAGAGCAAAAAAAGAAAACCTCTGGGATTTCTATAATACCTGAAGGAGGTGTTCTTTTGAATGGTCTTGAAAATAGGGTTGTTATTAAAATCCCATCTAATCAAGTACAAAAAACAAGGAGTAGAGGAAAAATAATAGATGAAAAAAAAATAGAGGTAGCTAAAATTTCTTTTTATTCTTCGGGACTTGGCACTACGACTTTTAGACCAAGGAAAGGGAAAACTTATCAGTTGGAATTAGAAGACGGAACTCTAACTCCTGTTCCACATGCAAAAGAAGAGGGTTTTCTTGTACGTGTAAACAATCTAGAAGCAAATACTACCAAAATTCAAATTACTGCTTCAGAAGGAGTTGTAGACTCAGATGTAAAGTTAATTGGAATATCAGGAGGATTAAAATATTTTGAAAAGAGATTAGATTTCAGTAAAACCAGAATTTTAGATGTTAAACTTTCCAAGTTCAATTTCCCTTCTGGCATTTTTACTTTAAAATTAGTTGATAGTCTTGGTTCTGTTCTTGCAATTAGACCAATTTGGATAGATGGAGAAAGATTGAATATAGATATCAATCCTATAAACCCGAGCATAAACAAGAATATGAAAACCTATAAAATAAAAGTAACCGATTTTAACGACTCACCAGTAAAATCACAGTTGGCTATTAGTGTCAATAGATACGAACCTGATGTCGCAAAGAATTGGAATCAAAATATTTATGAACGTACCAGTTTGTTCACATTTGGGGAAAACCTTGAAAAAAGCAAAATATCAAGCTACAGAAAAGATACTTTTTTAAAAGACCTGAGCCTGCTGGCATGTGTTGATGATATTGAAATTTTTTCTTTAGACAAGGACATGACTGCAAAAGCAATATTTTCATTTCAGGAAGGACTAGAAATTATTGGTTACGCATATGATTTGAACAACACATTATTAAGTAATTCAAAAATACAAGTAATAGTAACTAATGAAGATGAAGTTTGGATTGGAGAAGTAAAAACGGATGTCCAAGGACTACTAAAATTAGAGAATATCCAAATCAGTGGAAATGCAACCTTGATTGCCAGAACAGAAGGTGAAGATGTTAAATCTAGATTGGTGAAAATAATACCTATTAACGATAAGGATAGAGAAAACAACACTTTGATACCATATGTCATGAAAAATCCAGAGCGGCAGGACAACCACCAGAATATCATCTTCGAAAATTTTGATATTGACTCAACAGGAAAAACTATTGTATTGGATGAGGTGGAAGTAGTTGAAAAAAATAATAAAAAGAAAAAATACACTCCTTCTGTATATGGTATTAAAGTACCTCCACAACGTGTGAAATACCAAGATTTTGAAAAACCTAAGAGCCTTATTCAGTTGCTTTCTGAGTTTTCAGGAGTCGTGATAACTGGAGCCGAAACATTAAATCCTTCTCTAAGAGTCGTAAGTGCTTCCGGACCTGTTTTATGGGTTTTGGACGGTTTTCCATTATCTCAGAGAGGAGGCGGAACAACAATGGATTCGGGCTTGGGGAATAAAAATGAAACTCAAAATTCCTTAACCGATATTATGGCTTTGGCCAATTCGCGGGATATTGAAAGAATTGAATTACTAACAGGAGCAGATGCAGCAATCTATGGTACCAGAGGTTCTGGTGGGGTCTTCGCAATATATACTCGAACTGGAAGTGAATTAGATTCCTTCTCCAGAAAGGAGGGTGAAATGGCTTTTGAAGGTTACACCACCCCGCTTAATTTTAGTGAATACAAGGAACGACTTTCTAAAAGAAGAGAACAAAATACTAATTTATTGTATTGGAATCCTAAATTGGAAACAGATGAGAAAGGAGAGGCTATTATTACCGTTCCCGAATTACTTAATAATTCTGAAATTAAAATTGAAGCAAGTGCTATTTCATTAGATGGTGAAATTGGGTCCATAAGTATTATTAATTGAGTTTAATAGACTATCCTAGGAGCGTAAACTGAACTTGTTTGGAAACATAAATAAAACGTTAAATTAAATTGTACTAGCCACTACTTAACCTGACAGTTGTGGTTAATCTGACACTTGAAAAGAGCCTTTAAGCTCATTGTACTCGATGAGCTTTTCTTTTGCTAAAGGTATAGAATCCTCAAAAGTCTGCAAAGGGGTCTTTCCATAGCAGTGTCTTCCTGTATGCGTTCTTTCGGTATTGTACCATTTGACCCACTGATCTAGGTCGTTTTGCAGCTCTTCTATGGACTTATAGACCTTCTTTCTAAAGGTGACAAAAAAGAACTCGTTCTGCATGGTCTTGTGGAAACGTTCACAAATACCGTTGGTCTGTGGACTCTTTGCCTTGGTCCTGGTATGGTCGATGTCCTCAATGGTCAGGTAAAGTTGGTATTCGTGGTGTTCCCGTTTCCCGCAATACTCGGTTCCCCTATCAGTCAATATGCGGAGCAGTGGAAGTCTCTTCTGCTGGAAAAAGGGTATCACCCTGTCATTGAGCAGATCGGCCGCCGTGATGGCATTCTTGCGGTCGTAGAGCTTTACAAAGGCCACCTTGCAATAAGTGTCGATGAAGGTCTGGGCATAGATACGGCCGATCCCCTTGACAGACCCGACATAGTAGGTGTCCTGTGCGCCCAGATAGCCGGGATGGTGCGTTTCTATCTCACCATAGGCCTGTTTTTCCTCCTTTGCCCGTTCCAGGGCCTGTAACTGGGCCTCGGTCAGTACCAGGCCATCTTGGGCGGATCTGGCCTCCAATGCCTTCAATCTTTTTTTAAAGGTCTCAAGGTCGTGGCGCAACCACACGCTGCACACACCCCCAGGGGATATGAACGTTCCCCGTTTCTTCAGTTCATTGGAGACCCGTAACTGTCCATAGGCCGGAAGTTCAACGGCCATCTCAACAACGGCCTTTTCGATTTCCTCTCCGATACGGTTCTTCAGAATTGGCTTCTTCCTTGAAATTTCTTGGAGAGCCAGCTCTCCACCCTGCTCATAAAGTTCTTTGAACCTATAGAAACTATCCCTGCTATATCCCATCACCTTACAGGCTTGGGATACATTACCTAATTGCTTGGCAAGTTCAAGCAATCCCAACTTCGGTTTGATGATTTTTTCTTCTGTACTCATCTGACAAATCTAATTTAAGGGTTAAACTAATTTATTAAGATTGTCAGATTAAGTCTTAACTATTACAATTAAATATAATTGATTCACCTTTACTTTATTTGGAAGTCCCAATCTTACCCCAACTTTTGCGCATGGATCCTATCGGGTTTTTGTAGTGTTCCGGTAGATAAGCGTTAAGCAAAAACCCGAAAGGGCGCAACCTACTTGTCGGTCAGTACCCCATGTCCTCACCTGTACCCCTGGCCTTATCAATGCCCCTCCCAAGAGCCTTTATGATCTTGACAGCCATCTGAACTTTATTCGTCGGTATACTTGGAGCTTTGACCCCCATTGTTTTAAGGAGTTTGAAGGCCATGTCCTTTTCCTTGGTGGGCAGTCCCATCACCTTGGCAAAGAACTTTCCCGGTTCTTTGGCATGGGCCTTTCTCCCAACATAGGATTCCACATAGTTTCTCTTGAACCCTGTTGTCCTGTCAAAGGTCTTTTCGGCCGCTTGGTAAAAACTGTCCCTATCAAATCCTCTCTTGACCGTCTTTCCGTTCAGTTCCACTTCGGATGCCTTGTGCTTGGCCATGGGCGAAAGTGTATAGGTATTCGTTACATCCCTTCTACTCACTATGATATGGATATGGGTCTGTGGCCCTTCCTTATTCATTCCGGCTGCCACCAATTGCCCGTTCTGTTTATGAGGGGCCAATCTTTCTTGCACTTTGATTCTATTTTCAAGTTCCTTGACATTCCCGATGGACTCGCCCCGTTCCACTTTCCGTATCTCGTTCCTGAGCCTTGCAATTTCTCCCCGGTACGGTGCATTCTCCTGTACCTGTTTATCGAAGCCCCGATAGGTGCGTTCATGTTCTATCTTGGCATAATATTTCAGGTTCTCGGCCTTGACCTCTTGGTTCCTATGGAAACTCTTGGCATAGTCCTCCATGAGTTTTCTTGTATATTCCCTGAGTATGTTTGGGTCATTGCCAATGGTCTTCAGTTCCCTTTGGTTGGGACTGACCACTATGGAATAGAATTTCGGATCTTTCTGCCTCAACTTGGCCGTATTGGCATCTATTTCATCGATGACCGTTTGAGGGCTTACGCTGTCATTTTCTTGGTCAAAGAATTCCTCCCTAAGTTCGGGCAACCTATCCTCGTTTTCCTTTTCCAGATAGTCCACGTAGTTCCCTACACTGGAGTTATAGGTGCTGCCCATTTTCTGTGCTGAGATGGTAAGGTACATGGCCGTTATTTTAATTGGTACTTTAAACTTTCAAAATCCCCGACGTCCATATTGATTTTCAGATACGGCTTTCCCATCATGGGTTCCACCTTTTCAACGTTTTTGAGGATTTCACTGCAATGCTTTTTATATTCTTTGAATTCTTGCAACATTCTGTCATGCTCCGCTTTTGGAACGGTGTTTCTAGGCTCCAAAAAATCCATTCGCTCTTCCTGTAATTGGCTTGGTTTAGGCTTGGGTTTCTTCCAATCTCTAACATAGGCCTCATAAAGAATCAACATCATTTCCTAGGTGGGCCGGATACTGGTCTTTTCCATGTTCTTGATAATGGCGATGAGCCTATCGAATTTCTTCATCATCTTTACCTCCAATTTTTTGATGCTGTCAAGGATGATCTTTGTTCCCTCCCTAAATGGGTCAAGGTTGTTCTCTTTGAAGTATTGTATCATTCCATCCAATACTTCACTATGCGATTTGTTGAACCTTTTGGAATAACTGCGAAAGCGTGTGGCCGTTTCTTTCTTTATGGTGATATTGGAATACCCCCCCGCCCCTTTCTTTGTCATGTCATTTGTAGATTGCTTTTCCATAGATGCGATTTTGTTTTTTAGTGAAATTGCGTCAATTTTTCGTCAAAAATTTCCAGTGTTTACAGCGCTTCCCAAAGGTTTTACTGTAGATTTGGGAAAAGTCTACTGTAGGCCCTGATTTTGTACAGTATTCCAAAATCAATTCAATTAACTGGTTTTCAACTTGTTGAAGACCCGAAAACAATCGTGATGGCGCAATTTGCGCATCACCCTCTTGCTATTCCTACGTCCCGCAAGCGGGACCGAATAAATACAGCATGATTGAAAATCAGCTGCCACATAAACATACTTTGGTTTGTACGGACTTAAGGAAAGTCAAATCAAATATGCCGTACATTATACTGTTGTTTTTCAACCATATAAATATAGAATTTAATGGCAAGGGAGAAAAACACGATTTGCGTTCAATCAATACGTTTTGGCACTGGAATATATGGATTATGAAAAAATGGGGAAACATAACCACCTATGAACAGATGCAAATTGTTCCATAGCCATAAAATAGTTAACTCAATAACTCTTCAACAAGTGGATAATAATTGGAAATAAGTAAGATTAGTGAGAATTGAATTCAAGGATGAAATTACAATTCGGAATTATTTGTACTCATAGCTATCATTTAAAAATTCCCCGTACTTTTTTTCCACCAGTTTAAAGAAATCCGATAACTTGATTCCGTGGTTAAAACAGATAGTGCTCAAGGTGGACAATGGTATATTGTAACCATTCTCCTGCTGTATTTTTTCTATTACGTGATAGTTGACACCGTATATTTTCCCATATTTTCTGGCACTTGTATCTTTTGAGGTCAACCATTCCTCACTGATAAACTTGCATACATATTTATCAGAAAAATAAACTTTACTTTTATTTGTGTTTTTATCTGCCATTAACACAAATGAAAAAATTACAAGAAGTTTTTTTGAGAGCGTTCGCTCTCATTTAGGGGTTTTTATTATATTTATCCCCGAAATAACATATTTGCGAAACTTCTTAAGTTAATAATATTAGAAGCATTCGCTTTGATTCTCGCATCAAAAACTGGTAATTTTTAACGACGAGATGATAAGTGCAAATGCTCACGGCCCGGGCGTGAGCTTACTTATTGTCGTGCGGTATACCAGTACCTTGATGCTATAAGTTGAGTTTTCACGCCCTCTTTATCTTATTTAAAAGGGGCTTTCTCAACTTTTCAAAGCTATCTTCTCTTTATCCTTTTTTAAGAAATCGCATCAGCTTTTAAAGCATAATCAATTTTAACCATGGTGCATTGACCATCTTAAACGAGGCCTGTTATGTCATACAGTGATTTTGAACTTTTAAAAATTGGCGATTCTTCTGCTTTGGACCATATCCATGCCAAATACTTTAGGAGTATATTTTGGATAGGTAAGCAATGGCTTAGTGATGAATTTTTAATAGAATCCCTTGTCCAGGATACCTTTTTAAAATTATGGGTCAATAGGGACAAATTGGAATCACCTGAGCACATTTTCTATTTCTTGAGGTTTGTGATGAAAAGGGAATGTATCTCATATTATAGAAAACCAAAATATAAGTTCTACAAGAAGGTCAACTCTCTGGAGGATTATGAAAATTACCAAGATTACATGGCAGGGTATGATCCGGTAAATGATTCCAAAAACCTCGATGATCAGGAATCGACACAAAAATCCTTCGACCATATCAAAAGTATATTTCCCTTGTTGAATGCCGATAAAAGGCATTTGATCGAACTCTGTTTAAAATATGGCTTTCAGTACAAGGCTATTTCCAAGGTAATGGGTAAAGGCATCAATGAAACCAGTAGGGAAATAAAGGAAGCCATTGAAGATATTAAAACCATAGTCCATCAAGGAAACAAACTCGATTCCAGTGACAACATGACAAATGAAATCAAGTTCAGTGGGGAGCTGAGCGAGGAGCAGGCCAAAGTTCTTGAAATGCGCTGTGAACTGAAATATACCTTTTCTGAAATAGCCAAAGAACTTAACCTCTCCCAAAAGGAAGTACATCAGGAGTTCATGAAAGCTTATAGGCTAATGAAGGCAAATCATCAATTGCAATTACAATCAGCTTAATATGGGAAAGTCAACGCTAAAACACACTAGAAAGATTCAATTATTGATCGACCTCCCTACCAAGGACGAAAAAAAAGAGGTTATGGATATGATGTACCAGTGGCGGGACCGATGCTTTAGAGCAGCCAACCTCATAGTAACCCATCTGTATGTTCAGGAAATGATAAAGGAATTCTCTTATCTATCCGAGGGGATAAAATATAAATTGGCTGATGAAAAAAAAGATGAAAAAGGAATTCTTAATCGTTCTAGGATAAACACTACCTATCGATTGGTATCTGATCGATTCAAAGGAGAAGTGCCGACAAACATATTGTCCACCCTGAACCATGGTTTGATCTCCTCATTCAATAAAAATAGGATTCAATACTGGAAGGGCGAACGCTCATTGCCGAATTTCAAGAAGGACATGGCATTTCCTTTTGGATTGCAGGGTATAAGTCGGATTGTCTATGATGAAGAGAAAAAAGCCTTTTGCTTCCGTTTGTACCGGGTTCCATTTAAAACCTACTTGGGCAAGGATTTTACCGACAAACGAATGCTGTTGGAGCGTTTGGTAAAAGGTGATGTCAAGCTATGTGCTTCGAATATTAAACTGAATGGCGGAAAAATCTTTTGGTTGGCGGTGTTTGAAATCGAAAAGGAAAAGCATATCCTAAAACCAGAGGTCATCGCAGAAGCATCATTGTCCTTGGAATATCCCATAGTTGTGAAGGCAGGAAAAAACAGACTCACAATCGGCACCAAGGAAGAATTTCTATATCGTAGGCTGGCTATACAGGCAGCCCGGAGAAGGGCTCAGGTCGGGGCGACCTATTCCAGATCAGGGAAAGGGTGTAAACGAAAAGTTAAAGCAGTGGACAAGTACCACAAAACAGAAAGTAATTATGTGGTACACCGCATACATGTATACAGTAGAAAACTTATAGATTTCTGTATCAAGCATCAGGCGGGAACGCTTATTTTAATGACCCAAGAAGACAAGGTCGGTATTGCCAAAGAAGAAGAATTTGTATTAAGGAACTGGAGCTATTATGAACTAATGACCAAAATAAAATACAAGGCAGAGAAAGCAGGCATTGAGCTGATTACTGCATGACAATTGGATATTGAGGGTGCTTGTACACCCGTAAGGTGAGGTTGACAATAACACTCACTAAGTGTGAATAGCACATACAACTTGTGGGATACACGCTAACAATAATAATCAATAAGCTTAAACACCATATACAACGGACTTTTAACCACACTGGAATGCACTATTCTTTGATGACAGCCATTCATCTTGTAGGCAAAATTCATAAAAACCAGACAAAGGATTTAATGTCCCAGTGAATTCTCAGTATTTTCAGTATCTCTGAGAGCACACTGTCCCAATGACTTGCTAAAAAACCCCATATTAAAGAATGCAATAGATTGTTTATCAGAAACTTAAAATAAACAACACTGCGTTGGCGTGTTGTCGTCTTGCTCTTCCGATTTTCCAAAAAGCAGAAAATCACTACGACCTGCGGTCGTTGGCACCAGTGCTTTAGGGGATTAAATGATTTTTGAGATTAAAAAGAGCCACTAAATTATGGGACATTGGGCTATCCTATCCAATATTACTAAAATCTCGAAACCCTTTATTTGTAAAGCTTTTCAATTGTCACATGGCAATAGGACAATTACACAATAGCCACATACATTGTAATTAATTAGAAACGACGGACATTATATGCCACGCTCGCCTGATAAAATTGAGCACCCTCCAATATGACACAAAAATCGGAATTTCAAATCACTACGGACTAATATTAGATGGATCAATTTTTCCGTTTTGAGTGGTCTCAATTATCCGGTCCTTCCATAAAAGGAAAGGAAGCGATTTTTTCACATCCTTTTTTTGTTTTATGTAACTGCACTTTTTTTGATTGCTTTTTCCTTGAACCTAATCAAAAGATTTCCAATATCCTCACTTATCTTGGATTCCACGACCCTGGCATAAATCTGTGTGGTGGACAGTTTGCTATGCCCTAGAAGTTTCGAGACTGTTTCGATGGGTACACCATTTGACAACATTACGGTTGTTGCAAAAGTATGTCTTGCAACATGAAAGGTCAGGTTTTTGTGGATGTCGCAGGAGTTCGCTATCTCTTTTAAATAGGCATTGGTCTTTTGATTGGAACTGATTGGTAACAGACTTTCCTTATTTTCCATTTCTGGACACTGCATATACTTTTCCAAGATTTCCCGTGCCTTTGGGAGCAAAGGGACTTTAACGGGCTTGTCCGTTTTTTCACGCTTGGTACTTATCCAATGGTTTCCGTCGATGCCCTTTACGATATTGTCCCTATTCAGCTCTTTGACATCCACATAGGAAAGACCTGTATAGCATGAGAACACAAAACAGTCCCTTATCCTCTCCAAACGTTCGTTCCCCATTTCAGTGCTTTCCAATCGGTCCAGTTCCTCTTCGTCCAGAAACTGCCTATCATATTTGTTATATTTCAACTGGAACTGGTTGAACGGGTTCTTGTCCATCCATTCCAATTTGACGGCAAGGTTGAGCATCTTCTTGAACCTTTCCAGATGTTTCATTACCCCGTTGTTGCCCAATAAAAGCCTTTTCTTTGAATCTCTGTAATTGCGCAGAAAATGCTCAAAATCCGTTACAAAGGCATAGTTCAACTGTTTTAGGCGGACATCGTTGACCTTTCTTTTCTTAGCTAAAAACCTGTGTAGGTACTTTTCCGTTGTATAATAGTTCTTCATTGTCCCTTTTTTCAGGACAATTGACATATTCTCATTATGGTACTTGATGAGTTCCCTTAAGGTCTTACTGTTGTCATCCTCGCCCAGATAACGGGACTTGATGGCATTTGAGGAAATAACCCTGTTCTCTTCCAAAAGTTCTTTATGGCAGTCCAATAGTTCACCATAAACGCTGTCCAGATAGGCGTTCAACGCCCTGATCCTCTGTGAACCTCCCCTGCCCCGGTTCCGTGAATTGTCCCACTCTTTGGAGGGAATGCTTCTCTTTAGGCTGATCTCGGCCCGTTGGCCGTCCACCGTGATGCGAACATAGATGGATAATTGGTTTGGAACACTTCTTGATTTTCTGGTAAAGAAAATTACGGTGAAAGTGTGTTTTGATTTCATTTTCCATGACTTTGGTTAAACAATAAATTGTAAAGACGAAAGTCAAATCGTACTCTAAAGTCCTTTCAAGTTAGTACATTCGGGATTAATTGCTGTACACCGAATTGCACACCTTTTATTTGGTTTTAAATGAAATCAGTTGAGTGCATAAAAAACAAAAAACACTGAAAATCAAATGATTAACAGTGTTTTGTTTTGACCTATTTCTAGGTTCGTCGGGGTGGCAGAGTTTGAACCCATTCACACAATGTTTTATATATCAATCAGTTACAGCTTTTAAGAAACAACTGTTATCCGATTTGTTGACGGTACTTAAATGAACTCAAAGTAAATTGCTTTACTTTCTGACCCTACAAATATAAAATTTGTTAAATATTAAATCAACCCATTTAGTAACAAATCTTATAATAACCCATGTACTTTATATATTATAATCAATACAATACTTTCTTCAGTGAAGCAACAAAGCTTTCATGCTTCTCAGGATTGCTATTTTTTAGTTTTGTAAGGTTCTGTAGTTTCCATTGGACGGCAGGAAACCGTTCAAAATCATAGATTTCCCAATTGGGTGTTCCTTCGCCAAAACTCAATAAGAACTCCTTGTCTTTTTCTGTTAGATTTTGATAGATTGTTTTTATCAATTCCTCTCTGGTCTTTTCAAAATCTTCATAGGTAAAGGGTTCCTCACTCATACCTTCAAATTGATTGACCAAGGTTTCTCTTTGGTCGATAAAATTGGGATGCAACATTTCGTGAAGGGGACGGTTGCTGCTCAAAAGAAACAATAGGAAGCCTTTTTTGATTTCTTCGGTAAATCCTTCATTTTGCAACAGATATTTTACATCGAACAAATCCCTAGGATGCTGACGGTCCAATGCAGCGCAGATTTTTCCGCCATACAACTGCCCTAAAGGAACCACTTGTATGGCACAGAAAGCATCAAATTCCTCTTGGGTCTTTTCACATAGTGATAACGTTACCGTATCATCCATGACACCCCTGTTGATTTGGTTCACTTCCAGTTTTATCTGTGCGTTTACGGTCGTGATTTGAAGTTTCAATGTTTCCTCTTTAAGGGTAATTGTAGCTTCCGGCAGAATTTTTTCGAGTTTAGCTTTTATTTGGCCAAGACTTTCAATAATGTTCTTAAAAGATGTCTTTCTGTCCTCAATGGGAATGTAGGTCAAATCGATATCCACAGAAAAATTATCACAAGTCGTGATAACTTTTCTTATCCCAAGTAAATCGTTATCCAAAGCAGGCTGCCAACACCCACTGGTAGCCAATGGTTTATCAGCGTTACTTTTCAAAACCACTTTGGATAACGATATTGGTTATTTTGCAAAGTTCCTTAACCATTCCCGTAGCTTCGAGTCCCTTTCCCAGCTTCCTTCGCTTGCAAGGGTAGGTATAACATCAACGTATGCGGCCTCCAATGCCTCACGTTTCTGTTTTGAGTCGGCCCTTGCGTAGACCTCCGTGGTCTGTATGGATACGTGGCCCAGGATATCCCTGATGTACACCAGGTTCACGCCGGATCGTAAAAGGTGCATCGCCTTGCTGTGGCGCAGGGTATGGGGGCTTATCTTTTCTGGTATCAGGTCGGGTCTCGTTATCCGGGCGTTGTGAACATAAAGTTTCAGGATGTAGGACACCCCGGAGTTCGTCAGTTTTGTGCCCCGGTTATTGGCAAACAACGGCCGCCGGTTGAATGCCGGGTCGTTAAGACGGTTTTCCCTTAAATAGGACCGTAGCAGGTTTACCTGTTCGTCCTGCAACGGAACCAGTCTTTTTTTGCCGCCCTTCCCCAAGAGGGTAACATGATAGGGCCTGTCCAGGTTCAGGGACGACGGGGTCAGGCCTATGAGCTCGACTACCCTTGCCCCGCTGTCATAGAGCAATGCCAGCAGGGCCAGGTTCCTCCTTCCCGCTTTGCTATCCGTCGGCACCTGATTCAATAGGTGTTTGACCCCCTCGACGGACAGGTGGTCGACCGTGCTTCTTTTTCCCTGTTTCTTGACCTTGATGGACAGGATCTCCTGCCATTGAGCGAGACGCTTTACATCCTCGTATTGCATGTACCCAAAAAAGGAATGCAGGGCGGCCAGGCGCTGGTTTCGGGTAGAGTTGGAGCATTTTCGGTCTTTCTGCACCCAGTCCAGGAATCCAAGGACGGTTTCCCTGGTAAAATGGTCGAGGACCAGCCTGTCCGCCGGTCTGCCCAGGACCTTGGCCATATAGTCGAGCACAAGGGTAAAGGTGTTACCGTACGATCGTACCGTATGGGGGCTCGCCCCCCTTTCGCCAACGAGATATTCCGTAAAGAACCTTGTCAGGTATTTTGCGAGATCAGTTGTCGTTTCCATAATCAATGTCCATTTTGATGTTGTCGGGGAACACGAAGGAAGTAAGCGAGGATTCCATTTCGATGATCTCCGGATGGATCTCCTTTGTCATCCTTACATATTTTTCTGTTCCCGCTATGGTCTTATGCCCAAGAAAAGTGGACAGGATCGGAAGCGCACAATAAACGTCCGTTCCGTTTTTTACCATTTTTTCAAGAGAGTGGACCGCACAGGTGTGACGGATATCGTGTACCCGGGGTCCTTGATGCTTTCCTAAATGCGGTATCTCACATTGTCCCAGTACCACCTTGAACCACCTGTATGCAACACCTAGCTTAAACGGGGTGCCATTGGCCTTGACAAAGAAAAAACGGTCCCTGTCCGATATGCCCTCCACCGGGATCCGGTCCCTATAGCGTTCGTACTGTCCCATAACCTCCATAAGGGACGGATTTATCGGAACTATGCGCTGCATCTTGTTCTTTGTCTTCCTTATGATTACCTGACGGTTCGGGTAGTCGATATCCATGTTCCTGATGGTCAATGCCTCCCCAATCCTTGCCCCGGTACTGTAGAGGAAGCGTACCAGGGCGGGGATGGCAAAGAGCGCCGTGTTCATGTTGCAAAAGCGCGGCATGGCCAACCTGTCACATTCCCTGAAGATGCGTTCCATTTGCCGACGCGTGAAGATATAGGGAACGAAGCCCCATGCGTTCTTCTTGGGCAGCCGGGGAACGTGGCATTCGTGGCCAAGATGGCACATATACTTGCAGAACTGGGACAGGACGGAGTATTTTTCGTACAGCGTCCTGGCCTTGTCGTTCATACGGGTCGCCCTCCATGCGGATATCTGTCCGCTGCTTATGTGGGGCGTTGTGGCCCCGGTCTTCAGGAAGAACCGGTCAAGTTCCAGAAGGATGTAACCGAACTTGTCCAGTCCGTATCCCATGGCGTCCTTCATTTTCAAAAAGCTCCCAAAGTAGGGGGCGAACACACTTTTGTAATCGAATTGCCTAGCCATAGAAAACACCTCCCCTCTGCTCATAAAAGTTTGTGGATACCGGTGGCACGTCCATCGAGCACCGCATGAGGCCGTTTACGTCTATTCGCAGATAGTTCATGGTAACCTGCGTATCGGAGTGGCCGAGCGTCTCGGATATGACCGGGAGGGAGGTCCCATTTCGCAACAGCCTACTGGCCAAGGTATGGCGCATGGCATGGGGGCCGAACTTGCGGCCGTTGATATCGACACCTGATGCCTTTATGGCCCTGCTTATCGCCCCGTTGATGACCATCCTGTTGACCGGACGATAAGGGGCGGCAGCGGTCAGGAACACCTGCTGTAGTTCGGACAATGGCCTGCCATATTGCAAGTAGTCGATTATTTCCTCGCCTACGTCGGCCAGGAGTGGCAGTTCCACTATTTTCCCCGTCTTGCGTTGCACTAGGCATATGAGGTTCCGCTGCCAGTCCAAGTTCGCGAAGGTGAGTGCCGCTATGTCCGAGGAGCGGAGGCCGAGCCTGGTGGCCAGAAGGAGCATCGCATAGTCGCGCTTGCCTACCGGGCTGGAGCGTTCCACCGTACCCTCGATGCGTCCAATCTCGTCGGCACCGTATACCGAGGGCAGTTTTTCGCGTACGGGATAATTGTTCCTTCCGATCACGTATTCCACGTTCCGGTCGATGTATTTGCGTTGGTACAGGAACCGGCAGAACAGACGGACGGTATTAAGGTACTTGTCCTTGCAGTTCTGGGCGGACGCTATGAACGTTAGGACGTCGTCCTCGCCGATATCGGAGACATGGCCTACCGACCTTAACATTAGATGGGCGATAAAGTAGCTCAATATGCGCCGGTGCTCCTTGAGGGTGAGTTCGTTGCGCCGGAGTTTTTTCTGGGACGCCAAGAACTCCAGTGCGACCTTCCCGAGTTCGCCGGGCAGTTCGTGGTGTACGTATTGTATAATCCTTTTCCTGATCTTCCCGGATGAAAGGAAATCGTCCAGCACGTGTACGCTGCGGCGGATGGCGCGTATATGGGAGGCGCTCATTATCGGCATACCGTCCAGAAAGTCCTCGCCGATGGCCCTACGGTAATTTGACAGGGAGTTCCTGTGCATGTACTCCCGGATCCCGTCCCGCCATAACCGGCGGTAATCCTTGATCCGTGGTTCACTATAGCCTTCCTTCCTGAGATAGGCTACGCATTCTTCGATCAGGGACCTGATCTCTTTTTTCGTTTCCATTTGTTATTGTTTTAAATAAATGCAACATTGCATCCATTTGAAAATAACAAATGTTATCACGATAATATTATCAAAAGTAATGTTGATTTAGAGGTGCTTACGAGGCATTTTGAGGTGTAGCTTTGGATAACGATTTACTTGGGATAAGATAATCTGGGCATATCCCGTACAAACAGATTGATGGCCGTACCTCCATGCAATGCGAAAACAGGTTTTTTTGCCACTTCCGGCAACACTTGTAACAATAGGGAAACCTGTTGCTTATAGCTACTCATAATTCTCCAATGTTTTAGGGACAGTAATTTGATATTTCGATATATAAACACCATCCTTTACCAAGGAGCGTTTTCCTTTTCCAAGGTCTATATTTTCCAAGCTCATATATTTAAACCAATCGTGTCCGGCTTTTTCTGCCATGTACAGGAATAATCGCTTTACCTTAACTGACTTGCATGCCTCCAAAAGTTCCCGTACCTGTTTTGGCCTAAGGTTGTTCAACCCCTCCATGATTTCGTAACACTCGACCAGTTCTTGTTTTTTTGGCGTTAGGTACAGGCATTCCATCAAAGCCCTCGTCGGGTTGGACACCAACAAATTAAAAGCGCCTTGTTCTATAGTTTGCAGTCCTATATTGGGTGGAAGAAAGGAGGAACTAAAGTAGTTTACTTTTACCTCCCAATCGTATTTTGAAAACCAAGCGGGCAATTTTTCTTCGCTTCCCCCGAACAACGTTACTTGTTTTGTGGATAGCTCCAGATAATGAGTCTTTCCCAATAAGGATAAGGCCGTTTTACCTCCTGGATGGATATTCTGGTCAGCTTGTTCTTGTAATGCAAACAATGCTCCCTGGTAGGTAGGTGTATCACCCACTCGCATCCAAGCTCCAGGGCCTATGGAGTATATCCAATTACTCTTTTTATATCGATTAAGCAATTGTGTGGAGAACCCCTTTTCCGTTAACCATGAGCTTAAATAGACAACTCCTGGAGGCTGTGAATTAAGTAGGTGGTTTATTTTTTGTTCTTTTTCCAAACTGATAGTTTCTGTTTTCAACTTTTTTTAAACCACAACAAATTCATGTAGTTTATTTTGTTTCAAATATACAAACTATTAGTTTGTATATTTTCATTTTTTTAAACTTTCTTAACTCTAAAGAATGTGTTCTTGAAAAAATATGGTAATAGATAGTATTCATACAATATTCCCGAAAAATAAACGTCGCAAAATATTTCTCGGAAAAGGGACGGCATAAAGCCACTTCTTTTCCCTTTGCCGTTTATTCCGTTTCCTTTCCGCTCCAAAATTTTGTCTTCCGTTTGGGCAGTTCTCAAATATTGTTTAATCTAAAATTTCATTATCATGGAAACAAAAACAAAGTCGAACGGAGTAGCAAAAAGACAGACTGCAACCGTTAAAAAAGAGGTTCAAAAGAAACTCACCGAAGAAGCTATCGGAAAAACTGTTGTACCGGAGAAGAAAGTAACGGCTGAAAAGCCCGTTATCAACTTGGATGACCGCATCCAAAAGTTTGAAAAACTTCGAGGATTGGCCACGCAACGTGAACGGTTGACAGAAACCTTGAACGAGCTGACCAAGTTCAATTACAACCAAGATGGTTCGAGTTCGTTCCATATCCGGGATTCCAGACACTTGGAGTTCAAGACCACCAACTCCAATCTGATAAAGTTGGTCACTACGCACTTACAGTCCACTTTGGAACAGCGCAAGGCGGAAATTGAACAGGAGATTGTACAATTCGAGCTTTAATCTTAAAAGTTCATTAAATGTGAAAGCCTGCTCGAAAGAGTGGGCTTTTCTTTTTATTCATACCAACAGGTTTTAATCGGAAAGTCAAAGCTTCGGTTTTCTTCACAGGATTATCGGCAAAACCTACTTGGGCCTTTGCTCGATAATCCTTAAAAACCTAGCTCCGCCTTGTACATTTTAAGGGGTTTATAATGGATAAAGCCTTTGTCGTTTTTCGGGGCGTCGAAAAACGGGCACAGTATAACCAATTCTATTCCAAACCCCGTCCCCTTCACTCGCTTAACTACCTGTACGCTCCCTTGTGGACGGCTTTGAAAGAATTGCTAATACTCTTGTGGAACTTGTCAAGACTGTACAAAGTTTTAGTGAAAAATAAGGTTTCTACTTCCTTGAAAACCCAAGGGTTTTGCTACGTCGCAGACACTCCTGATTTGTTCCCTAAAAGTCTTGACAAAACCCACTTTATCCATTGGTGCCATGCACGCAAGAAATCAAACAAACACCCCTTAAAATTCAATTGAAATGAAATCCAAAGGGGATTTATTAATCTTTTAAATATTTAATTATGAGCAGTATTAAAAACCACGTACAGTTGATTGGAAACGTTGGACAGGAACCGACCGTTACGAACCTTGAAAGCGGTAAAAAAGTCGCCCGTTTGTCATTGGCGACCAATGAGAATTACAAAAACAGCAAGGGAGAAAAACAGACCGATACCAATTGGCACACCGTTGTCGCTTGGGGCAGGGTTGCCGACATCATCGAAAAATATGCCGAAAAAGGCAAGGAAATTGGCATCGTGGGCAAATTAAAGACCCGAACCTACACTATGGACGATGGCAACCAACGCTATGTTACCGAAGTGGTAGCCGATGAAATCCTATTGATGGGCAACAAGTAAAACAAAAATAAAGAGGGTGTTCCCGTGGAAAGTAGCACCCTCTTTTCATTATCAATCTTAATCAGAATAACAATGAGAAACAAAGTTAACGAAATACAGATAAGTTACCGAGAGAAAATCGGGACATTGAAATCTGAGCCTATCAAAAGTTCAGAGCATGCAGCAAAATTGCTTTATGAGAATTGGGACAAAAATACCATAGGGTTACAGGAAACCTTTAAAATCCTATTGTTGAACAACTCCAACAAGGTCAAAGGGATCTATCCATTATCGACAGGGGGCATTACAGGTACTTTGGTAGATGTGCGCATCCTGTTCGCCATAGTACTAAAAACCCTTTCCGTTGGGATTTTACTTGCACACAACCACCCAAGTTATAAGACCAAACCCAGTGAAGCGGACAAAAGGCTGACCAATAAAATTAAACAGGCAGCGCAACTTTTTGACGTGAGGGTACTCGACCATTTGATTATCACGCCCAATGGGGAGTATTACAGTTTTGCCGATAACGGATTGTTGTAAACTTTAAATATTGAAGCCTTGATTCATTTAAATTATAACAACCTCGATGACGAAACCCAACAACAATTGTTATCGATGTCAAAAAAAGACATCGAAAAGCGTTTTGGGAAACAATTAAGGAACTACGCCAGGGAACACTTTGCTAATTACCAAGCCCTGTTGGAGGAAGAAGCGATACGAAATCTATACAATTACAGGTATATTTTTAAAATCTGACCTATCAAATTGAACCAAATAAGCCCATTTATTATGATGGGCTTTTTTCATGTCCAACAAGTTGAAAATCGTATCTTTAAAGCGTTAAACAACAACATTTTTTTGGTCGTTACCAATCCCGATTACAGGGTGATTTGACTTTCCTTGAATGACCAAATCCATAGAAATGTAACATAAAAGGCAACTGACTTTTTAGTCAAGTTGTTCGGAAAATTTTGGTCCCTGCGGGACGAAATTTGGAGAAGCAAGAGGGTAACACGCACAGCGGTGTTACGGCTATCCATTTGTTTGTAAAAAACTTTAAATCAATACTTTAAAAACAAAAAAGTAACTGATTAACAAGGGTTTTTACAATAAATGAGGCCAAACGACCTATAAACAGGCGAATTTTTACAGTAAATGGAAGAAAGTATCTATCAAAAATACCGCTTTTCGGCCATCAGCATCAAAAAGAAAACGGCTGTGCGCTTTCGGACATTTTCCCGTCTGGTGTCGGATTCCCATACCCTTACCTTAGAGATTGTCATGGACTTTTTTGAACGGAACGACCTTTCTCCCAACGATGATCTGGGCATCAAGAACAATCGTACCAACAAACGTATCAATGCCGTGATTGCCATCCTCAAGAACATCGAAAAGCAGCAGACCCTGCCCACCAAGGTCATGTTAGATACCCTGTTTCAAGAAATGTCCCAAGTGGAAGACCAAGAAAAGGAAGAAAGCTTTGATTTCGAAACACCCGAATCTTTCAGCAGAGACAAAGAATTGGAGCATTATCAAAATCGCTATGAAGAAATGCGGCAAGAACTCGGGCAGTATAAAAGCCGTGTTCAGAATGTAATGGAACAAATGACCTATGTAAAAGGAACATTTGGCAAAGGGCATTTTAAGCTGGATATGGGCAAGGATGAATTTGAAAAACTCAAAAAAGAACTACACGATGTACATCACCATCACCGCACAGAACGTTAAGGACAACTATGCCCAGAGTGCCACCGATTTTGTGGATTATCTGGAAAAGGAAAACGAAGGAAAGACCGTAGAGGAACAGGAACACTTCTTCAATCAATTTGGGGAAGAAATATCTGCGGAAGAGGTCATCAGGGAAATTGATGGGAATACGGCCAAGCTCAAAAAGACCGAGCCCAAGTTCTATTCCATCACCCTGAATCCAAGTGCCAGGGAACTAAAGGCCATACAGGATTCCCCTGAAGCACTCAAATGCTATACACGGGAAGCCATGAAAGAGTACGCCAAGGCATTTCACCGGGAAATTAACGGTAGACCCGTTACCGTTAATGATATTAAATACTATGCCAAGGTGGAACGGCAGCGTAATTTTAAGGGAACAGACAAGGAAATCCGGGAGAACCAACCCTATGCCACAAAGATTTTGGAATTAAGGCAACAGATACGTGGTATTGAAGCAGGACAACAATCGGGAAATATCCGTAAACTAAACAAGGAAATCCAAAAATTGGAGGCAACGGCTCCACACCAATTGAACGGTAAACGTATCGTTCGGGGCATGGCCAAACCGGGACCGCAGAGTCATGTACATATCATAGTGAGCCGTAAGGATGCAAGCAACCGTTACAGCCTTTCCCCTGGGAGCAAGCACAGAGCCTCCGAAGTGGAAATGCACGGCAAGTCCGTAAAACGGGGCTTTGATAGGGACACTTTTTTTAAAAATTCGGAAAAGACCTTTGATATCCTGTTCAAATACCGGCGTAACTACATAGAGACCTATACCGCCCGAAAAACCTTTTTAAAAGACCCCAAACTGTATTTTTCCATGATTACCAAGCTACCGACCAACGAAAGGGCCATGGCCTTTAAACTGCTTCAAAAGGCCGGGGTCAATACCACTTTGTTGAGCATCCCTACGAACAAGCTCCAGCTTACCATCAAGGCCATCAAACAACTGAAAAAAGGCATTGGTAAGGCCATAGAATCAGGCTCCATCGGGATATGAATTGGCAATGGGAATATATCGTCCTATATATCGTCGTACCTATTTTGTTTGGGTGCACAGTACTTTATGCCCTGTTCTTCGCGGAACGGAAAAACCCAACGGATAAAAATTACAGGGTACGTTTCAAACTGAAGAACGGCAGGTTCAAAATCGACAATATCCGCAGAGGGGCTTCCATCATCGGTTCGGCGGGAAGTGGAAAGACCGAAAGTGTCATCTATAATTTTTTACAGCATTTCAGCAATCATGGTTTTTGTGGGGTAATCCATGATTATAAGGATTTTGAACTGACCGAAATTGCCTATCCGTTATTCAGGGAGAAAAATATAAAGTTCTATACTATAGCCTTTGACCAAATCCATTTTCGCGTCAATCCCATTGCTCCAAAATACCTTCCCAATGAGGAAAGTGTCAATGAAGTATCTCGGGTACTGATGGAAAACCTACTGGAACAGAACCTTTCCGAAAACAGCGGAAGCAACAAGTTCTTTTCCGATGCCGTGGAAGGATTGTTGAGCGGGATGATTTGGAAGATGAAAATGGCCTATCCCGATTTTTGTACCCTGCCCCACATCATCGCCTTGTTCCAATCGCTCAGCACCAAAAAACTGGCTGCCTTCCTGAAATCGGATTTGACCTCCATGAGTATGGCCAGTGCATTTATCAACGGTATCGAATCGGAAAAGCAGACCGCTGGGGTAAAAAGTACGTTGGCCAACGCCTTTAAAAAAATCAGTTCACAAAAATTGTTCTATGTGCTCTCCAAGGATGAAGTGCCTTTGGACATCAATAACCCGGAACATCCGGCAGTGGTTTCCCTGGTCAACCATCCGAAATATGATACGGCCTATTCCCCGGTTATCGCCATGATAATGCACACCATCATCAAACAGATGAGTGTTCGAGGAAGAGAGCCTTCCTTTTTGTTAATGGAAGAAGCCCCTACCTTAAAACTGCCCAATATGCACCGTATCCCTGCAACACTGCGCAGCTATAATATCTGTACGGTCTATGTGATGCAGGACAAAATTCAGAACGATTTGCTTTATGGTGAAAAGGCCAGTAAGGCCATTTTGAGCAATCTGTCCTATCAATTCTTTGGAAAGGTCAATGACCCGGATACCGCTAAATACTATGAACGGTTTTTTGAGATTATCAAGACACCGACCAAGAGCATCAGTAAAAGTAGTGGGCTGAGTTTTGAGAGCCGCATTACCAAAGGTGAAAGGGAAGTATCCAAACGACGGGCCGATGTTTTCTTTAGATTAAAACAAGGGGAATTTGTGGCTTTTGCCGATGGCAGAGATCAGAAAGTGCAATTCACTCATCAGAAAACCCTAAAAAAAATACCTGAAAGTAAAATTGGACACTCACATGAAGACATACATATTAAGTTCGAGTCGATCTATAAGGAGATTCATTTATTTTTGAAATAACACTTTGCACAAGTTGTGCATTGTTAATTTTGTATCTTTGTATCGTGAAAATAATAACATTCATATTATCCTTTTATATATTATCACTAAATGCAGTGCCATGTAGTGATACTGGTGTACCTGTAAATGATTCTCAAGTAGAATTTACTATGGATGCAGATATGGATAGTTCGCATAATGATGTTACAGATTTTTGCTCTCCATTTTGCACGTGCCATTGCTGCCATGTACATACCATAAATTTTGGACTACCAGATTTTGAACCAATAGTTATGGGCTTTCCTTTCGAACCCATTATCCATTTCGATAACTTAGGCAAAGAATATACCCACTCCTTACTACAACCACCGCAAGTTTAATTCAGTTTGTAGGTTAACTACATCCTTTTCAGACCTATCCTGATAGGTCAACATTTTCATTTCATCGATTTTGCTTTATGCAATTTCCATCGAAAAGTTTAACTGAATTAAATTTTTTCATAATGATCAATAAAATCATTTCATTTTCCATTAATAATAAATTTATTATTGGACTGTTGACTTTGACCCTTATCGTAGCTGGTATTTGGTCCATGTCTACCGTAAATCTGGGTTCGGTGCCAGATATCACAAATAATCAAGTACAAGTCATCACGGTATCTGAAAACCTAGCTACCGAAGATATTGAACAATTTGTAACCTATCCTGTAGAACTGGCCATGGGTAACTTACCAAACGTAACTGAAATTAGATCTGTTTCCCGTTTTGGACTTTCCGTAGTAACCATTGTCTTCGATGATGATATGGGCATTTACAAACCCAGACAATTGGTTCAGGAAAAACTGAACGAAGTGAGGGAAAAAATCCCTGAAAAATTCGGTAGTCCTGCCATGGGGCCAATTACCACCGGATTAGGCGAAATATACCAATATACCTTAAAGCCAAAGGAAGGCTTTGAAAATAAATACTCGCCAACCGATTTGCGTACCATCCAAGATTGGATCGTGAAACGCCAAATGACCCTGTTGGATGGTGTTGTAGAAGTCAACTCTTTTGGAGGTAATATAAAACAATACGAAATAGCCATAAACCCCGAAAAGCTCAATGCCATGAATATTTCCATATCGGAGGTGTTTGCCGCTCTGGAAAGGAACAATGTCAATACAGGGGGTGCCTATATCGAAAAAAGTAAAATGGCAAACTTCATTCGAGGGGAAGGACTGATAAGGTCTTTGGATGACATCAAGGCTATCTCTATCAGAAATGAAAAAGGACTTCCGATTACTATAGGTGATGTAGCAGAGAAAGTACAATTTGGGAGTCAAGTCCGTTATGGAGCCTTTACTCAAGATGGTCGTGAAGCTGTTGGTGGAATGGTGTTGATGATGAAAGGAGCTAATCCTAATAAAGTGATTGCCAATGTCCAGGAAAGAATGCAAAAAGTTGAAAAGTCTTTACCAGAAGGGTTGGAAATCAAGCCGTTTTTAGATAGAAGTAACCTTATAGAACGAACCACCAGTACCGTAACACAAAACCTTTTGGAAGGCGCACTTATCGTCATTTTTGCATTGGTCTTTTTATTGGGAAGTTTAAGGGGAGGGTTGATAACCGCCACAACCATACCCCTATCATTGCTCTTTGCTTTTATCTTGATGAAACAATTTGGTGTTTGGGCCAACCTAATGAGCTTGGGAGCTATAGATTTTGGAATCATTATAGACGGAGCAGTAATTATCATAGAAGGGACGGTTTATGAAATCCAAAAACGAATACGTTCCGGAAAGCTCAAATTCAATCAAGGTATTATGGATGAAGTTGCCTATGATGCAGGAAGCACTATGATGGGCTCTGCTTTTTTCGGCCAAATTATCATTCTAATCGTATTTGCGCCTATTCTTTTTTTAACAGGAGTTGAAGGAAAGATGTTCCGTCCTATGGCGTTTACTTTTGGATTTGCCATGCTTGGTGCCATTTTCCTCTGCTTAACCTATGTTCCGATGATGTCCGCTTTATTTATGAAACCCGTTGAAAACAAAAACAATTGGTTTGGGAAATTTGAAAGTTGGCTGGAAAAAATCAGCGATAACATTATAGGAAGCATCCAAAAAGCCTATCTACCACTTTTAAAAGGGGCATTAAGAGCAAAATCTTTAGTCGTAGGAGCAGCTGTAGTTTTACTTCTAGTTTCAGGATTTGTGTTTTCAAGAATGGGAGGCGAATTTGTCCCTCAATTGGACGAAGGAGACCTTGCCATGCAAGCACTCTTAAGACCGGGAACAGGATTAACAGAAGCTATCGATGTATCAAACAAAATAGAAAGTGTACTTATCAAGAACTTTCCAGAAGTAAAGACAGCGGTTGCCAGAATTGGTGTTGCCGATATCCCTACCGACCCGATGCCGATGGATATTGCCGATATGTTCATCATTTTGGAAAAAGATATGAGCAAATGGACTTCGGCAAAATCAAAAGAAGAACTCATCGATAAAATCAAGGATAAACTGGATAGTGAACTTACAGGAGTAAACCTAGTATTTAGCCAACCTGTAGAACTACGTTTTAACGAACTCCTAACAGGAGTACGGGAAGACGTTGCCGTAAAATTGTATGGCGAAGATTTAGAGGTCCTTTCCAAAAAGGCAGAAGAAATGGCGGCCATCATCCAAACCGTTCCGGGCGTAGGTGATGTCAATCCAGAGCGGACATCAGGATTGCCACAGATGACCGTGAGGTACAATCGAAAAAAGATGGCACAGTACGGACTGGATATCGAAAAAGTAAACAATTATATAAGTGCCGCATTTGCCGGTGGTAATGCAGGTGTCATTTTTGAAGGGGAAAAACGCTTTGATATGGTCATTCGATTTGATGAGGAGCACCGCAAAAGCATCGCAGACCTACGCGCTTTATATGTCGATTTGCCCGATGGCACCCAAGTTCCCATCAAGGAAGTAGCAGACATAAGTTATGTACCAGGACCCATGCAGATATCCCGCGACAATACATTTCGTAGAACCTATGTAGGTATAAATACAAGAGGACGTGATGTGCAATCCGTGGTAACCGATATTCAACAGAAACTAGATGCCGAACTGGACCTGCCACCGGGGTATTATATTACCTATGGCGGTGAGTTTGAAAACTTGGTACGTGCCAAAGAACGTTTGACCATCGTAGTGCCCATAGCACTGTTCTTGATCTTTGTGCTCCTGTATTTCGCCCTAAAATCGTTTTCACAATCCATTATGATATACATCGCTATTCCATTGGCGGCCATCGGCGGCATATTTGCCCTTTGGTTGCGGGACATGCCATTCAGCATTTCGGCAGGCGTAGGGTTTATAGTGCTATTTGGAGTTGCAGTACTGAACGGATTGGTACTTATAAACCGATTTAACTCCCTAAAGGAAGAAGGTGTAACAAGTATACGGGAAAGAATATTAACAGGAACCAAAGAAAGAATACGACCAATTATGTTAACAGCAACTACAGATATTTTAGGTTTTATGCCGATGGCATTTTCATCATCGGCCGGTGCCGAAGTACAACGACCATTGGCAACCGTGGTTATTGGAGGGATGTTGACGGCGACTTTACTAACACTTATAGTACTTCCAATTTTATATACATTCATTGAAAAGCGAGGAGAAAACAAAGGTAAAAAGAAGATTTCATCATTAAAACCAAGTACTATAACTACCGTTTTAATCGTAGGGTGTGTATTGGGTTTTACCATTCCAGCTTCTGCTCAAGAAAGCACATTGGAAAACAAAATAACTCTACAGGATAGTTTGCCAACAATAAGCCTGGAAAAAGCCAAGGAAATGGCCATTGCCAATTATCCAAAGTTAAAAGCCGCAAAACTTGGAATTGAAGGCGAGAAAGCGATGCGAAAAACAGCTTTTGATTTTGGAAATACCCAACTATTTACAGGAAAGGAAGAAGTAGGCAATGGTGATAAAGGCACATTCAATACCATTGGGGTGCAACAGCAGGACATCAATATCTTTGGGATTGTTCCCAAATTAAAGTTGCAAAAGGAGCGTATCCAGTTAGCGGAAAACCTAGTCAACCTAACTGCTCTGGAAGTGGAACGAGAGGTAAGCAGGGCTTGGGCAAATGTGTACACAAAACGAAAAACATATTTGGTATATAAACAAATGGATTCCGTTTTTCAGGATATTGAGAGAGCGGCCAGAATAAGGTATGAAACCGAAGCTTCTTCGAATCTAGAATATTTGGCAACATCCAATCAAGCCAATGAGGTCAAAATTCAAAAAGAACAGGCTTTTAGGGAATACAACAAAGCATTGCAACAGTTAAACCAATGGTTTGCCAGCGATACGTTGTACAGTGTGCCAAATGCTTCATTGGAATCTTTGGAAGCTCCGTTTGATTATAGGACAACATCCTTGGAAAACCATCCGCTACTTCAAGCTTCAAAGCAACAAATACAGGTAGCCAAGGCATTTACCAGGGTACAAAAATCTGAATTTTTGCCAAAGTTCCAGGCACAATACGGCAGGCAGCAAATTAATGGGGAATCAGGATTTTATCAATACCAAGTGGGTATACAAATTCCATTGTTTTTCGGTGCCAATTTAGGAAGAGCACAAAAGGCAAAAATTAACAGAAAAATAGCAGAAGAGAATTTTTATACAGAAAAGCTAAAGGTAAAAACAGCCTATGAAAATATGCGAGAAGACTTTATAAAATGGCAGACTTCATGGAGTTATTATAAAAACAAAGCACTTCCATTGGCCAAAGAACAGCAAAGAGGTACCATATTAGCCTTTAAGGAAGGAGCAATTGACTATGTGGCTTTCTTACAGAATATTAGAGATGTTATCCGCATAGAAATAAGTGCTTGGGAAGCTTTTAATAGTTACTTGGACAGTCGTTACCAACTCGAGTATTACCTAAAAAATTCTAAATAAAATTTAAGATAAATAATAAGATGAAAACGCAAATAATAAAGATTTTAATGTTGCCCCTTGTGCTTGCCATTTTTATGGGTTGCAAGGAAGAAGTAAAGCAAAACGGAGAAAAAAAGCTTTCTAATACAGAAGAAACCCATGACCATAAAGAAGGAGAGGAACATGAAGAAGACGAAGAAGGTTCTGAAGAAGGAGATGCAGTGCATCTATCCGAGTTGAAATTCAATAGCTTGGGGATTAAAGTGGGAGTCTTACCAACAAGGCCCCTATCGGGTGTGGTTAAAGCTAATGGACAATTAGAGGTGCCACCACAATACGAAGCTACGGTAACTGCAATTTTAGGAGGTAACGTAAATAGCATCAAAGTCATAGAAGGAGATAAAGTGCGTAAAGGACAGACCTTGGCATACCTTTCTCATCCAGATCTTGCCCAGATCCAGACCAATTATATAAAAACATATAACAGGATGCAGTTTTTGGAAAAAGAATACGAACGCCAAAAACGGTTATATGAAGAAAAGGTAGGCTCAGGAAAGATATTTCAACAAACGGAGTCTGATTATCAATCGATTAAAGCAGAGGTAAAAGGTTATGAATCGCAGTTACGACAATTGAATATTAGTGCCTCAAAAATAAGGAATGGTGAAATTTACGAATATGTTCCGGTAACAAGCCCTATTGCTGGTTATATAGAGAAAGTAAAAGTTCAAATGGGACAGTATGTAGCATCGCAAACCCCTATGTTTGAAATTGTAGATAATGAGCATATTCATGCGGATCTAATGGTTTTTGAGAAAGACATCCATAAGGTTAAAAAGGGACAGAAAATCTCTTTTACGTTAGAGTCGGTTCCCAATAGCAACCTTACTGGTGAAATTTATTCCGTAGGAAAACAGTTTGAACAAAACCCAAAAGCGGTACACATACATGCCGAAATTGACAAAAAAGAAGAGTTCCTAATTCCGGGAATGTATATCAATGGAAAAATAAGGACTGGAGAGGCTCCCGTGACGGCCCTACCAGAAGACGCCATTATAGAAGAAGGCGGAAAGCCGTTCATTTTTATAGCACAAAAACATTTGGAAGATGGTAACGTTGAATGGGAGTTAAAACCCCTTGAAGTCCGTACAGGAATAACCGAAGATGGCTGGGTAGAAATAAAACTATTAGAACCGCTTCCCGAGGATGCCCAAGTGGTATTCAACAATGCGTATTATCTAATATCGGAGATGCAAAAAAGTGAAACATCACATAGTCATTAATACATATAAAAATTGATTTTGGTTGTTTGTTTTGGGTCTGTTCGATGTATTCCAAGAGGAAGGTAAACAACAGGCCCATTCAAAAAAACAGTCCTATAAAAAATAAAGAAATGATAGAAATAAAAGCATTTGTAAAACCAAATAGAATCCAAAAAATTATAGAAGCCCTTGTAGATAATGGGTTTGAAAATATAACACTTTCGCAAGCTGAGGGTACTGGGTCATTTAAAGATAAGAAAGCAAAATTATCGCTTAACTTTCAAGTAACCGACAGTCCAATTGTAAAACTTGAGTTAGTATGTCAAGATGAAGAAGCACCGAAAATAAAAAATATTATCATTGAAAATGGGAAATCTGCAGACTCAGGAGATGGTATTATTTATCTAACAGAAATAAAAGACGCTTATAAAATCAAAACAGGGTTACACTTAAAAAAAAGTAATCCATAGCAAGTTTGAGAAATGGAAGAAATAACAATAATACTGAAAAATAAAGGAGTTCGCCCCACAGCAATGCGATTGTTGGTATATAAGTTATTGGCAAATAAAGAGAATGCCATAAGCTTGGGAGAGCTGGAAAAAGACTTTGACACCTCGGAGCGAAGCACCCTATATCGTACCATAAAAACATTTGAGGAAAGAGGGTTGGCACATGCTATAGAAGATGGTACGGGCATTATAAAATATGTCATTTGCAAAGACCAATTTACATCTAAAGAAAATAACGATTTGCACCTACATTTTAGATGTAACACATGCCAAGAAACGGTGTGTTTAACAGATTATAAAATCCCGCAAATCAATCTTCCGAAAGGTTATGTTGCTGAGGATATGAACCTTACAGTAAAAGGTGTTTGTGAAAAATGTAGCAAAATTTAAACGCGTTCAATAATTAAAATAATAATCATGGGATTTTTAAAGCATTTATTAAGAGGAGATTATAATTCTCATTATAACAAACATAAACGTAAAAATTACAATTCAAGATTTGATGAACCTAACGTTATTGTAAGATGTACCAAATGTGGCAAAGACAATGCTGAAAAAGCTTCTTTTTGTCAACATTGTGGCGAACCATTAGGTAAGGTAAAATGTAAAAGTTGTGAAGAACCAATGCCAGTAGAAGGTAAGTTTTGCCCAAACTGCGGAAGTAAAAATTAAGTTTTTAAAATAAAAGAAAACAATGGACAAAAGTGGAAAACATCACAAAGAAGATGGTCATGACCATCACCATTCGGGTATTTTTGGGAAGAATACAGAACTCTATTTTGCCATTTTAAGCGGCGTCTGTTTAATTACAGGCTATCTATTGGAAAAATATGGAAGCGTTTCAAGTAACATTCCTTTTGCGCTCTACATTTCGGCCTACTTTTTTGGAGGCTATTTTACCCTAAAAGAAGCCGTAGGAAAAATTTCAAAAGGAGAATTTGAAATCGATTTTTTAATGCTCGTAGCCGCTGCAGGTGCCGCCTATTTAGGGGAATGGGCAGAAGGTGCACTGCTGTTGTTTCTCTTTAGTTTGGGCCATGCCTTGGAAAACTATGCTATGGGAAAAGCCAAGAAATCCATTGCCGCACTTACCGATTTGGCCCCTAAAACTGCCTTGTTAAAAAAAGGAACGCAAACAGAGGAAGTAGCTATTGATACATTAAAAATTGGGGACGTCATTGTTATTCGTCCTAACAGCAAAATATCGGCAGACGGTATTATTGTTAATGGAGCAAGCAGTGTCAACCAAGCGCCCATTACTGGAGAGAGTGTTCCTGTAGATAAAAAAGCGGTTGAAAATTCTGATAAAACCTATGATAAACATAACAGCATCCCTAAAGAAAGTAGAGTGTTTTCTGGGACAATAAACGGGAACAATGCGTTAGAGGTAAAAGTAATCAAGGAAGCACGGGATTCTACGTTGAGCAGATTGGTAACCATGGTACAAAATGCACAAGAGCAAAAATCGCCCACACAATTATTGACAGATAAATTTGAAAAATTCTATGTGCCTTCGGTAATTCTATTGGTAGTCCTGCTCAATTTTGCCTTTCTGGTCCTTGATGAAACTTGGAGCGAAAGCCTATATCGTTCATTGGCAGTATTGGTGGCCGCTAGTCCTTGCGCATTGGCAATCTCAACCCCCTCGGCAGTACTCAGTGGCGTGGCAAGAGCAGCCCGTGGAGGTGTTTTGATTAAAGGGGGACGACCTCTGGAAGATTTAGGAGTTCTTACCGCTTTGGCATTCGATAAAACAGGAACACTTACCGAAGGCAAACCAAAATTAACCGATGCCATTAGCTTTAAAAATACTTCAAAAGAAGATTTACTGAAAATAGCCATTGCTGTTGAAGAATTAAGTGACCACCCATTGGCAAAAGCTGTGGTTAGGGACGGAAAATCGCAATTACCCAACAATGTAAACATCCCAAATGCCAATAATATAGAAGCCGTACAAGTTAAAGGCATCAAAGCGGATTATCAAGGCGAATCGATTCATATAGGTAATCTGGAACTGTTTGATGATATCGATAATGGCGTTCCTAATGAAGTAGTCAAAAAAGTACGGGCATTAGAAGGAGAAGGAAAAACGACGATGCTTATAAAACACGGCAAAGAATTTATAGGGATGTTAGGTTTGATGGACACACCAAGGGAAAAGGCAAAGGAAACCTTGTCTCAGCTAAAAAAAATAGGTATCAAAAAAATGATAATGCTTACAGGCGACAACCAAAAAGTAGCAGATGCCGTAGCTAAGGAAATTGGACTGACTGAAGCCAGAGGAAGCCTGCTTCCAGAAGAAAAAGTCGAGGCCATAAAGCAACTCGCACAACAAGAACGAAAAATAGCCATGATTGGCGACGGTGTTAACGATGCCCCTGCCATGGCAAACAGTACCGTTGGTATCGCAATGGGAGCCGCCGGTAGCGATGTAGCATTGGAAACAGCTGATATCGCATTAATGGCAGATAAATTGGAAACCCTTCCTTTTGCCATAGGATTGAGTAGAAATGCAAAATCCATTATAAAGCAAAATCTATGGGTAAGCCTTGGGGTTGTTGCCTTTCTTATACCGGCCACAATAATGAGTTGGGCCAGTATCGGGATAGCAGTTGCCATTCACGAAGGTTCTACGTTGATTGTAGTAATTAATGCACTACGCTTATTGGCGTATAACAATAAAACTAGGTAGTAAAATAGTTGTTGAAAACTGATATTAAAATGAGCAAAAACAGTGAGTTATTGATAAACAAAGGGATTAGACCAACAAAAATGAGGCTTGTAATTCTTCAATTCTTTATGCTACAAGATACCGCCGTTGGTTTACAAAGTATTAGGGCAGCTTTCTTAAAAAAAAGATTTTCAAAAAAACCTGCAAACAAGACAACCTTTTATAGAATTGTAAAAAAATTTGAGGAAAAAGGGATAGTTCATCAGATTGATGATGGTTCAGGAACAATAAAGTTCGCCATTTCTAAAAAAGAAAACGATGTGCATATGCATTTGCACTGTATTAATTGTAAAACCACTAAATGTTTAGAAAACCAAATATCAAAAGAAAATTTACCAAGAGGGTACGAAATAGCCGAAATCAATATGGTTATAAAAGGCTTCTGTGAAAACTGTCAAAAAAAATGAAGAATAAAAAAACCTGTTTAGAATACATAAGACTATTACAAAAAGGGAACAATGATGATTTGATCAAACTATTTATTGCTGATGCCATCGTGGATTCACCAATATATGGAGTTATGCCAGCTCAAGAATTTTATAAAAAGTTAAAAGAGGATACTAAAAGCTCAAACTTGACCATACATGGTCAGTTTGAAGACAAAACCTCAGGCAACATAGCATTATACTTTAACTATAAATGGATATTACAATCTCAAAAAGAAGTGAATTTCGATGTTGTAGATATTATTGAATTTGACACTAGCCATAAAATTAAAAAGTTAAAAATTATTTATGACACATTTGAGAGTCGCAAACTCATTGACGAGTTAAAAGCGGGTTAATGCCACATATAATACAAAAAGTTTAAGAAATTGAAGTTTTATGAAGAAACAATTAAGAGGTTAAACACAGAACTCGATACTATTGAGTCTGGAATTGAAAATCCCCTTTTCATAGCTGAAAAAGGTATAAAACTAGTTAAAACTGTATTATCAGAAGTTAGAACTGAGGTTTTGAGCCAAGGGTTTCAATCTCAAGTTGACGAAATCAACTTTTTCAAAAACATAAAACCATATATTTATAGCAAACTGGTTTACTATGCAAAACTTTTCAACTTGGAAAGTAAACGCCCAAGAGGTAGTAGAAAAACACAAGTAAAATATTTTAATTCCCATATAGACAAACTACAGACTTTCTTCAATGAGAACTTAGACTTTTATCACTATTACAGAAGAGGAGCAACTTCATTCGACAAACATTATTTTTTAAGGAGTGAAGCAGATATTCGTCTTTTTCCTGAGAATTTCCACTTTTTTGAAGATGAAAAGTTTTCAACAAGTCATGATAATACCGTCGCAACAATTTTAGCCTACGACCTCCTTATTATCCATTTAAAGAGGGAAATTGACAAATTGGAAAATAATAGAAATCATTTCGGTGAAAGTATGTTGCACAAAAGGACGAGGCTTACCTGGACTGCCCATAAAATTTATTTGATAGAGTTGATATATGCCTTACATAGTACAGACGCTATTAACAACGGAACTGCGGACATCAAGGATATTGCATATTTTGTAGAACGAATTTTCAGAATTGATTTGGGTGACTATTATAGGGCATTTCTGGAAATACGCATGCGAAAGAACGGAAGAACCAAGTTCTTGGACATACTAAAGGAAGAATTGATAAAGCGCATGGATGAAACCGATAATTAAACACCCAAGATAATCTATCTTGGGTGTTTTGCTTTTTAGAGGTCATCTCATTTTATTTATATGTTTTTGTAGTTATGATTGCCTCAACAGAAATACAAATCTAGCTAATTCAACTCATTGAAAATGAGCAAAAAATAATACCCAAGATGTCCTGTCTTGTGAATAAAGCTCACCAAAGTCCATCAATTTTGTAAAACGAAAGTCAAATCAGAAGAGAGGCCATCAAATTAGGTGACAGTAGGGCGATGGTCTCTTTTATTTAAATCGTTTTACAAATGGCAGCAACAATCATTACCACCGAAGACCTTCATGAATTCAAAATGGAATTGCTCGATGATATCAAGCAACTTTTACAAAGTCAATCAGGACATACTTCCAAAAAATGGTTGAAATCCCCAGAGGTAAAAGAGCTTTTGGGAATCTCTTCCGGCACGCTCCAGAACCTAAGAATCAACGGCACATTGCCCTATACCAAAGTGGGCGGTGTACTCTATTACGATTATGAGGAAATTATGAACGTGATGGAAAAGAACAAAATCCATAACAAATTCTGATATTCCTTTGGAGCAGATAAATTACATCAAGCACCTGAACGCCGTGTTCCTGCAATTCTCGAAAGACGGCCGTTTGAATCCCACGCACATTAGTCTGTACGTGGCTTTGTTCCAGTTGTGGAACAATTACCATTTTCCCACTAATTTCCATATCAACCGGGAAGAAGTGATGCAGTTTTCAAAAATCGGTTCAAAGACCACCTACCACCGTTGCATCAAAGAGCTGCACCATTGGAAATATCTGTTATACGAGCCTTCCCACAATCCCTTTCACGGGAGCAAAATCAAGATGTTCAATTTTGGGACAAGTGATGGACAAGTACTGTACCCAAGCCATACCAATATCGGGACAAGCAATGGACAAGCGGTGGTACCTATAAACAAACATATACAAACAGGATTAAACAATACAAACGGGAATAAACTTGACCGGCCCAAAAATGAAAACGAGGTCATCAATTTTTTTCAAGAAGAAAATTGGCCGGAACTGGAGGCCAAAAAATTCTACAACCATTACCAGGGTATCGGTTGGAAAGTAGGCGGCAAAACAAAAATTATCGATTGGCAGGCCACCGCTCGTAACTGGATGCTAAAAGCGGATGAGTTAAAAACAGAAAAAACGGTGGTCTCGGTTAGCCAGAATACGGACAACCTAAAGACAAGTTCCAATAAAAATTATAATGAGCCCCTATGAGTTCCCAAAAACCACATATCATCATAGAGGGTAGTGTTCAATATACATTGGGAACTTTTAGGGACAATGAAATCATTTACGATTTTGATAAAATGCTCGTTTATCTCAATGCCAAGGGGAAATTGCTCTTTGGCAAGAAATTCAGGATTTATGAGGAAGACCGCAACATACTTTTCAAGCTGTGCAATTATTACATTAAGGACGAAGCGAACTGTAAAAAACTCGGTATCGATATCCATAAAGGCATTTTGCTTTCCGGTCCCGTGGGATGCGGAAAAACCAGTCTGATGAAACTCTTACGCCATATCGTACCCCACCGTAAACCTTATGAGGTCATCCCTACCCGGAATATTGCCTTTGCCTTTAATAATATCGGCTATAAAATTATTGAGGCTTATGGGGACAAAAAGTTCTACTGCTTTGACGACCTGGGCGTAGAACCCACAGGTAGACATTTCGGGAAGGACTGCAATGTACTTGGAGAAATATTGCTATCTCGTTACGAACTGTTCCTGAACCATAACATCCAGACCCATGCCACCACCAACCTCAATGCCCAGGAGTTGGAGGAACGCTACGGTAATCGGGTACGCTCACGTATGCGACAGTTGTTTAATTTGGTGGCTTTTGATAAGGGAGCTGGGGATAAGAGGAAGTGATTCTTTATTCTTCCCAAATAATACTAAGAGCCTTGTCCTTGTATGTAATACAATGTTCAAAGAACTTTCTTTGTATATCGCCGTCCTTTACATAGTTGAAAATATCAACCGCCCATATTTCTTCTTTTTTAAATAAATTGTCGGTAATATTTTTAAAATACTCCCCCATTACGGTATTAGGAGCTACCTTGTTTTCGTACAATAAGTATTGATAAGGGAATTGTTCACTACAATATTTCCAGCATATTTTGCCATTTTCCCCGTAGATGATCATTATATCGTGATTCCCAATATCAGCAAATCTAAATGCACAGGCAGTTCTGCTAACGCTATATTCATCTTTCAAAAAGTCTATTAATTCAATACTAAACTTTTTGCGATAAAAGTCTTTTGAAAACCTTTCTTGGGGCATCAACAAACAAGATGCAAAAAAATCTGCTTCCCGTTCTATCCGATTAAACTGCTTTTGATTTGTTCTTGATGGATGCGGTTTCAACAATCCCTTTTTCAATCCAATTCTATGGGAGTCTATGTAGTAGTGTCCAAGCTCGTGGGCCAATGTGAACCGTCCTCTTGCGGAATCGGGCCTGTTTCCCAGATCTGTATTTATGTGAATATAGAACTTTCCACTATCATAGAAAGTCATTCCATCAAAAGTGTCCTTGCCATAACTATCATAAAATACGGACAATCCTTCATCTTCTAAAATCCTGTCAAGTGGTGTAGCCTTCTCTTGGTACTCCAATGCAATATTTTCAGCCAGTTCCTTTATGTCTGGTCTATTCCGAATCACTAGAATCTTGGTTGTGCTTTTTTCGCATTTTATCTATGATGTGCTGCGGCAAGTCTTTGTTTCCTTTTCTGGCAACCATTCTTAGGCTTTCTATTTCGTCATCAACATCATTTTCAAACATTGTTAGGATTTTTGGCTCTCTATGAAATGTACCCTTAATTATCGCAATTGGATCAATTGATTTTTCATCCAGTTTATAGTCATAATCTTCATATAATCTATTGAATCTATCAAGCTCAAGTTCATTACTGGGAAAGAGGAAACCTGTTGAACCTAACCAACTGTCCAATTGAGCAATCTCGATTAGTTCTATTTTCTTAGGCTTGGCCATTCAAAATGTTTAAATAGTTCGTAACGTGTCTGTGTGCATCTCCGTAGTAGGTGTTCACGGACTTTTGAGTTAAAGAAAGTTTTTCTCTCAACAATTTGGTGATTGATCTTGGGACCTTTTTACCTTCCTTTTGGTAGGCTCTATAGGTAAAATAAATAATACGGTGTTTATCGGATAATTGAGTAAGGGCTCTTTCTATGGTGTTTAGTTTTGCACTAACTATTCTCTTCGCCTCAGGATCTGGGGTATCGAACTTATCCAATAATTCATCAGCGTTAGAGACCAAGCTTAAATCTTCTTCCTCGGTTGGCTCGGCACAACTATTCTGTTCACCATATTTTATTATTTGCGTGTATAAAATTCGATACATCCATAGAAGTATCCCTTTGTCCAAATCTTTGGCCTTGGATTTCTCCTTATCAAAGGTGGGGTACCTCCATACCCTAGCAAAAGTACAGTTCGCTATTTCCAAAGCAACCACTTCACTATATCCATATTTATTGCAATAAATCTCAGACTTGCGTTTTAAATCCTTACCAAAACGATAGCAGAATTGTACAAAAGCCAATTGGGCTTCAGCAGGAAATTCTTCTTTAAAAGAAATGTACTCTAGCAGTTCAACGCTAGGCATTTTCTCGAAATCTATGTCTTGTTTCGTATCAGTATTCATCTATATACCAAAACGGATATATCTATTAAGGTATATGAGTGGACGGCACTCACAAAACCTTGGTTTAACAAATAAAGTGCTAGTAAATAACTAATGGGGAGGTTCAAATATAACGAAAATCCCTTCCATTTTAAAAATTAGATTATGGCAAAAGATTCATCGGGTAAAAAATTCAACAGAATCCCGGAACACAAAAGAAAAGTAGGCGGTAAAACCATAACCGTCAAAGAACACATTAGAAGCAACAGGAAAGACAGTAAGGGATAGTAAAGAGCGGAACTCCACAGCTCTAAATGGAGATTGTTTAACCTAAAAATTCATTTTATGAATAGTTTTAATTTCTCCAAAGGAGAGCTAAGTCTATGTCATAAAGGCAATTGTGTCAGTGCGCATGGCGATTTTGCAAAAGCTATCATCTTTGGCCTTGCAACTCTTATTGTTATAAGTGGCATAGTCTCAATGTTAGAGCAATCTGACTAGAGGACTGATTATGGTAGCTCCAGTATTGGAGTTACCATAATATAACATAAATCTGTCAATATGACATAGTTAGCGAAAATTAAAGATTGGCGCAAATATTGAAATCAAAATGTTAAGAAAACACTAAAAGATTATGAGATTAGACAACAATAGCCTCCGTCCTTTTATTGACAAAATAAGGTTACATAAAGACAATATGGGAAAATACAGGGATCAAATTGATAACCTGAAAAAAAAATTAGAGGACAAAATCAAAAATGATGACAGCAACGGATTGAAGGTTACAAAGTTCCTTTTGGCTGGCTCATGGAAAAAACATACAATCCTACGACCAACAGGAGATAATCCAATAGATATTGATTTGGTACTATATGTTACCGGTGACGATAACATCCAGAATGACTTAAAGAAATTGCATGACTTTATTGTTGAGTACTTAAAAGAAATATATCCACAAAAGGATATAATGCGAGATGTAGATGCCAAAGGAAATACAAAATCTATTAAAATAAGATTTTCTGGTTCGGGACTGGAAGTAGATATAGTGCCTGTGGTTCCTATTGAAAGCCCTAAAAATTATGTTTGGCAACCACAAAGAGGTGGTGGCGGAAAGTATATCACAAGTGTAGAAAACCATCTTGAATTTTCAAACGGGCTCCGCAAGGATAACCCTTCTTACACATCAATTGTAAGGGCTTTGAAATGGTGGAAGAACTATAAAGAACTAAAGCCTTATGACGATGAACCAGGCATTTCTTCATTTTCAATTGAATTGATTGTAGCTTATTTGGATACCACTCAAGGTGTGGAAACAGGTATTGAAGAAGGTATTATAAGATTTTTTCAATTCTTAAGCGAATCAAGTTTTCCCGAAATTTCATTTGACCATGCTATTAACAGTATCCCTTACTACGATACACCCATATACGTAGCGGACGATACCAATAACGAAAATAACTCCGCGAAAAAAATAGATGACAATAAATGGGCAGAAATTATTGAGGAAGCCGAGGATGCCTTCGATTCCCTTAACCTAGCTCAATCAAGAAATAATGAAGGCGCAACTATAGATGAATGGAAGCGTGTTTTTGGTCCAACTTTTAGCTTAAATTAATTATGTATAACACACAGACAAATACAAATACTTATACGGTAGTCGATATCAGAAAAACTTTTGAAAGTTGTGAGGCTGATATTCGCACCATAGCTAGAAGAACTGGCAAATGGTCTACCGACTATGTTGACAAGATAATGCACGATATTATAAAATTGGCAGAGAACAAATATCTCGATAAGGTGTCTATTGCACTTAAAAGAAGGTCAGATGACTATACAATACGTGCGGCAAAGTTTAAAATAAATGAGGATGGTAACAAATCAGATAGTGATAGAGCCGGACGCAATAATGACTGGCAGAACATTGATGATACTTATTTGACCGTATATCTTTCTTACACCAACAGATGGCGAACATTATCTAGTCAACAACAAAAAGAGTTTTATGATAACAACGACTTCAAGATTGGATGGGTAACCACATCTGATGATACAACATTCTCCCATTTAACCTCTAGCAACGCACAGTTATATGCTAGCAAAGGCTATGAACTTCAAAAAACCAACTACAAATAATGGCTGCAATTTTTGACAATACAATTGAACTTCCCAACAAAGAGGTTCAAGCACAAACGGAATCTCTTATTGGGTTTGAAAATAAGTTTAAACGCATATACAATAATCTAAAGTTGCTTTTAGACCAAGATAGTCTTACGGAATGGAGTAAAAAACACCATAAAACCGAGCTACCTATTATAAAACAATTGAAAGAAAAGTACCCATTAATTATTCTCGCAGGAGATGCTGGTACGGGAAAAACCATTTCCGCTGTTTCTATCGCGGATAAGATGACTAGGGAGTTAAAAAAAGAAGGGTTTTTCTTAAAATTGAGCACCCGCGTAAGAGGTGAAGGATTGCATGGAGAAATGGGAAAACTAGTAAATGATGCCTTTTCAGAATTAAAATCTCAGGCGGGCAAAAGACGTTTTGCTTTCCTATTAATTGATGAAGCTGATGCTATCGCAACTACTCGTGGAACAAATCAAATGCATCAGGAAGAAAAGGCCGCTGTAAATACTTTGATACAGAAAATTGATGAAATTAGGGAGTTAAATGGACGGGCAATAATTTTTATGTCAACTAATAGGCTGCACTTTATTGATGAAGCTATTCTACGTAGGGCAGCCGTTATCTTAGAATTTGAAAGGCCTACCCTTGAAGAATGTAAAGAATTGTACGCTCAAAGTCTATATGGAATGAGTTTTACTGAGAAAGAACTTGATGAGTTGGCCTTGATGTCGGCTACTAATGGAGAATCTGGTTTAGGCTATTCTTTTTCCGATATCCGACTGAAGGTTTTGCCGGAGGCCATTGCAAATGCATATCCTAATCAACCTTTATCTTTTTCAATCTTAAAGGAAACCATTAAATCTATTAAACCAAGCCCAGCGATAAAATGATCCGAAAAATACTTCAAGCGATACTATTCATGGGAATACTTATATACGGGTATTTCTTTTTGTCAGGCTCTGATTTACAACCAGAATTTATTGGAGCCGGAATAATTGGGCTATTTGGTTTATTTGCATTACTTCTTGAAACAATTATAACCAATCACAAAAGGTTATGGTTAACTATTTACAGCAAGTGGTTAGGTCTTAGAGGTCAAAGAATCAGATTTTCCATGTCATATTTGTACCGTATAAAAGTAGATGATAAATACCTATTGGTCAAAAACAACAATTTTTCCCATTATCAATTGGTTGGAGGTAAATACAAGGTACTTGAGGGGACAAGATCTTTCTTGCAAAAAGAGTTTGATGCAATCGATGATCCCAAATTGCCAAATAAAGATTTAATGAAAGATGATTTTGCATTGTTTATTCCAGCCGGAAAGGCAATTAAGTTTTTGGATTGGTTCAATAAAGGTGAAGACCGTGAAATTAGTCATTGGAGAGAGTTTTATGAGGAATTGATTGAGGGCAAGGCAAAATTGTTAGACAAGGAAAAATTCCCATATGTTAATTATAATTTTAAAGGAAAAGTAACAACACCAATAAAAAGAACTCCTGGTTGGAATTGTTACGAAATTTTGCAGTATGATATTTTGGATATTGTGCCAACTCCCGAACAAAGACAAGAGCTTAAAAAATTACAAGAAAAAGGAGATACAAAATATTACAAATGGGCAGATGCAGAACTGATTCAATGTTTGGGTCACGACAACAGAACAAAAAAACAAGAGTACAATATTGGTATTCACACGAAATGGGCTTTGAATATGAAATGGAGTAAAGAATGAGGGATACTATTAAAACAACTGTAGAATTCAGAAACCCATACCATATAGAACCACCTGGATCTCTTAAGGAAATATTATCGCACCCAGTCATTAATGGGGAGTCCTTGGAGTTAGCCATTTTCCAAGAACATAGATATGCCTTCTTTTTTTGGAATAAATGGGTTCGCAATAGAAGCTTAGCAGATCCACCATGCCTTGTTTCCTTGGATTGGCATCAGGATTTATGCTTCCCCTGTGAAACTGAAAAAAAGTGGCTTAATACCCTAGATTTATCTAGTGATGCGGACGTTTCAGTTTTTTCATGGGCTAAACTAACTGGGAACAATGATGGACATATTCTATGTGCAGCATATTTAAATCTTATTGGAAATGTTTATGTGCACTGTAGACAAGGAACGTTTAAGCAGGACTGGGAAGACGAAGAACTTATAGATAAGTTCGGAAACCCACATATAATAAGAAAGTTTGAGAAATATGAAGAACTTGAAGCTAGTATGTTACAATCAAATGAAGAAAAAGTATTTTTTGATATTGATTTGGACTTCTTTGTGCTTGATAGTGGTCTGCATAACGGCACCTTTGACTTTACATATATTGAAGATGAAAGTATTCAAAAAATGCTTCATTATGAAAGACCACTCATGAAATGGATTTTTAACAGGTTACAAGGTTTTACCATCGCCACCGAACCAGAACACTGTGGGGGTCTTTTAAAGAGCAATAAATTCCTCAATGTGATAAACAGGTTATATTTTGAGCCGGAATTATTTTCTCCTGATTGTAATTGGAAATGGAAGTCAAAAAAACCTAGATAAGATATTTTTTGCCCAAACGATGACTCCTGAAAGAACAATGGTAAACACATTCCTCAAGTTCTTTACAATCTCAATAAGAAAATCTTTCATAACCGTATATTTAAATAGTTATACAATCCCATCAAAATAGCCAGTGCCTTAGCCCTGATGTTTTTTGGCTTCAAATAATAATCCGCTTCATTAGTATTGGTCATAAATCCCATTTCAACAAGTACGGAAGGAGAGTACGCAACAGTTTCCCGGAGTACCTCAAAATTGGCAAACTTTACGCCCCTACTTTCAAAACCAAGCTTCCCTGTACTTTCTTTTAAAATGGATAGCCCTATCGCAATGGATGCCTTGATATGGTTCTCTTCGGTTTTGGAAGTATGGACATATAACTCCATTCCCTGTGAGGCGTTGGGAGAGGCATTGCAGTGCAAGGACACAAACACATCCGTTTTAAGTGCCTTGGCCAATCGACTCCTATCTTTTAGTGAAATCAAGGTATCGGTGTATCTGGTTGGATAGATGGCAAACCTCTCGTCAAAAAGGGTTTTGTTAAGTCCTATAATTTCCTTAGCTACATTCAAAACCACATCTTTTTCCAATATATCATTTATACCTATGGCGCCGGAATCGGTTCCACCATGTCCGGGATCGATGACTATGACTTTCTGCTGTCCAAAAACAAGACACATTTTTAGAAGTAAAATCATTAAACCTTGAACTGAGCGACGTCGAAGTTTGACGTTTTTGAAGCTCGACTTCTTCCAAAATTTTAGAGTTATCAACATAGGTTTTTCAAATTTCCATACGATTTGATGCCAATTCGCATCAAACAAAAACAATAGGGTTTAAAATTTATTTTATTCACAAATAACTGATTATCAAATATTTGTATTACAATATACAGTATTTTTCGAATATCAAAATCAAGCAAATTTTAAATCGATTCCATTATGAAAAAATCATTGTATGCAACCATTCTTTCACTGCTCATTTCAAGTACAACCTTTGCCCAAATCGGGGGCATCGAAGATTCCGTCAACGATGTTTCCGATACCATTCGGGCCATTTTCCCGATTATCCTCGGGGTCATCTTCCTCATCGGGTTCCTGTTCAATGCAGGGCATTTCTTTGGTGAAAATGCCGATTTGAAAAAAGGGATTACACGGGTACTGGTCTTTGTACTGATTGCCGGAGCCGTAGTCGGCATCTTTACTTATCTCATAGGCATCGTAGTATAGTATGAAGCGGTTCGAGGTCTATAAAAACATTCGTATGCGGGCAGTGATTATGGGGTTGCCCATATCCCTGTTCGCCTTGATGATGACATCCGTTATCGGTTCCTTATTGTTCATCATCTTTTCGTTCAGCTTTGCGGTCATTGTTTCCGTGTTCCTATGGAACGGAACATTATATGCTGTGCTGACCCACCTTACCAGAAACCCTGCTTTGATGCACATCAAAAGGGTATTCCCACAAACCATCAGCAACAAGAAGCAAACCAACCTGTACTATGAAAAAGATTAACCTATCGGCATACCATCCCATTTTGGACATACAGGGCCATATCATCTTTGCCAACAACGGCAATGTGGTCTTGGGCTACCAAGTGGGCAATCCTGAAATCTATTCCCTTTCGGAAAAAGATTTTGAGGACATACACGGTTCGTGGTTTCAGGCGTTCAAATCATTGCCCGTGTCCACGGTCATCCACAAACAGGACATCTACCGGAAAAGCCATTATACGGCGAACAAGTTGCCCAATGATACCTTTCTCCAAAAAGCGACTCACGATTATTTTAAGGGACGTGGTTATCTGCAACATAGTTGCTATCTGTTCTTTGTTCTTCCGCACAACAAAGCTTTGAATGCACCAAAGTTTGTCAATCCATTCCGAAAGGTCGAAAAGGGCATCCATAAACAGATGGACCATACCGTACAGGAGTTTATCGCTTCGGTGAACGATGCCGTTTCCTTTGTCAACAATAGCCGAAGAGTGTCCCTTGTTCCATTAAAGGAAAAAGAAATCCTTGAACTGACCAATACCTATTTTAACGGGTTCAACGAGGGTTTTGATACCGATATCCAACTCAAGAAGTCGAATATTGAAATCGGTGAAAACCATTTTGATGTATTGGCCATCAACAGCGAGCTTTGCTTTGGCGATGTGGTGCAGAGCAGCAAGACCAACGATAAGTTCACTTCAGACGATTTTATATTTCACCAGGGATTTATTGATGGATTGGGACTGAATCTGAATGAAAACCATATTGTCAACCAGATTATTTATCTGGATGACAAACACAAATGGCGAAAGCTGCTCGACAAGAAAATCGAGGAACTGAAGAAGAGTTCCAATTTCGGCACGCAGAACAAGGTCATCCTAAAGAAAATCGAGGACATTGTTGCAAAAATAAATGAAGATGACAGCTCACGGATTATTCGAGGACATCTCAATATTGTCTTTTGGGATAAAGATGAAGCTCAATTAGAAAGAATTGCTTCTAAGATAAAAACCGAGTTCAAGGAATTGGACATCGTGCCTTACTACCCAAAGGGAGAGGAACGGAAAAACTATTTTCTGAATTCATATTGCTGCCATGCCTCCAATTTTTCCAACGAAGATTTATATGTCACCGATTTAAAACATGCGCTTTGCCTGTATATCAACAATACCAATTACCAATCCGATGCCACGGGTGTCATCTTTAACGATAGGCAACATAACATTCCCGTGCTAAAAGATGTATGGGATGAAAAGAAGAAACGTATCAAGGCCCGGAACTTTGCCATTTTTGCTCCCACAGGTGAGGGCAAATCCTTTTTGGCGAACAACATCTTACGCCAATATTTTGAAAGTGACGTCAGGCTGGTGGTGATTGACTTGGGTGGTTCCTATGACAAGTTCGCAAAACTCTATCCCGATAAACATATCATACTTCGATACGAGCAAGGGAAAAATCTGGGCATCAATCCATTTTACATATCCGATGTTAATGACTTGACACCCGAGCGATTAGAGGATTTGGGAATCTTTCTTTTAGAGCTTTTAGCTTCCGGCAAGTCAACAACAAAAGCTGAAGAAGTTGCAGTCAAAAAAGTACTTCGGTACTACTACCAAAAAGGTGTCAATGACACCCATTCCCTTGAAAACCTATATCGATTTGTCGATGCGAAGAAGGATAGCCTTTTGGAAACACTGCACATCCAGGAACAACATTTCAATATCTATGATTTTCTGCACATCCTTTCGGAATATGTCGATGATGGGCTGTACAGCTTCCTGTTTAATGTCAGCGAAGACCAGACCTATAAAATCGAGGATAAACGCCTCATCGTCTTTGAACTGGACGAAGTGAAGGACAACAAGGAAATCCTCTCGGTAATGTTGAAGCTTATCAAGTCCGCCATCCAACGGACCATTTGGCGAAACAAGGCCGAAAAAGGTATCATACTATTTGATGAGTTTGCCAAGCAACTCAAATTCGGCAACGTACTGGAAAGCGTGGAATTCTACTATCAGGCCATCCGTAAACAGAACGGTGCCATCGGGATTATCCTGCAATCCATCAACCAACTGCCCAACAATTCCACATCGGCAAGCATCCTTGAAAATACCCAGGTCATTTACAGCCTTCGCAATGAAAAAGGCTATGCCGAATTAAAGAACAGGCTGAACCTGTCCAGTCACGACCTGAACCAATTGAAATCCATTCGGAACAACCTGACCGGGGATAGAAAATATACCGAGATGTTCATTAAAATAGGAAAGGAAAGCAACATTTTCCGATTGGAAGTACCACCGGAGGTTTTTGCCGCCTACCTCACCGATGGACAGGAGAACGAGGCCATAATGGCCATCTATAACGAAACAAACAATATGGAAACGGCCATTGGTCGCTTCTTACAAGAATCACAATAATAATCACTTTAAAACACAGAAAATGAAAACAAACATCAAACAAAAAATCAAGAGAACAGGTTTGGGGCTGGCTTTGGCCTTGGCCCTATTAATGCCAGCAGGTGCTACCTGCCAGGGGATGCCCGTGTATGACAACACGAACTTTATTTCCTTTATGAAATCGTTGTTGGAATCTGGTAAACAGACTTCCCAATTGTTGAAAACGGTAAAGTTCCTAAAGACCCAAAAAGAGAATATCGAGAAAGTCAACAATGTCATTAAACAATTAAAGGCGGTCAGGGAACTTGCCGAGAACAACCAACGCCTGTACCAAGTGGTGCAGGGCGATTTAAGGGAAATATTGAATTCCCCGTTTATCAAGCCCGATGAAGTTACCCGTATATCGGATTCCTTTGATGCCATTTTGGAAAATTCCATAGCGGCTATGGAATACATCGACCAAATCCTGTCCAGTGACAGTATGAAAATGACGGATGCCGAACGTGCGGCGGTCCTCAAGGAAAAGGAACTGGAATCCAAGGAAATGGTAGCCGAAATCGAGGCAAAGACCAGGCGTTATCGGGAGATTATCGCCTTTCGAGAAATGCAGCAGAAAATCAATAACCGCGAAACCAATTATTGATGTCGGGTATTTTTTTGGGCATAGGACTGGAATATGTGGACACTATTTTTCAAACCATAAAAAATAGTGACTTCTCGCAATATACCATTGGGGGCATGAAGGCTCTTGCGGTACTGTTCTTCCTTATCAACATCCTAAAAAAATACAACGAGGGCGTAGCGAACAACGAGGGCTATACCTGGGGACTGACCCCTGCGGAATTGGCCAAGAACTTTGCAGTGGTCATTTTGGTCATTTTCTCTACACAGGTATTGGGCGTTTTCGATGCCATTTTGGTGGCCATCGAGACCCAATACCGGGACACGGCTCCGGCACTCCTCCCGTTGCAGATGCAGGATATCGACATCGAACAGGATGTGGGTGCCCTGGAAGCCGCCAAAAAAGCAATGGCCATCCTTTATGAAGCCTTGATCACACCCTTGTACGGAATGAAGATGCTGGCCTTCATCATCGGAGTGTTCCTGTGGTTATTGGATTTGTTCATCTATCCCTTGTTCTTGGCGGAGCGTTTTTTCCTTTTGGGCATCATGCAGGCGTTTTTCCCGTTGGTCATTAGTTTGGCCGTGTTTGAAAAGTTTAGGTCGCTGGCGTACAATTTCTTTAAGCTCTATGCCGGGGTCTATATGTTGGTTCCGGCCTTCTTTTTGGTCAATGTATTCGTGAACAACCTTTACACCGAAATCAATACCAATTTTTGGGGCAATCTGTTCGGGACTGATTGGGGAAGCAGTTTTTTTGCGCCGCTATTGCAATTGGGTTCTATCGGGTTTATCGTATTCCTGAAGTTCAAACTGTACCGTAGAGCTATCTCGTTCACCTTTAAACTTTTCAGTGCCTGAGGCACATCGGACAATTAATCATCCATACTGAAAATGAAAACATCTTATAAAAATATATACGACATCCTGAAGCTCAACCGCTTTATTGTTTTGACATTCGTTATTGGGGCCGTACTTACCTGTATTGTTTCCGTACTCATGGTCATCAAACTGCACAAGGAGACCGTGGGCAGTGCATTTGTGGTCAATTCGGACGGTAGCGTGATTCCCTTGAAATTGGTCTCCCAACGGGAAAATCTGAACGTGGAGGCACTGGCCCATCTGGAACTGTTCCATAGGTATTTCTACAACATCGATGCGAGCAATTACGAAAGTAATCTGGAAAAGGCATTGTGGTTGGGGAACAGTTCGGTTGATGCCCTGTACCGCCAGAAAAAGGTCGATGGGGTCTATAACCGTTTGTTGCAGTATTCGCTGGTGCAAAAAGTGTTGAGCATTGAATCCAAAGTGGATATTCAACACGAACCCTACAAATTTGAGACCAGGACCGTTTTTGAAATCAATAGAGGGTCTGTAACCGATACCTATGAACTTTTCACCACGGGCAGCCTTATCAAGGTGGACAGGAACTTTCCTAACAATACCCACGGGTTGCTCATTACCGACTTTTTTGAAAAAACATTAAAAAAAATAAGAACAGATGAAAGTAGAAAAGAATAAACTCATCTTTTCCATTGTATTGGTATGTATCCTACTTTTTATAGGAAGCTATGCCATGCTGGTATTGGGAGAGGATGAAGAACCGACCCTAGAGAACAACCAGGTTCCAGTGCCAGAACTGGAGGACGACCAAAAACAGTACGATTCCAAATTGGATGCCCTGAACGATTTAAAAGAAGTTAGGGAAACCAACGCCCCGAGCATCTACGATGAACGGCTGCTGGATTCCACGGGGGTATATGACCCGGATTTATTGGATAAAAAGAAAATGCGGCTGGTGGATAGTATCTACCAACAGGGGCAGATTAAATATTCGGAACAATCCTATGAAAACATCAATCCGAGGTATAGGTCTTCAAAACCCACCATTGTGAAGGAAAGGGACACGATGGATGTCATTGACGGACAGGAAACTGAGGTCGGGGTCAAGGAACGTGCTTTGGAACACCAGCTCTTTTTTGCTTCCCATCCCATTGAGAATGATGATTTGAATGCAAAAAACACGGACGGTTTCATCTATGTCCGTGTGGATGGCACGCAGACCGTCAAGAATAATTATCGCCTACAGATGAGGCTTCTAAAGGATGCCGTTATTTATGGGCAGCATTATTCCAGGAACACACCCATTTATGGATTTGTCAGCTTTAAGCCCAATCGGACAATCATCGATATTGAAAACATCGACCATCGACCCGTAAAATTAAAGGCACATGACTATCAGGACGGTATCGAGGGGATTTATGTAGAGAACAGCTTTAGGGCCGAGGTCACCAATGAAATCGTCGGCGATATGGTGGATGACATCAACATTGCCGGAGTGCCACAGGTAAGCGGGTTTAAAAAGATTTTCCAGAGAAATCATCGCAATGTCAAGGTTACCATTACCGATAATTACAAACTCATTTTAAAAATATCCAAGACAAAATTTCAAGGAAAGCCCATGATGGGCAATTATTAAACTTACTCTTATGAAAACTTTTATCACATTATTGCTATTGGCCTTCACAATTTCCATACAGGCACAGAAACCACTCGACACCATTTATGCCAATGACCGAAAGAACGTTGCTTTGTTCTTTCCTAATCCTATTCGACAGGGTATTACTGGAGCTTCCCATTTTGTGTTTACCTACAATCGGGAGAAGGAACAGTATTTCGGGCTGTTACAGGCAAAACCGGGAACCGAGAGCAATCTTTTGGCCGTTACCAGTGACGGCAAGGTGTATTCCTATATCTTGAAATATGCCGACAAACTTCCCAAATTGAACTACTTCATCCATGAAGATGAAAGTATCGGCAATGAAAGCCCCTTGATGGACATACCCAAAGCTAAAAACACCGCTTCCAATGAGGATAGAACTGCCTATTATCAAAGGGCAAGTGAATATTTGCTCAGATCTGGTTCTGAAACCATTGCCACAAAACGTAAAGAAGGTATCCGGTTACGGTTGCGGAAAATGGTTTATGATGCTTCCGAAGTGTATCTGGTCATAGAGGTCAGGAACAAATCGGGTATCAATTTTGAAATCGACTATCTAAATGTGTACCGGACCAATGGCAACAACAAACGGAAAGCCTCTTTCCAAAGATTAGAGCAAGAAGCAATGTACAAACATAAAATGTCTAAGTCTATTGCCAATGGACAATCACAACGGTTTGTATTTGTACTTCCGAAGTTTGTCTTGGGCGATAATGAAAAACTGATGTTGGAGCTGAAGGAGCTGAACGGGAGCAGGAATGTGGTTTTGGAAAGTAATTTTTAAAATTTATCTCATCTTCACTTTTCTTTTATTAAGAGTATCTTTGTTTAAAATGAAAACAATCGTAATCCACTGAAAATAATGGATATAAAATTATTTACCTATTCATTTTGGTGTAGTTGGCTGAAAGGTAAAATGAAAAATAAATCACATAATATTGGAATAATAGCTTTTGGCTCTTTAATAGATGACCCCGGAGAGGAATTAGAACCATTTATAATAAAGAAGATTAAAAATGTAGATACTCCGTTTAAAATAGAATATGGAAGAAAAAGTAGCAAAAGAGGCAATGCACCTACTCTGATTCCTACCTCAAAAGGAGGGCAAATAGTTAAAGCTACACTACTGGTTCTATCCAATGAATTAGAATTATGGGAAGCTAAAAATCTGCTCTATAGAAGAGAATTAAATAAAGTTGGAACTGATATTAAATACAGAGATAGAAAAAATCCAAATTCCAATCAGCTAGTAATTGAAGAACATAGAAATGTTAAACATGTGGATGTTGCTTTAACCGCAAATTTTGGTTGCAACTTGCCAGAAATATCGCCAGAAATTTTAGCTGATTTAGCCATTGAAAGCTTTAATTCCAATGTAGTAGAAAATGGGAGAGATGGTATTTCCTATTTGAATAATAATATAGCTAATGGGATTATTACTCCAATGACAGAAGAATATGAAAATGCTATCCTACAAAAAATGGATGCGAACAGTTTGACAGAAATATTAGAAAGGGATGGCCTCGATTTTAATAGCTAAAACTTAATGGGACTATCTCATAAAGTGTGTAAATAAAAAAATAGCGGGGGCATGCCCCCGCTATTTTTTTAACTTTAAATTTTCACACCATTATGAAGAACGAGGA
>NZ_PABT01000013.1 GCF_002699205.1 Allomuricauda sp.
GTGCAAATATTTAAAATTAGACAAAAAATTAGCGGGGGCATGCCCCCGCTAATTTTCTATTTACACACTTTATGAGATAGTCTTCCTTCAAATTTCGATTTCACAAAGTTGATTAGAACGTTACATCCTTTTTGGATCATTTCATCTGTGTAAGCTATTTGACTCCTTACACCCCCATGTGACCCATCATGCATCAAGGAATATATAAATTCATTATCTCCCAATAATTCATTATTCTCACAATAGTCTTGCAAAAGTTTATCTGGAGCTTCAAACTTATTAATGGTTTCTAGAACATGCCTAACAGAGTTTGGAGTAGTATGTGAGGGTTTACCTCCATTTGCTACATTATAAACATCTCTCAAATGCTCTTCATATGGCATAACTAATTGTCTAGACAATTTCAGCAACTTTTGATTTGCAAGCATTAGAGGAATGTCAATAATCTTATTTCTTATTAAAATACTCATAAATTCAAGATTATGAGTCATAACAATAAACCTAACCCTTTCTACATCCAATGTTTTATGAAGATTCCTGATTGTTTGAGAAATTGCATACACATAATGAAAATCTAAACTTGAAATAGGGTCATCTATTACAAAAAACAATTTATCATAATCTTCATCTCGATTAACCACTTTGTGAACATCAGCAAGATAATGGCAAAATGCCACTATGCTCTTTTCTCCATCACTTAATACATCAGTTGCATTATCCGTTAAAGTGTGCTTATTGAATTTAAAACAAAAATCATCATCAATACTATATTTGTTTCCAAAAAAGTTTTTCAAATGCTTTTTCAGACTTTCTAAAACTTTGGCCTTCTTACTTACTCTTTCTTGACTTTCCTTATTGCTTATTTCGGATTCTAAATCTTTTTTTTCAGAATTTAAAGACTTGATTTTATCAATTAGCGTTTTCTGTTCCTTTCTGGTTTTAATATACATTGCCTTACACAAACGTCTATTAATCTCAAGTTTCTCTGATTTTAGATTATCTTTCTTAAGATTATAGTCCTTTATAATTTTATTATTGATGCTTTCATTTTCATCAAATTCTTCAACCTGTTTTTTTATAAGCCCCAAATGTTCCTCAAATTCTTCTCTTTTTATTTGTAGTTCAATGTCGTTGAGTTTTATTCCCAGAAGTTTTTTTAATTCTGTAAGATTTTGAGAAAGTTCAATTTTATTTGGCTCTACCAATTCTTGGTCAGAAATAGAAGGAATATATTTTTTGTTTAAATCAAAGACCTTTTTTGTTCTTATAAACAATGTATCATCGGCTTGTAAATTTTTGTCAAATGAATTTATAAAATTAATAGCTTTTTTAATGTCTGCATTTACCCGTGCCTCAGAATCTTCTAAATACTCATTGTATCTTTTTATCAATTCAATTGCTTCATCCATTAGGAGTTGTTCACAAAATGGGCATTCAGTTTCATTTCCAAGGTTATTTGAAAGCAATTTTAAACCTGACTCTACGAAGTCTTGTTTTGACAATACATTATCCTTAAAGGATTGTGCGATCTCACTTTTAGTATATTTTGTTACTAATAACGTTTCTATAAAATCTAGAAAATCAGATTTTGAAATGTATTTTATCTCCTGAATATCTTTTAGGTCATCAGGAGTACTTGAAAGAACCTTATTAGATTCAACTAAATATTCGTATGTTTTATTTTCAACATAATCTAAATCTCCATCATAAACATTCCTAGCACTGAATTTATATTCTTTAGTCCCTTTATTAATTTTCTGCTTGTCAAGTTCTTTTTTTGCATCCTTTACAGCATCTACTAAGATTTTGGAACCATTTTGTATTTCATTAACCAGTAATTCGACCTTTTTCTTCTCTTTTGTCAAATCTATCTTCGTCTTACCTAAGATATACCCCTCTATCTCACCGCTTGGTTGATATTTTAATTCTTCTATGTTCTCTTTTACATAATCACTATTGAAAACATGAAAATTATATCCAGTATCATTTCTGATTTTGGCAATTTGATCTTTTACAAAATTTATGCTTAAAGTTTTATGAATTGTAGTGTTTTCTTGCTGCTCACTAATTTTCAACTTAAAATGCCCCTGAGACTGGTTTATCGTTAAAATCTTGTTTACGTGCTCAGCATCATTATTCTCAATTAATCTGAATGCGCGACTCAAAAATGTTTTGCCAGTACCATTATTTGCAAAAATTCCAAGCTTTAGCTTACTCATGGGAAATGAATCCTCCAAGCCTAAGTGAGGACCCAAGTTATTGGCTTCAATTTTTGTTAAGATGTTTTTGGCCATTATTCTATATTGGTTGATTTATAGCGGAAATATACGATGGGAGAACTATTCCAAATATATAATATTTAACACGTAACCAATTACAGAAATACGTAACCCCACAAAAAAAAGCCCTAAAGGGCTTTCTTCAACTTACGTAAATATCCTATACATCTATAACCCTAAAAAGCAACCATCCCCTGCACCCGTTCCAACAGTTCGGCTGCCATTTCAGCATCCAACATATACCCCTGTAAGCTGCCCACAGGGTTTTTAAAACTCAGTTGGGTGGTTTGGGCATCAATTTCTTGTAATACCAGTTTTAAGGGAATATCGTTTATGGCCAAGGGGTCGTTCTCCATAATCTCCGCAATGTATTTGGGCTCAAAAAAGAGCAGTTGCCGCAGTTGGGGTATGGCTACACCATGTTTGGCCACAATGGCCTGGGTGTCTATCTCGTGCAGGAGTATAAAACCGTGCGCTACAATGCGTTTTTTCAAGGTTTCGTACACCTGCCCAAAGGGCAGCGGTAAGGTCTGGTGGGATACATGTGCTTTCATAAATAGGGTTTACGCGGAGGCGGCACGGGCAAAACCCACGGTCTCGCGATAGGTTTTGGGCGAGATTTCGGCATTGTTCTTAAAAAAGCGGCTAAAGTAGTGCTCATCATCATACCCCAGGTCGTAGGCAATCTCCTTGACCGTTTTGTTGGTGAGGTACAGCTCCCGCTTGGCCTCAATAATGATCCGTTCACTGATCAGGTTGGTCATGGTCTTGTTAAAATGGTTTTTGGTCATTTTGGCCAAGGCCTTGGGGCTAATGTTCAAAAGATCGGCATACTCCCCGGCGGAGTGTTTGGTCTTGTAGTGGGTCTCTATCAGGTTTTTGAGCTTTTGGAGGATAAAGGGCTCCTTTTCGTCCGAGGTGCCTGCCAAGGCATCGGGCTGTTGCTTTGCCTTGGCGCGGGAGGCCGTGATCAAAAATATTTTAAGATAGGAGACCAACAGCTCGTACTGCGCCAGTTCCGATTTCTGCACCTCGGTGTACATCTGCCGTATCACCAAGTCCAACTCCTTTTGGATATCTTCTGTAACCCGAAGCAAGGGCGGGCTGTATATATTGTTGAAGAGTACCCCGTTGCAGGCCACTTGTTCGTGGTGCTTGTGGATGCAGAAAAAATCGGGGTGAAAATTCAACTCCACACCCTCCAACGGTGCTTCCTCGGTGATGGTAAAAGGTTGGTAGGGCGTTACGGCAAATAGGGTGTTTGGTGTAAATGCATACTCCGAAAAGTCCACTTGGGCAGTGCCCCTCCCCTTTTTTATCCAGATCAAGGAATAGTAATTGAACCGGTGTGTATCGCAAAACTGGCAGCTATCCTCAAAAGTGGAGAGTTTAAAGGCCAGGTTTCCGGTTTGTTCGTCGATGAGTGTGTTGGTGTTGTAGATCTCCATATATGTTCGGTTATCAGTGGTCAGTTGTCAGGATTTAGTAATTAGAAATCTGATGTCTGAAATCTGAATTCCATGATCAAAGTCGTCTTTCGGTTTCGTCTATTGGCAGATCGTTGATACTGGCATAGCGTTTCTGCATGAGCCCGTGCTCGTTGAACTCCCAATTTTCGTTTCCATATGCGCGAATCCACGCTCCTTCGGCATTCTGGTATTCATATTCAAAACGAACTGCAATCTTATTGTCGGTAAAGGCCCACAATTCCTTTCTTAATTTGTAATTTTTTTCTTTTTGCCACTTTTCGGTCAAAAAGGAAACTACTTCTTCACGACCGTTCACAAACTGGGATCGGTTGCGCCATTCAGTGTCCACTGTGTAGGCTTTGCTCACTTTTTCGGGGTCTTGGCTGTTCCAGGCATCTTCTGACAATTGTACTTTTTCCCTTGCAGTTTCCTCAGTAAAGGGTGGCAACGGATATTTTTTTTCTATGTCCATGGTTATGATTTTTTTACATTGAAAAAGGGCAGGACCTATGGCGGGGCCCTACCCTATTGGCTAATTAAAACTATTTACTGTTTTTCACCTTGGGCCATTTGGCGTGTGCCGCCGTTTTCAGCTCCGTAGTGCGTTGTGCCCAGTCTTCGTAGGTATTGAAAGGCTTCCCGTTGAAGGGTCCGTTGAAGAACAGGTACAATTTTCCATCAGCTATATCAAAAGTTTCCGGGTTGATGGGAAACTTGGCATCCTTTGCCCCTACACCCCAAGCGCAGTAGCCATCAAATTGGGGCAAATAGCTCTTTGGGGATTTTTTAAAGGCATTTTGATTCGCCTTGCTCACAAAGTAATAGGTTGCCCCATTATGTTGCACGGCGTAGCTTTTGCTTCCTCGCTGTGCTGTCCCGGAAAAATAGGATACCACATCGTAGCCACCAATGGCAAGACCATTATCGTCCACCGGAGGAGTTTGTGCCTGTACACTTATGGTCGCGAACAATGCGAATGCCACAAGAAAAAGATTTCTAAACGTTTTCATTTGTAATTGTATTTAAGGGTTAATTATACCGTAGCGGCTTCCACTACTGGGAAATCGATATCGGTATTGGCTGTATTGTTGAAATAATTGGTGAAGATGTTCAAGGCTACGTGTGCCACGATCTCACCTACGGCACCATCTGAATAGCCCGCCGCTTTTACGGTTTCCACATCTTCATCGGAAACGCGTCCGTTTTTGTTGATCAACGTTTTTGCAAACTGAAGCGTAGCAGCGATTTTTGGGTCGTTGTTGATAGCCTCTCTTGCGGATTGCAAGGTGTCGGTATCGATACCTACCAGTTTTTCACCGATAAATGAGTGGGCGGATAGGCAATAGTTACAGGCGTTGGATTCTGCTACGGTCAGGGCCAATAGTTCACCCAATTTTCCACCCAACGACCCTTTGCCCAAAATATCGCTTAGGTTCAAGTAGCCTTCCAAAACCACTGAGGAGTTCCCCATGGTTCTCATCATATTGGGAACCATGCCCAATTTACCTTGGATGCCTTCAAATAATTCTTTTGATCTTCCGGTTGCTTCCTTTGAATCTAATGCTTGTAAACGTGTCATAACTTTCTGTTTTTTTATGAATAATTCGTTTGTCAATTTTTGACTTTACAAAGGTGCAGTGATGTAGACTGGGATAAAATGGACAGATGTCGCAACTCCTTGGACAATTTTCCCTTTGGAAATTGAAAGCATTGAATATCAAGCAAAAACATCGAGATGCGTCATTCTGAATTCATTTCAGAATCCCATCATGGTTTTGAGCAAATCAATATGAGAACCTGAAACAAGTACAGGTTGACGAAAACTACCTCCTTGGATATCCTTCTCGGACAATTTTCCCTTTGGAAATTGAAAGCATTGAATATCAATCAAAAACATTGAGATGCGTCATTCTGAATTCATTTCAGAATCCCATCAAAGTTTTGAGCAATCATCATGAGAACCTGAAACAAGTTCAGGTTGACGAAAACTACCTCCTTGGATATCCTTCTCGGACAATTTTCCCTTTGGAAATTGAAAGCATTGAATATCAAGTAAAAACATTGAGATGCGTCATTCTGAATTCATTTCAGAATCCCATCATAGTTTTGAGCAATCATTATGAGAACCTGAAACAAGTTCAGGTTGACGAAAACTACCTCCTTGGATATCCTTCTCGGACATTTTTCCCTTTGGAAATTGAAAGCATTGAATATCAAGCAAAAACATTGAGATGCGTCATTCTGAATTCATTTCAGAATCCCATCATGGTTTTGAGCAAATCATTATGAGAACCTGAAACAAGTTCAGGTTGACGAAAACTACCTCCTTGGATATCCTTTTCGGACATTTTTCGTTTTCAACCTATTTTTTAGCCCCTGTTTTTGCAATCCATACATCCATATACACCATTCATCAATTGAAACAGGATATTTATCAATTTGCTACGTAATATAATTGCATATTGTGTAGCTTGCCTTACAAATACGAGAATATGACTACACTTGAAACTATAAATGCCTTACAGATATTTTGTCTGGTTATGTCCGGAATCATTATTTTTCTGGCAGGTTGGTTGGTTGGAGCGGAGTGGGGCAAAAGAAACAGGATTTAGGGCAATAGAGCGATCATATTGTCGTTACTCCCAAACCAACCTACTTAAACCTACAAGGCTATGTTTTGGAGAGACTCCAACATAGAGTGCATTTTGGCCTACTTTGGCGACCAACAGTTCACGGTAAGAATAGATAAGCTCCGTACCGGAGAAATCCGATACCTGTGTTGGCGCAAAAGCAATAGCATCTTGGAAAGACCAAGTTTGATCTTGCGCCATGGCAAAATCTCCGAAACGTCCAAGGATAGGACAGCGTATGTTTTTCACCACAACGATTGCACTTTTACCATAGAACGCATTGTTCCCAAAATGGAAGGTGCGCCCAATTACTTTTTTATAGAGGTTACGGACAGTGTCCAAAAAAAAAGTACCTGGAAAATGGAACAAATGCCCATTCCCAAGTACTTTCAAAATAATTTCTAAGACAATTTAACCGTTGTAGGTCACACGGTAAATGGCGTTCCCCTCATCATCGGAGATCAATAAGGAGCCATCTTCCAAGAACAATAGATCCACCGGTCTACCAAAAGCCTCTTGCGATTCTTCATCCAACCAACCGTCTATAAAGGGTTCATAACTTACGGCCTCTCCATTTTCCAGTTTCACCAAGGTGACCCTGTATCCTGATTTGGAGGAACGGTTCCACGAACCATGCTCCGCCAAAAAGGCATGGCCCCGATAGGCTTCCGGAAACATGGGGCCCTTTCCAAATTTCACACCCAAAGCGGCCACGTGGGCGTCCAAGGGCTGCACCGGGGGCACAAAATCGGAACATGGCCGTTGATCACCATACTCCGGGTCTTTTATGATCCCGCCGTGACAATAGGGATAGCCAAAATGTTGACCGATTTCCGTGAGCCTGTTCAACTCCCCGGGAGGAACATCATCTCCCAGCATATCCCTGCCGTTATCTGTGAACCAGAGTTCGTTGGTTTCCGGGTGCCATGTAAAGCCCACTGTATTTCGTATGCCGTGCGCCACAATCTCCCTGTTACTGCCATCAGGATCCATTCTGGTGATGGAGGCATAACGCTTGTCCACCACAGCGCTATCGCAGATATTGCAGGGCGCCCCTACGGGAACGTACAATTTATCGTCGGGGCCAAAGGCAATGTACTTCCACCCGTGGTGAAACTCCGTTGGGTAATCGTCATAGATCAATTCGGGTTCCTCGGGGTTCTCCAATTGCGACTCAATGTTGGCGTACTTGAACAAACGGCTCACGGCCGCCACATACAATGCGCCATCTTTGAAGGCCACGCCGTTGGGCTGCTCTAGACCTTCGGCAATCGTATAGGTCTCATCCGCCTTGTAATCGCCATCGGTGTCTTTTACGGCATATACCTTACCCTCGTTCCGCGTGCCCACAAAAAGGGTCCCATCGGCTCCCATGGCCATGGAACGTGCGCCTTCCAGGTTCTCCGCATATACATCAATACTAAATCCTTCGGGAAGGTTAAGACGGTCCAAGGGCAAAGTAGTGGATGGTGTTGGCGTTGCCACTTCCCCGTTTTCCCCGGCTTCTTCCGTGGTTTTTTCATTTTTGCTTTCTTTTTTTCCGTTACATGCAAGAAAAGTCATGGAAAGTGACAGCATCAATATTGACCTTAAGGTCAAAGTGTACATTTTCATCGTGATTGTTTAGGTATTTTGGTTTCTGAACCCATAAAACTATGATAAAATCATGGAAACCTCATGGCAATAGTTTTTTTCTTTTGAAGTGCCCCCTACTCTTTTTTGTATTCGGAAAGAATGCCCTGGTACCACATAATTGTTCGTTGGGTACTCGAAACGGTGAGCCTGGCCGTGCCATTGGGGTACAATTGCGCAATGACCTGATACCCTTCGGATTTTTCACTTATTGAGAAACGCATGGTTTGTCCGTCCCCTTTTTTATTGGGAGAAAAGGAGAGTTCTTTTGGAATCCCCTTGAATATAATTCCAGTTTTGTTCTGATTATAGGAGCCTCCCATCCTACGCTCCCCAAAAAAAGGAAGATCGGCCATAACGCTATCGCCCACCATACGGAAATACCCACCGGTCCCAGAAATATCGATCCTACTGGCATTACTTCCCGGAGGTAGCAATCCTGCGTTGGCAATACTGTTCAAACTTTGCGAAGCCATCGGTTGGGCCCATTTGGCCTGGATCTCAAAATGCTTGTTGGAAATCATATTTTCCAAGGCGGCAATTTCTTCCGGAGTCGCCTTGCTCTTGCTTGATGCACACGCTACGGAGATCAGCAATAAAAAGTATGCCCCAATTTTTATTATCGCCTTCATCGGTTTGATTGTTAACTTCTTACAAGTTACAAAATTGTTTAACCAAATCCGAGACAAATAACGGTGCCTTAACGTTTGAAACGTTCAAAAATGGCCAAGGTCTTTTTGGTGTTGATAAAATATACCCCGGTCAGCAGGATGGTTGCCGCAATAATGGATTGAAGTGTAATCGTTTCATCCAAAAAATACCAGCCCAGCAATAGGGCAACGATGGGGTTCACATAGGTAGAGGTGGCCACTTTTTCGGGGGAAACCGTCTTTAAAAGGTAGTTGAAAGAAGTAAATGCCACAATACTGCCAAAAAATACGAGCAACAACATGGAAGCCTGTACTTTGCCGCTCCAAGACAAGGGAGAAGACCATTCTTCGCCAAAAGCAAAGCTCATCAACGTCAAAACAATGCCTGCAAAAAACATTTGGTAGCCGGTATTCACAAAATAATTCGTGGGCAAATCGGCGCGAGCCACAAATAGACTGGCGTAGGACCAACAAAGCATACAGAAAAAGATCATGGCCATGCCCACAATGGACTCGTCTTGTGCGATAATCTGTTTTTGGCTCACCAACAGGTAAATTCCGATAATTCCCAATATGACCCCTACCAAGGACATGGCCTGGATTTTCTTGCCTTGCAACAGTCGCATCATCAAAAGAATAATGAGGGGCTGGGAAGCTATTTCCAAGGCGGCAAAACCGGTATCCACATACCTAAGGGCCCATACAACCAGACCATTTCCAACACTCAAGAAAAGTACTCCCGCTATGATGGTATTTATTAGTTGTTTTTGGGTAATTCGAAGGGAAATCCCCATGATTTTGGCCAAGAGAAATATGCACAGTCCCGCAATGGTAAATCGGCAAGCTGCCAACATAAAGGGTTCCAACTCGAATACGGCAATCTTGTTCAATAAATAGGTGGAGCCCCAGATAACATATATAGCAAAGAAAGCCATGAAAACAAGGGCGGAGTTTGAGGATTTTCCCATTCTTAAGATAGATTAACTATCCTGCAATATTACGGATGTTTACTGGAGAAAATAACCCCGTCAGTAAATTTTATGGGATTCCGGGTTTTGAAAATTTCACAGGGGCTTTTTAAGGTCAAAAATGTATGCGGCAAACTCGCTTTCCAGTTTTTTAAAACGTTCCAGGTGAAGTGCGATCTCTTGGATATTGGATTTTTCCGTCCCTAATTTGGACATGACCTGATTTTGATGGGTCGTAAAGTTTTTTATGCTCCTGTTCAACTCGTAATACTTTTCAAACCCCTGCGGGCATCTTGGTTCGTAGGTGTACGAGTTCAGCTTCTCAGCCAATCGTTGTACCATTCTATTGTTTCGCTCTAACCTCACTAGGAGTTCCCGTTGATCTTTAAGTGTATTTGAGGCGATGTTTTCCATAGGGCACAAGAATTTACCGTTAACTGATTGACCTCTTTTAAGTTACATAAATTCTTTCGAATTGCCGTCGACTTAACCCACAATTAATATTTTTTTTAACATTTATAAATAAAAAAGGCCCGGTTTTACCGGACCCTAAATTTTTTACCCGAATATTTAGTTAGTTTTCTGTTTGCTCGTAAGCTTCCTGTTTTAGCTCGTCACTTGCTACAATTGCAAGCTCTACTCGCCTGTTCGCTGCTTTACCTGCTGCAGTTTCGTTGCTTTCCACAGGTTGTTCCTCACCATACCATTTGGTGGTGAACCGTCCACTGGAAATACCTTTGGCCACTAAATAATCAGTAACGGCCTGGGCCCTACGCCTGGACAGTTCCATATTGTATTCAGCAGCACCATCACTATCGGTATGTCCCTCCACCAAAATATTGGTTTTTGGATATTCCTTGAAAATTCCGGCCAATTTATCCAAAGTAGCAGCAGAAGCCCCTTTGATATCGGATTTGTTGGTATCAAAATAAACCCCATTTTCTCCACTAAAGGTCACATTGATCCCTTCACCGACCCTTTGCACTTCGGCACCTGGTACTTCTTGCTCAATCTGTTCCGCTTGTCGGTCCATACGGTTTCCAATGTAGCCACCGGCAGCACCACCCACAACGGCGCCAATAATTGCGCCAAGGGCTGTATTTCCTTTTCCTACATTGTTTCCGATAACACCACCGATAACGGCACCACTACCGGCACCGATCGCGGCACCTTTTTGGGTATTGTTCGCATTTTTGATGGCGTCACAACCAATAATCATGGTCAACGCCAAAAAAGCCGTTGCTCCTTTTAAAACTATATTTTTCATAAAATTATTTTTTTGAGAATTCGTAAACAATGGTTACGGGTTGTCCGTCAACCGAAACATTGGAATTGAGGGTCATGGATTGTTCTGAGAGGCTGACAATATTCAAACGGTACCCATATCCTCCGGAGATATCCTTTCGGTTTTCGTCGATAAATTTAAACTGGAGTTGACTTTGGTAATTCTGTTCCGGTTCCACCACGGACCATCTGAAAAAACGGTCCCCTCCTTGACAAAGGGAGCTTTGTTTTATCGTGTATCGGCCAGTACTGTTATTGTCCCGAAAGAACCATTCACTGTCTTCAAAGCAGATGTCCTCTGCATCATTGAAGATGGTGGATTTGAAATTTCCAGTATTGTTTTCGTAATAAACGTTGTCCAAATTCCAAGTGCCGCTGAACAGATTTCGCTGTGTCCTAGCACTTTTGGAAACGGAGCAGGATGAGAACAAAAGTCCCATCACTGTAATCAATAAAAGTGATCGTTTCAACATAAGTATTAAGTTAATGTTCAAAAAAATATACGATTGGGGGCGTATTTCCAGTTGTTAAATTATTAAAAATAACGGTAACCAATTGATTTTAATATTCATATAATTCGATTAATTCTTTTTCAAATCGTTTTTTGGGCAAATAATTTTGTTCCAGTGGTTTTGCGAAGGGTACCGGAGTTTCCAAACTACCAACTCTTTTGACCGGGGCATCCAGATATTCAAAGCAATTTTCCATCACCAAGGCCGAAATATCACTGGCCATTCCTCCAAATAAAGTGTCTTCCTGGAGCACGATCAATTTTCCGGTTTTCCTTACCGAATTAAAAATTGTTTCCGTATCAAGCGGTTGAAGTGTTCGCAAATCCACCACATCGGCATCGATTTCCGGATGTTTGTCCAGCGTTTCCAATGCCCAATGCACACCGGCCCCATAAGTGATTATGGAAATTGAGTTCCCTTCCCGTAAAAGGCTGGCCTTGCCGAACGGTAAGGTGTAATAATCGGTTGGAACATCCCCTCTAATGCTTCTGTACAAACCTTTATGTTCAAAAAACAGCACAGGATTAGGGTCGTTGATTGCAGTATTCAACAATCCTTTGGCATCATAAGGGAATGCCGGGTACACCACTTTGAGCCCAGGGGTTTTGGTAAACCACGCCTCATTGGTCTGGGAATGGAAAGGTCCTGCTCCCACACCTCCTCCACAGGGCATACGTATCACCACGTCCGCTTTTTCATTCCATCGGTAATGTACTTTTGCCAAATAGTTGACAATTGGGTTGAATCCTGAGCTTACAAAATCGGCAAATTGCATCTCGACAACGGCTTTCATCCCGTTGATGGACAACCCCATGGCAGTAGAAACAATGGCCGATTCACAAATAGGCGTGTTTCTTACCCGGCTCTTACCGAACTTGGGCACAAAACCTTCGGTGATTTTAAAAACACCCCCGTATTCCGCAACATCCTGCCCCATTATAATGAGTTCGTTATGGCGATACATGGATTGCTCCAACCCCTGTGAAACGGCATCTACAAAACGAATATTTTCGGATTCGTTTGATTTAGGTTCAATATTTTGATAATCAAATGGTTCATAAACCTCTTTTAATTCTTTACTTTCATCACGAGACACTTCGGGCTCATCAAAAGCGGACTGTAAATTTGTGTTGATCTCCTCGGCAATTCCTTGTTTGATATTTTCAATATGTTCTTCTGTAAGCACCCCTTCTTCCAACAGAAAACTTTCGTAGTTGGATATTGGGTCTTTTCTCCCCCATTCCTTCATCAATTTGTCGGGGACATATTTGGTGCCACTCGCTTCTTCGTGACCGCGCATCCTAAAAGTCTTGAATTCTATCAATATGGGACGTGGGCGTTTACGAATGGTTTTACACAATTCATCCACCTTGGTAAAGACCTCCAAAATATTGTTCCCATCAATGATCCGGGACTCAATACCGTATCCTTTGGCCCTATCCGCCAAGTGTTCACAGTTATATTGCTCTTTGGTCGGTGTTGAAAGACCATATCCGTTGTTTTCAATACAAAACAACACGGGCAGGTTCCAAACCGAAGCCACGTTAAGGGCCTCGTGAAAATCACCTTCACTGGTAGCGCCTTCCCCTGTAAAAACAGCGGTCACCCGTTTCTTTCTCCGCAACATGTCCGCCAAGGCGATACCATCCGCCACTCCCAATTGGGGGCCCAAATGCGAGATCATCCCAATAATTTTGTATTCCTGGGTGCCAAAATGAAAACTACGGTCCCTACCTTGGGTGAAACCACTTTGTTTTCCCTGCCATTGGGCAAAAAGTCGATTTAAGGAAATGTTCCTAGAGGTGAAGACCCCTAAGTTTCTGTGCATCGGAAGGATATATTCATCTTCCTTGAGCGCCTTGGTGACCCCTACTGAAATAGCCTCTTGGCCTATCCCGCTAAACCATTTGGAAATTTTGCCCTGTCTTAGAAGAATCAACATTTTTTCCTCTATCATTCTGGGCTTCAGCATTCCTGTGTACAAATCCAGCAACTTTTGTTCTTCCAAGTTGCCAACATGATACCTCATACAATAAAATTCTGTCGGATAAAAGTAGTAAAAAGCCCCTCAAAATGTTTCAAAATTTCAAAACCTTCGGCAATATTCCCTATTTTTGGCATTATTCCAAAGATCATACTATGAGCGCGATTCCAAGTGTGGACCTGAAAGATTTTGTTTCGGGCGACCCTAAAAGAAAAGAGAAATTTGTAAAAGAAATTGGTGCCGCTTTTGAAGAAATTGGCTTTGTGGCGCTGAGAGGGCATTTTTTATCAGATGAACTGGTGGAAAACCTTTATGCCGAAATAAAAAAGTTCTTTGACCTGCCCCAAGAGGTGAAAAATAAATACGAGATTGAAGGAATTGGGGGACAACGAGGATACACTTCCTTTGGAAAAGAACATGCTAAGGGCAAAAAGGAAGGAGACCTTAAAGAATTCTGGCATTTTGGCCAATATGTTGAGGGTGACCCGAAACTGGAAGCGGAATACCCGGACAATGTCATAGTGGAGGAACTTCCCAACTTTAACAGTGTCGGAAAAGAGACCTATAAAATGTTGGAAAAAACCGCTAAGTATGTGCTGAGGGCATTGGCCTTGCACTTGGGGCTGGAGGAAACCTATTTTGACAACTATATTAAAAACGGAAACTCCATCTTGAGGCCCATCCATTATCCGCCCATTACGGAAGAACCCAAAAATGCAGTGAGAGCTGCGGCCCATGGGGATATCAACCTTATTACATTGCTGATGGGGGCACATGGAAAAGGACTTCAAGTAAAGGATCATCAAGGAAATTGGGTAGACGCCATTGCCGATTCCGATCAACTGATGATCAATGTTGGTGACATGCTGTCGAGACTAACCAATAATAAGTTAAAGTCGACCATACACCAAGTGGTAAATCCGCCCAAGGAACTTTGGGGCACTTCCCGCTACTCGGTTCCGTTCTTTATGCACCCTGTGAGCGATATGCCATTGGATTGTCTGGAGAATTGTATTGATGACGAGCATCCCAAAGCGTTTGAAGACATAACCGCCGGGGAATTTTTGCACGAAAGATTGATAGACCTTGGACTCATAAAAAAATAACGATGGATTTAGGAGACCAGTTAAAGAACCTATTTCCCGACCATGTACCCGAGGAAAATCCGGTAAATGAAAAAAGGACAGCTTCCTATTGGCTACAGGACGACCCCATTATCTGCAAATATGAAAAGCGAAAAGGGAAGCCGGTAACCATTTTGGAAGGATATAACGGAGCAGGTACCGATTTTAAAAAATTGACAAAAGATTTAAAGACCTTATTGGGTGTAGGAGGTAGTTTTAAGAACGAAACCATAATCATACAAGGGGATTACAGGGATAAAATTATGGATTTCCTTAAAGAGAATGGATTTTCGGTTAAGCGTGTTGGCGGATAACTGCCAATTCCACAAAAAAATCAATGGAGTTTATTCCACATGTCAAAAAACAAGTTTTTAACAGCAATGTTTTGAGAAAAAATTTTTATGTTCTTTCTTTAAAGCTTACTTTTAATATTCCTAACCAACGAAAACTAAGCTGAAAATGAATTCACTGTTGCACATAACCAACGGGGACAGTTTCACGTCTAGACTACAGTCATTACAATTAAAAGGTGATGTAATCACCTGGAGAGAAATGCTTTGCGAAGGAAAAACACTTTCCTCTGTGGGGAGTGAATCCTTCTGGAAAACAAGATTCGAATTCTTGAACAAAAATTACAAAGTCTCCAAATCTTGGTTCATCGAAAAAACCTTGAAAGAGTACCGATCGCTTTGTAATCACAAGCAGCAAGATCATATTGTACTTTGGTTTGAATATGATCTCTTTTGCCAAATCAACATGCTGGCTGTTCTCAGCTGGCTAAAAACACACAGAAGACACGCCGAAATCTCATTGGTGTGCAGTGGCAAAGAGGACGACTCCGACAAATTGTACGGTCTTAATGAACTTAGCGACGAGAAATTGCTCCAGCTTTACAATGATAGAAAAATACTATCACAAGATGACATCGAATATGCCGACTATATTTGGCAGCTATATTGTAGTGACAACCCCATCCGGTTGGAAAACCAGATAGCCAATAACGATTTCCAATTTGAGTACTTATCGGATGCACTTAAAACGCATTTGAAACGATTCCCAACCATTAAAAATGGGCTCAACGATTTGGAAAACCATATTTTGGAAGTGGCCAAAAGAGAAAAACCCAAGTCCAAAAAAGAGTTGATGCAAAAATTGCTGACAAACCAGGGCTACTACGGTTTTGGAGATACCCAGTACGAACGGATGGTTTCTTCGTTAAAACCACTTTTTAGTTCTTTTGACCCTGTCAAATTAACCAAAAAAGGGTTGGATGTCTTAAAGAAAGAAGCCAATTACTATTCGGAAATACGTGACAATCACATGTATCTGGGTGGTTCCTTAAAGTATAACTTCTTGTACAATACTGAAACGGACCGAATCCTTAAACTGTAAGCAAAATGGACTCATCACTGGGCAGTTCAGAGCTTGTTCTGAATCCTGATGGGAGCATTTACCATCTGAATCTTCTGCCTGAAGATATTGCCACCACCATTATTACCGTGGGTGACCCCCAACGTGTACAAGCGGTGTCCAAATACTTTGATTCCATTGAAGTAAAAAAAAGCAAGCGGGAATTCGTCACCCATACCGGTCATTATTCCGGCAAACGGATTTCCGTTGTGTCCACCGGTATTGGAACGGACAATATCGATATTGTTTTTAATGAGCTGGACGCATTGGTGAACATTGACTTTACCACACGACAGATAAAAACCAAAAAGACGCAGCTCAATTTTATACGCATCGGTACAACAGGCTCCATACAACCAGATATTCCCATAGATACATTTTTGATCAGTTCCACCGGCATAGGTTTTGACAACTTGATGCACTTTTATGATTGTGGACACATCAAGAACATGGAACTGGAACAAGCCCTTGGGACATACTTGGATTGGGGTAAGTACAACATACACCCATACGCCGTGGATGTGGACAAATATTTATGCAGTGTTTTTGATTCAAATCGTATACGATTAGGTGCAACAGGAACAAATTCAGGGTTTTATGGTCCACAAGGAAGAGTATTGAGATTAACACCCGCTATAAAGGACTTTAACGAGAAATTAGCTGGCTTTTCCCATGGAAATGTCAGAATCACCAATCTTGAAATGGAAACAGCGGCCATTTACGGTATTGCCAAACTCCATGGACACCGAGCCGTTTCACTCAATGCAATATTGGCCAATAGGGCTACGGGCGAATTTTCCAAACAAGGGCACAAAACCATTGACGAACTGATCCAATATGCTTTGGAACACATTGCAGAAAGTCAATTGGTATAATTTTGAACGGCGGTTGTTCAGAAAAATACCAATCGGAATCGTAATTTTAGGCCACAAGAAACGAAACGCATGAAAACAGTAAAAATAATTGGTGTTCCAGAACATTTTAACCTTCCTTGGCACTTGGCCATGGAGGACAATGCTTTTGAGGATAGAGGTATTCATCTGGCATGGACCGATATCCCGGAAGGAACGGGAAAAATGACACAGATGCTTCAAGATGGTGAAGCGGATATGGGCATTATTCTCACCGAAGGCATTATCAAAAGCATCTCACAGGGCAATCCGAGTAAAATCGTTCAAGAATACGTTTCTTCTCCCCTGCTTTGGGGCATCCACGTGGATGCAAACAGTGAGAGAGATTCCATCAAGTCCTTGGAAAACGATAGAGTCGCCATCAGCCGTATGGGCAGCGGAAGTCATCTCATGGCCTATATCAATGCGCAAAATCAAGGTTGGGACACAAAAGACCTGGAATTTGAAATTATAAATAACTTGGATGGTGCCGTAGAAAATCTAGCAAGTGGATCCAACGCTTATTTTATGTGGGAACATTTTACCACAAAACCCCTTGTCGACAATGGGACCTTCAAGCGATTGGGTGACTGCCCTACCCCTTGGCCTTGTTTCGTAATCGCTGCTTCGGACAAGTTTTTGAAAGAAAATGAGGGAGTGGTCAAACACATACTGGAGGTGATAAACACCTATACCATAGAATTTAAGCTGATTCCAAGTATTGACAGAACGTTATCCAACAGATATGGGCAAAAATTGGAAGACATTAAAGATTGGCTTTCCAAGACCAATTGGGGACAAAAGCAATTATCGGAACAAACGGTAAATGAAGTACAGTCTAGATTATTCGACCTTAATTTGATAAATGAGGTGAAGGCCCCGAATACCTTTCTTTGGAAATAGTTTATATAGAACCTCAAAGAGCCGTCCAAAGACCATTATTTGCCCAAAATCATTAAAGGCACGTTCGCCTTTCGAATAACCTCTTTTAACGGGCTTGATTTAAACAGAGAATTTTTTTCTCCCTTGTTGGATACACACATTAACAACTGCGTATCGGTACGGGAAACATAATTTACCAAACCATCAACGGTATTACTGCCTTTGCTAAATATATAGGAAACTGTTTTCTGCCAAGGAAATTTTGGTCGATTATCTTCTTGTTCATTGGCAATTCCAAAATGGCGAACTGGTTTATCACTATCCCGTTTCAAATCAAGAATAACCTCTAAGTCATTATCTTCAAGTCCTGAGCCAAAAATTCCCAAGTTGATATCCTCAAAGGAATGGAATTTATCATCCTCCCCCAAAATCAGCACATTTGTATCCCGAACACTGTCAATAACAAAGTCCGTAATACTTTCAAATAAAACTCCAAATCTTGGCCTACGTTTGCCCAAGACCAAAATATCAGGTTTTTGTAACGTCAAATAATCCCTAACCCGGTTCTTTACATTACCGTATTCCAGTTTGTAGCCAATGGACACTTCTTTTGTTGCGCCAATTTCGGAAATCAGGTTCTCGATTTCAGCCCGTGTCGACCGCGCATCCAAGTTTAAGGTGCGTATTGCGGAAAATTGGCTATCCCCTTGTATAAGTTTTGTAGTGGGTTTCACATGAAAAACCTCAACGGCTCCATTAATCCTTTTAGCTAATTCCACAGCGCTCTTCAATACGTATTCAGAGCTTTTGGACATATCGAGCAACACCGATATGCTATATTTTTTTTGATGCTTTTCCATGTGATCTTATTAAATAGTTTTTCTTGAAAATAACATCAAACTACTTATAAATCAACCGTTTAACATTTTCTTCGTAAATAAATGCGTTTTTGATAATTTTAAACCTTGAAATTTCAAATTTGTCAATTATCAGAAGAAATATTTGAGCTTCTTTATCCATTTCATGGAAACATTATAGGGTGCATATCGTAACGGTACATCCAGCCAAGTAGCTCTTTTTACTATGGCTTTATGGTGCGAGAACAAATCAAACGTATATTTTCCATGGTATCCGCCAATACCGGATTGTCCCACACCTCCAAAAGGTAATGCTTTGTTGCTGATGTGCACCACCGTATCATTAATGGTGCCCCCGCCAAAGGAATATTGCCCCATCATACGTTTTTGGAATCTTTTATTGTTGGAGAACACATAAAACGCCAAGGAATTTGGATAACGAGAAATATAGTCATCCAGTTCACTTTCATCTTCATAGGAAATTATGGGTAGAATTGGGCCAAATACTTCCCCTTCCATTATGGTGCTGTCCAGTTGGGGCTCATCTACTAAAGTGGGCTCCAAATACTGATCTTCATCATTATAGTTACCACCAAACAAAAGCTTCTGCCCTTTAAGCATTGTTTTAAGTTCTTCGTAATGCTTGCTTGTAGTGATACGGGCAAAATCTTGGGATGCCTCAATGGAATCCCCATAAAACTGGAGGATATTCTTCTTAAGCTCATCTACCAAAGCCTTTTTTACACTCTTGTGGACCAAAACATAGTCCGGGGCTATGCAGGTCTGTCCGGCATTGATCAATTTACCCCAGGCAATGCGTTTTGCAGCCAGTTTTATCGAAGCGGTTCCGTCAACAATACAAGGATTCTTCCCGCTCAGTTCCAAAGTGACAGGTGTTAGGTGTTCCGCGGCTTTTTGGTACACAATCTTTCCCACTCGGGTACTCCCCGTAAAAAAGATGTATTCCCATTTTTCTGCCAACAGTTCGGTAGAGACTTCCACTCCGCCTACTGCTACCGTAACATATTCCGGAGGAAATACCTTTCGGATGATCTGTGCTATGATCTTGGCGGTATTCGGACTAAACTCCGAAGGTTTCAAGATTGCGGTATTACCAGCGGCCAAAGCACCAATCAAGGGTGATATGGAAAGCATAAACGGATAATTCCATGGGGAAATGATGAGTACCTTGCCATAAGGTTCGGGTTGCACCCATTCTTTGGATGGAAAATTCAAAAGCGAAGCCCCTACTCGGTCCGGTTCGCTCCAATTTTTCACGTTTTTGATCGCATGTCTCAGCTCGGCCAAAACCAATTGGGTCTCCGTGGCCAAACTTTCAAATTTTGGTTTTTTAAAATCAGCATATAGCGCATCGCAGATAACATCTTCTTGGTCTAAAATCTCCTGTTGAAGCTTTTTGAGATACTTTTTTCTATATGCGACTTCTTTTGTTTTCTGCGTGGCAAAAAAATCATTTTGGGCCGCTACCAAATGTTTTACCATAAACGTATTGTTTCCTTAAATATAAGGAAACTGAAAACAGCATCCTATTAAAACAAAAAAGCACCGGTATGTGCCGGTACTTTCCATTTATATTTTTAATGACTATAACACAATCTCCTCTGTGGCTCCATTTGGATAAATGACGGTAGCTGTATTGTCACACTCACCATTTCCAAAATCCACTGTAACCTCCAAGCCATTCTTGGAAACGGTCATGGCCCCTGCAGTGATGTATTCGCAAGATGCGTTTCCTTCAAGGTCTTCCAAGGTTTCCACAACATAGGTGTTTTCATCGGCCTCAACGGTCCAGTTTCCAGAAAGTGTAAACGCTAAACCATCACCATAGGAGATACTCATGGTTTTGGTACCGTTTTCAGAAATTAAACTGCCATCTTCCATTTCCACAGACATATCACTGGTCACGGTATACACCATCGTGGATTCCTCATTGATCGTTGAGAATGTTAGCGTTCTGGTTCCGTTTATTTTAACGGTACCCACATAAAAATCCTGATAAGTTGCCGTAAAGGATGACTCTTCCTCCCCTACTGCATAAGTTACGGTTACGGTTCCGTTTACATTATCAGTTTCGTTGAGCACACAATTATTGAATGTCGCCACAAATCCGGTCTCTGTATATTCGGCGGAATAGCATTCCCCATCTTTTGCAGTGGACGTTTTGGCGGTACTTCCGGTAAAAAGCTCTGCTAAGGCAGTATCGGCAACGCTGGCAATTTCATCGGTTGTCAAAACTGTCTGTAATTCAGCTTGCGTAAGTTCCTCATCTTCACCGGGCAAGGCATCCTCACTACACGATTGGAAACCAATCACGGCACTGGTGACAAAAGCAATGGACAAGATTCTTAAAATAAGTTTCTTCATTGTATTTTGGTTATGTATTTATCTTTTCCAAACGCCTATCTCCCTTTTTTTAGTGTACACATACCGCACAAATCGATGAAACGCCCAACAGGAATTAAACGATTTTGTTGAAATTGTGTTATTTTCATCGCAACATAAACCAAATGCTCCATGAAAAATATCGCTTCAATCACATTTTGTCTGTTCTCCATGCTCTTTGTAGTTTCATGCAGTGAGGATGATAGTAACGATAACGGGTTCTCCAGTGCAGAACTTGTGGGTACATGGGACCTCGTGGAGGTCAATGTTAGCGATGGGGTAGATCTTGATGGGGATGGATCATCTTCTTCCAATTTGATGGATGAGGAATCCTGTATCTCTGGAAGTATTGTTCTGAGGGATGATTCCACCTATCAATTTGAAGTATCCAACTTTACCTTGACCGCTATTACCAATGGTCTATATTATGCACAATGCTCTGGAAGCACCCAAGCTACGGGAGCTTGGGCCAGCAATGGTACGGAAGTGGTTTTTCAGGGCAGCACCGTTCTGGGAACCTTACAATTGAGCAACAATAGGATCGTACAAACGGTTGGTGACGATTTGCCCGGAATCTTATCCTATGTGTATGAGCTTAGGTAAGCCTACATTACATTAGTTGGACCGTTCCAAATCTTCCAATATTTTTTTAAAACCCAGTGCCACTCCATTGGTCCATCCAAAACCATCTTGGGTAGGGTATTCCCCTCCCCCCGAAAGTAGGGATAGGTCTTCCACATTATATTTTTCCATCATTTTCCCGGTATTGGCATATACTTTTTCGTTAAGGGCCAACCATCGGTTCATGATAATTTTGGCTTCCTCCACATACCCATAGTTCAGAAGCCCATTAACGGCCAACCATTGCAAAGGTGCCCATCCATTTGGTGCATCCCATTGTTGTCCGCTGTGGTCCAGAGTAGTTACCAGTCCCCCAGCCTTTAAAAAAGTGTTCATGACCATATCCTTTACCTGCTCCGCCTGTTCTGGGGTGGCGATTTCAAAAAATAAAGGGGTAACACCCGCCAAAGTAAGTTTGGGAGTGATGTTTTTATCCTCAAAATTATAATCGTGATAAAATCCAGTGGTATCGTTCCAGAAAAAATCTTGTATTATCGTTTTTCTAGTTTCGGCCAATTCCGAAAAATGCTTTTGGGCTTTATCGTCTCCTTTAAGACCATTTGCCTTTGCCAAGGTCTTCTCCATAAAATAAAGTAAACAATTGAGGTCCACTGGCAATATCGAAATGGTTTCTGTGGATTCAAGGCCGCCCTTGTCACCATACCATCTGGAACTAAAGTCCCAACCCGATGCCGCAGCAGAACGCAAATTTTTATACAATCGCTGTTTTAAGGAGTCCGAAGACAGGTTTTGTGCCAGCAAGTAATCTTCTTTATAGGATTCCGGACGGGGTGTGTTGCCCGAATCCCAATACCTATTGAGTGTTCTTCCTTCGCCAAGGTTCACAACACGTTTCACAGGTCCAGGCCTTCCCCCTACTTGGGCTCCCTCCATCCAATAATTGTATTCGGCGGTCATTTGTGGAAGATATTTTACGTATAAATCTTCATTGGTACGGGCAATGGCATCGACCATTAAAGCAAAATATGGAGGCTGGGAACGTGTTTTATAGTAATTTCTGGTACCGTTTGGTATGAATCCGATGGAGTCTATTAAAAAAGCGAAGTTGTCCACCATACTTTGCGCCACTTCATTCTCATTGTCCACCAACAATCCTTCCATTGTAAAATAACTATCCCAATAATAGATTTCCCTAAAGCGTCCTCCCGGAACGATATAATTGTATGGCAGTGCAATTCTCGAAGAATTAGGATAGACACTATCTGGGCTTCTCTTCAAATTCTCCCACATATGGGAAATATGGTCATACATGTTTCCAACAGTATCCGTTTTAATCGGATGACCTTCCATGTACTTGTCCTCAAAATTTTCAAGTACAAAATTTTTCAAGTTAAACCCCTGATTATTACTATTATTAAGGTATTCTTCTTCAAGTGTTGCTATATCTTTTTTTGGAACCAGATCTACGAAGGTTTTTGAATCTTCAAAAATGTCTGACAGCTGAACATCTTTGAACAGTTCAGTTTCATATAAGCTAAGAGATTTGCTTGTAGTAGTCTCAGCTTCTTTGCAACCTACGATAAACAAGAACAGGAGTGTCCCAAACAACCATTTTTTCATTTTATTCAAATTAAATTAGGTTAAATATATAATAATAAGCCCAATCCCCTACCGTTAAATCGTATACGATTCTTATTTTTAGGGGTATGCGCCAGAAATCCGTTTTACGAAACAAAATCAAAAAACATCTACTGTCACAAATACAGAACGGCAGGTTGAAAGTGGGCAAAACCATCAATTTGGCGGCCCTTTCCAGAGAAACCGGGATAAGCGTCACTCCCATTCGTGAAGCTTTGAGCCAACTGGAGCATGCCCAGGTACTTCAGGCAGTCCCAAATCGAGGATTTGTTGTGGCCAAACTTTCAAAAGCCGAAATCAAAAACCTCATCCAAATAGTTGCTCAGCTCGAGGTTATGGCCTTGGAGAACACGACCTTCGAATCTGAGGAAATAAAGTTGCTGGGCACACTGCAAACCAAAATGGAAGAAGCAACCACCATAGAGGAAGGTCTGGCCGACCGTTTCAATTTTCACAATAATTTGGTAAGGCAGTGCAACAACAGGGTGTTGTTACAGATCTTAAAAGACCTTAAACTTAGACTTCATTTTTATGAGCACGATTTTATCACTGACTTTGATTTTTTCCAGAATCTGAACATCCAGACCCGCTCCGTGATCGAGGCTATCCAAGAAGATAATGTTCCCACGGCGGCCCTGATTTTGCGTATGCATTGGATGTCCATTTTGGACCATATCGAGACTCAAATCGTTAAAAATGGTTAATCTTCTGATTTTCAAAATAAAATAGACCTAATTTCGTTCTTAGAAAAATAGTTTTCATGCAATTCTTAAATAAGGAAATAGAATCCCTTACCAAACGAAAAAAATCAAGATCATTGATCAAAAAGCAGATTTCTTGTGGAATTTTCCAAGATTTGGAAACCCTGGATCTTGACGAGGCGAAAAGAAAAACTTCCAAAAACTAGGCTTTACCCTATCCATTCAGAGCATTCTGAACAAACTCATAATCCGCAACTGTATTCGCATTAAATAGCACTTGACCATTTTGTGGCTGCACCAAGGCAATGTCAGCATCCATCAGAAACCTTTTTGGACTTGGGCAATTGGAATTCTTGAGATATTCCACTGCTTGGGTCAATCCTGTTGGCTCCCATATACAGGCCAAAGGTTCTGGCTGACCGGTTTTATGGTTGGCAAAAGCGGTTGCGTATTTGTCAGGGCTTCGTTGTTCCATCAATTCCCGTAAAGCTTCGGGGTCCATCAAGGGAAGGTCACAGGCCAGTACCAACCATGCTTTATCCTTATAACCATTGTGCGCGCTCAATATCCCATTGAACGGTCCATTGAAATTATTTTGATCCACAATGGTTTTGAACCCATTGGGAACACTGGATTGTTGATCTTGTCGGACACTAAGGAAAACATCATCGCAAAACCGCATCAAAAGATGGTACACATATTCCCGTTGAGGCACTCCGTGGTAGTTCACAAGGCCCTTGTCCCTCCCCATACGTGTGCTGGTGCCTCCGGATAGAACCAGCCCAAATAATTTCGGGGGATCTATAGCGGTTGTATTGTTTTTTTGCTTCACGATTTTATCTTAATACATCATATGCCCGGAGGAGGAATCAGTGCAATTTCGTCATAAGAATTAATTCTTTCATTATCCGAAACATAATTCTGATTGACGGCAACGGCCACTTTGGATATTTTTTTAAGCTCTGGATACGTGTTTTCCAGAAATTTTTTCAGTTCGCCTACAGTATTCGGGATTTTTTTTCCTGACAAGCTTGTAGTTGGAAGGGATAAGGTGGGAGCACCCACAATATCTTTAGTGGCTCCGAACAAGAGTATAGTCATAATATCAACCTATTAGTGTTAGTGCTTGATTTTTGTTTTTGGTTAGATAGGTTGGTATGTTTGTTAGCGTGAAAATATTAAAAATTGCTTGGATGCCTATCATTTTAACATCTCAATTTTCTTTTAACTTTTCCTTAATTTAATTCTAAGGGTCACGAATACTTTTCAATCAAATTCAACGTTGTGCATGAAGGACCTTAACGTATATGAGCATGAGAAATTTACTTCAATTTACATTTCTATTTTTATTTACCCTTGTTTTATTTTCCTGCGGAAATGCAGATGACGATGTCAGTTTTGACATTAATGACAGTGAGCTTGGACTTGGTGAAGAACCGGATGATTGCCTAGGTTTTGATGAAAACGAACTGCTATTGTCCATCCAGGATGAGTTTACCACCTTGCCGGGCAAGGTTTCTGTGCTGTTCAGGGTTTCCGATCTTATGGGCAATCCCATTTCTGGTTTGTCCGCAGACCAGTTTACCATTTATGAACAAGGACGAAACGACGATTGTTTCAACGCCATATCCTCTTCGGAATCTTTTGCACGGATTTCACCCAACTCCCAAGTGTTCAACAACAACACCCTCTTGGTATTGGATTTGAGCAACAGTGTGCTGGAAAGTAGTCTGGACGAATTGAAGGCGGCCACCATCAGCTTCATCAACAATGTAATGCCGTCTCCGGCTACGGAATCCTTCAAAATGGCCATTTATTGGTTCGATGGTGAGGATGAGCTCCATTTGTTGAACCCATTGACATCCTCTGCAACGGAATTGACGGCTTCAGTGGACGGCATCACAACAGATATCAGCAACGACCCATCAACTGATTTGTACGGTGCGGTAATCAAATCAACGGATATTGCCGAAGATTTGATCAACGAAAATTCAGAAGTGATCAACGCTGCTTCCGTGGTGTTGTTTACCGATGGTACCGACCAGGCATCACGTTATCGGGAGTCCGATGCATTAGAAGCGGTGGAAGAAGCCGATAGCAACATTTCCTTCTTCACCATTGGGCTCGGAGCAGAAATAGACACCGAAGTATTGTCGGAAATTGGTAAAACCGCCAGTGTTTTTGCCAGTAATTCCGAAGAACTGGAAAACACCTTCAATGATATTTCACAACGCGTGGAAGAACAGGCTGGCAGCTATTACCTATTTGAATATTGCACCCCAAAACGTGATGGAAGCGGTGAGAGCAACTTGGTCATTCAACTGACCCATAACGGTTTGCAAGGAGCAGTACAAACGAAGTTTAGCGCCGATGGTTTTACCGGTGGTTGCGAATAACCCAGATGCATTGAAAACCTGAGTTTTTTTTGGGATTATACGTATCTTGGACAGCAATAAAACTAAACATACGTATGATAACCCAAAGAAGAACAATTTACACTTTTATTTGGACCTTACTTTTAGGTCTGACAAGCAATCTTTACGCCCAGAACATCAGCCCATTGGAAGGCAGATGGGATTTGGAAATGGATTTTATGGGGAAGACGGTCCCTTCATGGTTGGAGATAAGGCATTCGGGGCACGCCACTTTATTAGGTCGTTTTGTCTTTGCTTTTGGTAGTGCAAGACCCATTTCAGAGATTGAAACTTATGGAGAGAATAAATTTACCTTTAGTATTCCCAACCAATGGGAACCCAAGGGAAGTGATATGATTTTCCATGGAGCGTTGGAAGGTGAAACATTGAAAGGCACACTGATCTATACCGATGGCTCCATATTGAACTGGACAGGGGTTAAAGCTCCCGCATTGGAATATACCGAAAACCCAAAATGGGGAAAAACCATTGATTTGTTCAATGGCAAAGACCTTACAGGATGGCATATTGATGGCGAAAAGAACCAATGGGTGGTTAAAGATGGCATATTGACCAGTCCCGAGTCCGGTTCCAACCTGATTACCGATGAGAAATTCCAAGATTTTAAGCTACACGTCGAATTTCGTTACCCCGAAGGAAGCAATAGCGGCATCTACTTGCGTGGACGTTACGAGGTCCAGATTGTGGACAGCCAAGGCTATGAACCTTCCGACATCTATTTGGGCGGGGTTTACGGTTTTTTGGAACCCAACGAAAATGCCTCCAAACCGGCTGGTGAGTGGCAGACGTATGACATTACCTTGATCGGAAGAAGGGTTACCGTTACATTAAACGGCAAAACCGTTATTTCCGATGCTACGATTCCAGGAATTACCGGGGGTGCTCTGGACAGTAAAGAAGGTGAACCTGGCCCCTTTATGATTCAAGGTGATCACGGCCCTATTGAGTATAGGAGCTTTAAAGTGACTCCTTTGAAAAAGTAGCAGATTATAAATTACAGAAAAGGCTGTTTGAAGTAGTCGTCATTCCGAACTCGTTTCGGAATCCCATCATATTTATGATAGGTTTTATGAGAACCTGAAACAAGTTCAGGTTGACGTATCACATTTCAAACAGCCTTTTTTATTGTTTTCCATCCAAAGAAACAAGTTGGATGTTTCTCTACAATATCAGCATACTCCACATTAAGAGGCTTATTTATTCAAAAAGATAGTGGATGCCCTTTACACTATGATTGATTCAACAAAAATCAATCATAAATCAACCCATTGCCGGTATGCTGTTCATTCAGGGGCTTGGACAGATCTATAAGAAAACCATTGATCACGGCATGGGTCAAACTGCCCTCTTTTTCCAAAAAGAAAGTGGGATTCATTCCGGGCCATAGTCTAAAATCCTTTAATTCAAAATCGTCATTGACCAAAATTAGTGGGAGATGAACAAATTTGCTTTTTTCGGGCAATTGGGTCTTAACGTAGGCAATGCCGTTTTTCAATAAATCCATGGCATCTTCAACATGCTCCACAGTGGCCACCTTAGGTGGTACTATCTTGTAGCCGGAAGCATCAAACGTTTTGTATCCATAAAAGGTGGAAAGATCGCCTTGGTCACCAACTGAAGCCCTGTAATAAAATTGATCATGTTTTTCCAAATCAATTTCATTGGTGAAAATCCCCAGGTCAAGGATATAATCATTACCCAATAATTCATACGTGACGTTTTCTATTTTCAGGTCAAAAAGCTTTCTGTCATTGCGGGGTATTTTTTCGTAGTCCTCAATGGGAATATTTTGATAGGACCCTGTAGCGATGGTGTATAGTGCGGAAAGAATGGAGACATAGTTCAATTTTCGGATTTCCTGTTTTTCGGGGTCACCGGGATACCCTCCGGATTCAATCAGAATTAAACTTGTCCCCCACTTTGCAATATTGTCACCAAAGGCACGGGGCTCAAAATCATCACTATACCTTCCCACCTGTCCCGGAGCATAGTTTTGTATGATCTTGTTCATGTACACGATTACCTTCATGGCGTTGGCACGCACTTCATTAATGTCCTTTTCATAATTGTAGGCCGTTGCCAAATAAGAAATGGTAGCCGGCTTTTCTGTGCGCTCGGCATTGTAATAGGTGCTCTGATCATGAAGGTTAAAACCAAAATCAGCATCCAAACTATCGCGAAGTCTTTTTAAAGTCCGTCCTTCAGGGGATTGTAATCGCAGAGCATCCCGATTAATATCAATGCCCAGTGCATTTCTTCTCGTGAACACTTCTGCCCCATCCGGATTCAACATGGGCAAAAAGTGAAGCTTTAGCTTGGAAAGTATCTCTTCCTTCTCTTTTTTGAATTGTGGTGCATCCAAAAAATTCAATATATCAAATATGGCCTGGGTAGCAGTAGATTCATCACCGTGCATTTGGGACCAAAGAAAAATATTGCTTTCCCCAGAGCCAATACTGATAAGATGTAAGTCCCTGCCTTGAACGGATTCCCCTACTTTTTGGACCTCAAATTTTGGGTTGTCCTTAAACTTTTGGATCAAAGGTTGGATATCAGCGTGTTTAATCCGTCTTTTCCCAATACTGGGTTCTTTATATTCCTCGTAGGTCTCATATAATTGTGATGTCAACACGTCTTGTGCCTGCACAGTGAGGGTCAGCAGAATGATTAGTAAGGGCATTAGTTTCTTCATGATCATTGTTGTTTTGTTGGAACGGGTTTGAAGTTAAATTTTTTGGTGGCTTTCCTTACTTTTTCCACAAAATCCATTCCCGGATCGTCTTTTTTTGTTCGATAGTTATCATCTACTTCGAGCCAAAGCGGATGGTCTTCAAATAAGGTATACTCTTGATGGCCTATCACATATTCAATATCATATTTTGAAGCCAGATACTTCACCAAGTAAATATTGGATTTCAATTGTTGCTTTGTCAATGGCAATCCTTCTGTGCCGCCTACGTTTTCAATCCCTATGGCGCAATGGTTCAATCCAATGGTATGTCGGGCCATGGTGGTTTCCGGCATTAATCGGTATATGGTCCCATCTTGATCCACCAAAAAATGGGAGGAAACGTTAAGACCACTGACATCTACCAAATCGGGGCGCCAATTGGGCAGTGTGGAACGGTTAAAGGCCTCAAAGGATTTTTTCAAGGATGGAATGGCCGTCCAGTGCAGCACCACCATTTTTGGGGTAATTTCAGGGGTGTCTTGCTCCAGTCCATACCGTTTCAGTAAATATTCCTTGGTCAGTTCAATGCGCTGTTCGTCAAAAATAATGGGGATATCCACGATTTCCCTTTTGGCGGAGCAACCTCCCAAGATAATTGTCAACAATAAAATCAAACTTGCTTTCTTCATTCGCTACTATTTAAAATTGTATGGTATCCATGGGAACAGCATAGCAGATCATCAATTTTTTCCTGCCCCATTCCCGTGCTTTTTTCACATCTTTCCCCATATAAATATCTATTCTATTGCGCCATCTACTGTGCATTTTATCCTTTACATAAAATGTATCTGGAAAGGTATCTATTTTCACCATGGTATTGTGCACCAACCCCATTTTTATCAAGTCTCTGGACACGGCAATACTTTTCATTCCTGGTTTTAGGGTGTCTCCCCATGCAGCCACCGAAGGGCTAGCGCTATCGGTCTGCCAAAACACGGAATTGTATGCCGATGCCAATACCTCATGACCGTACCACTCATGTGTTGGAACCGGTTCCGTTGGGACACTCTCTTTTGGTCAGCAACCGATGAGCATCAAAAATACTATGGAAACCAGTTTTTTCAATAGAGTGAATTTTGTAAGACCTTACTATTCATAGTGTTATTTTCGTCATTGTCCGATCGGTAAAAAACCGAGGTCGAAGAGCAATTCTTTACCATGCCCCTCCCCTTACATTGATCTAAATTTCGTGTATCGTCCCTCAATGACCAATCCAATGTTGGACATGTGTTAATTGTTTATATTTAACTGCAGAAAGTTACAAATACATACTATAACCATGAAACTACTTAAACGTGTTTTACTGCTCCTCCTTGTTGTCATTGGAGTGGTCTTCTATTTTAATTATCCCAAATTGAACATTATTTCCGGCTATGCTGCCAAAAATATGGCATCAGGGGTTTACTTGGCACATCGTTCCCCTGCTAGCATGAACCAGTACGACAACAATGCTCCGTTGATCAAGCTGGCATCCACTGAGGTAGATGAAGCTAAAAAATCTGCCCACTCCACCGTGTATGGTCTTATGAAACGCACGGCGGTGTACCGTGACGGGCTTGGTGCGGTCTTGATCAATGATGATTATGATCCAAATGAACTGACCATTCGCCCGAAAAGAAATCAAGTGATGGACACCATTCCCTACCCTTACGGGCAAGCAGCACCAAAGGATACAGTTTTGCCAGAAGTGGACATGGACCAAATCAACAAGGCCATCGCGTTGGCCTTCGCCAACCCCGAAACCCAAAAAACACGAACCCTGCTCATTTTATATAAGGGACACCTGATCGCTGAAAAATATATTGATGGGTTTGATAAGGACACCCCTATTTTGGGATGGTCGATGACCAAAAGTGTTTTGGCCACCTACTTTGGAATATTGCAACGTCAAGGGAAGTTGAATGTGGACTGGCCCGCACCCATTGCTGAATGGAAGGATGATGAACGAAAGGATATTACCCTGAACCATTTGCTGCGTATGCAAAGCGGATTGGAATGGGAGGAGGATTATACCGGTATTTCGGATGTTACCCGAATGTTGTTTTTGGATAGCGACATGACCCTGGCTCAACGTAACAAAAAAGCGATTGCCAAGCCTACCGAAATCTGGAACTATTCTTCGGGAACCACCAATTTGTTATCTGGAATCCTACGGCAACAATTTAGGAGCCATCAAGAATATTTGGACTTCCCCTACTCCTCATTAATTGATAAAATCGGGATGTACTCCATGGTTTTGGAGGCTGATATTGCGGGAAACTATGTGGGATCATCCTATGCGTGGGCTAGTACCCGGGATTGGGCCCGCTTCGGACAACTATACTTGGACAAAGGGAATTGGAACGGTGAGCAATTGTTCGATTCCACTTGGGTGGATTATATCACCACACCGACCATCCATTCCAATGGTACCTACGGAGCCCACTTTTGGTTGAACGCGGAAGGAAAATACCCTGATGTGCCCAGAGACCTGTTTTCTTGCAATGGTTTTGAGGGACAGCATGTATTTGTGATTCCCTCCAAGGATTTGGTCGTTGTACGTACTGGATTGGCGGAAGAACCGTATTTTGATGCAAATGGGGTATTGTCAAACATCGTAAAAGCAGTACCGTAAATCGATGAGATATATCAAAATGCTGTAAAAACCACAAAATATTGACACTTCACAACAATAATTTCGATTACGGGGACACTGGTGGTACTTTTACCATGTAATAAAAACGAAAGTAATTTTTTCATTTTCATATAGTGTTCTCGTAAAAGAGTCTTGACCTAACGGCAGGGCTCTTTTCTATTTAAGGGCATCCCAAAGAATCCCATCCCGACTTTCAAGATGGTGCAAATTCCACGAATTACTTCAATTGATCAAAGGACCAAGGGTCTAGCTTCTTCTTTTTACTCCTTCGGAAAACAGGTACTGGGGGGCAATCGTGATCAAAGAATTACAAAAAATGCTATCCTGACAACAGCTAAACATTACTTCACAACAATAATTTCGGTTACAGGGGCTCTGGTGGTACTTTTACCATGTAATAAAAACGAAAGTAAATTTTTTCATTTTCATATAGTGTTCTCGTAAAAGAGTCTTGACCTAACGGCAGGGCTCTTTTCTATTTGTGGCTATCCTGAACACATAAAGTTAGTGGTGGTCGAGACAAGCAACAATCACCATCGATGCCATTCAGAGCATAACGGAGAATCTCAATTTCGAACCAGGAACCAAGAGCTAGGAGCCAAGATTAGTGCCTCATTCATTTTTAAGCGTCATCCTGAACCCGTTTCAGAATCTCATCCTAAACGTTTCCCATCATTCCAATGCTTCAGAATGACAATACCCCCATTGTACATTGTTAATTGTTAATTGTTAATTGAATATTGATTTACGGAATCCATTTGTCCTTGCCGAAATCGGGTTTTCGCTTCTCTAAAAATGCGTTTCTGCCCTCTTTGGCTTCATCAGTCATATAAGCCAAACGCGTGGCCTCTCCTGCAAACACTTGTTGTCCCACCATACCATCATCTGTAAGGTTCATGGCAAATTTCAGCATTTTAATGGACGTTGGTGACTTGGCCAATATTTCCTGGGCCCATTGGTAAGCGGTATCCTCCAATTCTTCGTGGGGAACCACTGCGTTCACCATACCCATTTCATACGCCTCTTGTGCGGAGTAGTTCCTTCCCAAAAAGAAAATCTCACGGGCCTTTTTCTGACCCACCATTTTGGCGAGATAAGCGGAACCATACCCTCCGTCAAAACTGGTCACATCGGCATCGGTTTGCTTGAAAATAGCATGCTCTTTACTGGCAAGGGTCATGTCGCATACCACATGCAGACTGTGCCCTCCCCCAACGGCCCATCCGGGCACTACGGCAATCACTACCTTGGGCATAAAACGGATTAAACGCTGTACTTCCAGAATATTCAAACGGTGATAACCGTCATCGCCAACATATCCTTTGTGACCACGTACTTTTTGGTCGCCGCCACTGCAAAACGCCCATTTGCCATCTTTGGAAGATGGGCCTTCTCCAGAAAGCAATACCACGCCAATAGAAGTGTCTTCTTGGGCATCGTAGAATGCTTTGTACAGTTCACTGGTGGTCTTTGGTCGGAACGCATTGCGTACTTCGGGACGATTAAAAGCGATACGGGCGACGCCGTTACATTTTTTATAGGTGATATCCTCAAATTCAATGGCTGTCTGCCAGTTGGGTGATTCCATAATTCGATTTTTTGTTGCACCACAAAATAACGGAAAATCTATGTTATGGCCATTGCCGATGACCTAGAACCCTTTTCTGTTGATATTTAAGGGATAACAGTATCGTTTACCTGATTGCTATTGCCAAAAAAAAACCGAACTTCGTTATCAGTCGATATGATTCATTAAAACGAATCATATCTTAAAGTTGTAGGTAATTTACCAACCCAAGAAACTTAATGGAAAAAATTCAAAATCAGCGACACACAAAAGAAACCCTCTACTACTCTATTTCAAGAATGTTGCAAAGGGCATCTTATCATGGTTTACGTGCTCTTGTAGTCCTTTATATGGTCGGAGAGACTCTGAAAATGGAAAGAACTGAAGCCTTGACAATTAATGGTTGGCTTGTTGGTTCTTTAGTTTTCTCTCAAATTATCGGAGGGCTCTTTGGAGACTTACTTATTGGAAATAAAAAATCAATAATAATTGGTGGAATTATTCAAACCATAGGAGCTTTTAGCTTGTGCATACCTTCAACAATTGGGCTTTACACAGGATTATTCCTTGTCGTTTTAGGTAGCGGATTTTTCACACCAAATATCATCTCAAATTTTGGAAAATCATATCTCAACAAGACTCAACTATTAGATTCAGGATTTACAATATTTTATCTAGCAATACATTTAGGTTCTTTTCTTGGAATTTCACTGATTGGATATATTGGAGAAACGTATGGTTATGTTATTGGATTTGTTATATCTGGAATATTAATGTTAATCTCAATAATTCCTATCTTTCTTTCAAAAGAAAAAAGATTGGATGAAATTGAGAAAAAAGAATTTTCAATAGGTGCAAGAATTTTAAATGTCTTAATTGCATTTGTTGTTGTTGGTATATTTTGGGGGTTTTACGAAATATCGAGCATACGAACCTTTGACTTACAATTACAATTGAGCGAAATATCAACGTTAGGTATTCCGAATCATTTATGGCAATCTATCAACTCAATTTTCATTTTACCGATTAGTATAATTGCAATTATTTTGTGGACCTATTTTTACAACAGTCAATTCTTTAAATTAATGCTTGGATTTATTTTCGGAGTAATATCATTCGGAATATTATTCTTTATTCCCGAAGTACCGACTGAACAGCATACAATAACTTACTTGATTTCATTACTATTTCTTGCAATTTCGGAAATTCATATTGCTCCAATAATTCATTCGATCTTGACAAAATATTCTAATCCAAAATATTTAGCAATTCTAATAAGCTTGGCTTTTTTGCCAACAAGATTGGTTTCTTTAATTTTTGGTTTGTTCAACGACATATTATATGCCAATCCAATGTTAGGGTTGAAAATTGGAATAGTTGGAATGACTATTATGGGAATTGGACTTGTTGGGTATGTAGTGTGGAATAAAAACTACCTACAGCAAAGAACTGAAGTAAAAAACAAGTAAGCTCTTCTTTAATCCGAAACATTATTGTTTCTGGCCCATAGGTTCATACATCAAGCTCCCAGGGCCATTTCCATCCTATTTTTATCAAAAACTATCTTGGCAATACCGAAACACACTATTCATCGTACTGCCTGCCTGATAGCAAAACCTCGCCCCTATACTTTCACCCCCAATCACCGTATCTTTATAAAGTGAGCCAGAGACTTTTCTGTTGATAATCAGGGGATAACAATTCTCTTTACCCAATTAACCCAAACAACAGCTACCCTTCTCAAATTCAACTGAATAAGTTAAATTTTAAAAATAAAGGTTAAATTATATTTTATATCTAATCAAATGATTAGCTTTGTACAGTAATTTAACTTTATGCCTAGAGTAAAAGAATATAATGAAGCCGAAGTATTAGAAAGTGCTATGCATGTATTCTGGAAGAATGGATACAAAAATACTTCTTTACGTATGTTATCGAAAGAAATGGGTATTAACCAATTTTCTATCAACGCTAGCTTTGGCAATAAACAAAATTTGTTTTTAGAAAGTTTAAAATTATACAGAAACAAACTACATAATTTATTAAAATCCTTTGAGGATAAACCAAGTGGGATTGAAAATATCAAAAGCTTTTTTTACGGATTTGTTGCATTTTCAAATCAAGATGAAAACAAAAAAGGTTGCCTAATTGTCAATACAATTTCTGAATTTGGTTTAGACTTAGATCAACAAACAGGCAGGCTCATTTCGAGTTATGGCGATAGGTTAAAAGCTTTTTTTAAAAAGAACCTTGAGGCAGATACAACTAAAGACAATTCAACCATAAAAAGAGAGGTTAATTATCTTTATTTGGCAATTGGTGGATTAGCCATGGCAACCAAAGTTTATGATGAGGATACGATAAAGGATTATATAGAAACAATATTTAAAAACGTATAGCTTTTTTTTTGACTAATAACTAATCGTTTGATTAGAAAAAATAAACTATGAATAAACAAACACCAAATAGAGAAATCCTCAACAAAGATATTTCCAATAAAAAAGAAAGACCTTTCATTGTGGATAAAAACGAATACCCGTTTAAGAGCAATTGGTTTGAAAAAGACGGAATTTCTATGCACTATATTGATGAAGGTGAAGGAATTCCAATAGTATTAACTCACGGAAATCCAGATTGGTCGTTTTTGAACAGAAATATCATCAAAGAATTATCTGGAGAAGCCAGAGTAATCGCTTACGACTTACCAGGATTTGGCTTTTCTGATACACCAAAAGATTATGGATTCACACCACAAGAACACGTAGAATGGATACACGGTTTATTGATAGACCATTTAAAGCTAGATAAGTTTATCATCGTAGTTCAGGATTGGGGTGGACCTACAGGCTTATCAATAGCTACAGATTATCCTGATAAAATTCTTGGTGTAGTTATTAGCAATACTTGGGCGTGGAAAGCAACTGGAAAATTGGAAGGCTTTTCTATGTATCTAAGATCTCCTGAAATGCAGGCTAAAATATTAGAGGAAAACTTTTTCGTAACTGGTATTATGAGAAGTTCTATAAAACCAGAGTCTAGCAGTAATAAAGCTATAATGGATGCATATGAGCAACCATTTCCTACCAAAGAATCTAGAAAAGGAACAGCTGTTTTTCCGGCACAAATTACTTTAGCATCCGATTGGTTGGAAGATTTGGAAAGCAAATTACAAATCCTGCAAGGTAAACCTATTGAGTTTATTTTTGGTTTAAAAGATGATGCAGTAGCTTCTCAAGATATTCAAGATAAATGGCAAACTATTTATCCCGACGCTGAAGTACAATTATTGCCAGAAGCAGGTCATTTTACACAAGAAGATAGTCCAGAGAGTTTTGTTTTCGCTTTAAGAAGAATCCTGAAGAAACTAGAATAGTTCAAATGGCTATTTCAACAGATTATTTAGATTTTGTACTAGACCAGCTATCGAATTGGAGAACCGTTCGTCCTAAAAAAATGTTTGGTTGCATTGGACTGTATGCCGAAGGTGTAATATTTGGTGTTATCGCAAAAGAAACCGTGTTTTTAAAAGTAGACGACACCAATAAAAAACACTATATAGAAGCGGGTTCGGAAAGTTTAAAGCTTTTTAAAAATAACACTACAGTGCCTTCTTATTATGAAGTTCCTATTGATATTTTGGAAAATGCAGAACAATTTACTACTTGGGCAGAACAATCTTTAACTATTCAAATGAGTAGAAGTAAATAAAAAAGCAAAATGAAAAGATCAACATATCTATTCAAAAAATTAGTCTTTATAACTGGGGCTTTCAACTTTCCTATCGGAATAGGATTGATTGCACAATCACTGATAACTGTAAATCCCGAGACCTTAATTATTCAAACCGTTTTAGGAACTTTTTTACTTTTTGCAGGTGCTTCATTAGTATGGGCATCTAGAGATATACAAACTCGTGCACCAATTATAGTATGGAATGCACTGGTAAGAGCAGTGGGATTTGGGAGTGTATTACTAACCTATTCTATCGGTGAAATTCCAACCACGTTTATACCTATTGCAGCAATGGATTTAGTGTTAGCATTTGTCTACATTATTGGAAGTGTAAAGGCTACAGAAATAGCCTTTTCAAAATTGATGATAGGAAAAACTAATTAATAAATATTTTAAAATTAAATACAATGAAAAATAATATTGAAGGTAAAGTAGTAGTAATTACAGGCGGAAGTAGTGGATTAGGAGAAGCTACAGCGCGTTATTTAGCTGAAAAAGGAGCAAAAATAGTTTTAGGCGCTCGTAGATTGGAAAAATTAGAAAAAATTGCTACTGATATAAAGAAAAACAATGGTGCCGTTGAAATACTCAAAACAGATGTTACCAATCTAAATGATGTAAAAGCTTTAGTGAAAAAAGCCATTGACAGTTTTGGCAAAATAGATGTTTTGGTAAACAATGCTGGCATTATGCCTTTAGCTCCTATGGCTGCCCTTAAAGTTAATGAATGGGACGCTATGATTGACGTAAATATTAAAGGTGTATTGTATGGAATTGCTGCTGCCATGCCGGAATTCCAAAAGCAAAATTCGGGACATTTTATAAATATTTCTTCTGTTGCAGGATTAAAAGTGAGTCCAGGAGGTGCGGTTTATAGTGGAACTAAATTTGCGGTACGTGCCATAAGTGAAGGTTTAAGACAAGAAGTAGGTGCAGCCATTAGGACTACCATTTTATCTCCAGGTTTAATTGAGTCTGAACTGCAATTTGGAAGCTCGGACGAACAAACATCTCAATTTGTGCAACAAGTGTATAAAGATGCTATTCCTGCTATTTCAATTGCCAAAGCTGTAGCATATGCCATAGAGCAACCTGCTGATGTAGACGTCAACGAAATAGTAATTCGCCCAACAATACAAGAGTTTTAATTTATAAGAATAACGTTTTACAATAAAAAAACAATAATAATTAATAAGATAGAAATAATGAAAACCTTTAAAATACATACGGTAGAATCTGCCCCAGAAGGTAGTAAACCAGGATTAGAAGCCTCAATAAAAGCCAACGGCTTTATTGCAAATTTGCATGGAGTCCTGGCCGAATCACCTCAAATTTATGAAGCGTATCAAACCTTACATAAATTATTTTCTCAATCATCTTTTAATGCCGATGAATTAACTGTTGTTTGGCAAACTATAAATGTTGAGCATGAATGTCATTATTGTGTTCCTGCGCATACAGCCATTGCCAACATGATGAAGGTTGACAACGCAATAACAGAGGCTTTAAGAAATCGTACGGCTTTACCTACTGAAAAATTACAAGTTTTACATGAAACAACACTAGAAATTGTTAGAGAACGTGGACACCTATCAGAAGCACAAAAAGAAAAGTTTTTTGCTGCTGGATATGGTACTCGTGAGCTGTTAGACATTATTTTGGGGCTTTCACAAAAAGTCATTAGCAACTATACAAACCATTTGGCAAAAACGCCTGTGGACAAACCATTTGAAAAATTTGCTTGGTCAAAAGAAAATGCTTTGTCTTAAAGACTATTAAATTTTAAATCAAAAAACCTCCCGTTAATTCGGGAGGCTTATTTAAAAAAATCATGAAAGAAAAATTAAAATAGATATCGTTTCTGATATGGTATACCCTTGGTGTACCATTGGATACAAACATTTAGAAAAAGCCATATCAGAATTAGGAATAGCAGACCAAATTGAAATCGAATGGCAACCGTTTGAGTTAAATCCGAATATGCCTGCAGAAGGTCAAGATGTAGTTGAACATATTACTGGAAAATACGGTTCTACATTAGAACAACAAAAAGAATCGCAACAGCATATGACCGATATCGGTAAAGAAGTCGGTTTTAAATTTGATTATTTTGATGGTATGCGTATGGTAAACACTTTTGGTGCTCATGTTTTATCAGATAAAGATTTTGGAAAGTAAACCGAATTAAACATGCGTTTAACTACTGCTTTTTTCAGTGAACGAAAAGATGTTTCTGATAGGTCAATTTTAAAACAAGTGATATTGGAAGTTGGTTTAAATGCAGATGAGATGAAGCTCTGGCCAAATTAGATGACGAAGATACCAGATACAAAGTAAGAAGCCTACAAAACCAATGGAAAAACATGGGAGTAAATTCTGTACCTACTATTGTGTTTAATCAAAAAAGTGCCGTAACCGGGGCACGGCCTTTAGAAACTTTTAAGCAAGTGTTGTCAGAATTTGCAATAAAATAGCACATCATGAAAAAAGATAAAATAATTTATTGGGTATCAACGGGAATAATGTTGTCATTGTTTTTATTCTCAGCTGGATTATATTTATTTAATACCGATTATGTAAGAGAAGCCTATCGCGTAATCGAATTCCCTACTTGGATAATATACCCACTGGCAACTCTTAAGATATTAGGTGTAATTGCAGTTTTGACAAAAAAATCAAGATTTTTGAAAGAAATGGCTTATGCTGGTTTCTTCTTTGATGTGCTTTTCGCCGTTCCTGCTCACATAATGGTAAATGATGGTGATGAGTATGCTGGAATTATCGGAATTATAGCAGTTACCATTTCTTGGATTTACGATAGAAAAGTCTATCCCATAAAAAGCTAATTATATTCTAGTATTATGCAAAACTAATAGTTCGAAAAAAGACCATGCACAAAGAATAACAGGGTACAACAACGTATCCTATGAAAAATAGCAGTTGAGTGCTAAGCTTATAGTTTGATTCTTTTCTGCTATCTTGTTTTAAACTGAAAATTAGCATATACAAATCAGTTACCTTTCATATACTAACCAATAACGCCCTCCCTATTCTTTCATCCCCAATCACCGTATCTTTGTAAAGCAAGTGTCATTTCGAAATGAGATGCGGAGCATCGATTGAGAAATCTGGATTTTTCACGCTCCCTTCGGGAGGTTCAAAATGACAAATGCACCAACAATCAAGTAATTTATTTCTGTCTTTGCAGGAACAACAGTATGGAAGAAGGTAAAAAAATAATTCTGTTCGATGGCGTTTGCAATCTTTGCAATAACTCGGTTCAATTTGTGATCAAGCGGGACAAAAAGGACTTGTTCCGTTATGCTGCCCTGCAAAGCGAGGCGGGACAACAAATGATAGCGCAACGCCATATAGACACCAATGGACTGGATTCCATCATCCTGATAGAACCTGGTGTCGCTTATTACACCAAATCCGATGCTGCCCTGGAAATTGCACAGGGTCTGGGCGGATTTTGGAAACTGACAGCCGTTTTTACTTGGATTCCAACCTCCATCCGCAACGCCATCTATGACCTTATTGCCAGAAACCGCTATAAATGGTTTGGCAAAAAGGAGTCCTGTATGGTTCCTACGCCCGAGTTAAAAGGCAAGTTTTTGGATTGATCATTTCACTTCGTCATAATGATCGTCCCATTCCTGAGGATGGGGTTCGCCCAGTTTACCAACCGATTTGGCCACTACCATGGAAACCATGGCATCTCCTGTAACGTTCACAATGGTGCGGCACATATCCAATGGCCTGTCCACAGCAAAAATCAACGCAAGACCAATGGCCAACTTATCTGCAGGGAAACCGATGGATTCCAACACAATCACCAACATTACCATTCCCGCGCCCGGAACCGCTGCGGAACCAATGGAAGCCAACAAGGCAGTCAACACTATGGTGAGCTGATCCCCGAAAGTGAGATCGAATCCAAGTGCCTGTGAAATAAATACCGCGGCAACACCTTGGTACAAACTGGTACCGTCCATATTGATGGTTGCACCAACGGGCAGCACAAAACTGGAAACTTCCTTGTCCACCCCAATGTGCTCTTCTACCCTTTCCATGGTAACGGGCAGGGTTGCGGCACTGGAACTTGTGGAAAAGGCCAGTAACTGTGCCGGGCTTATTTCTTTTAAAAACCAGAACGGGTTCTTTTTAGTGACAAAGGCCACCACAAACCCATAAAAAACAATCATAAGGAATAGGCCCAGAACAACCACTCCGGCATATTTCAAGAGCGCCAACAATAAATCTGGGTCGCTGGATGACACCACAACTCCGGCCAACAAGGCAAACACGGCATAAGGTGCGGACAGCATGATCAAATCCACCATTTTAAGCACCACATCATTGAGCGCATCAAAGAAATTTTTCAAAGGTTTTGCCTTTTCCTCACCGATCAGCAACATGGAAATACCAAAGAAAATGGTGAAGAAAATAACCTGGAGCATGAGTGCATTGTCCGTCATGGCCGCCATTGCATTGTCAGGAACCATATCAACAACGAATTGGAGCGGTCCACTGTCTTTTTGACGGCTGGCCTCCTCTATTTTGGAAGTCACCCCTGCATCACTCGCATAGGTATTGGTCAGTTTGGTCACGGTTTCCTCCGAAATACCTTTTCCGGGGTTCATCACATTTACCAACAACAGGCCTATGATGATGGCCACAACCGTGGTCGAAATATAAGTTATGATGGTACGGAGCCCAATGTTCCTAAATTTTGAAATGTCCTTGAGGTCAGAAATACCTTTGATCAAAGACGCCAAAATCAAGGGTATGGCAATAAGTTTAAGAAGTTTTACAAAAATGGTTCCTACTGGCTGGATCCAATCGTTTACAAAATCTTTTCCCCAACTAATCTGGGTCATTGCAAATCCGAAAAGAATACCAAGAAGCATTCCGATGAGGATTTGCCAGTGCAATTCCAATTTTCTCATAAAGTAAAATTCAGGACGGTAATATACTTTATTGAAAGGAAACCTCCTAATGGAGCAATCAAATTTTGTTGGTTCGGGCCAGCAGTGAGTAATCCGCCAAAACCAATGCAGCCATGGCCTCAACAATGGGCACCGCCCTTGGAACAACACATGGATCGTGCCTTCCCTTACCTTGGGCAGTCACTTTTTCGCCTTTTTTATTGATGGTCTCATAGGACTGTAGCACCGTAGCAACCGGTTTAAAGGCCACATTGAAATAGATGTCCATTCCATTGCTTATGCCTCCCTGCACCCCACCACTACGATTGGTTTTGGTGGTTCCATCGGTATTGAAGGCATCATTGTGCTCACTTCCCTTCATGGCCACCCCGGCAAAGCCACTTCCATATTCAAAACCTTTTACGGCATTGATGGATAACATGGCCTCTCCCAAGCGGGCATGCAGTTTATCAAAAACCGGTTCTCCAAGACCGACCGGTACATTTTGTATCACGCAGGTAATCACTCCTCCAATGGTATCCCCTTCTTTTTTGATGGATTTGATATAATCTTCCATCTGTCCGGCCATTTGGATATCGGGACAGCGAACGGCATTGGATTCTATTTTGGAAAAATCCAGTTCTTGATACGGTTTCTCCAATTTGATCTCCCCGACTTGCGATACATAGGCATTAATTTTAATATCCTGCAAAAACTGTTTGGCAATGGCCCCAGCCACCACCCGGCTTGCGGTTTCCCTAGCCGAACTTCTTCCGCCTCCCCTATAATCTCGGAAACCGTATTTTTTATCGTACACATAGTCTGCATGCGAGGGGCGGTAGGAATCTTTGATATGTGAGTAATCCTTGGATTTTTGATTGGTATTGTGGATGGCAAAACCAATAGGTGTCCCCGTGGTCCTTCCTTCAAAAACACCGGAATATATTTCGACAGTGTCCAGCTCCTTTCGCTGGGTCACAATGGCAGATTGTCCAGGTTTTCTACGGTCCAGTTCCAATTGGATCTTATCCAAGTCCAATTCAATCCCGGCAGGACAACCATCAATGATGCCTCCCAAAGCTTTTCCGTGAGATTCACCAAAGGTGGTGAGCCTAAAAAGTTGTCCAAAAGAATTTCCTGCCATTTGGTATAAAATTATGATGCCCCCAAAGGTAGACGTTACAAATCTAAATCAAAAACGGTGTTTTGGCTTAATGTTATTGTAACATATTTAATTTCAAGATGATGATTATTTAACAATATACTCATGAATTAATGACCTCGATTTGATTTTTAATTTATTCCTAGCGTTTTATTTTGCATATAAACCCTACAACATTGAAAAAAAGGAAGATAGAATTAGCTGTCATCTCAGATGTCCACTTGGGAACCTACGGATGCCATGCCGACGAACTCATTACCTATCTCAATAGTATCCAGCCCAAGAAGCTTATTTTAAACGGGGACATTATCGATATTTGGCAGTTTAGCAAAAGATATTTTCCTCCATCCCATTTGAAGGTCCTGCGAAAGATAATCGGGATGGCATCGAAGGGTACGGAAGTTTACTATATTACTGGAAATCATGATGAAATGCTCCGTAAGTTCAGTGATACTTCAATGGGGAATTTTAAAATAACGAACAAGCTGGTCCTTGATCTGGACGGAAAGAAGGCATGGATTTTCCATGGGGATGTGTTCGATGTTTCCATACAAAATGCCAAATGGCTGGCCAAATTGGGCGGGTACGGTTACGATCTTCTTATTCTGATCAATAGTTCCCTCAATTGGTGCCTAGCCAAAATGGGGCGCGAAAAATATTCCTTGTCCAAGCGGATTAAAAACAGTGTCAAAGGAGCTATAAAGTATATCAATAATTTTGAGAAGACCGCTGCCGAACTGGCCATTGAAAATCATTATGATTATGTGGTCTGTGGACACATCCATCAACCCAAAAAAGAGGTTTACGAAAACAAATATGGTAGCTGCACTTATTTAAACTCCGGCGACTGGGTGGAAAACCTGACCGCTCTGGAATATTCCTTCAAACGTTGGAAAATCTATCATTACAACCATGACAGGCTCTCCCCCTTCTTTGTGGATGAAGAGCTAAAGGAGATGGACATGAACGAACTTATTGCTTCCATCACCAACAAGGATGAGATCAACAATGAAGACGTTGCCAAAGAGTTTTTTAGTGAAAACGAAAAAGATATTGACAATGATTTCTTAGACAATCAAGGCCTGTCTCAAGATTGAAACCGGGTGCTGCGCCTCCCTTTTCGTCCCATCCTTAATCTGATGCCTACAACTTGTACCATTTGCCGCTATCAACGTGTCTTCTGAACTTTTCTCCACAGCCGGGAACAACTTAAGCCCCCCCACCTTCATACTGGTTTCATAATGCTCTTTCTCGTACCCAAAAGAACCTGCCATCCCACAACAACCGGATGGTATGATGGTTACTTTATAGTTTTTTGGAAGATTGAGCATGTCAAAGGTCACCTTTTGGTTGCTCAACGCTTTTTGGTGACAGTGTCCATGTATTTTAACGCTTCGTTCTTCTTCGGTAAAACTATCGGAGGTAATATGTCCGGCCGCAATTTCAGCCGCAAAGAATTCTTCTATCAAAAACGAGTTGGTAGCCAGTTTTTGCAACTGCTCTTTATCGTCGTGCAAGCGTTGGTATTCATCCCTAAAAGACAAAATGGCCGAAGGTTCCAATCCAACAATGGGCATACCTTCGTTTAAGATATCCTTTAACCTGTCCATATTTTTAGCTACCAGCTTTTTGGCTTGCTTCAAATATCCTTTGGACAGATAGGTCCTACCGCTTTCGCCATAAAACAGCTCCACGTCGTAGCCCAACTTGCAAAGAAGTTCTATCGCATCCTTACCGACCTCAATATCAAGATACTTTACAAATTCATCTATATACAGGATCACCCGTTTTTTGGAAAGGTCAGTTCGCTTTACACGATATTTTTTTACATGGTTTTTAAAATTGAATCGGCCTACTTTGGGCAGCGTCCGTTCCGGGGCCACTCCAACAGCTTTTTTTAGCATTCCACCTACCGCTTTGGACTCATACATCCAGTTTGTCAAACCAGAGAGCTTACTGCCCAGAGCGTTCAATTGGGTATTATAGGCAAATAGTTTACTTCGTAATGAGTAGCCATTTGCTTCTTGATAATTATATAGAAATTCGGCCTTTAAGGTTGCCACATCCACATTACTGGGGCATTCACTGGCACAAGCTTTACAGCTCAAACATAGATCGAATGCACTTTTGAGCTCTTCGTGGTCAAACCGATTGGTCTTTTCTGAATTGGTCAAAAACTCTCGCAGTGCGTTGGCCCTGCCCCTTGTGGTGTCCCTTTCGTTTTTGGTGGCTTGATAGCTAGGGCACATGCCCCCGTTCATATGGTGGCTTTTTCTACAATCCCCACTGCCGTTACATTTCTCCGCAGCCCTTAAGATTCCCTCACTGTCAGAAAAGTCCATCAATGTTTTCACGACGGGTTCCTCTCGATCAATTTCATACCGCAGAGACTCATCCATCGGGTAGGCATCCACAATTTTGCCGGGGTTCAATATACCATTGGGATCAAAGAGCGATTTTACCCTTTTCAACAATTCGTAATTGGAATCACCGATCATCAAGGGAATGAACTCGGCCCTCACAATTCCGTCGCCGTGCTCCCCGCTAAAGCTCCCATGGTACTTCTTGGTAAGTTTCGCCACGTCGGTAGTAATACTTCGGAACAACACCACATCCTCCGATTTCTTAAGATTGAGAATGGGACGCAAATGCAATTCTCCCGCGCCGGCATGGGCATAGTAAACCGCACTTTGGTTGTACCCTTTCATGATCAGTGAAAATTCACCGATAAAATCCTTCAAATCTTCCAAAGCAACGGCGGTATCTTCAATACAGGCCACTGCTTTCCTGTCCCCTACCATATTTCCCAAAAGTCCAAGTCCCGCCTTACGTAGCTCAATGGCCTTGTTGATATCTTCTCCGTACAATACAGGACTGGCATAACTTAGTCCTGATTGTTCAATGGTTTTTAGGAGCTGGGCCAATTGCTGGTCCAGATCTTCTTTGGAATCGGCTTTTACTTCAAGCATCAAAATCGCAGCGGGATCCCCTTCGACAAAAAAGCGGTTCGCCAGTTGTGCCCTATTGTTTTTGGTACAGTCCAGGATCACCTTATCCATCATTTCGCACAAATGAAGGTTGTGCTGCATTACAGGGGCAACGTCCGACAAACAATCTTCCAAAGTTTTATAGTGCGTGGCCACCATAGCTGCGTGTTGGGGCGGCAAATCATCCAACTTAAGGGTTATCTCGGTGGTAAAAGCAAGGGTACCCTCGCTCCCCGATAACAATTTGCATAGATTGAAGTTCGCATTGACCTCCCCTAAAATATTGTTGTTGAGCAATTCATCTATCGCGTAACCTGTATTTCTTCTGTGGATACTTGGTTTTGGAAACTCGGATCTTATATTGTTTTGTGTTTCAGGGTTGGAAAGCTCTTCGAACAACTTGTGGTAGATCTTGGCCTCCAACGTATCTCCTTTCTTCTTTTCTCCAAATTCCTTTTGGGTAATCTCCGAGAAAAACGCATCGCTTCCGTCGGACAGGATACAGCGCATTGCCAACACTTTGTCCCTGGTGACCCCATATTGAATGGATGTGGTCCCAGATGAATTGTTTCCGACCATACCCCCGATCATGCATCGATTGGAAGTGGAGGTATTCGGCCCAAAGAAAAGACCAAAAGGCTTCAAATATTGATTGAGTTCGTCACGGACCACACCTGGCTGCACCGTCACTTCCTTATTGTCTTTGTCCAAACTGACAATTTTGGTGAAATAACGGCTTACATCCACTACAATGCCCTCACCTACACATTGACCCGCCAATGAAGTACCGGCAGTTCTCGGAATTAGGCCCACTTTGTTTGAATTGGCAAAGGCAATCAATACCTTTAAATCATCATTATTCTTGGGATAGGCCACCGCCATGGGCAGCTTACGGTATACCGAAGCATCGGTTGCATACAATACCCTGCTCAATTCATCGAACAACAACTCGCCTTCCAAAGCATCTGAAAGGTCTTTTAACAATTTTTTATCCAATTTGGAATACTTTTTGGGAACTAATATTGTTTTTGATTCGTAAATCTAACACAAAACTATCTCTAATTTTTAACTTAACGAGGACCTCATGAAGATTACCACATTATTTTCAGTATTTATTTTGTTTGCAACAGCCAGCCTAAGTGCGCAAAACATATCGGAACATGCCCTGGGACTTAGATTGGGAGACAGTGACGGCTTCGGGGCCGAGATTTCTTACCAAAAATCCATTGGGCAGTACCACCGGGCCGAATTTGATCTAGGTTGGAGGGACAGCAGGGATTTTGACGCCTTCAAACTGACCGGATTGTACCAATGGGTGCATCAGTTGGATGGCAATTTTAATTGGTATTATGGTGTTGGCGGTGGATTGGGCAGCGTAGATTTTGATTATCCCGGTCTGGATGATGACAACGATGGCCTTTTTGTGTTCGCGGCAGGTGATATTGGTGTAGAGTACGATTTTGACATCCCATTGCTACTATCACTGGATTTTAGGCCTGAAATCGGCCTGGTTGGATATGACGGCTTTGACAACGACTTTGATTTTGACATCGCATTGGGCATCCGATATCAATTCTAATTAAGAAAATTTTATAACGAACCCTTGGCACATCCAAAAGCCAAGGGTTTTTTTATGCCATAAGTATTGAATACCTTAGCACCCTAAACATTTTGAAATGAAAAGACTATTTGCAATAACCTTAGGGGTTCTATTTTTGGCCTCTTGTAATTCTGACCCTAAAGGATACACTTTAAATGGTACTATATCCGGTGAACCCGAAAATGGCACCCAAGTATTTTTAAAGACCACTGATTCCATAAATCAACTGATCGACATTGATACCGCCACAGTTGAAAATGGTTTGTTCAGCTTTACCGGGGAGCAAGCCGAACCGAAAATGCACTACCTATTTATTGATAAAATTCGCGGCAATGTCCCTGTGATCATTGAAAACGGAACTATTGAAGTGGAATTTCAAAAGGATAGTATTGATCAAGCAAAGATCAAGGGGACCGAACAAAACGATTTGTTCATGGATTTTTTAATAGAATCCCGGAAACTATCGCAACGTGCAAGATCTATGCAAGACGATATGCGCATAGCAGCACAGCAAAGAGATACAGCTACGGTTACGGCTTTGCGCGAAGAGTTTATCGAGTTCCAGGAAGATGCGAAAAACTTTAACACGAACTTTGCCAAGGAGAATCCCAATGCTTATGTCTCTGTTTTGATCATTGGCAACCTAATGGCCACCAAAGCACTTCCTGTGGATGAAATCAAAACCATGTTCGACGGGCTTTCCCCTGAAATGAAAGCAACCGAACCTGGAAAGAAAATTGAGGAACAACTCGAAAATCTAAAATCCACTCAAATAGGAGCAGTGGCACCCGACTTTTCTGCCCCCACCCCTACTGGAGACACACTGGCGTTGAGCGATGTAACCTCTAAGGCCAAGCTCACCTTGGTGGATTTTTGGGCAGCTTGGTGCAGACCTTGCCGTATGGAAAACCCCAACATTGTTTCGGTGTACAACAAATACCATGAAAGAGGTTTTGACGTTTTAGGTGTTTCCTTGGACAACCAAGAAGAGCATTGGAAAAATGCTATTGAGTCAGATAGTTTGGTTTGGAACCACATCTCCAATTTAAAGCGTTTTCAAGACCCTATTGCTCGTTTGTACAACATTGATGCAATTCCTGCCGCTTTTTTATTGGACGAAAACAGGGTGATCGTTGCAAGGGATTTAAGAGGTCCTGCTTTGGAACAAAAAGTAGCTGAGATACTGGGCAAGAGTTAATTCAAACCCTATAACCAAGTGATAATGGTCTTGATTCGTTCAAGGCCTTTTTTATTGGATTATATTTTGCCCATCTTTTCCAACACAAACAGTATAACGATGGGAATGGCCAAGAGTACCACAACCAAAGTATCCGTAAAAAAAAGTTCCGGTTTAAAAAGCAAGGTGGTCGCATAACCTCCAATGGCGCCACCAAAGTGGGCGGTATGCCCAATGTTGCCCAATCTACTCTTCATTCCATAAATGGAATACAACAAATAAGCAATACCCAAAACATAGGCCGGTAATGGTATGGGGATGAACATAAACCCCAGCTGCATATCGGGGTTCAACAATATAGCGGCATAAAGAATGCCCATCACGGCACCACTGGCCCCAACAGCACTATAAAAAGGTTCGTCCTTATGAAAAAATAGCGCAAGCAGGCTCCCTGCCAACAAGCTAACAAAATAAATGATCAAAAATTTACCGGGACCGAACCAACTGATGACCACATCGGCAAAAAAATAGAGGGTAAACATGTTTAGAAATAAATGGGAAATGTCCACATGTAAAAACCCCGAGGTCACCATTCGTTCACGCTGGCCCGCCTGTATGGCGTTGATACTGAACTTATATCTATCAAAAAAAGCCACACTGTTGAATCCACGTAGTGATACCAATACATTGGCAGCCATAATGGCTATAGTCGCGATATGTAAATTGAGCATGTAAGTAACGGTTTGGGTTCAAATATAGTTATATTTGCACACAAGAATAGTCTATGCAGCTAGTAGTTTATATCCTTGTTTATCCATTGCTCTGGTTGATTTCCAGACTTCCTTTTAAAGTCATTTATTTTATTTCCGATGGTACTTATGTGCTCTTGTACCACGTAATAGGATATCGTAAAAAAGTGGTGCGCAACAATTTAGCGCTTGTTTTTCCGGAAAAATCGAAAGAAGAACGATTGTTGATCGAAAAAAAATTCTTTAGGCACATGTGCGACATATTCTTGGAAATGATGAAGACCATGGGCATGAGCAAAGAAGAAATCCAAGAACGGTTTACCGTAACCAATATTGAGCTGCTCAATGGGTTGGAGAACAAAGGTCTCAACACCATGCTAATGCTTCCCCATTACGCCAGTTGGGAGTGGGTACTGTCCTTAAATCTTCAAATAATATCCAAAGGCTATGGTATTTACCAAAAAGTGGAAAACAAGTATTTTGATAAATTGGTAAGGGACATCCGAGGCAAATACAATACCGAACTGATATCGACCAGGGAATGCAGAAAAATCCTGAAGGCAGCGGAAGAAAGCAATGAACTGTTGATGGTGGGTATCATCAGTGATCAATCGCCCATGGTGAGCAGGACCAAATACTGGACCGATTTTATGGGCATTGTGGTTCCGGCCCATGTTGGTGGAGAAGAAATCTGTAAAGCAAACGATTTTATTCCCGTGTACCTAAAGGTTCGGAAAAAGAAAAGGGGATATTACGAGGGAACTTTCAAAATACTTACAGAAAACCCCACCGAAGTCCCGAATTATCAAATCACGGATGCATTCTTACGGGAAACCGAAAAATCCATTCGTGAAGCTCCGGAATATTATTTCTGGACACACAAACGATGGAAACATAAGGATAAAGTCCCTGAGGAATTTAAACAAAAAACCACCAAGGAAATCGAAGCTTAGATTCCTGCCACTTCCTTGATTTCCCCAATAATACGATCGGCCAAGTCATCAGCCTCTTGTTGTGACTTAGCTTCTGTATAAATCCTGATAATGGGCTCCGTATTGGATTTTCTCAAATGCACCCAGTTTTCGGGAAAATCGATTTTTACCCCGTCAATTGTGGACACCTGTTCATTTTTATATTTTTCGTGCATGGCTTCCAAAAGAGCATCCACATCCAAATCGGGAGTCAATTGTATCTTCTTTTTACTCATAAAATAGCTGGGGTAGCTGGCACGCAGTTCGGCCACGGTCCCACCTTTTTCCGCCATCAACATCAAGAACAAAGCGGTTCCCACCAAGGCATCCCGGCCATAATGACTTTCGGGATAAATGATCCCACCATTTCCTTCTCCCCCAATAATGGCATTGTTTTCCTTCATTTTGGTCACCACATTGACTTCTCCTACCGCAGCAGCTTCATAAGTGCCTCCGTGCTTTTCGGTAATATCACGCAACGCCCTGGAAGATGAAAGGTTGGAAACAGTGTTCCCTTTGGTTTTGCCCAATACATAATCAGCACAGGCCACCAAAGTGTATTCCTCACCAAACATTTCACCGTCATTGCTGATAAATGCCAAACGGTCCACATCGGGATCCACAACAATTCCAAAATCAGCTTTTTCCTCCACTACTTTTTTGCAGATATCCCCCAAATGCTCTTTCAAAGGCTCCGGATTGTGTGGGAAATGTCCCGTAGGTTCACAATAAAGTTTGACCACTTCCACCCCGAGTTCCTTCAATAATTTTGGGATTGCGATACCTCCAGTGGAATTAACGCCATCGACCACAACTTTAAAACCGGCTTTTTTTATGGTCTCCGCATCCACCAAAGGCAATTCCAAAACTTCATCAATATGGATATCGATATACGAGTCATTTTTAATGATCTCACCCAAATCGTCCACTTCGGCAAAGTCAAAATCCTCTTTTTCCGCCAAGGCCAATATTTTGGCCCCTTGCGCTGCATCCAAAAATTCACCCCGCTCGTTCAACAGTTTAAGGGCGTTCCATTGTTTGGGGTTATGACTGGCGGTCAATATGATCCCTCCGTCAGCTTTTTCCAATGGAACAGCAATTTCTACCGTGGGTGTAGTGGAAAGCCCCAAATCAATCACATCAATTCCCAAACCAACCAATGTGGAAACCACCAAGTTCTGGATCATCTCACCAGACAATCGGGCATCCCTTCCAATGACCACTTTTAAATCCCCCTTATTGGAATACGTTTTTAACCAGGACCCGTAAGCCGCTGCAAATTTAACCGCATCCAAAGGCGTTAGGTTCTCGTTTGTGTTTCCCCCAATGGTTCCTCGTATTCCAGAAATTGATTTGATAAGTGTCATAATTGTTGAAAAAGTTTTTGCAAATATAGTCTTGCATATCCGATTCCAAGTTTTGAATTTGTAAATTTCGACAGAAAAGGAATTTGCCCCGATGAACTTCTTAGCTCACATCTATCTCTCATTTGATGACCAGGAAATCACCTTGGGCAATTTCATTGCGGACCATATTCGGGGCAACAAGTACAAACACTTTCCCGAGAAAATCCAAAAAGGCATTCTTTTGCATCGGGAAATAGACACCTTTACCGATGCCCATCCCGTTGTGAGACAAAGCAGTAAGCGCCTTCACAAAAATTACAGTCATTACAGCAGGGTTATCGTTGATATTTACTACGATCATTTTTTGGCCAAAAACTGGAATGATTATTCCGATACACCATTGGATGAATATGTGGAGGACTTCTACGATATGTTGGAGGACAATTATGAAATCCTCCCCATGGCCACCAAACGGATGATGCCCTATATGATTGCGGACAATTGGTTGTTGAATTATGCGAATTTGGCCGGGATTGACCGCGTTCTCAATGGAATGAACCGACGAACCAAGAATAGATCCAGGATGAATTTTGCAATTTTGGACCTTGAAGAACACTATATTGATTTTGAAAACGAATTCACATCATTTTTTAAAGAATTGATTACCTTTTCCAACCAAAAATTTATTTCTCTATGCAAAGATTAATATTCCTTTTGCCACTTATCTTTTTCATTAATTGCAAGCAACAGCCCGCTAGCCCTACCGGACTGGTCACCGAAAAAGCCATGGTAGTATCTGCCCGTGAAGAAGCCTCCCGATTGGGAACGGAAATCATGAAAAAAGGCGGAAATGCTTTTGATGCCATGGTGGCCACAGAGCTTTCCTTGGTCGTTGCATACCCCTTTGCCGGGAGTGTGGGTGGCGGTGGGTTTATGGTGTACCGTAAAAACAATGGCGAAGTCGGAGGAATCGATTATCGTGAAAAAGCGCCACTTGCCGCGCACAAAGACATGTACCTGGATTCTTTGGGAAATGTGATTCCCGGAATGAGCACCACTGGAGGCACAGCCGTGGGGGTGCCCGGAACAGTGGCAGGAGTGCTGGAAGTCCACAAAAAATTTGGGAAACTTCCATTGAAAGACATCATAGAACCAGTTATAGACCTTGCCAATAGAGGCGTGGTGGTAACTGAAAAACAAGCAAAACGTTTGGAAGGATATCGGGATCAATTTATTGAGGCCAATGGGGACAGCACCAAGTTTGCCGGACCTTTTAAGGCCGGCGATACCATAAAATACCCAGCTTATGCCAAAACCCTCCAAAAGATCATGGAAGAAGGACGTGATGGTTTTTACAAAGGTGAGGTGGCCCAAAAACTGGCCGCATTTGTGCAGGAAAACGGAGGATTGATAACCGAGGAGGATTTGGCCAGATATGTGGCTGTGTGGAGAGACCCCATAGTATTTGATTATAAGGATATTAAAATTATTTCCATGAGCCCACCCAGCAGTGGAGGGGTCACCATCAACCAGATATTCAAAATGATGGAACCCTATGATGTTTCGAAGTTCGGGCACAATTCTGCAAAGACCATTCAACTGTTCACTGAAGCATCCCGACGGGCGTACGCGGACAGGAATTACTTTTTGGGCGATCCTGATTTTGTGGATATACCTTATGACATGCTTTTGAGCGACGAATATCTTCAGGACAGAATGGCAAATTTTTCCTTTGACAAGGCCACGCTGTCATCCGACGTGAGTCATGGGGAAGTAGAAATCATTGAAAGTGCACAGACTACCCATTACTCTATTGTGGACAGTGAAGGGAATGCCATTTCGGCCACTTCCACCCTAAATGGTGGATATGGCTCTAAATTATTCTGCGCCGAACTTGGATTCTTTTTGAACAATGAAATGGACGATTTTAGTGCAAAGCCCGGCGTACCCAACATGTTTGGGCTCATAGGGGCGGAGGCCAACAGCATTGCTCCCGAAAAGCGCATGTTGAGCAGTATGACGCCAACCATTGTGGAAAAGGATGGAAAATTGTACATGGTTGTTGGCACTCCTGGCGGTTCCACCATTATTACGGCCGTTGCCCAGACCATTTTAAACGTATATGAATTCAACATGAGCATGCAGGAAGCGGTAAATGCCCCCAGGTTCCACCATCAGTGGTTACCGGATTTAGTGATATTTGAACCCGAAGGGTTTTCGGAAGGACTCAAAACCGAATTAAAATCCAAAGGATATATTATCAATGAAGAACGTACACCCATTATTGGTAAAGTAGATGCCATTCGTGTTCTCCCCAATGGAAAGTTGGAAGGTGGAGCTGACAAACGAGGGGATGATACCGCGGTCGGATTTTAATTTTAAGTGAATGGAATTTGATATTGTTGTTTTGACGGACCATAGGTATGTGGCCCCGAAAAAAAGTAGCCCTTATATTAAAAATGTATTACTCGAAGACCAATTGGTTCTGGAAGCTTTGCAAAATCAAGGTCTTAATGTAGTTCGCAAATCATGGGACGACCACAATTTTGATTGGTCGACCACAAAATTTGCGCTTTTTCGAACCACTTGGGACTATTTTGACCGATATTCCGAATTTTCCAAATGGTTGGAAACTACTTCAGAAAAAATACGCTTCATCAATCCCCAAAAACTCATTCGTTGGAACATTGATAAGCACTATTTGCAAGACTTGTCGAACAATGGAGTGACTATTGCAAAGACGGTTTTTATCGAGAAAGGCACGACCACAACGCTGGCAAATGCTATTTCAAATTCAGAAGCGAACAAGGGGTTCAATGCTGATACTTATATTTTAAAACCCTGTGTTTCGGGAGCGGCACGTCATACATATAAGATTCATAAAGATGAGATCGAAGGTCACGAGAACATCTTCCAAAAATTGATTGCCGAAGAAGCCATGATGCTCCAAGAGTTTCAAAAAAATATTGTTTCGGAAGGAGAAATATCCATGATGGTCTTTAATGGAGAGTTTACCCACGCAGTTTTAAAAATCGCCAAACCCGGGGATTTTAGAGTTCAGGACGATTTTGGGGGCACCGTTCACAAGTATACACCCGATCAAGAACAAATCGCATTTGCCCAAAGTGTTGTTAAAGCAGCACCGGAGTTGCCGATCTATGCCAGAGTGGATATTTTTCGGGATAACGAGGGCAACTGGGCCTTGGCCGAACTGGAAATTTTTGAACCCGAACTCTGGTTTCGACTAAACCCTAGTGCCGCAACAGCACTGGCTTTGGCTATCAAAAGCAAGTTTTTTGCCCAATAGTTATTTTGCAATTTGCCTTTTTAATTCCTCCATGGATTGTTGCAACTGTTTCAACAAACCTGTTTCGGTGGTAGCATCCACATTAAAGGTAAGTTTACTGCTCACTTCCCAGATTTCTTGAATCTGATAGGGCTTGATTTCGTATGGAGGATAGGTTTCGTTTAAAGAAACAAGGGTAATGTTGTTGGAATTGGGCTTTCGTTCTATTTTCTTGACCATTACGGAATCCTGAAGTACCACTACATACATTTTGTTGGGACTAACATGGTCGATATGCTCAATCGCTCTAGCCAAAACCCAATCATTGGGCCTCAAATTGGGCAACATACTGTCCCCTTCCACTTGAAAACCACGATAGGTGGCATTTCGAAATTCTGGAATGGGCATATCAAATGCGGGTAATTGCCTATACCAACTCGTATCTGAAATGTTTTGGGGATATCCAGCCGCAGCCTTGGCATTTACCATCACCATGTTGTCCTTATCGGAGCTATCCACTGTAACCACTTTTGGGATAACACTGGTTTTGGACGTGTCCAAATGTTTCTGGTCACTTTCCCCATATAGCCAAAGTGGGTTTATTTTGAACTGTCTCAAGAGTTCGGCAACCACCTTTCCAGATAATTTGGTCCTCCCCCGTTCAATATCCGCAGTGGTATTTTTAACCCCCAACAACTTAGCAAACTCAGCTTGGGTATGGCCGAGTTCCCTTCGGATGTCTATAAAACGCTTTATGGTCAATTCATTTTCCATATTCCAAATATACGTTTTTTGGATTATTTCCAAAATATAAAATGGATTATTTCCATTATTTGGATTTTTTCCATATATTTGATTGGAATATTTCCAAGTTACATGTACTGCATCAAAACAAAATTGTATGGAACCTACAACAACCCTGATTTACGACGGTAGTTTCAATGGTTTTTTAACCTCCGTTTTTGTAGCCTTTGATAAAAAAATCAATGTGGCCGACATTCAAAAAAACAGTCGGTCCCAAAACGGATTGTTTTCAGAAACCGAAACCATTTTCACCCATGTGGAAAAGGCCAAACGGGTATGGAACGGTATCCGGAACAAGAGTCACAATGCCATTTCCAACGTTTATTTTGCTTTTTTGAGTGAATCAGAGGGTGTGGAAATGATGCTTTATACCTACATCCAAAAATTAATGTGCACTAAAAATGGTACTCATTTGGATTATTCGGACAGTACGGTACTGTACATTGACCAATTGGCCAAAAAAGTGGGACAGGAAAAAAACCGTATGGAAACTTTTGTCCGGTTCCAGTTGACCAAGGACAATATCTATTTTGCCAACATTGAACCGGATTTTGACGTACTGCCCCTAATCTCCAAACATTTCCGTGACCGTTATACAGACCAAAAATGGTTGATCTACGACGTAAGACGCAAGTATGGTATCTACTACGATTTGGATTATGTGGAAATGGTATCCCTCAATTTAAAGGACATACAGCACCACGAATACCAGACCCTTTGGAACGATTATTTCAAAAGCACCAATATTGCATCGCGGATCAATCCCAAACTACATACGCAACATGCCCCCAAAAGGCGTCGGGAGTATTTGAACGAAAAGAAAGAGGCGGTTTAAAATTATGGTTAACAAATTTGTTGAGAATGATTTTTGAATTATTCTTTTGAAATCTGATTTTTAATAATATTTGATATATGAATAAAAAGTATTCAAAAATAAGAGAAAAATTAAAAATCGTAGTAGACAAAAACACTACTGACGAAATGGTTCGTTTAACTCATTATTTTCAAAATCACAAAAAAATCCCCTTCTGTCTTATCACAAATACTCCTTAATTGAATATGTCGGTTTTTAAGGAAATAATCGTATACAATGAGCAACCCGTAACTTGTCCATATTGCGGAAACAGAACAGAAATAATTTTGGATTTATCACATACAATTGAACAAATTCAAATCCATAAATGCTTATCGGAAAGGTATCAACACAAATTCGTCACTCAAAGGGATAGTGTATGAAAAAGGGACAAAAATTATGGACACGAGATGAATTGATTTTAGCAATAAATCTTTATTGCAAATTACCTTTTGGAAGATTGCACAAAACAAATCCTCAGATTATTCATTTAGCTGAATTAATTGGAAGAACTCCAAGTTCAGTAGCCTTTAAATTAGTGAATTTTGCAAGTCTGGATCCAAGTCTACAATCTAGAGGAATTAAAGGCGCGTCTAATTCGAGTAAACTTGACAAAGAAATTTGGAATGAATTCTATAATAACTGGGAAGAACTTCCTTATGAAAGCGAAAAATTATTATCAAAATTGGAGAACAAGTCAATTGAAGAATTAAACCAGATTGATACTGAAAATTTACCAAAAGGAAAAGAAAGGGAAAGAGTTGTAAAAGTTAGAGTTAATCAGTCTTTTTTTAGAAGTTCAATTTTAGCTTCGTACAATAACACTTGTTGTATTACAGGAATAAACCACAGTGAATTATTGGTTGCTGGACACATTAAACCTTGGAGTCAAGACAAACAAAATCGTTTAAACCCAAGAAATGGTATTGCGATTAATGCTTTACACGATAAAGCTTTTGAAAATGGACTAATCACGATTACGCCTGAGTACAAAATCAAAATTTCAAATGTGCTTTTAAAAAACAAAAAATCAGATTCTCTCGAAAAATACTTTTTTCAATATGAGAACAAAGATATTTTCTTACCATCAAAATTTCTACCTGATATCGAGTTCCTAAAATACCATAATGAAAACAGATTTCAGCGTTTAAGTAGAAAGCCCACAGCGATGAATGAGCGAGGTTTTATAACGGATAGCCCGATTCTCATAGTATAACGCAAAAAATATTTTACCTTGTAGAGCATCCAATTGTGGAAGTTATTCACCTGAAGTTGAACTAGGTTTTAAACCTAATTTGTACAAGAAAGAGGAGATTTTTGACCCACTCAATAATCAATAATCACCTCTTCCCCTTCTCCCCTACAAAATGGTCGCTTTTGGCTTTAAAGAGCACATTAAAACTGGTCAAGCTTCCATACATCCGAGTAATGTATTGTTGTAGGTCCACCTTTTCTTGGTCGTCCAAGTTTTTGCTGCTGTTTATCTTTTGTTCCATCACTCGGATACGATCGCGCACCATCACAATTTTATGAAAGAACGTATCGATCGGCATTTCCTTGTTCGCCGTGCTATCACCCGGCTCCAAAATCAATTTTCCGCCTTTCCATTTATCTGCCATGGCAACTTTTTCATGGGTATCGCTCCATTTTTCAAGTATGTTCACCAAGGAACGTTCCACATCAAAAAAACTGACACTGTCCACTTCATCCTCCACACTTTCGATTACTTCAAATTCAGCGTCCAAGTCAATCGTTTCCAATCCATTTTCCAAAAAAGTCACCCAATAATACTTGGAAGACACATTTGTTACCACCCCTTTTCCATATTCTGGGTGTTCTATCCTTGAGCCTATGCCTAGTAATTTCATTTCTATCCCGTTAATATCATTTCCAGCTTCAAAAATAAACCATCAATGAACAAAAATGAAACCTAAAGGCCACTTCCTTTTTACATCCCAAATCGCTACTTTTGATGTTTGCTATGATTTTATGACCAACTACGAAGAACATATTGAGGTTAAGGGCGCAAGGGTCCATAACCTAAAAAATATAGATGTTACCATTCCGCGCGAAAAACTTGTGGTGATCACCGGACTTTCGGGGAGTGGAAAATCCTCATTGGCCTTCGATACCATCTATGCCGAGGGTCAGCGCAGGTACATCGAAACCTTTTCTGCCTACGCCAGACAATTCTTGGGTGGATTGGAGCGTCCCGATGTTGATAAAATCGATGGGCTCTCACCGGTGATCGCCATTGAGCAAAAGACTACGTCAAAATCTCCCCGATCCACAGTTGGCACCATTACCGAGGTGTACGATTTTTTGCGCTTGCTTTTTGCCCGTGCCGGGGATGCCTACAGTTACAACACGGGCGAAAAAATGGTGAGCTACAGCGATGAACAGATCAAAGACTTAATCATTGAATCGTACCGGGGCAAAAAAATCAATGTGCTCGCCCCTGTCATCAAATCCAGAAAAGGACATTATCGCGAACTTTTTGAGCAGATTGCAAAGCAAGGTTTTGTAAAAGTAAGGGTCGATGGCGAGATTACCGACATTACCAAGGGTATGAAGGTGGACCGCTACAAAACCCACGATATAGAGATTGTGATAGACCGCTTAAAAGTCGGTGATGGGGAGGATTTCCATAAACGATTGAGCGAAACCATCAACACGGCCATGTACAGCGGGGACAACGTACTGATGGTTTTGGAAGAAGGTGAGGCGGAGCCTCGCTACTTCAGCCGTGATCTGATGTGCCCATCATCCGGTATCTCCTATCCCACCCCTGAACCCAATACATTTTCCTTTAACTCCCCAAAAGGGATGTGCCCCGAGTGCAGTGGACTTGGACATGTTTTCCAAGTAAATGAGGATAAAATCATACCAAACAAAAAAATGTCCATTAAATCTGGTGGACTTGCCCCTTTGGGGGAATACAAGAAATCATGGGCCTTCAAACAACTGGAAACCATCGCCCAACGCTATAAGTTTGACCTCACCGATGCCATTGAAAATATTCCAGAGGAAGCCATGAACGTTATTTTAAACGGTGGAAAGGAAAGTTTTGAAGTGGATTCCAAAAGTTTGGGCGTAAAACGACAGTATAAAATTGATTACGAAGGTATTTCCAACTTCATCAAAACCCAGTACGAAGAAGCCAATTCCACTTCAATAAAACGATGGGCCAAGGAATACATGGACAAAGTGGAGTGTCCCAGCTGTAAAGGCTCCCGCTTGCGAAAAGAATCCCTCTATTTCAAAATTGGCGGGAAAAACATTGCCGAGCTGGCGCAGATGGACATTGCCGAACTAGCTTCCTTTTTCCAACATTTGGAAGATACACTGGAAGGCAATCAGAAAAAGATTGCAGAGGAGATCATAAAGGAAATCAAAACCCGTGTTGGTTTTTTATTGGACGTTGGGCTTGATTACCTTTCACTGAACCGAAGCTCGAAATCCCTTTCGGGCGGTGAAGCACAACGCATAAGGCTGGCCACACAGATAGGTTCTCAATTGGTGGGCGTACTCTACATTTTGGACGAACCGAGCATCGGCTTGCACCAACGGGACAACGAACGGCTGATCAAATCCTTGGAAGCGCTTCGCGATATTGGAAATTCGGTCATTGTGGTGGAACACGACCGCGATATGATCGAAAGTGCGGACCATGTAATCGATATTGGTCCAAGAGCTGGTAAGCACGGTGGTGAAATTATTTCCCAAGGAAGTCCCAAGGAGTTGATCGAACACCATACCATGACGGCACAATATATAACTGGCGAAGTGGAAATCCCGGTGCCTACGAAAAGACGAAAGGGAACCGGAAAAAAGATTATACTTTCCGGCTGTACGGGCAATAACCTAAAAAATGTGACCGTGGAATTCCCTTTGGGAAAACTTATCGGGGTTACGGGTGTTTCAGGAAGTGGTAAATCCACTTTGATCAATGAAACCCTCTACCCCATAATGAATGCGCATTACTTCAACGGGGTAAAAAAACCTATGCCGTACAAGAGCATAAAGGGGCTGGAACACATTGATAAGGTAATCGATATCAACCAATCCCCAATTGGACGAACACCACGTTCCAATCCAGCTACCTACACCGGAGTTTTTAGCGAGATTCGGGCGCTTTTTGCCAAGACAACCGAAGCTACAATTCGAGGTTACAAACCAGGTCGATTCAGTTTTAACGTAGCCGGTGGCCGATGTGAAACTTGTCAAGGAGGTGGGTTAAAAGTGATTGAAATGAATTTTTTGCCCGATGTTTATGTGGAATGTGAAACTTGCAACGGAAAGAGGTTCAACCGAGAAACTTTGGAAATCAGATATAAGGGAAAATCCATTGCGGATGTCTTGGAAATGACCATCAACGAGGCGGTGGATTTTTTTGAAAATATTCCAAAAATTCATCGTAAACTTAAGACAATAAAAGATGTAGGATTAGGTTATATATCTTTGGGTCAGCAATCCACTACCCTTTCTGGGGGTGAGGCCCAAAGAGTAAAGTTGGCCACAGAGCTTTCCAAACGAGATACCGGAAACACTTTTTACATCCTCGACGAACCAACCACAGGCCTACATTTTGAAGATATTCGCGTACTTATGGAAGTATTGAATCGTTTGGTGGACAAAGGCAACACCATTTTGGTGATCGAACACAATATGGATGTTATCAAAATGATGGACCACATTATTGATATCGGTTACGAAGGCGGTAGAGGTGGTGGAATGGTCGTGGCAAAAGGAACCCCCGAAGAGGTGGCTAAGGACAAAAAAAGTTATACCGCCAAATTTTTAAAGAAAGAATTGGACAATACAAAACAAAAGATTGCTAGAGCAGTTTAAAACATTATAGAACTATGCAAATGCGTGACGAACAACATTCCAAAGGTTGGAACGAGATTAAGACAAACGATTCTTGGGCCATTTTTAAAATAATGGGCGAATTTGTCAATGGATATGAAAAATTAAGTGCAATAGGGCCGTGTGTCTCCATTTTTGGATCAGCCCGGGTTCGAGAGGGACATCCTTATTATGATCTGGCCGTGAAAATATCCAAAAAGATTTCTGAAGCTGGTTATGGCATCATTACCGGTGGAGGCCCTGGAATCATGGAAGCGGGCAACAAAGGTGCAAAGTTGGCCGGTGGAACCTCCGTGGGACTGAACATCGACCTTCCTTTTGAGCAACATGACAATCCCTATATTGATGAGGACAAGAGCCTGGATTTTGACTACTTTTTTGTTCGCAAAGTAATGTTTGTCAAATACTCACAAGGCTTTGTGGTAATGCCTGGAGGGTTCGGCACCTTGGATGAGTTCTTTGAAGCATTGACCCTTATCCAAACGCATAAAATACATACATTTCCGATAATTTTAGTGGGCACTAAATTTTGGAAAGGATTGTTGGATTGGATCAAGAATACCTTGGTCGAGGAAGGGAATATCAGCCCAAAAGACCTAGATTTGATAAAATTGGTGGATACGGAGGATGAAGTGATAGAAATTATCGATGCCTTTTACAAAGGCCGAATGCTCAGTCCAAACTTTTAATTGTATTGTATATTGATCAACCATCGTGTATTTATTGGCATTTCGTTACTGATTGTTATGGTGTGTCCCAAACTGTGGGGCCAACACAAAAATGAAATAGTGGCCACACTCGATGGGCCTACCAAACAAATACGGATTCGTCAACATTTTACCTATATCAACCAATCGGACAAAGGGCTTGCCACCCTATATTTTAACGATTGGAACCATGCTTATTCCAACAAAAACACGGCACTGGCCAAGCGATTTGCCGAAGAATTCAACAGGAGCCTTCATTTGGCCAAGGACAGGGAAAGAGGGCAAACAACCATTAGGACGATTGTTGACGACAATTATACAGGTCTGGACTGGAAGAGGGACAAGAATAACGATATCATTGCCATCACACTCAATGAAATTCTTAAACCAGGTGAATCCATACAGCTTTTTTTCACTTACACCATTAAGTTGCCCACGGCAAAGTTTACTGGCTATGGATATACTGACAACGGGGGTTACAACCTAAAGGATTGGTATTTCACCCCTGCTGTTTTTGATGGGGACTGGAACCTGTACAACAATATAAACCTTGATGACCTTTATACCGACGTAACGGATACCAGAATCACTTTTACTTTCCCTGAAAAGTTGTTTTTGGCTTCCAACTATCGTATGTCCAATGTTTCCCATTTTCCCGGGGGACAAAACGTGCAGCTTCTGGGAAACAAAAGAAAAAATTGTGAGATCATTCTAACCCCTGACGAAAGGTTCACCAAGCATATCACAGAGTACGTAACGATTACCACTGACATAGAATCAAATAAATATGAAAAAATAGCCCAAGGAATATCCATTGATAAAATTGCCCGTTTTCTGCATGACAACTTGGGAGATTACCCACATGGAAATCTTTTGGTAAGTGAATTTGATTATAGCCGGTCTCCCTTGTACGGGATCAGTCAGCTTCCATCATTCATAAGACCGTATGATGAGCAATTTCAGTTTGAAATGAAGTTTTTAAAGACGGCCATTCACAATTACCTGAAAGAATCCTTATATCTAAACCCAAGAAAAGAACGCTGGGTAAACGATGCCATAGGGTTTTATTTGATGATAAAATTTGTGGAAGAAAACTATCCCGATCAAAAACTGGCCGGAAAACTCTCCAAAATTTGGGGACTGAAAAATTTCCATTTTGCCCAAATGGATTTCAATGAGCAGTATTCTCTGTTCAGTATGCTTTCGGCACGAAAAAATATTGACCAGGCCTTGACGACTTCCAATGATTCCTTGATCAAGTTCAACCAAAAAATTGCCAATGGGTACAAGGCCGGTCTCGGAATGTCCTATCTCTCCGCATATTTAGGTGAAAAAAAGATAGATAGCACCATACTGGATTTTTATGAAAATCATAAACAAAAGAAATACGTAACTGCTACCGATTTTAGAAAGTCCATAGAAAAATATGCCAACAAGAATGTTGATTGGTTTTTTGATACTTACGTGGCTACGGACAAAAAAATAGACTTTAAAATAAAAAAAATCGAGAAAACCGAGGACTCCATAACCTTTGTCTTAAAAAACAAACGAGGAACCAACGTGCCCATATCTGTTTTTGGCCTTGATAATGATTCCGTAGTGTCCCACTACTGGTTTTCAGACATAGATACCACCAAAAGCATTACAATCCCTCGAAAAAGTGAAGACCGTTTGGTGCTCAACTACGATCAAAAGATTCCAGAATTCAACCAAAGGGACAACTGGAAGACCTTGAACGGTTTTTTGTCGAGCAACAAAAAATTGAAATTTCAGTTTTTTAAGGATACGGAAGACCCGTATTACAATCAGGTGTTCTATGTACCCATTGTAAACTTCAACCTGTACGATGGCGTAACTCCAGGCCTGAGGCTCTACAACAAGACTTTTTTGGAGAGACCCTTTCAATACGATATATCCCCTACCTACTCCTTTCTGGAACGTACCATGGTCGGAAAAGCCAGTTTCAGGTACCGGAAGTATCACAAAAAAACCGGGTTGTTCGTATCCAATTATTCATTTTCGGCATCTACCTCCCATTTTCAGGAAAATTCAAGGTTTACCACGTTAACACCTGCGGTGAATTTTGGGTGGCGCCCCCACGATCTGCTCTCGAACCGAAGGCAATACCTTTTATTAAGGTACAGAAGTGTATTTAGGAGTATTGATGAAAATTTGGATGGCCAATTGGACACCGAACCCGACTACGAGGTTATGAATGTACGGTTTACTGATGTGGACAATAATATCCTGAACTATTCATCTTGGTCCGTGGATGCACAGCATTCCAGTGATTTCACCAAGCTTGCCTTTGAATGGGAATACCGAAAATTATTTCAAAGTAACAGACAACTGAATCTGCGTTTTTATGCAGGTAAGTTTTTAAGGAACAAAACCGAATCCAACTTTTTTAGCTTTGCCCTGGATAGGCCGACCGATTATATGTTCGACCTCTCTTATTTGGGTAGATCGGAAAGTTCCGGAATTTACAGCCAGCAGGTAATAATAGCAGAAGGGGGGTTCAAATCAAAACTGGAAAATCCATTTGCAAACGATTGGATTGCCACAACCAATGCAAGCACTAATATTTGGAGATGGGTGGAAGCATATGGCGATCTTGGTTTTATTAAAAACAAAGGAAGTAACGCCCGTTTTGTTTATGACTCAGGTATCCGATTGAATTTGGTGACCGATTATTTCGAACTTTACTTTCCGGTATATTCCAACAGGGGTTGGGAAGTTGCCCAAAACAATTATGGACAAAGGGTTCGGTTTATTGTTACCCTAAGTCCCAAAACCTTGGTTGGCTTATTTACCCGAAAGTGGTTTTGATTGCCATATTGACAATAAAAGGTTTTATTGTGCTTTACATATTGACAAATAATTAATTTTTTGTTATATTTTTTAAAATATATTCATTCATCCAATACAATTACGGGTTGCAATTTTGATGGATTTTTAGTAATTTCGCACAAATCTTCAACGATCCATGAAACCCAACCCAAGCACAAGTAACGATATTTCTTTTGACGATTTCAAATCACAGATCCTACAAGATTATGAAACCGCTGTCACTAGTAGGGAATGTAGTCTAATGGGACGACGGGAGGTTCTCTCAGGGAAAGCCAAATTTGGAATTTTTGGAGATGGCAAGGAACTTCCTCAGTTGGCCATGGCAAGGGCGTTTCAAGATGGTGATTTTAGAAGTGGGTACTACCGGGATCAAACTTTCATGATGGCTCTTGGTTTTTTGAGTCCCAAAGCGTTTTTCCACGGACTTTATGCCACTACGGATCTGAAAAAGGAACCTATGAGTGCCGGGAGGCAAATGGGTGGTCATTTTGTGACCCATAGTTTAAATGAAGATGGTACATGGAAGAATCTCACAGAACAAAAAAACAGTAGCGCCGATATTTCCTGCACCGCAGGACAAATGCCCAGGTTGCTCGGTCTTGCACAAGCATCCAAAATATACCGTAACGTAGAAGGTATCGACCAGACCAACTTCTCCAAAAATGGGAATGAAGTGGCTTGGGGAACCATAGGAAACGCCAGCACCAGTGAAGGACATTTTTTTGAAACATTGAATGCCGCCGGAGTAATGCAGGTTCCCATGGTAATCTGTATCTGGGATGATGAATACGGCATTTCCGTGCCCTCGGAATACCATACCACCAAAGGTGATATTTCAGAGGCGTTAAAAGGACTCCAACGTGATGAGAACCATAAAGGCTTTGAAATCTTAAAAGTCAAAGGTTGGGATTACACAGCCCTTATCCACGCCTTTGAAAATGCTTCCGATATAGCACGTGAAGAACATGTTCCCGTGCTTATCCACGTTACCGAACTCACACAACCGCAAGGCCACTCTACATCAGGGTCGCATGAAAGATATAAATCCTCTGAACGCCTTGAATGGGAGCGCGAAAATGATTGTAACAAACGGTTCCGGGAATGGATCATTGAAAATGGCATTAGCACGGAGGAGGAACTTAAAAAAGTTGAAAGAGAAATAAAGCAAAAGGTTCGAGCCGCCAAAAAAGAAGCTTGGTCAGAGTTCTTAAAACCCCAATTGGAAGCCAAGAAAGAATTGGTGCAATTGCTTGACAAAGCAGCAAGCCAAAGTCCCAACAGAGTTTTCATCACCAAGTTAAAAAATGACCTGATCGCCATTGAAGAGCCCCTGAAAAAGGACTTGGCCTCCAAGTCCAGAAAAGCACTGCGCTATCTTTTGGGAGAATCTACTCCGGAGAAAAAGAAGCTGCAACAATGGGTGGACAACTTTATAGCGACCAATGAGTATCAATACGGTTCCCATCTTTACAACGAAGTAGGCAACAAGGCAACAAACATTGAACCTGTACTTCCCTCCTATTCCGATGATCCCGAAATAGTGGATGGAAGGGTCATCCTAAGGGACAATTTTGATAAATTGTTCAGTAAATACCCTGAAGCCCTGGTTTTTGGTGAGGATACTGGGAATATCGGGGATGTCAACCAAGGCCTAGAAGGACTTCAAAAAAAATATGGCAAACTTCGCGTGGCCGACACAGGAATACGTGAAACCACCATTATTGGCCAAGGGATTGGCATGGCCCTGCGCGGGTTGCGCCCCATCGCTGAAATACAGTACTTGGATTATATCCTCTATGCCATCCAGACATTGAGCGATGATTTATCCACTTTGATGTACCGCACCGTAGGAAAACAAAAAGCACCACTTATTGTACGTACACGAGGGCACCGATTGGAAGGAATCTGGCACTCGGGTTCTCCCATGGGCGGACTGATCCATTTGCTCAGGGGAATGTATATCCTAACACCCAGAAATATGACACAGGCGGCAGGATTCTATAACACACTTATGAAAAGTGATGAGCCTGCCTTGATCATTGAAAGTCTTAATGGATATCGTCTAAAAGAAAAGAAACCTTCCAACTTGGGTGAATTCTGTACCCCGATCGGAAAGGTGGAAACGCTAAAAGAAGGAACGGACATCACCTTACTCTCCTACGGTTCCACACTGAGAATTGTAGAGAAAGTAGCCAAGGACCTTTTAGAAGTAGGGATTGATGCCGAAGTGATCGATGCCCAATCATTGCTCCCATTTGATTTGGACCATGATGTAGTAAAAAGTTTGAAAAAAACCAATAGATTCTTGGTGATCGACGAAGATGTCCCAGGTGGCTGTTCGGCGTATTTGATGCAAGAAGTAATTGAAAAACAAGGCGGTTACAGGTATTTGGACAGTGCCCCACAAACGTTATCGGCAAAATCACACCGTCCTGCGTATGCATCTGACGGGGATTATTTCTCCAAGCCCAATGCTGAGGATATTTTTGAGAAAGTTTATCAAATGATGAACGAGTCGGACCCAAAATCATATCCGGTACTTAGGTGACATTTCCCGAAAAAGTCTATTCAAAACCCTTTTTCGTCGATTATTATTACGTTTTTTAAAACATAATTTATATTTTCACGGGGATTAAATTTCCCCACATGAAGAACAACACTTTGATACACGCAGGGCTAGCATTGTTACGAATTGCACCTTCGGTATTTATGCTTACCCACGGTTACCCAAAACTCATGAAACTCATCAGCGGAAACACGGAATTTGCCGATCCTTTTGGTATTGGACAAGCTCCCTCGCTTTTCTTGGCCGTTGTAGCTGAATTTATCTGTCCTATTCTGATCATTATTGGATTTAAAACAAGATGGGCGGCAATACCAACTGCTATCACCATGGCAGTGGCTGCTTTTATTGCCCACGGAGGCGATCCATTTGGGAGAAAAGAATTGGCGCTGCTTTACCTGACCGTGTTTGTGGTCATTATGCTGCTCGGTCCCGGCAAATATAGTGTGGACAAAAGGTAAACTAGATAATTTCAACAAGTAATTCTTTCAGCAAATCGGCTTGGGCCATGTTGCTGGCCCCTACTCCTTTGCCTTTTAAATCCAACGTTCTAAGGCTGGAAATAATGCCACTGACCCTTTTCATGGGATAGTTTCTTGCGGCCACAACGTATTCATTCACAAAATAAGGGCTTATCCCCAAGACCTTGGCCACATTCCCCTGAGAATGGTCTTTTAGCCCGTGATACTGTAGCAATTGGGTGAAAAACGTGTTCAGCAAGGTAACCGTTACCACAAAAGGATTGTCTTTTGGGTTCTGGGCAAAATAATCAATGATACGCGAAGCCTTTTTTACATCGCGTTCACCAATGGCCTTTTTCAGTTCAAAGTTGTTGAAGTCCTTGCTAATACCAATGTGCTCTTCTATCAGATCTGGGGTTATCTCCGTGGTCGGCGGTACAACCAGTGTCAATTTATCAAGCTCATTGCTGATCTTGCTCAAATCCGTTCCCAAAAACTCCACAAGCATCACGCAAGACTTTGGTGATATTGCATATTTTTTAGAGGCCATTGTTCGTCTGATCCAATCCGCCACCTGGTTTTCATACAGTTTTTTGCTTTCAAAAAGCTCTCCGCTTTTTTTTATGGCTTTATAGAGCTTTTTACGCTTGTCCAATTTCTTATACTTATAACAGAGCACCAAAATGGTGGTCGGTTGCGGATTCTCCGCATAGGGAACAAGATTTTCTATGGTCCTGGAAAGATGTTGCGCCTCTTTTACGATCACCACTTGATGCTCGGCCATCATCGGGAACCGCTTGGCGTTGGAAACTACCTCGTCAACAGAGGTCTCCTTTCCATAAAGCACCATTTGGTTGAAACCTTTTTCATCTTCGGTAAGCACATTGTCCGCAATGTATTGAGAAATACGATCGATATAATAGGGCTCCTCTCCCATCAAAAAATAGATAGGTTTTGGATTACCTTTGTTAATTTCTGCAACGATCTCTTTTACTTTGTCCATTCAAAATATTTCACCAGTTTTGTCCAATGCAAGATTTGAACTTTCCACCTTATTCATTTCGAATCAAAAATAGCCAAAATAGACAGTACATTTTTGACGGGATACGTAAAAAATTTGTGGTACTCCAGCCAGAAGAATGGGTACGCCAACATGTACTGCGCTATTTGGTGTTCACAAAAAATTATCCAAAGAGCCTCATCAACGTGGAAAAGCAGCTTATGGTAAACAAATTGAAGAAACGATACGATGTGGTCGTATTCAATCCGGACGGCACCATTTTTCTATTGGTGGAGTGCAAAGCACCCAAAGTGAGAATATCGCAATCCACTTTTGACCAAATAGCCCAGTACAACTACAAGCTTAAAGCAGAAAACCTGATGGTGACCAACGGTTTGGAACATTATTATTGTGAAATGGACTTTGAGAATGAAAAATATAGGTTTTTGAAGGATATTCCTGATTTTAGCCGTTAATTTGCCACCGTTTTGAAAATCGCCGTAGTCATACTCAATTGGAATGGAGAAACCTTGCTCGAAAGGTTTTTACCTTCGGTCATGGAGTATTCCGAAGGGAGTGAAGTATATGTTGTGGACAATGCAAGCACAGATGGGTCCATCGGTTTTTTAAAACAGCACTATCCCACGGTAGGTATCATAAAAAATAGCACCAACGGAGGTTTTGCCAAAGGATACAACGATGGCCTAAAACATATTGAAGCCGATGTATATTGCCTGCTGAATTCTGATGTGGAAGTCACTCCCAATTGGCTGGAACCCATAAAAAAAGCTTTCGAGACCCTTCCTGAAGCTGCCATTATCCAACCCAAAATACTGGACCTCAACCGAAAGGATCATTTTGAATATGCAGGGGCAGCCGGGGGATTCCTTGATATGTTTGGTTACCCACTATGTAGAGGAAGGATTTTCCAGACCATTGAAAAGGATGAGGGTCAGTACAACGACATCAAAGAAGTTTTTTGGGCCACGGGCGCCTGCATGTTTATAAAGAGTGAGGTTTTTAGGACCCTTGAAGGTTTTGATGAGGACTATTTTGCCCATCAAGAAGAAATTGACCTATGCTGGAGGGCAAAAAATGCGGGGCATAAAGTCTATTACGTTGGACAAAGCGAGGTTTATCATTTGGGGGGCAGTACATTGTCCAACATGAACCCAAAGAAAACCTTTCTTAACTTTAGGAACTCCCTCTACTCCATTACCAAAAACCTTCCCCGAAAAAAGGCTTTGCCCATCATTTTTGTTCGCTTACTACTGGATGGTATTGCTGCCGTACGATTTATTTTTCAATTAAAACTTGACCACTGTTTTGCAATCCTCAAGGCCCATTTCAGTTTTTATGCTAACTTTATAAAAATGTATAAAAAACGAGAAAAAGCTAATTTTTTATTAAAGTACTACGTTACGACATCCATTGTATGGTCCTATTTCGTACATCAAGTAGAGAATTTTAACATTTTAGTAAAAGATTAACGAAGCCAAAATATAGGTACCTTGCTTTTTATCTAATTTTGGTATAGTTTGTTTTTTTAACATATTGAAATATAACAATCCTTAAATTATACTCTGAACTATGAAAAAAGTTTTCCTAGGAACATTGGCGATGACAATCCTTTTGTCTTCATGTGTATCGCAAAAGAAATATGCCGAACTGGAAGCCAAACAAAAAGAAACCCAAGACCTCTTAAATTCTGCTACCGTTAAACTCAACGATTGCTTGGAAGAAAAAGCAACAGCAGATACCAAGTTGAAAGCTCTTGAGGATCAAAACGCATTCCTAAAAGCAAACAACCAAGAGCTCATCAACAATATGGGCAACTTGACAACGCTCACCACCAAAGGTGCTGAGAACCTGGAAAAATCCCTTGAAAGCCTTCAAGAGAAAGACCTTACCATTAGAAAACTTCAAAATGCCGTTACCCGTAGAGACTCTGTAAACCTTGCATTGGTACAAAGCCTAAAAGGTGTATTGGGCAACTTGGATGATGAAGACATCGAAATCAGTGTTGAAAAAGGTGTGGTTTTCGTATCCATTTCTGATAAATTGTTGTTCAGAAGCGGAAGCTACAACGTAACCAATGCCGCCAAAGAAGTACTCGGTAAAGTGGCCAAAGTGGTAAACAACAAACCTGACTTCGAATTTATGGTAGAAGGACATACTGACAACGTGCCTTACAGAAGCGGCGTATTATTGGACAACTGGGACTTGAGTGTGAAAAGAGCAACATCCGTGGTTAGGATTCTACAAAATGATTTTGGTGTAGATCCTGCTAGAATGACAGCTGCCGGTCGTAGTTATTACATACCACTTGTTGACAACACCACTTCTGCCAATAGAGCTAAAAACAGAAGAACACGTATCGTTGTACTTCCAAAAATCGATCAGTTCTATAACATGATCGAAGAGGGAATGAAAGATCCTGCTATCGGTGGAACCGGTAAATAAGAAATAAGCTTCTAGCTTAATAATGGAAAAGCGGCCGATCGGCCGCTTCTTTTTTTATTCAATAAATTTCCAAACTTCCCTTGCCTTCCCGTATAACTTCAGGCTCATCGCCAGAGAGGTCAATAACCGTAGAAGCTACGTTGTCCCCATAACCACCATCAATAACAATATCAACAAGGTTCTGCCATTTCTCAAAAATAAGCTCTGGGTCGGTAGTGTATTCCAAGACATCGTCCTCATCCCTAATGGAGGTGGAAACAATAGGGTGTCCCAAACCGGATACCAACGCCCTGGCAATGGCATTGTCCGGTACGCGGATCCCCACAGTCTTCCTTTTCTTAAAATCCTTGGGAAGGTTATTGTTTCCCGGGAGAATAAATGTATAAGGGCCCGGAAGGGTCCGTTTCAGTATTTTAAAGGTGGTACTATCAATTTGTCGTACATAATCGGATAAATTACTCAAATCCGCACATATAAAAGACCAATTGGCTTTCTCCAGCTTCACCCCCTTTATTCTTGCGATACGCTGCAATGCCTTTGAATTGGTAATATCACAGCCCAAACCATACACCGTATCCGTAGGATAGATCACAAGCCCTCCTTTCCTAAGCACGTTGACAACCTTTTCAACCAGCTTCGGATTTGGATTTTCCTCGTAAAGTTTTATCAGCTCAGCCATCGTTCATAAAATAGTTTGAAATCCTTAATGTATTGAACACAAAGATAATACTAATTACACCTTAATTAGACACAATCGAACACCTCTTGGTAATATGAAAAACACGCAACCTATCCTCAATTTCGTGTCTTGACATAGGGAAATGGGGCATTCGTCAATTCATATGGGCGATTGGTTGATTTCCCCCGATCATTATGGAATTAATACCTCAACTTTATATAAAAAAGTATACTGAAATGCGTATTAAAACAACTTTATATTTTGTGTGTGTATGGTCCTTGGTCCTTTTTACCAATTGTAAAAACGATTCAAAATCGAAAGCAAACCCATTGAATGCAAAGGAGACTCTTGCCCAATTGGACAGCTTAGCGATCCAAATAGAAGCGTTGGAAAACGAAAAGTGTGAAAATTTGGATACCATAGTCATCCTCAATGAAAAAATGCGAAGAATCATTGAAAATATTAGATCGATCAACGAATTTGATGACCTAGTAAACAGTTTTGATCAGGACAGGCAACAAATTGGCCTCACTGTTTCCGAAGATGGCAAATTCGGGGTCTTCACTTGGCAATCCAAAATGGATTGTTTGGGAATCCATATCAAAAATATTGCGCTTTACAAAACTGATGGAAGAGTCTACACTTCTTCTTTGTACGGAGAACCCTTGGTTTGCCACGAGATAACCAACAAAACTATCAACACGGACAAAACCGTATATCTGCTAAGGGGAAGTTCATCGACAAACATATCGGATTCATTGATCAAAACATATACAATTTCCAATGGGGACCTGGTCGAGGCAAGAATTTCGTCACCGTAGAACACGTCCCGGCCGCTATTTTCCGTTTTTATTGGCTTTTTCCGTAGAAACCGATATCGTCCAAAACAACAACCCCTAAAGAATCCTTATCAAATACCAAATGGATGCTTTTTAATTTATCCAATTTTAGACTATCGTTTTTCTTTAAAAAAGAAGACATTGGAACATAACAGCTTTTTAATTGGGTCTCGGTTTCTTTACCGATCATATCCTTGTCCAAAAATTTAAACTTGGTGAATTTGGTCTTGATTTTACCTGGAAGCATATTCTCCTTGGCCAATGCAACGGATGCCATATGGCCCAAACTATCTTTGAGCACAATACTAAAATTGAACCCTGTTTTTGGGGTCTCGATTTCCCCATCTTCTTTATCCCCGATCTTTAATTCCGAAATATCTCCCATCGCCATGGAAAGAACCAAGGAATCTGCAGAACCAAAGTCTGTGAGCATATCTGGTAATTCAATGTTATAAACTGGTACGGAATCCTTATCAACGTTTGCCCCGTGACTCCAACCAAGCACCAAGGCATTGTTCTGCTGACTTTGTCCATCCCGGGATTCCAACTCCATTTCCCGCCAGACTTTAAAATTTTCAGCGAACAACCTTATACCATCGGATGCGCTGGTAATATCCATATCTTCCTCAAAATCCACCAATACCTCTTTGTTGGTGTCCGCATATTGACTCATATAAGTCTCTTTGGGCAACCAATCTTGAGCCAAATCCACATTTTGGAACATGGGCAGGTAATCCTTATTTCCTTTAAGTACAGTTTCAGCAAACCCAGTGACATATACTTTGGCCACCTGGCGTTGTTCCTCACCGCTGACCAAAGGTTCAAGATTGAGCAACCATTTCATGGGAGCTCCAAAGTCCGATCTTCCCCAAGAGGAATTGAACTGGCCATGGTTCGCATGATTCATATATAAACCGGCCTTAAATCCTGTAAAATCGTCTGAAAATGTAAGCCTGTGATATGGACGCATGCCCCAAAAGCTGGTCTCATCGGAGTCGTATGCGCCTTGAATGGACAAATAGTTAATGTCTTTGAGACTAATTTCACGATGATATCTGTAGTCCGTAGGCGCGATTGTTATAATTCCCTTTATTCCAAAGTTGAAATTGAATTTTTCGTTGCCATTGTCTGGAAACCTGTCCAATCCATTGAAAGCTGCCGCGATGGACACTGCCTCTCCTCCTCTAGAGTGCCCCACAAGAACAATATTGTCCATATCCACCTTTCCTTTAAGCTCTGGGCTGTCTCCTTGGTTCCACTTTTCCCATTGTTCCAAATGTTTGAGCAAGAGCCATCCCCGGGTCGGCATTTCTTTACCTCCAAAATCACCGGACCAATGCCCATTGATAAAATTCTCATCAACCGACACCCCGATTATCCCCCTACTGGCCAAGAGTTCTCCAAGATAGGCATACCCGCCATCCGAATAATCGATCATGCTGTGGTTGCCGTGCACCATCATCACCATGGGGAAAGGCCCTTTTCCTTTTGGCATATACACCCGTCCGTTCAATGGAAAACTATCAACTCCGAAGCCCCAAAATTTTTCACGCCATTTCTTCTTTTTCCCTTTCCATTCAGGCAGCAATAGGGAGGCGTCAACTGTTGGGGTCTTTATTCTGACACCCTCCGCATATTCAGGTCGCTTATTATCCGTTCCACTACCGTACGTGAAAACATCCACCTCGAATTTTCCTTTTTGGGAAGGGTCTTTCACCCCTTTTGCAGATAGCTGCTCAATACTTAAACTTGTAGAAGCATCGTTTTCTTCAATATAAGGATCGCCATCTAGGGAATTAAAGCCAAAAATGCCCAGGAAACCAAGAATTGCCCCGACCACGAGTAGGACCACCCCACCTTTTATATTGCCCTTTTTGATAATTCGCCAAAGACCAAAAGTCATTAAGGTTATACATACAAACCCGAAAATGGCAAGCGCATAAAACAAAATGGATGGCCAACGAAAGGCGTACATACGCATGATGTACAAGGCTAAAAAGCCGCTTAAAACCGTTGTGACAATTGTCAGTGGTATTTTCCTGACCAAAGGCCCCAACCAGGTCAACAGCATTTTAAAAACAATGAGCAATATAATGCCTATAAATATTCCTGCCAGCATAGTAGCCCAAGCTGGGTATCCGATGGCATAGTGATAGCCAGCTACTCCAAAAAGTGTAAGGACAAGGATGGCAACTGCAAGAAATACAGGTTTGAGAAATAGATTTTTCATAAAAGAGGTCGGTTGGTTTGGTCTAAAACTTCGTAATAACAGCTTTGAATTTAAGCATTTTTGCCCATTCGAACCGACTACCATAAATTATTTGGAAAATCCCTAAACCAGTGATGTCTTCAATATAAAAAAGCGAAAATTTGTATTAGGCATCGTTCAAAACCTCAAGTTTGGCAAAACGGAGGAGTAATTTTTTAATACCTCCTTGGTCAAAGTGGATTTCGGCCTTTCTATCGTTTCCAACACCCTCTATATTCAGTATTTTTCCTCTTCCAAATCGGGTGTGGTTCACACGTGCACCTGCAACCAATCCCGGGTCAATGTCCATTGCCTTGGTTGGTGAAGAAATTTCCGGTTTTAGCTTCCTTAATTTCCGTAGCTGGTTTTCATTGGGTTTTTTGACACTGGGGGGAGTACCATTTTTTGGTTTTATTTGTCTCAGTCGACTTTTGTCCACCTCACCAAAAATGTCCTTGTTGATCGTGGATTTGTATCGGTACCCATCATTGATAGGTGTTAAGTTCTCGACATATTCCTCCGCTATCTCTTCCAAAAATCGACTCGGTTCGGCATCGATAAGTTTTCCCCATCGATACCTATTTTGGGTATAGGTGAGATATGCCTGTTTCTCCGCACGTGTCAAGGCCACATAGAACAACCTTCGCTCCTCCTCCAACTCACTACGGGTATTCATACTCATGGCAGATGGGAACAAATCCTCCTCCATCCCAACAATATAAACGTATGGAAACTCCAACCCTTTGGCCAAGTGAATGGTCATTAGGGCAACCCTGTCATCATCTCCGACATCCTTATCCATATCGGTTGCCAGGGCAACATCTTCCAAAAACTCGGTCAGGCTTCCTGTAGCATCGGCAATTTCTTTTTGTCCTTCCACAAAATCCTTGATACCGTTCAGAAGCTCCTCAATGTTCTCCATCTTGGCTATTCCCTCGGGTGTTCCATCCTTTTTGAACTCCAGAAGCAAACCTGTTTTTTTCGCAACGTGTTCGGCCAAGGTGAAAGCGTCCGAACTCTCGTTCATAATCTGGAAACTTTTGATCATGGTCACAAAATCCGTCAACTTACGTTTGGTTCCCGCGTTGATGTTCAAATTGAGCTTGTCCAAGTGCTCCATCACCTCAAAAATGGAACGGTTATAATGGTTGGCTGCCACAACAAGTTTATCGATAGTTGTCTGACCAATTCCCCTGGTCGGGAAATTGATGACACGCTTAAGTGCCTCTTCATCCTTGGGGTTGATGACCAGCCTCAGATACGCCAGAACATCCTTGATCTCTTTTCTTTGGTAGAAGGACAACCCTCCATAAATCCGATAAGGAATATCACGTTTACGGAGCGCATCTTCAATGGCCCTGGATTGTGAGTTGGTCCTGTACAATACGGCAAAATCCCCGTTTTGCATCTGGTTCTGCATCTTGTTCTCAAAAATGGAACCCGCAACATACCTACCCTCTTCTGCATCCGTAACACTACGATGGATTTTTATGAGCCCGCCATCATCGTTGGAGGTCCAAACATTTTTCTCCAACTGGTTTTTATTGTTTGCGATCACCGAATTGGCAGCATTAACAATGTTTTTGGTGGAACGATAGTTCTGCTCCAAACGATAAACGGCCACATCATCATAGTCCCTCTGAAAATTCAATATATTGCTAATATTTGCACCGCGGAACGAATAGATACTTTGTGCATCGTCACCCACCACGCAAATGTTTTGGTATCTATCGGAAAGTGCTTTAACGATGAGGTACTGTGAATGGTTGGTATCTTGGTACTCGTCCACCAAAATATAGCGGAAACGATCCTGATACTTCATCAAAACTTCAGGAAAACGGGTCAATAGTTCATTGGTCCGCAACAAAAGGTCATCAAAATCCATGGCCCCCGCCTTAAAGCAACGGTCCACATAGTTCTGGTATATCTCTCCCAACCTTGGACGCTTGGCCATGGCATCGGCCTCCATCAACTCTGGATTCTGAAAATAGGCCTTGACGGTAATCAAGCTGTTTTTATAGGATGAAATCCGGTTCTGTACCTGCTTGTACTTATAAATGTCCTTGTCCAGTCCCATTTCTTTGATAATGGAAGCTATCAAACGTTGGGAATCTTGGGTGTCATAAATGGTGAAATTGCTCGGGTAACCCAATTTGTCCCCATCAAAACGCAACAATTTGGCAAAAACGGAGTGGAACGTACCCATCCAAAGGTTCTTGGCTTCGTCATTGCCCACAATAGCGGCAATACGGTTCTTCATTTCACGCGCCGCCTTATTGGTAAAAGTAAGCGCCAAAATATTAAAGGCATCCACCCCCTGCTCCATCAGATGGGCTATTCTATAGGTCAACACCCGAGTTTTACCGGAACCGGCACCGGCAATCACCATTAGCGGTCCATCTTTGTGCAGTACCGGGGCGCGCTGCGCATCATTCAATTCATTTATAAAATCACTCAAGGGCCAGAAACTTTTAAAGGAACCGTGAAATTAGCCAATATTGACCTTTTGCTAAAATCAAGCTTTAAATATTTATAAACACTGTTCTCGGTTTTGGGCTGAATTTTAAATATATTTAAGCCCTTAACTAAAAAAAGCTGATGAGTTTTAATCGTTTCCCTCTGTTCATTTTAATTATTGTTGCATTTTCTGGATTTTCGCAAGAAAAAAAATCCGGTCCTGCCGTAGAAGGTTACGGTCAAGTTTGGGCCATAGAAAATCCTGATTTCAAAACTGACACTTCCCAAGAGTTCAAAGTGGTCTTTGATGTAAAGGACGGGTCAGATTCCGATACCGAGGTCAATATAAATTTCAATACCGTTGCCCGTTTTTTAAATATGCACGTGCAGAACGGGATTCCTTTGTCCCAATTAAAGACAGCACTTATCGTTCACGGTTCAGCGGCCAGAAACTTACTTGCCGATGAAGCATACCAAAAAAGATATCAGGTAAAAAACCCCAATCGTGAACTTGTTGAAAAATTGATGGGTGCCGGAGTGGAGGTCATACTCTGTGGTCAATCATCCAAAACCAGGGATTTGCCAAAAGAAGATTTGATACCAGGTATTAAGATTGCCCTATCTGCGATGACGGCCAATATTCAATTGCAAAACCAAGGATACCGTCCAATTAAACTATAAACCAGCATGATTATGAGAAATGTTATAGCACTTGCACTCTGCGTTGCAAGTTTATCCATCCATGCTCAGAATCACGGGCTGGAAAAGGATATTGCCGCAGTTGAATCCAAAGTTATTGAATGGCGCCGCGATTTTCATCAGCACCCTGAACTCAGCAATAGAGAGTTTAAAACTGCCGAAAAAATAGCCAAGCACTTGAAATCCTTAGGGATTGAAGTTCAAACAGGGGTTGCACATACGGGTGTGGTTGGACTTTTAAAGGGAGACCACCCTGGAAAAGTGGTTGCCCTCAGGGCCGATATTGATGCACTGCCCGTTACCGAAAGAAACGACCTTCCCTTTAAATCGGAGGTTACATCGGAATATTTAGGTCAAGAAGTCGGTGTAATGCACGCTTGTGGACACGACACCCATACCGCAATTTTAATGGGTGTGGCCGAAGTGCTTTCCAAAAACAAGGACAAAATCCATGGAACCATCAAATTTATATTCCAACCTGCCGAAGAAGGAGCACCTCCCGGGGAAGAAGGTGGTGCTGAACTTATGGTGAAAGAAGGCGTACTTGAAAACCCCAAAGTGGATGCGATCTATGGACTTCATATCGGTTCTTACCTGCCTGTGGGGCACATTGCGTACAAACCAGGGGGAGCATTGGCCGCAGCACAGCGATTTGTGGTTAAAATCAAAGGAAAACAATCCCATGGTTCACAGCCCTGGGGTGGAATCGACCCTATTTTTGTGGCATCAAAGATCGTGGATGGCTACCAATCGATCATTAGCCGTGAATTGGAGCTGACCAAGGAAGCCGCAGTGATAACGGTTGGAAAGATCAGTGGAGGGGTGCGGAACAATATCATCCCCGAAAGTGCTGAGCTTATCGGTACCATCAGGACCTTGGACTACGATATGCAAAAACAGGTAAATACTAGAATGAAGGAAATGGCAGAAACCATTGCAAAAGCATACCGCGCCGAAGCTACTGTGGAAATTGCCAAAGGGGTGCCAATTACCTACAACGACCCAGAACTGACTGCAGCATCCTTGCCAAGTCTCCAAGAAGTGGCAGGTGCCGAAAACGTACATTTGATCAAGGCCATTACAGGAGCAGAAGACTTTTCGTTCTATCAAGAGAAGATACCAGGGTTCTTTTACATTTTAGGCGGAAAAGACCCCAACGCGGGACCCGATGAGCATTTTCCGCACCACACGCCGGACTTCAAAATTGATGATAGTGGTTTGCAATTGGGTGTAAAAGCCATGACTGAAATTGCATTGGACTATCTGGACAGAAACAAATAAAACCTGATAAATGAAACTTTAGGCCCCAATATTCTCCAGTATTTGGAATTTGAATATTGGGGCTTGATATTTGTAGCCATTACTTCAAATTGCACAAATGGAAACATTCCTTGATTTTTTATCCGACATCCCATGGTGGGCCTGGATATTCATTTTCCTTTTCTTAGTCGCCATTCGTGACATCTTTTTTCAAAAAGCACATACCATTAGCCATAATTATCCAGTGGTTGGGCACTTGCGGTACTGGCTCGAGAGTATTGGTCCGGAAATGCGCCAGTATTTTGTGGCCAACAACCGGGAAGAACTGCCCTTTAACCGTATAGAACGCAGTTGGATCTATGCTTCTGCCAAAAAAGAGAACAATTACGAGGGTTTTGGAACGGATAGGGACATTTACAAACACCAACACATTTTTATTAAAAATGCGATGATCGGGTTTGAAGTACCGGAAAACCATCCAAATAAGGAAAATCCTTGCTTTTTACCTTGTGCCAAGGTGATGGGAGCATACAACAAACGAAAAAAGCCGTATCGTCCAGCTTCAATCATCAATGTCTCCGCTATGAGCTTTGGTTCTTTGTCCGCTGCCGCCATTGAATCATTGAACAGAGGTGTTAAAAAGTGTGGAGCCTATCACAACACAGGTGAGGGAGGACTCTCACCCTATCACAAACAAGGTGGGGATGTTATATTCCATTTTGGAACAGGCTATTTTGGCGTTCGATCCAAGGATGGCGGTTTTTCCATGGAGAAATTAAAAGCCTTGGTGGATGAAAACCCATGCATCAAAGCCATTGAAATCAAGCTTTCCCAAGGTGCAAAACCAGGAAAAGGAGGAGTTCTACCCGGTTCTAAAATCACACCTGAACTGGCTGAAATCCGCGGGGTTGAAGTTGGAAAAGATGTAATCTCCCCTCCTACCCACAAAGCTTTTTCCACAATTCCGGAACTTTTGGACCTTATAGAATCCATTGCGGAAGAGACCGGACTTCCTGTGGGTATAAAAGGTGCCATAGGAAAAGTTGACCAATGGCAGGAACTAGCCGTTTTAATGAAGAAAAATGGGAAAGGACCCGATTTTATAACAATTGACGGTGGCGAAGGCGGCACGGGTGCAGCACCCCCAAGTTTTGCCGACCACGTTTCCCTGCCTTGGAGCTATGGATTTGCTTCGGTGTACAAGATATTTTTGGATCATGGGCTTACGGAAAGAATCGTATTTATAGGCAGTGGTAAATTGGGGTTCCCAGGAAAAGCGGCCATGGCCTTTGCCATGGGAGCTGATTGTATCAATGTGGCTCGGGAGGCCATGATGAGCATTGGGTGCATCCAAGCCCAAGTCTGCCACACCAACAGATGTCCTGCCGGGGTCGCAACCCAGAGCAAATGGCGTCAAAGTGGTATTAATGTGCCCTTGAAATCCGATAGATTGGCCCAATACTTCAACACATTTAAAAAAGAATTTTTAGAAATCACACATGCTGCCGGTTATGAGCACCCCTGTCAATTTCATATGGAAGATATACAGGTGAACGTGGATGATGATTATCTTAGCAGCGACATTAGAAAGATTTATAAGTATCAAAAAGAGAAAGTGCCCTTTACCTCCATGCAAGACCTTTATGAATGTGTGTACCTTGGTGGCAACAGGCAACTTAACTAAAAACATTATAACTTAGACCCAAAATTTTACTACTTATGAAAAAAGTTTTACCCCTAATTCTATTGCTAGTGGTGGCCACAAGTGCCTTTTCCCAAAGAAAAAGCGAGCTTATTGCCGAAATTGAGACCCTAAAGACCAAAATTTCCGAAGTGGAACAGGAACTGGCCAAAGCAAAACGAGAAATTTCTTCCAGCAAGGCGGAAGCCGAAGCTTTAAAAGCAGAGAATGTAAGTCTACGAGATGCCAATGCTACCCTTTTGGGCAACTTGAACAACTTCTCGGAACTGTCCAAACAAAATTCCGAAAATGTAAACAAAGCCATGGCCGCCCTTTCTCGAAAAGAGAAACAACTCAGCGGTATCAACAACATGATTTCCGCCAACGATTCCACGGCCATTGTTTCCTTGACCAGAATCAAACAGACTATGGGCGAAAATGCCAAAGTGGGTGTTGAATCAGGGGTGATCATTATTAGCAGTAGTCTGAGCGATCTGTTTGCTTCGGATACTTCACCCGAACTGACCGAAGGAGGGAAAATATGGTTGACAAGCGTGGCAAATGTGATCAAAACCAATCCCAATTTCAAGGCTGAAGTTGAAGGGCTCAACATTACTGGGGAGTTCGGTCCTACCTTTGATCAAGTAGCCGCAATTGCTTCAGAGCTGGTCGCCAACCAGGAAGTTCCCGCTGAAAGTATCGCTATATCGGCAAGGGATGGTAACTTTAAGGAAGGGATCAACATTAAACTGCAACCTGATTACGAAGGATTTTACGCTAAGGCCAAAGAAACTGCCACTGCAGCCCAATAAGCTTTCGTCCAAAATACTTTTTGAGGTTTTGATACGTTCTTGGTTGTGTAAAATCAATAAAAACCAGACTACCTTATGAGTGGAGATCAAATCCTTCAGTTATTTGCTTATTTGCTGCCAGCAGTTGTGACCGGTGCGGTAGCTTTCTATTTCTTCAGACTGCACACCAGAAATGAAGATGGACGCAGGAGATATTTGTTGCACAAAGATTCACAAAAGGAGACTTTGCCTATTCGTTTACAGGCTTATGAGCGTATGGCGCTCTTTTTGGAGCGTATCGCTTTGAACAATCTTGTGGTGCGGGTTGCACCAACTGGAAAAAGCAAAAGTGATTATGAAAACTTGCTCATAAAACAGATTGAAACGGAATTTGAACATAATTTATCGCAACAAATCTATATGTCCGATTCTTGCTGGAACATCATCAAAACAGCAAAAAACACTACAATTCAAATTATACGTTCCGCCGGAATGAGCGAAACAGATTCACCTGACAAACTACGGGAAGATATTCTCAACCAGACCATGGAGAAAGAATCCCCTTCCAATGCCGCCTTGGCCTTTGTGAAAAAGGAAGTCTCTGAGCTTTGGAAATAGTCTATTCCTGCCGTTCAGGTTCGATGGGACTGGTTTCTTCGTTCTTGTTCTTGGCATATAAATAACCGCGCTTCCACCACAAAGTCATCCTTTCTTTATTGAAAATCAATGAGTTTGTGGTGAGAACCGTAGGTGTATAATAGAAATTGATGATGGCATCCTTTTGATTGGCAACAAATTTTCCGATACGGATATTTTGGTTCTCAATCCTATCCAGCATAAAACCAAAAATGGTGGTGATCAAATCAAAAGGGTTTTTGGACGACATCCGGTTCAAATGGTTTACTTCGGTATGCAAGACCACCACATCCACTTCGGTCGCACCCCGGTTTATAGCTTCTTCGATTGGCACCAAAGTTCCCAATCCCCCATCGGCATATTCACAGCCATTCTTTTTGACCAGACTCATAAAAGGCGTGTAGTTGGATGAGATCCATATCCAATCACAAAATTCATCGTAGGTGCAATCGTTTATGGATTTGTATTCCACCTGGTTCAGGGAAAGGTTGGACACTGTGACCACCACATCCATTTTACTCTCCTTCAATTGATCGAACTCCTCTACAGTGATGGATTTTCGTATCAATTTTCGAAGATTTTCACTCTCCCCAAAGGTTTTTTTGCCTTTTATAAAGTTCTTGACAACATTCCAATGGTTGATGGCTATCGTTTCGACACCATACTTTTTTTTGATGATAAAGGGACAGTTATTAAAAATACTTTCCTGATTAACGGAGGAATAAATATTTTTGATCTTATCCAATTTGTTCAACGCCAAATGTGAGATCAATAGACTGCCCGTAGAGGTTCCAACAAACAAATCATAATCGTGCCGGGCCTCTTCAATCAAAAATTGGGCTACGCCGCCCGCAAAGGCTCCTTTACTGCCTCCTCCTGAAATGACCAATGCCCTCATTCACCTAAAGTTTTGTTCAAATATTGTTTTTCTTGCTGACTTAACAAAGGGTACAGTTTCTTGATCCGTTCTACGCTTCCCTCCGCCCGCAAAAAATCATCCAATATTTTTCGGGCCGATTTTTTAAAATGCCATACATGGTGACCACAAGATTCCACCAAGTTTTTGAGTATGGTATCCGTAAAACCACCTATAGTTTTTAAATACTGGAAAGCGAGCAAACGTGTCTCAAAATGGTATTCGGCCCCGGTATACCGACTCAATTCATCAAAATACAAGGCTTTTGAGTCGGGATTATATTCCGGTGTAACCAGAGCCAAGGTCAACCAAAGCAACCGGAGATTTTTATTGGGGAATCCGATAATCCCATCGGTTTCATCAAGATACTTGTGCCTGTTTTCAGGAAAATCCGTCCATAATCGATACAGAGCCGCTTCCACCGTCGCATAGCTTTTGTCCTTCAAAAGTCCTTCGATTTCTCTTTGGAGCTCTATTGGTATTTTACTTTGGGACAACACTACGGCTTGCCTTACTTTCAAATCCCCCGCCCTCAAAATTGTGGCCAAAAATCCTGATGATAATTCACTTCCATATTCCAGAGTGAGTGCTTCCTTTAGTTTATTGGATTCTAATTTGTCCCAAACATTTTTTAAAATGGTCTCTGTGCTTTCCGGTAGGTCCGCTATCTTATTTTTAAGCTTGAAATAAGTGTTGATGGACGTATTTTCTTCGGCCAAAAAGGCGACTGCCTGATTATAGGGAAAATCAGGGCTCTGCAGCCATGTTTCTTCAAAACTTGATAGATCAATCCCAGAAACCTTTTCCATTTCCGTCATAAAATCCGGAATGGTCACATTTTTAAAAGCGTATTTTTCGAGATAGCTCTTGACTCCTTTTTTAAAGGCTTCCACTCCTACCCTTTCCTTTAATATCACCAGGGCCCAAGCTCCTTTTTCGTAAAACGTTAGGCTTCCTGCACTTGAATTCCTCAAGGCTTCCCCTTGGTCGTCCTCAGAAAAGTTTTTTAAGGCTTCCGCCGTTTCCAGCAAACGCCAATAAAAATGATCATCACCAAAAATATCCTTCTCGGTCAAGTACGCGTAAAATGTCGCAAACCCCTCGTGCAACCAATGGTGTTCGCTACTTGTTTCGGTAACCAAATCCCCAAACCATTGGTGTGCGAGCTCATGGGCATTGACGTTTACATAATTTTTGTCCACGAATGCCGTGGAATCTACCACATATTGGTTGGAAAATATCGTACACGTGGTATTCTCCATCCCTGCGTACAAAAAATCCTGCACAGGAACCTGTTTGTAGTTCTGCCAAGGATAGGAAACGCCTATTTCGTTTTCCAAAAAATCAAAAATATGTTTGGTATACCTGTACGTTGGTTCCACTCTTATACTATCCTTGGGCTCAAAATAAAGTTCAATTGGGACTCCTGAACCGGATTGGATACTTTTTTTATCAAAATTCCCAACGGCAAAGCCAACTAGATAACTGCTCATTGGTTTTTGCATGTCAAACTGCCATAAATACTCTTTGGAATCCGGTAAGGTTTTCTTTTGAATCAATCTTCCATTGGCGATTACGGAATAATCTTGCTTCAGTGCAATAGTAAGGTCAAACTCCACCTTTTCCATCATATCATCAAAACTGGGCAGCCAATGACTGGTATATTTACCTTGTCCTTGTGTCCAGATTTGTTCATTCCCCTCAATTCCATCGTCCCATCCTAAAAAATATACCGTTTGTTTTGGTCTGGAAATATATTCCATTTCCAAAATATGGTTGTCGCCCTTTTTCATCTTTGTTTTGATGATGATTTTTTTACCGTTGTAATCGTAGTCAATTTTGTTTTCGTCCAGATACACGATTGAAAAATCAATATCCACGGCATCAAGATACATGGAATCCACATCTTCGATTACCTTGAACTGATAGGCTACATTACCTTTTATACGGTTTTCAGAGGGTGTGGGCTCTATCAAAACTTCAGCACGGACAAAGTCAATTTTATCTTGAATTTGACCGGACAACAACTGTATAAATAGAAAAAAAACAACAATGGGGCTTAGCTTCATACCGTCATCTTATCAAAAGTCCTTCCAAAATACATATTTTAGTTTGATGAATCCCAATTTTCTACAAACTCCGATAGCGTATCTTAAAGGTGTTGGTCCGAACAGGGCCGATGTCCTAAAGGCCGAATTGGGCATTGAGACCTTTCAAGATCTGCTGCATCTCTTTCCCAACCGGTATTTGGACAAGACGAGCTATTACAAAATAAACCAACTGCAGCCCAGTGGTGCCGATATGCAGGTAGTAGGAAAAATTGTCCATATAAAAACAGTGGAGCAAAAAAGGGGAAAACGTTTAGTGGCCACTTTTGTGGACGAAACAGGACAGATGGACCTCGTTTGGTTCCGTGGGCATAAATGGATAAAGGAAAATTTAAAGATCAACGAACCCTACGTGGTTTTTGGAAGGGTGAACAAATACGGGAACACATTTTCCATGCCCCACCCCGAAATGGAATCCCTGCAAAAGCATCAGCAGGGATTGAAATTGGTCATGCAGCCCATCTACCCTTCTACCGAAAAATTGAGCAATAAGGGAATCACCAATCGGGTGCTGGGCAAAATGATCCAACAATTGTTTCTGGAGTGCAAAGGTAGATTCCCAGAATCATTGTCACCCTCCATTGTGGAAGAACTGAAATTGATCTCAAAAAGCGAAGCCCTTTTCAATATCCATTTTCCCAAAAACCAAGAGTTGTTGGCCAAAGCGCAATTTCGGTTAAAGTTTGAGGAATTATTTTTTGTGCAATTGCGATTGGTATCCCAAAAACTTCTCAGAAAAAAGAGGATAAAAGGGATGCCGTTTGAAGCTGTGGGCGAAAAGTTTACCGAATTCTTTGAAAATCATCTACCTTTTGAACTTACCAACGCACAAAAAAGAGTGATCAAAGAAATTCGGAACGATTTGGGCAGCAATGCCCAAATGAACCGACTACTGCAAGGGGATGTGGGTTCCGGCAAGACGATTGTTGCCCTTATGTGCATGCTCTTGGCCATTGATAACGGTTTCCAAGCCTGTTTGATGGCACCAACAGAAATTTTGGCCACGCAGCACTACAATGGTCTCAAGGAACTTTTGAAGAACATGGATGTAAAGATTGCCCTGTTGACGGGTTCCACTAAAAAACCCGAACGTACTTTGATCCACAATCAGTTGGAAAATGGCAATCTGAACATTTTGGTAGGCACCCACGCCGTGTTGGAGGATAAGGTGCAGTTTAAAAACCTTGGTCTGGCCATTGTGGACGAACAACACCGATTTGGTGTGGCACAGCGCTCCAAGCTTTGGCACAAAAACCAAACGCCCCCCCACATATTGGTGATGACGGCCACTCCGATCCCGAGAACCTTGGCCATGAGCTTGTACGGCGACCTGGATGTTTCGGTGATCGATGAGTTGCCGCCTGGCAGAAAACCCGTTAAAACGGTGCACCGATTCGATAGCAATCGCTTGAAGGTCTTTAGGTTCATCAAAGATGAAATAAAAAAAGGAAGACAGATTTATATCGTTTACCCATTGATCCAAGAATCCGAAGCACTGGATTACAAGGATTTGATGGATGGGTACGAAAGCATAGTACGTGATTTTCCACAGCCCGAGTATCAGATTTCCATTGTGCACGGTAAAATGAAGCCGGCCGACAAGGATTACGAAATGGAACGTTTTGTAAAGGGCGAAACCCAGATCATGATAGCCACCACGGTCATCGAGGTGGGTGTGAACGTGCCCAACGCATCCGTTATGATCATTGAAAGCGCAGAGCGGTTCGGGCTTTCCCAGTTGCACCAATTACGTGGTCGTGTGGGTCGTGGTGCAGAACAAAGTTTCTGTATTTTGATGACAGGCCATAAACTATCGGAAGATGCCAAGACCCGACTACAGACCATGGTGTCCACTAACGATGGCTTTGAAATCGCCGAGGTCGACCTTAAGCTTCGTGGCCCAGGCGATCTAATGGGCACGCAACAAAGTGGTATGCTCAATCTCAAGATTGCGGACATTGTCAAGGACAATCAAATCCTAAAAACTGCACGCTATCATGCCATCCAATTACTGAAGGAAGACCCAAGGCTCGAAAAAGCGGAAAACGCCCCTATTTTAAATGCCTATTCCAAAATGATGGCCAATACAACGATTTGGAACTATATTAGTTGATCATGGTTAAGTTTGTAATCGGCAGATAACATGATTCTTCAAACTTCATTGTTACAAACTGAATATCAACCCCTAATATTTGTTAACTTTAAATACATCCGATAGAAATTGCTGTTGAACATCGTAATTTTATCACAAATCGAAAATCGATTTTATACACAAATCATAACTTCGTAGGCTTACAAAATATTGATTGACACAATGAGCAAGACATTATTTGATAAAGTTTGGGATTCCCACGTAGTAAAGCATATCGAAAATGGTCCAGATGTACTTTTTATTGACAGGCATTTGGTTCACGAGGTAACGAGTCCAGTAGCCTTTTTAGGGTTAAAGAACCGAGGAATAAAAGTATTGTATCCAGAGCGTACTTTTGCGACAGCCGACCACAATACGCCGACACGAAACCAACACTTGCCCGTACAAGACCCCTTGTCTGCCAATCAATTGAGGGCTTTGGAGGAAAATGCCAAGGCGCACAATATTCCATATTGGGGACTTGGGCATAAGAAAAACGGAATCGTACACGTAATCGGTCCGGAAAACGGAATCACCGTTCCCGGAGCTACCATTGTTTGTGGAGATTCGCACACCTCTACCCATGGAGCCTTTGGTGCCATCGCTTTTGGTATCGGAACCAGTGAAGTGGAAATGGTGCTGTCCACACAATGCATTATGCAGCCCAAACCCAAAAGTATGCGTATCAACGTGAACGGGAACTTGAATGAAGCCGTCACACCAAAGGATGTGGCTCTTTTCATCATTTCAAAACTATCCACTTCAGGTGCCACAGGATATTTTGTGGAATATGCCGGGGATGTTTTCAAAAATATGTCCATGGAAGGCCGTATGACGGTTTGTAACCTGAGCATCGAAATGGGTGCCCGAGGCGGTATGATCGCACCAGATGAAAAAACCTTTGATTACATCAAAGGAAGAGAATATACCCCAAAGGGTAAAGATTGGGACAATGCAATGGAATATTGGAAAACCCTTTATTCGGAAGATGATGCGGAATTTGACAAAGAAATCACCTTTGATGCCAGCGAAATTGAACCTATGATCACTTTTGGCACCAACCCTGGAATGGGAATCGGGATCAGTAATAGCATTCCTTTGGCCGAAACCATTGATGGCGCGGTCGCCACATATAAAAAGTCGTTGGATTATATGGATTACAAAGAAGGTGAGCCCATGGTAGGCAAACCAATCGACTTTGTGTTCCTTGGCAGTTGTACCAATGGTAGAATTGAAGATTTTAGGGCATTCGCCTCCATTGTAAAAGGAAGAAAAAAAGCTGATAATGTGACGGCTTGGTTGGTACCTGGCTCCCACAAAGTGGAAGAAGCCATAAAAGAAGAAGGGATTTTGGATATTTTGACGGAAGCTGGGTTTGAATTGAGAGAACCAGGTTGTTCCGCTTGTTTGGCCATGAACGACGATAAAATTCCAGCAGGTAAATATGCCGTGAGCACCTCCAACAGAAACTTTGAGGGCAGACAAGGGCCTGGTGCACGCACACTGCTCGCCAGTCCATTGGTGGCCGCTGCAGCCGCTGTTACCGGAAAAGTGACCGACCCAAGGGAATTAATACAAACAGAAGTGTTAGCATAACAACAAACAATGCACAATAGACAATTAGCAATGCATTGTTAATTGGACATTGATAACTGATAATTGAAATAAAATGGCATACGATAAATTCAACATATTAAAAAGTTCAGCAGTACCATTACCCATTGAAAATGTGGATACAGACCAAATAATCCCTGCACGGTTCCTTAAGGCTACCGAACGTAAAGGGTTTGGTGACAACTTGTTCCGTGACTGGAGATACAATTCAGACGGAACCCCAAAGGAGCAGTTTGTTTTGAACAACCCCATCTATTCCGGAAAAATTTTGGTCGGGGGCAAAAACTTTGGTTCAGGTTCATCCAGAGAGCACGCTGCTTGGGCGGTATACGATTACGGATTTCGTTGTGTGGTATCCAGTTTTTTTGCCGATATTTTTAGAAACAACTGCTTGAACATCGGTGTGCTTCCAGTACAGGTAAGTGCAGAGTTCTTGGACAAAATTTTCAAAGCCATTGAAGCTGACCCCAAAACGGAATTGGAAGTCAATCTTCCAGAGCAAAAGATTACCATTTTGGCTACAGGTGAAAGCGAAAGCTTTGATATCAACGAATACAAAAAACAAAACATGCTCAATGGTTTTGATGATATTGACTACTTGTTGAATATCCAAGATGATATTGAGAAATACGCCGAAAACACACCTTTATAAGCTATTGCTCGGAATACACTACGGCAGAAAAAATGAAAGCACGAACCATTGAAATAATGGACACCACCCTTCGGGATGGTGAACAAACCTCTGGGGTATCCTTCTCCGCTTCTGAAAAACTTACTTTAGCCAAATTGCTATTGGAGGAGTTAAAGGTAGACCGTATTGAAGTGGCATCTGCCCGAGTTTCGGAGGGCGAACTAAAAGCTGTTCAAAATATTACTGAATGGGCCGCTACAGAGGGATATCTATCCAACGTGGAAGTGCTTACGTTTGTCGACAATGGAATCTCTTTGAAATGGATGCAGGAAGCGGGCGCCAAAGTTCAAAACCTACTGACCAAAGGGTCTTTGAATCATTTGGTCCATCAGCTGAAGAAAACACCTGAACAACATTTCAAGGATATAAGAAACGTAGTGGCCAAAGCTCAGGAAATGGGGATTGAGACCAATGTTTATTTGGAAGACTGGAGCAATGGTATGCGGAATTCACCTGAATATGTATTTGAATTTTTGGATTTCCTGACTGCACAGCCCATCAAACGTGTATTATTGCCAGATACCCTTGGAGTCCTTACACATAAAGAAGCTGGGGAATTTCTCAAAAAAATTATTGAACGTTATCCTAAAACCCATTTCGATTTTCATGGACACAATGATTATGACCTAAGTGTGGCCAATGTAATGGAAGCCGTCAAAGCGGGATGCCATGGATTGCACCTTACTGTGAATGGAATGGGAGAACGTGCAGGGAATGCCCCTTTGGCAAGTGTAGTGGCCGTAATCAATGATTTTATGCCCGAGGTTTCTATAGGAGTCAAGGAAACAGCATTATACAAAGTAAGCAAATTGGTATCCGCCTTTACCGGTTTCAGTATTCCGGACAACAAACCTATTGTTGGTGATAATGTTTTTACCCAAACTGCTGGAATACATGCAGATGGAGATAATAAAAACAATCTTTACTTTAATGATTTGTTACCGGAAAGATTTGGAAGAAAACGCAAATATGCATTGGGGAAAACATCAGGAAAAGCGAATATCCAAAAGAATCTTCAAGAATTGGGATTGACCTTGAACGATGAAGAACTCAAAAAGGTTACTGAGCGCATCATTGAACTGGGCGATAAAAAGGAACGGGTCACCAAAGAGGACCTCCCCTTCATTATTTCTGATGTACTGGACAGCAATCTTCACCAACAAAAGGTTTTTGTGAAATCCTATGTGCTTACCCACTCTAAAGGATTAAAACCCTCCACTACCCTTTCCATAGAGATTGAAGGAAAGTCGTATGAAGAAAGTGCCCAAGGCGATGGACAGTTTGATGCTTTTATAAATGCATTGAAAAAAGTGTACAAAAAAGAAGGGCGAGAATTACCGAAATTGGTGGATTATGCTGTACGTATCCCTCCTGGAAGCAACTCCGATGCACTTTGCGAAACAGTAATCACCTGGCAGACCAAGGAAAAGGGGTTCACCACTCGTGGACTGGACTCAGACCAAACGGTATCGGCCATTAAAGCCACGGAGAAAATGCTCAATCTGGTTTAAATAAATAACTAAAACAAATAACGATTAACCGACAACAACAGAAATGAAATTAAACATAGCCCTCTTGGCCGGAGATGGAATTGGCCCTGAAGTAATCGATCAAGCCGTAAAAGTATCTGATGCCGTAGCTGCCAAATACGGACATGAAATCACTTGGGCACCAGCACTCACGGGTGCTGCCGCCATTGATGCCGTAGGGGAGCCTTACCCTGATGAGACTCACGATATTTGCGCAGCGGCAGACGCCGTTCTTTTTGGAGCTATTGGCCACCCACGTTTTGACAATGACCCTTCTGCCAAGGTAAGACCGGAACAAGGTCTATTAAAAATGAGAAAAAAGCTAGGGCTATTTGCCAATGTACGCCCAACCTTTACTTTTCCTTCTTTAATTGATAAATCTCCTTTAAAAAGAGAGCGAATTGAAGGTACGGATTTAATCATCCTAAGAGAGTTGACCGGTGGTGTCTACTTTGGCGAAAGAGGGAGAAAAGATGATGGCAACACTGCTTTTGACACTATGACCTATCAACGTTTTGAAATCCAACGATTGGCCAAAAAAGGTTTTGAAATGGCCATGAAGCGTGGTAAAAAATTATGCTGTGTGGACAAGGCCAATGTTTTGGAATCTTCCCGGTTATGGAGAGAGACCGTACAAGCCATGGAAAAAGAATATCCAGAAGTAGAGGTGTCCTACGAATTTGTTGATGCCGTGGCGATGCGATTGGTCCAATGGCCCAAAGACTATGATGTGATCATAACCGCAAACCTTTTTGGTGACATTTTAACCGATGAAGCTTCTGTTATTTCTGGATCTATGGGACTGATGCCCTCCTCTTCATTGGGTAGCGAGGTCTCCTTGTACGAACCTATTCATGGTTCCTATCCGCAAGCAGCAGGTAAAAACATTGCCAATCCATTGGCCACTATCCTATCTGCCGCTATGTTGTTCGAGGATAAAAATCTTACCGAAGAAGCCCAGGCCATTAGGGATGTGGTCAACAAATCTTTAGCCGAAGGCATTGTGACCGAAGATCTTGCCGAAGGCGGAAAAGCATATAAAACCAGTGAAGTTGGTGATTGGTTGGCAAAGAATATCTAATCAACCACAGCTCATCAACCTGAACTAGTTTCAAATTCCCGAAAAATTAGGATGAGATTCTGAAATGAATCCAGAATGACGAAGCTCTGTTAACCAAAGATTTTTTGATCATAAAAAGGAGGCTATCTAAAATGTCAGTTTTCGTCAACCTGAACTTGTTTCAGGTTCTCAAAAAATTAGGATGAGATTCTGAAATGAATTCAGAATGACACAGTCCTGTTAGCTAAAAATCATTTCGATTATAAAAAGAACTAAAAACCCCGGGCATATGCCCGGGGTTTTTCTTAATTGTTTATTTATCGCCACAAGAATTTCTAACTACAAAATATAATCCGTGCTCAAAAAGTTGCTCACCTTGGCTTCCATCAATTGCTCCACTGTTTGGGTATTCAAATCATTGTCCTTGAATGCCACAAAAGTTCTAATGGAGAATGAACGCAATGCATCGTGCACGCTCAAAGTGGATTGTGCCGAATCTTTTCTGCCCGTGAAAGGGTAAACATCCGGCCCCCTTTGGCAAGAACTGTTCAAGTTCACACGGCACACCAAGTTGGCCAAGGTATCAATCAGTGGTGACAAGGTATAGACATCTTTTCCGAACAAGCTCACTTGCTGCCCATAGTTGGATTCGGCCATATCATCCAAAGGTTCTTCAATCTCCTTAAAAGAAAGCACTGGGATAATCGGTCCAAATTGCTCTTCTTGGTAAACCCGCATATCCTTGGTCACGGGATACAACACAGCCGGCCATATGTAATTATCAAAATGCTTCCCTCCTTTTTTGTTAATGATCTTAGCTCCTTTGGCCAATGCATCATCCAACAATTCTTGAATGTAGGCTGGTTTGTCTGGCTCGGGCAGTGGAGTCAAGCTCACGCCATCATCCCAAGGGTTGCCAAATTTCAGGGCATCCACTTTTTCCGCAAATCGTTTCAAGAACTCATCTTTGACTTCGTCGTGGACATAGACCACCTTTAGTGCGGTACAGCGCTGTCCATTAAAGGACAGGGTTCCTGAAATACATTCATTGATGGTCAAATCCAATTCCGCATCCGGCAGTACAATAGCCGGGTTTTTGGCCTCCAAGCCCAAAACAAGACGCAATCTGTTGCTTTTTGGGTGCTGTTCTTGTAGGGCATTGGCCGATTTACTGTTTCCGATCAACGCAAGCACGTCAACCTTTCCTGTTTTCATAATAGGTGCCGCTACAGCCCTACCTCTTCCAAAAATTATGTTTACCACTCCTTTTGGAAAACTACTCTGAAAAGCCTCCAAAAGTGGCGTAATCAACAACACACCATGCTTTGCCGGCTTAAAAATGGTAGTGTTCCCCATTATGATGGCGGGAATCAACAGAGCGAAGGTTTCGTTCAAAGGGTAGTTGTAAGGACCCAAACACAAAACTACGCCCAGTGGCCCTCTTCGGATGTGGGCATATACACCGTCATGTTTCTGAAACTTGGCCGAATCACGATCTAGCTGCTTATAGTCCTCAATGGTATCATAAATATACTCAACGGTACGATCAAATTCCTTGTACGAATCAGGTTTTGATTTTCCAATTTCCCACATCAAAAGTTTTACCACTTCCTCCCGCTTCTCCTCCATTTTATGCACAAAGGACTCCATACATTCTATACGGTCCTTAACTTTCATTGTGGGCCAAAGACCCTGACCTTTATCATAAGCTTTTAGGGCCGCATCGAGAGCATCCAATGCCTCAGGCTCTCCCATATCCGGAACACTTCCCAACATTGTGGGCGCATATTCTTCGGTGGAGGAAATCGTGGAGATCACCGGACTTGTGCTTCCATTCCATTGACGCAATTCACCATTGACCAAATAGGTTTTTTGATGTATCTCTTCAGTGATCTGATATGCTTCGGGTATTGTCGTTTTAGTTGTTGCCATTAGTTGTTGTTTTATGCGATTAGTGTTGATTGAAATGGTCGTCCATCCTATACAAAACTAACATAAAAATGAATGAAAACATCCTAGATTTCTTACCGTTGGCCACGAAAACGATAGAAAACAAGGTTTATAAAAATGAGGCTTGAAATTGTTGGTGCCATCACACCAAATACTGAAAAAGATGCGGTTTGTCGTTCAAATAATCCCCGTAAAAATTATTGTCTTTCATTCGCTGAACCAAAGGTTCCAAATCTTCTGGAGATTTTAGTTCCACACCAACAATGGCCGGTGCATTTTCCCTGCTCGATTTTTTTGAATACTCAAAATGAGTGATATCGTCCGTTGGCCCAAGAATATCGGCCACAAACTCTTTCAAGGCTCCTGGCCGTTGTGGAAATTTGACAATGAAATAATGCTTGAGCTTTGCATATAGCAACGCTCTTTCCTTGATTTCAGCAGTTCGGGTAATATCGTTATTGCTTCCACTTACTACGCAAACAACATTTTTCCCTTTTATCTCTTCCTTAAAATAATCCAATGCCGCGATGGTCAAAGCGCCCGCAGGCTCCACCACAATGGCATCACGATTATAAAGGTCCAAGATGGTCTGGCACACTTTTCCTTCGGGAACTGTTATCATTTTATCCAAGTAGTCCCTGCAAATAGGAAACGTTAACGTGCCCACTTTCTGGACAGCGGCCCCATCGATAAACTTATCTATCTTTTCAAGTTCCACCAGTTCACCTTTCTCAATGGATCTGAGCATGGAGGGTGCACCTTCGGGCTCTATGCCAATGATTTTTGTGTTCGGTGACAAGGCATGGAACGCACCACATAGTCCAGAGGCCAATCCTCCGCCACCAACAGCTACAAATACATAATCAATGGGTACATTGGATTGTTCAAGGATTTCCAACCCTACGGTTGCCTGCCCTTCTATGGTTTTTTCATCATCAAACGGATGAACAAAAGTTTTTCCCTCGGCTTCACAGAATATTTGGGCGGCTTTTTTGGAGTCATCAAAAGTATCACCTTCCAAGACTACATCTACCCACTCACCACCAAACATTTTGGTCTGATCAATTTTCTGCTTCGGGGTCACCACGGGCATATAAATGGTTCCCTTAACCTGCAAATGGCTGCATGCAAAGGCCATACCTTGGGCATGGTTACCGGCACTTGCACAGACCACTCCGATGTCCAATTGTTTTTGGGAAAGGGAACTTATCTTGTTATACGCACCCCGGATTTTGTAACTCCGTACCCTGTGGAGGTCTTCCCGCTTAAGAAGAATATTGGCCCCATGCAATTTGGAATACCGGATACTTTGCTGCAAAGGGGTTTCCTCCGCCACTTGGGCGATGGTCTTTGCCGCTTGATAAATATCCGCTATTTGCGGAAAATATGTTTCCACAATTTCTCCCATGGGGCCAATAGTTGTTTTTATTATCCTATCGGCTTCATAGCTGTCATGGATGCACGTAATCTGGCACCAACAACTTCCACGTCATGCTCACGGATTGCTTTGTTAACTGCGATAAGTTTAACATTGTCCACACCACAATCCTTGCCTTCCCCATAATGCTTGCCAATGATATCGGTATCCACTTTTTTCATAAAATCGCTTAAAAGTGGCTTACATGCGTGATCGAACAAATAACAACCATACTCCGCCGTATCGGAGATTACACGGTTCATCTCGAACAATTTCTTTCTTGCAATGGTATTTGCGATCAATGGGGTCTCGTGCAATGATTCGTAATAAGCAGATTCACCAATAATTCCGGATTCGGTCATGGTCTCATATGCCAACTCCACTCCTGATTTCACAAAAGCAACCAATAGCACGCCATTGTCGTAGTATTCTTGTTCAGAGATTTCCATATCCCCTGCCGGAGTTTTCTCGAATGCGGTTTCCCCTGTTTCAGCTCTCCATTCCAACAGGTTCTTGTCTCCATTCTGCCAATCTTCCATCATGGTCTTGGAGAAGTGTCCGCTCATAATATCGTCCATATGCTTTTCGAACAAGGGACGCATGATTTCCTTCAGCTCTTCCGCCAATTCAAAGGCCTTGATTTTTGCTGGGTTGGACAAACGGTCCATCATATTGGTAATCCCACCTTGTTTTAACCCTTCGGTAATGGTTTCCCATCCATATTGGATCAATTTTGAAGCATATCCTGGTTCAATCCCTTTTTCAATCATTTTATTGAAGGAAAGAATAGATCCTGTTTGCAACAGGCCACAAAGGATGGTCTGCTCGCCCATCAAATCAGATTTAACCTCTGCCACGAAAGAGGATTCCAAAACCCCGGCCTTATCACCACCAGTGGCAGCTGCATATGCTTTTGCCTGCTCCAAACCTTTACCCTCTGGGTCGTTTTCTGGGTGCACGGCAATCAAGGTTGGCACTCCAAACCCTCTTTTGTACTCTTCCCGTACCTCAGAACCTGGACTTTTTGGCGCAACCATGATCACGGTGATATCTTTGCGCACCTGCATTCCTTCCTCCACAATGTTAAAACCGTGGGAATAGGACAATGTAGCCCCTTTTTTCATCAAAGGCATTACTGCGTTCACCACATTGGTATGTTGCTTGTCCGGAGTAAGGTTGATCACCAAATCCGCCGTTGGGATAAGCTCCTCGTAGGTTCCTACAACGAAGTTGTTTTCCTTGGCATTTTTGAATGATTGCCTCTCCTCTTTAATGGCGGCTTCCCTAAGGGCATAAGAAACATCCAAACCTGAGTCGCGCATGTTCAACCCTTGGTTCAACCCTTGGGCACCACAGCCGATTATTACAATTTTCTTTCCTTTTAATGCGGTAACACCATCAGCAAACTCGCTGGGATCCATAAACCTACATTTCCCCAATTGGGTCAATTTTTCACGAAGTGATAGTGTGTTAAAGTAATTTGCCATTTTTGATATTTGATTTTTAGCTATTTAGTTTTCTTGAAATTCTTGTAATATTTCACTTATGGGCATGGTAGCTTTTGAAACCGCTATACGTCCAGAACGCACAAACTGCATTATGCCGTAGGGTTCCAATGCAGCGTGCATTTCGTCAATCTCATGCCTGCGACCTGTTTTTGCCAGGGCAAAAAATTCCCGATTTACGGTAACGATCTGCGAATTGCTTTCTTTTATAATGTTTTGGATCTGACGTTCATCAAACAATAAATGCGAGGCAATTTTGAACAAGGCGGATTCCTGATAGATGGTCTCGTCATCCGTATGGTAAAATGCTTTGATGACCTCTATCTGCTTTTCAATCTGTCTGACAATTTTTCGTGTCCAATCTTCTGTTGTAAAAACTACGATGGTAAATTTAGAAACACCATCAATTTCTGATTTTGAAACATTTAAGCTTTCTATATTAATGTGTCTCTTTAAGAATATCCCTGATATTCTATTGAGCAATCCAACGTGATTTTCGGAATACACCGATATGGTATACCATTGTTTTTCCATAATATTTATACTCTTGCCCCTATTTCAATCAAACGGAATTATTGCCATTGACCGAACATAGACGCTTGTTCGTTCTTTATTTTAATCTGATATCGGAAACTGAAGCTCCAGACGGAATCATCGGGAATACATTGTCCTCTTTTTCCACTTTAACTTCCAAAAAGTAAGGGTCTTTGGATGCTATCATTTCTTCAACCGCTTCTTTAAGGTCAGCACGCTCGGTCACTCTTCTAGATTTTATATGATACCCTTCTGCAATTTTCACAAAATCTGGATTGGTCATTACAGTGGAGGCATATCGCTTATCAAAGAAAAGCTCTTGCCACTGGCGCACCATCCCCAAATGGTCGTTGTTCAGCACTACAATTTTCACAGGTACGTTATGTTGGAAGATAACACCCAATTCCTGAATGGTCATTTGGTAACCGCCATCTCCGATGATTGCAACCACTTCGCGGTCCATTGCACCCATTTTGGCACCAATTGCCGCCGGAAGACCAAATCCCATGGTGCCCAATCCACCGGAAGTAATATTGCTCTTGGATTGCTTGAACTTCGCATAGCGACAGGCAATCATCTGATGCTGCCCTACATCGGAAACAATGACCGCTTTTTGACCAGAGGCAATGTTAATCTGTTCCATCACCTCTCCCATCGTAAGACCTTCCTTGGTCGGATGAATATCTTTTTCGATCAATGTGTCGTATTCAATTTGATGTAATTTATCAAATTCGGCTTTCCATTCTTTATGCTCTTTTTTATCCACCAAAGGCAAAATCATTTCCAAGGTTTCCTTTGCATTCCCAAGAACAGCAACATCAACTTTTACGTTTTTGTTGATTTCTGCCGGATCGATTTCAAAATGTATGATTTTGGCCTGTTTTGCATAGGTGTTAAGGTCACCTGTTACACGATCATCAAAACGCATACCTATGGCGATGAGCAAATCACACTCATTGGTCAACATATTGGGGGCATAATTTCCATGCATCCCCACCATACCAACGTTTAAAGGATGGTCCGTATCCATCGCGGAAAGTCCTAGAATGGTCCATGCGGCAGGGATTCCGGATTTTTCCACAAAAGCCTTGAGTTCAGCCTCAGCTTCCCCCAAAATCACACCTTGACCAAAGACAATCATCGGTTTTTTGGCTTCATTGATGATTTCTGCCGCTTTTTCAATGCTACTTGGCTCAGGTTTTGGAACGGGCTTGTAGCTACGTACCGCGGTACACTTTTCATACACAAAATCAAGCTCGTCGAACTGTGCATTTTTTGTAATGTCTATCAACACAGGGCCTGGCCTTCCAGATCTGGCAATATAAAATGCTTTGGCCATGATTTCTGGAATTTCCTCTACCTTGGTTATTTGATAATTCCACTTGGTCACCGGAGTGGAAATGCCAACAATGTCCGTTTCCTGAAATGCATCTGAGCCCAACAATTGTCGTGGCACTTGCCCAGTAATGCATACCATTGGAGTAGAATCTATTTGGGCATCGGCTATTCCCGTCACCAAATTGGTCGCTCCTGGTCCTGAAGTTGCCATGGCAACCCCGACCTTACCCGTAACCCTGGCATAACCTTGGGCTGCATGGGTGGCGCCCTGCTCATGACGGGTCAGTATATGCGTAAGTTTGTCTTGAAACTTATATAACTCATCGTAGACGGGCATAATGGCACCTCCCGGGTAACCATAGATCAAATCAACTCCTTCTGCAAGCAAACAATGAATAATGGCCTCTGCGCCTGTTATCCTGATTGCTTTTTCTTTTTTACTCTCTTTCTTTTGTGCTTTTAATGTCTCCATAAGCCAGTATTTAGGGAGATACCCCAATCATAATTGTTAAAACAAATCGGTAACACAGCCTTTTGATGCAGATGATACCGTTTTGGCATATTTATATAAGCTTCCAGATTTAACTTTCAATTCAGGTTGCTTCCATTCTTTTTTTCGTCGCTCAAACTCTTCGTCCGATATGTTGATGTTGATGGTATTGTTCACCGCATCTATCGTTATTTCATCTCCATCCTTCACTAGAGCGATTCCCCCTCCCACTTGGGCTTCGGGTGATACATGGCCAACAACAAAACCATGGGAGCCACCGGAAAATCTACCATCGGTGATCAAGGCAACATCTTTTCCCAATCCCGCCCCCATAATCGCGGAAGTAGGCTTTAGCATTTCAGGCATTCCAGGTGCGCCTTTGGGTCCCTCGTAACGAATGACCACTACATCGCCTTTTTGCACCTTTCCGGTATGAATTCCTTCATTCACTGCTGTTTCACTATCGAACACACGGGCGGTTCCGGTAAACTCCAATCCTTCTTTACCTGTGATTTTTGCCACAGCTCCTTCAGAAGCCAAGTTTCCATATAAAATCCGGATGTGCCCTGTTTCCTTTATGGGTTCTTCTTTCTTTCTGATAATATCCTGGCCCTCTGCCAAATCTGGGGCATCCAATAGGTTCTCCGCCAAAGTCCTTCCTGTGACGGTCATGCAATCACCGTGAAGCATGCCTTCTTTCAACATATATTTCAATACGGCTGGCACACCACCCACTTTGTGCAGGTCTTCCATTAAGTATTTACCACTGGGTTTTAAATCGGCCAACAACGGCGTTGTTTCACTTATCCTGGTAATATCATCCAAAGTAAAGTCCACTTCCGCGGCATGTGCAATGGCCATAAAGTGTAGTACGGCATTGGTGGAGCCACCTAGCACGGTAACCAACCTAAACGCGTTTTCCAAAGATTTTTTGGTAACGATATCCCTTGGTTTAATGTCTTCTTTCAACAAATTGTACAAGGCTGCACCTGATGCTTCGCAATCTGCTTGTTTTTTATCGTTTACTGCCGGAATGGAGGAGTTGAACGGCATGGACATTCCCATGGCCTCAATGGCAGATGCCATAGTATTGGCAGTATACATACCTCCACAAGCACCTGCACCTGGGCATGCTTTATGGATAACTTCCTTGTATTCCTTTTCATCTATAGATCCTGCGACTTTCTGACCGTAGGCCTCAAACGCCGATATGATATCAAGCTTTTTATGGTTATGACATCCTGGAGCAATAGTTCCTCCATAAACCAATATCGAGGGGCGGTTCAATCGTAATTGGGCCATTAAGGCTCCGGGCATATTCTTATCGCATCCTACCACGGTGACCAATCCGTCATAACTCATGGCATGCACAACCGTTTCAATGGAATCGGCAATAATGTCCCTAGATGGCAAGGAATATCTCATTCCTGGTGTCCCATTGGAAATTCCATCGCTAACCCCAATGGTATTGAAGATGAGACCGACCAAATTGGAGGACTCCACTCCTTTTTTTACATCAAGGGCCAATTGGTTCAAATGCATATTGCACGGGTTGCCTTCGTAGCCCGTACTTGCTATTCCGATTAAAGGTTTTTGTAAATCTTCATCTGTTAATCCAATCGCGTGCAACATGGCTTGTGCAGCCGGTAACGTTGGGTCTTGTGTTACTTTTTTACTATACTTGTTCAATTCCATTATAAAATTTCATTCAAATCCAGCATTCTTCTGAATTTATACCGTAATTCAAAGATATATGTTTAAAAAGCCTTAGATTTTTAACAGTTGTTCGCTGTTTAAATCCACTGGAAACATAATAAACACAACTTGCTGTTTTTCAGTTTTTTAACTGAATTAAAAATCCAACATTCAATTAATTTTATTACAAATAAAAAAGGCCTGTATCGTATGGGATACAGGCCTTTTCAGTCAATAGCAAGTCTGTATCACCCCGATATTGGGACAATAATGACTTCAACAATGACTGTGTTATTTTGTTTCATACTTCAATGGTACGAAAAATAAAGACTTGTTTTTAGAATAAATGGGATTTTTTTTAAACTAATTTAAACTTCAGCTCATCCCCATATTTTTTCTGCGCCAAAATGGAAATCGACTCTTCGGAGAGTTGTAGTATTCTTGGATAGCCTCCTGTGGTTTGACCATCCTTCATTAAAATGATTAGACGGCCCGCAGGGGTCAACTGAATGGTACCGGGTAAAGTTCCGGAGGTCAACATGGAATGTGAGTGACCCGCTATCAATTCGGAAAGCTGATAGGCCATTCGGTTATTTTCTTTGGACACGGTAAAATGTTTTGTGAATATCTCTGTAAGTTGACCATCGGACAACAACGAAAACTCCGGCCCTTTGTACACGTGCAATGTCTTTCGGTCAAAATGCTCCTCAATCTTCACTTCGGATATTTTCGGCTGGTAATCCTCAGTCTTGTTGTACGGTATCTCTACACCGTCCTTCACCCTTGATTTTTTGGTGACCGGGTAAAACTGTGAACGACTATTGAGCAGTTTTTCAGACTGAAACCCCTCTTTTATGGCCAGATATCCCCGAAAACCGGCTTCCAATCTCCCGTAGGATAAAATATCACCCTTTTCAACCTTGACAACCTTGTAATTTTCAATTGGTTCGTTGTTCAAAGTAGCGGAAATATGTGCTCCGGACAAACAGATATAGGAAGGCTCTTCAAATTGAAGTGTAGGACCTGTCATGGTAATTTCCAAAACCGCATCGTTCTCATCATTTTCAAGTAACAAATTGGCTTTTTTAACAGATTCCACGTCCATCGCTCCAGAAATGGGCACACCAATATCCCGATGCCCAAACCTACCGAGGTCTTGGATGGTCAAATAAAGGCCTGATTTCAATACTTTAAGCATTTAGGACAACTTTTTCAGGTTCGTAAATGCCTACTTCACCTTCAATCTTATGGAGTTTGTACTCTGCCATGGATATGCTCTCAAACCGTATCTTGTCCCCTACTCTCACAAAACATGGGTCTTTTTTATTGGGGTCGAACAAGTCAACAGGGCAATTTCCAATAATGTTCCATCCGCCAGGTGAATCCTGTGGATAAATTCCTGTTTGTTTGCCGGCCAATCCTACAGAACCTTTCTGCACTTTTAATCGTGGTTCTGCCCTTCGGGGAATTTCCAAAGTTGATGGTAGTCCTCCCAAATACATAAATCCGGGCAAAAAACCGATTCCATAAACCACGTATTGATGGGAAGTATGTTGTTTTATCAATTCTTTCGGGGAGAGACCCAACGTTTTGGCAGTCTCTTCGATGTCCATTCCAAACTCAAGGTCGTAACAAACAGGCAATGTCCATAAATGCTGGATTCGCTTTGTTTTTGACTTGGCCTGTTTTTCGTGACATTCCAAGACCATTTTTTTGGTCGCTTCAAAGTCAATGTGGTCTTGGTTGTACACCATGGTCAAGGAGTTATAGGCCACGGACATTTCCCAACCAGGGATTTCCAGCTCCTTAAAAGCGTCCATAAAATCGAGGATGTCCGCCAAAATGGATTCACTAACTTCCATGGGCCATTCCACTAAAACGGCTCTTTCTCCAAAGGGTTTGATGCTAATGGGGTAACTTTTCATTTTTGTATGTGCACCTGTTTCTTGGGTAATTCTTTTGAAAGATACGTCAATATTTTTAAGGCTGAAACCGTATCGCCGTGGATACATAGCGTATGGGCACAAATTTTTAATGATTTGCCATTTATCGATATCACTTCATCGTTTTTTATGATGGGCAAAATATGTTGCAACACTTCTTCAGGTTCCTCAATAATTGCATTTTTTTCTTTTCTGGACACGAGTGTCAAATCGAGATTATAGTTTCTATCGGCAAAGGCCTCAAACCAAACCTGAAACCCTCGTTCCTTTGCCATTCTTGCTATTACCGAACCAAAAGGAACGTAAAGAATAGTATTGTCCCTATACTCAACAATGGCGTCCAAATACACCCCTGCCAACTGCTCATCTCTTGCGGTTTGATTGTACAGCGCGCCGTGGGCCTTGATGTGGTGCAAAGTGACCTGTTCATGCTTTAGTACCTCATCAAAATCCGCCAATTGATTCCTAATACTTTGTATGAGGTCTTGATTTGATATGTCCATAACTTCCCTCCCAAAATTAGCTTTGTCGGGGAATGATGGATGCGCTCCAACTTCCACCTTATGTTTTTTAGCAAGTGAAGCTATCTTCAACATGGTGTCCGAATCGCCCGCATGCCCGCCACACGCAATATTGCAGGAACTTATAAATGGGAAAATTTCAGCTTCGTTCCCAACACCTTCACCAACATCACAATTAATATCTATCTTAAATTGATCCATCAAAATAACCCGATTACCTTAAATATACTTTTGCCCCCCAAGAATATCGCGAATACTACAATGGCAACTCCGAATGCATTTTGTACTGCGGTATTCTTGTTTTTGCCCATAACCGATTTTTTATTGACAATCCACAGGAGCAATAACGCCATTACAGGAAGTAGAATCCCATTGGCCACTTGGGCAAATTGAATCACTTCGATGGGTTTTATATCAAAAGAAAGAAAAAATACACCGCACAAAAGCACGATGCCCCAAACCATTTTGAATTTTTTGTTCTGCATGCCCCCTTTCCACCCAAAACAACTGCCAGCCACATATGCTGCGGCCAAGGGAGCCGTAATGGCAGAGGTGATTCCTGCGGCCAAAAGCCCAATGGACATAAAATAAACCGCCATTTTACCGAATAATGGTTCCAAGGCCTTTGCCATATCCAATGCGTGGCCGATATCCGAAATGGGGGCAGCTGCGGCAGTGATAAGTATCGCCATGGAGACCAATCCCCCCAAGCCTATGGATATGGCAGTATCCCAACTCACAGCCTTTAAATCTTCTGTGGAATTCCATTTTTCCTTTACCAAGGATGCATGCAAAAAGAGGTTGTATGGCACTACCGTAGTGCCGACCAAAGCAATTACGGTAAGTAAACTGTCCTTGGGCAATCGCGGCACAAACATCCCCTTTAATATTCCGGTCACCGAAGGCTGGGTAATTATGGCACAGATTACAAAACTCACCCCCATAATACCAACAAGTGCGACAAATATCTTTTCCAAGACCTTATAATTACTGAACCAGAGCAATAGAAATATGACAACACCAATAATTGCCGGTAAAAAAGGGGCTAATTGTTTTTGTGGCAAGAGTTGTTCCAAACCTAGGGTCGCACCACCTATATTACCAGCTTCGTACGCGGCATTTCCCACCAAAATGGCACCCAACACCACAACAATCACAATATTTCGGATCCAGGGTGTCCGCAATTCGGTCCGCACTACATCCACCAATCCATTTTGGGTGACAAGGCCAATTCTACCGGCCATTCCCTGTAAAACTATGGTCGCAATAATGGATACCAGCAATGCCCATATTAGGGCATACCCAAATCTTGCACCCGCCAAAGTGCACATTGTTATGGTTCCTGGGCCAACAAAAGCGGCTGCGACCAGAACACCTGGACCTATTTTTTTGAACATGGGTTATTTGGTTTTGGTGGGTTTAAATTAAAAGTATATCTGAACAAAACATGCATTTCATCCAAAAAAATGTATTTCGTCTAAAAGCGGAATGTAGTACGTCGAATTTTTATACTATTTCAAAGAACTCGAAGTTATAATAGTCCCAAATCATACTTAGACTTAAACTTGACAAAAACTTATGACATGTAAGGATTGTGGCAAAGCCATGGATCACCTCCAACATAAAGAATCGATGGATTCTCTAGGTGTTCCGCTCTGCGAACGACATACACGATTGATCAAAAAAGTGATACTGGACAACAATACCCCTATTGATGCCATTCATTTATTTTACGCCTTGAAAGAAGCTGGAGTCCACCCCATGCTCGAGTGGTGGGACGGCAAAAAATCTGTGGACATTGCTATTTCCCGGGTTAAGCTCAACATTGAGATTGACAAAAACTATAGCATGATTACGCATGAACAAGCTATAAATGACCTTGAAGATGCCATGCATTCCTTTAAAAATGGCTTCACCACCATTAGGATTCCACATTTGGCCATTAAATATTATTTGGACGAAACCGTAGAAAACATCCTGGGAATTATCTCGGGGCTCAAAGCAAACATCAAAGCTATTTAGTTACAAAAACTAAAACTGTTCTCTTTTCGGGTTTCTTTGTATTCAAGAATATTGATGACTATGGTCTCCTCGCCGATATTTTCCAGATCGTTGACATAGTTCTTCCTTCTGTTTTCGAAGTATTCGGCATCACCGGGATTCAGTTTTATCATACCTATTTTTCCGTTTCCATAGCGGGTAATCACCAAGCCTCCAGTGGTACAGACCCAACCGTAATTGGAATTATGTCTTCTAAAATCGAGTCGCTCCCCGGCATCAAGATGCAAATCCCACAGTTTTATACTCTCGTTCTCAAATACCAGTCGATTGCCCAACGAATCTTTAATTTCTTGATGCAATAACTCATCTATCTTCTCCTGTTCCCAAGAATCAAAATTGCCCACTGGGTTCAACTCCACAAATTGCATATGCTCTATTTTAAAAAAGACTGCAAATGTAGAAGTCAACACTCTAAAATACAGTGGTTTATTTGTATTTTAACAGAAAAAATGAAGATACTTTCCTTTACCCCATTTTTACTGCATATTTATTGCCAATTAGGGCATTTCCTTATTTTTTTAAGATTGCGGTTACTGAAAAAAGGAGGGTATTAACTTTTTTTTACATAGTTTGCAGCTATCAACTTGACCAAGAATATCCAACAACCTTAATAAATACCAACCTTTTAAAAAAACCAATCATGAAAAAACTACTAATTGCCATTGTGGCCATCATTGTGATATTTATCGGAATTATTATCGTAAATACCTTGTCACTGAGCTCCCATCAAGTAGATTCCGAATCATTGGAACAAATGGATATTCCCGATATGGCAGTTCCGAATTTGGCAAGTGCCGTGCGCTTCAAAACCATTTCCTTCAGTGAAGAGGCCGTTCCAGATTCCATAGCTTTTAATGGTTTTCATCAGTTTTTGAAAGATACTTATCCGTTGGTCCATCAAAACTTGACCTTGGAAAAAATCAACGAATACAGCCTACTCTACAAATGGGAAGGCTCGGATTCCTCAAAAAAGCCCATCATACTCCTTTCCCACCAAGATGTGGTTCCTGTGGACCAGCCCACCCTGAACGATTGGGAAGCTGGCCCGTTTGAAGGAAAAATCACGGAGAGTCATATAATTGGCCGGGGGACCATGGACGATAAAAGTTCCTTAATGGCACTCATGGAATCGGTGGAATTATTACTGAAAGAATCGTTTACACCGAAACAAACCATCTATTTGGCCTTTGGGCACGATGAAGAGCTTGGAGGAGAAAATGGAGCCAAAGCCATAGCTGCCCATTTAAAAGCAAAAGGAATCCAAGCTGCAATGACCTTGGATGAAGGTGGTTTTTTGGCAGACAACATGATTCCTGATTTTGACAAGACAGTTGCCATGGTAAACTTAGCGGAAAAGGGTTATGCGTCCTTCAACTTAATAGTGGAAACAGGTGGCGGCCATAGCTCGGCACCTCCAGAAAATAACACATTGGGAATGTTGGCACAGGCTATTGTGGACCTCGAAAATAATCAACTACCCTATAAATTGGTGAAACCGATAGATTATCAATTTGAATATATGGGCGCAGAAATGCCTTTTTTCAAAAAAATGGCATTCGCCAACCCATGGCTTTTTAAAGCACCTGTACTCAAAGCTCTCAACGCCCATACCACAACAGCCCCAACGATTATTGAAGGTGGGGTAAAAGATAATGTTATCCCAACGGTGGGCAAGGCAACCATTAATTTTAGGATTCTACCAGGTGAAACCATCGAGTCGGTAAAAGAACATATTGAAGAAACTGTTGAAGATGGCGTCAAGGTGGAATTGGCAGGATTTGCCACAAACCCATCTCCTGTTTCCGGCATTGACTCGGATGCCTTCAAAAACCTTGAAAAAACCATACGCTCCGTATTTCCGGAATCGGTCGTGGTACCCGGTTTGATCGGTGGCGGAACGGATGCAAGATATTTCTATGATGTCTCGGACGATGTCTACCGCTTTTACCCTATACGGATAACCCCCGAGAGCTTTACACGGTTTCACGGAATAGATGAAAAAATCGAAATTGAGAACTACAAGGAGATGATAACTTTTACCTATAACTTGATCAAAAGGTTTAATTAGGTTTTAACCCAGCCATCCTTCTCGATCCAGACTCCGGTATTGTATCGCTTCAGAAATATGGTTTTCAACAATATGTTCGGATTGTTCCAGATCGGCAATGGTACGCGATACTTTTAAAATTCTGTCGTAGGCCCTTGCGGATAGGTTTAGGCGTTGCATGGCATCTTTTAAAAGATTCTTGGATGAGTCGTTCAATTCGCAGAACTCGCGGATATGTTTGGTTCCCATCTGGGCATTATAATGTACGCCCGTTGCTTCTTCAAATCGTTTAGTTTGAAGATCTCTTGCCGCTTCGACCCTTTTTCGGATTACAGCACTGCTCTCCCCTTTGCGCTCTTCTGATAATTTATCAAAGGGAACCGGGGTTACTTCTATATGAATATCTATCCTATCCAACAACGGACCTGAAATTTTACCCAAATATCGCTGCATTTCTGCTGGAGAGGATGTAACTGGTGCATCCAGGTCGTTAAAATAGCCCCCAGGGCTCGGGTTCATACTTGCCACCAACATAAAACTACTTGGGTAGGTCACTGTAAACTGCGCTCGAGCTATGGTTACTTCCCTATCTTCTATTGGCTGTCGCATTACTTCCAGAACCCGTCGCTCAAACTCTGGTAGTTCATCCAAGAACAAAACCCCATTGTGGGATAACGATATTTCACCGGGTTGCGGATAACTCCCCCCTCCTACCAATGCCGCAGAACTAATTGTGTGGTGTGGATTTCTAAAGGGTCTCTGACTCATCAACCCTTTGTTCTTGACCTTGCCCACAACACTATGTATTTTGGTGGTTTCCAAGGCTTCGTGTAATGTCATCGGTGGCAAAATGGATGGCAGTCGCTTTGCCAACATGGTTTTTCCCGCTCCGGGTGGACCAATTAAAATAATGTTATGCCCACCAGCAGCTGCAATCTCCATACATCGTTTTATGCTCTCCTGCCCTTTTACATCAGAAAAATCGAATTCAGGAAAATGTAAATTCTCATAAAATTCCTGTCGCGTATCTATGTGGGTCTGTTCCAAAGGAACATCAGCATCAAAAAAGTCAATCACCTCTTTAATGTTTTCCACTCCAAAAACTTTCAAACCATCCACAACCGCAGCTTCGTTCGCATTTTCTTTGGGAAGAATAAATCCTTTGAAACCTTCTTCCATGGCCTTTATGGCAATGGGCAGAGCTCCTTTTATCGGTTGTAGGCCACCATCCAGGGAAAGTTCGCCCATAATCAAATAATCATCAATGTTTTCCGATTTAATTTGGTTGGATGCTGCCAAAATACCTAAAGCCAAAGTAAGGTCATAGGCCGACCCTTCCTTCCTGAGATCGGCAGGTGCCATATTAATGGTGATTTTTTTTCCGGGAATTCGATATCCGTTGTTTTGGAGTGCTGCCGCAATCCGGAAATTGCTTTCTTTAATGGCATTATCGGGCAATCCAACCAAATGGTACCCTATTCCTTTATCTACATTTACCTCAACCACTATAGTTGTAGCCTCGATACCAAACACGGCACTACCGTAAACCTTAATGAGCATATGGAGTTTCTAGTTGAATAAGGTGAAAAATAACCAAAATCACCTCAAAAAGAATTTCCTTTTGACGAATACCCTACTTTGAATTGACGAATGCCCTTTTTGAATTAACGGAAGATTAAAACGGATTCGGCGGTTTCTTCGATTTCCTGCTTGTTCATCATCATTTTACGGAATTCTCCCTTCACATACATTACCGCTTGGTCTTGATAATGTTTGCTCAGTGGATTTCCAGATTGCCCAGTTGGCAATATACTGATGCTGTTCTCTATATCGGAAAAGTCTATGACCCGTCTTGTGGATGGGCCCGAACTTACTTTGTAAAACCCTGTACTATCATAAGGGAACGATAGATTATTAATGACTTCTCGAGAACCTTCAACAGGAAATGGCCCCACATTAAAGTACTTTCGCAGTGATTCCACTTGTCCAAATGGATGTTGATGTTCCAGGGTATGCACTTTGTCCCATGTCCATTGGCTTGGATCAGGGCCTAAATCGGCGACCAGGGATTTCCATGCATCTTCAAAAGATTTCATGACAATATCCTCCCGGGTTTCCACGGTATCAGGTGTATTTACATTATCCCACCACTTACCATTTTTCATGTTAGATCCCCAGGCTATCTGTCTTTTGAACAAATGGGTGGACAAGAATTGTTCAAACATTTCTGGCCCCAACTCATCCTCCATCGTGTTCTTTACCATGTAGTACAGCGTTCTGTGGTAGATTACCGGACTAGTACTTTTTAATGAATATTTTCCGTCCCAATTCTTCAGAGAATCCAAAAGCACCAATTGTTCCTCTTTTAAATGGGTGACATCAAACAGTTTGATCAATTCTGAGATTACTTCTATGTTCACAGGAGAAGTAACATCCAAAATCATTTCGGATATAGACTCTTTGTCCCAGTCATCTTTGGCGTCCAATAGCTCCACAATCCGTTTTGCCCTGTTTTCAGGCAAATAATATCCGGGATAGAGCATTCCTGCAATTGAATCTGGTTGATTGTTGGCCGAATACACATAATTCCAAGGTGGGTTTTCCGCCATAGGGTTTTCCGAAAAATCCAAATAACGTAGCGGTTCTTCTTTTCCCGATGTCCCATCCAAAACAAACTTGGTGGACAAACTATCCGGCATTTGATAGAGTTTTGCAGTAGCCCACCATGCCACATTACCCTCGGCATCTCCGTACATTACATTTAGTCCCGGTGCATGAATATTTGGCAATGCTCTTTTAAACTCCTCCATGTTTCTAGCATGGCTGAGTCCGTATAGTGCATGTAACACCATGTTTTTGGGTTTTGTATATATCCAGGACATGGATATGGGACGTTCGCCCGTTATTTGGTTGGCAATATTGTTCAGAACCGGACCATGATGTGTTTTTTTATAGGTAAAGGAAACATCTTCCCCATCTTTTACCTTGATGGTTTTGTTTACGAATTCATACTCCTTCCAACCTTCTGCTGTTTTATATTTGGTACTGTCCGAAGGATTGGTTTCTTCGTAATAAAAGTCAATATCATCATTTTCAAACATGGTAAGGCCATAGGCAAGATTCCTATCATGCCCGAGCAAAGGAAAAGGAACACCTGCCAAATGATACCCATATTTCTCATAGGTCGGAGTGCTTATATGGGCTTCGTACCAAACCGAAGGTTGGGCAAATCCAATATGTGGGTCATTGGCAAATATTACCTTGCCATTTTTAGTCTTTTGGGGCGCCACCACCCAGCTATTGCTCCCCTCGAACTGTGGAATAGGAAGCTTGTCCAACGCTGCGGTCACACTTGCCGTTATATTGGTTCCCAAGGTGTCCGTTTTGACTCCTTTATAATTTTTAATCCAGACAGTGGAGGTATCCGAACTTATAGCAAGGTCTTCCATGTACTCATCTCCCAACTTGTTGCGCATACTGGTCAACAATGGGTCTGTTTTATGCGCCATGGCAAAACTAAAGGCCATATACCCCACGGCATTATAAACATCTTCTATGGTAAAAGGCTCCTTTTCAATGCCCGTCAAATAAAATTCGATGGGGGTCGGACCATTTTTTATAAATTCATTGATACCATCCAAATAGGCTTGTGCAAGAACAATGGTTTCACTCTGTTTGTCCAGTTCCTTTAATGTTTTTCGGGTATGGTCATCTATGCCCAGTGACAGAAAAAACTTGTCCGTTTGAATCATATCGGCCCCAAAAACCTCGGAAAGCCTCCCCTTTGCCACTCTTCGCAACAATTCCATCTGCCATAACCTATCTTGGGCATGCACATAACCCAATGCCCTAAGGGCATCTGTTTCGTTGTCGGCATAAATATGGGGAATGCCATAAGGGTCAAAATAGGTTGTCACCTCATTTGAAATGCCCGGCAATGATTTATTTCCGCCATAATCTGGTTTAAGGCTATTCACAAATATGGCAATACCTATAACTACAAGCAAAAGTAGTCCTACAAGTACCAGAAGAATTTTTTTGTATTTTTTCACAAAGATGGATCGGTTTGTTTAGTCCATCCTAAGGTATAATTATTTTATCAATCCACTTAAAAAATATTGACAAATATCACCTATTTGTTCATGGAAAGATGATGTTTTTCCAAGCCCGATTTCAACCACGCTTCGTATGTTTCCACGTCCACATATTGCACGGATTCATTCAGAACCTCCATATCCGGGGAGAGAAGCACATAGTATGGTTGTGATGCCGCATTAAAATTGATGGTTTGGAAAGTACCCCATTTTTGGCCAACGGTCTCAATGGTTTTGACCCTCCCGGAATCATACTTAAAATCGAACTGTTCCGATTCGGGAAGCTCTTTCCTGTCATCAACATATAGGGAGATCAAAACATAGTCTTCTTTAAGGATCGGATATACACTTGGATCGCTCCAAACATTTTCCTCCATCTTTCTACAATTCACACATGCCCATCCGGTAAAATCCAGCAAAATTGGTTTATTCATCTCTTTTGCGTAAGCCACACCTTCCTCAAAATCCTTGTAGCAATCCAATCCCAAGGGGCAATCACTTTCTGTTTCCACAACACTGTAAAAACTTGGTGGTGGAAAACCGCTCAACAGTTTTAAATGGGTAATGTTAAAAAGTCCAAGAATTAAATATACCGTAAAAGCAAAGCTTACTATTCCTGTAAATTTTCTGGCCGGCGAAAGATTTTTCCTTGGCCCATCATGTGGAAACCTTAAAATTCCAAAAAGGTACAGGGTCATCAAAATGAAAAGCAGCACCCAAATACCCAGGAATATTTCTCTTTTAAAAATACCCCAGTTGCCCACCAAATCGGCGTTGGACAAAAACTTGAATGCCAGGGCCAGCTCCAAAAATCCGAGAACCACTTTTACCGTGGTCATCCACCCCCCGGATTTTGGCAACGAATTCAACCATGCGGGAAACATGGCGAACAGGGCGAACGGCAAGGCCAAAGCCAAACCAAAACCCACCATTCCCGAGGTCAAATTGGTCGCTACATTGCCTTCCGCCAAAGTTGTACTTCCCAAAAGTCCTCCCAAAATGGGTCCCGTGCATGAAAAAGATACAATGGCCAGGGTCAATGCCATAAAAAAGATACCGAGCCCCCCTCCAACTTTTGAAGAGGCAGAATCCATCTTGTTGGCCCATGAACTGGGCAATGTCAGTTCGTAATAGCCAAAAAATGAAAAGGCAAAGAACACAAAAATGATAAAGAAGAACACATTGAGCCAGATATTGGTGGCGATAGTGTTCAATATCTGTGAATCCACCGAATTGAACAAATGGAACGGTAAACTCAACAAGAAATAAATCAACACAATGAAGAATCCATACAAAAGAGCGTTACCCACTCCTTTGGACCTGTTCTGCGATTGTTTGGTGAAAAAGGAAACCGTTAATGGAATCATCGGGAAGACACAGGGTGTCAACAAGGCAATAAGCCCTCCAATAAAGCCAAGTCCGAAAATCACCCAAAGATTGGCTTCCCCTTTGGAATCGGTCACTCCATTTTGGTTCAATAGCTCTTTGTTCTTCAAATCGATTTTCAGGGATTCCCCCAAGGCCACACTTCGCTCGTCCAGGGTTGTTTCTTCTACAACAAACTCACTTCCATCCAATGAGATTTGGAAAAATTCATCTACCGGGAGACAAACTTCCTTACAAATTTGATAAAACAGGTTTACCGAAATCTGGTTGACCTCTGGGTCTAGCAATTTGATCCTTTGGGTAAAGATGGCCTCTTTTCTAAAGAACGTTTCTTCCACTTCAAAGATCTCACTGTACTCTTTTATGGTTTCACTTTCCTCGGTTTCACCAATAAGTTCATAGTCCTCTCCAGCTTTTTCAAAAGTGAACTCACTTGGCAGGGAACCTCCTTCGGCAGTGTATTGTGAATAGACGTGCCATCCGTCCATAATTTTCCCTTTGAACACCAATTCGTATTCGGTATCGGATATTTTATGCACTTCGTGGCTCCAGACCGCAGGATTCTCATCCGTTTGGGCGTATGTACTTAAGTTAATGAATAATAATCCTAAAAAGAGTATTGATAATCTCATGTAAGTTGGGTAATCTTTAATATTTGTTGGGTTGAATCATCAACCTTAAATCGTTCGTCGGCTCGTTTGCCCACAACCCAAACAATTTCTTTGTCCGAGCAGAGCAACCATTGTTTTTCCTTGGATATGACATCCATTTTTTCATCCTTGAAAAACTTGGACAATTTTTTCTTGCCCCCCATCCCAAAGGGATAAAAATAGTCGCCTTTTACCCATTTTCTTAACACTAAGGGAAAGTTTAACTTTTTTGCATCCAAAAAAATGACATTTCTCCCCTGTTTTTCAAGGTTTTCAACATTTTCAAGTTTTAGTTTGATGGGTAACTTCCCCTGTTCTCCATTTAGATGGACGGGGTATATTTTATCCTCAGATTTTTTCATACCGGATAGTATCAGAAAATCCCTGTCCTTGAGCAATGTATGGGTTTTGGAAATCACTTTTTTACCGCTCATTGCGGTCAATAATCCTTTTACATCTTCCCACTCCGTAAAACCATAATCCCGGAACAGTCCGTACAAATACGAATCCAAAGGTTGGTATTGTTCCAGTTTTTCAATGCTTATTTTAATATCGTCTCCTCTTTGTTCAAACAATTCTCGCTTTACTTCATTTAAATGATTACGGACCAAAATCTCGGATTGTTGCAGGTTTTTTTGGGTATTTCCGAAATTTTGCAAAAAAGTTGGGTGCAGTTCCTTTAATAGCGGGACAATTTGATGACGTATCTTATTGCGCAGATATTTGGTGCTGGCATTACTGCTGTCTTCTCGCCACGATATTTTCTCTGATCTGGCATATTCCAATATCTCATTTTGGGTAAAGGGCAATAGTGGGCGAACCACTTTTTTGTTTACTGCGGGAATTCCAGAAAGTCCGTCGATTCCCGTACCGCGGGATAAATTGATGAGAAAAGTTTCCAAGCTGTCATCTGCATGGTGGGCCGTCAGCACGTAATCAAAGCCTTTGGTTTCCAGAAGTTCTGAAAACCATTGGTAGCGTAGTTCCCGAGCGGCCATTTGTACAGAACCTCGGTTAGTTTGGGCATACTCCTCGGTATCAAACTTTTTCACAAAACACTCAACACCCAGTGTACCCGCAATCTGTCGCACAAAATTCTCATCACCATCGCTCTCTTCACCGCGAAGGTTGAAATTGCAATGTGCCAAGGCAATATCCAAACCTGCAGTTATACACAAATTGACCAACACCATACTATCCACTCCCCCGCTGCAAGCCACCAGCAGCTTCTTCCCGTTAAGAAAGGGCATCGTATCGGAAATGTACTTTTTGAACTTTGGGAACATGATACAAATTTACAAATAAACATTATCCTTCTTCCAAAACTGTTCGCATAGCTTTCGCTTTTAGCAAACATTCTTGGTATTCCTTTTCAGGGTCGGATTTTGCCGTAATGGCGCTCCCTACCGAAAAGGAAAGATATTGTTTTGCGGCATTGTACAAAATGCTCCGTATCACCACATTAAAATCGAAATTTCCGTTCGGGTCAAAATAACCGACGGTTCCACTGTACAAACCTCGTTTGGTATCCTCCAAATCTTCAATAATCTTCATTGCAGAAATTTTGGGAGCACCCGTCATACTGCCCATGGGAAAGGTTTCTTTGATGATGTCCATTGGGTTTGCATCACGTTCAACCGTTGAAACAATGGTCGAGATCAGTTGGTGTACTTGTTTGAAAGTATAGGGCTTACACAATTCTTCAACCTGCACCGAACCTTTTACCGCACTTTTGGACAGGTCGTTTCTAACCAGGTCCGTGATCATTATATTTTCTGCACGTTCCTTTTCATCTCGGGACAGTTCATCTTTTATTCTTTCGTCCTCAATTGCATCATTCCCACGCGGCGCCGTTCCTTTTATGGGTTGGGAAATCACTTTTTGACCTATTTTTTTGATATACCGTTCAGGGGAAGCGCACATCAAATACCTGTGGCCCAACCTTACAAACGATGCGAATGGGGGTTCGGAGATACTATTTAATTTTTGATAGGCATCCCAAGGGTCAATGGATATATCTTCCGAATAAAACTCCTGACAAAAATTGGCCTCATAAATATCCCCTCGGTGGATATGTTCCAAAAAACGGTCGGCTTTTTCAAAATAGGCATCTTTATGGATACGCATTTTAATTTTTGCCGGACCATTTTGCTGCTTTTGGGAAGTGCCTTGAAATTGTGCGATTTCCGAAAAATCAGCATCTATTTCATCGGCATAAGCTGCCAAATATTTAAAATGAAGCTGCCCGTCTTCAATAATGATGATTTTATTGGGCTGAAAAAACTGCAATATTGGAAATTCCAGAACGTCCAAATTTTCCGAGGTCAAATCTTCAACCTGATTTTTAAAATCATATGAAAAATAACCGAAGAGCCAATCTGTTTCTTGGTTCAAGAAAGTTTGGAGCTCATCAACAGTCTTTAAAATTTGGGATGCACCAATGGCCAGGCATGCATCAAAACTGGAGTATTGGTCTCGGTGCGAATTACTGTCCAGCCAAACAACATGCTCACTCCCCTTGGCCCATTGCAGAAGAGCATTTTTACTTTGTAAAAGGGAATTTATCTCAAAAGAACGGTGCGTTCGCAATACCTATTGGTTTAAAGAATCCAAAAACACCTTCAATGCTTTTTGGTGCTCTGTTTTTAATGCTTCGTCCAAGATACCTTGATCGCTAAAAGTATCATGAAAGGAAGGGAGCGAAAAAGTGGAAACGACCTCGGCCCCAAATCTTGGCAGCATTCCTTCGACCACTCCCAATGCCCCTTGCGCCCCTCGTTTACCCCCCGAAGTGGACATCAATAGCACTTTTGTTCCCTCCAAAAAGTTCCGGTCCAATCTGGACAACCAGTCCAAGACATTTTTAAAATAGGCCGAAGGATTTCCATTGTGCTCGTTCACCGATAAAATAAGACCAGATGAGTTGTTAATGTCCTCCTTCAATTCGACCAAAGAATTGGAAAATCCATTTTCTCTTTCATAGTCCTCACTATACATGGGAAATGGATACACAGCCATGTTTAGCGTCTGAATATCATGGTCTTGCACCAAAGAAACGGTATATTTCACCAGTTTAAAATTGATGGAAGTTGAAGAATTGCTTCCGGCAAATGCCAAAATTGCAGCCATAGTATTAAATCATTGATTGTTTCGCTAAAATACCTCAATTGGCGTAGAGATGCGAGTATTTTGTATATTTTTGGCTCGTGAAACATCCAAACTAACTGCAAAACAAGTATATAGGGTGAGTGCAAACCAAATGACCATGAAGAGCAACAGATTGTTTTTTATTGATGCCATGCGGGCTTGGGCCATTTTGATGATGCTGCAAGGGCACTTCATCGATGGTTTGTTGGATCCTATTTTTAGAGATGTCAGTAACCCTGTTTACAACGTTTGGCTTTACTTTCGAGGTATTACCGCCCCTGTCTTTTTTACGGTTTCTGGATTTATTTTTACTTATTTATTGATCCGTGTCCCGCAACATGGAATGGAAAACCCAAGGGTTGCCAAAGGAATCCGACGTGGGATACAATTATTGGTGATCGGTTATTTGCTGCGTTTAAACCTTGGCGGCCTCTTTAAAGGTGAAATTTATGATTCCTTTTATTTGGTGGATGTACTCCATTGCATCGGGCTATCCATTTTAGGGCTCATCGGTGTGTATCTGCTTACCGCAAAAAGAAAAAAATATGTATTCCCTTTAATTTTGGTAAGCACCACTTTGGTGCTCTTCCTGTTTGAGCGGGTGTACAAAGATTGGGCCTTCGCCTTTTTGCCCGACTTTTTGGCCAATTACCTTACCAAGGCCAATGGCTCGGTGTTCACCATCATCCCTTGGTTTGGCTATGCCACTATGGGCGCATTTATCGCTGTGCTTTTTACCCGCTTTAAAAATTATAGGTATTTGTACCCTGCCGCTATTTCAATTGCGCTGACCGTTGGTTATGTATTGATCTATCAATCGACCGATTTTTTTGAAATGCTTTATAACTGGACAGGGCTTAACTTCCTGAACCTTATTTTGACCAATAATTATTTATTTATCCGTTTGGGCAATGTATTCGTGGTTTTTGCGGTGTTTATGGTGCTTCGCCAATTTATGACGAACAAAACCGTGCTGAAGATCGGGGCAAGTACACTTTCCATTTACGTGATTCACTTCATCATACTTTACGGTAGTTTCACGGGACTGGGATTGTACCGATTCTTCAATAATTCACTTTCCCCGGAAATAGTGGTTCCCGGTGCCCTTGCATTCATGGTGGCCTGTACATTTTTGTCTTTGCAATACAACAAGTACGAGGCACATATCAAATCTCAGATTGCATGGGGAGGTTCTTACATCAAGACCCAGTTCATTGAATTGAAAGAAGCATCCACCCCCTTGTTACGGGAGCTCTATGTTAGATTTCGATTATTTCTCAAAAGAGTTTTTCGTACGGTTAGAAGCTAAAAAAGCATCCAATCCTTAGACTGAATGCTTTTCTTTTAATGTCATCTAAAATATATGCTTTTTCGTCAACCTGTACTTAACTCAATTTCTCATCACAATTCATCTATCAGCATGATGGGATTCTGAAATGAATTCAGAATGACGGCTCTTCGTCAACCCGGACTTGATTCAGGTTCCCATCACAATTCATCCATCAGCATAATGGGATTCTGAAATAAATTCAGAATGACGGTTCTTCGTCAACCCGGACTTGATTCAGGTTCTCATCACGATTTATCAGCTCACTGAGATGAGATTCTGAAATAAATTCAGAATGACGGCTCTTCGTCAACCCGGACTTGATTCAGGTTCCCATCACAATTCATCTATCAGCATGATGGGATTCTGAAATAAATTCAGAATGACGGCTCTTCGTCAACCCGGACTTGATTCAGGTTCCCATCACAATCCATCCATCAGCATGATGAGATTCTGAAATAAATTCAGAATGACGGCTTTTCGTCAACCTGGACTCGATTCAGGTTCCCATGACAATCCATCTATCAGCATGATGGGATTCTGAAATGAATTCAGAATGACGGCTCTTCGTCAACCCGGACTTGATTCAGGTTCCCATGACAATTTATCAACTAATGAGATGGGATTCTGAAATAAATTCAGAATGACGGACCTTCGTCAACCCGGACTTGATTCAGGTTCCCATGACAATCCATCTATCAGCATAATGGGATTCTGAAATGGATTCAGAATGACGGACCTTCGTCAACCCGGACTCGATTCAGGTTCCCATGACAATCCATCTATCAGCATGATGAGATTCTGAAATAAATTCAGAATGACGGCTCTTCGTCAACCCGGACTTGATTCAGGTTCTCATCACAATTCATTCATCAGCATAATGGGATTCTGAAATAAATTCAGAATGACGGTATGTGCCTACACATGCAAGGCCCTATCATCTGTTGCGGCCAATGCGGCTTCCTTAACCGCTTCGGCAAATGTTGGGTGCGCATGGCTCATACGGGAAATATCCTCAGCCGATGCCCTAAATTCCATTGCGGTAACGCCTTCGGCGATCAAATCGGCACAGCGCGCCCCGATCATATGAACGCCCAAAACCTCGTCGGTATTTTTATCGGCCAAAATCTTTACGAAGCCATCAATATCCATACTGGCCCTTGCCCTACCCAAGGCTCGCATCGGGAACTGACCTACTTTGTACGCCACGCCTTCTTCCTTTAATTGCTCTTCGGTTTTTCCTACCGCAGCAACTTCTGGCCAAGTATAGACCACGCCCGGAATCAGGTTGTAATCGATATGTGGTTTTTGTCCGGCCAAGATCTCGGCGACCATGGTACCTTCTTCCTCGGCCTTGTGTGCCAACATCGCTCCTTTTACCACATCTCCAATAGCATAAATGTTGGGAACGTTGGTCTGCAAGTGCTCGTTCACCTCTACTCTGCCCCTATCGTCCAGTTTTACCCCGGCCGCTTCGGCGTTCAATCCTTCAGTGTAGGGTTTACGGCCTACGCTCACCAAGCAATAATCCCCGGTAAGGGTAACCTCGTTGCCTTTTTTATCATCAGCCTTTACGATAACCTCATCGCCTTTGCGCTCCACGGATTTTACTTTATGGGACAGGTTAAACTTCACTTTTTGTTTCTTCATCACCTTGGTAAGCTCTTTGGACAAAGCTCCGTCCATGCCGGGAATTATTCGGTCCATGTACTCCACAATGGTCACATCTGCACCCAAGCGTTTGTACACCTGGCCCAGTTCCAGACCGATAACGCCACCACCGATAACGATCAGGTGTTTTGGGACTTCCTTGAGCTTTAAAGCTTCGGTGGAAGTAATCACCCTTTCCTTATCAATTTTTATAAAAGGTAACGATGAAGGTTTGGACCCTGTAGCTATAATTATATTTTTGGCCTCAATGGTCTCTTCCCCGTCCTCTTTCCCAATATGGATGTGCGTGGCATCCTTAAAGCTTCCAACGCCGTGGTAAACGTCAATTTTGTTTTTGCTCATCAAAAAATCGATGCCCTTGGTGGTCTGGTCCACCACGCCTTGTTTACGGGCGATCATTTGCTCCAAGTTCACTTTTATTTCCCCTGGAATATCGATACCGTGTTCCTCAAAGTGCTTAACGGCATCCTCGTAATGGTGCGATGAGTCCAGTAGTGCTTTGGATGGAATACAGCCCACATTCAGGCAAGTGCCCCCAAGGGTGGAATACTTTTCTATTATTGCCGTTTTCATTCCCAATTGGGCACATCTAATGGCCGCTACATAACCTCCGGGTCCAGAGCCTATGATTGCTACATCATATTGATTCATATTGTATTGTTTGTAAGGATAATTGCTTAAAAGGTTTCTTCTCTAAAAAATAATGTAAAAATACAAATGTTTTTTGGGACAGTATCAATCTATATTGTTGGAAAAGGGCTTGATGGTTGGTTGGATTGTTCGATTGTTGGGTTACGGGTTGTGGGTTGTGGGTTGGTGGTTAATGGTTAATGGTTGATGGTCGGCGAAGTTGGAAGTTAGAAGTCAGATGTCAGAAGTTAGAAGTTAGATGTTGGGTGAAGGGTTGTTCGTTGATGGTGAAGGGTTAAGGGGTCAAAGGTCAAAGGTCAAAGGTTAATGGACCCTAAGCTTTCATCCTGAGCTTTCATCCTGAGCTGTCATCCTGAGCGTAGTCGAAGGAGTAGTCGAAGGGTTGTTCGTTGTTGGTTAATGGTTGGTGGTTGGTGGTCGGCGAAGTTGGAAGTTAGAAGTCAGATGTTAGAATTTGGGTTAAGGGTTAAGGGGTCAAAGGTCCAGGGTTAATGGACCCTGAGCGTAGTCGAAGGGTTGCGGGTTGTTGATGAAGGGTAAAGGGCAAAGGTTAATGGACCCTGAGCGTAGTCGAAGGGTTACGGGTTGCGGGTTGTTGGTAAAGGGTAAAGGATAACTACCTACTGATAACTGCCCACTGGTTATTGCTTACTGGTCATTGTTTATTGCTTATTGCTTATTGAAAATTGAAGAAAAAAACAAAACCGGAAAAGCACTTGGCCCTTCCGGTCTGTTATGTTATAAGGCA
>NZ_PABT01000014.1 GCF_002699205.1 Allomuricauda sp.
TATATGCATTAAGCCTATTTGCGGTAGGCGGTGCCATTTCAAGAAAAAAGAAGGTTGCGAAATACAGCGGATACTTTCAGATGGCATTGGCAACACTTGGGTTTGCAGAGGTCTTGAGAAGGTTTTTTAGCAATACCGAAACACCCTTGTTTCAATGGATGATTATCGTTTCAATTTTCGCATTGGCAGGTAATTTGATATCGCTCTGGCTCATCAACAAGGCAAAGAGTCAAGAGGCTCATATGCAGGCAAGTGCCATTTTTACATCCAATGATATTATTGTTAATGGTGGTGTTATAGTAGCTGGGGTGCTGGTTTATTTTCTGAATAGTAAATGGCCCGATTTAGTGATTGGCGGCATCGTTTTCACTTTTGTAATGCGCGGTGCATTGAGAATATTGAAATTATCGAAGTAGTTTTTAAAATGATATCAAACTTGATTAGAACATATGAAAAAGAAAAAAATAAACTTACGTGACTTAGAACCAAAAAAACAACAAGGCGAGCACAGTCACGACGATGGCCATAACCATAGCAGCCCTGAAGAAATTTCAAATTTCAGAACCTATCTACCGGCTATTTTCAGCTTCGTAATGTTGATAGCCGGAATTGCTATTGATTACTTTGATGCGTTTCCTTTCTTCAAAGGATGGATTCGCGTAGTATGGTACACGGTAGCCTATATCCCTGTGGGATTCCCTGTAATAAAGGAAGGCTGGGAAAGTATTAAAAAGGGGGATTTCTTTACTGAATTCTTCTTAATGTCCATTGCAACCCTCGGTGCTTTTGCCATAGGCGAATACCCTGAAGGTGTAGCCGTTATGCTATTTTATGCCGTGGGCGAACTCTTCCAAAATGCGGCCGTTAACCGTGCTAAGGGAAATATAAAAGCCTTACTCGATGTAAGACCCAATGAGGCTTTGGTTTATCGTGATGATGATTTTGTTTCAGTAAATCCCGAGACTGTTGAGATTGGCGAAAAGATACAGGTGCGTGTAGGCGAAAAAGTTCCGCTTGATGGCATTCTGCTTTCTGAAAAGGGTTCTTTTAATACTGCTGCCTTGACAGGCGAAAGCAAACCTGATACTATTGCTAAAGGTGATACTGTTTTTGCAGGAAGCATAAATCTTGATGGCGTAATCGAGATTGAAACCACAAAAGAATTTAAAGACAGTTCCATTGCACGAATTTTGGATATGGTGCAGAATGCAACCGCCAGAAAATCAAAGACCGAATTGTTCATTAGAAAATTTGCACGGATTTATACACCAATCGTGGTATTCCTCGCTATCGGACTTACTTTTCTGCCTTACTTTTTTATAGATGATTATGTATTTAGGGATTGGCTCTATCGAGCATTGATATTCCTCGTAATTTCCTGCCCTTGTGCGCTGGTCATTTCCATTCCTCTGGGCTATTTTGGCGGATTGGGTGCGGCATCGCGAAACGGTATTCTATTCAAGGGTGCATCCTTTTTGGATGCAATGACCCAAGTAAACACGGTCGTAATGGACAAAACAGGAACCGTTACCAAAGGCGTTTTTAAAATCAAGGAAATCAATTCCATCACATTTGAGGAAGCCGAATTTATGAAATACCTGATGGCGATGGAAGAACAATCTACTCATCCCATCGCAAAAGCAATTCTCGAATACAAAGCGGACGGGTCAGATTATGAAGCGACAGATGTATCGGAAGTTGCCGGAAAGGGATTGAAAGGAAAGGTCAACGGGAAAACGGTATTGGTAGGTAACAAAGCCTTGATGACCTCAAACAGCATAGAAGTCCCTTCGGAAACAGATGGTATTGTAGAATCAATCGTTATGGTGTCCATAGATGGAACATTTGCAGGTTATGTTACCATTGCAGATGAATTAAAGGATGATGCGCACCAAGCCATTAAACAAATTAGGGATGCAGGAATTTCCAAAATTATAATGCTATCGGGTGACAAAGACTCAATTACACAACAGGTTGCAAAAGAGTTGAAAATCGATTGGGCAAAAGGCGGACTGTTGCCTGAAGATAAACTCAATGAGGTTGAAGAGCTCAAAAAGCAACCCGAAACCAAAGTAGCATTTATTGGCGATGGTATTAACGATGCACCCGTTTTGGCAGCAAGTGGTGTAGGTATTGCAATGGGTGGTTTGGGTAGCGACGTTGCTATAGAAACAGCCGATGTTATCATACAGACCGACCAACCCAGTAAGATTGCAAGAGCGATTAAAATTGGTCGTTCAACGCGACGAATTGTCTGGCAAAATATTGCGCTTGCATTTGGTGTCAAGGTCATAGTCCTCATTCTCGGTGCAGGTGGATTAGCGACAATGTGGGAAGCTGTTTTTGCTGATGTGGGTGTGGCGTTTTTGGCTATATTGAATGCGATACGATTGCAGAAGATGGAATGGAATTAGTACATTCATGAAAATTCATTATTTCATGTATGGCTAAAAACGAACCCATCAAGCAACAATACATACCACGGTCTTACCTGAAAAATTTTGGTGTTGAAGGTAATAACGGCAACTATTTTGTTGATGCTTACAGATTGGAAGATGATTTGCTTCTTGAACAGATTAGTACAAAAAGTATTTGCTTTCAGAAAAATCTTTATACGATTCCGAATGCCGAGATTGATAGGAAATACGATTTGGAATATCATTATGCCGAACACGTCGATTCTGAATTCCCTAAGATTTATAAACTACTTGTCGATGAAAATGTGAAGATATTGACCTCTGAGCAAAAAAGGCAAGTACTATACGTCTGCCTATCCCTTTATTTTAGAACCCCGAGGTTTCTTAATCATCAGAACGCATTTACCGACCAAATTTTAGATAGAATGTTATTGTACGCCGACGAAAACGGCGATGTGAAATTTACATTTGAAGAAGAAAAGCACGAATTCAATATTAAGGATATTGGTAAAGTTAGACACGAATTTAAAGAGCGTAACAGGATTAAATTCTTGGTTCAACATTTGGAAAAATGGAAAGAATTTGTGGATTTCAAATATGATTGTACTATAAATGTCCACCGAATCAATGATGAGGATGCACCATTAATTACTTGCGATAATCCGGTATCAATACGCGGCGTAAAATCAACTCGATTTGAAGGCCTTTTTAATCCTGACTCAGTAATAACTTTGCCTTTAGATACCAAATACTACTTAGAAATCTTTCCAAACAGTATTGCTGATGGTCAAACCAGAATTAATAGGATGGTTCACGATAGGGACTATGTTTTTACTACAAATGGAATCGTTCAGATTAATGCTGAGAAATTGATAATTGGAAAACCGGGTACGATAGAACGACATTTTGAAATTCAATCGAGTTACGAGGATTCTGAAAATGGGGAACAATTTGTTGAAAAGGCAAAGTACAAGTTAGAGCAACTTCAGAAATTTACCGAACTTTTTGAAAAAAAGGGATTAACTTCAAAAGAAACCGTTGGTCAACTGAGAAAAATGCTAAGTCATGAATATTTCAAAGATGAAGACCAACTTATTCAAATGAAAAGGCTACTTATTGCTGCCGGACATTGGAATCAGAATCCGAAATAGAAATATCATAGTCCCCTATTTTTTTCACTGGTGCTACAAAAACTCGGTAGGCATTCGTCTATAAAAACTAAAACAAAGAACCAATCCAACTTCCTAAATAATATGTCTACAGTTTTAGTATATAAGTATTTGCTTAAATAATGATATATTTGTAGACGCGTTAAGTTAAAATTGATGAGCTTGGAAATAACCTGTACCCGGAATGAAGCCGACCATAAACAAATATCACGGTGCAAGAGGACAATAGAAAATTCTTCCGATAGTTTTAAGGCCATGAGCAAAATTTTGGCCCTTGCCGGAAGTGAGGTACGACTGAAAATCCTATTTCTTTTGAACATAGAAAATGAATTGTGTCCTTGCGATATTGCTGACATTCTTGAAATGAGTGTCCCCGCGGTATCCCAACATATCCGTAAAATGAAGGATGCAGGAATTATCACATCGAGACGTGAAGGTCAAACATTATATTATTCGTTGGTAAAGAGTGAGGATAATGTTTTAAATGGAATTTTCAGTTCAATTTCGATAAGAAAGAAAACAGCTTAGAAAGTTTAAATTATGGCATCGAATAATACTTCAAACACCGCGGCCTATACCAGTATTTTTACCGCAGTTGCAGCATCAATATGCTGTATTACCCCTGTCTTGGCACTGATTGCTGGAACAAGCGGCATTGCATCTACCTTTTCCTGGGTCGAGCCGTTTAGACCCTATTTTATCGGCTTGACCATTATTGTTTTGGTATTTGCATGGTATCAGAAATTACGGCCAAAAACAAAGGAAGAAATAGATTGTGCCTGTGACGATGATGCGAAACCTACATTTTGGCAATCCAAACAATTTTTGTTCATCGTAACCGTATTTTCGGGATTGATGCTGGCCTTCCCGTACTATTCCAACTTATTTTATGCACAGCCCACAAAGGACATCGTCTATGTCTCTCAATCCAATATCGAAAAGCACACGTTTTATGTTGAGGGAATGACTTGTGTGGGTTGTGAGGCACACGTAGAAAGTGAAGTCAATAAGTTGGATGGAATTATTTCGGTAAAAACCAGCTACGAAAATGCCAACACCATAGTGGAATTTGACAAGACCAAAACCGATTTGCCCGCAATCAAAAAAGCCATAAACAGTACAGCTTATAAAGTAGTCAAATAATGAGACCTCAGTTAATATCAACAATTACTTGCCCAAATTGCGGGCTTGAAAAAGAAGAGGAAATGCCAACAACGGCCTGTCAATTCTTTTATGAATGTGACAATTGCAAAAAAGTCCTTAAGCCAAAAGAAGGGGATTGTTGTGTCTTTTGTTCCTACGGTACTGTCGCTTGTCCACCTATTCAGAATAACGAAGATTGTTGCTGATTGATTGCCTACACAGTTCTCTAGTAAAAGAAAACTTTTTCGGTGCATTTAAAAACAGTTCATTTTAACGGCCCTTTTTTTGAACTTCTTTTCTATTTCAAAAATTCTGTTGTCATTCGGTCACATTTGTGGTCTCTTTTATTTGTTTCGTTAATTGACCTTTTATGGGACTTAGATTCATAAATCTAATACTGAAGCTAACGCATGTAATAAATGTGATACTTTTTCAAAAAATTATGCTATAAAGGATTAAAAAGCATAGAAATAGCCCAATTTGAATCAAATAATACCGAGCTTAATTTAAAACCAGTTTTGCGTGCAAATTGCGTGCAAATGAAAAAAGCTCCAAAAGTTAAAAACTCTTGAAGCCTTACTGTTACTGTGGAGAATACCGGATTCGAACCGGTGACCTCTTGCCTGCCAGGCAAGCGCTCTAGCCAACTGAGCTAATCCCCCAAAGTGAGCGCAAAGGAAATACTTTTTTATGAAAGTATCAAAAAATGCGCCGCTTCCTTAATCTTTTTTAACGCTGAGGACCAATACAGGTATAGGCACAAAGAACTCTGATTTAGGTATAGTGTTCTTTTCCCATAGCTTTGTAAAGAAACCCCGCTTTCTTCTGAACACACACAACATGTCCGGTTGTTCCTTCTGAAAATGTTCCGTTACCCCCAGATATGTAGTGGCATTTTCGGTAATTGTCAAATGCGAACTAAGGTCCATCAACGCCGTGTTCACCTTTAGGTCATCTTCGGTATATCCCGGTCTTTTTACCAATAGAAGGCTAACTTCCGACTTAAACTTGTTCTTAATCATGATCAACGGGTTGAGAATGCTGCTCTTCTTTAGGATACCGGACCCAAAAGCCGTCAATATCTTTTTCGCCGGTTTAAACGTGGTTCCCTTGGGAACGATCAACGTAGGTATATCAGTCTGTTTTATAATCCTACCAGAAGTATTCCCCAAGTAAAGTCCTTCTTGGATATCATTGCTTCTGGGTGCAATAATGATCAAATCAATACCCAATTCTTTATTGATATTCTTTAAACCATCAATAATGTCACCATTGTAAGTGGCCATTTTTATCTCAACACCTTTAGTGTTTGTTTGATCAATTACCTCTTTTAAATGTTCCTTACTACTTTTGGCCACCTTTTCCTCAACATTGGCCAAACTTCCTACGGCCGTGGTTACATTAAATACGTCCATTACGTAGATCATAGCCCCAAATTCAGAGGCAAAGTCAACTGCGTATTGTAAAGTTTGAGAAGCATTTGGAGAAGTTCCAATGGGTACAAGTATGTTATTCATGGTTTGGTGATTATGATTAAACCTTAAATTTACAATTTAAATAAAACGAATCAATGATAAGACCCGCAAAGATATCTGAAATCCCAGATATCCTGACCATAACCCATGCCTGTGCCATAAAAATGCAAAAAAATGGCATTTTCCAATGGAACGAGTATTATCCTTCCAAAGAAGCTTTTGTCAAAGATATAGAACGAGATGAACTTTTTGTCATCGAGGAAGACAACATCGTTCTGGGCACTATCGTAATATCCACCCTAATGGATGAGGAATATAAACCCATAAAATGGCTCACTCCTAACGGGAACAACACCTATATCCACCGTCTTTCCGTACATCCCGACCATCAAGGCAAAGGACTTGCCCAAAAAATGATGGACTATGCAGAAACTTTTTCCAAAGAAAACGGGTTTCTTTCGGTTCGGCTTGATACTTTTTCCCAAAATAAACGAAATCAACGTTTTTATGAGCAAAGAGGCTATCAAAAATTAGGAGATGTTTTCTTTCCTAAACAAAGCGAGCATCCCTTTCATTGTTATGAATTAGTGCTGTAACTTGTCACCGATTTGAGCACACAGGTAAACTTTAAGAGTATCAACCAACTGGCTATTCCGGCAACCATTTCAGGCATTGCCGAACCCATCCTTTCCATTACGGATACTGCCATTGTGGGCAATATTCCGGTGGATGGATTGGAATCTTTGGCAGCAGCAGGTATCGTAGGTTCTTTTTTGTCCATGCTCATTTGGGTGCTTGGTCAAACCCGAAGCTCTATTTCCGCCATTATATCCCAATATTTGGGTGCAGGAAGATTGGACGAGGTAAAAAATCTGCCCGCACAGGCCGTTTTCTTCAATATCCTTTTAAGCATTGTGGTATTGCTCACTACCATTTTTGTCATCGAAGAGATTTTTGGTCTGTTCAATGCTTCTGGGAAAATCCTGGAATATTGCGTTTCCTATTATTCCATTCGGGTCTGGGGCTTCCCCTTAACCCTTTTTACTTTTGCCGTTTTTGGTATTTTCCGGGGCCTACAGAACACCTTTTACCCTATGGTCATTGCCATGTTGGGAGCAGGTCTCAACATTTTGTTGGATTTTGCTTTGGTCTATGGAGTCGATGGGCTGGTTCCTGCCATGTATTTGGAAGGCGCAGCATGGGCAAGCTTGATTTCCCAGGCTATTATGGCAATTTTCGCGCTCATATTATTGGTGAAAAAGACGGAAATCAGCATGAAATTGACATTCCCATTGAACAAAGAGATCAAAAGGTTGATATTTATGAGCCTCAATCTTTTTATAAGAACCCTCGCTCTCAATGCCGCTCTAATGCTTGCCGTACGTGAAGCGACCACATTGGGAGACCGTTTTATCGGGGCACACACCATTGCCGTAAACCTCTGGTTGTTTGCTGCATTTTTTATTGATGGATATGCCGCAGCGGGCAATAGTATGGGTGGAAAACTTTTGGGAGCAACAGATTATGATGGGTTATGGAAATTGGCCAAAACCATATTCAAGTACGGTATGGTCGTAAGTCTGGTCCTAATGTGCTTCGGGTTCATTTTTTACCGACCCATCGGGCGACTTTTTTCCAACGAGGAAATTGTTCTCAACACGTTCTATAGCATCTTTTATATTGTAATTCTAGGACTGCCCATGAACACGTTGGCTTTTATTTTCGATGGACTGTTCAAAGGCTTGGGCGAAATGAAATACCTAAGGAATGTCCTATTGGCCGCCACATTTTTTGGGTTTATCCCCTGCCTATACTTGGGCATGTATTTAGGTCTTGGTTTTTATGCGATTTGGATTGCCTTCGTGGTTTGGATGATGATTCGCGGATTTTCACTCGTGTGGAAATTTAGAAGAAAATTCAGACCCTTGGTGCAAAACCCGTAATTTAGCTCAAACAGAACACAGATAACAGAAATTAAATGTCTACTGATAGAGAAAACGGAAGTTTATACACCAAAATCGAAAACAAGGTGGCAACCGTAGAGTTTGGTCACCCCGCCAGTAATTCCTTTGTTTCTGAGCTTTTGGCCCGATTGGCAAAAGAGTTTGACAAACTCGGTGAAAACGACGAGGTTTCCATCATCGTTTTAAAATCTGAAGGGGAACGGGCCTTTTGTGCCGGTGCCTCTTTTGATGAACTGGTGGCCGTTTCCAATCTGGAAGAAGGCAAACAATTTTTCAGTGGGTTTGCGAATGTGATCAATGCCATGCGCAAATGTCCCAAACCCATAATTGGACGTGTTCAAGGCAAAACAGTAGGTGGCGGGGTAGGATTGGCCTCAGCCTGTGATTATGTTCATGCCACGGTCGATGCCGCCATTAAACTGTCCGAGATTTCCATAGGAATTGGTCCGTTTGTGATTGCTCCCGCAGTGGAACGTAAAATGGGAAAATCTGCCTTGGCCGAGCTATCCCTATATCCCACAGAGTGGAAAAATGCCTATTGGGCCAAAGAACATGGCCTGTATGCAAAAGTCTACGATTCCATATCCGATATGGATAAAGAATTGGACATTCATATTCAAAAGTTGGCGACCTATAACCCCGAGGCCTTGGCCCAAATGAAAAAAGTGCTTTGGGAAGGAACCAGCCATTGGGACGACCTATTGTTGGAGCGGGCCGAAATTTCTGGAAAAATGGCACTTTCGCCAAATACTAAAAAAACATTGGAAAAATTTAAAAAGTAGTTGAATGCTCACTAACTATAAAAATACTCGTCACCCTGGACTGGTTTCAGGGTCACATCAAAAAAGCTATGGTCGTGAGATGCTGAATCAGGTTCAGCATGACGATTTTTAACTAGATAAGAATTAAAAAATTTACAAAATGACTAATTTATTATTCCCCATATTAGCCCTTTTTGTTGTAGTGGTATATGTAGTCAACAGAATACGAAGCAACCGACGTTTTAAAAAATAATATATATAATATATATTTTATATATTTGTTGATGTAGAACTTGAGAGACCCGGTGTTATGGAACACGTTAAAAAACTTATTGAAGTCGATAAATCACTGGTAGTTAAACTAAAAGTGCTTTCCGCTTTTGAAAACCTAAGTGTTAAGGCCTTGATGGAAAAGGCCGTAGTGGAGTATGTTAAGAACAAAGAACTGGAACGTTTTGAAAAGCTATCTGAAGAAGAAAAAGAAGACCTTGGACTTCTACTTTTGATGCAGCAAGCAGATTCAAAAGATTTTGCCAGCGAGGATGATATTTTCAAAATCCTTGATGAATGAAAATCAAATATCATAAATCACTTGAAAAAGATTTAAGAAAGATTAATGATAAAAAGGTAAAGCAAAAGTTGAAGCTTATCATTCTCGAAATGAAAGAGGCCAAGTTTCTGGATGAACTTTCGTCTGTCAAGAAATTAGCAGGACACCCGAATGCCTTCAGAATGAGAGTAGGTACTTACCGACTTGGTTTTTATTATGAAAACAATACCCTAATATTGTCTCGTTTTGTAAAACGAAATGATATTTATAAACTATTTCCTTAGACCCATTGGACAATATTTCACTTCCTAAAGGCAAAAAAGTCTATTTCGCCAGCGATAACCATCTCGGGGCACCTACCCGAAAGGACAGCTTGCAACGCGAGAAAAAATTTGTGGCCTGGCTGGACTCCATTAAAAGCGATGCTGCCGCCATTTTTTTAATGGGAGATCTTTTTGATTTTTGGTTCGAATACAAAACTGTTGTTCCAAAAGGGTTTACCCGTACCTTGGGAAAATTGGCCGAACTCTCCGATATGGGAATTCAAATTACCTATTTTGTGGGCAACCACGATCTTTGGATGAATGGATACTTTGAAGAAGAGCTCAACATCCCCGTGTACCACAAACCTCAACAGTTTTTGATTAACGACACCTCTTTTTTTATCGGTCATGGTGATGGATTGGGCCCTCACGACAAAGGTTTCAAGCGGATGAAAAAGGTGTTTACAAATCCTGTTGCCCAATGGTTTTTTAAATGGTTGCACCCGGATTTGGGAGTACGCTTGGGCCAGCATCTCTCTGTAAACAACAAAATAATTTCTGGAGAGGCGGATGCCAAATTCTTGGGAGAGGACAAAGAATGGCTCGTTTTATATGCCAAACGCAAGCTCGAAGAACAACATTATGACCACTTTATATTTGGTCACCGCCATCTACCCATGGAAATCAAACTCAACGAAAAATCCACCTACACCAATCTCGGAGATTGGATTTCCTACTTTACCTATGCCGTTTTTGATGGTGAAAAATTGTGCTTGGAGAAACTGGAAAATTAATCTTCCTTTTCATGTAGATCAATATCATCCTGTAAATCCAATTTCCTAAAAGTTGGCGAAACAATGGCCGTTGTTCCTGCAGTCAACAAGGTCATACATCCGCCAAAAACAACCGCTGTGACCGTTCCCAAAAGTTTTGCGGCAAGTCCACTTTCAAAAGCGCCCAGCTCGTTGGAAGACCCCACGAACATGGAATTTACCGAAGCGACCCGTCCCCGCATATTATCGGGAGTTTTTAATTGCAGTATGGTCTGGCGTATGATCATGGAAACACCATCCACGGCACCACTTAGGAACAGGGCAATAACTGACAACCAAAACAATTCCGACAGTCCGAAAACGATGATACAAACGCCAAAGGCGAACACGGCCATCAATAATTTTTTACCTGCCTTTCTATGCAATGGAAACCGCGTTGAGCCCAACATGGTTATGGATGCCCCTACAGCCGGAGCTGCCCGCAAAATCCCGAATCCTTCGGAGCCCACATGTAGAATATCCTGTGCGTAAATCGGCAACAACGCTATTGCTCCACCAAAAAGTACAGCGACCATATCCAAGGTAAGTGCCCCGAAAATGGCTTTGCTGCCAAAAACAAATTTGAGTCCATCCCGTAAACTTTGAAAGACCGGCTCTCCAATTTTCGGGTTCAAAATAGGTTTTTTTGGGATTTGAAAAAGGAAAAACAATGCTATCAAAGAGAAGCCAAAAATGACGCACATACTCCAATGCACACCTATCCAGCTAATTGAAAACCCTGCCAATGCCGGGCCCAAAACCGATGCCAATTGCCAGGTGGAACTGCTCCATGTTGCCGCATTGGGATATATTTTCTTTGGAACGATCAAGGCTATCAATGAAAATATGGTAGGACCTAAAAACGACCGTACAAACCCACCCAAAAACACCAGTGCATAAATACTATAGAGTATGGTTTTGGGCGTCCAAGATTCTTCGAGTCCGGGCCAGCTCAACAAAAACAATCCAAGACTTATCACCGAGAACCCCGCAATACACGTTACCAAAAGGTTCCGCTTTTCACGTTGGTCTACAATGTGTCCTGCAAAAAGAGCCATGCTCACTGCTGGAATCACTTCCATCAACCCAATGATCCCAAGTGAAAGTGGGTCTTTGGTCAAGGAATAGACTTGCCATTCAATTACAATAAATTGCATGGACCATGCAAAAACCATGGCAAATCGTACCAGTAAAAATATATTGAATTCCTTATAGCGCAGCGCAGCGTAGGGGTCCATTATTAGTTAGCGAATATCTCTTAGTTTAAGTTGAAGGCTCACCTTTCCGTTCCATTCGTTTTCGTCCAGCGAAAATACGGCATCAAATGGTTTTATGCTTTTAACCCGGTCCAATTTTTTCCCCAAATTAAACCCAATGGCCCCTATTGGATTGGAACCCGGCTGATACAAGCTGCATTTTAAATGTTTTTCTTCTTCACCAACGCCACGAGCATACCCGGTATCCTTTAATCCTTCTGCCATAAAAACAGGGGTCATGTTCCCAGGGCCAAAAGGTGCAAATTGCTTCAATATCCGCATTAATTTTGGTGTGATTTGATCCATTGAGATTTTGGCATCCACAGTAATCTCAGGTTGCAACAATTTTGGGTCGATGGTCTCAGAGACCACCTTCTCGAATTGCTTTTTAAAGGTTTCGTACTGTTCTTCCAACAATGTAAGCCCTGCTGCATACATGTGCCCCCCAAATTGTTCCAAACAATCAGAACAACCTTCCAGGGCGTTGTACACATCAAATCCTTTGACCGATCGTGCTGAAGCTGTTAATTTATCCCCACTTTTGGTGAACACCAAGGTTGGCCTGTAATAGGTCTCCGTTAATCGGGAAGCTACTATTCCTATCACCCCTTTGTGCCAGTTTTCGTTATAAACCACAGAGGTAAAATTCCCTTCTTCCTGGTTTTCTTGAATTTGAACCAAGGCTTCTTGTGTGATTTCCTGATCCAAACTTCTTCTCTCGGTATTGAACAATTCAATTTCCGAGGCATACTTTTTCGCTGTGGTAAAATCATTTTCCATTAAAAGCGCAACGGCATGTTGACCATGCTTCATACGGCCTGCGGCATTGATTCGGGGCGCTATAATGAAGACCACGTCCGTGATGGTAAGTTCACTCTTTTTGGTTTGATCAATGAGGGCTTTTATCCCTGTTCGGGGGTTTTCGTTGATCACCATCAGCCCGTAATAAGCGAGTATGCGGTTTTCTCCAGTTATCGGAACAATATCCGCTGCAATGGCCGTTGCCACCAAATCCAAATAAAATATTAGATCGTCGATAGTTTTACCCTGTTTAGATCCCAGGGCCTGAATCAGTTTAAACCCAACTCCGCAGCCGCAAAGTTCCTTGTAAGGATATTCACAATCCTTTTGTTTTGGATCTAAAATTGCATCGGCATCGGGCAGAATTTCCCCAGGCCGGTGGTGGTCGCAAACAATAACGCTTATCCCTTTTTCCTTGGCGTATTTTATCTGGTCAATGGCCTTTATGCCACAATCCAAGGCAATAATCAAGCTAATATCGTTGTCAGCGGCAAAATCAATTCCCTGAAACGATATACCATAACCTTCAGAATAACGGTCTGGAATATAAGTGGCAACGTTGGGATATGTTTTCAACAAAAAGGAGCTCATCAATGCCACTGAGGTGGTTCCATCCACATCATAATCCCCATACACCAATATGTTTTCATCATTGGCGATGGCTTGTTCTATTCGGGCCACGGCAAGACCCATGTCCTTCATTAAAAAAGGATCGTGCAAATGACTCAGTTCAGGGCGGAAGAATGCCTTGGCCTCTTCATAATTGGTAATACCCCTTTGAATCAGTAATTGGGCCACCAAATCATCTGTGCCCAAGGCTTTGGAAAGATGGTCTATGGCTTCCTGTGTAGGTTTAGGTTTTATGGTCCAGCGCATTCTATCAATTTATTTTTGGGACACTATTTTCAAATCTTTTGATCAGGGAAAACGTAACAAAGATATGGGCGAGGTAGTAGGTCGGTGTGATGAGGAAATCAAACGTGTGATAACCCACAAACTCTTTGAAAGCAATAATGGTATCAGAAAAGATGATAAGAACAATGCCAAACACATAGCTCCATTTTTCCGTGGCATTTCTTTCCATGCCCATGGCGGCACCCAATGAAAAACAGGAAATAAGCAAATACACCAAAGAGGCGACCATTAAAGACATATCGGTAAAGGTGGGATAAAGCACCAAAAAGAAAAACACAAGATAGGCAGCCAATAATATTCCTGTGAACATTTTTTTAATTCGGCCATTGAAAAGGGCATAAAGCAAATACCCCACATGTGCCAAAAAGAACAGGGCAATTCCCTTTACAAACATTTGGCTGTCCCCATTCATGTTGGACAAAAACCAATCTCCAATAATTGAAAACAAAAAAGCCCCAAAAATCATCCAAATATCCCGGGTTTTCTCTTTTATCTGAAAATTCAGGATCAGGATGATCAAAATTCCCATCCCGGCCGTGCCGGATTTAAAAACAAAGTTTGAGGTGGTTACCCCCAAAATCGCAAGGATGACCGAAACTGCCAATAATACGTATAACCCATTCTTTTTTAGCCACATTTTGTTTGGTTTTTAATGTTGATAGCAAAATATAGGTTTTTTGAATAAAACCTATGTCACCAAAAAGGAACTAGGGGTTATGGTCCTCGGCAAACTATTACTTGTGATGATATAAAATCTTTATATCCAATTTGGCAAACTTCCTGAACATTTCCATGACACCACAATATTTTTCCACAGAAAGGTCTACTGCCTTTTTCAGTTTGTCCTCTTTTAGATTAGCTCCAGTAAAATGATATTCGATTACAACGGAATCGTAATATTTTGGGTGTTCATCTGTGAGATTGGCGATGGTTTCTATCTTGAATTCTTCTACTTCAAGTTTCATTTTTTTCATCAGAGATGCCACGTCCAATCCCGAACACCCAGCCAAAGCGGTGAGCATCAATGCTTTGGGACGTAATCCTTCTTCGCCGCCTCCATGTTCTGGGGAAGTATCAATTTTAATCGTATGTCCCGAAGGATTTGTACTCTCAAAAGTGGTTCCACCCAACCATGTAGTAGTAACTTGATTTGTCATGAAGTTATTTTTTTGTTTCTTGTAGAGTTCAAAAATACAATTTAAAATCTCATCAATGGCCTTAGTAGACCCCCTTTCCCCCGATCATGATCCAGAAACCAAAGAACTGGCAGCGTTCTTCGACGAAACCCTGGGGTTTTGTCCAAATTCAGTGTTGACAATGCAGCACAGACCCGCGATTTCCAAAGCGTTTATAAACCTGAACAAAGCCGTGATGGCCAATGAAGGCAGGGTAACATCTGCCCTAAAACGGATGATTGCATGGGTAAGTAGCAATGCCACAGGATGTCGATATTGCCAAGCACACGCAATCAGAGCTGCGGAACGATATGGAGCCGAACAGGAACAACTGGACAATATTTGGGAATATAGAACACATCCTGCTTTTTCCGACGCTGAAAGAGCGGCATTGGATTTTGCCCTGGCAGCTTCGCAAGTGCCCAATACGGTGAACGCAGATATCAAAAAGCGACTGCACCAACACTGGAACGATGGTGAAATTGTGGAAATGATGGGCGTAATTTCCCTATTTGGTTACTTGAACCGCTGGAACGATTCCATGGGAACCACTATTGAAGACGGAGCAGTGGAGAGCGCGGAAAAATACTTGAGCGAAGTAGGCTGGCAAAAAGGGAAACATGATGGATCTTTGTACTAGAACAATGGGGTCAACCCATAATATGGCTTGAAACCCGTTTCTTTAATTCTGGCAATACCTCCTTACCAAACCATGGGTTTTTGTTCAGCCAAAATCGATTTCTGGGAGATGGATGGGGCAACACAAAATAATTGGGCAAATACTCATGGTAATTCTTTACCGTTTCGGTAAGATTCCTTTTCATAACATTGCCCAGATAGTAGTTTTGCGCATATTGACCGATCAAAATAATGAGTTTTAGATGGGGCATGTGATCCATCAATTGATTGTGCCACAAAGGAGCACATTCCGGTCTTGGGGGCAAATCCCCGGATTTCCCTTTCCCTGGATAACAAAACCCCATAGGGATCAGGGCAAAAAGCCGTTCGTCATAAAATTGTTCATCCGTAACGTTCAGCCATTTTCTAAGTTGTTTCCCACTAGGGTCGTCCCAAGGAATACCGGTTTGGTGTACTTTGGTTCCAGGTGCTTGTCCAATAATGGCGATTTTGGATTTTTCGTGCACGGCAATAATGGGTCTGGGGCCCAAAGGCAAATATTCCTTACAATGCGAACAGTCCCGTATTTGAAAAAGTAGTTCCTCCATCCTCCTTATGGGATCTAAAAGTTCTTCCGAAGTTAACAACTATTTACACCCTCCGACAACAATCACAAATTCTCCTTTTGGAGCTTTATTGTTGAAGTGTTCCAGCACCTCTGCCACACTTCCGCGGATAGTTTCCTCATATAATTTGGTAAGTTCCCGGGAAACGGAAACAGGTCTGTCCTTTCCAAAATACTCGGCAAAATGGGTCAATGTTTTAATAAGCTTATGGGGCGATTCATAAAAGACCATGGTGCGGGTTTCTGCGGCAAGCTCCATAAGTCGCGTCTGGCGACCTTTTTTAACAGGTAAAAATCCTTCAAAAACAAATCGGTCGTTGGGCAGCCCACTATTCACCAATGCAGGGACAAAAGCCGTAGCACCTGGCAAACATTCCACTTCAACATCATTTTCAACGCATGCACGCGTCAACAAAAACCCAGGATCTGAAATAGCTGGGGTCCCTGCATCTGAGATAAGTGCATATGTGGTACCCTGCTTCAATTTTTGCACCAAAAAATCCACTTGTTTGTGCTCATTGTGCATGTGGTGGCTCTGCAAAGGGGTGTTGATTTCAAAATGTTTTAGAAGCTTCCCACTGGTCCGGGTATCCTCCGCCAAAACAATATCAACCTCTTTCAACACCTTTATGGCGCGGAGGGTAATATCCTCAAGATTCCCTATAGGTGTCGGAACTAGGTATAACTTTCCCATAGACCAAAGTTAAGGTCTTCCTGTTAAAATAGGATTGAAAAAACAGATTTATGCGAACCTTCTCTTGATCAAGGAAATAAAACGGGTTTCGTATTCTTCCTTACCTTCCCAATTGTTATATTCGGGCTTTACCATGTTTTCGATGAAAGCAATGGACCTTTCTTCCGAATCAATGGTGTTGAGTTGGGAAAGTACCCGGGTATAATCCTCCATGTTGTTATTAAAAAGGTGCTTAACAAAGGCAAGCTTATCGTTGAGCCCTACTTGCAGATCCTTTCTTCCAAGTTTATCGTTCAAAGATTTTGGGCTTTGCCCTTGCTCCTTTTTTTCAACCTGCACGGGTGTCACATTATCCTTATCGTTCTTCATAAGGTCCGGCTTGGCCACAAATTCGGCAAAAACCTGCTCTAAGTCCGCTTTAGAGGGCATCTCGGAAACTATATCTTTAATGGTGTCCATAGAAGGCGTGGTAATAATATCCTCTTGGTGAGGATTGCTTTCGGGCACCGACCTGTTGCCACTCAAAACAGCGTTGGCCATTTTCTCGAACCTTGAAGCAATTACATTTTGGGAAACATCCACTTCCACATCACTCAACTTTTCATCTATGAACTTTAGCACGGCCAACTTTTCATATATTTCTTTGGACTTTTCATAAAGTTCCGCTAAATCGGTATCCTCCCTCGCCGTAATTATTTCGGTGGACAACTTGATCAACTCTTCCCTCAATTTCCGTATCATAGCTTTATTTTTTTACTATAAAAATATAATCAATTTATAAATACACCATCAACAAAAGGTTAAAATTCAATTGAAAACAGGGGTGTAATTTTTTAGTAGCTTTGTGGCTGTCCCATTATAACGGGAAAACAAACAATTTCTTTCAAAAATACGGTATGTTTCTCGAAAACACAGTCAACCATAAGGAACAATTTGGATGGATCGAGGTTATCTGCGGTTCTATGTTTTCCGGAAAGACCGAAGAGCTTATCCGAAGATTGAAGCGCGCACAATTTGCCAAGCAAAAAGTGGAAATCTTCAAGCCCATTGTGGATACCCGGTACCATGAAGAGATGGTCGTGTCCCATGACTCCAATGAAATTAGGTCGACTCCTGTACCTGCAGCCGCCAATATTCGTCTTTTGGCGGATGGTTGTGATGTAGTGGGCATTGACGAAGCACAGTTTTTTGATGATGAAATTGTAACGGTATGCAACGATTTGGCCAACCGGGGGGTCCGTGTCGTGGTCGCTGGCCTGGATATGGACTTTAAGGGCAACCCCTTTGGCCCTATGCCCGCTTTAATGGCGACGGCCGAATATGTTACCAAGGTACATGCTGTTTGTACACGAACCGGAAATTTGGCAAACTACAGCTTTAGAAAGTCCCATAACGACAACTTGGTGTTGTTGGGTGAGACCGAAGAGTACGAACCTTTGAGCCGTGCGGCTTTTTACAAAGCCATGCTCCGAGAAAAAATAAGTCAAATGGATGTGGACTCGGAAGAAGTGAACGACGAAAAAAAGGAGTCCAATGAGTAAGGTCGGGGAAACCACTTTGGTTATGGACTTGTCGGCCCTGGAACATAACTACCGCTATTTGCAATCAAGAATTAAACCGGAAACTAAGTTTTTAGGAGTTGTGAAAGCGTTTGCCTACGGAAGTGATACCGTAACAATAGCGCAAAAACTGGAACAATTGGGCGTCGATTATTTGGCAGTGGCCTATGTAAACGAAGGTGTTTTGCTCCGAGATGCGGGCATAAAAACACCCATTTTGGTACTACATCCTTTGGTTGCCAATTTTGAAGAAATGATAGAACGGTGTTTGGAACCGAACATCTATTCCAAAAATATCCTGAACCAATTTCTTGAAGTCGCTCAGGAAAAGAAACAATCCGAATATCCGATTCACATCAAATTCAACACCGGATTGAACCGTTTGGGTTTTACAGAAAATGACATCGATTTCATTGCCCAAAAATGCAAACAGAATAAAAATGTCAAAATTGTTTCTACTTTTTCACATTTGGCCGCTTCGGAAGATTTAAAGGAACGCGATTTTAGTTTGAAGCAAATCAACTCCTTCAAAAAATTAAGTACTGCGCTCGGCAATACATTGGGGTATGTACCCATGCGACACATGCTGAACACATCCGGAATCATTAATTATCCAGAAGCCCAATTTGATATGGTGCGCAGTGGAATCGGTCTGTACGGTTACGGCAACCAGGCTGAAATAGATGCACAATTAAAACCAGTTGCCACGCTAAAAACCATCATTTCACAAATTCATGAAATTGGGACCAATCAATCCGTGGGTTATAACAGGGCGTTCAAAGCAACCAAAACAATCAAAAGTGCAACATTGCCCATTGGTCATGCAGATGGTATTGGCAGACAATATGGAAAAGGCAAGGGTTCTGTACTGATCAATGGAAAAAAAGCTCCCATTCTTGGTAACGTTTGTATGGATATGATCATGGTCGATGTCACTGGAATCGACTGCCAAGAAGGGGACGAAGCAATAATTTTTGGTTCGGAAAGATCGGCCGAAAAGTTCACGGCTTCGGCCAATACCATTTCCTACGAAATCCTAACGGCCATATCCCAACGGGTAAAAAGAGTGGTTCTAAACCAATGATTTCTTTCTTTTTTTGATGAAATAACCCTCTTTTTTAGTTAATTTGTTTCCTATTAACCAATATACTTAACTATAAAATGGGATTTTTAAAAGAGTTTAAAGAATTTGCCATGAAAGGAAACCTGGTGGATATCGCCGTAGGTTTCGTCATGGGTGCCGCTTTTAAAGAAGTGGTTTCGTCATTCACCGGAGGTATTGTTTCTCCTTTGATTGGCTTGTTGTTCAACTCAGATTTCAACGATTTGAAATATGTGATCACAGAAGGAACACCTAATGATGCTGGAGAAATTGTTGGGGAAATTGCCGTATTGTACGGAGCATTCCTTACCAATGTAATCGACTTCATCATTGTGGCATTTGTAATGTTCCTAGTTGTAAAGGGCGTCAACAAGATGAAGAAAAAAGAGGAGCCTGCTCCGGAACCTCCAAAGGGACCATCCCAAGAGGAACTGTTGGCAGAGATCCGCGATTTGTTGAAAAAATAAAATCGCTATTGGCACTGAACTTGCTTTTTGGTGCCACCGCTACATCACGATAACCTTTAAAAACCATCAATGTGTTTCGCTGACATGTTGATGGTTGTTTTATTTATAACATTTTGTTATTTTTTATTGATTGGCAACAAAAAAGCTTGTTTAAATCGCTGACTGGACTACCTTTGCGACAAGAAATTAAATATAAGATGAAAGTAGCAGTTGTTGGTGCCACCGGAATGGTAGGCGAAGTCATGTTGAAAGTATTGGAAGAACGCAACTTCCCCATTACGGAACTATTGTTGGTTGCCTCGGAGCGTTCTGTGGGTAAAAAACTTACCTATAAGAATGAAGAGTACACCGTAATTGGATTGGGAGATGCGGTTGCCGCCCAACCGGATATTGCCATTTTTTCTGCCGGGGGCGACACCTCTTTGGAATGGGCACCCAAATTTGCCGAAGCGGGCACCACGGTGATTGATAATTCCTCTGCTTGGCGTATGGACCCGACCAAAAAACTGATTGTTCCAGAAATCAATGCAAGTGAATTGACCGCGGATGACAAAATCATAGCAAACCCCAACTGCTCCACCATTCAAATGGTATTGGCATTGGATCCTTTGCACAAAAAATATAAAATGAAACGTGTGGTAGTCTCCACTTACCAGTCTGTTTCGGGAACAGGAGTAAAAGCAGTAGAACAAATGGAAAACGAAGCTGCCGGCATCGAAGGGGAAATGGCATATCCTTATCCCATCAACCGGAACGCTTTGCCACATTGCGATGTGTTTTTGGAAAACGGCTACACCAAAGAAGAAATGAAATTGGCTCGTGAGCCACAAAAAATACTCAACGACCGCACCTTTTCTGTAACCGCAACTGCCGTTCGTATTCCAACTGCGGGAGGACATTCAGAATCCGTAAATGTGGAGTTCCACAACGATTTTAATTTGACAGAAGTTCGAAAACTGCTCAGTGAAACGCCAGGAATTGTGGTACAGGACAACCCAGACACCAACACCTACCCCATGCCCATTTTTGCCAATGGCAAGGATGATGTTTTTGTGGGCAGGCTCCGTAGGGACGAAACCCAGCCGAACACCTTGAACATGTGGATTGTGGCGGATAACTTAAGAAAAGGGGCTGCTACCAATGCGGTGCAGATAGCGGAGTATTTGGTGGAGAACAATTTGGTTTCCAATACGTCCGAAGCAGTTTCATAATTTTCGTTAAACGTACTGGGCAGCTAATAAGTTTGTGTGTTTTGTGGTATTTTTATCGGAATCAATCCGAGAAAACATGAAAAACATAAGTCTGTTGGCTGCTTTGGTTTTATTTGCAGCTTGCCAAGAAGAACCAAAAAAAAGAGAACCTATAACCGTGAACTACCCCACTACCAAAAAAGTTGATACCGTTGATAATTATTTTGGAACAGATGTCCCCGACCCTTATCGTTGGTTGGAAGACGACCGCAGCGAGGAGACCGAGGCTTGGGTAAAACAGCAAAATGCCACGACCTTTGGGTATCTGGAGAAGATTCCATTTCGTAAGGATCTAAAAAATCGATTGGAAAAACTCTGGAACTACGAAAAAGTAGGCTCCCCTTTTAAAGAGGGCAACTATACCTACTATTACAAAAACAACGGTTTACAAAACCAATATGTGGTTTACCGTAAAAAGGACGATGGCGAGGAAGAAGTCTTTTTGGACCCCAACACCTTTTCCGAAGACGGCACCACATCCTTGATGGGGCTCAGCTTCACCAAAGATGGTTCCAAAGCTGCTTACCTTATCTCCGAAGGAGGAAGCGATTGGAGAAAAGCCATTGTCATTGACGCTGAGTCCAAGGAAGTTTTGGAAGACACCTTGGTAGATATCAAGTTCAGTGGAATTTCTTGGAAAGGAAACGATGGGTTCTTCTACTCTAGCTACGACAAACCCAAGGGCAGCGAACTTTCTGCCAAGACCGATCAGCACAAGTTGTATTACCACAAGTTGGGCACACCCCAATCCGAAGACAAAATCATCTTTGGGGGTACGCCAGAAGAAAAACACCGATACGTTGGTGGCTCCGTTTCCGAAGATCAAAAATATTTGTTCATCTCTGCATCCATTTCCACATCTGGAAACAAATTGTTTATGATGGATCTTACCCAAGATGATCCTGAGTTGGTCACTATTTTGGATGATACTGATTCAGACACCTACGTTATAGACAACGAAGGTTCTAAACTTTATTTGGTTACTGACCGGGATGCGCCGAACAAAAAAATCGTTATTGCAGATGCATCCAACCCAACACCGGACCATTGGGAAGATTTAATCCCAGAGACCGAAAATGTTTTGACTGCGGGAACTGGCGGGGGATATTTCTTTACCGAATACATGGTGGATGCCATTTCCAAGGTTCTACAGTATGATTATGAAGGGAATTTGGTTCGTGAAGTGGAATTGCCCGGCGTAGGAAGTGCAGGAGGATTTGGTGGTAAAAAAGAGGATAAGGAATTCTATTTTTCCTTTACCAATTACAACACGCCCGGTTCTTTGTACAAATACAATGTGGAAACTGGGGAATATGAGTTGTACTGGAAGCCCCAAATCGATTTCAATCCTGATGATTATGAATCCAAGCAGGTTTTCTACAACTCCAAGGACGGAACCAAGGTTCCTATGATCATCACTTATAAAAAAGGGGTGGAACTAAACGGTAAAAATCCGACTATCTTGTATGGTTATGGAGGTTTCAATATTAGTTTAACGCCTTCCTTTAGCATTGTAAATGCTGTTTGGATGGAACAAGGCGGGGTATATGCCGTTCCCAACCTAAGAGGTGGGGGAGAATATGGCAAAGAATGGCACATTGCCGGTACCAAGCTTCAAAAACAAAACGTTTTTGACGACTTTATCGCCGCTGCCGAATATTTGATCGACAACAAATACACCTCAAAAGAATATTTGGCCATCCGTGGAGGTTCCAACGGTGGTTTATTGGTGGGTGCAACAATGACCCAGCGACCCGACCTGATGCAAGTGGCCTTGCCAGCTGTTGGGGTAATGGACATGCTACGTTACCACACCTTTACGGCCGGAGCGGGATGGGCCTACGATTATGGAACAGCTGAGGACAGCGAGGAAATGTTCAAATACCTTAAAGGATATTCTCCTGTGCACAACGTAAAAGCAGGCGTAGAGTATCCAGCAACATTGGTTACCACAGGAGATCACGACGATCGTGTGGTTCCGGCACACAGCTTTAAGTTTGCCGCAGAACTGCAAGAAAAACAAGCCGGTGACCTGCCTACTCTGATTCGAATTGAAACCAATGCAGGTCATGGAGCTGGTACGCCCGTCAGTAAAACCATTGAACAGTACGCAGATATTTTTGGGTTTACTTTTTACAATATGGGGTTCGATGAATTGCCCAACCAAGCAGTGCTCAAAGAATTTAAAGATTGAAATTTGACTTAAAGCTGTTCAGAAAGTATATGAAAGGTCATTCTGAACTTGTTTGAGAATCTCACGAGAAAGGATAAAGTTTTTGATGAGAACCTGAAACAAGTTAAGGTTGACGACATCTTTTCCGAACAGCTTTTTATTTGAATATATGCTAAAAGTCCAAATAGATTCCTTTGGTTATCAAAATCAAACCATTTTAAAGGACATTTCTTTTGAAGTCGCTCCAGGGGAACATGTAGCCTTAATGGGTGAAAGTGGTTCGGGAAAAAGCACCTTGCTGAAAATCATCTACGGATTGCTCCATGTGGAAGAAGGCTCTGTTTTTTGGGGTGAAAAAGAAGCCCTTGGCCCCAACTTTAATCTAGTTCCCGGAGAGCCGTACATGAAATATTTGGCGCAGGATTTTGACCTGATGCCTTTCATTACCGTGGAAGAGAACATTGGGCAGTTTCTTTCCGTTTTTGAGCGTGAAACCCATGAAGAGCGTATAAATGAACTTCTGGAATTGATTGAAATGAAGTCTTATGCGAAGACCAAGGTAAAATACCTCAGCGGAGGACAGCAACAACGCGTGGCCCTCGCCCGAGTTTTGGCCCAAGAACCAGAAATTTTACTTTTGGACGAACCCTTTGGCCATATCGACAACTTTAAGCGTAATTCCCTTCGAAGAAACCTCTTCCTATACCTCAAAAAAAAGGGTGTCACCGTACTTACGGCCAGTCACGACCCAAGTGATGTACTGCCTTTTGCAGAGCGAACCCTAATTTTGGAGAAAGGTCAAATAATTGCCAATCGGAATACCCAAGACCTTTACGAAAACCCTCCCAATTACTACACGGCCTCATTGTTCGGGCAAGTGAACCAAGTTCCCATGAAACTATTGAAATCCTATACTGAAATAGAAAGAACGGTGCTTGTATATCCCCACGAGTTCAAACTTTCTGATTCCTCTGGGCTAAAAATTGAAGTGATCAATTCCTTTTTTAAAGGAAGCCACTACCTCAACGAGGGCCTAATGGAAGATGGGACCATCATCTTTTTCAATTCTGAGAAAAAACAGGAAAAAGGAGCAACCATTTTTCTTAATGTATCTTTGAAAACCATCAACACTAGGCTCCAGGTTGGACAAAAAACAAATACATAGGGAACTTCAGTTTAAAGCCATGCGGAGCAGTGGTGCCGGGGGGCAACATGTGAACAAGGTCTCGTCCAAAGTAGAACTTTCTTTCAACGTGCCTGATTCAAATGGACTTTCGGACAAGGAAAAACAACGGATTTTATTAAAACTACAATCGCGACTGACCAACGATGGTGTTTTTATACTTCAATGTGATGAGGCCCGAAGTCAGCACAGGAACAAGGATTTGGTGGTGAAACGATTTTTTGACCTTCTAAAAAAAGCACTCGTCGTTCCCAAAAAGCGAAAACCGACAAAACCGACAAAATCTTCCAAAGAAAAACGGTTAAAATCCAAAAAGAAGATCGCTGAAAAAAAGATGTCCCGTAAACGTTTTGATCTAGAATAATAACTTATCGTTTTTCAACGCTCTGGATTGCAAACCCAACAAAAAAAACGTTTCCGCCTTAATTCCCATCCACTTCATTTAATTTCCTCATTACAAATGCTTAATTTTCAGTCAAATTAAACTAATTCAAAAACATGATTTCTAAAACTTCAAACTTCAAATCATTGTTGCTGTCAACAGTAATGATTTTGACTTTTGCTACTGTCTCCGTAGCACAAAAAGTTCCCTCCCCCGAAGACGTATTTGGGTTTAGGTTAGGTTCCGATTACAAACTGGCCGATTATTCACAGATTGAGGATTACTTGATTAAGTTGGATAATGCTTCCGACAGGGTTAAAATGGAAGAAATTGGCGAAACTGTATTGGGCCGAAAAATGTATATTCTTTTTGTTTCTTCCAAAGAAAACCTACAACAATTGGATAAATGGAAGGACATCAGCACCAAATTGGCGCGTGTTCAGGTAAGTGACGAGGAAGCCGCTAAGTTATCCGAAGAAGGAAAGACCATTGTATGGGTCGATGGCGGCATCCACTCCACCGAGTTGGCAGGTACACAGGTGACTCCCGAAATGGCATATACTTTGGCTACTTCAGAAACAGAGGAAATGCAAAAAATAAGGGAAAATGTGATTACCATTATTATGCCCAACATGAACCCGGATGGGCTAGATATTGTAGCCGATTGGTACCGTAAAAATTTGGGCACACCCTACGAAACCTCCCGCCCTCCAATTCTTTATCACTATTATATGGGTCACGACAATAATAGGGATTGGTTCATGAACAACCTTCCGGAAACTTATAATGTTACCAAAATATTGTACAACGAATGGTACCCACAGATTGTGTTCAATCATCATCAGACTTCCCCATCCTGGACCAAAATCTCCATTCCACCTTATGCCGATCCGGTAAATCCAAGAATACATCCTTCAATTACTGCAGGAGTTAGTGAGGTAGGTTCGGCCATGTCCAAACGTTTTTCTTTGGAAAACATGCCCGGCGCCATTGCAGACAATTTTTATACCATGTTCTGGAACGGTGGTGCTCGTACAGTACCTTACTATCACAATATGATCGGTATTTTGACCGAAACTGGGCATGCCTCACCTACTCCGCGGTATTACGATCCTGAAAAATTGCCCAAGACCGTTGCTGGAGGAACCCCAACGGACGGCACCGATATTATGTACCCTGACCCTTGGAAAGGGGGCGAATCCCATTTTAGAGATGCAGTGGATTACATGCTGACTGCTACTTGGGCGACTTTGGACCTTGCTGCAGACCGCAAGAGCAACTATCTGTACAACATCTACAAAATGGGCAAATCTGCCATAGAAAAAGGAAAAACGGAAGACCCGTTCGCTTACGTCATCAGTAAAGAGCAATGGGATTCTTTTGAAGCAGTAAACTTGGTCAATGTTTTGATCAGAGGGGGAATTGAAGTTGAACAAGCAACCAAGGATTTCACATTAAATAGCAAAGAATACGAAAAAGGCTCTTATGTTATTTATGCGGCCCAGGCCTTTAGACCCTACCTGTTGGACCTTATGGAAAAACAGGAATATCCAACTCGTTTTCAATACCCTGGTGGCCCTCCGGACACACCTTACGATTTGGCAGGATGGACATTACCTATGCAAATGGGTGTTGACGTAGCTAAAGCATCCGAGCCCTTTAAAGTTTCAACCGAAAAAGTTTCTGGTTTGGTAAAATACTACGACGGGGCTGTAAACCGAAACGGTTCCTTTGGTTACGCACTTAACGTAAACACCAACGCATCCGTAGCAGCCACCAACAAAATTTTGAAAGCTGGAGGGATAGCGTACAAAAGTATGGCCGAGTTCAAAGCCGGCAAAGAAACATTCCCAGCAGGATCCTATATTGTTTCCGGTGATAAAGAAATGATGGAATCCCTTGCAGATGAATACGGTCTTACCTTTACAGGGTTGACCGCAAAACCAGAGGTACAACTGAAAAAAATCCATTTGCCCAAAGTGGGACTGTACAAGTCTTGGGTGGCCAATATGGATGAAGGGTGGACACGTTTTATAATGGACGAATACGAATTTGACATGGATACCCTCCACGATGCCGATATCAAGACCAGGGATTTGTCCCAGTATGATGCGATCATTATTCCATCCCAAAGACCGAAATCCATTTTGCACGGTCACAGTACGTTGAACATGCCAGAGAAATTTACCGGCGGAATTGGTTTAAAAGGATCTATGGCATTGAGTGATTATGTACAAGAAGGAGGAACATTGATTGCTTTTGACGAAGCAAGTGATTTCGTAATTGAACAATTTGGATTGCCCTTGCGGGATGCCGTGGAAGGTGTCGATAGCAATAAGTTCTTTATTCCAGGCTCATTGATCAAAGCGGGAGTGGACACATCAAACCCATTGGCATTTGGAATGAAGGATACTGTTGCCGTATCGTTCAATAAAAGTAGAGCGTTCATTATAAACAAGCAGCGAAAATCAGGCGAAGGAGGAAAAGAGGATATCAAAGATGCCCCTGCACCCGAAGTGGAAGTGATTGTAAACTACGCTGCCAAAGATTTGTTGATGAGTGGTTGGGCCATGGGCGAAGATCGCTATATCGCAAAAAAGCCAGCGATGGTGAAAGCTAAATACGGAAAAGGTTCGGCCATCTTGTTTGCGTTCCGTCCGCAATTTAGGGCACAACCCCGTGGCACCTACAAATTGATTTTTAACGCTATTTACGAAGCAGCTTCGGAGTAGTCATTGTTATATTAGTGTATAAAGGAAAGCCGTATCAAATTGATACGGCTTTTTTTTGCACCGCTATAACCGCGTCATTCTGAAATGAATTCAGAATCTCATTGCATTCATAAAACAAATGGACATGAGAACCTGAAACAAGTTCAGGTTGACAAAACTCGATTTACTCTCTTATCTAAACAAAATTGCCACCGCACCAATCGCGGTCACAATCAAAATAAAACGCTTATAGTTTTTCTCGTTGATTTTCTTCACCAAAAAGACGCCCAAAATCAATCCCGCCAAAATAGCTGGAAGCAATCTTAAGTTGATCATTAGGCTTTCCATTGAGATTGTTTTCCAAACAAAAACGTGAAAAGGCAGTTTAAACAGGTTAGTAATAAAAAACAACCATGCCGCCGTGCCCACAAATTCATTTTTCGGCAATCGCATCGCCAAAAAGAAAATATTGGTAAACGCTCCCGCCAAATTCCCTATCATGGTACAAATACCCGCCAATATTCCCATGGAGCCGGAAAACAACCAATGCGTAGGAACTTTTTTGGACTTTCTTCGATCCCACCAAATCAACATACCCAAACTGAGGAATATCACCGCCGCCATTCCCCATTTAAACTCTTGTTCCGGAAGGTCTTTCCCCACTAAAACCCCAACCAAGATTCCCAAGATCATCCAAGGAATAAATTTGATAATGTATTTCCATTGGGTGTGACGGTTGTAATAGATCACGGCAAAAGTATCTCCCACGATAAGCAAAGGGATAAAAACCCCCGTTGAAGCTCTGGAACCGAAAGCCAAGGCCATCAATGTCACATTAAAAATCGACATTCCTTTTAGACCCGCCTTGGAAACCCCCATTAAAAAAACGGCCGTAGCGGCCATTGTCCATGCGGCAACAGAAATATCCGTGAATGTGGAGAGAACCATGAGGTGTTTTTAGCAGTTCACAAAAGTAACCCAAAAAAGCTATCTTTAACTCCAGCCAATCCAGACATATGAAACTTGAACTTTTAGATTACATCATTATTTTTGGGTTCTTTGCCCTCGTACTTTTTATCGGAATATATGTTTCCAAAAAATCCGGTAAAAACACTGCTGAATATTTTTTGTCAGGAAGAAATATGCCCTGGTGGCTTTTGGGGTTTTCCATGGTAGCTACCACCTTTTCAACGGATACGCCCAATTTGGTAACGGATTTCGTCCGAACGGATGGTGTCTCCGGAAACTGGGGATGGTGGGCTTTTTTGCTCACGGGCCTGCTGACCGTTTTTGTGTATGCCAAGCTCTGGAGAAAATCCAACGTCTCCACTGACATGGAGTTTTATGACCTGAGATATGGCGGAAAACCTGCCCATTTTTTAAGAGGGTTCCGGTCTTTATATCTAGGTGTGGTCTTTAATGTAATGGCCATGTCAGCGGTTACTTTGGCTGCTATCAAAATTGGACAGATAATGCTCGGTCTGGAGCCTGTTGAAACCGTTCTTATAGGTGGAACCATAACTGTGTTATTTAGTGCAATTGGTGGTTTTCGGGGAGTAGTTTACACCGATTTTATCTTGTTTTTTGTAGCCATGAGCGGTGCTATAGGGGCTGCTATTTACTTAGTGAACATGCCTGAAGTCGGTGGTTTGGACAATATTTTTGCCAATACGCAGGTTCAGGAGAAAATGTCCATTCTGCCCGATTTTTCAGATACCGATGCTTTAATAAGTTTACTGATCATTCCCTTGGCTGTACAATGGTGGAGTGCTTGGTACCCCGGTGGTGAACCTGGCGGAGGCGGTTACATTGCACAACGAATGCTGGCGGCCAAAAATGAAAATCATGCCATTGGAGCAACCTTTTTCTTCAACATTTTGCATTACGCCCTTAGGCCTTGGCCTTGGATTTTGGTAGCATTGGCCTCTATTGTTGTATTTCCGGATTTGGAAAGTATTCGACAAGCCTTTCCCGATGTGCCGGAAAACATCCTCAAAAATGATTTGGCCTATTCGGCCATGTTGACTAAGTTGCCCACAGGATTATTGGGATTGGTGTTGGCTTCCTTGGGCGCGGCCTATATGTCCACTATTTCCACCCATCTTAATTGGGGTTCCTCTTATATTGTGAATGACTTTTACAAGCAACAGGTAAATAAAAATGCCTCCGAAAAAGAATTGGTGAACGTGGGAAGGATTTCTACTGTGGTACTGATGATTTTGAGCAGCCTGTTCGCATTGGAGCTCAACAATGCCACCCAATTGTTCGACATCATTATAATGTTTGGAGCCGGAACCGGTCTCATCTTTTTACTGAGATGGTTCTGGTGGCGCATCAACGCATGGAGCGAAATCGTTGCCATGTTCTCATCCGGAATTATTTCAATATTATTTTGGCAATATGAAGATGTCCTCTTTTTGTCGGAAAGTGCACCTTTCCCCACTTGGAGCAAGTTTCCATTGGTTGTGCTTATCACCACCATACTTTGGTTGGCCACCACTTTCTTGACCAAACCGGAAGAGAACAAGGTGCTCTACCGTTTCTATAAGATCACAAAACCGGGAGGTCCTGGCTGGAAAAAGCTTCATGAAGAAGCTAAGGCCGAAGGCGTATCCTTGGAAGATGAAAATGTGAAATGGAGTGTTCCATCCGGTGTTTTGGCCATGATCGTCGGCTGTATTTTGGTGTACAGCTGTCTTTTTGCAACTGGAAATTGGATCTATGGCAATTATCCGTTGGCCATTGGGCTTACCGTTTTGGTACTGGTCGCCACATTTGTGCTTTTAAGGATTTGGCGTGGGATGAAGAATGTGTTTTGATAGGTCCTAGCCTCTCAATTCCAGTAATCGGGAAACATATTTTCCGATCACATCAAACTCCAGGTTTACGGTAGTGCCTACTTTGTAGGTGTGGAATCTTGTATGCTCGTGGGTGTAGGGAATAATGGCCACGCTAAAACTATCTTTTTGGGAATCCACTACAGTTAAACTGACCCCATCTACCGTAATGGAACCTTTTTCAATGGTCACATTATTAAGTTTGGGATCGTATTCAAAAGTGTAGACCCAACTACCATCTTTCGCCTCTATGGATTTACAAACTGCGGTTTGGTCCACGTGTCCCTGTACAATATGTCCATCCAACCGTGCACCCAGAACCATGGCACGTTCAAGGTTCACCATATCCCCCAACTCCAATTCACCCAAATTGGTTTTGTCCAGGGTCTCTTCAATGGCCGTTACGGTATAGCTGTTTCCTTCCAAAGAAACCACGGTCAGGCATACCCCATTGTGTGAAACGCTTTGGTCTATTTTCAATTCCGGAGCAATATCCGAAACAATGGTAAGGTGTAAATTCCCACCATCTTTTTCAAGCTTTTCAACTTTACCCAAAGTCTCTATGATCCCTGTGAACATGTCTCTTATTAATTGACTAGTTTTGTAATGCAAAAGTAGCCATAACGGCATTCATTTTATGAAGGAAAAGCAAAAAATAAAGTTAGGGATTTCCATAGGGGACATTAACGGAATCGGGTGCGAGGTGGCACTCAAAACATTTGAAGACCCAAGAATGTTGGAGTTTTGTACCCCCATTATATTTGCATCCAACAAAACCATTTCCCAACAAATCAAAGATTTGGGTATTAATATAAAATTTAATGGTGTTAGGGATGCCGGTCAAGCTTTGGAAGGTAAGGTCAATATCGTCAATGTTTGGAAAGAAGTGCCGAAAATAGCATATGGCCAAGCCACCAAAGAAGGGGGTGTTTTTGCCATTCGCTCTTTGAGAGCTGCCGTAGCCGCACTAAAAGATGATAAAATTGATGTGTTGGTGACTGCACCCATCAACAAAAACAATATACAATCCGAAGATTTCAAGTTTCCAGGACATACAGACTTCCTTGCCCAAGAACTGGAGGGTGAAAGCTTAATGTTTATGGTGTCCAATTCCTTGCGGGTCGGTCTGCTCACCGATCATATTGCGGTAAAGGATGTGGCCAAGGCCATTACACCGAAATTGATTCGGAACAAGGTGGCCATCATGGAAAAATCCCTTAAAATGGATTTTGGTATCCGTAGGCCCAAAATTGCCGTGCTTGGTATTAATCCCCACAGCGGGGACAATGGAACCATTGGTGAAGAGGACGATAAAATCCTTAAACCTACCATTAAAGAATTGTTCGACAAGGGCACTTTGGTATACGGCCCTTACTCGGCTGATAGTTTTTTTGGCTCCGACACCTACAAGAGCTTTGATGCCGTTCTTGCCGCCTATCACGATCAAGGTTTGATTCCATTCAAGACCCTTTCCTTCGGAAAAGGGGTCAACTATACCGCAGGGCTGAATAAAGTACGGACATCACCGGACCACGGAACCGCCTATGAAATTGCAGGTAAGGGCAAGGCAGATGAGAATTCTTTCAAAGAAGCTGTGTTCACCGCAATCCAAGTGTTCAGAAACAGGGAAGAGTATATGGAACTGACCAAAAACCCGCTTCAAAAGCAGAAAATAAAGCGAGGGAATTAAAAAGTTGCCACCATTTTGGATATTTGTTGTGGCAACAATTGCAGTTTTGCAAATTAGTAGTATCTTTGCACCCGCCTTTAACGGCTGGTACACAAACCTTAAGTGTAGAAATGATGAAGCTGAAAGAGTTTTTTATCCCTTTTTCAGGTCTGAAACTGGGAGGACATAAATTTGTGTACGAAATTGATGATGCGTTCTTTGAATCTTTTGACTACCAAGAATTTAACGGAGCTTCCGTTCAGATAGATGCGCTTTTGGAAAAAATGAGCACTATGATGGAGCTTCAGATTGAAGCGAAGGGTACCATAAATGTGGATTGTGATTTGACAGGTGAATCCTTTGATCAGCCTATCGATTCTAATTTAAAACTGGTCATCAAATTTGGTGAGGAGTATAATGATGAAGATGATGAAATCTTGATTATTCCACATGGAGAACACCAATTCAATATTGCACAGTACATATATGAAATGTTGGTGCTTGCCGTTCCCCCAAAAAGGGTTCATCCCGGTGTTGAGGACGGAACGTTGAAGTCGGACATCTTGGACAAGCTGGAAGAGCTAAAGCCAAAAGAGAATACAAAATCATCAGAAGAAACAGATCCCAGATGGGACGATTTAAAAAAGTTACTAACGGATAAATAGGTTTATAATGGCACATCCTAAAAGAAAAACATCGAAAACCAGAAGGGACAAAAGAAGAACCCATTACAAGGCAGTTGCGCCAACCATTGCCAAGGACTCAACCACAGGTGAAATGCACTTGTTTCACAGAGCACACTGGCATGAAGGCAAATTGTACTACAGAGGTCAGGTTTTGATTGATAAAACAGAAGAAGAAACTGCGGCTTAACCGCAAACATCTCAAAATAAAGCAACTCCCGTTCAATTATCAACGGGAGTTTTTTTATGCAGCTATGTTAACACCCAAAATCGAGTCAAATTTGACCATAAAGTCATATAAAATGACTAATTTTCACCGCTTTTGGGTCAAATTTCACTGGTTTTGACAATAAAGAAAGGCTAAAAAATGAAGAAAACAACAGCAGCAATAACAGCTGTAGGAGGGTATGTTCCAGATTTTGTTCTTTCCAACAAAGTATTGGAAACCATGGTAGATACCAACGATGAGTGGATTACCACTAGAACAGGCATCAAGGAACGAAGAATCTTAAAAGTAGAGAACGCGGGGACATCTTATATGGCAATCAAAGCTGCTGAAGATTTGCTTCAAAAAAGAGGTATTGAAGCTTCCGAAATAGATTTGGTCCTGGTAGCCACTGCAACGCCTGATATGCCGGTAGCTGCCACGGCGGCCTATGTTGCGTCAGAAATTGGTTCGTCCAATGCTTTCGCCTACGACTTGCAGGCAGCGTGTTCCAGTTTTCTATACGGAATGTCCACGGCGGCCAGTTATATAGAATCGGGCAGGTACAAAAAAGTATTGCTCATTGGTGCCGATAAAATGTCATCGATAATAGACTATACCGACAGGACCACTTGTATTATCTTTGGAGATGGTGCCGGAGCTGTTCTTTTTGAGCCCAATGAAGAAGGTTTGGGCCTACAAGATGAGTATCTACGTTCCGATGGAATTGGACGCCAATTTTTAAAGATCGATGCCGGAGGCTCCATTTTGCCAGCATCCGAAGAAACCGTAAAGAACAAACAACATTACGTTTTCCAAGATGGCAAATCAGTTTTTAAATTCGCTGTATCCAATATGGCCGATGTATCCGCATTGATCATGGAGCGAAACAACCTTACAAACGAAGATGTACAATGGTTGGTTCCTCACCAGGCCAACAAACGTATTATAGATGCCACCGCCAATAGAATGGGGCTGGAGGCCGAAAAAGTTCTGATCAACATTGACCGTTACGGAAATACAACTTCCGCAACACTGCCCTTATTGCTTCACGATTACGAAAAGCAATTAAAGAAAGGAGATAATATCATATTCGCCGCCTTTGGAGGAGGTTTTACATGGGGTTCCATTTACTTAAAATGGGCCTATAATTCATAATCACACAACTAACTAAATTATATTCCATGGACATTAAGGAAATTCAAAGTTTAATCAAGTTTGTGGCCAAGTCGGGTGCCAGCGAGGTGAAGTTGGAAATGGAGGATATCAAGATTACCATTCGAACGGGAAGCAACGACTCCAACACGCCCGAAACCACAATTGTTCAACAAATACCTGTGGCCCAAGCTCCTGCTGCACCGATGGCCCAAGTACCGGCAGCTGTACCAGAAACTGCAGCTCCTTCATCATCGGATTCCAATAAAGAAGATGACGATTCAAAATATATTACCATCAAATCCCCGATCATAGGGACATTCTATAGAAAACCAGCACCCGACAAACCGCCATTTGTGGAAGTTGGAAGTACCATTAAACAAGGAGATGTTCTTTGTGTGATCGAGGCAATGAAACTTTTCAACGATATTGAATCAGAGGTTTCCGGTAAAATAGTTAAGATATTGGTTGATGATTCCTCTCCAGTAGAGTTTGACCAACCATTGTTCTTGGTAGACCCATCGTAGTGAATTTTAAATGATAAATTTTGGGCAGCAAACCTTGTTGCTTAAAACCATTTAAGATTTAGAATTCAGAATTTAAGATTGTGTTCTATGTTTAAAAAAATATTGATTGCGAATAGGGGTGAAATTGCCCTAAGGATCATAAGAACCTGCAAGGAGATGGGCATTAAAACCGTGGCGGTATATTCCAAGGCCGATGAGGAAAGCCTTCATGTGCGCTTTGCCGACGAAGCGGTTTGTATTGGTCCAGCTCCCAGCAGCGAATCTTATTTGAAGATTCCAAATATTATCGCCGCAGCGGAAATTACCAATGCCGATGCCATTCACCCAGGATACGGGTTCCTTTCCGAAAATTCAAAGTTCTCCAAAATCTGCGCTGAGCACGACATCAAATTTATTGGGGCTTCCGGTGAACAGATTGATAAAATGGGGGACAAGGCGACCGCCAAAGAAACCATGAAAAAAGCTGGTGTACCCACTGTTCCCGGCTCTGAAGGCTTGCTAAAAGATGTTGACCACGCCATAAAGGAGGCCAAAAAAATGGGCTATCCGGTAATGATCAAGGCTACTGCAGGTGGTGGAGGCAAGGGAATGCGCGCCATTTGGTCCGAGGACGAAATGGAAAAAAGCTTTAACAGTGCGGTTACGGAAGCAACTGCCGCCTTCGGTAACGGTGGCATGTATATGGAAAAGTTGATTGAGGAGCCCCGCCATATCGAAATCCAAATTGTGGGCGATCAATATGGGAAAGCCTGTCACTTATCCGAAAGGGACTGTTCCGTGCAGCGTAGGCACCAAAAGCTTACCGAAGAAACACCATCACCGTTTATGACGGACAAACTCCGTGAAGAAATGGGTAAAGCGGCCGTTAAAGCTGCTGAATATATCAAATATGAAGGAGCGGGAACCATAGAGTTTTTGGTGGACAAACACCGAAATTTTTACTTCATGGAAATGAACACCCGTATTCAGGTGGAACACCCTATTACCGAACAAGTCGTGGACTACGATTTGATTCGAGAGCAAATATTGGTTGCTGGAGGGGTGCCGATCTCAGGAAAAAACTATTTCCCAAAGTTACATTCCATTGAGTGTCGAATAAATGCAGAAGATCCATATAACGACTTCAGACCTTCCCCTGGAAAAATAACCACCTTGCACACACCCGGTGGACATGGTGTTCGTTTGGATACGCATGTTTACAGCGGTTACATGATTCCTCCAAATTATGACTCTATGATTGCCAAGTTGATAACCACCGCCCAAACAAGGGAAGAGGCCATCAACAAAATGAGGAGGGCTTTGGACGAATTTGTGATCGAAGGGATTAAGACCACCATACCTTTTCACCGTCAATTGATGGATCATCCAGATTATTTGGCCGGAAATTATACCACTAAATTCATGGAAGATTTTGAAATGGATCCAAAATATAAAGAACATCATTAAATAGAACCCCGATAAACTCGGGGTTTTTCATTTATGGGACTAAGCTATTGGGAACATAAGACCTGGTTTTCGAATGTTGATTTCACCATCGTGGGCAGTGGCATTGTTGGGCTCAATTGCGCTATCCACCTGAAGGATAAATATCCCAAGAGCAAGATTATTGTTCTGGAAAAAGGCAGTTTGCCCCAAGGGGCCAGCACAAAAAATGCTGGTTTTGCGTGTTTTGGCAGTGCCTCGGAAATTTTATCGGACTTAAAACACCACACCGAAGAACAGGTGGTGCAATTGGTTCAAAAAAGATGGGACGGAATCCAACTGTTACGTCAGCTTTTAGGGGATAAGGCCATTGGTTTTGAACTGCATGGCAGCCACGAGCTTTTTCCAATGGAAAAAACAGAACTCTACGAAAATTGTATGGCGTCCATACCATATTTGAACAATCTGATGGAGCCCGTTTTCGGCAAAAAACCATTTGTTCCCTCTGGAAATAGTTTTGGATTTGCCAATATTCAAGAAAAATATATTTCCCATCTGGTTGAAGGGCAATTGGATACCGGTAAAATGATGAATTCTCTGATTCAGAAATGCCAATTCCTGGGTATTCCCATTATAAATGGGATATTGGTCAATAATATAATGGAGCTGAACAACGGTGCTACCATAGTGACAGATGATTTTGAATTTGGTTCCAAAAAAGTGTTCGTGGCCACCAATGGTTTTGCTTCCCAACTTTTGGGTTCGGAAAAGGTGGTGCCTGCACGGGCTCAAGTTTTGGTGACGGAGCCCATCAAAAACTTAGCAATCAAGGGCACCTTTCATTTTGACGAAGGGTATTATTATTTCCGCAATATTGATGGTCGTATTTTATTTGGCGGTGGCAGAAACCTTGATTTTAAAACGGAGGAAACCACCGAGTTCGGGGAGACCGAAATTGTTCAAAACAAGCTTGAATCATTGCTGCGCGATATGATTTTCCCAGATCACCCTGTAAAGATTGAACGTAGATGGAGTGGCATTATGGGTGTGGGCAAACAAAAATCACCTATCATCAAGCCTGTTTCCAATTCCGTTTACTGTGGTGTACGTTTGGGCGGAATGGGCATTGCCCTCGGCAGTCTTGTTGGCAAAGAGTTGGCCGACCTGGCAGATTAGACCATTCTACCATCCAATAAATTGATGATCCTGGAGCCATATTCGGCATTTTTCTCGGAGTGCGTCACCTGAATTATTGTCACGCCGTCATCATTCAATTGTTTAAAAAGTTCCATGATTTCTTCTCCTTGCTTTGAGTTTAGGTTGCCCGTAGGCTCATCCGCCAAGATAAGTTTAGGGTTTGATATCAGTGCTCTTGCCACCCCAACCAACTGCTGTTGTCCACCACTCAATTGTGCAGGAAAAAGGTCTTTTTTGCCTACGATATTGAAACGATCCAACATATCGGCAACCATTGCCTTACGCTCGGAACCTTTTATCTTTTTGTAGATAAGTGGCATTTCCAAGTTTTCCTTTACGGTGAGATCATCCAGTAGATGATAGGACTGGAACACAAAACCGATATACTGTTTGTACAGGTTTGATCTGTGCTTTTCTTTCAGGGAATGTACGGATTCGTCCATAAAATTATATTCGCCCTCATCAAAAGTATCGAGCATCCCTATGACGTTTAGCAATGTGGATTTACCGGAGCCCGAAGGACCCATAACAGAGATAAACTCTCCTTCTTCCACTTCTAGATTAATGTCCTTCAGCAAAAAAATACGTTGGCCTCCAGAGTTGACCCATTTAAAAATATTGTTCAGTTGTAAAAGCATATTTTTTATAATTATTCTGTTCTTAAACTTTTTACAGGGTTGGCTGAAGCGGCTTTTATGGTACGTGATCCAACGGTAATGAAGGCTATCAAAGTGGCGGATAGACCTGCGCCCAGAAAAAACAAAGGACTCAAGTTTACATGGGAGGCATAGTTTTTCAGCCATTCATTTAAAAAATACCATGCTATCGGTGTGGCAATGACAAAGGCCAAACCAACCAGTTTTAAAAAATCCTTGGTCAACAAAAGTGCAACTGAAGATATGCTTGCCCCAACCACCTTGCGAACTCCAATTTCTTTGGTTCGCTGGGCAACCACCAGCATGGATATAGCAAAAAGACCCAAGCCGCTCAACAAAATACCCAAAAAGCTTCCACTGGTAATTATGGTCGCCATTGTTTTTTCCCGTTTAAAGGTGCGGTCTACGTTTTTATCCAAGAAGGATCCCAGAAACTCTGCTTGAGGCTCTATCTTTTCCCAAGCGTGCTTTATCGCGTCAAAAGACTGTGCCACATTTTTTGGCGCAATTTTCACATAGGCATAATACAAATCCAAATCCTGGTTCATAAAGAGGGTTAGTGGCTCTATTGTTTTCTTCACATCATCAAAATTGTAATCCTTTACCACTCCAATAACGCTATAGGTCACCGATTCACCCATGGGAATGCGAATGGACAATGGATCATCTTCATCAAATTGCTTGGCCATGGCCTCATTTATGACCAAGCTAAGACTATCACGGGCAAAGTCCCTATCGAACATTCGTCCAGAAACCAGCTCTAAATCCAAAGTCTTCGCATAGTCATAATCTACGGTAATGGTGTTGGTAACCACTCCCCTTCCTTTATAATCAAAACCCATTACACTGCTGGAAAGGCTCCCATCTCTCCCCATTCCCAAATTATTGTCCGCACCGGAAACACTTAAAATATCCGGGGTGCCTTTTAACTCTTCCCGCAACAGGTTCACCACACGGTAACTATTCTTTTTTCCGTTCAATGGAATAGATACAACCTGTTCTTTGTTGTACCCCAAATCTTTGTTGCGCATGAAATCAATTTGGCCGTGCAGCACCAAAGTACCACTGATCAAAATAATGGCTATTACAAATTGAAGGACAATCAAGCCATTACGCAATCGGTTTTTACCAAGATCAAGTTTGCCTTTTAAAGCCCTAAGGGTACTCAACTTGCTCAAGAGCAATGCTGGATATCCCCCAGAAATCAACGTAATTACAAAAATTGATGCTACAAAGACAGCAATAATCCCGGATTGGGTTACCTCTTCGAACGTAGCTTTGGTATTGAAAAGGGTCTTAAATGGGTCTATGAGGAAATTACTGACCAAAAGTCCCAAGCCGACGGCAATAAGAAAAACAATCACACTTTCCATCCAAAACTGAAAGAACAATTGCTTTTTAACGGCACCCAAGGTCTTACGCATTCCGATTTCCTTCAATCGTTTTTCGCTCAGGGCTATGTTCATGTTTATGAAATTGGAACATACAATAAATATGATAACCAATGCCACTCCAAGTATAATATAAGGGAAAGTGCGAACTGCATCCGCCCTTCCCGCTTTGTACGACGCAAAATGCATATCAGTAATGGGTAGAAGATGGAGTTGCTTATATTGTCCGTTTTCATCCGGGGTTGCCCCATCCCTTATGTCTGTCTCAATACTTCCCTTATAATGTAGGTTAGTGAACGCCCTTGAATTTTCTTCAAACTGTTTTGGGGTGACTCCTTCTTCCAACTGCAGAAATACTGGGAGAAATTGGGAGTTCCATACATCTTTATTGGGTTCATATTCCGGATGGTTCTCAAATGGAATAACAATATCAAAGCCCATGCTGCTGTTGGCTGGGCTGTTCTCCAAAACAGCTGCTATTGTAAACGGGCGCTCTTCACTTCCGATTCTGACCTGAACGGTCTCTCCAATCACATCGGTGTTGCCAAATATTTTTGTGGCCGCTTCCTCGGTAATGGAAACCGAGCTTTTTGAAGGGAGTGGATTTTTGGCGTTCCCCGAAATTACAGGAAAAGTGAATATATTGAAAAACTCAGGATCCACATATTCGGCGGCCAAATCGAAATCTTTCGCTTGGTAGGATACTAGGGCCGTCTCACTTAAAGTGCGGGCAACACGTTTTATCCCAGGCACCTCTTCCATTAGTGCTGTTGCCAAGGGCACGGGGTTGGTTGAGCTTACCTCGGTGCCTCGTGGCGTTTGGTTCGAGACATATATTTGGTACGCTGAATCTTTGTTTTCATGGAATTGATCAAAAGATAATTCGAACAAGGCTGTCATGGACAATAAAATGGCCACTGCAAAGGCGCAGGTCAGCCCAACAATATTAACCAAGGTAAACACCTTATTTTTAATTAGGTTTCTCAATGCAATTTTTAGATAGTTCTTGAACATAATATGTTGTTTTTTTGATTGATGATTTGCCCTATTCGTTCCTTAAGCTCTCTACTGGATTAATCTTTGCCGTTTTATAGGTTCTGGCACTGATGACCGTTATGGCCACCAATACCATTCCCAAACCACTGGACATAAATACCCACCAGCTCATATTGGTTTTATAGGCAAAATCTTGCAGCCATTCTTGAATCAGATACCATGAGATAGGCACCGAAATCGCAAAGGCTATTCCAACCAAAATCAAAAATTCCTTGCAGAGCAATAGGTTCAATTGTGCTACATTGGCACCTAAAACTTTGCGAACCCCAATTTCCTTTACTCTACGTTCCGTGGTATATACAACCAGTCCCAATAGCCCCATACAACTGATCAATATGGCCAGTCCGGTGGCCCATTTCAAAAGTTGTACGGTGCTTCTTTCTGTACGATAAAAATTCTTGACTATCTCATCCATAAACTGAAGACGCATTTCATCTTCTGGATAAATCGCAGACCAGGCGTCCTCAATTTGTTTGATCGTGTTGTCCCATTGTTCAGGGTCTGGTCCCAAATCAAAATGTACACTGTGGAAAGGCGAATAGCTGTCTCCGCTCCAATCTCCGGTCATTGCCATTGGATCTATTCCTGATTTTAACGAACGTTGATTAAAATCTTGCATAAGTCCCACAATTTGGATGTTCATGGTATCCAATTTTATGAATTCGCCGACCACCTCTTCAGGGTTTTCAAACCCTAATTCCTTGGCAAAAGCTTCGTTTACGACATATTCTTTTATACTATCGTTAAATCGATCACGTCCCGATACAATTGGAATATTGTAGGTGTCCAAGTAATTTACATCTCCCCACAATATTTGTGTGGATTGGTGCTTTTCAACATCATCCCTAAAATAATCGAGTACGGTTGAGGTATAGCTGTTTGAAGCTGGAGGATCTCCTCCCAGACTAACAGAGGACAATTCCTTGATATCTTTTACTTGATTGAAAAAACGTTCCTTTTTTATTGTGGATTTGTCGTTCCACGGGGTAGTGACAAATGCTATTGCATCGGTTTTGATGCCCATATCGGTGTTCATTACATAATGCAGTTGTTTGGCCACCAAAAGTGTCCCGATGATAAAAACCTGTGCGACCACAAATTGAAAAACCGTCAAGGTCTTCCGCAATCGCACGCCTTGGTCCCCTTTGGAAAATTGCCCTTTTAGAACGGATACCGGTCGAAACCTTGAAAGAACAAAGGCGGGGTAGAAGCCCGATAATATGGCCACCAAGACAACGAGTCCAAGAATTCCAACTATCCCCACAAAAGAATAAAGTACGGAAAGCGAAATGTCGCCCGGTAAAAAATCTGAAAATTGCCGAAGAAGAAAAGGTGCCAAAACGAGGGATAAAACCGCTGCAACACTGGTTAAAATCAATGATTCAAACAAGAACTGACGAACCACCTGCTTTTTGGAGCTGCCCAGGGTTTTACGAATTCCAATTTCTTTTGCCCTGGTGAGTGCTTGTGCCGAATTAAGGTTAATAAAATTGGCACAGCCCAACAACAGCAGGAACAAAGCAACAAATCCCAAGCTTTTTAAAACTTTTATACTCGCCACGTGTTCCGAATTGTTGAACGGATATTCGGAGTATTCCCCGCCAAAATGTATTTCAGAAAGTGGTTGCATAAGAAAGGAACGGGTCTCATTATCTGCCCAAGGCGCTTGGTTTTGATGCTCTTTGGCCAATGCGTCCAAACGGGATCGGATGGCAGTAATGCTTGCCTCGTCCTTAATTTTAAAAAACAATTGGTTCCCGGAATTCGTACTGTTCCATTCATCACTTGTTTTTATATCGGGCAGCCCGAACATTTTGGCCGAGGCCAAGGATATAAATTCACTAAACTTTAAATCACTGTTCTGTTCAAAATCGGCGACCACTCCCGTTACTTTTACCGGAAGGGAATCGTTATAGATCAGTGTTTTGCCCACAACAGTCCCTATTTCGGTGTGGGGGAAGTATTTTTCGGCGGTTTTTTGTGTGAGCACCACTTGGGCGGCTTCAGCAAGTGCCGATTCCTTATCACCGGCCAACCAATCGTAAGTAAACAACTGAAAGTAGGCATTATCTGCCAAAATCGAATTTCGTATGTTCTTAAAGGTAAGGTCTTGGTTCTTGTTTTCAACTTTGGAAAAACTTGCATTTCTAAAGTGGGTGGCCAGTTCAACCCCGGGCACTCCTTCTTGAAAAGTACGTGCCAAAGGCAGGGCAACCCCCCTATTGGAAAATGTATTGCCATTGGACTTCCATTCGGTGGTCAATCGATAAATCCTTTCCTTATCTTTATGAAAAGTGTCGAAGGTAAAGTCATAGTGTACAATTGACCCTATCACCATGGTCGCACAAATTCCAATGGAAAGTCCCAACACATTGATCAGGGAGAAGAGCTTGTTTTTTAAAACACCCCGCAAAGCAATTTTTAGATAGTTCCTGAACATTTTCTTCGGTTTTGATGGTTTATTTATTCCGTTCTCAGGCTCTTCACCGGATTCACAATGGCCGCTTTTATACTTTGATAGCTAACGGTTAAAAGCGCAACGCCCACTGCCAAGAATGCGGAGAGGGCAAAAATCCACCAAGGAATGTCGATTCGGTATGAGAAATCCTGAAGCCAGCGATTCATAGCGTACCAGCCTACGGGAAGTGCAATTAATACTGAAAGCCCTACGAGTTTTAAGAAATCAACGGATAAACGATAAACAATTTGTCCAACGCCAGCTCCCAAAACTTTTCTCACGCCAATTTCCTTGACGCGCTTTTGCGCATTGAATGTGGCAAGTCCCAAAAGTCCGAGGCATGCAATGATGATGGAAAGTATGGTGAAGATCATAAAGATCCTCCCCAAACGTTGCTCTGCTTCATAACTGGTGTTAAAAGAATCATCCATAAAATAACTGTCGAATGGCTGCGCAGGTGCCATTTCCCTCCATATATTCTCAATTTCGGCAACAGTACGGGACAAATCGCCACCATTGAGCTTAATGGCTATGTTGCTGGCATATTCTGTTCCGTAGAACAGGGCCAATGCCCCAACCTCTTCCCTAAGGGTCTCATAATGGAAGTTTTTGACCACCCCGATAACGGTAGATAGTGTCCCGGCCCCTAAATCATTCACAAATTGGGTCCCGATAACATTTTCTGGGGTTTTCCCTAAAATAGCAACGGCTTTTTGATTGAGTATTACTGCGGATGAATCGGTAACGAACTTGTTTAAATCAAATGTTCTCCCTGAAACAAGTTCAAGGTCGATCGTGGACAAATAATCTTCGTCCACCGCCCATTGTTGCATATTGATGGATTTTTCTTGACTACGGTCCTCGGCCAGCATGTATGTTCCACTGCTACGTGCTGATGGAGTGGGCAAATAACTGCTTAATGTCGCACTATTGACTTGGCTAATTCGTAACACAGCATCTTTAAACGCCTGTTTTTTGCCTTCAAGGGAATTTACACCGCCAACTACCAGGACTTGGTTTTTTCCATATCCAAGATCTTTTCCTTGTATATATCTCAATTGTTGAAATACGGTCAAGGTCCCCATGATCAAAAACACAGATATGCTAAACTGAAGAATTACCAATACATTCCTTACCCCTCCTCCGCCAATAGAACTGTCTCCTTGTCCCTTCAATACTTTTGCGGCCACAAAACGTGACATAAAAAAGGCGGGGTAGCTACCCGAGAGCAGCCCAAGGACCAATGCCGCCACAAACAAAATCAACCAAAACCAGGGATTGGAAAAAGGAATGGACAACTCTTTTCCTGAAATATCATTATATAATGGCATAGCAATGGATGCTATGATTATCGCAAAGATCAACGACCCTACGGCGATCAACCCGGATTCTGTCAAAAATTGTCCAATTAAGCCACTGCGTTGGGATCCCAATGTTTTTCGAATGCCCACTTCTTTGGCTCTTTTAAGGGAATGCGCAGTGGACAAATTCATGAAATTTACACTGGCCAAGACCAATAAGATTAGAGCGATCGCTCCGAGAATGTACACGTTTTTAATGTCGCTTACGGCACTGAATTCCGGATTTCTTTTTGAGTGCAAATGAATATCCATCAACGGAATGGTGGAGTAGTTGACATAGTTTCCGGAATCCAAAAACTGTTGTTCGGTAATCCCTGGAAAATATCTTTGGGCATATGGAATCAGATATTTCCCCACCATCCCCTGCATTTCGTCCTGTATATCCGATCCGGAAGCGCCTGGGACAAGTTTTATAAATGTGTAATAATTATGGTTTCCCCATTCGGCAAGTTGGGCATCTTCATAGCCTGCCATGGACAAAAAAATAGGCTTGTCTTTAAATATCGAGTTCTTGGGAAGGTCCTCTATCACCCCAGAAACGGTATACGTGTCTTGATCGTTGATCACGAGGGTTTGTCCTATCGCTTGGTCTATGGGAAAGTGTTTTTCTGCCGCAGTCCTCGTCATTACCATAGTATTGGGCTCTACTAGTGCAGTACGCTCGTCACCGTACAATAATTTAATGCCGAACATTTTAAAAAAGGTCGAATCAGCATAGGATACCTGCGGTTCCCTTACATTGTTCCTTTCGTTCTGGGGTCTGATGAAGATACTTCCAATATTCCTGAACCTTGTGGCCATTTCCACTTCAGGTATATCGTTCACCATGGCTTGGGCCATGGGTGCGGACACCTCCGCATGTTTTTCTGCGGCACCCCCAAACTTCATGTCGGTATTGATTCGGTAGATGCGTTCCGCATCTGCAAACATTTTATCATGGCTCAAGTCGTCATAAATGTAAAGACCGAGTAAAAGCCCCCCAGCCATTCCGATAGCTAATCCGAAAATGTTGAGAAAGGTGAAGAATGGCTGTTTTTTAAGGCTTCTCCATGCTATTTTGATATTGTTTTTATACATGATTGTCGTTTTTTGATGATACGCTAGTTGATCTATTCTGTTCGTAAGCTGCGTGCAGGGTTGGATTTTGCCGCTTTGATTGCCTGAAAACTAACTGTGATAATGGTGACTGCAAAAGCCCCTATCATGGCCAATGCAAAAATCCACCATTTGAGTATTATCCGATAGGGATATTCCTGTAGCCATCCGTTCATCACATAATAGGCAATGGGCACAGCGATAAAACAGGAGATAATCACCAATTTTAAAAAATCCTTGGACAACATATTCCATACATTGAACACGGAAGCGCCCAATACTTTGCGAACTCCAATTTCCTTGGTTCGTTGTTCAGCGACATAAGATGTCAAACCAAAAAGCCCCAAACAGCTTATCAGAATCGCAAGAGCTGTAAAAATTCCCGATAATTGGCCTATCCGTTCTTCTGCGGCAAATTTTTCGCCGTACTCCTCGTCCACAAAATCATAATGAAAGGGAATATTGGGAAAATGCTCTTTAAAAACCCTTTCGATAATCGCTATATTTTGGCTAGCACTTTGGTCAGGGTTCAATCTCATATTATAATAAGAGCCATTTCCGTTTCTATCAAACACATACATTCCCTGTTTTACAGGTTCGTATGGAGATTGTGCGATCATATCCTGCACCACTCCAATAATTTTCATGGGCTCAAAAGGATTTTCTGTATCGGAATCCGTAATAAATTTACCCACTGGGTTTTCTAGACCCATGTATTTTACGGCAGTTTCATTAAGGAGCACCGCAGTGGAATCAGAGGCATATTCCCTGGAAAAATCCCTCCCCTCAACAATTTTCAAATTAAGGCTCTTGGCATATTCCGGTGATACTTCGGTCCAGGCCAAATCCTCTTGGAAACCTTCTGGTTTTCCTTCCCAATCAAAACCACTGCGATTGGACCAAATACTGGTGGTCGGGGCGCTGGATGTGGACATTTCGATAACCGCCCCTGAATTGATAAATTCCTCTCGCATCAGTTCAAACTTTCCATTAAAGTCTTGGCTCATGGTCGGCACTTGTACCAACCCTTCCTTATCATAGCCAACAGGTCTGTTTTTGGCATGGTTGATCTGTTGCATCACGATCACCGTACCTATGATAAAGGCCACCGAAACCGTGAACTGTACCACGACCAAAATTTTACGGGGCAAACCAGAATGCTTTCCTGCCTTAAAAGTTCCCTTTAAAACATCAACCGGTCTAAATGAAGATAAATAGAGTGCCGGATAACTCCCTGCCAATAAAGCAGTAAACAGAATGAAGGCCAAAGACGTTGACCAAAATCCGATGGAACCCCAAGGAAATGCCATCTCCTTTCTGGCCAGATCATTAAATCCATTCAAAGACAAGACTACAATACAAATGGCTATTACAAATGCAAAAAGCACCACCAAAAACGACTCTCCCAAGAATTGATTGATCAATTGGCTACGTTGGGACCCAATGGATTTTCTAATACCGACTTCCTTGGCTCTCTTCTCCGATCTGGCTGTACTAAGATTCATAAAATTGATACAGGCCAAAAGCAGCACAAAAACACCAATGATACCAAATAACCAAACATATTTTATTCTGCCCCCAACTTGTTTTCCATTCTCGAACCGGGAACGCAGATGCCAGTCTTTCATGGGAAGCAAAAACAATTGAGGATTGAATTCCGCAGTGTTTTCGTTGAGCTCTTTCTTTACATTCTTGACTTTCTCCGTAACGGCTTCCATGGATGTGTTATCGGCTATTTGAACAAACATTTGGAATGAATTGTTCCCCCATTGGTCTTCGGCATTCTTTATCCATTCATTAATGGAAACATACTTGTCCCATGGCATCAAAAAGTCGGTGTCGTTAAAGGATGTGTTAAATGGAATGTCTTCGAATACCGCCGTTACCATCATATCGTATTGACTATTGACCTCGACAATTTTTCCAATGGGGTCATCATTGCCGAAAAGTGCATTTGCCGTTGATTCGGAAAGCATAATGGAATTTATTTCTCGAAGGCCGTCCTTTTCCCCTTTTAGAATGTTTAGATCAAACATTTCAGGGGCTTCCCGTTGCATAAAATTTCCTTCTCTGGAAATACTGGTTTCTCCATACTTAAGGTACTGTGAAGTGGTCCATGAGGACATGACCAAATTTTTAAAATTATCCATATAGCTCTCCCTAAAAGCTTTTTCCAAAGGACGGGGCATGGCAGGTCCTGTTCCTGTTTCACCATTGAATGTTTGGGATTGATATACCTGTGCTATTTGATCTTTGTTGGAGAAATAACTATTATGGGAAAGCTCATCCTTGATCCACAACCCTATAATTAGGGCAACCGCCATCCCCAACGCAAGACCTCCCACATTGATAATGGTATAGGCCATGTTCTTGGTCAGGTTTCTCCAAGCTATTTTTAGATAATTTTTAAACATGATCGTCGTTTTTGATTGATTAAGTTTTTATTCTGAGCGTAAGCTTTTTACCGGATTTACCCTAGCGGCATTAATAGCCTGAAAACTAATGGTCAACAAGGCTATGATTATGGCAATGGCCCCTGCTATCACAAATGCCCAGGCATTTATGGAAATACGATAGGCGTAGCCTTCCAACCAATTTTGCATAAGCAGCCATGCAATAGGAACGGCAATAACAATGGCCATAAGCACCAATCGCATAAAATCTTTGGACAGCAAGCCAACAATACCCGTGATGCTCGACCCCAATACCTTTCGTACCCCAATCTCCTTTCTCCGTTGGTCTGCAGTAAAGGCCGACAGCCCGAACAATCCCAAACATGAAATAAGTATGGCCAACAAGGCGAAAATTTGGGAAAGGCTTCCTATCAGTTTCTCGCTCTTAAACTTGGCATCATATGCATCGTCCACAAATTCATATTCAAAAGGAAACGCGGGATTGAACTTTTTCAACGATGCCTCCATAGCGGCCAATGCGGAGGCCGTTGCGACACCCGATTTTGCCTTCACATACATAAAACGGGCTTCGCTTGGGTCGTTAAAAAAAATGACTGGATCGCTAGATCCGTACATATCGTCGTATAAATAATCTTTCACTACCCCGATTACGGGATAGTCTTCTTCCACCGTTTTTCCAATGGCGCTGCCACTCCCCATTAATTTGGCAAAAGATTCGGTTACGATGATATTGGTACTGTCCTGAGCGGGATTTTTACTAAAACCCCTTCCTTCAATAATTTCCATCCCTGCGGTATTGAAAAAATCCGATGTAACATTTCTAACCGAAACCAACACGTTCTCGGTATCTACTCCTCCTTGCCATTCCAACCCTGATGTATTGTTTCCCCCGGAAAGGATGTCCGAATTATTCAACCCAATGCTTTCTATGGTTCCCGATGCTTTCATATCCTCTTCGATAGGAATGAAATTTTTGATCATATCCCCGGTCACCGGTATTTTGACCAGGTTTTCTTTATCATAACCTAAATCGCGTCCCTTTACGTGCTGTACCTGTTGGTAGACGATAATGGTACCAATGATGAATACAATGGAAACCACGAATTGGGTGGCCACCAATCCTTTTCTAATAAATGATGCGCTTCCTATTGTTTTTCGAGATCCTTTCAAAACATCCACAGGTTTAAAAGAGGATAAATAGAAAGCCGGATACCACCCTGCGACAATGCCACAGACCAGTGTAATGCCAACTAATGAAACGAGGTGGACAGGGTCCAAAAGACGCAGTTCCAATTGTTTATCAATAAGTGTATTGAAGGGGGGCACCAATAATTTTAACAGCAGTGCGCTCACTAAAGTGGATATTATCGCGGTTATTATAGCTTCGGCCATAAATTGGGACATCAATCCCTTTCTTCCCGATCCCAATACTTTTCGCACCCCTACTTCATTGGCCCGTTTTTCGCTTCTGGCAGTTGCCAAGTTCATAAAGTTGATACAGGCGATCAATAAAATAATGATTGCAATTAGGCTGAACAGCCTGACGTATGTAATTTGGCCACCTACATTTTTTCCTCCTTCAAAAGTTGACCTTAAATGCCAATCTTTCATTGGGAACAAAAATGCCACGGTTTCATCGTCTTCTGTTTTCTCGGGAAGTATTTGCTTCACTCTCTGATTGACAACATCGAAATTTGCTTCAGGGGAAAGTTCCACGAAAGTATCGGAAAAATTTGCCCCATATTCCTTCATCCATTCTTTACCGGCTGCAAATCGTTCAAAAGGAGCCACCCAGTCAAAACTGTAGGTTACATTCTTCGGCAAGTCTTCGAACACTCCCGAAATGGTATAATTGGCTTCATTATCAATTTTGACTACTTTACCAATAGCTGGTGTGTTTTCCCCAAATAAGTGCGTCGCGGTTTCTTTTGATATGATTATGGCATCTACCTCATTGAAAGCGGTTTCCAAGTTGCCTTCTACAAAGGTTAGACTGAACATGCTTAAAAAATCGGGGTCTGCAAACCTTCCGTACTTATTGATCGATATTTCATTTGCCCGAAATAAAAGGTCTTCTCCTTTTGTTCTGGCTGCACCTACAATACCTGGGATTTCTTCTTTTAATACTTCTGCCAATGGCCCTGGAGTAGCTTGGAAAAATGTTCTCCACTCGCCATCATACTGCTGATTGGTGGGAACATAATACACCACATCTTGTTTGGCAAAATTTTTATCGTACCCTACTTCATCTTCTACCCATAGTAGAATCATAGCGGCACAAGTGATACCGATAGCCAGGCCAAAAATATTCAGCAAACTATAGCCCTTATTTTTCCAGAGGTTCCGCCAAGCTATTTTGATATTGTTTTTTAACATGGTTATCGGTTTTTGATTGATTTATTATAAACATTTATCCGTGATTAAAGGATAAGTTTGGTTAGGGTGGTTTTGGTCAGTTATTTGTTGATTGATGAATAAACTCTTACGCCATTGTTCCCATGGGCTTGTTTTGGCTTTCGGTCACTATTTGACCATCGAATAGGTTGATGACCCTATGGGCGTAATGCGAATCACGGTCGGAGTGGGTAACCATAACTATTGTGGTTCCTTCTTGGTTCAGTTCGGTAAGCAAGTTCATTACCTCGATTCCGTTTTTGGAATCCAGGTTCCCCGTAGGCTCATCCGCCAAGATGAGTTTTGGATTGGTAACCACGGCCCTGGCAATGGCAACCCTTTGCTGTTGACCTCCCGAAAGTTGTTGTGGAAAATGTTTTTCCCTGTGGGCGATCTTCATGCGCTCCAGCACTTTTTGAACCTTTTCTTTTCGCTCTACCTTGTTCATTTTTAGATAGATCAACGGGAGTTCCACATTTTCAAAAACCGTAAGCTCATCAATAAGGTTAAAACTTTGGAACACAAAGCCAAGATTCCCTTTTCTAAGTTGTGTGCGCTGGCTTTCCTTTAATCCGCCTACTTCGTGTCCGGCAAAATTGTAACTGCCTTCCGTGGGGTTATCCAGCATGCCAATAATGTTCAGCAAGGTGGATTTTCCACATCCGGAGGGGCCCATGATCGCCACGAATTCCCCTTCTTCCACTTTTAGGTTTACTCCGTTCAAGGCCAAGGTCTCTACCTCTTCTGTCCGGAAACTTTTTTTAAGGTCTGTTATCTTTATCATTTTGATGGTTGTTTTTTTATTTATTAAAAAGACTATGTTCGATTGATCGATGTTACATTTTTCCGATTTATTTCAATACAATCCGTTCTGCATCACCAAAACTGTCGTAGTTGCTGGTAATGACCTGTTCTCCGGCTTGAAGCCCTTCAAGGACCTCATAGTATCTTGAGTTTTGTTTTCCCAATCGCACATTTCGCCTAATGGCTTCATCCCCATTGGGATTTACCACAAAAACCCATTGTCCCCCGGTGCTCTGGAAAAATCCGCCTTTGGGCAACAATAGTGCATCGTTGGATTCCCCCAATTGCAAGCGTATATTGTAGCTCTGTCCGGCACGAATGGTCTCTGGTTTGTCGTCCACAAAAACCAAATCCACTCGGAACCTACCGTTTCTCACCTCTGGGTACACCTTGCGCAAACGTAGTTTATACTCGTTCCCGTTGCGCTCCAAAGTGGCGGAAAGGTCTCGTTTAACCCTATCAATATAATGTTCGTCTATGTCGGCTTCGATTTTGAAATCGGTAAGCACGTTGATTTGTCCAATTCGTTGTCCCTGTGAGATATTCTGGCCAATTTCAGCATCCAAAAATCCCAATTGACCATCTGCAGGCGCACGGACATTTAGGTGGTCCAAACGTTCATAGACCATGGAAAGGGTTTTTTGCATGCGTTCTAGATCGGCATCCAATCCTGTCAACGAGGTTCTCCTCAGTTCATCATCCTGTTCTGTCTGTAATTTTACGATCTCCAACTGCTTTTCGGCCAGTTCATAGTCTTCCTTGGATTTTAAAAACGTTTCCTTGGAAATCAATTCTTCTTTGTAAAGCTCTTGGTTCTGTTCGTAGGCACGCCTTAGCCTTTGAACATCATATTGTGCCGTGGCCAAGGATTTTCTGCCTTCCACCTGTCTCGAATCAAAGGTGAGTTTGGTGGAACGCAGATCGTTCTGCTTTAATGCCAGGTTACTTTCACTGGCCAGGATCTGCTCATATAGGCCCATGTTTTCCAATTTAAGGATGATATCCCCTTTTTTGACCATGGAACCTTCCTCTATCAATTTTTCGGAAACACGTCCTCCTTCATAGGCATCCATATAAATGGTAGCGATTGGAGCCACATTCCCATTTATGGTAATATAGTCATCAAACTTGCCATCGGTTACGGTGGAGAGGGTCAACCGTTCTTTTTCTGTCCTGAAAGTGGACATGGAACTGGCGAAAATCAGTTTATATCCAACAAACAACAGCAATATTCCCAATGCGATATAGCCGTAATGCTTGAGCTTTAATCCTTTCTTTTTTTCTAATTGTATATCCATGGTTCTTTTTAGTTGATATTAAAAATGGGGAGCCCGTTATAAAAATCGATGGTACTTTGGTTGACTTTTAACTTTAAACCTACCTGTAGGTTTTGGTTCTGTGCAACGCCATAAAGGTTCTTTGCCTGAAAAAGTTCCAGGGCATTGATCAGTCCTTTTTCGTATCTCTTTTGGGCGATGGTAAACGCAATATGTTGTGATTCCACTTGTTTTACACTCTGTTGGTACTCAGCTACGAGCGCCCTGTTGTCCTGTACGAGCTGTTGCAGCAATTGAAAAAGTTCCTGTTCCTGGATTTCCAAATTGTTCTTGGCCTGCATATAGGCAATTTTCTGCTGCTTCACCCTGGAGTGATTGGACCATCCGTTGCTTATAGGAATATTCAATTGTGCCCCTACAAACTTTGATGTATTATCACTGAACTGCGTTCTAAACGGGATTACATTTCCATTTTCATCCACATTGGTCTCAAAATAACTGGTCCCATATCCTGCAAATAAAGATAAGGAGGGAAACAAAGCGCCCCTTGAGGCCTGCAATTCCTTTTTCGCAGCAGTTACCCTGTATTCCTGGGATTTGACCAAGGGCACAAAACCTCTGGCTGATTGGTACAGGGAATCCAAAGAAATATCTTCATGAATACTTACTTTGGATTCTTCCAGTGATTCCTGAAGCTTTATATCAGAGGCTCCTTTCAAATTCATTTCTTGGATCAATGCCAGCTTGGCATTGGCAAGTTGGTTCTGGTTCTGTGTCAGCAACAGTTTGTCCCCCAAAAGATTGGACTCTGCCTCATAGAGGTCGGCACCGGCCATTAAACCAAGTTCCACTTGTTTTTTTACCAAATCATAGTTGCCTTGGGAAATCTCCAATTGCTCCAAGGAATTGGCCACCAAGCCTTCAAAAAATTTGATATCATAATAAGCGCTCATTACCCTAAAAGCGAGCAGAAATTTCTCCTGTAAAATGTCTTCTTGCGTCGCCTTATGGATAAATTTGGAAGCCCTAATGGTATTCAGTTTTTGAAAACCACGGAACAAATCCAAATTGGCATTGAGCGAATAGTTATTGCTAAAAAACTCCGTATTTACATAATCGTTGGTATTGGGGTCGGCAGATCTACCGTATCGGATGGTATAGTCCGTTGAACCATTTATAGAGGGTAACAGATCCCTGATGGACTGCCTGTAAGATTCCCTACTGGAGTCATTGTTGTACGATATATTCTTTACTTGAAGATTATGTTCAATGGCATAATCCACGCATTCCTCCAAGGTCCATATCTCCTGCGAAAACCCGTTTATGGAAACAAGTAATAATAAAGTTGTTATGTATGTTTTTAACCTCATAGTTTTATCCTGTGCCAAATTATTGGCTATTCTTATGCCAAAATTATATCTAATTGATTTACAGTGTTTTATTTATATAAATCAACAAAAACCTAACGCCGTGTGTAAAATTTTTGTACAAAAAATGTCCAATTATTTTACAGTATAGGAAAATGTGTAGAAGCAATTCGTAGCTTTAGTTTTAGAATATGAATTATGACCCCGTATGGTTAATGCCAAAATATTAGTTGTAGATGACAATAAGAGTGTGCTGAGCGCTTTGGAAATTCTTTTGCAGTTTGAGTTCAAAAGCGTTCAAACCATTTTTAATCCTAACCAGATTTCCTCTTTTCCCAATTTGGAAGATATTGATATTGTGCTTTTGGACATGAACTTTTCTGCTGGGGTGAACACTGGAAACGAGGGCCTATATTGGCTCAATGAGATAAAAAAAAGGTCACCCCATACCTCTGTGATCATGATGACCGCCTATGGCGCAGTGGACCTTGCCGTTAGGGCGCTCAAACAAGGTGCTTCCGATTTTGTGTTGAAACCTTGGAACAACGAACGTTTAATGACCACGGTAAAATCGGCATACGAGCTGAGGAAATCCAAACAGGAAATCCATAATCTCAAAAAGAAAGAAAACAACCTAAAGCAAGTCATCAACGACGGGCGAAACTTCATCATTGGTCAGTCAAAGGCACTGACTTCGGTGTTGAACCTTGTGGCAAAGGTGGCCAAAACCGATGTTAATGTTCTCATTACCGGTGAAAATGGGACAGGAAAAGAATTGATTGCGCGTGAATTACATCGATTGTCCACGCGCAAAAACGAGGTGTTTATTCCTGTGGACATGGGATCCATTGCGGAAAACTTGTTTGAAAGCGAACTTTTTGGACATACCAAAGGGGCTTTTACCGATGCCAAAGAAGATAGGGCCGGTAAATTCGAAGCTGCACACCAAGGCTCCCTGTTTTTGGATGAAATCGGGAACCTTTCGCTTCAGATGCAGTCCAAATTGTTGTCTTCCATACAAAACAGAACGGTGGTCCGGGTCGGGTCCAATAAACCAATTGAAGTAGATATTCGATTAATCTGTGCTACCAATTGCAATTTGGAGCAAATGGTGGCCGATGGCTTGTTCCGGGAAGATTTATTGTACCGAATCAACACCATACATATTGAAGTGCCCCCACTACGGGAACGTGATGATGATATTTTAGTGCTCGCTGATTTTTTCCTTAAAAAATTTGCCCACAAATACGATAAGGGCGGATTGCGCATCAATCAACAGGCTCAAGAAAAATTGATGGAATATCCCTGGCCGGGAAACATAAGGGAACTTCAGCATACCATGGAGCGAGCCGTTATCCTTTCGGACGGAAATGTTCTAAAACCCGCAGATTTTTTATTGCACGCCAAACCCATGCAGTCCTTCGACAATGAGCCCATGACCCTCAACGAAATGGAACAACAAATGATTTTAAGGGCTTTGGAGCAAAATGATGGAAACTATAGCGCGGCGGCAGAACAATTGGGCATATCGCGCCAAACCCTTTACAATAAGTTGAAGAAAAAAACATCTGATGGCAAGTAGAAACTTTTATATTCAGCTTATTTTACGGGTGATTTTTCTAACGTTAACGGCCATTGCCCTGGCCTTTTCACTAACCAACAAATGGTATTTTTCTCTAGGGTTGTTTATAGTTCTTTTGGTGTCACAGGTGTTTTCATTGGTAACTTTTATAAATAGTACCAATAGAAAAATCGCCTATTTTTTTGATGCCATCAAAAATGAAGATTTTACCCTACGTTTTCCTGAGGGGGTCACTATCGAATCCTTTAAAGAGCTCAATAAAAGCCTCAATCGGGTGAACGGGCTTATCCAAGAGGTACATTTACAATTGCAGGTACGGGAACAGTACTATCAGGAAATTCTGAAACAGGCCAGTATTGGTATTATGACCTATAACGAGAAAGGGCATGTTCTTTTTGCCAATCCCATCTTGGAGCAATTGTTGGATTACAGCCCACTGAACCACATCAAACAATTAAAACAAGTTGATGAAAATCTATATCAGATTTTTAACACCTTTCAACCTTTCCAGCGCAAGTTGTTCCAGTTGTCCAATGAACGGGAACAAACACAGTTGTCGTTAAAATGCACTCCTTTGACATTGGATGGCCAATCATTATTATTGGTCGTTGTCCAGGACATCCATAAAGAACTCGAAGAAAAAGAGACGGAATCATGGGTGCGTCTTATCCGGGTGCTCACGCATGAAATCATGAACACCATCACCCCAATTGCCTCCATATCGGATTCTATAATAAAATACTACCGAAAAGGCGGTAAGATCACCCCAATGGCCGAGTTAGAGGAAAGCCAGATAAAAAACACCCTAAAAGGTCTGGAAGTAATCAAGGAGCAAGGAGGTGACCTCATGGATTTTGTACAATCCTACCGAAGTCTTTTACATGTCCCCGACCCTAACAAAACGCTTGTGAGGGGAAAAGACCTTTTGGAAAAGATCGATGTGTTGATGTCTGCCAAGTTAATTGATGGCGAAAGTGAGTTTTCCATACTTTGCCATCCTGAAGATTTAGAGTTTTATATTGATGAAAAGCAAATTACCCAAGTACTGATCAACTTGGCCAAGAACGGTTTACAGTCCGTGGAGTCCACCAAAGGTGGGAAAGTAAGCATGATTGCGGGAATAGATGAAAACGGTTTAAAATATATCGATATTAGGGACAACGGTCCCGGCATTTCCCCAGAGTTAATGGATGAAATATTTGTCCCCTTTTTCACCACCAAAAGGGAAGGTACGGGTATCGGGTTGAGCCTTTCCAAAAGAGTAATGCAGCTTCATGGAGGTGGAATACAAGTAAGGTCCATCCCCGATAAAGAAACTGTTTTCCGACTTACCTTTGCTTGACCATATTATGAAAAAAGCACTTTTGGAATTTTGCTGGGAATATGTGGACGAAAGGTCTGCTCGACTTAAAAAACAGGGTGATGAACTCCAAGAATCTTTGGGTTCCGAAACCAAGAGCTCTGCCGGGGACAAACATGAAACCGGAAGGGCCATGGTCCAGTTGGAGCAGGAAAAACTCGGTCAACAATTGCAGGAGCTAGAGGCAACACGAAGTGTTCTCAACAAAATCAATATTGACAACCCGGTGAATAAAGTTCGTTTGGGCTCTCTGGTAAAAACAAGTATGGCCAATTACTTCGTCGCTATATCCGCAGGTGCTTTTAAGTATGACAATGGGGTTGTTTACTGCATTTCGGCGAGCGCGCCCATCGCTAAGTTGCTCATTGGAAAAGAGAAAGGGGACAGTTTTTCTTTTAATGGAACCCCTCAGACTATTTTGGACGTGGTCTAAGTGCGATCAGGAATCTTCTTCAACCAATTTCATTTCTGGTCTTTCGGGTTTTTCAGGTTTGAAAACGATAATAAGAAACAGCAATCCGATGATAATCAAAAACACGATTTCCAAACTGGACAACAACTGATTCATTCCAAGTGATCTTTTGGAGCGTTGGGTCAACTGTTCCCCTTCCATAAGTTGCACCTTGGAAAGTTCATCAAGGTTTTCACTGATCTTGTTCAATACGGAGACCATTTCCTCCTTTGTATCATTCTCAAGCTCCAATTTTTTGAGTTTGGAGTAATTGTCCTTCAACTCTGTTAAATACATGGATTCCTCGGTTGTGAGTACCGTTTTGGAAAAATCTGCAAGAATATCTTCCACAACGGGAAATTGAGGCATGTCTTCCTTGTCCCAATCATTTTGGGTCAAAAACAATTCTTTCTTGTGGAACAGGTTGTTTAGGGTATAGATATATTCCTGGACCACCAAACGATCTTTATAGACCGAGTCCACACTATCTTCGACGGTAGTAAAATTTCTCTGGTTCAATCGGTTGGAGGCAAGCACCAATAAGAATGCCGCTGCAAGTACAAATCCTGAATTAATTCGTTGTTTTGTGTTTCTCATCTTGGCATTTTTGGTTTTACCGCTTTTTTGTTCTCTCCTAAATTATCAAATTTTATAACATGATGTATCCGCCCAGTTTTTGGCTAACCATTCTAATTGAGCAAACCTAAAAGCCTTGACCCGAGCGGAAAACATCATCCAATTTCTTTGCTCGTCAGATTTAAGTGTGTTTTTCAAATCTGCCATTAAAAGACAAAACATGTGCCATCGTAAATCAAAAAATAAGTCAATTATCTGAATATCAGGTTAAAAAGTGTCTTTTTGGATTAAATAAAAAAAGTGGTGTCCGAGTATTTTCACCCCAGTTGGGGCATTTTGTTCCAGTGATTATTTTAGTTTTTCGCGCAAGGTTTTTCGGTTGATTCCTAAAATTTTAGCTGCCTTGGTCTTGTTTCCTTGGGTGGATAGGAGAACTTCCTGAATGTATTCTTTTTCTTTTTCCTCAAGTGTTTTAAACCCTTTTTCGGGAAAGTCTATTTTGTATTTCAATTCATCCGGAAGATGTTGCAAAGTAATTATGCCATCACACATGATTACGGCACGTTGCACCACATTCTCGAGTTCTCGAATGTTGCCTGGCCAAGAATATCGCTTAAAAACTTCGAGGGCGTCTGGAGCAATGCGTACAAAACGGTCCTTGTATTCAATACCGTATTTCTGTATAAACTTGTCAACCAACAGATCTATGTCCGAAGAGCGCTCCCTAAGTGGGGGCACATTGATGGTAACCACGGAGAGCCTATAAAATAAGTCTTCTCTAAAGGATTTGTTTTGGATAAGCTCTTCCAAGTCGCTATTGGTGGCGGCAATAACCCGAACTTCTAATTTTTCAGCCTTTTGCGACCCAATTTTGGTAACTTCTTTTTCTTGAAGAACACGTAACAGCCTATTTTGAACGCCTAAAGGCGCATTCCCTATTTCATCCAAAAATATAGTCCCCCCTTGTGCCGCTTGAAAAAAACCATTTCGATTTTCATTAGCTCCCGTAAAAGCCCCTTTGGTATAGCCAAAAAGTTCTGCTTCCAGAAGGTTCTCTGGAATTGCACCACAGTTTACCGCAATAAAGGGCGCCCTGGCAAATTTACCGGAATAATGAATGGCTCTGGCCACCAGTTCTTTTCCCGTCCCGCTTTCTCCTTGGATCAAGACCGTGGCCCGGTTGTCCTTCACCCGATCTATGATCTCCGTTACCTTTTTGAATGACTCCGAGTTTCCAATCATATCGGCATATCCTTTTGGATAGGGCTCCTTGGTCGTTGTTTTGATGGGCCTTGTGTCTTTTTTGCTGGCCAGTGCTTTTTTTACCGCATCTTCCAACTCAACTTTGGTAAAAGGTTTGGTGAGGTAATCCGTTGCGCCATATTTTATGACGCTCGAAGCATCCTCTACCGAAGGAAATCCGGTTACTACCAGCTTTGGCATATTTGGATAATGTTCGGCTACATATTTTATTAATTGTAGCCCATCAATTTCTGGCATATTGATGTCGGTCACCAATAAATCTATCTCAGTGTCTTTTAAAATGTAAAGTGCCTCCTTCACGGAAACGGCTTTGTAGGTGTGATAGTCCATCGACTTTAGGTGACGTTGCAACAGCTCAAGAATGTCTATGTCATCATCTACCAGCAATATGTTCTCCTTTTTCAACAAAGTGGTCAAATTTTAGGGAATTCCAATGTAAAGATACTGCCAATCGGCGTATTGTTCGTAATCACAACATGTCCTTGAGAGTTTTATACAATGTCGAATACCATGCCAAGTCTTGATTGGTCTTTTTCCAAACAACATTTCATTTTTCAATAAATTAGTGATTTCCTGATACTCGACAGGTATTGGCCAAAAGATTCGTTTTAGAAAAATGTTCCCCTGTAATTAAAAACCCTTCCAAATCAGTGACTTGAAAGGGTTTTCGGTGGTCCCACCTGGGCTCGAACCAGGGACCCCCTGATTATGAGCAGCTTTTTTTAGTTGTCATAAATTTTCATTTGGTTTCTTATGTATTGATTTTCAATGTTTTATGAATTTTTTCTTTTCATTTAGAAGCATCAATACTACCTTTAATTGACCATTTGTTGTACCTATGTTGTACCCAAAACACCGCTGAAAATGATCAATGTACGCACGGTTTTAAGAAAAAAACAGCTTTCCGATGGAAGTTATCCGGTATGCCTTCGTGTGACCAAAGATAGGCGATCCAAGTACTTTAAGACCATCTACAATGCCTTTCCTAAAGAATGGGACGAACGGACTGGCTCCTTCAATAAAAACCACAGCAATTTTATTCAGGACAACCGGTTATTGTTAAGGTTTCGGGACAGGGCATTAAAGGTAATCGCAGAATTGGAAATGGAGAAAGATGATTTCTCTTTGAGGGAATTTGAACATAATTTTAGGCTGGCATTCAATCCGGTCAGAAGAAACGTTTTTGACTTTTGGGATGAAATAGTGGAGGAGTTGAAGCTCGCTGGAAGAATGGGAAATGCCCGTTTCCACAACGATACCAGTAAATCCGTCCTTAGATATTTAAAGTTTGACAAAGACCTCTCCTTTACGGACATTACTCCAGCCTTTCTTGAAAAATATGAGGCCTATCTGCGCTCCCGAGGTGGCACAGATGGCGGTATTGGTGTAAGGATGCGCTCCATAAGGGCGTTATACAACCATGCCATCAGAAGAAACATCGTAAAGGAATCCCTTTATCCTTTTCGGGCATATAAAGTGTCGAGATTGAAAGGAAGGGGAGCCAAAAGGGCTCTTACCTTTGAAGAGGTAAAACAAATAATCAATGTTGACCTTTCTGAAAATCCAGAGCTTCTGAACAGCAAAAACTATTTTGTTTTTAGCTTCTATACCAGAGGGATGAACTTTGCCGATATGATGAAATTGAAATGGAAGGACATCAAAGGGGGAAACATATATTATACCCGTTCCAAGACCAAGGGAAACTTTACCATTAAAATCCTCCCTCCGGTTCAGGAAATCTTGAATCATTATCGTAAAAATTCATTGGGCACGAAATATGTCTTTCCCATTTTGCTCCATGATGAGCTTACCCCAAACCAGATTGAAAACCGAAAGACCAAAGTGCTCAAAAACTATAACAAGGATTTAAAGGCTATCGCGGAATTGGCCGAAATTGAAAAATCTGTGACCAGTTATGTGGCACGTCACAGTTTTGCCAATTGTCTTAAGCAAAAAGGTGTTGCAACAGATGTAATCAGCGAATCATTGGGCCATCAAAACATGGCCATAACCCAAGCCTATTTGAAAGAACTGGACACCTCTGTTGTTGATAAAGCCATAGAAGTTCTATTATAAAGTATTTGCATATCCTAAATACTTTCCAAAGTTTTTTCGAGACAAAGACATGGGTGAAGGAATAACTATGGGGTATATCATTCTTTGGGTTCAGTTGGCCAGGGTACAAGGCACTTAGTCAAATTCCATTAGAGTTCCTTTAAACATGCCTTCGGTAATCCGTAAAAAATTTTCAATGCTCTTTTCTCCCTGGGCCCTTGGAAACAGCTCGAATGCAAAGTTGCCGGTCACTGATCCATTAGTTTCATTATAAGACTCCACTACAAAAGCGGCATTTTCAGGTTCTTGCAATGTGTATTGTGCCACGATGACATCCCCGCCGACTGTATCGTAATAGAATGTCTTTTCCTTTTCCAATGTATAGCTTCCCACACCTTTAAACTTTGCCTTTACCATCAACACTCCATTGTCCAGCCCTTCCCCAACGGCGAAGAAGACCAGTGTATCGTTCTCCATCAACTGAAGTTCAGTGCTGCCCTCCCAAAGGTTCTCATCCTTTTGGGCAACAAAGGTGTTCTCCCCCAAAGCAGGAACGGAATCGTCATCGGAATTACATCCAATAGTGAACAGAACAAGCAAAATCAATAGATATTGAAATATTATACGTCTCATGTCCTTTTTCCATTAGATACTTAATTTCCAATAGGTTGCTTAGCGACTACATACCCATTTATTCAAACTTCAATGTATTGTATTCTTTGGCGGCCTGTTTAACGGTTTCCAATAGATCCTTATAATTTGGACTATCCTCTGGAATCATATTGGTTTGCATCGATTTATAATCGTCTTCCCAATTTTTTATAAATGTTTCTGGAGGCAGAGGATTTAAATTTGGCGGATATAATGCACTATAATTTATACCTCTTATACCATTAAATCTTTCCCTATGTTCTATAATTGAAACTATAAGCTCTTGGTTATAGGCTTTGGCTTTATACCCACTTTTGTAAATTTTTGTAATGTCATACAAATGTCTACTTAAGCGCTCTACACGTATTTTATCTTTCGGTTTTTTAAACTCTTCATGAAGTAAAAACAATTTTTCCAAATAGGTGCGTTCCGGATTTACACAAGGTATGGTAATCGCCGAATCTGCAAATGGACGTTCTGGAAACTGCTTGCCCACAAATGATAGTATTTCGCAATTGGTAAATGGGTCTTTTAAAGAGCGACTTCCTAATTCTACTTTTACTCGTGGCAATACATATTCTGAATGTTTTGTAACAGCAGGGTAATAAATTAAAATAGATACTGGGTCTTGATCGCCATCGCCTAAATTTTCAAAATCAAAGGTTATGCCTGTATAACCTCTATCCTTAAATGCTTTTTTTAAGGCTTCATAAAACGTGGTGGTTACAAACTCAAAGGATTTTTCTCGCAACTTTTTTACCTGAGATTTGCTAATTAAGCCGCCATCAAAGCCTAAATACTCCCTGTTTAGGGCCAAGTCTATATCTTCTGAAAACCGTTGTATTAAGTGCCATGCCTTACTTAATGATGTACCTCCCTTAAATAACAGGTGTTCTGCAATGTCCATATCCGAAAAGATAATATCGAGGGTTTGTGTTACCCACCAATCTTTTTCTACAGCAAAATCTTGAATCTTTTTTTGTTTCGCTACTTCTTGAAAAATCAATCGTTTTTCTTCAGCACTTGCTTTATAAAATAATAGACTGCTCATTGATTATAATGCTTTTGCCATAATTTCTGCTATCCATTGAGGTGCTAACTGCAAATCATGTCTTAAATCTTCAATATTTTCTTGTTTTAAAATTTTTACAATTTTATCTTCCTCGCTTTTGGTTACGCTGTTTTTACCTATTTCCGTTAATGCCAATACTGCCAATTTGCTTATTTTACCCTTTAGGGCTAACTTTTTGGGGCTAACTTTTTTAAACGTAATATTTCTATTATCTATTTTAATTTTTCGGGCCTTACCGTCGGTGTAGTAAACTACATTTAATGGTATTTGTTCGCTTAGCCCCAAAGCGTGCATAGCAAAACTGCCTGTTGGGATAATACGTGCCTTATCGCGTTTGGCTATGGCTTGCGCTATATCGTTCAAGCTTGGTAGTACTACTTGGTTTAGTAATTGGCTCGTTTTAGGTTTTACATAGATGCCACTTGCCAACCTGTACAAAACACCTCTTTTTACCAATCGATATAAAGCTACACGTAGTGCATTGGCATTTGCTATTTGGGCAAAATCTTCTGTAAGGAATATTGTGCCCTCTTCATTATTTTTAATTTGAGCTAGTATTTGTTCTTCTATACTCGCCATCTATTTATTTTATATTTTTTGTAATGTAAAGTGGTTTCTTTTCATTACAATAATACTTAAAAAACATTACAAAAGCAATTTTAACCGCATTAAAGAATTGATTGACTTGTTTTTCGTTTTTTGCAATTGAGGAAGCAAGGAAAAATCGAGCCCATGGAAAATGTCTAACCCTATTACCTAGACATTTTTAGACATTTCCTTAGACATTTCTAACGCAGAAATTTCTACATATGAATTTTGTGTTGATGCTAAATTGGTAATCACAAAACAAAAAAAGGTAAGGCCACAAAACAATAGGAGTTTATAACCTTAACAGACCCCGTGGAGCACTTAAGGGAAAGACACCGCAAAAGATTTAATGTATAAAAACCATATAATTCTACTCTTGTGAAAGTTTTTCTTCCATTCATTAAAATTTCTTGGTTAAAATTCGAGTTTATCCCCAAAAAATGGTTGTTTCCTCGAAAAAATACTAAAAACTGGATTTATCTGAATACATAAAAAATCAATCAAGAAAAGTATACTCATTTAAATTCATTTTTAAGTTTTGAAAAAATCTTCTCCCATGCTTTTTTACAACTTAAGGATTTCATTTTTAAACACGTTTTCAAATTTTGGCACATTTTCCACAAAAAAACCATTCATTTTGGGCCAATGAGATTTGTCAAAAAGATTTACATCGTTAAGAACATACTTAATGCGACTCATTTTGTTATCGGGCAATTCTTCCCAGATTAAAGATTTACCAAAACCATCTTCAATTTCCGCTTTTCTACTAATTATTTTTTTGAAATACTTTTTGTTCAGCTCTTTATTTGCTGTTGTTATACTAAGCTCAATCTGGCAATGAGAACCAGTAACGACCAAGGAATAATTTACTCCTGTTTTTCCGGCACCCATGCTTATCCAATGAGATTTCACAGGATTAACATTTGAAAACTGACCTTTTTCTTGCAATTGGGGCAAAAGTTGCTCCCAATATTCTTTACGCACATAAAACCTGTTGCCATGAGAGGAGGCATTATCATATTTGACAATAAGTTCATCTTCCAAATCAAATAAGGACAATAACTTTTTTAGAATATTGAACTTTGTATTGCTATCGATATTAAACTCGACAAAGTAGCCATTGGTTATTTCCTGGGCACTTCTAAAATCTTCTTTGTTTCTTGTTATTTTAAGAATATCGTTCCCAAGCAACAGCCCGGTATTTATGGCATATAACTGTTGAAGCACATAATAATACATGTTTGCAATGGCTGATTCTTCAACCTTGTTGTTCTTGAATATAAAATATTCAAGCTTTTTGTGTGTTGGGGACTCTGCTTCAAAAATAGATTGCTCTACAGCTTCTTCATCTGTCTCTAGTACAACATCAGGATAACTCCAGATAGTAAGAAACCGTTCGCTGATTAATTTAAACCTGGATTCATAGGAATTGGCGTCCCAAACATCAATTCTTTTTAAATAATCGTTTAACCATAACCTACTGTATTTATAACCTTGCTCTCCACCTTGATGATTCATGTTCTTTTTCTCCAAAAAGGTCCTGTTCCCCAATGACCCGTTGTTCCCCGACAAGGTTAGGTTTGCCAATGTATTCAAATACTTTTCCTTAAATAGGAAAATTGTTTCCTCATCTAATTGTTTGGACCACTCGGAACTAGGGTTTTGTGGAAAGATGTGCTCAATCGTGATGCTTTCGCTCGCAGTATCGACATGCTCACGATTATTGTGGTTTTCCAAAAGCTCAAAAAGATAATTCCTGTTTTTTGCTTTGATATTATAGAGGTCTTTGTCTTTTAAAGCCGCCAGCACGTCTTCATCATCAGGAAAACGTGAATTACCTCTTTTTTTACATAGGGCTTTGGCCAAACTTTCAAAATAGTCTTCGGTATCTATTTCCGAATACAGGGTCATGAAAATCTTATTCAGTGCATTGGTAGGCAATCCCACTATAAATCTTCGCCAAGCATAATTTTGAACCAATTTTAATACGTGAACAACAGTTTCTTCATCTGTAATCCCATTGTCCCAATCTTCAAAAACCTGTAACAAGAATGGATAGGCGACATTCACTTCCAATCGGTTGATGTATTCCAGCTCTTTACGAATTTTCGGGTTTTCAACGGTTTCCGGATTGATAAACATTTTATAAAATAGGGAAAGCGCTTTGATGTTTTCCAACTCGTTCATGTACTCCTCATCCAGTTTATTGGGGTAGTTCTTTTTAAACTCTTGGTAGACCTTTGATTTATTGGGTATTTTCTTGTTTTTTAGGGTTAAATAGTCCCTTATGTACTCAGAAACCAACGACTTTTGTTTTATCAAATCCCGGGCATTTTCTTCAATGGGATTCCAAATGGTGTTAAAAACCTTTTGTTGCTCCCGTGGCTTTAGGTCCATTAGGATATAGTTCCGTATCAAATCGGATTGGGACAGGTCAAGTCCTGTTGAATTGAGACTTTCAAATATCCGCTGCGGATCATCTTTGTCCCGTTCCAACGAAATTTCGACAAAAATCAACCGTTTCAAACCATTCCTTATTACCTCAAAATTCTCGGCATTGATTCGAGAACTGAAAAAAGTATAGTTTTCGATCACATTGGAAAATGAAGCAAACCCTTTTTCATTGCCCTCCATAATGGCCTTGAACGCCATGGAATTAGTGTCGGTCTGTTTTAGTTTGAGCTTACTATCTTCTTCTTGCACATATTGGTTTACCAAGAACATATTGTAGAGCATCTCGGCCTCTTTTTCCAGTCCATTGTTCTTTGCAAAACGGAACAAGGCCACATACAGCACATTGATAGTGGTGAGGCGTTGCTGGCCGTCTATAATTACCAGTTCGCGGACTTCACGGGTGGTGTAAGCTCCTTCGTGTATAAAAACAATGCTGCCTATAAAATGTGTGCCGCGGTCTTCTTTTTCAACACTGATGATATCCTCTAACAATTGTTTGCAATGCCCTAGTTCCCAATCATAATTGCGTTGGTAAACGGGTATTACAAATTGTACATTAGGTGTCTGTAAAAAATTGATGATGGGTAGTTCGGTGGCTTTCATATCGTTTTAGGCACTCTCAATAATTGCAATTTCTTCTTCGGTCAACCCATAGAGCTGGTATACTAATTGATCGATTTCGTTTTCTAAGTCGGACACATTTGTAACTTGATTTTCTTTCTTCAATGAAATAATCTTTCTGGCCAATTCAATAAGTCTATTCTCAATTTCTTTGTTAGGTGGTTTATATGGCAACCTCTTCAATTCATTAACTTTAATCTTTGGAAACAAATCATCTTCTTCTGAGTAAAATTTTCTAAAGAAAAACCCATAGAGTTTTGAATTAAGAACTGCCAGGAATGAATGTAAATCCGTTTTGGATTCTTCAAAAGGAACGGCTACGTATAAAGACTGGTCGGCAATAGCATTGGTTTCATCAATTGTACAAATAAATTTGGTGCCGATAATTTGGCGTATCAATATTTTAGGTTGGAAAAAATAATGCGAAGCTTTTGGAGACATCAACCAAGGTCCCCATTTAATATATTCATTTGATTGTTTTGAAAAGTATTGCTGGATATGTTTTCCTTTAAGTTCTGAAAAATATTGATCGGATAGTTTTGTTTTAGAATGATATATTCTGTTTTTAACGTCTTCTTTAGTCAAAGCTTTTCCTTCTAGGTTTGTTCCATACCCGGCTTGATATGGTTTACAGCCGTTTGAGATATCAAGTAATTCTTCTAGTCTTATTGGATTTCCATTTACTTTCTCCAAAATGGATTGAATTTCCGCATTTTCTGAAAAATTAATAATGAGATTATTATCCTTAAACCAACATTTGGGATTGAAGGTGTATTTTAGATTTAGATCATGGCCAACAATTATTGATTCAAAACCAGGGGTCTTCTTTATTGAAAGTATACATGTTTCAACCTGAGCATCTTCAAAAATCACTTTTTGATTAAAATTGATTATCTCAATCGGCTTGAAATTTTTTAGTATTAATTTTCTAACACCGAAAGCATACTTGTTGGATAACCAAGCGTTTGGAATGATATATGAGAGGTTTTTTTCTTTTCCGAGAATCCCATTTAATGCTAATTCAATGAACAGATAGTAAATTTCTGCATGGCCAATTATACTACTAAATTTTTTTCGGAAATACTCAATTTCCAAATTGGAAAGATTAACTCCATAGGGCGGATTCCCAATCACCACATCAAATCCAATATAGTCGCCCTCATCATTCAAAACTTCCGGAAACTCAAAGCGCCATTCAAAGGCATTTTCATAGATGACATTGTTTACGATTTCCTCTTTTTCCAAGAGGGCTTTTTCGGCTTTTTGTTGTAGTTTTTTAAGAGTGTCCTTATCGGCTTTGGTTATTTTTTCCCCAAAAGCTTTTAGGTTGTTTTGTCGCTCCTGTTCGTTGATTACTTCACCTTGGGCCTTTTGGAACTTGGCAATAAACTTGTTGTCCAGGGTGCTTCTAAAATTATTTTTGACCTCGTTGATGATTTGTGAAATTTCGCGCTTTTTTTCTTTTGAGGCCGTGTTTTTATAGTCGGCAACCGCTTTTTTATAATCCAAAAAGCCATAGGCTATTTTTTTGTCCTTAAAAGCCGCTTTTAGATCATCGTCCAAGGCAAAACGGCTTATCAACGAGTTACCAGTTTTGATATTGATGTCAATATTGGGCAGCGTTTCCAGCTCGTTATCCCCTTTGTAATAGGCATTTTTGAGCAACTCGATCCATAATCGCAAACGGCATATTTTAACCGAATTGGGGTTGATGTCCACCCCAAAAAGACAGTTTTCTATCAAGGTTTGCTTTTCATGGAAAAGGGCCATTTGAACCCGTTGACTTTCTTTATTGCCAGGATGGTACTCAAACAGTTCTTGTTCATCATCGGTTATAACCAATTCATCATTGACGACTTCAACCTCATATTCTTTTAATCGCTTGCCCTCAGCATCCTGCAATATTTTAAGGTCGTTCTTAATGGCAATCAACTCATTGAGCGCCGAAACCAAAAAATGGCCAGAGCCCACGGCAGGGTCACAGATTTTTAGGCTGTTGATGATTGTGTTCGCTTCATTTCTGTCTTCAATCTTGTCATATACATCATCCAGACCTTTACAGTTCCAACCTTTTACCTCATTGAATTTTTGGACCACTGCTTTACGAATGGTCTCCCGGCACATATACATGGTGATAAAACCAGGAGTAAAGAACGAACCGTCCTTATAACCATTTATCTTTTCAAAAATGAGCCCAAGTACCGAGGCATTGATCAGTGTTTTGTTGTCTTCTTGAATATCTTCGGAACCCTCGCTGCTAAAATCATAGGCATCCAAAAATTCAAATAAATATTCAAGTGTTGAAAGTTCACCCGAACGTTTTTTACCCTTTTCATCTTTTAGTACGGTTGAAGCAATTATGGGTATAGGCTTATCGTCTCTAAGATTGCTTACAAATAGGGTATCATGCTCTATGTCAGTTGGTTCAAAAAGTGAAGAGTTCAGGTATGGCACTCTATTAAAAAAGGTTTTGGCTTCCTCATTTCGCTCTTCTTGTCTTTTTGCCAACACTTGAAAGAAAAGACTATCCAGATCATCATAGTCCTTGATCATTTTTAGATTTAGGAAAGCATAATGTGGATCTCCTTTATGGTAGCGAATAAGTTGTGCTTCGAGCAGCTTCAGAAAAAGAATCCGATTGACCCAGGTAATGACTAGCTCCAAAGCCACGTTGAACAACCGCTCATCTTTGGTGTCTCCATATTTTTTGGGATTGGGCAGTCGGCTAATCTTGTCTCGAGTGTCAAGTTGAAGAATGGTGTTCTCCAAAAGGCTTCCTAAGTTTCGTTGTCCTTCCTCGTTTCGTTGAATTAATTTCTTACTGCCTTTTTTGATTTCCGAAAGCCCTATGATGTGCAATAGCTCGCTGTAAAACTTTTTATCCAGGCTATTGCTGTCATTTACAAAAGGTTCTTTTAATAGGTGTTGCGGAGAAAGCACCTTAAAAAGGGCAACAAGTTTCTGGTCATCTTTTGGGTTGTCATTTCGAACTATTTTTTCATATTTCCGTAAATCAAAGTACACAAAACTCAAAGACACTTCAAATGCAGACAAATAGGGCTTCGCAATTTCATTGTAGAAGAAATCGGTATTGGTTCCGGATAAATTTCCAGCTTCAAAATCCTTGAATTGTTTCACCAAAGTTTTGTTGGCCACAAAATTTTTTTCAAAATCATTGGCATCAAAAATGAACCATTCAAAAAGGTTCGTGATAATAAGGTTTTTTACCTCTAGGTTGCCTTTGGTAATACGTTCCCTTAAAAAGTATAAGAGCAATTCGTGAAACGCTTTTTTGTTGAGATTGTCAACAGTTACCATTTCACTTTTGTTCTTTGGGTTTTTGGCCTCGATTATTACCCCCACGGGGCTATCAGGTTTGGGCCCAATATGGATTACTTGGTCCTTGCGCCCACTTGTGTTAATGAAATGGTCATTGTGGTAAAGGGAATCTTTCAGGAATCCTGAAACCAGGTTTTTATGATATTCTTCTGATTCATCCTCATTGGAAAAATCCAAAACCTTAATTAGGTTAGTTTTAAAGAGTTCTATCTCTTCACGGTATGGCTTTACTTTTAAAAAGGCCTTGTTTAATGCCTTTTTGGGTTTAATTGGTTTGGAAATTGAACTCATATTCTATAACTCTTCAAATTTTTTTGAACTTATAACATTGCCCAGTAAGCTATAAGATGCTGCTGCCGCATTGCGGGCAGAGGGGTGGTAAAAATCAATAACCTTTGAATTTTCATACCTGCCAATAGCGATATTGTATCCACTACTTTTCCATTCAACTGTATCAAAAAGCAGGTTTCGTAATTTTTTCCATGTTAAACCGGTAATGATAATTTCAGGATTAATAATTTCTATTTGCTTGAGCAACCACTTTTTGTTTTGCAACAAGTGTTTTTCCATTTCAGTGTAATTCGATTGTCCTTTACCACCTATCTTCTTAACATTCATAAAAGCCACATGAAAAATAGCATTTTTAAATCCTTCTTTGTCATGCCACATTTGTTCATACTCGGGAAAATCGTTTAGTATTCCATAACTCCACTCTGCTAATCGATGGGAAAAGGTGTATTTGAGACCTTCCTTCCACCATTCACGGAAATCACCCGCTTCTTGCTTGGGATTGTTGGGTTCCTTGGTCAAAAACAGTATTTTCGTTTTGGCTTTTAAATAGAGGTCTTCGTTGTTAATTCCGTCTTTTATAAATTTACCTTCGTACTCAGGAACTTCATTTTCCCATTCATCAAATAGTTGGTTTAACTGTTCCGATTTGGTCATTTGTTAATCAACATTTTCAAAAAACTTAGTTGCATATCTGCAATATTCTACAATTAATTTTTTATCAGTTTCAAATTCTTTTCGATTGCCCAACCAGTTTTTACATTTCTCATGAATTTCTTTCCCTTCCTTCATTTCTGCATAAGAGAGACATTTGATATGCTTTTGGGTAACCAGGACAAAAAGCGCATTTTGAAATGGGTAATCACCGTACTTATCTACATCCTTAAGTTTTAGAGATCCACTTTTGCGATACTTTACCTCAATAAAGTGGGCTTGGTTGTCTTTAAAAATAACCAAGTCGGGCATCTGTCGTATATTTTTTGAAACATCTCCACGAACTCCTTTTAATAGGTCGGTAATTCCGGGAATAGAGTTTTCCATGCCATATTTGAAAACTTGGAACCCCAAGGATTTAAAAAGTTGTTCAACAATTGTTTCAGCGATAATTCCTTTAATTTTACCAGAGACCCAAGGGTTTCCATTTTCTTTTTGGTAACAATCTGTACAAAGACCATTTTTGAACTTGGTGTATTTACCACATTCTCTGCAATCGGGCATATTTATTTTGAAAGTTTGGTAAACTACCAAAATAGAAATAACGCTTCACTTTAACAATTAATAAAGCCACTAATAAGGAAATTTCTTATAACAAATGGAGCGTGGAGAAGACGAAATCAGTTTTGTATTCAAAGTTTTTTTGAATGAAACATTCCTTTTTGGAGAACCTTAATTAAAATGGGAGAGTTAAAAAATTTTAAGTCGGTCGGACACCCTTTGACATTTGCTCGCTATAGTAATCGTAGTTTCCTCCATACTTCTTTATAAAGTCTGCTTTAGGAACAAATAGTCCAATCCCATGCTTTGTTCCCATTCCCTCCTTGACCCAGAATAAGGTATCGTCCCCAAAATCAATAAAAACAGGCCTCATTGCCTTAGACCAACTCTTTCGGGGGTAATCCCAAATAAATTGTTTTCTTCCTTTATGGTCTTCCGTTTCATCGTGTTTAAACTTCCAATTAAAATTATAGTTGTCTAGTTCCTTGATATAGAAATTGTGTTTGAAATGAATTCCATTAATTACCCAGATCATGCGTTCGCCATAAAACTCCTCCCTTTTTCTGATAATGTTCTGTTGGATGGGCGAGTTTTGAAGTTCTATTATAACATCATTTTCGGTCAGTATATCAGCAATGTGCCATTTCTCCTCCTTTTTGATAACGATCTCCGAATGCTCCTTACCAAAGGTCATTTTCCAACGTAAATGCCAATAGGACTCTGGTTCATACCATGAGTCGCAGTTTTCCGCTTTGAAGTGAGCCCAATGCCATACATTAACCTCTCCACATTTTGACAATACTCGGCCGCTACAGAGAGGACATTTTCCGTAAGAGTTAGGTTTTGGCTCTACTTTCTTATGATTTACTATTGCCCAGAGCATACTTTGCTAGTTTGAACAACAAGATAGTGAATAAGAAATATGGCTTTAAAATAGATTACCTAGCTAACAAAAACAACTAAAAAACACATATTGTTTACATGTGCCGGAATGGGCTTGATTGAGTAATGGCACTTATTTATCTAGACTCAAATTTCAAATATTTTTTAATATTAGAGTGTTTGGAAAATCAGTTATTTTCCTCCCGATAAAATAGGTTCAAATGGTCCATCAGGGCCTCTTCCCCGACTGGCATCAAACGGTTGGCAATGGTCATCGCCTGATGGATAAATTCCTCTTCATTCCTGTCCATTACATCGTCAGTACCCAATTCGGGGTTTATTGCCCTCATGGAAAGGTATATCAATGCACGAACGGTTAACAATAGATCTGCATGCCCGTCAATATAAAAGAACGTGGGTTGGAACTTGTCCTTGAACCACGGATGGGGAACCAGAGTAGGGGTATGGTCATTTGAGTGGTGTTTCAAATCCCTGATAAGCTTCTCTTCGTTCGGATTCATGGTTTTAATAATATGAGTTTAATTTATTGAATTATTTATTTTCCAGTTCTAGTAGCTTTTCATCCAATTTGTCTATAAAGTACATTTGGCTATCAGGAAGAATGCAAAGCACCAGTTCTAATACTTGGGTGACACTATCCTCCTTGGATGCATATTGGTTGGCAGGGGACAACATCATTCCCTCTCCATCAAGGGCAAAAACACAGACCTCCAAAAGACTGATAATCTGTGTCAAAAGATGGTTGTTGTCCTTGACCTCGAAGGATACATAGTTTCCATTGGGGTCGATGGACTTATTGTTTCCCAAGAGTCCCGAAAGATTGTTCCTGAGCTGTTGTATCTCTTTCAAGGTCTTTAACCTTTTCTTCTTTGATTTCATGTCATTGGAATTATTTGGTTGTGGCGGCCTTTTGTTCTGATAGCAGTTTTCTGGCCTTGTCCAAGAATTCCATTTCATCATGGGGTATCAAATCCAATATATATCCGAGAACCCCGCTTATATTGTAATGGGGTTGAGGAACGGAACGTGTCGAGAAATTTTCGTTTTCCAAAGCTGTGATGCAGACCTTGATCAGGTCGGAGATCATAAAGGAGGTTTCTTGGTATCCCTTGGTAATAAGCTCTACGCTATAGAGTCCCTTTTCGGGGATATAGGATTTCAAAGCATGGAAATGCATTTTTTCCATTTCCTTCAATTGTTCGAATAGGCATGATTCACCATTGTGTTCAACACTCTTGGTTTCTTTTGGGAATGCTTTCTCAAAATCCTTTTCAATTCCCTCGATTTGATTGTTGCACTGATCAAGATGCCTTTGAAAAATGGACTCCACTTCTTGGATGAATTCCTTCATCTGTGATTGGATGGTCTTGGTCTGCACCTTTGTGATCTCAAACTCATTGCCATAACGGGCAACACTGTAGGCATGTTCCAAAAGGAGCAACAGTTCATTGCTTTTCATCTCAGAGGGCTCTATAAAGGGTTGCAGGGAGGGAAAGAACTGTTTGCTATAGTTAATATGGCTGATGATACTGTGGGTCACCATACTCCTTCCTATGCACATCTGTTCGATGAATCGGAACGAAAGCTCAAAGGCCTAATGCATGTTAAAGGTGGCGATGGCATAGTCCCCTTCCTTTATCAGTATGTCCGCAGTATTGGCAAAGGCATTTACTTTTGCCAATTCCGATTTATGATATCGAATGGCCCTATTGACAAGGGTCTCGTATGCCATTGAGGAATAATCCATGATGTTCTCTCCTTGTAAACGAGCAAAAACATTCTCTCCCAGACAGCAATGTTCCAAAAAATAAAGTGCGCCTCTTTCAAGACCTGTTTCAGATTGGGTTTCTGTATAGACCCTTATCCTGAAATCGGGATGCTTCTTTCCTTTTTTTGTTATAAGGGAGCGGATTTCATTGGGAAGTGGGTCATTGTTGACATCCACAAAAAGGGTAAGGAAATAATATTCAGTATTGCCCTCCTTCTGCTTTTTGGACAAAAAGGCACTGTCAATGGTTATGATGTTCAGGATGCTGTCGAGTAATTCGGAAAGCTCTTCCTTTTTTTCAAAGTTTTCCGGTATGTTTGTGTCATGTTTCATGAAATTGGGGTTTAAAGGGTTCGAGAATCACCAACTATATTAAGGCCATGTTCCCAAGTACCCCACCATAGGCACTTGTATTTTATTGAAACTGTTTTGTATTTTACAATCGGATTATTGTACGAAACACCCTATATTTGAGATATGCAGACAAAGACCAAGAACAACCATATAGGTAGAAAAATCAGCAGGATCAGGGAACTCCGTGGAATGAAACAGGAGACCCTGGCCGAGGAACTGGGCATAAGTCAACAGGCCGTTTCCAATATTGAGAATAGTGAGAAAGTGGAAGATGTAAAATTGGAGGAGATTGCCAAGGCCTTGGGAGTAACTAAAGAAAGTATTGAGAATTTCTCTGAAGAAGCAATCTTGAATATTATTGGTAACACTTACCACGTGGATAACTCTTCAGCCGTTAATTATGGCTGCACCTTCAATCCACTGGACAAGTTGATTGATGCTTATGACGAAAACAAGAAACTCTATGAGCGTCTTGTTCAGGCAGAAAAAGATAAGGTCGCATATTTGGAGAAATTGCTAAAAAGTAAATAAACACTTCAAAAAGAAATAAAAAACCTCAATCTCTCATAGGATTAGTTTTTATAATTCAAAGTAGGCCAACAACTTCACATATTGAAATTCCTACAATATTTTATTCTCTATGTAACTTTATTTGGCCAGTTTCTAATTTTTAATTGTCTCTAAGAAAGTTTCTGAATAAGTTGATTCAAAACCCATTAACAACGGTAAATTCTTATTGTCGATTCCGATTTCAATGTTTTTTCACCACTATCACACTCTTTGGAAAAGGATTATAAAATAAATCCACAAGCTAATCAGATTAATACACTTTTAACTTAATGAACATGAAAAATATTTCACTTATAAGTAAAATACAGTTATATTTGCAAGCCATATGTTTTCGGAATGTCAATTGATAAAAATACCACAACTCAGCGGCCCAATGGGTTCTGTATACACTATACTGGTTGATGGGGAGGAGAGTACCGCATTCAGAAATTTTGTAACAAACAATAATGATTCATTTAAAAGTGAAATAAAAGACATTGTTGGACGTTTAAAAACTATGGGGTTTAAAACAGGAATGAGAGAAGATTTTTTCAAACTTTATGAAGGAAATCCTGGAGACGGTGTGTGTGCCCTTTATGACGAAGAAGACAGTAATTTAAGATTATATTGTATTCGCTATGGCTCTCAAATCATAATACTCGGTGGTGGCGGTCACAAACCAAAATCTATTAGAGCTTTCCAAGAAGATAAAAATTTAAAGAAACAAAATTTTATCTTAAGAGACTTATCAAAACTTATTACCCAAAAAATGCAAGATAAAGAAATTTGGTTTAGTGAAGATGGCTTAGATTTTGAAGGCGACTTAACAATTGAAAACATTTACTATGAATAAATCAGCAGAAGAAAATTTTGATTTTATAGATGATATTTTAGAGGAAATATCACCTGTAGAAATGAAAAAAATAGAACAACGCATGCTTAATTCGGAGAAAATCCGTAAAGCAATGGATGCTAAAAAATGGAATAATACCAAGCTACTAGAAGCCTTGAATATGAAAAGCCCAAGCATTATAACTAAATGGTTAAGTGGCACTCATAATTTTACTCAGGACACCTTAGTAGAAATTGGAGATGTTTTAGGAATTAACTTCTTCGAAACAAAGGAGCAAAAGATTACGATTGAATTTAATTTTCCTGTAATGGAAAATAAAACAAGTGGATTTGATTCTTTCAGTAGTCTGGATTATATTTTGAATTCTCATCAAATCAATTTATCAAGTTCCCCGAACAATAATTGTACAGAATACCAAGCTTAAATTATGTCTGAAGAAAAACAATTCAATTTTCAAATAAAAGGAATTGAAATCCTTGACACTAGTATTGTAAGACCAAAGAGCAGAATTGATGGCAACACAGTATTTGGGTTTGAATTGCAAGCACAACACAGCTTTAATTTAGAAAGAGAGTTGGTAATAGTAACTTGTAATGTTGAAGTATTAGACAACAATTCTAAAGATAAATTAGGTCACGTTAATGCCAGTTGCTTATATTATGTTGAAAATTTTGAACAATATTTTGACAAAGAAAAAAACACCTCAAACTTACCTCAAGATGTAATCACAATGTTGAACTCAATTTCCATTTCAACTATTAGAGGTGTTATGTATGGAATTTTTAGAGGAACATTCTTGAATGGTGCTATCCTACCTATTGTGAATCCTAACATGCAAATAAAAAAGTAAAGCTTTAATTCCTACAACACTACGCTGACATTTTTGAAAATGTTAGAGATGTAAGCACTCTTAACCATTACATATTAAAACCAAGCTATTTAAAAGTGGAACAATAATAGCCCCAAATCTTACCCCCAACTTTTGCGCATGGATCCTGTCGGGTTTTTGTAGCGTTCCGGTAGAAAAGCGTGAAGCAAAAACCCGATAGGGAGCAACCTACTTCTTGGATTTCAGTAGCCCATATCCTCACCCGCTCCCCTTGCCTTATCGATACCCCTTCCAAGAGCCTTTATAATCTTGGCCGCTATTTGCACTTTATTGGTCGGTATACTGGGAGCTTTGACACCCATCGTTTTAAGTAGCTTAAAGGCCATGTCTTTTTCCTTGGTGGGCAGTCCCATAACCTTGGCAAAGAACTTTCCTGGTTCCTTGGCATGGGCCTTTCTTCCAACATAGGATTCCACATAATTTCTCTTGAAGCCCGTTGTTCGGTCAAAGGTCTTTTCGGCTGCTTGGTAAAAACTGTCCCGGTCAAAGCCCCTTTTGACCGTCTTTCCATTCAGTTCCACTTCGGAAGCCTTGTGTTTTGCCATTGGGGAAAGCGTATAGGTGTTGGATACATCCCTTCTGCTAACGATGATATGGATATGGGTCTGTGGCCCCTCTTTTTGCATTCCCGCGGCCACCAATTGTCCGTTCTGTTTATGTGGTGCCAATCTTTCTTGCTCTTTGATCCTTTTTTCAAGCTCATTGACATTCCCCATGGATTCGCCCCGTTCCACTTTCCGTATCTCGTTCCTGAGCCTTGCTATCTCGCCTCGGTAGGGCGCATTCTCCTGAACCTGTTTGTCAAAGCCCCTATAGGTGCGTTCATGTTCTATCTTGGCATAATATTTCAAGTTTTCGGCCTTGACCTCTTGGTTCCTGTGGAAACTCTTTGCATAGTCCTCCATGAGTTTCCTTGTATATTCCCGTAGCATATTTGGGTCATTTCCGATGGCCTGCAATTCCCTTTTATTGGGACTGACCACTATAGAGTAGAATTTCGGGTCTTTCTGTCTTAACTTGGCCGTATTGGCATCTATTTTCTCGATGACCTTTTCAGGGCTTACGCTGTCATTTTCTTGGTCAAAGAATTCCTCCCTCTGTTCGGGCAACCTATCTTGGTTCTCCTTTTCCAGATAGTCCACATAGTTCCCTACACTGGAGTTGTAAGTGCTGCCCATTTTCTGTGCCGAGATGGTAAGGTACATTAGCGTTGTTTTAATTGGTATCTCAGGCTTTCAAAATCCCCAATCCCCATATTGATCTTTAGATATGGTTTTCCCATCATTGGCTCCACCTTCTCAACTTTGTTGAGGATTTCATTGCAGTGCTCCTTATAATCTTTGAATTCTTGTAGCATTCTGTCGTGCTCTGTTTTCGGAACGGTATTCCTTGGCTCCAGAAAATCCATTCGCTCTTCCTGTAACTTAACGGGTTCACGTTTAGGTTTCCTTCCATCCTTTACATAGGCCTCGTAAAGAATGAGCATCATTTCATAGGTCGGCCGGATACTGGTTTTTTCCATGTTCTTGATAATGGCGATGATCCTATCAAATTTTTTCATCATCTGACGCTCCAATTTTTTGATACTGTCAAGGATAATCTTTGTTCCCTCCCCAAAAGGGTCAAGTTGGTTCTCCTTGAAGTAGCGTATCATTCCATCCAAAACCTCACTATGCGATTTGCTGAACTTTTTGGAATAGTTGCGAAAACGTGTGGCCGTTTCTTTCTTTACGGTGATGTTGGAATAACCGCCGGTTCCTTTCTTTGTTCTGCCGTTTGCTTTTTTCTTTTCCATAGGTGTGATTTTGTTTTTGCGTCAAATTGCGTCAATTTTTTCGTCAAAAATTTTCAGTGTTTATTGGGCTTCCCAAAGGGTTTACTGTAGATTTCGGAAAAGTCTACTGTAGTCCCTGATTTTGTACAGTATTCCAAAATCTGTTCAATACACTGGTTTTCAACTTGTTGAAGACCTGAAAACAACCGTGATGGCGCAATTTGCGCATCACCCTCTTGCTATTCGATTTTTCACGCGAGCGTGAAAACCCAAATACTGCACATTAAGTGCATAGGCATTAATAAATTCAGTGGTTTTTGTTTCTTTGAAGCTGTTGATTGAACCTCTCTTCCAGAAACTCATCCGATAGGTTTGGGTCGCCCATAAGCCATTTATCAATGGTATCCTTGTCAAAAAATATTTGCCGTATATGCCTATTGTTGCTCATAGGGATAAGCTTTAATGAGGTAAGTTTGTATATCTTGCTTTTGGAAAGACCTGTATAGGCTGCGAGATCTTCCACGTTCATAACCTTCTTTTGATGGCCTAAGATAGTTTTGATTTCTTTGAGTATTGTCAACACATTCTGTTGCTCTTCCATAACTTTTGATTTTTGGAATTAGAGAATATGTAAACGGCCGCCTACTTTTTTGTACACGACAAACATATATCACCTGATGCAAGTGAAAAATAGAGAATTGAAGATTGCGCTTTAATTGCTTTTTGTTTTCGGGGTTGGAACAAAAAATCTATAATAATTAGGGTAGGCCTAGTGCTTTTGCTATAGCTTTTCGTGTATCATTATAGTCCCCTTCTTTGGTCTTCTGTGACCATTTGGAATAACTGGATGCAAATGTGTTCTCGTTGATTTCGGAACCATCGAAGGAAAATTTTTTTTGAACCAATCTCAAAAGTGAATTCCTCGACTCCTTACCAAGTCCCTGAATGCCATCTTCAATTATATAATCCAACAACGAGAAAAGAAACCTAAGATTACCCGGTTGCTTGTTCTTTGGTACCTCCCTAATGACTATCTTCCCTTGACAGGGCAAAAGATTTGTCAAAAGCTCCAGATTTTCCATATCGGAGTAATCAAACCCAAAATATTCCTTGTCTATTTTTTTAGATGATAGCTTTACAAATGAGAACCCTTCTACATCAGCATTTGCCATTTCTTTGGCCTTGAACCAGCCAATTACAAACACTAGAACTATTAATAATAGTAGGAACTGAAAAATATAGTAAGCGGATATCTGTAACCACGTGTAATTCTTCCCGCTAATGAAAAAAAGAAGTGTTAAGGGTATAAAACTTATAATGATAATTAAAATGGAGAGCTCATTAAGGGAAAGATGTCTAGCCTTGGATTCCAGTTTTCTAGACATCGTTCTTTGCCTATGTATCCAGACCGCCAAAATATTTCCCAATTTTTCCATACTTCAAGATAATGATAAAATGAATGTATTTGATTGTTCGTCTTCATGCACCTCTATAAGACATCTTGTAAAGGTTAACAGGGAATCTACAGGTTCAATAACTTATACCATTTTGGGAAATTCTCTGCCATATTTCCCTAAGTACTATAGATTAAGGAGATTTATATAGAATTATTCTTTTATAATTCATAGGGTAAAAAGAATTGACCCGTTTCAGATATGGGAATTATCTGTTTTGCGTCAATTCGTTGTTGTACTGCTTGCAATCGATCAATAAGCTTAACAGCATTGATATCTTGATAATATATCTTTTTGAGGTTGATCATTGAATCAAATAGCGTTCTATCAACTTCTCTATTAAAAAAAGGAAATGAATAACCTATAATCACTAATGTTTCAGTGTCTGCAATCCTTTCTGTCGTGTAGTCAACAATTGGTTCTCGATCAGCAGAATCTCTCTCCCATGCAAATGATATTGATGGAATATATTGAGTATTGAAGCTTATATTAATATAATTTGTCAGTAAAACTCTATAAAACTCATCATTTAGATTTTCAAGCGGGTTTGCTAAATAATTGTTTTGATTATCCCCTAATTGGTGAAAAGCAGCTACACCATTTAATTTACTAATGATAAATCCGTTAGCACTAGTTTTTTGCAATCCCTTTACTCTAACCTGTAATTTTATTGCATTTGTGGCTATATCTTTAAATTCTTGGTTATAATCACAGGATGCCATTTCAAATTGAGTATCATAATTCCAAGTAACTATTTTAATGTTCTCAGGCATTATTTGAGACATTTTAATTATAGAGGCGAAAAAAGTGTCATACCTAACATCTATTTTCTTTCCGGCCTGAGCAAGGGTGAAGTAGGCGCATAAAGCCAATTTTAACCTTCTTAAATCTTGTTGATGACCGGCCAAATATAACTTTTTAGCATATGTATCAATGCTCGCATGATTCATAGCGCATTTACTTAACCAATCAAAATCATCCATCAATTTAGCACTTGCAGTATGAACAGTATATTGTGTTTGTTTCCCAGCAATTGCAAGTGGTTGGTCATTTGAACTACTTACATGATTTCTTAATAAATCTTTAGCTTCTAAAAATTTTTCGGACATTTCTCCAACTATAGGTAAAGCTCCGTGACTTGCTCCTGCACCGACTAAATATGTAATATTGGTCATTAAAAGATTAATTTGTAATAGATAGCTTAAAAGTACATAATTCAGATATTGCTAAATAATTAAGGTTTTTTAATCCAACCGTTTTATTGCAAGTCCACTTTAAACATTGTTCACTATCCTATTAAGAAAAGGGGTTGGTTGTAAGGAATAAAATAACTTTTTTTGAAATGTTGTACCTATGTTGTACCCGTATAAAAAAGAAAAACCTCCCAATTGCTTGAAAGGCTTATCTTTGTTGATGTGGTCCCACATGGGCTCGAACCATGGACCCCCTGATTATGAGTCAGGTGCTCTAACCAGCTGAGCTATAGGACCCGCATTTTGCGGATGCAATATTAGTGTTTATTTTTCTTCAGCGCAAGGTTTTACTGCTTCTACCCTTCTTTTATTTCTTGGCAAAGCTCTACCAGCACCCCATTCGTGCCCTTAGGGTGCAAAAAAGCCACTAGTTTGTTGTCCGCTCCTTTTTTGGGCACTTCGTTCAAAACGATAAAGCCCTCTCCTTTTAATCGTTCTATTTCGGCTACGATATCCCCCACCGCAAAAGCGATATGGTGAATGCCCTCGCCCTTCTTTTCCAAATACTTGGCAATGGGGCTATCTGGCTTTGTTGCCTCCAACAACTCAATTTTATTGGGCCCCGATTGAAAGAAAGAGGTCTTGACTCCTTCCGAGGCCACATCCTCTATTTTATAATGGGGCGTGCCCAAAAGTTTGGCAAATAATGCATTGGACGCTTCCAAATCTTTTACAGCAATACCAATGTGTTCAATTTTGTCCATAGGAATTATAATAACCGTTAAAAATTCTGATTTTTCCAAAATTACACACTGTAAATGGTTAATAACGTGAGGTTAGTCATTAATTCGCTTATTTTTGCACTATGGAAGAAACACAGAGACAGAAAAAAATAGCAGGAATCATTCAAAAAGACCTGGCCGATATATTACAGCGTGCCGCTACCGATGGTGGCCTCAAGGGAACTTTGATCTCTGTATCCAAAGTTTCTGTTACCGTGGATCTATCCTTGGCCAAGGTGTATGTGAGCATTTTTCCGAACAAAGGTGCCAAAGAATTGTTGGAGGGCATCAAGGAAAGCCAAGTTGCCATTCGGTATGAATTGGCCCAACGTACCAAACATCAATTACGACGGGTACCAGAGCTCAATTTTTATCTGGATGATTCTTTGGAATACATTGAAAAGATTGAAAAATCCTTGAAGGGAGAAGAAAACCCTATTGAAAACAGGGATTTGCTCGATAAACGTAAGAAGTCCTGATTTTGAACTTTCCTTTTTATATCGCAAAGCGTTATTTACGGTCCAAAAGCAGCCAAAATGCGGTAAATATCATCAATTTTATCACTTTTTTGGTAATTGTGATAGGTTCCGCGGCCCTTTTTATCGTGCTTTCCGCTTTTGCAGGTCTAAAAACGTTCAGTCTTTCGTTTTCCAACACTTTTGATCCCGATCTGAAAGCTTCACCGGCCACGGGCAAATATTTTACCATTTCCCCAGATGAAGAATCTGCACTTCGAGAAATAGAGGGATTGGCCAATTTCTCCAAAGAATTGGAAGAGCGGGCCTACCTTACGTACAAAGAAAAAAGTACTATCGCCTACATAAAGGGAGTGGATGAAAACTACCGAGCTGTTACAGGGGTGGACAGCACCCTGATTTTTGGAAACTGGGGTTCGGATATGTACCACGGGGTTATTGGTATTGGAATATATAATATCCTGGGAGTGCCCATGAACAACAGGACGGCCATGGAAGTATTGGTTCCAAAACCCGGCGAAGGCTCTTTTTCGCAACAAGGGTTTAACTCCAAACCATACAATGAGCTCGCGTTGGTGGTGAGCGGTGTTTTTGCAGTTGAGGAAAGTTTGGACAAAAAATATGTGTTTGCCCATCTTCCCATAGTTCAAGATCTATTGCAAAAGAATCGTAATGAAGTATCTGGAATCAATTTTAAATTGATGGAAAGTGCCTCCGTGGATGAAGTTCGGAATTCCATTATGGAAGTTTTGGGCGATAAAGCTTCTGTTTTGACACGCCGGGAACTGAACACTTCGCTCTACCGTATGTTGAACACGGAAAATTTGGCAACCTATCTCATTTTTACCCTGGTGTTGATCATTGCACTTTTTAATGTGGTGGGGGCCATCATAATGATGATATTGGACAAGCAACAGAACTCCAAAACATTGTACAGTCTGGGCACGACCATTTCGGCATTGCGACGCATCTATTTTATCCAAGGTATATTGGTCACCTCTTTTGGTGGGTTGATAGGAGTCTTGATCGGTTCTTTATTGATTGGTTCCCAGCTGGCCTTCGGTTGGTTAAAAATCACCCCTACCTTGGCTTATCCGGTTGAGTATAGCCTGATAAATTTGCTTATAGTGATAGGAACAATTCTGGTATTGGGCTTTATTTCTTCGAAAATTGCAAGTAGCCGAATCACCAAGAAATTGATTACTGCCTAAGCAAACTGGTAATCCCCGAATTTTTCCTGTACCTCGTCAAAAACGGCAAAAACATCTGCGGCTTCATCACTGGTCACCATTTTCATACGGTATTCCTTAAAGTGGGGAATACCTTTAAAGTAGTTGGTATAATGCCTACGGGTTTCAAAAACGCCCAATTTTTCTCCTTTCCAATCTATGGCCATCTGTAGGTGTCTTCGGGCTGCCTCAACTCGTTCCCGCATGGTTGGGGGAGCCAAATGCTCTCCTGTTTTAAAATAGTGTTTTACTTCTTTAAAGAACCAAGGGTAACCAATGCTTGCCCTACCGATCATGGCGCCATCCAAGCCATATGCGTCACGCATTTTTACGGCCGCTTCCGGCGTGTCCACATCTCCGTTCCCAAATACCGGAATGTGCATCCGTTGGTTGTTCTTTACCTCAGCGATGGGCGCCCAATCGGCCTCGCCCTTATACATCTGTACTCGGGTACGTCCGTGGATGGCAATAGCTTGAATTCCAACGTCCTGTAAACGTTCTGCGACCTCAACGATTTTAATGGAGTTGTTGTCCCAGCCCAAACGTGTTTTCACTGTTACGGGCAATTTGGTGCGCTTAACAATTTCTTCGGTAAGCTTTACCATCAACGGAATGTCACGCAAAATACCCGCACCAGCATTTTTGCAGACCACCTTTTTTACGGGACAGCCAAAATTGATGTCGATAATATCAGGGTTGGATTTCTCCACGATATCCACCGCTTGCAACATGGAATCCAGTTCAGCGCCAAAAATTTGGATGCCCACAGGCCTTTCTTTTTCATAAATGTCTAATTTGATGACACTTTTGGCGGCATCCCTGATCAATCCTTCGGAGGAAATAAACTCAGTATAGACCACATCGGCACCCTGCTCCTTGCACAATTTACGGAAAGGCGGGTCGCTCACATCTTCCATCGGAGCTAGAAGAAGCGGAAAATCAGGGAGTTCTATATTTCCAATTTTTGGCAATTCCTTTGTTTTTTTGGACTGCAAAAGTACAAAATAGGGAACAACCCAATAGCTAGTCTTGAGATTGTAGTCTTTCGCGCTCTTTTTTATCGATGCCCCTTTGATTGTCCTCCAAACGGAAATTTCCAAAATTATAGGTAAAACCAAAACGGATAAACTGCGTTTCGGGACGTCTTCGATAAAAATTGTCCTGGTTGAGGTACTGCGAACGATAGGTGGGTACGTATTGCTCCAGAATATCCTCTGCAGCCAGCGATAAGGTGATTTTATTGTCAAACAGTGTCTTTCGTAAACCAATGGTGAGGTTAAACTGTTCATCGGATACGTATGAACCAAAAAGAAACTTGGAGATGTACGTTCCCGTGATCTCTCCCGTAAAGCTTCCATCTTTGGACAGCGTTAAATAATTGCCCACATAGGCATACACACCATTTACCTCGTTGGTGAAGGGCACATTTCCACTTTGTTCTGCCAAAAAGGTTTCCTCTTCATGAAAAATGGATGTGTAGGCATACATATACCACGCGGGCAAAATGGATTTGCTCAATGTGAAGTCCAAACCATAGGATTTACTTTCCAATACGTTCTGTTTTAGTTCCACCAACGTTTGGTCATCGTTGTCCTGAAACACCAAATAGGCAATGTTGCTTCCATTGTCCCGGTAGTAAACATCAAAGAAATATTCGCTATTGAGGGTATAGTTAAAATTAAAATTGTTACTGAAACTAGGTTTCAACCCAGGGTTGCCCTCCTCATAATCATTTTCATTGTAAAAAAATCGAAATGGGTTTAGGTCGTTGTATTTGGGCCGGTTAATATTTCTTCCATAATCAAAGGAAAAACTATGGTTATCCGATGGTGAGTAAAGTACATAAACCGATGGGAAAGGCTCAAAAAAGTCCTGGGTGTTGGTTTCGTTCAGGGTCAGGGACCTTCCTTCGGCTTCGGTCAGTTCTCCCCGCACCCCTAACTTCATGGACCAGTTTTCCCAATTTTTTACAAAACTCAAGTATGCCGCATACACGTTTTCGTCATAGGTATACATATCCGACAGGGAAGTGTCCACTGTATTGCTGGATCCATTAAAATTGAAAAAGTTTACGTTGTTTTCCGACGAAATCGACGAAATCTTCGCTCCTGTTTCAAAAGAAGCGTTGCCAATTGGTGTGGAATAATCCAATTGCCCAGTAAAAATTTTAATCTCTTGGTCAGTGTCCGAATCAAATCCAAAATCCCTCAAAAAAGCACCATCGCCACTAAAATAATTGGAGGCAAGCCGCTGGAAAGACTCCCCATTGTAATATGTATAGTGACCGTTTGCCCTTAATTGAGCCCCCGGTTTTTTCAGTTTGTGTACGTAGGTAAGGTCAAATGCCAAATTGGTGTTGTCCATGTTGGCATTGTTCTGTGTTGCAAATGTGGAGTCCAACTGTGCTTGAGCATTCCTCATCTCGTTATTGAGCAGGGTTTCCTGTTCTTGATTTAAATTAAAAAGAAGGTTGGATGTCAGATTCAAACTGTTCTTTTCATCAAAATCATAATCCAGAATAAAACTTGCATTTTGGGATTGTGATTTATCTGTTTGGTTGTAATCAGTGTCCCAAGTGGAGAAAACAGCGTTGCTATCATTGATAAAATTGATGCCTTTTATCGTTTTTTTTAGTTCTTTTTTGGGGTTGATGGTGTAATTGGCGAACAGATTGAGCTTATCCGTTTTATAATAATGACTGGTTCCCACACTGAATTTTGGAAAAACAGCTTGGGTAAATGTTCCATTGATGCTTCCCTTATAGCCAGGAACAATGTTTTTGCTCGTAACGATATTCAGGATTGGGCCTCCTTCGGCATCATAACTTGCAGGAGGATTGGCAATCACTTCCACGGACTTTATGTTCGTCCCGGAAAGTCCCTGTAACAAATCCTGGACCTCCTGCCCAGAGAGCTGCACTTTTCTATCGTTCAAGTATACCGTGGCATTTTGACCACGAATCAACAATTCTTCTTGGTTTACAATGACCCCTGGTGTGCTTTTAAGAATATCCCATGATGTTCCTTGGGAAACCACGGTGTTTTCCACCGCAAAGACCAGTCTGTCCGGCAATCTTTGGAGCTTGGGGCGCTGCGCTGTAACCACTACCTCGTCCAACTTGTTGTTTTCCTGTGGAATCACCAAGGCGCCCAGCGACACATCCCCGGCAATGTCCAAAGCCCTAGGTTCCGAGCCTCTGCCCACATAGCTTGCCTGTAATAAATAAAGGTCGGGCTCCACCTCAAGAAGTTCAAAAAAACCCTCATCATTAGCAGATGTACCTTTAACAAACGTGGAGTCATTTGCTTGGAGAAGCAATATATTGGCATAAGGAATCGTCTGATTTTGTTCGTCCACAACCCTTCCAGTAATTTTGAAGGTTTGGCCGTACATACCATATACCATAGAAAACACCAATAAAGTTGTAGTGCCGAGGTTCTTCATTCTAAGTTTGGGTTGGACACCAAATCTAAGAAATTATTTTTGAGCGATATACGCAAGAATTTTCTTATTGACAAAAAACCATTTCTGGGTATTTAAAACAGTTATATTTGCAGTTGATTATATCCCTTTTTTAGGGTATGTTATTGTTGATATGGAAAAGATCAGGAATTTTTGCATCATTGCACATATAGACCATGGTAAAAGCACCTTGGCGGATCGTTTGTTGGACTTTACCGGCTCGGTAACCGAACGCGAGAAACAGGACCAGTTACTGGACAATATGGACTTGGAGCGGGAACGCGGCATTACCATTAAGAGCCACGCCATACAAATGGACTATGTCCATAATGGCGAAAAATATGTGCTCAATCTGATCGATACTCCCGGACACGTTGATTTTTCATACGAAGTGTCCCGTTCCATTGCTGCCTGCGAAGGGGCCTTATTGGTAGTGGACGCGGCACAAAGTATTCAGGCACAGACCATATCCAACCTATATTTGGCGCTGGAAAACGATCTCGAAATCATTCCGGTGCTCAACAAAGTTGACCTTCCAAGTGCAAATCCAGAAGAAGTCACCGACGATATTGTGGATCTTTTAGGTTGTGCTCCTGAGGAAGTAATACCCGCCAGCGCAAAGACCGGGCTTGGAATACAAGAGATCCTCAACGCCATTATTGACCGCGTCCCGCCTCCAAAAGGAAACCCAAACGAACCCCTGCAAGCTCTTGTTTTTGATTCGGTTTACAATCCGTTCAGGGGTGTCGAGACCTATTTTAGGGTGGTAAACGGAGAAATTACCAAAGGGCAGAAGATAAAGTTTGTGGCGACCGGAAAATCTTATGACGTGGATGAAATCGGAACTTTGAAACTGACCCAAATTCCAAAAAATAAAATCTCTACGGGAGATGTGGGCTATTTGATTACAGGAATAAAAGATGCCCGTGAGGTAAAAGTGGGTGACACCATTACCGATTCTGCAAACCCGACCAAAAACCCCATTGGTGGTTTTGAAGATGTAAAACCTATGGTTTTCGCCGGTATTTATCCCGTGGATACGGAGGATTTTGAGGATTTACGATCTTCCATGGAAAAATTACAGCTAAATGATGCTTCTCTGGTATTTACCCCGGAAAGCAGTGCGGCCCTGGGCTTTGGGTTTCGATGCGGATTTTTGGGAATGCTTCATATGGAGATTGTCCAAGAACGCTTGGAACGGGAATTTGGCATGACCGTAATCACAACGGTTCCCAACGTGAGCTATCATGCCTACACCACCAAGAACGATGGTAAGCCTATCATAGTGAACAATCCGACGGATTTGCCCGACCCTTCCACAATAGACAGGGTTGAAGAGCCCTACATTAAGGCCACCATCATCACAAAGGCCGACTTTGTTGGCAACGTTATGTCGCTCTGCATAGAAAAACGTGGGCAAATTGTCAACCAGACCTACTTGACCACGGAACGTGTTGAGCTCATTTTTGATATGCCACTGGCGGAAATCGTTTTTGATTTTTACGATCGTTTAAAAACCGTTTCCAAAGGGTATGCCTCTTTTGATTATTCTCCAATTGGGATGCGGCCCTCAAAACTGGTACGTGTGGATATCCTGTTGAATGCGCAACCTGTTGATGCCCTTTCTGCGCTGGTGCACTTTGACAATGCATACCACATCGGTAAAAAGATGTGCGAAAAGTTGAAAGAACTGATTCCAAGGCAACAGTTTGATATTCCAATACAAGCCGCGATTGGATCAAAAATTATTTCTAGAGAAACCATAAAAGCGCTTCGTAAGGATGTAACCGCCAAATGTTATGGTGGTGATATTTCACGTAAGCGTAAATTGTTGGAAAAGCAGAAAAAAGGTAAAAAGCGAATGCGCCAGGTAGGGAACGTGGAAATTCCACAGCAAGCTTTTATGGCTGTGCTAAAGTTGAACGATTAGCCCTTTTTTTTCTCCTCCAATTCGAATCTTTTACCAAGGTAAACCAATTTATAGCCGTCTCCCTTTGGAGTGAAATCCTTACTGTTTGCCGGTATAATTTCAATGCTGCCATTGGGGGCCTTGGTGAACAGCGGAACGATATCCCGCTCCTTTTGGGTAATATCTATAAGCCCATCGTAATGTTCCTTGCTCTTAAGGTCTATTTCGTGGATCGTAGGGTATTTGCGAACCGTGTCCATTAATTGGATAAAATCATCCGTATGTGAAAAAAGCCCCTCTTTCGGGTTGTTCTCCGGGTCATTTACTTCCTCGGTGTTTACCAGGCGAAATGCCCCGTTTTCTCCAAATTGCTTGCGGAACTTATTGATGGCAAACTTGTTGATGTCCGAATTTCCGGTCAATGCCATCAAGTAGCCCATGTCGTTCAGCTCAATATTGTCCGTAAGGGAATCCGAAAAAATATTGGCCGAGAAAGCTTCAAGCCCTAATTTTTTTGCCTTTTCAACATTATTCTGGTTGTTGTCAATCAACACTACGTGCCTATTATTTTTCCTTAAATAATTGCCAATAAGTCTGGATAACTTGGAAGCCCCTATGATCAAAATACCTTCGGATTTTTTCAAGAAAACACCGACCATTTTTGCAAAAAGTCTTGCTGTTGTTGCATTTAAAAGCACGGTGCCCAATACGATCATAAAAACCAGAGGGGTTATATATTCTGCTCCCGGTTCTCCCCTTGACATCAATTTTGACCCAAAAAGAGAGGCAATACCAGCAGCCACGATACCCCGTGGCCCCACCCAACCAATAAAAAGTTTTTCGTTGAATTTTAAATTTGATCCATGCGAACTCAGGAACACTCCCAAGGGCCGTATAACAAAAACAATTATAGCAAAAAGGGCTACCGTTTTCCAAGTATATATCAGCTCCAGGTCACTAATGTTGATGTTCGCCGCCAACAGAATAAAAAGAATGGAAATCAACAGTACGCTAAGGGATTCCTTAAAATAAAGCAGCTCTTTTATGTTCGGGAGGTTCATGTTGCCAAGTACCATTCCCATGACCACTACGGCCAGCAACCCAGACTCGTGGGCAAACAAATCTGACTCCACATATACCAAAAGTACCGTGGATAAGGAAACCACGTTCAACAAATAATGTGGAATAAGGTCTTTTTTTATGGCAAAGGCAAGCGCATGGGCAAACGTGAACCCAAAGGTGGTTCCGAACAGAATAATTTTGCCAAACTCAACCAAGGCTGTTTGGGTAAATGCCTGGCCCTCACCGACACTGATAAACTCAAATACCAATACGGCAACCAGGGCGCCTATCGGGTCGATTAGTATCCCTTCCCATTTCAATACGGCGGACACGTCTTTTTTGAGGGGAATATTTCTCAAAATAGGGGTAATAACGGTTGGTCCGGTAACGATGATCAATCCTGAAAACAAAAAGGAAATTTGCCAAGAAAGACCAAAAATATAATGGGCGGCAACACCTGCACCAAAAAATGTGACTATGGTTCCAATGGTTATCAGTTTGCTTATAACGGGGCCGACATTGGAAATCTCCGCCCTTTTCAAAGTTAGTCCACCTTCAAACAGAATAACACTAATTGCCAATGACACAAAATAGTAAAGCCCCTCTCCCGGGAACAGTCCCTTCTCACCGTTCCAAATGGGTTCAATCAGTTTTGACCCATCTTCCGTGTACAGCGTCGCAATCGGACCTACCAATAAGCCAATTAAAATAAGGGGCAAGATCGCCGGCAATTTAAATCGCCAAGCTACCCATTGTGCAATAATGCCAAGAATTATAATTCCCGCAAGTTCGACCATGGTCAAAGTTTTGTGGAAATTTACTGTTTTTCTTTTACAATATCATTTACCCGACCTGCCACAAAATTATTTTAGGGCATACACCTTGACCATTTCGTCACATAAACCCCATGTCAAAAAATGTGGTTGACCCCTTTTTTGTTAAAATACGGCCAATATATCTTTGTTTTTTCTCCATTTGGACAGTGCTTTTGTTATTTTGCAAGCCATTTTATTTTCCAAATGACAATTTATCCTATAGAAACCGGTAATTTTAAGTTGGATGGAGGGGCCATGTTCGGTGTAGTGCCCAAGTCTATCTGGAACAAAACCAATCCCGCGGACTCCAACAATATGATAGATCTGGCCGCACGTTGTCTATTGATTGAAGATGGCGATAGGCTCATTTTAATAGACAATGGCCTTGGGAACAAACAATCCGAAAAATTCTTTAGTTATTACTATCTCTGGGGAGAACATACCTTGGACAAATCCTTAAAAAATGCTGGTTTTCATCGTGATGATGTAACCGATGTTTTCCTGACCCACCTACATTTTGACCATTGTGGTGGAAGTATACAGTGGAACAAGGACCGAACCGGATACGAACCCGCCTTTAAAAACGCACGATTTTGGACCAACAAAGATCATTGGGAATGGGCCACCAAACCCAATGCCCGTGAAAAAGCCTCTTTTTTGAAAGAGAACCTTTTGCCCATGCAAGAAAGTGGACAACTCCATTTTGTGGACAGAAAAGAAAGCTCCTTTGTAGAAAATTCCGAGCTCGGTTTTGGCATTCACTTTGTAGATGGCCATACGGACAAACAAATGTTGCCACATTTGACCTACAAAGGAAAAACCTTGGTTTTTGTAGCTGATCTGATTCCAACCGTGGGCCACATCCCGTTACCTTATGTAATGGGATATGATACCCGTCCCTTATTGACCTTAAAAGAAAAAGCATCCTTTTTAAATCAGGCCGTAGCAAACGATTGGCTTCTATTGTTTGAGCATGATGCCCATAACCAAATCTGTTCTTTGAAGCATACCGAGAAGGGGGCACGTTTGGATCAACTGTTTTCCTATGACGAACTCTTCAAAACACAATAACCAGTTTATACAATCAATTTTATGAATCGCACATATAGCAAACTATCATTCCTTTCAATCGCCGCCTCCCTTCTTTTTATGGGCTGTGGATCCACCTCTCTGGTATCAACACCCATTGAGAACATTGACACCGTACCTTTAAAAGTTTCGGAACTTACAGAGACTGAGAAAAAACAATGGGGCCATCTGGACCTTTTTACGGATACCATCCCAGGTATGAGCGTGAACAAGGCCTACAACGAGATCATCAAAAACAAAAGGGGCAATACCGTGGTCGTAGCTGTCTTGGATTCGGGTATGGATTTGGAACACGAGGATTTAAAGGATGTCCTTTGGACCAATGTCGATGAAATCCCAAATAACGGTAAGGACGATGACGGCAACGGATATGTTGACGATGTTCATGGGTATAATTTTTTAGGGGATTCCTATAATGAGCAGTTGGAATATGTTAGAATGCTCCGCTTGAACATTGGGGATCCATCAGAAAGAGCAGAGGCCCGTCTCTTATTGGACAAGGAGTACTCCGAAGCTGTTCAAAACAAACAGCAGTACGAGCAAATCTACCAAGTTGTAAAAGCCTCTGATAAATTGGTCAGAAATGAGTTGGGGAAAGAAACCTACACCAAAAAAGATTTGCTTTCCATTGAGCCAAAAACCGCTCAAATGGAACAAAGTATTGCCGTATTGACACAAATGTTCACCTACGGGGATAGTATCCCAAAAGTATTGGAGGAACTTGAGGAGGGAATCACATACTTTTCCGAGCAGGTCAATTATAACCTCAACAAAGATTTTAATGGAAGGATTCCCGTGGGTGATGACCCTTACGATATTACGGATGTTCCCTATGGTAATGGAAACCCGAAAAATCAAGTGGCCACCGAAAGCCACGGAACACACGTAGCGGGAATAATCGCCGCAAAAAGAAACAACGGTATTGGGGTCAACGGTGTTGCCAACAATGTTAAAATAATGAGCATTAGGGCCGTTCCAAATGGCGATGAGTACGATAAAGATATCGCTTTGGGCATTCGCTATGCAGTGGATAACGGCGCCTCCATAATCAACTGTAGTTTTGGAAAATCCTTTTCTCCCAAAGCAGAATGGGTTTACGATGCCATAGAATATGCTGCCAAAAACGATGTTCTGATCGTCCATGCCGCCGGTAATGATGGGGAGGATTTGGAACAACCAGAAAACAAAAATTATCCCAACGACCATCGTTTTGAGGGCACTGAGTTTGTTGACAACATGATTACAGTGGGAGCCCTTTCCAGCAAATATGGCTCTGAAATGGTGGCTTCTTTCTCCAACTATGGCAGTCAAAATGTGGATGTTTTTGCCCCAGGAGACGAAATTTATTCCACCATGCCAAATAACGACTATGAGTTTCAGGGAGGTACCTCTATGGCTGCTCCTGCGGTTGCCGGTGTTGCGGCGCTCATTCGTTCCTTTCACCCTGAGTTGACAGCATCACAGGTAAAAAACATCATCATGCAGTCCGGTCTCAAGACAAAGACATCGGTAATTGTGGCCGGTGATGAGACCAAAGCCACAACTTTCGATAAAATTTCCAAGTCCGGTACCATGGTAAATGCCTATAATGCCTTAATTTTAGCAAACAACATCTCAAAAGGTAAAATGGCCTTAGAAAGTAATTCCAAATAATATATGAAACGTTTACAATTCCTCTTTTTTTTCGCCTTTTTTGGGGCTACCATATTCTTAAGCGCGCAAACATCCGGTTATTGGCAACAACATGTGGATTATACCATGGATGTACAAATGGATGTAGAATCATATCAATACACGGGAACCCAAAAATTGGTCTATACCAATAATTCCCCAGACGAATTGCACCGTGTTTTTTATCATTTGTACTTCAACGCTTTTCAACCCGGCAGTGAAATGGACATTAGACTCCAAAACATCAAAGATCCGGACAAAAGGATGATGGAAAACGGGAAAAGTCGTATTGCCTCCCTTACTGAAGATGAAATTGGATATTTGCACGTAAAATCCCTTACCCAAGATGGCCAGCCGGTTTCTTTTACCGAAGAGGGGACCATTCTTGTGGTAGATTTGGCACAACCTATTCCATCGGGAGGGAAAACCACTTTGGACATGACGTTCGAGGGTCAGGTTCCGGTACAGATAAGACGTTCCGGCAGAAACAACAAAGAGGGTGTCGCCCTCTCCATGAGCCAATGGTACCCAAAATTATCTGAGTATGATTTTGAAGGATGGCACCCAAACCCATACATAGCCCGTGAGTTTCATGGCGTATGGGGCGATTTTGATGTAAAAATCACTTTGGACAAAGATTATACGGTAGGAGGTACTGGTTACCTACAAAACCCTCAAGAGATAGGGCATGGTTATGAAGCCCCTGGAACCAAAGTAAAAACTAAGGGGAAAACACTTACATGGCATTTTAAAGCGCCCAACGTACACGATTTTATGTGGGCCGCAGACCCTGAATACATTCATGATATTTACGAAATGGAAGATGGCCCAACACTTCATTTCTTCTACAAAGACAATCCTGAATTCAATGAAAACTGGAAAAAACTTCAGCCAAAAACAGCAGAGGCGATGACTTTTTTCAGTAACAACATCGGTAAATATCCCTATAAACAATACTCCGTTGTACAAGGCGGTGATGGTGGTATGGAATATGCCATGAGCACATTGATCACGGGGCAACGCAAATTTGGAAGTCTTGTTGGCGTAATGGTCCATGAAATGGCACACTCTTGGTTTCAACATGTCCTTGCCACCAACGAGTCCAAACACGAATGGATGGATGAAGGGTTCACCTCATTCATCAGCAGCCTGTGCATGAACCAGATTATGGAACAGAACAAACAAAATCCATTTGAAGGATCGTACAGAGGTTACTACGCCTTGGTGAACTCTGGTTTGGAGATGCCACAGACTACCCATGCCGACAGATACACCACAAATTTTGCTTATAGCATTTCGGCCTATAGCAAAGGATCTATATTCCTTTCCCAACTTGGTTATGTGATTGGTCAAGATAAGCTTATGGAAACCATCAAAAAGTATTTTGATGATTTTAAATTCAAGCATCCTGTACCCAACGACATCAAAAGAACAGCGGAGAAAGTTTCCGGTATGGAACTCGACTGGTACTTAACCGATTGGACACAGACCACCAACACCATTGATTACGGTATCAAAAGTGTTGAAGCTGATGGTGATAAAACCAAAGTAACCATGGAGCGCATTGGGGAAATGCCCATGCCTTTAGATATTTTGGTGGTAGATAAAAATGGAAATCAGGAAACCTATTATGTGCCATTGCGCATGATGTACGGTGAAAAAGACAACCCTTATCCCAACCTTAAGCGCACGGTTTTGGAAGATTGGCCTTGGGCTTACCCAACATATGAATTTACGTTGGACATGCCCTTGGAAAACGTTCAGGCCATCATGATCGACCCATCACAATTAATGGCGGATGTGGACGGTGAAAACAATGTATATCAAGTGGAGGAATAACCTCCTCATGCTCTAAATTTTAAAGGGTGGCCAATTGTGCCGCCCTTTTTTAATTCATGGTACAATTTATTTAAGTAATTTACCCCTTAAAAGGAGCTGTCCCCATTATGCTGGAAGAAAATACGGATTCAAAAAAAACAGAATCATCCCTAAAGTCCCCTCAAGGGGGGGCACTGAATTTTTCATTTCCAAAAAAAGAGAAACTTACCAACAAAAAATTGTTCGAAGCCCTTTTTACGGAAGGTAAAAGTTTGCGTGAATTTCCCTTAAAACTAATATACCTCAAGACTGATTTCAAAGAAAAAGTGCCCATAAAGGTTGCCGTCGTCGCCCCAAAGAAAAAGTTTAAGACCGCGGTGCAGCGCAATCGGATAAAGCGTCTTTTGCGAGAAGCATACAGACTCAACAAACCCCTTATTTTTAACAACATTGAGGGAAATTATGCGTTCATATTTTTATACCTTGGCAAGAAGACCCCTAGTTTTGATGAAGTTGATTCGGCCATGAAAAAACTGTTGGGGACATTTTTAAATAAAGAATTTCATGAAAAGATTGATTAAAAAGCAGGTTTTGATTCCCGTTTTGGCAGTTGCCTTTTTGGTTGGGGCCAGTAGTTTCAAAAGCGACTTTTTTGAGATTGCCAAACAGATAGAAATCTTCACAACGCTGTTTAAAGAACTCAACATGAACTATGTGGATGAAACCAATCCTGCGGAGCTAATGGATTCCGCCATAAAAAACATGTTGGCCGAACTCGATCCGTACACCCAGTTTTTGAACGAACAGGACGTTGAATCCTATAAAATCAACAACTCTGGAGAATATTCGGGCATTGGAGCGCTTGTGCGTTCCTACGAAAACAAATTGGTAATTGTGGAGACCTACCAAAATTATGCTGCTGACAAAGCAGGATTAAAGGCAGGGGATGAAATTATAAAGATCGGGGAAACCCTGGTTTCCGATTTTGATGACAATGCCGGAGAACTGTTAAAGGGGGCAAAAAACTCCACGGTAGAAGTTACATTCTTAAGACAAGGAGAAACCAAAACCGCCACAATTACACGTGAAGGCGTAGAAGTGGATGCTGTCCCGTTTTATGATATGATTGATTCAAAAACAGGCTACATTGTCCTGTCCCGTTTCAATAGAAAAGCTTCCAAACAGACCAAATCGGCCATACAGGACCTTAAGGGCCGGGGCGCCGAAAAATTAATTTTGGATTTAAGGGGAAACCCCGGAGGATTGTTGTCAGAGGCCATTAATGTAACCAACCTTTTTGTTCCCAAAGGCGAATTGATCGTAACCACAAAATCCAAAGTAAAAAAATTCAATCAAGAATATAGGACCAAAAACCAACCTGAGGACGAAGAAATCCCGTTGGTTGTTCTCATAGACGGAAAAAGTGCTTCTGCCAGTGAAATTGTTTCCGGCGGATTACAGGATCTGGACCGTGCCGTAATTGTTGGGGCGAGAAGTTTTGGCAAAGGCCTTGTGCAACGTCCGCTTAAACTTACGTATGGAACGCAATTAAAGGTCACTATTTCCAGGTATTACACCCCTTCTGGACGATGTATACAATCCTTGGACTATTGGAATCGTGATGCTGAAGGGAACGCCGTTCGCAACACCAATTTTAATGAGTTCACTACAAGAAATGGCCGAAAAGTCTGGGATGGTGGAGGCGTTATGCCGGATGTTACCGTGGAATCCTTAAAATCCAATTCGCTTATTGATGCTTTGGAGGCGAACAATGTCGTTTTTGATTTTGCAACGGATTATTTTTACAATCACAGCTTCAGCTCCGTGGATGATTTTAATTTTTCAGATAATGATTATGCTGCTTTCAAATCCTTTGTAAAAGAAAAGAACTTCTCCTTTCAGACCAAAACGGAAAAGCTTTTGGAAGAGTCCATCAACGCCGATGATACATTATTGGGCCCAGAGGTCCAAGAGAAATATAAGGACCTTCTATTGGCTGTAAACAAGGGCAAGATAACTGCTTTGGACAACTATAAAAATGAGATAAAAAAGAATCTGGAGGACGAAATAATAATACGCTATTTTTACCGTGAAGGACTTTACAAATACTACCTAAAACATGATGATGCCATTCTTGCCGCCAAAGAACTGCTTGCCAATGACAAGATATATTCCAGCATTTTAGAATAGCGAAAGACTACAAAATAACCCATAAGGGTTATCCATCAATTCATATCGTGTAACCGTCAAATTTTTCAAATAGGGTCGGATTATTAATCCTACCTTAAAGAAAAAATTGTTCATGACCTACACAATACTTACCCTGATTTTGGTCGGGTCTATACTTTTGTTTTGGCTTTACAATTTAATGTACAATTGTTTTTCCAGGTCCTTTTGTGTTCTGAAAAACCGAAATAGCGGCTCCATTACCACAAAGGATGCATCCATTATTTCCGTGACCACCATTAAAAAAGGAAGAAAACCGTTATTGGAACTATTGGTGCTGTTCGAAAACTTTTCTGGTCATCATATCCATAGAAAAATAAGGGTGTGGGACAGTAAGCCCCAATTAAATAGGTTCGAGCCGGACAAAACTATCCCTATTGGCCTCAATATTGCCAGAAAACCCAAAGATCCCGTATTTCTTTCACAACGGCTGTGTCGTTTTTCATTTGTGTTTGTAATTATCTGTAGTTTAAAAACGGTTCTTTATGTTATGGGATGTTATGTTCTAATGGGTGAGGCCCTGGAAAGGGTTTTTTCTGAACCGAACAGATATGAACTTATATTTAAATCATCCAACACTTGGCAGATAGGCGTTCTTTTTGTTGTTGTCAGTGTTTTACTATACCTGCTTTTACAAAAAATTGGGGTTTTGGTGAATGGAAAAACCATGGTTCAAAACTGGAACCTCTTGTATTACGGTATTGGGGCCACAGCAACTGTTTCAGGATACCGAAGCACAGGAACATTTGTAAAAAATAATCTCGTGGTACAGTTCCAATACACTTTTAAAGGTCAAGGTGGACAACTCGTTGAAGGAGGTGACAAAAAAGTGATGGGAAAGGGCCAATCCCCCGAAGAAACCGAACAATTAGAGGTGATGTACATTCCAAACAACCCTTCTGTTTCCCGTATTACCGACAACTTGGAGTCTATGGAGTTTAGCCGATTTCTTAATTTGCTGTTTATGATATCTGCCTTTATTTTCTCCGGAGTGTTCATCTTTTCTTTTTACCAAACGGTTTTTAACACTTGTGATTAGAATTAAAAAAGATGGAATTTGTACTTGTTTTTTGGAATAGTTATTCTCCGGATTTTTTGATAAAAAAAGTTGAAAAACATTGTTTTCGCATTTTTGGAACTGTTAATAATCTATTCTATAATCAATATTAATCCGGCACAAAGTATCTTTTCTAAAGAAAAACCCCATTTCATGATTCCTTTCACAGGTAAATACAATTTTAGTGGCTGCTAACGCACCTGGGTTATCAACATCCGTGATTTTTAGAAATTCCTGTTTTGCCATACCTACTTTTACTCCTCCCAAAACAGAAAGTTTTGGGGTAGTTATATATGAAATATACCAATACCAATCCCATCTTTCCGGAAATTCTGGAAACTCTATTTTGGTGTCTTTATAGGTAATCCTAATTACTCTGGCTTCTTCTCCAGCGTTGTCCTCCCCTGGGTTATCCTCAGGAGGGCCTTCCGTGTAAAGATGACCTCCATATTGGTCTTCAAAATATTCTACTTTAATTTCTTTACTGCCCAATAGGGTTTTGATTGCGTCTACTTCCAATGGAAAATCGTATGGGGAATAACAGCCAATTTCAGACTCCTCGTTGTACACTCTTTCTTGAATTTCAACTGTTTTTTTCTCAACCGGTTCATTCTCATCAATATAATAATATTGTACTGTGGAATCCATTACTTCTATCGATTGATCTTTGGTTTCTTTGTGTTTTGTGTCATTACATGCCATGCAAGTAAAAAGTAGGGCGCAGGCGATAGTGGTAAATTTCATTTTTGTAAGTTTTTGGGATTGTTCCTGCAACAATACCCAAAAAATTATTAACTCCGTTTGTCAATTGACAAAAAAGAGTGGAAAATGTTTTCTTTTTTAACAAATTAACTAGGAAGATATCTAGATCATCAGCCAAAACAGTAATTGGTCATAAAACAGGGGCTCCAAGGATTTTCTCAACATGATGATACATTAAAAAAGATAGAATAATCCTATTTTTGGGCATGCAACAACTAAAGGTCTGTGAACTTTTTGCCGGGGTCGGAGGTTTTCGTTTGGGACTGGAAAACACAGGACACTACAAAGTAGTGTGGAGCAACCAATGGGAACCTTCTACCAAAACGCAGCACGCTTCCTTGGTCTACGAGGCCCGTTTTGGTTCGGAAAATCATTCCAACACCGATATAGAAACCGTGGAAACCAAAGAAATTCCAGACCATGATATTCTTGTGGGTGGTTTTCCCTGCCAAGATTATTCCGTGGCCACATCCTTAAAAAATTCCAAGGGTCTTATCGGTAAAAAAGGGGTGCTTTGGTGGTCTATCCATCGGATTCTTTCCGAAAAAAAGAACAAACCAAAATATCTCTTTTTAGAAAATGTAGATCGTCTTCTAAAATCGCCCTCTACACAACGGGGGCGTGATTTTGCTGTAATGCTCCGTAGTTTGTCGGATTTGGGTTATGCTGTGGAATGGCGCGTAATCAATGCGGCCGAGTATGGAATGCCTCAGCGCCGAAGGCGCGTTTTTTTTCTGGCGTATTTAAAGGGAAGCGGAATCCATTCAAAACTAAAAAAAACTCCTCCTGTCAATTGGATATTGCAGGAAGGCACTTTCTGTGATTCTTTTCCAGTTGTACAGACAACACAAAACTTGGTCTCTTTTGAGCTGGAGAAAGATTTAGTGACCTTATCCAACACTTTCAATAAAGAAAAAGGGCTTTCCCCGTTTTTAAACTCTGGTGTTTGCATTAATGGAAAAGTGACCACTTTAAAAACTTTCCCTTCTTTCGACGGCAAACGAACAGTACTGTCCGATATTTTGGAAAAGAAGGAGATTGCTCCCGAATATTATATAGACGATGCCGATTTGCCCAAATGGGAATATTTAAAAGGCTCCAAAAAAGAAATCCGCAAGACCAAAGCTGGTTTTGAATACAATTACAGCGAGGGCAGCATGGTTTTCCCAGATGCCCTTGATCAACCTTCCAGAACTATAATAACCGGCGAGGGCGGTAAATCCCCATCCCGGTTTAAGCACGTGGTCCAGACCCCCCAGGGACTGCGAAGACTTTTACCAGTTGAATTGGAACGGTTGAACATGTTTCCCGATAATCACACCAAATTGGATGGCATTTCTGATACCAAACGTGCCTTTTTTATGGGCAATGCACTTGTGGTCGGGATTGTGGAGAAAGTAGGTGTTTCCCTGTTCCGGAAAATAACCGAATTTGAAAAGCAATTTTAACGCTGATCTATCCAAAGAAAAAAAACTGACCCCCTTACTGGATTCGTATTATCAAAAACACCTGAAGCATTATAGTTTTGAGCGTGTTTCCAATCTAAAAAAACAATTGTTGGGCATTGACCTTATCCTAAAGGATAATCGTTCGGAAAAGCAGTTTTTTGTGGATGAAAAGGCCCAGCTGGATTATATAAATGAAAGCTTGCCCACCTTTGCTTTTGAGTTATTTTATCAAAAAAATGGCATTCAAAGACAGGGATGGCTGTTCGATGCTTCAAAAAAGACGCATTTTTATGCATTGGTCACCAGTATTTATTCCGATGAAGAGGATGTTTTTACATCCTGTAATATCACGATGGTAAACAGAGAAAAACTAATTTCCTATTTGCATGGTTTGGGTTTGAATAAAGAGCAATTGGAACGGGTTATTTCAAAAAATAATGATAGACACGGCAAATTGGTGTTGGATGAATTCAATCCTAAAACCGAAGGATATCTGTTTTTCTCAAGAAAAAATAAAGCGGAGCAACCTGTAAATCTAATTTTTAAGTTGGATTTTTTGATTCGGATCGGTGTGGCGAAAAGGTTGAGTTGATTTTTAATACACGTTTTTATCCTTCATTCGTAGCAAATGTAGGATCACATAAATAAACTACTCTTTCAACATTCTCCTATGTGGAATCCCATCTTCCAAATACTCTTCTCCAAAGGCATTAAAACCCAAATCCGTGTAAAATTGTAGTAAATAGGTTTGTGCCGAAATCTCGATAGGCTTATTTGGAAATCTTTCATCTATTGTAGCCAAAGAGGCTTGCATAATCTGTTTGCCCAAACCATATTTACGTTGATCGTGGCGTACCACTACCCTTCCAATACTTACATTTTCAAAATAATCCCCAGGTTTAAAAATTCTGGTGTAGGCAACAATTTCATCGTTTTTAACTCCTATGACATGGAGCGCTTTTTGGTCCTTATTGTCCACGTCTTGGTACACACAGTCCTGTTCCACTACAAAAACCTCGCTGCGGAGGCGTAAAATATGGTAGAGTTCTTCGGTGGTGAGCTGATCAAAGGTTTTTACGGATACTTGCATCAATCTTGGACTATTACGCTTTTGGAATCGCATTTATCAAACTCAGGCTGGATATTCACATGGTTGATTCCATGCTTGTGGTACACGTGTTCCTCGATCTTTTCCAATATTTCATCAAACTCTGAAAGTCGGATATCCTCTTTAAAATCAATATGGGCTTCCATGTGCACTTCCTCTTCATTGAGCTGCCAAATATGTACATGGTGTACATTTTTTACCGGTTCTATGGTACAAATAGATTCTACAATATCTTGTATAACCACGGATTTTGGGGTAAAGAGCATTAATACTTCTGTGGATTCCTTCAATAGATCATAACCCATATAAATGAGATAAACACCTATGATCATGGTCAAGATGGCATCTACCCAAAAAATTTGAAAATACTTCATCAAAATACCCCCGATCAATACTGCCACAGAGGCCATCATATCCGTTAGCAAATGCAAATAGGCGGATTTCATGTTCATGTTGTGGTCAGAATCCTTTTTTAACAACAGCACGCTAAAACCATTGCCAGCAATGGCAATCAAAGCCATCCATATTACAAGGTTGGACTCAATCTGCTGGGGATCCATTAATCGTTCAACGGCTTCTTTCATTAAAATAATGGCAACGACAACCAGGGTTGCCGCATTAATAAATGCAGCCAAAATCTCGGCTCGTTTATAGCCAAAAGTTTTAAGGTTCGATGCTTTTTTTTGTCCCAGTCTTCGCGCCCAATAACTGATTACCAAAGAGAGGACATCGCTAAAATTATGCAGTGCATCGGACAGCAGGGCCAAACTTCCGGAAATCAAACCTCCGATTATTTGTCCCAATGTTATACCAATGTTCAGGAAAATGGATATTAGAAGATTTCTCCCTTTTAAGTCGGTATGGGAGTGGGAATGTCCATGATGATGGTGGCTATGATGATGGCCCATAGGATTTATCTACATGGTATTTTTTCTATTCTTCTCTCGTGTCTTCCTCCTTCAAATTCAGTATTTAAAAAAGTATCTACCATGTCCAGTGCCTGCGGAAGAGAAATAAATCGAGCTGGTAAACTTAAAATATTGGCATCGTTGTGCTCTCTTGCCAGTTGTGTAATTTCTTTGTTCCAACAAAGGGCCCCCCTAACGTTCTGGTGCTTATTAATGGTCATGCTGGCACCATTGCCACTACCGCACAGCACAATGCCCAAATCTACGTTTCCTTCAGCTACATCAGTCGCCACAGGGTGTGCAAAATCAGGATAATCAACGCTATCGGTACTATCCGTACCATAGTTTATAACTTCAATTCCCTTTGACCTTAAAAAGCCAACTATGGCCAATTTATAATCGGTTCCGGCGTGGTCGTTTCCTATCGCAATTTTCATGGTTCTGTATTAAAATAGATGCTTAACAAAGGTACAATATCTTTTAATGTGATGATGTTTATAAAAACGAGGATGTTTTTGCATCTATTTAAAAAACAACCAATTAACAAATAAGGAATTTTGTTAATTATTTACAGAAAACTAATGGTAACCAGATTTTGTTTTTTAAAAAAATAGATCATTAAAAATAATAATTTAACCTTCTGCAGATATTTCATCAAAAATTAATAGACCTATATGAGACAAATTTTAATAGTAGTTAACATTGAAAACACATTTACTTTTCAATAATTTTATGTTGACAACGGTTATTAAATACTGTGCATAAAAATCATAATCCCTTGATTTTTATAATTCTTGTTTCAGGATAAATTGTGGATAAAATCTTTTCTCTGTTCAAAGCAACTTTTATCCCAAAATGTTATTCCACATTTCAACGATCTATCATAACCACCATTTTAATTAAATTTAAAAAAGAAGAAAAAAATATAATATTGATAATTGTTGATAAAAGTCCTTTTGTTTATGATTACTCTTCCTTTCCTTGTTGGCCAAGGATTATAATTTGTATTTTTCAAAAAAATAAGGACATTAATGTCAAAGAAAAAGAAAAGAGCTGGTAGTCAGCGAAAGAATGAAATTACGAAGGGCATTTTTACCGTATTGGAAAAAGAACCGTCCAAAGCATTCAATTACAAGCAAATAGCTTCAAAATTAGGTATTACCGATACCCAGGATAGAAACTTATTGATCAAACGTTTAGGGCAGTTAAAGGCCAGTGATCGTATTGTGGAGCCTGAACGGGGCAAATATCAAAAGAAGCCATCGTTACATACCTACTTTACTGGTAGGGTGGATCTTACCACAAGTGGGAATGCATATATTGTTGTTGAAGAGCTGGAGGATGACATATTTGTGCAGAACAATAATTTGAACGGAGCCTTTCATGGTGATACCGTAGAGGTGTTTATAAAACCTAGACGTAAGAGCAAGAAGATGGAAGGAGAGGTTTCCAAGGTGCTCGAGAGAAAGAAAACAACGTATGTGGGCATTGTTGACAAGCAAAAAAGTTTTGCCTTTGTCCGACCAACGGATTCCAGGATGTACACCGATATATTTATTCCACCAGAAAAGCTGAAAAAAGCAAACGATGGTGATAAAGTATTGGTTCTTTTGGGGGATTGGCCAGATGGTGCGGATTCTCCGTATGGGGAAATTGTTGAGGTTTTGGGTAGACCTGGGGATCACAATACTGAGATCCATTCCATTTTGGCGGAGTATGGTCTTCCCCATGAGTTCCCATATGAGGTGGAACAGTTTGCCAAAACATTGGACACCAGTATAAAGGAATCAGAAATTGCGAAGCGTAGGGATATGCGCGATGTGCTTACCTTTACCATTGATCCAAAAGATGCCAAGGATTTTGATGATGCCCTTTCCTTTCAAAAGTTGGAAAATGGGAACTACGAAATAGGAATCCATATTGCGGATGTTTCACATTATGTGCAACCCGATACCATTTTGGAAGAAGAAGCATATAATAGGGCAACCTCGGTGTATTTGGTAGACAGAGTGGTTCCTATGTTGCCAGAGGTGTTGTCCAATAAAGCATGTTCCCTTCGTCCAAATGAGGAAAAGTATACATTTTCTGCCATTTTTGAAATGGATGATAATGCCCAATTGGTAAAACAATGGTTTGGAAGAACGGTCATTAACTCCAATGAACGATTCGCCTACGAAGAGGCACAACATATTATTGAGACCGAACAGAACGGTATTCCAAAGGAAATTTCGATCAGGGGCGAGGCCTATGCTGTTTCTGATGAGATTGTGGATGCTATTTTAACCTTTGATAGATTGGCAAAGATCATGCGTCAAGCACGTATGGATGCCGGGGCCATTTCATTTGATAAAATAGAGGTAAAGTTCCATCTGTCCGAGGACAATGAGCCCGTAGGTGTATATTTCAAGGAAACAAAGGATGCCAATAAACTCATTGAGGAATTTATGCTATTGGCCAATAGAAAAGTGGCCGAATTTATTGGTAAGCAGAAGAAAACATTTGTTTACCGTGTTCATGATAAACCGGATGAGGATAAATTATTGGCCCTGAATTCGGTTATTTCCAAGTTTGGACACAGCATAAACCTTAAGGATAACAAGACCATTAATAAATCCTTGAACAAGTTATTGGAAGATGTTAAAGGGAAAAAGGAACAGAACCTTGTGGATACTTTGGCGATACGAAGTATGAGCAAAGCCATTTATACTACCGAGAACATTGGCCACTACGGATTGGGATTTGAGTATTATACACATTTTACCTCGCCCATTCGACGTTATCCAGATGTTATGGTGCACCGATTGTTACAACACTATCTGGATAAGCAAAAAATGCCAAAAGCTCTATTGTACGAAGAAAAATGCAAACATTCTTCGGATATGGAACTGTTGGCTGCCAATGCCGAACGGGATTCTGTTAAATATATGCAGATCAAATTTATGGAAGACCATAAGGATCAAGAGTTTTTGGGCGTAATTTCTGGAGTGACGGAATGGGGAATTTATGTGGAGATTATTGAAAACAAGTGCGAGGGCATGGTTCGTATCCGGGATATCAAGGACGATTATTATGTTTTTGATGAACGGCAATATGCCATTGTCGGAGAAAGAACGAAACGTATGTACCAGTTGGGTGACGAGGTATATGTAATGGTCAAAAGTACTGATTTGGTCAAACGCCATTTGGACTTTTCATTGATAGGTAAAAAGAAATAATAGTACTTTGGAATAAGATTTGCTATTCTGTTGATAACCAAATTTTTATAACATGAGAGTAATTACGATTGTTATTTTTTTCCTATCACTACAATATATTGAAGCCCAAGATGCTACCTTAACCCAACATCTACAAAAGTTTACCGAAGTAAAGGGGTTTGATGGTATTTCCATTAATCTTATCAAATCCAATGAAAATAAAGCTGTGATTACCGGAGAAAACATTGATAATGTGGCTATTGTCAATAATGATGGTATTTTGAAAATCAGGATGGAAATTTTCAAAATATTCAGTGGGTATAGAACTTATGTGGATCTCTATCATTCTGAAGAACTTGTGGTAATCGATGTTAATGAAGATGCAAGAATTTCCTCGGATGATACTTATGTGCAAGATGTTTTGGAACTTAAGGCACAGGAGGGAGGCGAGTTGGAAATCAATTGCGAACTGGACCAACTTTTGGTCAAAGCTGTTTCTGGAGGAAAAATATTTACGGGTGGATTTTCCAATACCCAAGATATTATTATCAATACCGGTGGTGCTTATAATGGAAGAAACTTTAAAACAAAATTTACCACAATAAGTGTAAATGCCGGAGGAAATGCTGAAATTTATGCATCAGACTACGTAAAGGCCAATGTAAAGGCTGGTGGAGAGGTATTGGTGTATGGAGATCCAAAAAAAATGGACGAGCACACCCTTTTCGGTGGTAAAATTAAAAGAATGCATTAAAAAATGATTGAAGATATCCAAGCTGCCGTTCCTTTGGGATTTTTGTTGAGCTTTATGATCGGTCCTGTTTTCTTTGTTTTATTGGAAACAAGTGCTACCAAAGGATTTAGGGCAGGGGTAAGTTTGGATGTTGGGGTCATTATTGCTGATATTGTTTTTTTGGTTATTGCTTATTTCAGTAGTTTTCAATTATTGGAGAATTTGAGCAATGAACCCGGTCTCTTTGTTTTTGGAGGGATGATCCTCTTGGTGTACGGTATATTCCTTTTTGCCAAAAAGCCCAAAAAGAAATCCAATGTGAAAGTCTCAAAAGGGACATACTTGGGTTTAATGGCAAAAGGATTTCTTTTGAACTTTATTAATATTGGTGTTCTTGCTTTTTGGTTGGGCCTTATTATAGTGGTAGGTCCTAGTCTGGATAACGATCCCAATAGGATGATGGTTTTTTTCAGTACAGTGATATTGGTCTATTTTGCGACCGATCTTATAAAAATAATATTGGCCAAACAATTAAAGCGCTATTTGACCCAAGAACGTATTGTTCTTATCAAAAAAGGATTGGGCATTGTGTTGATTATTTGTGGCATTGTGCTTATTAGCAAAGGATTCTTGCCCAAGGAAAAATTTGATATCAAAGAAGGAATAGAAAGGATGAGCTAACAAAAAACCCAGTACACTGTACTGGGTTTTGAGGCATCGAGCGGATTCGAACCGCTGTACAAGCTTTTGCAGAGCTCTGCCTAGCCACTCGGCCACGATGCCAATTGGATGGCAAAGCTATAAATATTTTATGAATTTTTAGATTGAAAAATAATCTAAATGTTTTTTATAAAAAATACCTCTGAGGCATCGGGTGGACTCGAACCACCATAAAAATCCTTGCGGGATTTTGTCTATCCAATTCGACCACAATGCCATTTTGACCATTGAACACAAATTTATAAAAAGAGGAACAGTATCAATGAGTTATATATATCTGTTCATCTAGTATTTCTGAGTTTTACCGAAACGCTCTCCACATCACCACCAATGGGTGGGTTTATTTTGGATACTTCCACTTCGACTTCTGATACTTCCGGTATTTCTGTCAATATACGATCGATAATTCGTTTGGCCACATGTTCCAAAAGATTGGAACGTACTGTCATTTCTTCCTTTATGATATTGTTGAGATGTACATAATCCACGGTTTCACTAAGCTGATCGGAAATGGCTGGTTTGGAAAGATCGGTGGTTACCTCCAAATCTACCCTGTAATCACTGCCAATGAGCATTTCTTCCTTTAAACATCCGTGGTTGGAATGTATTCTAACGTTTTTTAACCTAATCTTTCCCAAAGTCTTGAATTAAAAGAGAGGGCAAAAATAGGGCAAAAACGGTCAAATCAATACATACATCTACAGTTACTTATTCCCTGGAAGAGATCCATGCCCACGGTAAGTACATGGGTACCGCTACTATAACCTAAAATTTCGTTGGTAATTACCTGATAGGAGTATCCAAAATAGAAATTACTTTTTTTGAACCCGGCTATTGGCGCAATGTAAAGGGGCTCTCCCAATTGATCGTTCAAAAAACGATAGGTCAGCCCAACGTAATAATAGTCTTCAAAATCACGAAAACGGAATTTGGTGTTCAAATCGGTAACAGAACGGCCATCACTTTCAAACCATTGAAAAAACACGGAAGGCTCTATTTCCAATTTACTGTTTTTACTTTTGGAAAAACTGTACCCAGAATACACATAGTAGTTCCTAAGTTTATTGGGCTCAATTTGAATCATGTCCGTGTTGAAATTTGACAAGTCTTTGTTGAGTATATTGCCAGCATTTAGGCTAAAGAAGAATTTATCATATCTGTATAGTACACCTATATCAAAGTTATGGTTTGTAGTGGCCTTGTCATCGGTTGGTAATTGACCATTATTTTCTTCAAATTCCTCTACATCTATCCTAAATTGGTTAAAGTTGTAGGATATACCAAAGGATAGAAAGATATCATCATACCTGTCCAAAGTTAGGTGGTGGGCAAAAGAAACCCTTGCTCCTCTTTGTCGGGTATAACCATTGCTATCATTATAAAGCAACATACCTATTCCCGATCTATTCCCAATTCTGGCATCTGCGGCCAATGTTTGGGTATCTGGGGCATCTTCAATCCCAACCCATTGCGTGAGGCCGTTTAAACGGACTTTTATATGGTCTCCGATACCAGCATAGGTTGGAGACATTAAAAATGGATTGTCCGCGATGTATTGGGATAATTGGGGTACGGTCAACTCTTGTCCCCTGGCACAGATTGCCAAGGATGCTAATAGGATAGTTGAATATACTTTTTTTAACATGGGGTTAAAGTAGGTTAAGTGTTATTGTCTATATAGTGTAAAGTGTCCCACAAACTCTCTGTCGTCTTGTTCTCCTTGAAGTTGAACAACGTACCAGTAGTCACCAGTTGGCAATGGTTTTCCATCATAATTTCCATCCCAACCTTTGACGTTTCGGGTCATCTCTTCCACTACTCTACCATAACGATCATAAATCTTAATTAGTACGTCCGGGAAGCCCTCAATGTTGTCAGGAAGCCATATATCGTTGAGACCGTCGCCATCTGGGGTGAAAAACTTCGGAAATTCAACATCTATAAATTCCATGAAAATCTCTGCAGTGGCCTCACAACCGTTTTCATCAACCACGGTTACGGTATAAGTATCGGTCCTGTTGATGTAGAAAGTGTTGTCAGATCCATTATCAATATCGTTGAAGTAGAACGTATAGTCTTCCACACCACCTTCAGCTATTGCTGTTATTTGGTTGATATTGTTATTTTCCAACATTAATGTAAGCGGTTCGTACCCTTCAATGGTAAAGTCATAGGTTGTCATACATCCATTTGCATGGGCAATGGTCAAGAAATGATTTCCCGGGGCTATATTGGTAAAGTCGGCCGTTAGTTGCATGTCTGCCGGATCGGTAGAATCCAAAGCATACATAAGATCGGGCACTATGGATTCGTCCTCCATAACAATGTTCAAATAGTTGTCCGGGATGTTTCCGGTACACTCATATATTGGTGTTACAGTGGCAGCAAGGTTAACACCGGGCTCTATTTCCACAATCACATTGGTATCACAACCTTGGGCATCCCTTACAAATACCACGTGGGTTCCTGAGGTCAGATTTTGGAACAAGAACTGATCTTGAACAAAATCGTCATCCGCATTCGAGTTGAGGCTTGTTGAATAAGGAGCAGTACCTCCAGAGATTTGAACTTCGAACGAACCATCCCCACTTTCAAAACAGACCTCGTCCATAATATTGATGGCTTCGGCCACAACAGGTTCTGGTTGTGTAAGTTCAAATTGGAAGGTGATAAAACATCCATTCACATCTTGGGCTATTACGTCATAAATGCCTGGAGCCAAATCTGTAAAGGTGTTTTCGGTATCAAACTGATCTAGATTTGGTGAAATGGCATAAAGAATCTCGCCGGTTCCTCCAGAAACTTCAACAGTAATGGTTCCGTCTTCCATACCAGAACAAGTTATATTGGTAAACTCTTCCCGATCGACCACCAAAGGATCTGGATCAACAATGGTAATTACAGGTGAAACCTCAACACAATCGACGCTGGTCACTCTTACATAGTAATCTCCTGCCATTAGTCCGCTAAAGGTTCCACTGGTTTGTGGTCCATCAACAAGGTTGGTCAAGGCTGCATCACTGTACAATTCGTAACTATAGCTGCCCAGACCACCAGTGGCGCTTGCAATAATGGTCGCTGAAGCTTCTCCCATACAATTGATGATGGCTGCTGAATCGTCTATTTCCAGCATGAGTTCAGGAACATCATCTACAGTTACTTGGTTGGATATCATAGCATCACAACCGTTGGCATCGCGAACGTAATATTGGTAAGTACCTGGTCCTACATCAAACGTATGGGTATCTCCACCACTCATTGCGGTAAAGCTGATTCCATCCGTACTATAGAAATAGGGGGCTGTTCCTCCAGCAGCACTCAACATGATTTGTGCATCACTTGTACAGGTCATTCCACTTAATTGGATCAAAGATGCCATAACCTCTGTTGGTTCGGTAATGGTCACTTGAGGGGTTTCCATACCACAGCTCCATCCATCGGATACGGTTATACTGTAAATCCCAGCACCCAATCCAGTGAAGGTGTCACTGCTTTGCGCTCCCGTTGTGGATACTATGGTAGTACCGGTTTCGTCATAAATGTTCAACTGGTACATATAGGAACCTTCTCCTCCCAATACATTATCTGCCCATACGGATGCACTGTTGTCCCCATAGCACAAAAGGTCTATTGGAGCGGCATCGATATCTGCTGTAATTGGATCAGGCTGTGTTAGGGTCAATGTCCTGTCTTCAACACAACCACCACTATCTGTAACGCTCACCGTATAGTCTCCCGCGGATAATCCAGTGAACAAATAACTGGCTACATCGTTCATGGTATAAACTTGAGCTGTTGTGGTATTGGTCAACACAATGTCATAAGGAGCATAACCTCCTGTTGGAGCTATTAATATCTCACCTTGATCATTGGTACAGGTAACATTCGCCATTTCTTGTGGCGTGTAATCCAAGGCTGAACTTGGGGAAACTATGGTTATGGTATTGGAATCTTCGATACACTCTGGATAACCCGTTTCTGAAACGCGCACGAAATAATTTCCACCTATCAACAACGGGTCTGTAATCGACATTGGGTTGGTCGATGTGTTTCCACTTCCCGTTATCCCGGTAGTTGTACCATCAGCATTGAACACCTCATAATTGTATGTTCCGATATACCCGGTAACATCAATTTCCAAGGTTCCCGCGTCACCAAAACAGATGGCGGGCATTGTAGCTGTGGCCGTTACGTCAATTGTATCGTATGGATCAATGGTATACGTGGTTTCTACATAACAACCTGTTGTATCGTTGGTAGCCCTGAATGAGTAGCTACCTGGTTCGGTCAACTCAAAAGTAGCCGTTGTACCGGTTGAAGCCATTATTGCTCCATAAGGGTTTCCAACGGGCAACAATTCAAACGTATAGGTGTCACCACCAATGCTTTCCGTTACCGTTAAGGTCACCGTTTCTGGGTTGATACAGGAGATAGCAACATCTTGATTGGCAGCCAATGTAAAAGTGTTCAAAGGTTGCACATCAATACTATCTGGATATTCACATCCATTGGCATCCCTTACGATATAGTTGATAGTTTGAACTGTTCCGTCGTCCACTACATCAAAAGTGGCATCCGAAGTAAAGCTGTTTCCTTCAAAACTATAAAGGTAAGGTGCTGTTCCACCGGTTGCAGTAACTGTTACCGTTGCTTCGTTAACCGAGTTGCTTGGACTACAGGCAAAATCTATTGCTGTGGCAGAGGCCCCCAATACTGTTGGTTCTCCAACGGTAACATCAAACGAATCTTCACAAGCCCTTGATGAAATTACCCTTGCTTGGTAATCACCAGCAGGCAGATTGTCAAATACAGGACTTGATTGTGCAAATCGGTATGGATGCGCCAAATCCGACATTTCATAAAGTTCATAGGTATAGACAGGATCAACCACGGTTGCAGGATCCAATACCACGGTCAAGCTTCCATCTGAACCTCCGAAACAGTTGACATCATCTATAAGCACATCATCAATCACTGGATCTACTTTGTCATCCAACTCTTGGGTAACCACATAGGTACAAGGTTCGGAAGTATCCAAGTCTGTTATGGTAAATGTATATGTCCCTGGTTCTGTCAAGTTTGTGAAAATACCGTCATTGTTGGTAATCACTGTTGCTGAGACAGGCGTAACGGTGCTGTATTCCAAATTTGCGGAACCACCAGATACGTTAACGGTGATTTGGCCCCCTGGATCGCTAATATCACAATCAATAGGTTTAACCACAGTTGTATTGGTCGTCATGGCATCTGTGAGTACTACTGGACCAACAGTTGTGGTACAAGACCACTGATCGGCAATCAGTACTTCGTAGGAACCAGCTCCAAGACCGGAGAAAATATCACTGGTCTGTGGGGAGCCTACGTTAGAACCATCTTTGATCAATTGATAGGTATAGTTGCTTCCTTGTCCACCCGTTGTCCCCACTACTTGGATTTCACCTTGTAGGTCGGTACAATTGGCTTGATTGATCTGTAATGTTGCCGTGATTGGAACAGGATCAGTTAGGGTTATGGTATCCACCAATTCCTCACAACCGCTTGAATCGATTACCCAAGCCTCGTAAGTACCGGCACCAAGTCCTGTAAAGTTTGGATCGGGGTCATAGTCACCGGAGGCTGTTGGCGAAGAAGTTCCTACATAGTAGGAATATCCACCCCATCCACCGGCAACGTTGGTAATTTGAATGGTCCCATCGTTACCCAAACAGGTAATATCGGTTACTACTGTAGCCCCAGTAATGGCAGCAGCAGGACCTGCAATGGTAAAGGATTCGCTGTACTCACAAGCCGCCCCTGGAGGGTTCGTATCGGTAACTTCTATATAATAAGTACCGGCAGCAAGTCCTGTGATGGTAAAGCTTCCGTCGGCATCAGAACCTGTGGTTATGTTATCATCACCTAAATTGGTAGGTGTATTGTTTACATCGTAATACAGCGTATAACTTGTAGCACTTGCATAGGTTGTGCTGGAAGCGTCAACAAGGTTTAATTCTACAGCACCATTGGTGTCTCCATAGCAGGTGATGTCCGTGGTGTTCACCACAATTAAATCCAATACTTCTGGATCGGTCACTTCGTGAGAAACGGTTGTGACACATCCTGTTACCGTGTTTCTTACTTCAAAGTTGTGGATACCAACACTCAATCCTGTAAAACTTCCAGAGGCTTGGAACGTACCAGATGGCAATTCCCTAAATTCATAATTGGCCGGATGCGTATTTGAATCGGTAATGGATCCCACTGCGGTAATGGTAATATCCTCGCCAGCAATACAAGTAGCAACTGCATCTACGTTAATTGTTGCGGAATCTAAACTATCAAACGGAGCGATGGTAGCTGTTGTTGTGCCTATACAACCATTACTATCATACACATTAATGGTGTAGTTTCCACCGTTGATATCGGTTTCGGTATACACTGGATTGTTTCCGGATTGAACCACTACAGATCCTGCATCGTTGATAAATTCATAGATGACATAGTTTCCACTACCTCCGGTAATAGAGGCCGCATCTACGGTAATAGTAGCGTTGTTCATGTTGTTTCCAGTAGTACAACCAAATTCTACTACCGTGGGATCGGGAACGGATATATCCGCAGGTTCGGAAATTACGATGCCCAGAATGTCGAAAGGACAATTATTTGATCCCACAGCATGGACATCGTAGGTTCCAGCCGGTAGATTTTCAAAGGTGTTTCCGTTCAATACTGCACCCACTGGCATTGGCGATAAAGTATAGGTCAGGGGTAGGGTGCCATTATCGACCGCTGTTAACGTTATGCTTCCATCGGCACCTCCATGACAGGTTACATCTACATGTGTTTCTGTAAATTCCGGCAATAGTTTATCAGGAACTTCGATGGTTATGGTTTGTGGACAGTTTGGTGGCGCTGTTCCCATATCAAATACGATTACATCATAATCACCTGCAACAGCTGCGCCGTTCCATGTAAAAGGATTAGAAGGAACAACCCCCCTAACTTGATCGTTACTACCCGGACCGTCTATTAAATATTCATAGTTTCCAGAACCAGAAAGTATTTCTATTTCAAGCACTGCATTTCCAGCAGACCCCAGCTCACAATCCATGGCCACGGTTTGTGTTACAGTGAACTCAAGAGGTGGGTGAATATTGATGGTTTCGGTATCGATACAGCCATTTAAGTCCCTAACGGAGATGGTTTGACCCACACCTGAACTTAGATTCGATATTACGTACTGATTGCTTCCATCAAACGTAAAGTTTTGGTAGGCACTACCATTTACACTTAGTTGGAACGGTGCCATGGCCAACGCTGGGTTGTCCAAGGTAACCAAGACTTCAAATAAACCTTCATCCACACATTCATCAATAATGGACACGGAAATTTCTGGACTTGGGTCTTCATCTACGGTAATGGGTTTTTGGAAGATACATCCGTAGGCATCCATTACGTAAACCATGTAGTCTCCGGCCTCAACATTAGCGGTGGTATTACTTGTCCATCCAGCTGTTGCTGCGGTAGGCGCAGGATCTGTATCCAATAAGTATTGGTACACATATGGAGCAGTACCATATCTTCCAGTAGCTGTTATTATTCCTGCATTGGGGTTACAGTTATCGTTTTGTGGACTGGCCACATCTAAATCCAATGCATTGGCAGATTCCCGGATGGTAAATTCAGCACCATTTACGGAACACCCGTTGTTGGCACCACCTATTTCGGTGAGCAATAGGTAGTACTCACCAGGAGGAAGTGTGGCAAAATTGTTCACGGTTACCGTGGTTGGTGCGTTTACCGTTGCAACACCGCTGTAACCTGTGGATATGTTGGATTGTCTGTTGAAGATTTCGTAGGCAACCTCAGTTGCACCCACATCGAAACCTGTGAAGGTAAATGAAATATTTCCATCTGCTGAACCTTTACAGCTCACGTTGTTCACAGCATCCAAAGTAGCTGTCATTGCGGAAGGCGTATTGATGGGTGCAGCTGCTTCTTCAAAATAATAACAGAGGGTTGTAAGATCATGAACCACAAAAGTATAGGTGATACCAGGAGTAAGCCCGGTAAAAGTTGCCGTATCTCCTCCCACAGTATCGGGACCTATGTAATCGTTCACTGGGTCATCTACATAAGGTGCCCCATATTGTTCTAGTATAGCAAACTCATAATTTCCACTTCCTACGGCTGCATCTACGGAAACAATTGCGGTACCTCCAGAAATGCAATCTGCAGTAGCGGTGCTCACATCAATGTCAAGATCATCTGGAGGGGACGCTATAATTTCTGTGGTATAGGAAGCACATCCATTTGCATCCACGATATCTATTTGATAGATACCGAAGTCCAATACTGTAAATGTATGGTCTCTAGCACCGGGAGTGGTAGTATAGGTTTGTGGGGCTATACCGTTGTTTGCTGTCAGGATATAAGTATACTCGGCCGTACCACCGGAAACACTGGAAACAGTGATTGAACCAGGGTTAGTGATACCAGAACTTATATCACAGGTAATCGGCACGTCCGATGTGGTATAACTGATCGGATTTGGTTCAGAAATTACCACAGGGAATGGATCGGACACACAGCCCTTATCATCAGTTACGGTAACTTCGTACGAACCAGCTGGCAAACCAGTGGTTTGTGTTCCATAGTCAGTAGAGGTAATTGTTTCAAAAACATTGATAGTGTAAGGAGGAACACCTACCGAGGTATCGATTACAATATCCAATGCACCCGTACTTTCCCCGTTACACAAAATATCCGTTGGAATAACATTGCTTATTACGGGCTGCACTGCGGGTGTAATCAAAATGCTATTTGTCACAACAGAGCAGACAGTGGGTACCGTGGTATCTGTTACGCGGAAAATGTAGGTCCCATCGGTATCGGTATTAAAAACATTTCCTGTAAAATTAGTGGAGTAGTAGTTGGTTCCACCATCGTTGGACCATTCGTAGGAATACGAACCTGAACCCCCGTTTGCAGTTATGGTTATGGTAGCATCTGCCAAACAGGTCAAGTCATTGTCCAAGAATGCAGAAGCGGTAAGCGCTGGATTTATGGTAACCGTCTCTTGAACCCCAGCACACCCATAACCATCACGAACGTCTATGGTATAGGTTCCTGCCGTTAAGTTTTCAAATGTATGTGTTGTGCCTGTGGAGGGTGTTGGGGTTATCCAGGCACCACCGTTCAAGCTAAATTGATAATCTCCATTTCCATTGGTAACATTTACTGTAATGGTACCATCATTGTTGCCAGAATAACATGCTGTAGGTGTTGCTGTAAACACAATGGCCTCTGCAGGGTCAATGGTAATGGTTGTGGTGTCCTCACATAAATTAATATCCCTTGCGCGGACCACATAATCCCCTGTGGCAAGTCCAGTAAACACATTTGATGATTGGAAAGCGGTAATTACATTACCTAAATCATCCTCTAATTGATATTGGTATGCGGGTGTTCCATCGGTGGCTGTGGCCGTGATGGTTGCACCACCATTGGTACATGTAAGTTCGTTGGTAATGGAAGCTGTAACGTCCAAGAGGTCGGGCTGTGTCAAGGATTGGTTCAACACAACGGAACAAGCAGGGTCTCGTAGATCCACAATATTGATGGTATGTGCGCCTGCTGGAAGTCCCGAAACAGTAATAGGACTGGCAAATTGGGCGGCAGATATAGCTCCGCTATCAACTTGGTATGTAAAGCCTATAGCTGGATCAAAGTTTTCAGCCTCAAAGGTAATGGTCCCATCGTCAGCACCGTTACAAGTTATATCAGTGTAGGCTGTAATTGCCCCATCAAAGGCGTGACCGTCCTCAACCGTAACATTAAGGGTTAAGGAATCGCCACAAACCTCTGGTATTTGGTAGGCTTCGATGTCGTCGATTGCAATATCGTTTCCGTTAATTACAGCAGAGTTTGTTCTAATAACAATATCCAAGTTTGAATTTGCCCCTGGGTTTAGATCAACGGAATAATTATGCCAATCGTTGGCACCTGTGTTCTTTGGGATACTTCCAGTGGTTGTACTGGCGATAATGGATCCACCTCCATCTACTAATTGAATTTCAATGGAAGGGTCACCACCCGAAGTACCAGTTCTTAATAGGTTAAATGCATAAAGGGAAACTGTAATATCTCGGTTGGGAACTACTTCCACTCCGGTTTTTTGATATACAATTCCACCAACACCGGCGACACCGCCCACGTTGATTGCCAAGAACCTTCCATTGGCTACTCCTGTATGGTCGTTGGGGTTTTGCCAAGTACCATATGGATTGTCAATGGATTGGGTTACAGAATATTCCCCATCTTGTATATGTGTGTCAATGGCCCACCCACAAGAGTTTACAGCACCACTTTGTGGCTCGTAACAATAGGCAGGGTCAATTTCGGAAATACTGGTATTTGGTCCAACCCCAAAGTTTTCAGAAAGGAGTATACTTGGAGAAGGGGTTAAGTTGCTTGTATAGTTCACCGTGATCGTGTGATCGCCAACGGTAACATCTGTAAATGTGTTTGAAGTGTTCGGTGTGTTTGGATTACCATCAATTTCATAAGTGTAATCAAAATCCGTACTGCTTGGCGTAACGGTAATGGTTCCTTCACCATCACACTCGTAATCAACGGTTGCCGTTGCGGTAGGAGGTGTAGGCTCTGGATTAATGGTAATGGTCATTGGATAGGTACACAAGTTGGCATCCCTAATGTACAGGGTGTGTGTCCCCGGCAATAGATATCCAATGGAACTTGCCCCGTAGTTGGATCCACCATCAAAGCTGTATTCGTAAGGATCTGTACCTCCAATGGCATTTGTGATACGTACCTCAGCACCCATTCCCGGATAACATTCGGCCAAAGCGGTCACAGCGGCAGATGCTGAAAGGGTCAAGGGCTCGGTAATGGTGTAGATTTCGGTCACTTCACAGTTGTTGGCGTCCCTAACCCGGATATTGTAACTTCCTGCGGGTTGGTTTACAAAAGTGTTGGAGGTTTGATAGGTTGCCCCATTATCAATACTGTAAGTGTAAGGTCCTTCACCGCCTGATGCGGCAATGGTTATTTGGGCTTGAGCTTCACCACTACAAAGAATGTCTGTATTGGATATTGTGAGTGATAAAGGAGCATCTTGGACAATGGTGATATCGTAATTGGCTTCACAATATCCAGAGGCACCATTGTTATCTCTTACATAAATATCGTAGTCTCCAGCACTTGGTGCAGAAACTGGATTTGTCGTTGAAAAGTCACTGTCGGTTGGTACAACACCATCGGCAACTATTGCATATACGTAATTTCCATCTCCACCGGCTGCAGTTATGGTTACATCCGTATCTGTTCCACAGGCTGTTATGTTTGGCGCTGATGCCGTTACACTAAGTTCTGGATCAATGGTGATGGATGCCGAATCGGTACAATCGTTTCCGTCCCTAACATCAATGGTATAGGTTCCTGGGCCGAGGCCTGTAAATACATTTGTAGCTACGAACGGACCTCCATTTAGGCTGTATTCGTAACTTCCATCTCCTCCCGAAGTAACATTGGCCGTTAAGGTCAATCCTGTGGCATCATCATAACAAATATCATTTGGAACAATATCCAAAACCGGTGCAATGGCATCATTAATTGTGAAGGTGTCCGTAAAGACACAACCATTGGCATCGGTCACGGTAAATGTATAGTTTCCGCCTATGCTCAATTCAGCAAACAAACCATTGGTTTGCGGGGCTGGAAGGGTATATCCAACGGGACCAGCGGTAATTTCATAGGTATAACTTCCCCACCCACCTGTAGCGGCGATATCCACTGAGCCATCGGCTTCACAAGTTGGCTGTACAACGGTAACCGGTGCGGTCAATGCTACTGGTGGAGCAGCAATGGTTACATCGGCAGTGTCCGTACAGTTGGTAAAATTATCTGTTACGGTAATGGTATAAGTTCCTTCGGCCAACCCGGTAAGGGAAATGGTTCCATTGGTTTCGGCTGTTCCCGAAAAAGTTGCAGGACCAGTGACCGAATAGTCGTAGTCGGTGTTAAAGTTGTTTACGGTATAGGTTATTTCACCATCTGTATCACCAAAACAGGTAATGTTGCTGACCAATTGTCCAGTAACGGAAATTTCGGTCACGGGATCAATGGTAAAGCTTTCATCATAGGAACAACCATCGTTATCGGTGACTCGGAACATATAGGTTCCCGGAGTTAAATCTGTAAAAGTGGCATCGTTGCCATTGTTATGAACACTTCCGGCAGGTGAAATTATTTCATAAACCAAATTGGGTGTGCCGCCCGTTACCGACAGGGTCACATCTGAATAAAAAGTTGGACACTGTGGATCTGTTGCTGAAAAATCGATGTCCGTTGGAGGATCTAAAGGCTCTATGGTTACAGGGTCGGTTACATAGGTACACCCGGTGGCATCCCTTACAGTAATGGTATAAGTTCCATCGGTAAGATTGTTGAACGTTGGTGAAGCACTAAAGTTAACACCATCAATACTATATTCATAAGTTGGGGTTCCTCCGGTTACATTTTGTGCTTCGATAATACCGTCTTGCAAACAGGTGTAATCTTGGGTCAATACGGCGTCCGCGGTTACTCCAGATGTCGGGCCGCCAATAGTAAAGGTTTCAATAAAGTCACAAGACACGGATCCTTGTGTTTGTGTAATGGTCAAAGAATAATCTCCTTGTGGCAAATTGGTAAATGTACCCGATGTATTGGATGCCGTTGAGGTATCAGGATAAGTCAATGTATAGGATAGACTATATCCATTGGAATTGGTGACGTTGACCGAGAAAGAACCGTCTTCAGCCCCAAAACAAGTTTCATCAACAATGGAAGTTGTGTATTCCACCGAAGGTGAAATTGAGATAACCGCACTGTTTGAAATTGCGTAGCAATTGTTTCCATCCACTACTACAAACTCATAGGTTCCCTCTTCTCCATTGGTAAAAGTGAAGTCGTTGGTTGATTGATAAGCGCTGGGGGGAATATCGCCAATATCGGTATAAAGGTCTGTACCGTTATAGCTCCAAATAGCGTAGTAATAATCTGGATTTGGAAATCCACCGGAACCTGTTACAGTAATTATACCATCGGTACAATCGATGTTTTTTGTGGTGATGGCGTTTACAGCGATGTCGGAAACATCGTTAATGGTAACCTGTTCTGTGTAATCACAACCGTCGTCCGTGGTTACTGTAACATCATAAACCCCGTCGTTTAGGTTTTCAAAGGTGTAATTGTTGTCGTTGGATGGTCCATGGGTATCCACTACGGTGCCCCCTTGGGATATTTCGTAATAGTATTGGGCCTCAACATTGAGCACGGAAATGGCTATTTCACCCAGACCGTTACAATCAGTGTCCTTGGTAGCAACATCTACCTGAAAATCCCTTTCCAAAATACCAATGTTGTCCAATACGAAAACACAGCCATCGGTTACTCCTTGTTGTCTAATCTCCACCATATACGCACCGTTGGTGTCAATATCAAAGCTTGGGTTGGATTGGTATGGTACCACAACGGCACCAGTGGTTTGATTCACCAACTGGAACTCATAGGTCAATGGCACATTGGTCACTGTAATGTTTCCATCCGTGTCGCAGATAATGTCACTGCTGGTATACTGTGGGTCTAGGTCGTTTTTATAAATGTTGAAATAGAACCTACTGAAACATCCGTCTTCATAATAGATAACCAATCTGTATTGACCCTTATCGGAAGCTAGGAAGTCATTTCCAGTATGAACCACGTTCCATGTACAACCGGTGTTTGTGTTGGCACACCCATCTACAGGCTCCCCGCAGCTTAATTCGTCCAGTTGTTCCCAATCGATTCTTACGGCATCCGGGATGTTTATCTGTAGCAGTTCGGTATCGTTGAGCCCGCACAAGAAAATTTCGGGAAGTTCACTACCGTCGTTTGGGCATATTTCAATATCACCATCAATGGAGTTGGAAGGGTCGTTGATCAATGCGGTTATAGGATTGGACTGTACCGAACCAAACAACTCTACGGTAATTATTTCTTGAAAGTCTTTACATGGGTCGGCCACTTGCTTGTCCACAATGTAGGTGCCAACTTCGGTGACCAACATGGTGCTGGGGTCGTTGTCGGAATCACCGTCTGTAATTACGGTATCGATTCCTATATCGATTTGATTGTTCCCATTTTCGTCAATATACCAGATGTAATTGTCAAAATTATCACCGGCATCGAGCAAGACATCTTCCCCACACAATTGGACGGTTCTACTAAAGTTACATGCGCTAAGGTCATCCAACAAGAAGTTTGTTGCCCCGGGTGTTCCAAAACCGCATCCATCAAAATCATAGACACTGGGATCATCTGTTATTTGGGCGGAATTTAGCTCTCCTTGATAGGTTGAGTAGGCCAGATTCTGGATTATATCGGTACAGGCATCTATAAAATCAAAGCAGTTTTCCGCTACTTGGACCCGCATACGGATAACCGCTGGCGGGTCTCCTTCTTCCACTAAATTGTCTGGAATGGTAAAGACAATTGTGCGTGTGGCAGGGTCAAAAGTATAGGTTACCCCGGAAGGCATGGATATACTTGATTCATCCAAGGTTACATTGACGGGCAATACGTCCCTTATGGTATAATTTGTGGCATCGTCGTTACCAACGTTTTGAAACGTAAGCACATAATCCAAGTGCTGGCCCAGGTGTACGCCCTGTCCGGTTATATCGTTGCCTCCAATATCCTCTACGGTCTTGGCCAAGTTAATGGAGGGTTCAATAATTTCTACATCCAACGAGGTAAAGAAAATGTCGTATTTATCTTGTGAAGAGGATGCTCGCAGCGTGGCACCGGTTTCACTGTTTGGTATTACGGATTGACTTGGATTTGGTATGGTAAAGAGGTCAACATCCCAACCTAATGTATTAACACTGTTTGGGTTACGATTTGTCTGAATAACCCCTTGATCCGTGATGTTACTGTTAAAAAAGTTGTTGGACGGGTTTGCAGAATTTGATAGGGTGGTAAAGGAACCATTGCTATCAGCCTTAATGGAAAGTCTATCCCCGGTGATTCTGTTGTCCCCTTCCAATGCGGCAACACCTAGCTTAGCGTTTACTGGGAAAGGCGCTGGCAAAGTAGTAAAGCCGCTAAAAGGAATGTCCACGGTCTCACCCGATTTTATTCCTGCATAACCATCAAAAGTGGTGATGTATTTTCCTGGATATGTTGGGTTCTCATAAACGATGATCAAAGACCATCCCCCCGATACTCCCCCGGTTACGTCGTCTCCCGAACTTGCCCTGATATTGGCCACGGTATATTCACCATCCGGATTGGTCAAGCCGGTGAGTATGGATGTTACATCCTTATAGCATGCATATGGCGCATAGCTTCCAAAATCGGAATCACCTTCACCATCAAATAAGATTTCATCTGCGGTAAGGTCTACGTAAGAAGCTCCGGGCACCTTGAATTTTATTTCATCAAAATCCGTTCGGCGATTGTTGTCCTTGTATACGGCAGACCAATAAAGTCCGGCATATCTAATCCTTGAACAATCCGAATCTGGAATTGCCAATGTTGCACTACTGGAACTGAAGGTAGAAGGATCACCATCAATATCAATATATTGCATGTTTAGGTCATCATTGTAACCCGAGTTGTTACCCGTTTTATTATAAGGGTCTTCAGGATCATTCTTTTTGTCGTCTCGGTTTACAATGTTATTGGCAATAAACGTTAGATCTCCCCTAATTTCGTTTGCGTAACGAACGTCGAAATCGTTTTTAACTTGTGAAAATCCCGTGTAGGCACACAGGAGCAAACAAGTAGTTGTGCCCCACCTGAGTAATGATTTTTTCATAAGTATGGCAGGTTAAATGGTTGTGTTTCTTTTTATGCGCATGATCCACATTTTGTCATCATACGAATCGTTCAGTTTGGTATAGTAAGAGGTTAATGCGTTGTTCCAGGTCTCATGTTTTTTTAAGTAAACATACCTTTGTTTGTCCTTTGGACTGATAAAGTAGCTTGCATGTAAACCTCTTGAATTCAATTCTTTAACAAATTCTTTCGCTTTTGAAGAACTGTCAAAGACATTGGCTATTATATAATAACCCTCAGGTAGTCCATCACCGGATGCTGCGCTGATGACTACATGCTTGTTTCTTTTTCCAATGGTGTTGTTGTTCACATTTTTGGAAAGAACATTGTTGTTGTACTTTGAGTTTGATGTAATTGCTGACCCGTTGTATCCTGCAATGGGCGAATCTCCACCGTTAACGTTCATTACCCATGCATCGCCTTGGTACTTGCCGTTCATCTTGGTACGGTAGGCCTCCAAAGCATCATTTTTGTTACTGAAGTCGCCAATGTACACATAGTTAAGCCTGTTCTTGGGGTTTTGGAAGTAATCGGCATCGATACCTTGGGCGCGAAGTTTATCCAAAAATGCGTTAAGGTTGTTGGTATCTCTGAACACATTGGCAATCAGGTAGTGACCGCTTTCTACATTGGGTACGTAATGCGATTTGAATCCAGTTCTTTTACTTTTAGTGGGTCTAAAGGTTTTATCTTTCTTTATACCCGAATTGGAGGCATAGGTTGACGTGGTGTTATCCTTGGCCTCGTTTATCTTAATTATTTTTTTGGTTGATGTGCTGTTGGTTAGACCATGATTCGCAATGGGTTGTTTTTTCCTGGATACGATATCTGCGCTATCCATATTGGCAAAGTAGACTTCTTTTGCCCTTTGTTCCAGTGCGGGATTTTGTCCACGGGTTTCACGTTGTACCATTTTCATTACGGTCTCGAAACGTCTTTCCAAATCTTTTTTTCTAGTTGATTCAATGGAATCTTGACGCATCAGCAATTCATCCAAAATGGCATCGTTTTCAGCCAGTTTGTCTTTTAATCTTGCAATTTCGAGGTCCTTATCCGTGATGTTCAAGCTGTCTTGGGGCACATCTTCATCGTTTGAGGCCAATTCCTCACCTTCTTTTTCCAACATTACCCGGTCTTCGGTAAGGTTTGGTGTAAATGAGTATGCCAATGAGATTTCGTGGGTTGCCCCGAAGTTCTCAAAATCGTTGGTCAACCCTTTTTCTACTGTATAACCCAAGGATATGTTCTTGGTTAGGTTAAAACCAAGTCCGGCGGATGCACCGTAAAAGTCATCATAGCCTGCTTGTATCCAACCTAGTTTTGGAAGGTCCAGAATCAAGTTTCCACCCAAAGTAATATTTTCTTCACCTACTTTTCGTACTCTGGCCAAAGGCATCAAGCGAGCACTTTCCATTATTCCCGTTCCATTTTCAAACTGATGGGTATATTGTAGGTGTCCCGAATATGTTTTTTCGTTAAAATCGGTAACGGATTCGCTGGTTTTCAGGTTGTAATCGAACAGGTTTTCTGCGAAACCACCAATATCAAACTTACCAATGGAAAAGTTGAATCCAGGTTGAAAGCTTACCAAGGAACTGCTTTCCAAAGTATTTAAAAAGGGGTCTTCCTCAACGGAGTTTACCCTATCTTGATTAAAGGCACTTTGATAGTAGCTTACATTGGCACCAAAGGTGAATGTACTGTTTTGGCTCAGACGAACGCCATAAGCATAGTTGGCATGCAGACCAAAGTTATTGAAAAGCCCTTCCCGGTTGGTGAACAAACTGAGACCAACACCACTTCTGTCACTTACCCTACCACTATAACTCAAGAAGTAAACCTGGTTGTTATCATCAAAAGATACCGATTGGTTTCTATTAAATAGGTTGATGTACGACTTGTCTTCCCTTACCGTTGAAAAAGTTGGGTTCAACAAGAACCTATTAAACTTTAAAAGGTTTTGGGATGGTACGTTATAGGGTACATATGCTTCTTCTTCCTGTCCTCTCATTCCGGAGAAGGCAAGTAGCAAGATAGTAAGTAGAAGTAGAGGTTTTCTGGTTTGCATTGCTGCTTATTTAATAACAGTGATGGTTCCTTGTTTCAGGCTTTTACCACCTTTTGTGATCTTGTAGTAGAAAATCATGCTTTGTCTACTGAAAGACGTGGTGGATTGAGGCCAGTTGTTTTCATAGCCAGATTGGCTGAATATTTGTTCTCCCCGTTCATTAAAAATGGTCACAAGAACATTGGGATCTCTAGAATACGTGTTTGGTAATACCCATAGGTCGTTGATGCCATCGCCGTTGGCTGTGATGACATTGGGTATGGCAAACATATCCCTATAGGTTATGGTAATTACTTTGCTTACCGTGCAAGTGCCGAAGCTGGCGATCAAAAGGTACTCTCCTTCTTCGGTAAAGTCATAAGAACTGCTTGAAGAAATCAAGTTATTTCCTGAATCATACCACTCATAGGAATCGGCTCCGCTGGCAGTAAGTGTTTTTGTTTCTCCTTCAACAATGATGAGGTTCTGGGAATTGTCCAATACCAATAGCGATTCATCAAATTCAGTTATGGTAATTTCATTGGATATCAACGGACATTCATTGGTGTTGATTACCAGTTGGTATACGCCCGTTTCGCTCACGGTGAAACTTTCGGATGATGAGTCGACCACAGTCCCGTCTTTCTTCCATTCGAAGGATTCATCAGATAGATCGTATGTGGTACTTAGGACAATGGTTTCTCCTCCTTCACATAATACTGTTCCGTTAGCAGTTATTGTCAATGTTTCGTTTGAAGCAAGTTTTACCTGTAAGCCATTGGAAGTTGCTTCAAATGTATCCACTGAACCATATAGGGTATAGTTTCCATTGCCCTCTTGGTTTGATATTGTGATTGTTTTTGAAGTTTCTCCTGGGATATCAGAACCATCCAGTTTCCATTGATAGCTGAACGACCCCTGTAAATCTGTGGTTACATCCGTGGTCGTTCCATTTTCACTAATTGCGTTGATTGCTGTTAAGCTCAAGGTGGCGTCTGTACTTTCACATGAAGTATATGAGCTCACATAATCCACTACAAACTCAAAGGAATCTGGAGAAACAACCGTTGTGGTTGTCGAGGCTATTGGAGCAGGGGTACAAGGCCCTCCGTTGTCGGTAACTTCGACATAGTATTCACCGGTTTCAGTAATATCCAATGTGTTATTGGTTGCATCCGAGATAGCACTGCCGTCTTTATACCATTGGTATGTTGCATCGGATGCGGTAGTGCTGACGGATAATGTCTTGGTCTGGGAAGGCAGCAATACAATACTTTCCGCATTGTTCAAAGTAATATCGAAAGAGCCTGAACTTGAAACGATTACCGGGTCTGACAGTTCTGTACAAATGCCCGATCCAGAAATCTCGACTTCATAAGACCCTTCGAAGCCTGAAACTCCGGCATCTACGGTCAATGTGCTGCCATCGACGGTCGGTCCGCTGACAATTGCCCCGTCTTTGTACCAAGTATAGGTTAAACCTAGGCCGGTGATGCTGGCTTCCAATAGATGAGTTTCTCCTGGGCAAATCTCAATATTTCCTGGGCCATTGATCGCTAATCCGGAACTTGTTCCAGTGGTCACTTCAATGGTATTTGAAAGGGTATTTGCCGAACCGGAACAATCTCCATAATCCAATTCTACATAGTACATCCCAGGATCGGAAACAGTGATGGTCTCTGATTTTTCTGAGAGCAATGTTCCACTGCGATACCAATTATATATATAGGTGTCAGCATTTGGAATGTTGTGTGGTTTTAGTGTTACTGAACCTCCATCGCATATTTGGATCTGCCCACCCGCAGGGATGGTTCCACTTCCGTTTTCACTGATCAACAAAGGAGAGTTATAATCGATATAGTACATTGAAAAAGCATCCGAAGTTGGGCTTGTTTTAGCCGGATTGGTGCTTCTCACCCTCATTTTAAAATTGTCCCCCCTCATATCCGATGGAAGCGCAAACTGAAAATCGAAATCGAAAGTCGTATTCTTGTCACTAACCCGAGCAAGTTCGGTAGGGTCTGAAAAATATCCATCACCGTCGGATAGCTCTAGGATAAACTCGTTATCACTTTCCACCATTGGGGGTGCCCAGGTAAAGTTCACGAAATATTCGTTAAAGCCTCCAGAGGCACAGACGGCGGTCCATGCTGAGTTTCCAGACAAGTTTGGATTGTCGGCAGGTACAGGTTGGTTCAGTACTTGTGCTTGTAGACCAATGGTGCCAAACAGCACAAAAGCCAAGACCAAAACTGGAATGCTATAGGTTGTTGAATTACTTTTTTTCATCACCGTTAGTTTTTAAGAGGTTATGGGCTTAATTGCCCTGTTAGTTTGTGCCCCTTAATTGTAATTCGTTCAAAAAGACGTTGTTCAAGCGTCTCTTTCATATAGTATTCCAATAACAAATATGTTGTTAATTTCGATGAAAGGAAAGATATTGTTGTGGGCAATAGGAAAAGTGTTGTGAAATTGCCTACTTTGTATACACAGAAGCTTGAAAAATAGCTATCAATGGGGGATTTTACTACATTTGCCCATCAAATTATTGGTATGTCAGAAGAAGCTAGATCGCTTAATTTTATTGAACACATTATTGAGGAAGACCTTAAAAATGGGTATTCACAAAAGGACCTAAGGTTTCGTTTTCCCCCGGAGCCCAATGGTTATTTGCATATAGGACACGCAAGTTCAATTTGTCTCAATTTTGGTTTGGGCCTACGGTACAATGCCCCTGTAAACTTACGTTTTGACGATACCAATCCTGCCAAGGAGGAGAATGAATATGTTGAGGCTATAAAGGAGGATGTCAGTTGGCTTGGTTTTAAATGGGATACCGAATGCTACGCGTCTGATTATTTTCAGCAGTTGTATGACTGGGCGGTTATGTTGATCAAAGAGGGAAAAGCTTATGTTGATAGTCAATCCTCTGAGGAAATCGCCAGCCAAAAAGGAACGCCAACAGAACCCGGAAAGGATAGCCCGTACCGAAATCGCTCCGTTGAAGAGAATTTGAGGCTTTTTAAGGGGATGAAAGATGGTGAGTTTAAGGATGGTGAGCATGTTTTACGGGCTAAAATTGATATGGCTTCCTCTAATATGTTGATGAGGGACCCTGTGATGTACCGGATCTTACACAAAGCGCACCATCGCACAAATACCGATTGGTGTATTTATCCGATGTACGATTGGACCCATGGAGAGAGCGATTATATCGAACAAGTTTCACACTCTTTGTGTACCTTGGAATTTTTGCCCCATCGAGAGTTGTATGATTGGTTTTTGGACCAAGTGGTATCATCTGATAAATTACGCCCTAAACAAAGAGAATTTGCGAGAAGAAACTTGAGCCATACGGTTGTCAGCAAAAGAAAATTGCTTCAGCTTGTTGAAAGTGGTGTTGTTGAAAGTTGGGACGATCCAAGGATGCCCACCATTTCTGGATTACGACGTAGGGGATTTACCCCGGAGTCAATCAGGAATTTTGCGGACACCATCGGTATAGCAAAAAGAGAGAATGTTGTTGATGTATCCTTGCTCGATTTTCATGTTAGGGAACATCTCAACAAAATTGCCCCCCGGGTAATGGCGGTACTCAACCCATTAAAAGTTGTCCTTACCAATTATGAGGAAGGAAAGGAAGAATGGCTTGATGCTGAGAATAACCCGGAAGATCCATCCGCTGGAAGTAGGAAGGTTCCATTTTCCAGGGAACTTTATATTGAACAAGAGGATTTTAGGGAAGAGGCCAACAGAAAGTTCTTTAGGTTAAAACTTGGTGGAGAGGTGCGTTTGAAGAATGGGTATATTATTAAAGCTGAAAGCTGTACCAAGGATGATGAAGGAAATATTATTGAGGTGCAATGTACCTATGACCCAAAAAGTAAAAGTGGGTCTGGAACCGAAGAGAGTTTAAGAAAGGTAAAAGGTACGTTACATTGGGTTTCTATACCACACGCCATTACAGCGGAGGTTAGGTTGTATGATCGATTATTTACCGACCCAACACCTGATGGGCACAAGGACAAGGATTTTATGGATTTTGTTAATCCAAATTCACTTCAAAAAGTAACTGGATATTTGGAGCCCAGTTTGAAGGATGCACAAATAGGTGATCAAGTACAATTTCAACGATTGGGGTATTTTAATGTGGACAAGGATTCTACACCTGAAAATTTAGTGTTTAATCGAACAGTTACATTAAGGGACACTTGGGCCAAATTGGAGCAAAAAAGCTAGAATAACTTTTATTTATTTTGGTTTAATTTTTTATTGATGAACCTTATTATAAATGGGTTTAAAAGAAGAGATTAGCCGATGTTTTTTCTTTTTCAAAACAGATAAGAAGGTACGTGTTTTAAAATCTTCAGAAATCGGCTTATTTTGAATAATTGATTAAAATTCGGTTTATAGCTTGTTGTTTTTGTACTAAACGGTATAAAACAGACTGTCTTAAATTAGGTTTTCGTGAAACTAAACTTGTTTCAGGTTCTCATAATGGTTTGTTTACCTGTATGGTGGGATTTTGAAACAAATTCATAATGACGTATTTCAATATTTTAAGACAGCCTTTTTAATTTTGATCAAATTTTAATTTACGCTTCAGAGTCTAGTTCATCTTTTTTTCGCTTCATTGCCTCGCCAATTTGGTTACTTGCAGTGAATGAGGCTACCATGTTGTTGAGCATGTCACTACCAGCTTGTGGGGAATTGGGCAAAAGTATTAAGTTGGTATTGGTTTCTTCACCAATTGATTGTAACGTGTCATAGTGCTGGGTTACCACAATAAGGGCGGAAGCTTCTTGAGAGTTGATACCTACTTTGTTGAGTACTTCCACTGATTCTTCCAGACCTCGCGCAATTTCCCTTCGTTGATCTGCGATACCCTGTCCTTGTAATCTTTTGCTTTCTGCCTCGGCCTTTGCTTTTTCCACAATAAGGATGCGTTGTGCATCACCTTCAAACTGGGCAGCAATTTTTTCTCGTTCGGAAGCATTGATTCGGTTCATTGCCTCTTTTACCTGGGCATCTGGATCTATATCGGTAACCAATGTTTTTATGATGTCAAAACCATAATCCAGCATGGCATCTTGTAATTCGGCTTTTACAGCGATTGCTATGTCATCTTTTTTGACAAAAACATCATCGAGTTTCATTTTTGGAACCTCTGCCCTTACCACATCAAACACATAGGAAGTGATCTGGTCATGGGGATATTCCAGTTTATAAAAAGCTTCATAAACTTTTTCGCGAATAACGACATATTGTACGGATACTTTCAACTTGACAAATACATCGTCCAAGGTTTTTGTTTCGACAATTACATCCAGCTGTTGAATTTTTAAGCTTAAACGACCAGCAATTCGATCAATTACGGGAATTTTCATTTGGAGGCCGGAATTTCTGATGCTGTGAAAGCGACCAAAACGTTCCACAGCAACTGCTGTTTGCTGTTTTACGATAAAGAAGGCCTTGAAGAAAATAATCAAGCCTATAAATGCAATGAATATTAAAAGATAGTTGCCCATAGTGTTTAGATTTTATGTTAGAAATGAAAATTACGAAACTTGACCATAGTATTGGTAGTCATTCGTCAATTAATGTTACACTTCTATCAATTCTATAACTGGGCAATAGCGGTGTTAATTCGTGATATCGTTTCCTTTTTACCAATGAGTTCCATAATATCGAATAAATGTGGCCCTTTCATATCACCCACGATGACCAAACGTAACGGAGGCATTACTTTTCCGAAGGAAAGTTCCTGTTCCGATATCCATCCCTTCACCTTTTCTTCTATTATGGAGGATTCAAAAGAATCAATAGTATCCAATAGGGAAGCAACTTTTGACATGATTTCAGGCGTCTCTTCTTTCCATTGTTTTTTAACGGCCTTTTCATTGTAAGAGGACGGGGCCTCAAAGAAATAGCTCCCTAAATCCCAAAAGTCTTTTGCAAAGATTGCGCGATCTTTTATCAAAGAAACCACATGGGTTACATATTCTTTTGTTGCAGTTATGTTTCTATTTTTTAGGTCCGTATCGAATAAAGTAGCCAATTCAGCATTGGATTTTTTTTGTAGCCATTGCTGATTATACCAATTGTTCTTTTCTGGGTCAAAGCGCGCACCGGACTTGTTTACCCTTTCTAACGTAAAACTTGACACCAATTCTTCTAGACTAAATATTTCTTGCTCTGTACCTGGGTTCCATCCCAATAGTGCGAGAAAATTAATTACTGCTTCTGGAAAAAACCCTGCCTCTCGATAGCCTTCAGATTCGTTCCACGTGAGCGGAAAAACTGGAAACCCTCCTTTTTCACCATCTCGCTTGCTTAGTTTTCCTTTTCCAACGGGCTTCATGATCAATGGTAAATGTGCAAATTCCGGACTTTGCCAACCAAAGGCATCGTACAGTTGTGCATGAAGGGCCAAGGAAGGCAACCATTCTTCACCTCGGATAACATGAGTGATTTTCATCAAATGGTCGTCGACGATGTTTGCCAAATGATAAGTTGGCATACCATCACTTTTAAAGAGAACCTTATCATCCAAAGTGCTGCTGTCAATTTTTATTGGTCCTCGGATGATATCGTTTAAATGGATTTCTTCATTTTCTGGAGATTTAAACCTGATTACATAATCTTCACCGGCATCCAATTTGGCCTTTACCTCCTCTTCTGAAAGAGATAAGGAATTGGTCAGTTTTAGACGGTTATGCCAATTATATATAAATGTTTTTCCTTTTGCTTCGTGATCTTTTCTATGATGATTTAATGTTTCTGCTGAATCAAAAGCATAATAGGCTTTACCTTTTTCGATAAGTTCCAACGCGTAGCTTTTGTAGAGATCTTTGCGTTCACTTTGTCGGTAGGGACCATATGCACCTTCTTTGCCCGGACCTTCATCAAAAGGAATTCCACACCAGTTCAATGCCTCAATAATGTATTCTTCTGCCCCCTCTACAAAACGGTTTTGATCGGTATCTTCAATACGAAGTATAAAATCACCACCATTTTTCTTGGCATATAGGTAATTGAAAAGGGCGGTGCGTAGCCCTCCAATATGTAATGGACCTGTTGGGCTTGGTGCAAATCGAACACGTACTTTTTGGCTCATAATAGAGTTTGATTAAGGAACAAAGATACGCTGATGCCAAGGAACTGAAAAACCTTTCAACACCGTCTTTTATCTACTTCTTGAGGTGATAACATAAAGGTTTAACAAAATTTTTCTTTTGATTTCCTAAGGATCAGGTAATTTGGTGTTAATTATACCCTATTTTGAACGCATATCAAGACATATTAGCAAAGCTTGAACGGTTTATCAAAAGGTTTTATACAAAACAATTGATAAAGGGAGTATTCTTGTTTTTTACTTTGGGCACGCTTTTTTGGATGGCCATTACCTATTTTGAATACCTTTTGTGGCTAAATGAATCTTGGAGGCTTACTTTATTTATATTGTTCATAGTTGTTGAGTTTTTTTTATTGTACCGATACATATTTGTTCCGCTATTATATCTTTTTAGGATTAAGGATGGAATGGACAACAAAAAGGCTTCACAATTGATTGGAAAACATTTTTCCGATGTTGATGATAAGTTGTTGAATCTACTTGAATTATCTGAAAATAAAGAGAAGTCCGATCTTTTAGTTGCAAGTATAGAGCAACGGGCATCTCATTTGGGACCTGTGCCTTTTGTTGAAGCGGTCAATTTTAAAGAAAGTTATAAATATGCTAAGTATATTGTTCTTCCGGTCGGGCTGTTTTGTTTTATTTGGATTACAGGGGATATAGTTTCTTTTTTCAACTCACATAAACGGGTGATTCATTATGATGTGGCCTATGAAAGACCGGCCCCTTTTTCTTTCCAGCTTATGAACGACAAGTTGGAGGTGTTGGACAATGAGTCTTTGACCATACAGGTGATGACCAATGGGGATGTACAACCGGATCAGGTTCGTATTGTGATAAATGATGATGAATTGTTGATGCAGCGAAATGGTGGGTTTTATGAATATACTTTTGAGGCACCCGTACCGGAAACCGACTTTTATTTTACTGCTAATGGGTGGGATTCCAAAAGGTATTCAATAAACAGTTATAGAACACCTACCTTGGTAGATTTCATGTTGGAACTTGATTATCCTTCCTATCTTAACAAAGCTCCGGATTTGATTACGGGGACCGGTAATGCTGAGGTTCCTGAAGGCACTACGGTTACATGGAAAATAAAGGGGAGTCATGTGGATAATATTAAGATGATTACCCAGGACACCACCTTTTTCTTTCATAAAGAAGATAATTTGTTTTCTACCTCAAAACGGCTCTTTAGTGATTTAAACTATGAGCTTAGTACTTCAAACGAAAAAGTTGAAGACTTTGAAAGGCTGGGTTATGGTTTAGTTGTTGTCAAGGATCAGAAGGCTACGGTTCATGTGGATCAAGTATTGGATTCTTTGAACCGCAATCAATCATATTATGTTGGCCAAGCTGCAGATGATTATGGTTTATGGGAAATACGTTTGGTCTGTTATCCTTCGGATGATTTGAACAATGTCCAGAGGATTTCCTTAGAAACCGTAAACACCAATGTCTATCAGTTTTATTATACGTTTCCTACCGGTTTGATACTAGAACCCGGTAAAAACTATAAATTATATTTCGAAGTTATTGATAATGACGGAGTTAGAGGGGGTAAGGTGACCAAAAGCAAGGTCTTTCATGCTACATTATACGATGATAATGAGTTGATAAACAAAGAATTAGAATTTCAGAATTCTACCCTTAATAGAATTGAAGAATCTCTAGATAATTTGAAACAACAAGAAGAAGTACTTTCTGAAATAAACAATATTCAGAAAGAGGAAAAGACACTGAGTTTTGAAGAAAAAAGTCAGATCAAGAGTTTTTTGCAACAACAAAAGCTGCAAGAGGAATTGATGCAAAAGTTTAGTCAAGACCTTAATAAAAGTATTGATAAAAGTTCAAGCGATTCACAGATGAAGAAAATGCTTCAAGAACGGTTGGAACGGCAGGAAGCAGAAGCAAGAAAAAATGCTAAACTGTTGGAGGAGCTTAATAAGATTGCTGATAAGATTGATAAAGAAGATCTTCAAAAACGTTTGGAAGAGCTCGGTAAGAACCAAGGAAAGAACACACGAAATCTTGAGCAGATTCTGGAGTTGACCAAACGTTATTATGTTACAGAGAAGGCTGCTCAACTTGCTAATGAACTTGATGAAATCGCAAAAGAGCAAGACGCTTTATCCGAGGAACAAATTAACAAGGAAAGTAAACTCCAGCAGGAAAAGTTGAATAAAGAGTTCAATAAAGTTGCGGAGGATATTCAGGAACTTGAGGAGGACAATCAGAAATTGAAAAAACCTTTGGACATTAACACCGATAAGAAAAATTCGGACGATGTTAAGCGTAATCAGGAAGATGCCCTAAATGCTATTGAAGAACATCAAAACGAAGGCGAATCTCCTCAAGCTAATCAAAAACGAGAGGCTGAAGAAAAAGCCAAGAAAAAACAAAAGTCTGCTGCGGAAAAAATGCGCCAAATGAGTGAATACTTAAAAACGGGGTCAGCTGGAGGCGGTTCTTCCGATACTGAAGATGCAGAAATGCTTAGACAGATTTTGGATAATTTGGTTGTTTTTTCTTTTAAGCAGGAAAACCTTTTTGATAACCTACAAACGGCTGATGTTGATATTTCCCAATTTTCCCGTACCGTAAGAGACCAACAAAACCTGAGGAGATTATTTGAGCATGTGGATGATAGTTTATTTGCACTGTCACTGCGTAGAGCGGAGCTATCGGAATTTGTTAACGAACAAATTTCTGAAGTCTATTATAATATCGATAAATCTTTGGAGAGCATTGCTGAAAATCAAATTTATCAGGGCGCATCTTATCAGCAGTATGTAATCAATGCAACCAATGCTTTGGCTGATTTTTTGGCAAATGTTTTGGATAACATGCAGGAGAATATGACGCCCGGTCAAGGTAGCGGTGATGGAGAAGATTTTCAATTACCTGATATTATTAAAGGACAACAAAGTATTCAACAGAAAATGAATGGTTCTGGTAAGAAAGGTGAAGAGTCCGGTGGTGAGGAGAATAATGATGGGCAGAATCAAGGGGGTAAAAATGAGGGTCAAGAGGGAAATATCAACCCTGGCGAAACTGGTCAAAATGGTACGGAAGGAAATGGTGAAGGAAAACAAAAAGAATCTCAAAATGAACAAGGGTCACAATCTGGTGGTAATGGTCTTGGTGAAATGAATCTTGAAGAGGTGTACGAAATTTATAAAGAACAGCAATTTTTACGTGAGAATTTGGAAAAACAGTTGGAGGATATGATGCGTGAATCGGACAGAAATTTGGCCCAAAAATTGATTCAACAAATGGAAGATTTTGAGAACGACTTATTGGAAAACGGTATTACTGAACGTACGCGAAACAAAGCCAATAATATTCAACACCAATTATTGAAATTGGAAAATGCCTCAATGGAACAGGGTGAAAAAAAGGAACGAGAAAGTAAAACCAACGTTCGCCAGTTTACCAACCCTGTTACCACTAAACCTGAGTTGCTTCAAGAATACCAGAACGACATTGAAATATTAAATAGACAAGCTTTACCTTTGCGCCAAAATTTTGAGAAAAAGGTAAAGGTTTATTTCAACAATGATTGACTTTCATTTTAAGAGTGATTTTATAATCCACAATAAATCCGATTATACCGATTGGATAAATAGGGTAATTGTTTCCGAAGGTTTTTCTGTGGGTCAAATAGACTATGTTTTTTGTACAGATGACTATCTATTAAAGATTAACAAGGAGTATTTAAATCACGACACCTTTACGGATATTATTACGTTTGATTATACCGATGGCCATATGCTTTCCGGTGATATTTTTATCTCCACGGATAGGGTAAAAGAAAATGCCGGAATATTTAATGTAGATTTTCTTAATGAACTACGAAGGGTCATGAGTCATGGTATTCTCCATCTTGTTGGTTTTGGTGATAAAACTTATGAGGAGAAAGAAAACATGAGAGCAAAGGAAGAGGAAAAAATTAAAATGTTCCACGTGGAACAGTAGTTATGTTTGAAAAAGAATATGATGTTATCGTTGTTGGAGGAGGCCACGCTGGTGCCGAGGCAGCCGCAGCCGCAGCTAATTTAGGCTCTAGTACTTTATTGGTCACCATGAACCTACAAACTATTGGCCAAATGTCCTGTAATCCTGCCATGGGCGGTATTGCAAAAGGTCAAATTGTGCGCGAGATTGATGCTCTTGGTGGTTATAGTGGAATTATTACGGATAAGTCCGCTATTCAGTTTAAAATGCTGAACAAATCCAAGGGGCCCGCTATGTGGAGTCCACGTGCACAGAATGACAGAATGCGTTTCGCGGAAGAATGGAGGTTGGCTTTGGAGAATACCCCCAATGTCGATTTCTATCAAGAAATGGTCAATGGCTTATTGATAGAAGGCGATAAAGTTGTAGGGGTAAAAACAAGTCTTGGTTTGGAGATTCGTGGGAAATCTGTTGTGCTTACCAACGGTACATTTTTGAATGGTCTTATCCATATTGGTGAAAAGCAATTGGGCGGTGGGCGTGCTGGCGAAAAGGCAGCAACCGGTATTACAGAGCAATTGGTTGACATCGGTTTTGATAGTGGACGGATGAAAACGGGCACCCCTCCAAGGGTGGATGGTCGATCTTTGGACTATTCCAAAATGATTGTTCAACCGGGGGATGATTGTCCCGAAAAATTCTCCTATTTAAATACTCCAATCTTAAAGGAACAGAGAGATTGTTATATGACCCATACCAGTAAATTGGTACATGATTTACTTCGTGAAGGTTTTGATCGGTCTCCGATGTTCAATGGTAGGATTAAGAGTATTGGACCACGATATTGCCCGTCCATAGAAGACAAGATAAATAGGTTTGCTGATAAAGATTCGCATCAAATATTTGTTGAGCCAGAGGGCTGGAATACTGTTGAGGTTTATGTAAATGGTTTCTCAACTTCTTTACCTGAGGATGTCCAATATAGAGCATTGAAATCAGTCAAGGGATTTGAGAATGTCAAGTTCTTTAGACCGGGATATGCCATTGAATACGATTATTTTCCGCCAACACAATTGAAGCACACACTTGAGACAAAGTTGGTAAAGAACCTCTATTTTGCTGGTCAAATAAATGGAACGACAGGTTATGAAGAAGCTGCTTCCCAGGGGTTGATGGCAGGTATAAATGCGCACCTAAAGATAAATGAAAAGGAGCCGTTTATATTAAAACGGGATGAGGCCTATATTGGAGTATTGATTGATGATTTGATCACGAAAGGAACGGAGGAACCTTATCGAATGTTTACTTCGCGGGCTGAATATAGAACATTGTTGCGACAGGATAACGCCGATTTGCGGCTTACGCCAAAAGGCTATGAGATTGGTTTGGCCAAGGAGGAGCGTTTGAAAAGAATGGAAAGTAAGATGTCCAATTCCAAAAAGTTTGTGGATTTTTTCAAAAAAACTAGCTACACGACGGAGGAAATAAATCCTATTTTGGCTTCCTTGGATTCCGCTTTGGTAAAACAATCGGACAAACTTTTTAAGGTTTTTTCTAGACCTAAAGTAACAATGGATCACATGTTGCAACTGGATTCTGTTGCTGCCTTCGTTAAGGAAAATCAACTTGACCGTGAAGTATTGGAACAAGCGGAAATCCAGGTTAAGTATTCTGGATATATTGCCAAGGAGAAAACAAATGCTGACAAATTACAGCGTCTAGAGAATGTTCGAATTCCTGACAACTTTGATTATTCCAAGCTTAAATCTCTGTCTTATGAAGCTCGTGAAAAATTGAAATCCATACAGCCGGTTACCATATCGCAAGCGTCAAGGATTAGTGGTGTTTCTCCTTCTGACATCAGCGTTCTTTTAGTGTATTTGGGCAGATAATTTTTTATACTGTTCCACGTGGAACATGATTTATGTTTTTGAAACACTTATGGACTTGATTCTTTTTTTGATCAAGGATGTTGTTTCAAAATACATTCGGATATAAATTGTTGTTGCCAAAATGTGTGAACCAGAATTATTAGGGGATAATCTATCGCGATGAAGTTTTACAGTGACCAAAGAATGGACAATTTGTTTTTAAGATTCCATTTAACGGAGATATTGTTTTGTCCTATCTTCGGGATTTGAAAAACGAATGTTTGGCTACAGATAATTAAAATGAAGTTGTTTTTAAAAACTAAAGACTTTTCAGTTTCCGGAGAACCGTTCGAATTGCATTGGGACGAAGACCTTGATATGCTGGTAACCTTACCTCAACCAGAAAATCTGACTCCCTATTATGAGAGTGAGAACTATATTTCCCACACAGACTCCAAAAAATCGTTTACAGATAGATTGTACCATCTTGTTAAGCTAAAAAACCTTAAAAATAAGATTCAAATAATTGAGTATCAAGTAGATAAAGCTATAACATTGCTTGATTTTGGTGCTGGCACCGGAGATTTTGTAATTACGGCCAAAAATTCTGGTTTTAAGGTTGTCGGTGTTGAGCCGAATGAAAAGGCTAGACAGTTGGCAAGTCAAAAGGGAATTGAACTGCAACCCAGTTTGGGCGATTTAACAGGACAAAAGTTTCAGGTTATTACGCTTTGGCACGTTTTGGAGCACATACCCAATTTGGAAGATCAGATAGCTTCCCTAGTTTCGCTTTTGGATGAAGATGGAATACTGGTAATTGCCGTTCCCAATTTTAAATCGTCCGATGCCAAATATTACAAATCTTATTGGGCCGCTTTCGATGTGCCCCGCCATCTTTGGCATTTTTCAAAAAAGTCAATTTCCAAACTTTTTGATAAACACAAAATGGAAGTTGTCAAAATTAAACCCATGTGGTTCGATGCATTTTATGTCTCCATACTTTCTGAAAAATATAAGGGCAACCATTTAGGATTGATTCGTGGATTTTTTGTTGGTTTATGGTCTAATGCTAGGGCGGTCTTCACCAAAGAGCACTCATCTTTGATCTATATCTTAAAAAAGAAGCAATAAGCCATTTTAAGGCCTTCTGTCGGCCGAATTGCCCTTGTCATGCGTGAATAGTGCTTGTTTAACGAGAAGCGCCGAAAACGACCGGTTTCTACGCATCCTTTTTGATAGATATATCAAATGCACAATGATTATTGTCATAAAATTTCCTTATTGTTTGTTGAAGGCAATTAATCAATGATAAAAACTTAATGATCGGCATTCGAAAAGCTTTCCTATTTTTGCCCATCGATAAAAACTAAAAGATGAAAAAATTAGTAGTTCTTGCTATTGCCGTTACCGCTATGGCATGTCAGCAAAACAAAATTGCATTTGTGGATAGTGTAAGGATCATGGACGAGTATCAAGAGAAAATTGATGTTGAGGCCAGATTTAAAACAAAAGCGGAAGCAATGACCAAAAAACGGGACAGTATTTCACAAGCGTTCCAATTGGAATTACAGCAGTTCCAGGCAAAGGCCCAAAAAATGTCACAGAAGAATGCACAAGAAGAATATGCCCAATTACAACAGCGTGGACAATTTGTGGGTCAGCAATTGCAACAGGAGGAGCAACAACTACAACTGACAAGCCAAGCTGAAATGGACACCTTGGTAAAGAAGGTCAAAAAAGAAATCAAGGAATATGGTAAGGCCAACGGCTATACCTACATTCTTGGAGGAGGTGACGGAGGCTCTGTCCTTTATGGGGAAGAAGCGCACGACCTTACCGATGCCATCTTGAAAATACTGAATGAAAAGTACAAGAAATAGTATTGTTTAAGAATCTAAAGGAAGCCCGCTCTAAAAGAGCGGGTTTTTTCTTTTTTACCTTCGGGAAGCAAAAAAGACCCACACGATAAAAAACAATTGCAGGGGGACCCTGAACCATAAATAGGAAACCCCTGGACCATCCTGATGGCCAGTTTGATAATCGATATGATGGATTGCTGCTTTTATGTTTGCGGGCAATACCAAAACAAAAAAGGCAATCAATAACCAGGCCACCAGGGTTTGATGTTTGGAGTACAAAAGAGCAATGGCGAATACCATCTCAATTATGCCCGTAAAAACCACGAGCTCTTTTTTAAAGGGAATGAAAGAAGGAATCATTGCGGACATACCCTCCATGAACAAAAAATGACCAATGGCCGTGAAAACCAACATGCTGGCCATCCCGATTCTACCTGCAAGTTGATAATCAAGCCGCTGAGCGGTATACTTTAAGATCAACAATGAAATAACAAATGTGAAGATAAGGACAAATAGAGGTTTCATTTTTTTTTGCTCAAAGTTCTTTTTTTTAAGGCATAGCAAACAATGAACCCAGGTTAAAAAATACGCTTTCGAATACGGCTAAGAGCCTGTGGGGTGATACCAATGTAGGAAGCAATATATTTTAAAGGAATTTTTTGGACAAGTTCTGGACGCTCTTTAAAAAGATTCAGGTATCGTTGTTGTGCACTGTCCCGCAATAATGAAAGCTCTCTTTTGGATTTTTTCAAAAAGAGTTCCTCACTAGCTTTTCTCCCGATCAAATTGCCAATTTTAGATGTACTGTATATGTATTGAAGGTCATGGTAACTAAGTTGCCATAAAACGCTGTTAGTTATGGTTTCCACAACATACTCGCAAGGTGTTTGTTCAAGAAAGGAATCGTATGCACTCACAAAATTACCTTGAAAAACAAAACCAAATGTGAGTTCACCATCCTTTTTGGGAATGAACAGCCGGACAATTCCACTTTCCACAAATGAAAGATAATTCTCCACTTTCCCTTGATGGGTCAAAATTCTTTTTTTCGGAAAATACCGTTGCACCAATTTTGAAGAAAATAGCTCCCAATCAGATTGAGAAATTCCAAATTCAGATTCAAAATATAGCCTGAGCGATTCCAAAACAACTATTTATAAGGATGGTTTTCTTTTGAGTTTGGTAAAACATAAAATTCGAGCCCCAGTCTCCATACTGAAAGCTATAAGTGCTGAAATTCCCGGAGAAGCATTAAAGAAAAATAGAGCAAAGGCCGCAGCACCCAAAATTCCGCCCAACACCCAATACGTTTTAATGCCATAAAGCGTGGTAAAGGTCAGGTACCTGCCACCAATGATTAACAACATACCTTGAAAAAACCACGCATGCTCCTGTAACGAGAGCAATAAAGCCAAAGGAATGCACATCAACATAAAAGCAGTGCCTTCCATGGCCAGTTTTCCCAATGGATTTTGTTTGGAATGGTTACCGGGCACCCCCATTAATTTTCCAATTAACAGGCTTAATGGATGGATGAACATTCCTCCAAAGAACAACGTCCAAACAGCGGTTAGTGAGGAAACAAAAAAAGCGACCAATGCAGCAACCAACCAAACAGCTCCCAAAATTAAAACACCTAAAGAGCCATCAGCATAGCCTTTACGAAGGTCAGTTTGGGCCATTACAAAGGCATCAACTGGATAGGGCTCTGTTTTGTGTAATTTTTCGTTCATTCTTAGTGGTGCAATGTCGTTATTCTTTTGTTATTTTCTTTTTCTCGAGACTCACAGCAACCCTGGATATAAGTAATAAAAACGCTGGAAATTGTTCCCCCAATGTAGCAATTACTTTTTTTTGCCGAAGAGTATCACATTTTCAGTTCAATATCCTGTTGTCTGTCCTCTGCTTTTGCTTTATTGTCCACAAGAAACTTTGTTTTTGTCGGAAAGTCCGGGCCTTGGGACGGCATCTAGAATCATAATTGGATATTTTACTGCATTATGTACACCAAAAAAATTGTTGGAATCAAATAGACAACAATCGTCCTTGCCCCTTCATAATCCATGGCCACACGCTGGCCAAGTAACAACATCAACAAAGTTATCGTTGAAAGAATGGCTCCGTAGAAGCCAAAAACACTTTCGCCATCGATGGCAAATTGAAAAACACCTACACCGCTGAGTATTCCGGAGAGCATTTCAAGAACCATGATAATTCCAAGAAGGACGGGGACCATTCCCTTAAAAGGGGATTTTGCAAAATGCCCGGTCAACCAACTTAGATTGCCTTTCCAATTCAACACCTTGTCAATTCCACTCTGCAAAAAAGTGATTGTCAAAAAAACCAGCAACAGAAGCTCTGTAATATTTGAAAATATGGTCATGGTTAGTTTTATTTAAGCGGCCTTTGTGTGTAAAAGCCTTGTTAGTTTAATGGACAGGTCCGTGAAAATCAATTTGGAATTTCCATTGCGTTCCACGTGAAAAATTGCTTTTTCCAACTCCTCTACAATTTCCAAAATATTATTTTCATGTACAAAAGGGGCGAACTTGTTCAGGTCAAAGCCTTCCATGTGCACCTTGGCGTACACGAGTTCATCTGCCTTGTAATTGAGTAAAAGCGCCTGCCGCATCATGGTAAGGCAATAGTTCAGGAATTTTTTCTGTACTTCCCGACCCGTTTTGGCAACTTCTTCGCTCCACAAAATCAATTCTTGAATGGCACCCTTGTTGCCCTTGGCCTTAAAAGCACTTCGGACCCATTGCACAAACCAACGTTCAAAAACCAAATCTTCTGAATCATTGTTCAATAGATCAAGGGCCTTGTTAAAGTTCCCGTTTGCTTCAAGGGCAATTGTATGGGCCTCGGTCTGGTCAATACCCCTACGTAAAAGTTCGTCGGTAATGACTTGTTCCGCAAGGGGAGGAAAATTTAAAATTTGGCAGCGGGAACGGATGGTATTGATGATTTGCTCCTCATCTTCCGCCAAAAGAAGCAAGACTGTTTTGTCGGGAGGTTCTTCAATAAGTTTCAAAAGCTTATTGGCCGCGGAAATATTCATTTTTTCGGCCATCCAAACAATCAAGATCTTATATCCCCCTTCATAGGACTTCAGCGACAGTTTTTTTACCATGTCCTGGGCTTCATCCACCCCAATTTGCCCCTGTTTTTTTTCAATACCAATATGTCGGTACCAATCAAACAAATTTCCATAGGGCTGCTCTTTTACAAACTGTCGCCATTCTTCCAGATAATGGTCACTTACAGCATGTGATTTTATCTTGTCAGAATTGGAAACAGGAAACGCAAAATGAAGGTCGGGGTGTGTCAATGAGTTGCACTTTGTGTTGCACACCATGTTTTCCCCATCATTTTCACCACCAGTATTGCCACAGAGCAAGTATTGGGCATAAGCTATGGCCATGGGCAATACTCCGGAGCCCTCCGGTCCAACGAATAATTGTGCGTGGGCCACCCGACCGTTTTCAGCCGTGGTCACCAAATGTTTTTTGATGTGTTCGAGCCCTAAAACATTTTTAAAAAGCATGTTCCAAAGATACATTTTTAACCATTGAAGTTTTCTTCAGAACCAGATTGAAGGGAGTCATCTCTTTAACATATCAAATCAAAAAGGTTAAAAACTGTGAATCTTTGAAATAATAGGCCCGTCAAACCAGTGAAAAAGCAAGAAATCTTTACTTTTGAGATTCTCAAAAAAGACCACACTAAATGAAGACGATAGACGATTTTAATTTCGAAGGAAAAAAAGCATTGATCAGAGTTGATTTCAACGTTCCGTTGGACGGAGATTTCAATGTAACCGACACTAGCCGAATTGATGCCGCAAAACCTACCATTTTAAAAGTTTTGGAAGATGGTGGTTCTGCCGTTTTAATGAGCCACTTGGGAAGACCAAAGGGAAAAGCGAACCCGGACATGTCACTTTCCCACATCACCGAAACCGTATCCGAGATTATTGGGGTACAGGTAAAATTTGCGGAAGATTGTGTCGGTCCCAAAGCAGATGACGCTGTGGCCAACCTGCAAAGTGGAGAAGTGCTTTTGTTGGAGAACCTTCGTTTTCATGCCGAGGAGGAAGCTGGGGATGAATCGTTTGCCGAGCAATTGTCGAAACATGGTGATATTTACGTGAACGATGCGTTCGGCACCGCCCATAGGGCCCATGCCTCTACCACTATTGTGGCTAAATTTTTTCCAGAAAACAAATGTTTCGGATATCTTTTGGCAAAGGAAATCAAAGCGATAGACAAAGTAATGGCAACAGGGGAAAAGCCCGTTACCGCTATTTTGGGAGGTGCCAAGGTATCCTCCAAAATCACCATTATTGAAAATATATTGGACAAAGTGGACAACCTTATCATCGGGGGAGGTATGACCTACACTTTTGTGAAGGCAAAAGGGGGAAAAGTAGGGGATTCTATCTGCGAAGATGATAAAATGGAGCTGGCTTTGGAAATTCTTAAACAAGCTGAGGCCAAAAACGTGAAGGTTTATCTGCCGGTAGATGTTTTGGCGGCCGATGCCTTTGACAATGGAGCCAACACACAATTTGTTGACGTAGATAAAATCCCTGATGGATGGCAAGGGTTGGATGCGGGTCCAAAAACCTTGGAAATTTTTAAAGAGGTGATCTTGGCATCCAAAACCATCTTGTGGAACGGTCCGGTGGGCGTTTTTGAAATGGAAAATTTTGCCAAAGGAACCATAGCAGTAGGCAATTATATTGATGAAGCCACACAAAAAGGAGCATTCTCCCTTGTGGGTGGAGGAGATTCCGTTGCCGCCGTAAAACAATTCGGGTTTGAGGACAAAGTAAGCTACGTGTCCACAGGTGGCGGGGCGATGTTGGAAAGCTTGGAAGGGAAAACCTTGCCGGGCATCGCTGCAATATTGGGCTAAGTATCACGTTCTGAGTTATCAGGGAAAACGTTAAAAAGACAGAGAAATTTGTCTCTGGGCTTTACTATTTCAGAAAAAAGCACCATTTTAGTTTGCCCCATAAATCAAATCTTTTCCAAATGAACCAAAAATTGAGAATAGCTGTTTTTTCGGCCATACTGTCCGCCGGGCCCTATGTCGGTGCACAGCAAATGGATGTGGCACGGAACACGGAAAAAGACACCACTTTGCTTCAAGAAGGGGAAGGGGCGACCATTTCAGTGTCGAAGGTTAAAATCGACGGTCAGCTCATGGCGTTGGAAACGAAGGAAGATGGAAAGTTTAAGCTGCGTGATCTGGAAGAAGCTTGGAAATATGATAGCCTTTGGTTAAACGAGCTTCATAGTAACGCAGATCTGTTCAGTGATATGCTGTTGGAAATTCAAAACGGTCCAGAACAGGATTCGGTTTATGTGGTTGACCTGCCCACGGATACATTAAAGGCGCGTTTGGCGCGAATGAACGAAAAAACCCCGTTCAACATCACCTATAATCCATCCTTGGAAAGTGTAATCAAATCTTTTTTGACAAGGAGGAGGGATCTGATGCAGCGCATGATGACGGCAAGCCAGTTTTATTTTCCATTATTTGAACAGGAGTTGGACAACCAAAATATTCCTTTGGAAATCAAATATCTGGCCATCGTGGAATCTGCCCTTAATCCAAAAGCAAGGTCCAGAGTGGGCGCCAAGGGACTTTGGCAATTTATGTACAGTACCGGCAAAATGTATGGTTTGGATGTAAGTAGCTATGTGGACGAAAGACACGACCCTATTTTGGCCACCAAAGCAGCGAGTAAATATCTTTCCAAGCTCTACGATATTTTTGGAGACTGGGATTTGGCGTTGGCAGCATATAACTCCGGCCCAGGAAACGTAAACAAGGCCATTCGACGTTCAGGAGGATATAAAAACTATTGGAACATCAGACCATTCCTTCCCAGGGAAACAGCAGGGTATCTCCCCGCTTTTTTGGCAACCATGTACATTTTTGAATATGCCGAAGAACATGGGTTGCAATATAAAAAAGCCGACCGTCCCTATTTTGAAACGGATACGATCCACGTAAAGAACATGATCACATTTGATCAAATTTCAAGACTTGTGGACATAGGGACAGAGGAACTTGAAATGTTGAACCCTGCCTATAAACTCAATATTATCCCGAAAGTTGAAGGAAAAAATTATGCCCTGCGGCTACCAGTATCCAAAATCGGAAAGTTTGTCTCCAACGAGGAACAGATTTATGCCTTTGCCAAAAAGGAACTGGACTCATTGGAAAAACCATTGCCAAATCTGGTGACCGCCCAGGACCAGATTCGTTATAGGGTGAAAAGTGGCGATTATTTGGGTAAGATAGCCGAAAAATATGGCGTGGGAATCAGTCAAATAAAACGATGGAACGGTCTTAGAAGCAACAATTTGAGGGTAGGACAACGATTGACAATATACCCGAGAAAACCCTATATTGCCAAAAACTCTTCCAAGACCAGCAGCTCCAAGTCTTCTGGAGCTACAGTAAGCGGATCTAAAATATATACGGTAAGGTCAGGGGATTCCCTTTGGGCGATTTCCAAAAAGTACCCGGGAATTACCATAGAAAATTTGCGAGAATGGAACGGTATTAGTGGGAATAATCTAAAACCGGGCACAAAACTTAAATTGTGTGATTGTTCTTCGTAAATTTAACACAAGATGAAAAAATTTGGAACACTAGTAGTCGCCACAACATTGTTGGCGTTGGGAGCCTGTAAGAATTCAGGTTCAAAAGAAAGATTCCTTCCACCATCCACAGGGGGCATAAACTCTCTAATGGTTGTCATGGACACCGAGCTCTGGAGAGGGCCGGTCGGGGAGAAAATCAGGGAAGAGTTTGCGGCGCAGATTGTTGGTCTGCCCCAAATAGAGCCTAAATTCACCATTACACAAGTACCACCAAAGGTGTTCAAGGGGACTACCACCCACTCCAGGTCATTGTTGTATGTGGAACAAGATTCAACCTCTTTGGCCCATATCAAAGACGATGCATATTCAAAACCGCAAAAAGTCGCCGTGGTAACCGGACCGACCGAGGAAATCTTGATAAAGAACCTTGATTCTTTGGCAGACAGGGCCATAAAAGAGTTCAAAGAGAATGAGATTGCAGAGGCACAAAGACGATTTGAACGTTCCTTGAGCAAGGACAAGGCCCTTGAAGAGGAGTTTGGAATTCACCTTAATGTACCATCGTTATACAAGGTGGGAAAAAGAGAGGACAACTTTGTTTGGATGGACATCCAGATTCCGAAGGGAACCATGAACATTATTGCTTATGAAATGCCGTGGGATTATTTCAGTAACGATTCCACTTTTGTGGAGGATATCGTTAGAATGAGGGACTCTATAGGTCAAAAATATATCCCTGGCCCTTATGAAAATACTTATATGATCACTGAAAAGGCTTTTGCCCCCTATGTATTCCCTGCGGAAATTGGAGGAAGAAAAGCGGCAGAGGTAAGAGGTGTATGGGAAATTCATGGATACCCGATGGCAGGCCCGTTCTTAACCTATATCATCAACGATAAAGAAAACAACAGGAAGATGGTCATCGAGGGATTCACTTTTGCGCCTTCCGAAGCAAAACGGGATTATATGTTTGAACTGGAGGCCATTTTGAAAACAATAAAGTTTGTGCCTTCTTCTTCTGCGGACTAAGGAAATTTTACCCACAACAAAATCAAAAAAGCCCAAGATTATCGTGTCTTGGGCTTTTTTTGATCTTTAAAGCTTAGCTTGATTAATCAAACGCATAGCCGGTTGCTATCCTGTATACAAATGCATAAAGCACGATAAAGAACATGATAAAGCTGAACCATGCGAATATTTTAAAATATTTTTCCAATAAGATGTGCCCCAAATTGCGGAAGCCTTCCAAATAAATTTCCTTAACGAGTAATAATTTTTTCATAAGCCTGGTTTTAAGTTTTAAAGACAGGTCAAAGATTTGATTTCGTGGAAGAGAATGAAAAACAAAGGGATGAACGGCAATAAAAAGGGGTGAAGGATAAGTGGGAATGCCGTAAACCCGCAAAGCCATCTATTTGATCGACAAACTACATATTGCCCCAAACAGTTGGACGAACGAAAATATCGATAAACTGCAGATTGTTCTTAAAAAGATCAAGAATAGGCTGTGTTTAAAGGACAAAGGGAAGCTATTTATTCAGAAATGAGAATAAATTCCGATCTCCTGTTCAAACGATGCTGGTCTGCCGGGCATGGTTGGCCATCAATGCAATTGTTCAACGGTTCCTCTTCACCATAACCAACGGCACTGACAATTCTTGAAGGATCGACACCTTGGGAAACAATATAGTCTTTGGTGGATTGGGCCCGTTTCTCAGAGAGGTATTTGTTGTACGCTGTTGGACCAATGGCATCGGTGTACGATTTGATTTTAAGGGAAAGGTCTTGGTTCTCTTTTAGAACAGCGATAAGCTTATCCAATTCCTTGGCAGAACTAGCGGTGATCTTATAGCTATCGAAGCCAAAGTACACATTACCGGGCTTAAAAGTTTCAACTATGGGCTTGTCCACAGAAACCTTTTTCTGTTCTTTTAAACGATGGGTTGTTTTTATGTTCTTGTTGTCCTTGGTCTTTACCGTTAAGCTATCGTTTATGAAGCCTTCTTTCTTGGCCACTATGGTATAATTGGTTGTAGGGTCCAAATTATCGAAAGAGTATTCTCCGTTACCATCCGCTATAACTTCTTTTAATAGGTCACCCTCCTGGAACAACATGATACTAGCCTGTTCGATTGCCTCTCCAGAAGTGTTTTCCACAGCTCCGGTTATGGTATTAAAATTGGGTGTATAGGTAAAGGAATAAATGTCGTCGTCCCCTTTTCCCCCTGTTCGGTTCGAGGCGAAATAACCCTTTGTGCCGGTCGAATCAATAATAAAAGAGAAATCGTCCCGATTACTGTTGAAGGGCTGGCCCAAATTTATGGGCTCATTGAACACTCCGTTTGCCCCTTCAGATCTATAAATATCCAATCCTCCAAAACCCTTGGCTTTGTTGGAAGAAAAATAAAGGGCGTTTTCGGTTACGTACGGGAACATCTCCTTTGTGTTGGTGTTGATTGTCCTGCCGAGGTTTTTTGGCTCGGAAAAAGCCCCGTTTTCCAAAATATCCACTACATAAATATCGGTGTCTCCAAAACCGCCGGGCCTATCGGAAACAAAATACATTTTTTTGCCGTCCAGACTTACCGTTGGGTGGCCGGTAGAATAATCTTCACTGTTGAACGGAAGTTCCTCGGCCTCGGTCCATGTGCCATTGCTATACTGCGAACGATAAATTTTTAAATGATTGATACCGTTTTTGCCCCGTTTTAACCTTTTGCCATAATTGTTTCTGGTAAAATAGATGGTTTTCTGATCTGGAGAAAAAGCAAGTGAGGCTTCGTGAAACTTAGTGTTTATCTTATTGGAGAATTTTTTTGGACCAAAGAGGTCTCCCTCGTCATTTTTTCTTTTTGCCACATAAAGATCTAGAAAAGGTTGGTTGGTCCATCGATAACGGCGAGTGGTCAATATGGAAGAATCTTTTGCGGAGGCATAAACAATGTCGTTGCCATTGTGGAACATGGGGGAAAAGTCGGAATACTTTGAATTGATATCAAGGTTTTTGATCTTCACTGAAGACGCACCGTTCCATGTGTTTGTTTCCAAGTTGTTGAGTTCGTTCAGTGGCTCGTTCCTTTTTTCCTTCAAGATTTTGGTCAAGGTTGCGGCTCTGCGATATTTACCGGTCCCCTTTAAGGTTTGGGCATATTTAAAGATGGTATCATCCGGTATTTCATCTTGGTACAATTGGTAGAGTTCATCATACCATTTATATGCCTTTTCGAGATTGCCACTATAATAATGCGAATCCCCGGCCTTGGACAACAATGGCAAAGTATGCTCAGTGTCGGTTTTTTCCAGAACAATATCAAAAATACGGGCAGCTTCGGCATACCACATTTTATCAAAATACTCGTTTCCTTTTTGGATCAGCTTTTCTGAGGCCCCTTTTTTGCTTAAATACTTATGTAGTCTCTTGTCACTTAAGCCATCAAGATGTTTTATAAAGGCATCCTCGGGAGGGTAGTCATTATTATATTGTTCGTTGTTGGACATGGAAGCTTCTTTCCCATAATCGGAAAGGGCAAGCTCTTGGGCATATATGCCAAGCGAGCAAGACAGGAAAAAAAGCAAGATCAATCTTTTCATTACCACTCCATCTGCACAAATGAACGGATCTGTTCATTTTTGGTTAAGCATAGCGGGCTTAACAGTTTAGTTTGAACTGCTAAAATAGGGTATGGTAAGTGGGGTGATAATTTTTTGTTGTGAAAGGGTGAATTTACGGCGTTGAATACTATAAAAATGTTGTTGTTGGTCTAAAACCACTTAAAACACAACAAGTTTCGGCCTGCAAAAAAGTCAATTACGATTTTGACTCGTTGCTTTCGCCCTCCAATTTTTCGTCCTCTTTGGTTGCGTTCTTAAATTCTTTGATACCGCTTCCAAGGCCTTTCATAAGTTCAGGAATTTTTCTCCCTCCAAAAAGCAAAACTACCACGGCAAGAATCAAAACAATCTGCCAAGGGCCTAACATGCCTAATAATATAGTTTGAGCAATCATATTTTCAAAAACCTTTAATTAGAAAGGTAAAGGTACTAAAAAGATGTGGAAGAGTATATTGGATTAACGAAAATTAGCATTTGAAAAGGATTTTTGGGAACTTATCGGCAACACCTTTTTAAAAAGCTTAACATGCATATTAAAATCTAAGACTATCTTTGTTCATCATGGCAAAGGACAAAAAGAAAAGAAAGGAGATAAAACGGAAGCTACTTCACAAGTACCGCTTGGTAATTCTAAATGAGAGCACCTTTGAAGAGAAGATATCTTTTAAGCTCAATCGGCTCAATGTTTTTGTTACAGGGACCATGTTCATTATTGTTTTGATCGGTTTTACCACTTTGATCATTGCCTTTACCCCTTTGAGAGAATACATCCCTGGGTACTCATCCACTAAATTGAAGCGACAGGCCACGGAACTTACCTACAAAACGGATTCTTTGGTGACCGTTCTCAATTATACCAACCGGTACCTAGACAATATTAGAAAAGTTTTAAGGGGGGATATTGAGAATAACCAAACAAATCGCGACTCCCTATTTGAACAGTACAAACTAGATCCGGCCTCTGTGGATCTCACCCCTATCCGAGAAGACCTGCTTCTAAGGAAAGAAGTGGAACTGGAAGATAAATACAATCTTTTTGAAAGGGATATTGAGAATTTGGGAACGTTGTTTTTTCCACCTGTAAATGGAACTTTGTCCCAGGGATTTGATCAAAAAACTAAACACTACGCAGTGGATTTGGTAGCGCCCAGGGGAACACCTGTCAAAGCGATTGCAAATGGAACGGTCCTTTTTGCAGAGTGGACCACTGAAACGGGATATGTGATTATCCTTGAGCACCAGGAAGGCATAACCTCTGTATATAAACATAACGGTTCCTTGAGCAAAGTCCAAGGAGATATGGTAAAGGCCGGCGAAGTGATAGGCTCCATTGGAAATACCGGAGAGCTTACCACAGGGCCACACTTGCACTTTGAACTTTGGAGAAAGGGTAAGCCCGTAGATCCCCAAAACTATATTGATTTCAACTAAATGTCAGTAAAAGCATTTGCAGCAAAAATATTTGCGAACCGAATCGCCAAGAAAACCGATAAATGGGTAAAAGCCCCAGTAGAAACCCAACAAAGGGTTTTTAAGTCACTTGTTGCACAAGCCAAGGACACAATTTTTGGTAAAGACCATCAATTTGATAGTATAAGGTCCCATCAAGATTTTGTGGAAAAAGTCCCCATTCGCGATTATGAAGAATTAAAGGGCTATGTTCAACAGATTTTGGAAGGAAAAGAAAACGTGCTCTGGCCCGGAAAACCCATTTACTTTGCCAAAACATCGGGAACCACATCAGGGGCAAAGTATATCCCCATCACCAAAGTGTCCATAAAAAATCAGGTTGAGGCGTCCCGGAACGCCATTCTAAACTACATTCATGAAACGGGTAATGCGGATTTTGTGGATGGAAAAATGATTTTTTTGCAAGGCAGTCCCATTTTGGAAGAAAAAAATGGGATTAAACTCGGGAGACTTTCAGGAATATCCGCCCATTATGTACCCAATTATCTTCAAAAAAACCGATTGCCAAGTTGGGAGACCAATTGTATTGACGACTGGGAAACCAAAGTGGACAAAATTGTGGAAGAGACCGAAAAGGAGAATATGACCGTTATTGCCGGCATCCCATCTTGGGTTCAAATGTATTTTGAAAAGTTGAATGCCAAAACGGGCAAAAAGGTCGGTGACCTCTTCAAAGAGTTCCAATTGTTTATTTATGGGGGGGTTAACTACGAACCATATCGGGCCAAATTCGAGAATCTCATAGGGAGAAAGGTGGACAGTATTGAGTTGTTTCCTGCCAGCGAGGGATTTTTTGCCTATCAAAACGCCCAAAAGGAAAAAGGCATGTTATTGCTGTTGGATGCCGGAATCTTCTACGAATTTGTAAAAGCGGATGAGTTTTTTGATGAAAACCCAAAACGATTGACCATTGCAGATGTGGAACTGGGTGTGGACTACGCTATGGTAATTTCCACCAACGCCGGCCTTTGGGGTTATAACCTTGGAGATACCGTTCGGTTTGTTTCCAAGGACCCATATAAAATTGTGGTTTCTGGGAGGATAAAACACTTTATCTCTGCTTTTGGCGAACACGTGATCGCCAAAGAAGTTGAAGAAGCCCTTAGATTGGCAGTGGAACGGACCGATGCGGTTGTCAACGAATTCACCGTTGCCCCCCAAACCGACCCAGAAGAAGGAGAGCTCCCTTATCACGAATGGTTCATTGAGTTTGAGAAGGAACCATCAGACCCCGTTGAATTTTCAAGGATCATTGAGGAGAGCATGAAACAGCAGAACAGCTATTATTTTGACTTGATCGATGGGCATATCCTTCAACCATTAAAGATCACCGTCATTAAACCAAATGGTTTTCAAGATTATATGAAATCCATCGGTAAATTAGGTGGTCAGAACAAGGTGCAGCGCCTTGCCAACGACCGTAAAGTGGCCGATGGGCTACAACCCTTCAAAATTAGTTGACCTAGAACAGCTTAATTTTCATAGGAATTCACTTATTTTTGTCGGTAGATATGATGGCAACAGAAGTAAAACAGACTACCAGGGCACAGGAATCCACCAACGCAATTGAGCGCTTGTACATCACCATGCGCCATTTGCTCAATCGTGGATTTTACAAACCATCCGGTGTTTCCGGCAATGCCCTTCGCAACGCATTACTATTGTTAAGGCCCGAAATTTATGGGACCATTGCAGAAGATAAGGCGGAACTTAATGGATTGGTGTATGTGCTTGAACGCCTCCCTGAAGGAATTGAGGAGTGCCGGTTTATCAATTTAACTTCGGACGAAGGCTTTGCAAAATCACACCTAAAGCCCATTGTCCCTCCAAAAAGAAGGAGAAATTGTTACCGAATTGATGACGAGCAGATGAATATCGAGATTACACGAGGTAGAAGTGATATTTACGATATTCTGACCCACTTGACCTTTTTGTTCATTGAATCGGGCAAGATTTCAAAAAGGGTCTTGGTGGATGATGGCAACGCCACGATTCGGGACTGGGATAAGCTTACCGAGTTTGTGCTGAGCGAGGAAAAGAACAACGACGAAAGGGAACTTGCCCTTATACATTGTGCCAATATTTTGGGAAGAACCTTTGATGAGGTCGTAGAAATTGAAAATAAGTTAAAAACCCCGGAAGACCCCTACCGGTTTTTGCACGTGATTTATTGGTTGGGAAAATTGGCAATTGAGGAGGAGACCACGGGCAACAAAAGAACGATTACCTTCAGTCCATTGTTGCGGGAGCGCTTGGGGCACCACATACACGGTGAAAAGTGGGCAAACAATATAAAAAACACCCTTAAGGACCATAATCTGATGCATAGACCGCTTCATATTATAAGCGCCAATATGCACAGTGTAATGAATTCCCTTTTTGCCAAAAAGGCCTTGGCCAAAGAGTTTCCGGACAACGACTCGTTGGACATATACGAGGCCCTCAGTTCCGATAAGCAAAAAGCGTTGAACAAAAAGGTCAAAAACCTGGCAGAAAAGAACGGAATGATCTTTTTGGACGATGAATCCGGTGCGAACATCGATGTACAGATTTTTGATACTGCCAAGTTTGGTGCCAAAAGTTGTTGCTATCAGCTTCCCGAAGGGATACCGGAGGAAGAAAAACCTGTTATATTTGTCATGGACTATGCATTTGGGGAACAGGCGTATGAAACCATAGACGAGTTGTTGAAACCGTTGGATCAAGGGGGAGAGAAGACTTTCCTAAATGTTGATTCTGTTTCCATAATGGGAAAAGCTGGTATTTTGGAAGGGGGAAAGGGCGATTTGATGATTCCTTCAGCGCACATTTTTGAAGGGACTGCGGATAATTATCCTTTTAACAACGAATTGTGCGCCTCTGATTTTGAAGGACATGGCCTTAAGGTTCTGGAGGGTACTATGGTAACCGTTTTGGGGACCTCCTTGCAGAACCGTGACATTCTTCAGTTTTTCCATGAATCCACTTGGAATGTGATAGGACTGGAAATGGAAGGGGTACATTATCAAAAAGCAATACAATCTGCGTCCCAGATACGCAAGAGCATAAAAAAAGATGTCAAGGTTCGATACGCATATTATGCATCGGACAATCCTTTGGAAACGGGGAGTACATTGGCTTCGGGCGGATTGGGAACAACTGGGGTGAAACCCACATATTTAATAACGGACAGGATTTTAAAACAAATATTCAACTCATAGGTATGGCAGACCAACCAGTAAACCAGAATAATTCAGATGAGATAGATTTGGGGCAATTGTTCCAAATGATTGGAAGGGGCTTTCAAAAGTTCTTCAATTTCATCGGCAGCATTTTTAAAGGCATTTTCCATATAATTATGTTGTTCCTCCTTTTTGTCCAAAAGAACATCATACTTATTGGGGCAGCCATTATTGTTGGGGGAATTGGAGGATTTTTTTTAGATCAGATTACTCCAGTGAAGTATATTTCCAGAATGGTAGTGGAACCTAATTTCAATAGTGTTCAGCAGCTTTACAATAACATTGAGTTTTATAATGATCTTGCAAAAGCCAAAGATTCGGTCGCCTTGGCCACGGCATTGAACATTACGGAACATGAGGCGGCCAGTGTAAAGGAGATTTTTGTCGATTCCTATTCCGATGAAAACCAAAAAATACAGCTTTTTGACAAATTTATCAGTGGACTGGATACCACAACGGTCAAGGCAATAGATTTTGAGAACTACCTGGAAAATTTTAATTCCCTTGATGCAAGGTTCCACCAAATATCCATTATCAGCACGGATAATAGAGTGGCCAAAAAGGCGCAGCCGGCAATAATCAATTCGATATCTGTCAATGAATACTTCAAATTACAGAAAAAAATCAACGATGAGAACTTAGATCTCCAAGAAGAGATATACAAAAAACAGTTGGTGGAACTGGATTCCCTTCAAAGCTTGTACCGTACAGTTATGGTCAAAGAAGCCGATAAGCCCATGCAGGGCACCAACATCAACCTGGCTGAAGGAGTGGACTCACAAGGGCGGGAACTGGCGCTCATACAGGAAAAAGATATTTTAAAGGAAAAAATGGTCGAACTTAACGAGGAACGGGCGAATAAATCGACCATCGTCAATGTTATTAGTGATTTCCCAACAAGAGGAGTGGAACTGAAGGGAATATGGAACAGTTATAAATTTATACTTCCTGTGGCATTGTTGGGCTTGGTATTTGGAGTTTTGGCATTATTGGAGCTTAACAGGTATTTGAAATCCTACAATCAGAAATAAACGAAGAATTGCTGGTTATCCGGTTTTTGGTTTCGGCCGAAAATAAAAACAATAAAAAGAATGTATGGGGCGAATCTTGGTAACTGGAGCCGGGGGCCAATTGGGCCTAACATTTCAAGAACATGCCCATGATTTTCCAGAGGTTTATTTTGATTTCAAAACAGCTGACGAACTTGATATTACCCAACCCTCCCAATTGGTTGATGCGTTTCAAAAAGGGCACTACGATTTCTGTATCAACTGCGCAGCCTACACCAACGTTGAACAAGCCGAAAAGGATTCGGACAGGGCGTTTAAAGTCAACGCAGAAGGGGTGAAAAATCTTGCTGAAGTTTGTAGGGACCATAAAACAGTCCTGATTCATATTTCCACCGATTACGTCTTTGATGGTGAAAAAGAAGGGGCCTACACTACAACGGACACCCCCAATCCCATCAATGTATACGGAAAGTCCAAATTAAAGGGGGAGCAGTTTATTCAAGAAATTTTACCCAACCATTTTATTATTCGGACATCTTGGTTGTACAGTAAAAAATATGGTCATAATTTTTATCGTACTATTTTGAATAAGGCTTTGGCTGGAGAAGAATTGCATATTACGGATACCCAAAAAGGTTGTCCTACCCATACAGAGGCATTGGCAAAGTTTATTCTTGAAGAGATTGTTTTAGGGAAAAAGCCATTTGGCATTTATCATTATTCCGATGGAAAACCAATGACATGGTATGATTTTGCCGAACAAATTATTAAAGAGAATGGATTGACGGACAAGGTCAACCTTGTTTTGGATAGGAATTATCGTACTTTCGCAAAGAGGCCTAAAAACAGTGTTCTTTCCTGATTGGTAAAGGAACACCGGGAACTACATGGATGCTTTTATGGACAAAAATATTCCAAAAAACATTTTAATTACAGGAGGAGCTGGTTTTATCGGCTCTCATGTGGTCAGGCGGTTTGTTACCAAGTACAATAACTACAATGTGTTCAACCTTGACGCCCTTACCTATGCCGGAAATCTTGAAAATCTTAAAGATGTTGAAGGAGCCCCAAACTATTGGTTTATAAAAGGAGATATTACCGACACAGATTTTATAAGTGCATTTTTTGCCAAACATAAATTTGATGGGGTGATTCATTTGGCGGCCGAATCGCATGTTGATCGGTCCATTACAGACCCCTTGTCATTTGTCAGGACCAATGTTCTGGGCACTGTCAATTTGTTGAATGCCTCTTTTGAGCTGTTTGAGAACAACCCAAACTTTGTGTTTTATCATATAAGTACAGATGAGGTATATGGAAGCTTGGGCAAAGAAGGGCTGTTCAAGGAAACTACATCGTATGGCCCAAGCTCACCCTATTCTGCCTCAAAAGCGAGCTCAGACCACTTTGTTAGGGCGTACGGTGAAACCTATAAATTGCCTTTTATCATTTCCAATTGTTCCAACAATTATGGCCCCAATCAATTCCCAGAAAAATTGATACCCTTGTTCATTAACAATATCATACAGAATAAACCGCTGCCCGTATATGGTGATGGAAATTATACCCGGGATTGGTTGTATGTAAAGGACCATGCAGAGGCCATTGATTTGGTATTCCATAAAGGGAAAAAAGGAGAGACCTATAATATAGGAGGGTTCAATGAATGGAAGAACATTGATTTGACCCATTTGCTGTGCCGATTGATGGATAAAAAACTCAATAGAATACCAGGAACATCGGAAAAACTGATAACCTTTGTAAAAGACCGTCCAGGGCATGATCTTAGATATGCCATTGATGCATCCAAAATAAACAAAGAATTGGGATGGCAACCATCAGTAACCTTTGAAGAGGGACTGGAACGAACGATAGATTGGTATTTTGACAATCAAGAATGGTTGGATAATGTTACCTCAAAAGACTACATGGAATATTATAAAAACCAGTATCAAGAATAAAGCACAATGAAGGGAATTGTTTTGGCAGGAGGAACAGGTAGTAGATTACACCCACTTACACTTTCGGTGAGCAAGCAACTAATGCCCATATACGACAAGCCGATGATTTACTATCCAATATCCACCTTGATGTACGCTGGTATACATGAAATATTGATTATTTCCACCCCAAAAGACCTTCCATTGTTCCAAGAACTATTGGGGGATGGGGAAAAGTATGGTTGCACCTTTTCTTATGCGGTTCAAGAAGCACCAAACGGATTGGCAGAGGCATTCATTATAGGAGAGGATTTTATTGGTAAGGACAAGGTGGCCCTCATTTTGGGAGACAACATCTTTTACGGAGCCGGATTGTCCAAACTATTACAAAAAAATAATGATCCAGAAGGAGGAATCATCTATGCTTACAGGGTAAATGATCCACAGCGGTACGGGGTGGTTGAGTTTGATGAAAAAGGAAAAGCCATCAGTATTGAAGAAAAACCAACAGAACCCAAATCCAACTATGTAGTCCCGGGGATTTATTTTTATGATAATGATGTAATTTCCATTGCCAAAAACATAAAGCCAAGTGCGCGAGGGGAATTGGAAATCACGGATGTAAACAAGCAGTATTTAAAAAGGAATAAACTCCATGTAAGTATTCTGGACAGGGGAACGGCATGGTTGGATACTGGAACATTTCAGGCCTTAATGCAGGCCTCGCAATTTGTGGAAGTGATCGAGGAGCGGCAAGGATTGATAACCGGGTCCATAGAGGTTGCCGCCTACGAAATGGGATATATCGATCAAGAGCAATTTAGAGAACTGGCAAAACCTTTGATGAAAAGCGGTTACGGTAAAAGATTGTTGGGCATATTGAACACAGGGGCATGATAAAGGCAACAGAGACCAAATTAAAAGGATGTTTTATTATAGAGCCCGCCATTTTTGAGGATGAAAGGGGCTATTTTTTTGAGAGCTATAACCACAGGGATTTTTGTGAAGCCATTGGTCAGGAAATCAATTTTGTCCAGGATAATCAGTCTTTTTCCAAAAAAGGGGTACTAAGAGGGTTACATTTTCAAAAAGGAAAATATGCCCAAGCAAAGCTCGTCTCTGTATTGGAAGGAAGAATTCAGGATGTAGTGGTGGATTTGCGTAAAAAATCCCCTACTTTTGGTGAACATTTATCTATTGAACTGAACAGTGAGGATAAAAGACAACTATTTGTGCCAAGAGGATTTGCACATGGTTTTTTAACTTTGAGCGATGTAGCAAAAGTGTTTTATAAGTGCGATAATTATTATAACAGAGAGTCTGAGGGAGGGATTCGTTTTGATTGCCCTCAATTCGAAATAGAGTGGCTGATAACTACAAACGGCTTGCAACTCTCTGAAAAAGATAAGAACTTACCAAATTATTTAAGCGCACTAACCTAAAAATACTATAAATTGAACCCCATAGATTTAGACCAACAACTTTCGTTAGCAATTAAGGCTTCCATGGAAGCAGGGAATGTCATTATGGACATATACACCTCTTCCAATTTTGAAACCGAATTCAAAGAGGACAACTCTCCCTTGACCAAGGCAGACACCGAATCCAATAGGGTTATAGAGTCCTATCTTAAGGAAACGGGTATCCCAATCATTAGTGAGGAGAACAAAACACTTGATTATGGCAATAGAAAAAATTGGGAGGTATGTTGGATGGTAGACCCTTTGGATGGCACCAAGGAATTTATTAAAAGAAATGGCGAATTTACCGTAAACATTGCCTTGATTTTGAAAGGAACTCCAGTACTTGGAGTTATCTATGTTCCGGTAACCCGCGAACTTTATTATGCAAACGTAGAAAAGGGCAAATCTTATAAAATATCCGTAAGTGACGCGGATGGGGTTCTCAATGATTTATTCAGTAGGGAGAGGCAGTTGTTGCCAAAGGAAAAACTGGGTCCATCCAAAATAAAAGTTGTGGGCAGCCGCTCTCACATGAACGAACAGACTGAAAAGTTTATTGAAGAGCTAAAGAAAGAAGGCAAAAATGTAGAGATAGTTTCAAAAGGAAGTTCTCTAAAGTTTTGTATCGTTGCCGAAGGAAAAGCGGACATCTACCCAAGGGTAGCACCAACAATGGAATGGGATACGGCCGCAGGTCACGCCATTTGTTCGTCAATGGGCTTAACGGTGACCAACTGGGAAACGGGCGAAGATTTGGTCTACAATAAGGAAAATCTCCTGAACCCATTTTTCATAGTAAAATAAATGACAAAAAAAGTTTCCTATAAAAGGCACTTGGCCAAGACCATTACATGGAGAATCGTTGGCACATTGGATACGATCATTCTCTCATGGGTCATTACAGGAAATCCTTTTACGGGGCTGAAGATTGGTTTGGCTGAAGTAGTCACCAAAATGGCCCTTTACTATTTTCATGAAAGAATATGGGTTAAAGTAGGGATCGGTGACAGTAGAAAAAGGCATGTCATTAAAACCATTACATGGAGATTCTTCGGCACCTTGGACACTATTATGTTATCTTGGATTATTTCAGGAGATCCATTTACAGGTTTAAAGATTGGGTTTGCGGAAGTCATCACAAAAATGCTATTGTATTATTTTCATGAAAGGACATGGTACAAAATCAATTATGGTCTTGATAAAAGAAAACGAGCTAAAAAATGGAGGAGAACATCATAAAGCACAACTATAAAATCGGAATGAATGAAAGAAGGAGGTCTAATGGCCATAATTCATTCCTGATATTTTTTACCGGTCTATCAGGATCAGGAAAATCTACCATTGCTTGTGCATTGGAGCAAAAACTGTTTCAGGAAAAAATAAAAACTTATGTCTTGGACGGCGATAATGTCCGGAGGGGAATCAATAAGGATTTAAAATTTTCCGATGAAGACCGTTCTGAGAACAATCGCCGGATAGGTGAGATAGCCAATCTTTTTGTAGATGCTGGAATAGTGGTTTTGGCGGCCTTTGTGGCGCCATTTGAAAAAGACCGTAATTTTATTAAAGAAACCGTGGGCAGGGAAAATTATGTTGAGGTCTTTGTCAACACCAGTTTGGAAGAGTGCGAAAAAAGAGATGTAAAAGGGCTGTATAAAAAGGCCAGAAAAGGAGAAATAAAGGATATGACGGGCATTTCCAGTCCGTATGAAGTACCTTTGCACCCAGACATTGTTTTGTCGGAAAAAGAGTCTGTGGACGAAGCCGTTAATAGAATATACGAATTGATTCGACCCAAATTACAATTGTAATGAGTAAGTATTATTTAAATTATTTAGACGAATTAGAGTCTGAAGCCATTTTTGTGTTAAGGGAAGTATGGGCCCAGTTCCAAAATCCAGTGATCTTGTTTTCTGGAGGGAAAGATTCCATAGTGGTGACCCACTTGGCAAGAAAGGCTTTTTATCCGAGCAAAATACCATTTGCATTGATGCATGTGGATACAGGGCATAACTTTCCAGAAACGATTAAATTTAGGGATGACCTTATTGATAGTTTGGGGGTGAGGCTTATTGTTGGTTCGGTACAGGAATCTATAGATCAGGGTAGAGTGGCAGAGGAAAAGGGCAAGAATGCCACCAGGAACGCACTTCAAATCACCACCTTGTTGGATGCCATTGAAGCCAATAAAGTGGATTGCGCCATAGGTGGAGGTAGAAGAGACGAAGAAAAGGCCAGAGCAAAAGAACGTTTCTTCTCGCACAGGGATGATTTTGGTCAATGGGACCCTAAAAACCAAAGACCAGAGCTTTGGAACTTGTTCAACGGCAAATATTTTGAAGGGGAACACTTCCGCGTGTTCCCGATCAGTAATTGGACCGAAATGGATGTTTGGAACTATATCAAACGAGAAAACATTCAAATACCATCTCTTTATTTTGCCCATGAGAGAGAAGTTGTATGGAGGAACAATTCGTGGATTCCAAATTCAGAGTTTTTGAAATTGGATGACGGAGAGGAAGTGGTGACCAAGAAAATACGGTTTAGAACGTTGGGGGATATTACCATTACGGGAGGCATAGAATCAGATGCAGATACTGTAGAGAAGGTGGCTCAGGAAGTATCGGCAATGAGACAAACGGAGCGTGGAAACAGAAGTGATGACAAGCGCTCGGAAACAGCAATGGAAGACAGAAAGAAACAAGGATATTTTTAGACTAAGATATGTTGGACAACAATCAACTATTACGATTCACTACGGCAGGAAGTGTAGATGATGGAAAAAGCACACTTATAGGAAGACTCCTATACGATTCCAAATCTATTTTTGAAGATCAGTTGGAGGCCATTGAAACCACTAGTAAAAAGAAGGGACACGAAGGAGTGGATTTGGCACTTTTTACCGATGGTCTTCGGGATGAAAGGGAGCAAGGCATCACTATTGATGTGGCCTATCGCTACTTTACAACCCCAAAAAGAAAGTTTATAATTGCAGATACTCCTGGGCATATACAATATACCAGGAACATGGTTACGGGAGCCTCAACGGCAAATGCGGCCATTATTTTGGTGGATGCCAGACATGGAGTTATTGAGCAGACGAAAAGGCATGCATTTATCGCTTCACTGCTTCAAATACCCCATGTAATTGTTTGTGTCAACAAAATGGATTTGGTCGACTTTTCAGAAGAAGCCTATAACAAAGTTATTTCCCAGTTTGAGGAATTTTCGTCCAAACTATTGGTAAAGGATGTTCGTTTCATCCCCATTAGTGCTCTGTTGGGGGACAATGTGGTGAACCGATCCGAAAATATGGACTGGTACCAAGGAGCCCCTTTATTGCACACTTTGGAAACCATGCATATCAGTAGTGACATCAACAAAGTAGATGCAAGATTCCCCGTGCAGACCGTTTTAAGGCCACAGAGTGAAGAATTTAGGGATTATCGTGGTTATGCCGGGCGTATGGCCAGTGGTGTGTTGAGAAAGGGAGATGAAATTACGGTTATGCCCTCGGGATTTACTTCCAAAATTAAAACCATCGACACCTTTTCCGGAGAAGTGGAGGAGGCATTCGCACCAATGTCTGTTTCCATTACTTTGGAAGATGATATTGATATTAGCAGAGGGGATATGATTGTGCGTTCCAACAACAAGCCGGAAGCACAACAAGATTTAGAAGTGATGCTATGCTGGTTGAACAATAGCCCTGCAAAACCCAGGGCAAAATATACCATCAAGCATACTTCCAACGACCAAAAGGCAATGATTAAGGAGGTTTTGTATAAGATTGATATCAACAGCTTAAACCGTAGCTCTGATGATACAGAAATGTCCATGAACGATATATGTAAGGTGCGGATAAGAACCACTAAACCTTTGATGGTAGACCCTTATCGTGAGAACAGAACAACCGGAAGCATTATTTTGATTGATGATGCCACTAATGAGACGGTGGCTGCTGGGATGGTGGTGTAGTATATGAAGCAAAAAATAATTTATATAATTGGAGCTGGGAGAAGTGGAACCACAATTTTGGATATTGTCCTAGGAAATTGTACGGACGCTATTAGTCTTGGTGAAATTAACCGGTTTTTCAAAAGAAAAGGAATACCTCCCAAAAGAGAAATCGATAACAAGGTATATGTCTTTTGGGGCAAAGTAAAAAAGACTTTTGATAAGAACTTGGAACGAGATTATTCAAGTTTAAAGAAAACCTTTGATAAAAATGAATATCACACACATTTTTTCAAGTCCTTTTTTATCGGGGGAGATAGTTTTTATCAAAAGACATTATCAAAACAATACGAGTCCATTACAGAGCATACAAAGGACAAAAAGGTTCTTATAGAGTCATCTAAGTACCCTGCAAGGGCATTAAGTGTATCAGATACTTTAAAGGGCAAGATGGAAGTTGGGTATGTTTATTTAAAAAAGGATCCGGTCAAAGTTGTTTCATCCTTTCGAAAAAAAGGATTGGAGCAACCGGCAAAGTCATATTTAGCATCAAACCTTTATTACTTTATAATTAATTTGTTTTGTTATTTAACAATTTGGAAGCTTAGAAAAAGGGGACATAATGTGGTTGTGTTGAAATATGAAGACCTGATTGCGAAACCTATTCCTGTATTGGATGATATTGGGGGCAAGTTTGGTTTAGATGTAAGCGACGCAAAAGAAAAAATCGAGAACAATAAAGCCTTGGACACAGGTTTTCTGTTTGATGGAAACAGGATAAGATTAAAAGAAAACATTGTTTTACAAAGGGATTTAAAAAGGGTAAATAAGAAAGGGCCATCCTATTATTTTACCAGAGTATTTAATTATTTAATATATCATTAATGAATATCAGTATTTTTGGACTTGGATACGTCGGTGTTGTAAGCTGTGCTTGCTTTTCACGAGAAGGACATAGGGTCATAGGTGTGGACATAGAGGAAACAAAGGTGAACCTCATCAATAATGGTAAAGCGACCATAATTGAAAAGGGACTAGAAGAACAAATAAAAGATTCGGTAGAAAAAAACAATCTGTCGGCCACCAAGAATTATGAACAGGCTGTTAAAGAAAGTGATGTTTCCTTTATATGTGTTGGGACGCCCAGTTTGTCCAATGGATCCATTAATCTGGCCTATATATATCAAGTGGTCAAACAAATTGCGCAATCCATTAAGGACAAAGATTCTTTTCATACCATTGTGATTAGAAGTACCGTAAAACCGGGAACACTTAAAACCTGTACGGAAATAGTAGAGGATATATCAGGCAAAAAAGCGAACGAAGATTTTGGTATGGTCTCAAACCCTGAATTTTTGAGAGAAGGCTCTGCAATGAAAGATTTTGTAGAACCACCCTATACTATTATTGGGACTTATAGTGATAAGAGCGAGTCTGTTTTAAAGGAACTTTATGGTAGCATTGATGCTCCCATTTATTGTATTAAACCAGAAGAGGCTGAACTTATAAAGTATGCCAACAACAATTTTCACGCACTTAAAATATCCTTTGCCAATGAAATTGGGAATATTTGCAAAGAACACCATGTCGATGGCCATAAGGTGATGGATATTGTTTGTAAAGACACTAAATTAAACCTATCGCCGTATTATATGAAACCTGGATTCGCCTTTGGCGGGTCTTGCCTTCCAAAGGACGTAAGGGGATTGACCAATATTGCTAAGAAATTGGATCTAGAAACACCTCTTTTATCCAGTCTTTTAATTAGTAATAGGTATCAAATTGATAGAGGCTTGGAGTTAATTTTATCTACTGGCACCAAAAAAATCGGCTTTTTGGGTTTTGCATTTAAATCAGGAACAGATGACCTTAGGGAAAGCCCCATAGTTGAAGTAATTGAAACACTTATTGGGAAAGGTTTCGATTTAAGGGTTTATGACAGCAATGTTCACCTATCTTCTTTAATGGGCAAGAACAAAGAATATATAAACAGTCATATTCCTCATATATACCGGCTTTTAAAGAAAGATATCAATGAAGTAATAGAAGAATCCGAAGTATTGGTCATCGGTAATAATTCAAAGGAATTTAAAGAAATCATACATAAGATTCCCAAGGATAAAACCATTATAGACTTGGTAAGGATAGATAACGAATTGACAACATCAGACAATTATGTCGGAATTTGCTGGTAAACACATATTAATAATTATAGAAAACCTCCCGGCTCCTTTTGATAGGAGGGTATGGCAAGAGGCAACTACCTTAAAAGAAAATGGCGCAAAAGTTTCCATCATCTGTCCAAAGATGAAGGGTTATACCAAAGGCTTTGAGAACATTGAAGGGATAGACATTTACAGGCACCCTTTGAAAGAAGGAAGTGGGGCGTTGGGGTATTTGGTGGAATATTCACAAGCTATTTTTTGGGAGGCCATACTTACTTTTCGTATTTTTTTAAAGAAAAGGTTTCACGTAATTCACGGCTGTAACCCACCCGATTTAATTTTTCTTACAGCTATGTGGTACAAGATTTTTGGGGTGAAATATGTTTTTGACCATCACGATATCAATCCTGAGCTTTACATATCAAAGTTTGAAAAAAAAGGATTCTTCTATAATCTTATGGTGTTGTTTGAAAAATTGACCTTTAAAGTTGCAGACTTTAGTATCGCTACAAACGAGTCCTACAAAAAAATCGCAATAGAAAGAGGAGGTATGCCAGAAAGTAAAGTTCAAGTGGTTAGAAGTGGTCCTAAATTGGACAGGCTTAAATTAATGCCTCCAGATGAAACCTTAAAGAAAGGCAAAAAATACATGGTCGGATATGTTGGTGTTATCGGAGAACAAGAGGGACTTGACCTTTTGTTGGCTTCGGCAGAGTACATAATTGCACAAAGAAAAGATGTGCATTTTGGAATTGTAGGAGGAGGAACCTATTTGGAAGAGATAAAAAAGGAATGTTTAGAAAAAGGACTTGAAGAATATTTCGATTTTTACGGAAGAGTAGACGATGAAACCATGCTGAAGGTGTTGAACACGGCAGATGTCTGTGTAAACCCGGACAAGCCCACTGCTATGAACGACCTTTCTACTATGAACAAGATAATGGAGTATATGGCATTAAAAAAGCCAATTGTGCAATATACCCTTAAAGAAGGCAAGTTTTCAGCACAGGAGGCTTCTTTGTATGCCAAAAACACGGATCCGGTAGATTTTGCAGATAAAATATTGAAATTGCTTGATAATGATGACCTGAGAGCCAAGATGGGCGAGTATGGATATAATAGGGTATTAAATGAGCTGAGCTGGGATTATGAATGTTTAAATTTAATTAATGTTTATCGCAAAATTTTGGGGTAAATTAGAACAGGGAGTATAACAACATAAAAAAAAAAGTTTTGAAGATTATTGCTGAAAGTGCATTTAACCACAACGGTGATTTAGATTATTTGATTGCACTGTCAAATACCGCTAAAGAAACGGGAGCCGACTATTTTACAGTACAGATAATGGACGTTCCTTCGTTTTGTGTAAAAGAATATTCAAAATATGATATTTACATAGAGAATTCTTTCACCTTTTCTCAATGGGATCAATTAATTGATCATTGCAAAACAATTGATTTAGAGTTGATTCCTTGTGTTCTGGATATTAAATCATTGGATTATTGTATTGGGAAAGGTTTTGGATTAATTAAAATCCATGCAACTGATATTACCAATAAACCCTTGCTGGATAAAATTGTTCAGAGCAAGGATTTAAAAATATTATTGGAAACACAATGTGCTACACATTTTGAGATTGAATATGCAGTTTCAACTCTAAAAGAAAAAATACATTGTATCATCCACGGTTTTAGTAACTATCCAACCGAGGTGGAAGATTTAAACCTTAATGCTTTGGACTATATCAAAACGTATTTTCCAGAATATAGTATAGGTTTAGCGGACCATTCTTTGGATATTAAGGAAATTCCATTAATGGCAATGGCCAAAGGTTGTGAATATTTGGAAAAGCATATTACGCTTTCTAGGAACAATAGAAATTTTGATTGGCAAGTTTCCCTTTATCCCAACGAATTTGCTGCAATGGTGAACACAATTAAGCATTATAAAAAAGCCCTTGGTTTTTTCACCAAACATCCAACAAAAACTGAGCTTGGATATCGAAATGTCATGTATAAAAAGGTGATTGACAATCAAGAAGATGAGCTAAAAAGAGCGGATAAGGGACAAGATTACATTGAATATAAAATTTCCACATTCGATTTGAACAATGTTGGAATCGCATTAATTAGCAGACTTAAGTCAAAAAGGTTGCCGCTCAAGGTGATAAAACCATTTCACGACACAATTCTAATCGATTTTCTATATAAAAGGTTAAGTTTAAGTAAAAGGGTCAAAAAGGTTGTTTTGGCAACATCTTACTTGAATGAAGATAAGGAACTATATGAGCTCGGAATTGAAAAAGGGTTTAATTGTTTTAAGGGGCATCCAGAATCGGTAATCGATAGAATGCTTTCTCTTGCATTTAGGGAAGGGTTTGGGGCCATTTTCAGGGTCACTGGGGACAACCCATTTACAGACCCAGTGTTGATAGATGAAATGGTTGAACTTATGACCATAAATGATTTGGATTATGTAAGGGTAAACAATGTGCCATTTGGTGTTTCAGGAGAGTTGTTTTCAACCCGTTATTTATGGAAGCTTTATTTGGAAATGGATAATCCAATGAACTCGGAATATTTGACTTTGTTCGTTTTAAATGACACCAACGCCCGTAAAGGATGTATAGATATTGATGTTAAAATAAAGGATTTTCGCTTTATTAATCTTTCTATAGATTATGAAGAGGATTTGAAACGGGCATATGCGTTATTAAAATTGATCCCAGGAGACCCGTATACCTTTAAACTTCAAGATATATTAAGCCAATTGGACGAATTGAACAGGGAGAAACAAGATAAAATAATTAAACTGCCCGAAGGGGAACAAATCAAATTTGTAGACTTCTTAGATAAATTGGCAAATCAAAACTATACCGTAAGAAAGAAAATCACATACTAATGACATACATAATAGGAGAAATAGGACAAAACCACAATGGTTCAGTTGATTTGGCTAAACTTTTAGTAGATATTGCATCGAGACCTGTAGTGGACAAGCTTTTTGGAAACGAGCTTAAAAGAATGGATGCTGTGAAATTAACAAAAAGAGATTTATCTCAAGAGTTATCCGCATCTCAGATGAATAAAATATATGACTCTCCCAATTCTTTTGGCAAAACATATGGGGAACATAGGGCATTTTTAGAATTGTCCAACGAAGAACATCATGAAGTTTATAAGTACACTAAGGAAAAAGGACTTGATTTCGTTGAAACTTTGTGTGCAATTGGGTGTTTGGATATGTTGAAGTTGTTTACTCCAGACCGGTTAAAGGTGGCTTCAAGGGATTTGACAAACATTCCTTTACTTGAAGCGTTGTCAGAAACAAAGATTCCAATAATAATATCAACAGGAATGGCGGGCAAACAAGAATTGGATTCTGCTTTGGAAGCTATTACCAAGTACCATGACAACATCAGTATTCTCCATTGTGTTTCTGAATACCCGACCAGATATGAAAATGTGAACTTAAATACAATTAAATATTTAAAAAAAGAATACCCGGAATATAAGATTGGATATTCTGATCACACAATTGGTATAGCAACACCTATTGCCGCCGTGGCCCTTGGAGCTGAGATTATTGAAAAACACATCACTATTGATAGAATGATGAAGGGAACTGATCAAGAGGGCTCGCTTGCAATTGATGGAATTAATCGAATGATGAGGGATATTAGAAACTTGGAGCTTTCTTTTGGTGAAGAGAATATTTTTATTGAAGACTCTGTAAAAATTGCCAGGGTCAAATTAGAAAGGTCGATTGCAACTATTAGAGATTTAGAGGCAGGTCATATTTTAACCGAAAATGACATCCATTTATTGAGCCCTGGTGATGGTTTTAAATGGAACAACAGAGATATTATATTGGGTAAAAGATTAAAAAACAATCTTCCCAAGGATGAAATTATTTACCCAAAAGATATTGAATGAACCCCCCAAAACTTGTAATTACGGATATAGATGGTGTCTGGACAGATGGAGGAATGTATTATGGACAAGGAGCTCTCGAATTGAAAAAATTTAACACTAGTGATAGTGTTGGGGTATTATTTCTTAAGTATATGGATATACCTTTGGTAATAATGACGGGAGAAAACTCTGAACAAGTTGCAAGACGTGCCGAAAAATTAGGAATTGAAGATGTTTTTTTGGGTGTTTCAAATAAACTTGCATTAGCAAAGGATATTTGTAAGAAAAACAACCTTCTTCTTGATGAAATAGCTTTTGTAGGAGATGATATAAATGACTTGGAGCTATTGGAACAAGTTGGTTTAAGTGCCTCTCCTATAAACGCACCGTCCTATGTTAAGACAAAAGTCGATTTGGTGCTTCAAACCAAAGGAGGTGATGGGGCGTTTAGAGAATTTGTTGAATATTTAGTAGATAAATTCAGTTCTTTTGATTTTGTACTATCACGATATTTTGAAGAAAAAAATCTGAACCAATAAACATTAAATATAATGATGGATTCAGTGAATGGAGTCTAATACTAAAAAGCTAGCAAGCAATGCCCTCGTATATGGGCTTTTCGGACTATTACAAAAAGGGCTGGGTTTTTTCCTTTTGCCGGTCTATGCCTCCCTATTAGATACGGATGAACTAGGTATTATCAGTACATCCACCGCCGTAATTTCTTTTTTAGTGATTTTGTTCGGCTTATCATTAAGAGGATCAACGGCTTATTATTATTATAAGTTCAAAGATCAAGACATTGATTATGTCAAAAAGTTTTTTGGCACAAACTTTAGCTTTATTTTACTATTTACAGTTTTTGGAATCTTATTACTGTTTCTTGGAAAGGAATGGGTTTTGGAGGTCTTGTTCAAAAACATCCCTTTTAAACCCTATGTTTTACTCTCTCTTGCAAGTGTATTGCTACAACCAACATATTTATTTTATCAATCTATCCTTAAGGCCAAACACCAAGCAAAAAAAGCATCTTTGCTTGACTTTCTTTTTTTTGGCACCATGGCCTCAATAACCATTACCTTGATAGTTGTTTTTAACTTCAAGGCCGAAGGGGCATTATTGGCCAATTCAATAGCCAGCTTTCTGGTTTTTATTGTAAGCTTGATTGGTATAAGAAAGGAAATTACTCTTTGTTTAGACTTTGCAATATTAAAAACCTCACTGAAATATTCCTTGCCGATTTTACCCCATAATCTATCAGGCTGGGCAATGAACATGGTCGACAAATTAATGCTCAACAACCTCAATTCACTTTCTATTGTTGCTTTATTCGATGTTGGAGCTCAGATAGGAAAGGTGGTTAATTTAATTTCATTGGGCGTAAACTCGGCATATAGTCCATGGTTTTTTGAGCAAGTAAGAAGTCGGCCCAAAGAGAAAAACATAATTGTTGACGTTACAAATAAAATAATTCTTTTATACGCATGCGTTGCTGTGGCGGCCAGTTTACTTTCACCTGAAGTATTGGTCATTATCGGGAAGCCTAGTTACTATGAATCTTGGAAAGTAGTTCCATTTATTGCAAATGCATTTGTAATAAATGGTTTTTATTTTACTTATAGCAATGTGTTTTTTTTGGAAAAGACAAAATATTTACCTGTGTTGACTATAATCGGGGCAATTACTAATCTTACTTTGAACTATTTTATGATACCTGCTTATGGCATATTTGGAGCCGCTATTGCAAGTTTAACCACAAAGATTATATTTACTTTATTAACATATACCATATGTCAAAGGATATATCCTATCCCATACCACAGACTACATTTAATCATCATTTTCAGTACTTGCTTTTTGTTGTCTTGCCTACCGTTCTTCATACAAGAATATCTCGAGAAAATCTCCTTTATTCAAAGAATATTGATAAAATCATTAGTGCTATTGTTGATTTTCTTGCCAATTATATATAAAAACGCTTCTCAAATCAAGGCCATTATCAAAAAATAACTATAATAAATGAAACAGAACATTTTGGAAGCAATTGAAAACGAATTTGATGTTGGTTCCCTTCAACTATCAAACGGATTAAGGATATGGCCATTAATACGGGACAAGATATATTTCCATGATTTAAATAAAAGGGTGGGGTATAGCTCAAAAACAAGAACCAGAAATAAGGTTAAACTTGTTAAAAATTTTTTTTATGGAATTAATAACATCTTTGTTTTGAAGAGGTTTGATTTTTTGTTTTTTGAAAACACCAATAAAAGAATCTTAATCAACAATAAATATTTCGACATTTATTTTGATGCATGGGGCGATAAATTGGGACGCAGTAAAGGTCTGTTCGTGGAATTCGCTTCTGAATCACATTACGACAAAGACAAAGTATATTCCCAAAACATAGTATCTGACCTTCCATTTAAACTAGCTTCTTTTATTCGGTCTTTTTATGTTTTTCCAAGAATTGTGAATGTTGAAGTTTTAGAAAGAATTCAGGAACAAAAGGATATCAAAATTAATTTACGAAAGGAATTAAAGCGAAAACTAGGTGAATATTATTTATACCGATTTTTGTTTCGATACATTAAACCAAGAGCAATATTTGTCCTCAGCAGTTTTTCTAAAATAAGTATCGTTATGGCCGCCAAAAGCAAAAACATTCCAGTTTATGAGGCCCAACACGGTTTTATAGGTGAGTCCCATCCATTCTACCACGTTACGAAGAGATTTGAAGAATCATACCCAGACGGGTTATTTTCTTTTGGCAATTATGAAATAAATAATAATAAAAATTTTATTTTCAGAAGAAATCAAATTTTGCCTATCGGGGGGTTGCAGTTGGAATATCTTAAATCCCGGGCGTTGCCTGACGAACTCAAGAAAATCAGGAATAAGTATAGACAGATTTTTTGTATTACATTACAGGCGCTTAAGGAAGAAGAAATTATTGGGGCGACTTTGAATTATGCCAAAAAACACATGGATGCTCTTTTTATTCTTTGTCCAAAGGATAGAAGTATTTCGTATACCGATTATTTGGTGAATAAAAATTATTTGGTTTCACAATATCCGATATATGATATCCTTAAGATAGCGGATTATAACCTTACCATTTTTTCCACTACTGCTGTAGAAGGGGTGTCTATGGGAGCAAAGACTATATTTTATAATGCCGATAATCTTTCCAAAAGATATTTTAATGTTGTAAAACTTGGAGCTTCAGTTATTGAGGAAGGCGATTCTCTTTCAGAAAAACATTTAAATTTTAAGGAATCCGAGATGGAGCCATACTATATAGAAGGGTATTTTGAAAACGTAGAAAAGTGTAATTTGAACATATGAGGAAGCTCATATTTATATTGTTGATTTTACAACCTTTTATAGTTAAACTTGTATATAAAGGTGGTTTTCAAATCAATGTATTTAATGAGCTTCTGAGCCTACTTGTTCTAATCTTGTTCATTTTCAGAGTTTTAATTAAGAAAAGAGTCAACAATTCATTTCTTATTTATATATGTTTTCTTATTTATACATTGCTTTTGGGCATTTATCGGGATATAATGCCATTGAGTCTTTTCCAAATTTTAATATATAGTCAATTCTTTTTTTATTTCTTTTATTTTCAGTCTTTTAGTGACCAAGAGAAGAGTGACATGATAAAATCCATGAAAAATATTATGGATTTTATAGTTATCCTTATTGCCATCATTGCTGTTATTGAAGTAATAGATTACCAATCTTTCAGGGACTTTATTGGTGTGCATAGTGTAAACAGAGGTATCAATGGATTTTATTTGATTTCATTTTTTGGGTCTGGTCCCAGTTTGGCAATATTTATTAGTCTCTATGTTTTTGTTTGGCATTATTATTATTACGCTTTGGGAAATCAAATAAGCAGAAAAGGCATTTCTTATCTTTTTCTTGCAATTGTATTGGGGGTTTTAAGTTTCTCAAGAAAAGAGACCCTGTTTATTTTTATGTTTATTCTGCTTTTCCCTTACCCCTCCAAGAGTAAACTACGAAAATGGCTTAAAAGGCTTATTTTATCCATAGCAATTTTTGCTGGTTTACTTTATTATTACCTTACATTTTTTGAATCTGCAAACAGGAAGGGATTTGACTCTGGATATATTAGGTGGAAGATAATGGCAAAATCTATTGAGGTTTATTCTGATTACTTTCCTTTTGGAACTGGAGCGGGAACTTTTGGGTCAAGGGTTAGCCTTATGATGCCTCATATATATGAGGAATATAATGTTGGACAAGGGATGTTGGGATGGGAGGCAACAAATTCAAGAGGACCTATTTATGATGCATTTTTAAGTACTTTTGTTACTGAAATTGGAGTTGGTGTATTATTGATAATGTTCTTATTTTACAAGCTTTTGGAATCAAAAACCATTCTTAGAAATAACTACTCTGTATTCATTAAAAACTTTATTTTAATTTATCTGTTATCGTTAAGTTTTTTTGTTCCTATGCTCACAAATAGTTTTGGTTACATTATTATGATAATACTTTCTAGTATAGCGTGCAATATTTCCCTTTTTAAAATAAGAACCAGATACTGAGGAAATCTACAAATAATATGAAAAGACTCTTTTATTTTATATATCTTATTTTATTCAAGAACACTCCAGAAGATTATAGACCATATAGTTTGTTTTTTCCTTCGATTCGAAGTTTTTTGGTAAGGAACTATTTAAGTTCATGTGGAATTAATTTAAGGGTAAAAAAGGGAGCTGAGATTTCCCTAAAATCTACAGTGGGCAACCATTCAGAATTAGGCACAAGGTGTATGATTCAGTCCAATGTCCAAATAGGAGATTATGTCATTATGGGACCTGATGTGAAAATCTATTCAAGAAACCATTTGTTTTCTAGTTTAGAAAAACCTATAAAAAATCAAGGGAAAGAATATTTTAAAACCATCATAGGCAATGATGTTTGGTTAGGAGCAAACGTGATTATAACAGCTGGCTGTAGAATAGGGAATCATGTTGTGGTTGCAGCAGGAGCTGTAGTGACCAAGGATATTCCCGATTATGCTGTGGTCGGGGGTGTGCCGGCAAAAATATTGAAATATCGTAATCAATAAAGCTTGATTTGATAAATGGCATTTTGTGTTTTCAACATATAAATCTTAGCAATGGAGCTAATATTAATGAAGTTTAAATCTATCTTAGGAAAAAGATTCTGGCTTCTATACATGGTTGTGTTTACCCTGCCGATGTATATGAGACTGAACAACTATTTGTTGGGAGCCTTTATTATTGCAGGGCTGTTACATCTATTTTTTAATATTAAAAAAATCAACATTGGAGCCTTAAAGGAGGGATGGCCGATATTGGGCTTTTTTATTCTTGGGATAATGGGTTCATTTTATGGTACAACATTTTTAAACGGATTTAAGCTTTTGGAAAAATACTGGGCTTTTCTGTTATTACCGTTAATAATGTTGACAGATAAAATTGAATACAGGAAAAGAAGAGAGGACATTTTTCTTTCTTTGGTATTGGGGTCAGCAGCCACATTGATCATATGCTATGGTAACTTGATATATGAAATGGTATCTCGTAATGAACCAATTTCGTATTTTTTTAGATGGAGACATTTGGGACACCAGTTCACTGAGGTGGCCGATACCCACCCTACATATTTAGGGGTTTTTATTGTGGTTTCAATTGTTTTTATGGTTAAAAGCAAACGATTAGGTAATGCCATTAAGTTTCCTTTAATTTTATTTTTCTTGTTCGGTCTATTTCAATTGGCAAGTAGGATAGCTCTTTTTCTTGCCATATTCTTTTTAATAATACTATTGATAAATAGGACAAAAAGACAATGGGGGCTTCTTGTTTTTCTTACTCTGGGAATTATTACAGGAATTATTGTTTTAAAAAAAATGGGAAGTCAATATGTAAAAGACAGGCTTTTTACGGTTGAATCCGTTTTAAACGACAAAAGGTTTCAGAGATGGGAGGCTTCTTATGAAATTTTTAAGGAAAACCCTTTTTTTGGAGTTGGATTTTCTCAGATTGAATCCATTAGACATGATAAGTATATGGAATATGGCTTTGAAATTGCAGCAAGACAGGATTTGAATGCACATAATCAATTTCTCGAATTTTTAAGTAGAAATGGAGTGATTGGTGGATTTGTTTATGCGTGTTCCATCATTTTCTTATTGTTATTAAGTATATATAAAAAAGACTATCTTTTTACCTATCTTTTTTTAATTTTCATTATGGCTAACTTAACAGAATCTATGCTGGTAAGAATCAAGGGCATTGAATACTTTGCAATATTTGCTTCGTTATTTCTTTGTGATAATTTCACGTCAAAAACCAATAATAAAATCACACCATCTTAAAATAGTTGCCAATAGGAACAGATCTTATTCGGTTTGATGAGATTAAATGGTTGTAACATTTAAACTAATATTTTAGCCAACTACTTTCAATTAACTTCTCTCTTTTATGTTTTTTAGGTTCACCAAGTATTCTGATTTGATTAGGCCTATGTCATTGATAGTAGATTTATTGGTTATCAACCTTTTTGTTTACTTTCTTCCCATAAATATCAATGAGCCTATTTTATTTCATGCATACATAACATTTGGCTGGGTTATCTTATCATTGAAAAATGAATTTTACAAAATTCATAGATTCACCAAGGTTCCTTTTCTGCTAAGAAAGATATTTACCCAGTTTGTTTACTTTTTCTTGTTATTATATGCATTTATCGGTTTTTTCAAACAACCATTGATGAGCCGCTTTGCACTTGCGAAGTATTTTGTGGTTGTTTTAATAGCTATAACCATAATTAAACTTATTACCTATATATTGTTAATGGAGTATAGGGAAAGAATAAAAGGGAACCTGAGGAACGTTGTCATAATTGGCAAAAACAAAAAAACCGACCAACTTCGAAATGTTTTTAAAGAAAGAACCGAATTCGGGTATGATTTTAAAAAACAGTTTTCCCCAAAAGCAAAAGACTTTGATTTACAGGATTGTTTCAACTATATCCAGGAAAATAATATTGACGAAATCTACTGCTCGGTATCTGAACTTAAAAACGAAGAGATTGCCAAATTCATCAGTTTTGCGGACAATAACCTAAAAACACTCAAGTTTATACCGGACAACAAAAACATCTTTTCCAAAAAATTGAAATTTGAGTACTACGATTATATCCCGGTTCTTTCATTAAGGGACATCCCTTTGGATAACCCTATAAATGCATTCATCAAAAGAAGTTTTGATATAATTTTTTCGCTGATGGTCATTGTTGGATTGCTCTCTTGGTTGACACCGATTTTGGCCCTGTTGATTACGCTCGAATCCAAAGGCCCCGTGTTTTTCAGACAAACCAGGAATGGGATAGACAACAGGGAATTCTATTGTTATAAGTTCCGGTCCATGGCGCCCAATAAGAATGCAGATGATGTCCAAGCCACCAAAAATGACATGCGAATAACCAAAATCGGCAAGTTTATTCGAAAGACCAGTATAGATGAGCTTCCCCAATTCTACAATGTGCTGTTCGGTACCATGTCCGTAGTTGGACCACGCCCTCACATGGTGAAGCACACCAATGAATATGCGTCAAGTGTGGACAAATATATGGTTCGCCACTTCGTAAAGCCTGGAATTACGGGTCTGGCACAAGTCAGGGGGTATCGAGGTGAGATTGAACAGGAGGCGGATATTCAAAACCGGATTAAGTTTGATATTTTTTATATTGAGAACTGGTCACTGTTCCTTGATTTAAAAATCATAGTTCAAACGGTTATAAATGCGTTAAAAGGAGAGGCTAAGGCTTATTAATTCATATGAAAAAAACACTCATCACCGGAGCAGCGGGATTTTTAGGATCACACCTTTGCGATAGATTTATAGCCGAAGGCCACCATGTGATCGGTATGGACAACCTTATCACGGGCGACATCAAGAACATTGAACATTTGTTCCACTTAAAACGATTTGAGTTTTTCCACCACGATGTGACCAAATTTGTCCATGTTCCCGGAAAAATGGACTATATCCTCCACTTTGCCTCACCAGCAAGCCCGATCGATTATCTAAAAATACCTATCGAAACCCTTAAAGTGGGCTCTTTGGGAACACTTAACCTGTTGGGTCTGGCCAGAGACCATGGTGCTCGTATCCTAGTAGCCTCTACATCGGAGGTATATGGAGATCCCTTGGTGCATCCGCAAAACGAAGACTATTTTGGAAATGTGAGTCCAATAGGTCCCCGTGGGGTATATGATGAGGCCAAACGTTTCATGGAATCCATTACCATGGCCTACCACAGGCACCACGGACTGGATACCCGTATCGTTCGCATATTCAACACTTACGGCTCCAGAATGCGATTGAACGATGGCCGAGTGGTCCCTGCTTTTATGGGGCAAGCGTTAAGAGGTGAGGATTTGACAGTTTTCGGGGATGGTTCACAATCACGCTCCTTTACCTACATCGATGACCAGATAGAAGGAATCTACCGCTTGTTGATGAGTGATTATGTGGAGCCCATCAATATTGGTAATCCAGATGAGACCACTATTTTGGAGTTTGCCGAAGAAATCATCAAACTAACGGGCACCGACCAAAAAATCATTTTCAAACCCTTGCCGCAGGACGACCCCATGCAGCGCCAGCCTGATATTTCCAGAGCCAAGGAAATTTTGGATTGGGAACCCAAAGTGCATCGTTCCGAAGGCCTCAAAAAAGTATATGAATACTTCAAATCACTGTCACATGATGAGTTGTGGGCAGCGCATAGAGATTTCTCGCCAAATAGCTAGACAAGTTCCCATCAAAACGTATTTTTGCCAAAACTTTGAATCATGAACATTCTGGTACTGGGTTCTGGTGGACGCGAACATGCCATTTCCCTAAAAATTGCTCAAAGCCCCAAAACATCTAAATTATTTGTATCACCTGGAAATGCCGGCACATCTCAAATTGCAACTAACGTTGAGGTTGGTGTGAACGATTTTGAAGCTATCAAGGCATTGGTGCTGAAAGAAAACATCGCGTTGGTCGTGGTAGGGCCAGAGGACCCATTGGTAAACGGGGTCCACGATTTCTTTCTGAATGATGAAAAATTGAAATCTGTTCCTGTCATTGGACCAGAAAAAGCAGCAGCACAACTGGAGGGAAGCAAGGAGTTTGCCAAGGAGTTCATGATGCGACACCATATCCCAACAGCGGCCTACCAAAGTTTTACCCGGGAAACATTGGAAGAGGGATATGCCTTTTTGGAAACCCTAAGACCACCCTACGTGCTCAAGGCCGATGGTCTGGCAGCTGGAAAAGGCGTATTGATCCTTCAGGATTTACAAGAAGCAAAGGATGAACTAAAATCGATGTTGCTCGATTCCAAGTTTGGTAATGCGAGTGCCACTGTGGTCATCGAGGAGTTCTTGGATGGGATAGAGCTGAGCTGTTTTGTGCTTACCGATGGTGCCAATTATAAAATTCTTCCAACGGCAAAAGATTACAAACGAATAGGGGAAGGGGATACGGGACTCAACACAGGCGGCATGGGGGCCATTTCGCCAGTTCCTTTTGCCGATTCCACGTTTATGGACAAGATAGAGCGCCAAATTGTAAAGCCGACCGTAGAGGGGCTTAAAAAGGATAATTTGCCCTATGTTGGATTCATCTTTGTCGGGTTGATAAAAGTTGGGGAAGAACCCAAAGTAATCGAGTACAACGTGCGAATGGGCGACCCCGAGACCGAAGTTGTCATGCCACGCCTCAAAACAGATCTTGTTGAAGTGCTGTTGGCCATGGCAAACGGAACCTTGGACCAAGTTGACCTTCAAATAGACGAAAGGGCAGCAACAACCGTCATGGCGGTTTCAGGAGGTTATCCTGAAGCCTATGAAAAAGGCAAGGAAATTTCGGGAACGGAAAACATTGAAGATTCCATTGTGTTCCATGCGGGAACCAAACTGTCCGATGGAAAAGTAGTGACCAATGGAGGACGTGTAATAGCAATTACTTCCTTTGGAAAAGACTTTAAGGAAGCACTACAAAAATCTTATCAAAATATGGAAAAGCTCCATTTTGACGGAATGTACTACAGAAAGGATTTAGGATTCGATCTATAGATAAGAGTGGGAGGTACTGCTCTTGTCCTCTTCTCCTTTATCTTCGAATATCTTCAACTGGCCCATCCAATATACAAAGGCAATAAAGCCAATGATCATAAATATCCAGTTAATGGTGTTGGCTCCCCACCAACTATGCGTAAAGCGGAAAAAATCCAATGGTGCGAAAAGGTAGTTTACAAATAAGTCTTCTATACCGTAAAAAAACTTGCTCATGTTAGCTATATTTACTTTACAAAAGTAGCAAAAGATAGGATGATTTCAAGCTTTTTCGGAAAAACAAAACCCATAAATTATATTGTTCTAGCAATCTTTTTGTTTCTTTTCTACTTCGCGAATGTTTTTTTTCAGCTGGGAGAACAAGGGATTAATGAGGTTATCCTATTGGAAATCTTGCAGTTCGTTGCATTATTGTTGTCGGTGTTCATCATTAATTTAATTGTAAGGACCCAAAAGGCTACGGAGTTTAATTCCTATGCCATGGTCTTTTTTGTGCTCCTAATTGTGGCATTTTCGGATGGGCTGATACTTGAAAACGTGATTTTCGCCAACTTTTTTCTGCTTTTGGCATTTTGGCGGATATTGTCCATAAAATCCATAAAAAATGTAAAGCACAAAATTTTTGATGCCTCTCTATTGATTGCCATTGCCAGCCTGTTCTATGATTGGGCATTGGTGTTTATGTTCCTCGTTTTTTTCGTAATAGGGGTTTACGATGGCAAGACATTCAAAAACTGGTTGGTCCCTTTTTTGGGAATGACAACAATTTTTATATTGACATTCACCGTGCTCAAATTAAAAGGTTCTTTGGATTACTTTGAAAACCATTATCAGTTTTCGTTGGACTTGTTCACCAACAGACCGTTCTTTGATGTGCTCAATATAAAAACATGGATATACCTTGTTCTTACGATTATTGTTTCCATTTTGGTTTTTGTTCGACTTCGAAATGTAAGCGGGGGCAAATTGCTCTTGCTCAGGATTATTTTTCTTGTGTTCTCAATGGGAACTGGAATTGTTCTCTTTACCCAGCCGGATACCTCTCCTGTGTTGCTCACCTTTTTTCCCGCATCCATTTTTATGACCAATTATTTTGAAAGCATCAAAAAAAGAAAACTTCAAGAAGTGGTTTTGATACTTTCCCTTGTGGTTGCCTTGGTGCTTTTTGTCTTTCACCTGAAATAAGTAAACCATAAAGCAATATCTTTGAAAAAATTTATTTGAGCTATGTTCAGCGATCTTGCATTTAAGATATTTCAGGAAAGTATTGATACCTATCACATCAAGGACGATGTGTACCAAGAATTTTCAAATCCTTATCCAGAGGATAAAGTAGAACATTTACTCTATAGAAAAAACTGGATAGATACGGTCCAATGGCATTATGAGGACATTATCCGTGATCCGGACATTGATCCCGAGGCCGCATTGGACCTTAAACGTAAAATAGATGCCAGTAACCAGGACCGCACAGATTTGGTAGAATATATAGATAGCTATTTCCTCAAAAAATACCAATCGGTAGAAGTAAAGGAAAATGCAACCATCAATACCGAGAGCCCTGCTTGGGCCATTGACCGACTTTCCATTTTGGCGCTAAAGATCTATCATATGCAAGAAGAGGTGAACCGTACCGACGCTTCTCCTGAGCATATCAAAAAATGTAGGGATAAGCTCGACGTGCTTTTGGAGCAAAAAAAGGATCTTTCCACAGCCATTGATCAACTATTGGCCGATATTGAGTCTGGAGATAAGTACATGAAAGTCTACAAACAGATGAAAATGTACAATGACGACGAACTAAATCCGGTGCTTCGTGGACAAAAAGGGTAAACACACCCATATTTTACTAATTAGGTTGTCGGCCATGGGCGATGTGGCCATGACCATACCTATTATTCGTGCACTGACCCGACAATATCCAGCGCTACGACTTACCGTACTCACAAAAAAGCCGTTCAAGCCCATTTTTGATGGATTGGAGAACGTACAAGTAAAAGAAGCGGATGTGAAAACGCGGCACAAGGGACTTATTGGACTTTGGCGTTTATATAGAGAACTCAAACCGCTAAAGTTCGATGCCGTAGCAGATTTGCACAATGTGTTACGGAGCAGGGTTCTGAAAAAGTATTTTGCATTGGAGAACACCCCTTTTGCCCAAATTGATAAAGGACGGCAGGAGAAAAAAGCCCTTACCCGTTCCAAAAACAAGGTTTTCAGGCAATTAAAGAGCACTCATGAACGGTATGCTGATGTTTTTCAAAAGCTCGGTTTTCCGATTGATTTAAGCAATGCCACGCCTTTGGATCGTGTACAACTTTCCGGGAAAGTACTTGGGCTGGTGCAACAGGACACCAAAAAATGGGTGGGAATTGCCCCTTTTGCGGCCCACGAAGGTAAAATGTATCCGTTGGAGTCCACAGAAGAGGTTATTAAATCCCTTGATGACACCAAAAGGTATAAAATATTATTGTTCGGTGGTGGCGACAAAGAAGTTGAAGTGTTGGAACAACTGGCCGATACATACGAAAATGCCATGTGCTTGGCAGGTAAGTTGAACCTTTCAGAAGAATTGGAATTGATTTCCAATTTAGATGTGATGCTCTCCATGGATAGTGGCAATGCGCATTTGGCAACAAACTATGGTATCCCCGTGGTGACCCTTTGGGGTGTTACCCACCCTTATGCCGGTTTTTATCCATTTGGTCAACCAATGGAAAACGCACTTTTGGCCGACCGCGAAGCCTATCCATTAATCCCAACTTCGGTTTATGGCAACAAAGTGCCCGAGGGCTACGAAAATGCAATGAAGACCATCAATCCAAGGGAGGTTTTGGATAGATTGTTGGGTATTTTGGAAGATTAGGCGACACTTTCTGGAAACGAATATGTGTTAGCGATCATTAAAAACAACTCATCGCTAAAATTAAACAATTCAGAAGCATAAAAAATTTAAATCAATCCAACAATATTAGATTTGGATTATAAGCTATCAATAAATGGAAAACTTGGTCGGAAATAATATTGGAGTAGTTCACTTGATTTCATCTTGTTTTGCTCTAATATTTGGGACTTATATTTTAATAGCGAAAAAAGGAACAAAACAACACATCAAAATTGGATACCTCTATGTTATAGCAATGGGAATTTTGATATTAACTGCTTTTATGATTTATAGATTATTCAATGGTTGGGGAATATTTCATTACACAACTCTGTTGAATTTAATTTCAATTATTCTAGGAATGGTTCCTATTTGGATTAAAAAGCCAGTATATAAATGGAAATATCTTCATTTTTCATTTATGTATTGGTCTGTTATTGGACTTTATGCAGCATTTGCAGCTGAAATTTTAGTAAGAATACCAGAAACCCCTTTCTTTGGTATGATTGGAATAGCAACAGGAACCATAATGTTAATTGGAGGAATAATTTTTGGAATTAATAAAGCGAAGTGGGAAAAAATGTTTGGTATCGAAAAATAACGAAATGCTAACACCGGTAACAGTTGCACATCCTCCTTGAACGGCCGAAAAAGACCTTTTTTAGCCTTTTCAAGGGCTTTTTGTTTTTAGGATTGCTTTGCTACTTGATTTTTGGGTGGCCCCCAGAAGGCCAAGACAGTTTGTCTAGAGCTTTTTCTGCCATTTTCAATAGACAAAGTGCCCCCCGCCCCACTTTTGGAGCGTTTTTCAACGAATTTCAGATACTTTTTAAGATTATATAGGCATACGGAGAGGTGCATTGCCTTATTCGCCTGTTCCAGCTCCAGGGTGTTTATCTTCCTCAGCCTTTTGCACTGTGTCAAGGTACCGAAAACACGCAACAAACTATATACAACAAGGGTTGCAATAATGTTGATAGATGATAATCTCTATATCAGTATTCTTAATGTGTCAGTTCCTTTTAGTCAGCGTAACGCTAACCTACTTTTTCACAGTCTTTTGCACCCCAATTGTCCAAGCTTCTTAAAACAAGCTCAAGAGACCTCCCCCTTTCGCTTAATTTATATTCCACTTTAGGCGGAACCACAGGGAAGACCTTTCTGTAGATAAGCCCATCTTTTTCTAATTCCCTTACGGTTTGCGTGAACATTTTGTTTGAAATACCCGGAATTTTCTTTTGTAACACCCCTGAACGCAAAGCGCCATCCAACAAATGAAATAAAATTAAAGGCTTCCATTTTGTCCCTATTAAACCCATGGTATAATTTAAGGGACAATCAACTTTATGATTCAAAACAATTTATTTATATTATTGATAATCAGTATATTACTCTTTTAGGGAACTATATTACTTTTAGGTAAGTTATTGCCCATTGAATAAATATAGGATATTATTGCAATCCAAATTGGAAAACATGACAACAATTAAAGATTACCCCAAATCCTTTTCACATATTGGGATTACGGTTCCAGATATAAAAGAAGCAGTAAAATTCTATTCAGAAGTGATGGGTTGGTATATTATCATGAAGCCATCTAAAGTAAAAAAGGAAAAAGAGACCGCCATTGGTAAAATGTGTATTGATGTTTTTGGCGATGAATGGACCGAATTTGAAATTGCCCATTTAGCAACTTCGGATGGCATTGGGGTTGAATTGTTTTGCTTTCCAAACGGAATAAAAGAAGCTCCAGAATTTAATCCTTTCAATACTGGACTCTTCCATTTTTGTGTACAGGATCCCAATATTGAAAAACTTGTGGAGAAAATTGTGTCATACGGTGGAAAGCAAAGAATGCCGATCAGGGAATACTATCCAGAAGAGAAACCGTTTAGGATGTGCTACGTTGAAGATCCTTTTGGAATTGTTTTTGAAATCTATACCCATAGTTATGAGTTAACATATTCCTCTGGGGCATATTCTGGATAGAATTTGGGCCTGTTGAGTTTTCTTTGCTGTTTTAGGGAACCAATCCGTACAAAGGGCTTAAGCCACTGTACCCTGACAACTGCTGCCCGCCCCGGCCGTACAGCCGTAGCAATGCTGGGAAATGATAATGTCACGGTTGTTCAACACCTCGTCATTATAGTCCTTAATGTGTTTTACCTTGCTGGCCACTTTTAAATCCAACATTTGGTTAAAATCACAATCGTAGAGCCAACCGTCCCAACTTACGGAAATCGTGTTGGTGCACATCACATTTTCCACTGCGGCAGGGTTATAGGCCTCTACCAAGGAGTACATATAGTCTTCATAATTGTCCGAAGCGATGAGGTAGTCCAAAAACCGTGAAATGGGCAAATTGGTTATAGCAAAAAGGTTGTGGAAATCGATGTCAAAATCCTCTTTCAACGCTTTTTTGAAATCCCGTTCCATGGCTGCTTGATCAGTGGGCAAAAATGCCCCCGAAGGGTTGTAGACCAAATCCAACCGTAAATCGCTGTCCGGCATTCCGTACCCAATTTTGTTGAGCATTTGTAATGCCTTTATGGATTTATCAAAAACCCCGTCACCACGTTGCTTATCCGTTTTCCCACGGGTATAATGTGGCATGGACGATACCACGTGCACATTGTGTTTTTTAAAGAACTCTGGGAGGTCGTGGTATTTTTTGTTGGCCAAAATAATGGTGAGATTGGAGCGGACGATAAAATCTTTTATACCGGCTTTGGAAGCCTCTTCCACAAACCATCGAAAATCGGGGTTCATTTCCGGTGCACCACCGGTAAGGTCCAAAGTGTGGGCCCCCGTGTTTCGTATTACGTCCAAACATTGTTGCATGGTTTCCCGTGTCATGATTTCCTTTCGGTCCGGTCCTGCATCCACATGGCAATGTCCACAAACCTGGTTGCACATATACCCTACATTGATTTGGAGCACCTCCAGCTTTTTGGGACGTAACGGAAATTGACCCGTTTCTGCGATTTTATCCTTGAAATAGGGAAGATCGCCATCTGCAAAAACCTCTCCGTTTAGGATTTCCATTTGCATTTCTGTATTGGCAAGTACATCTTTTTGTGCTTTCAAGGATTTCTTTGCTGCTTTTTTTATGTCAGTAAGTATGCTTTGCGTCATTTTTTAATTTGTATGATCATGGAGGAAACTTTTATGCTCCATTTGATATATTATCGCTCTAAACTTTGTGTCTGGCATCTAACAGCGTAGCGATTCAAAGTCTAAAAGCGAAGTGTTTCAAGATTACATGGAAAGTTTATCGTACTTGTTCATCATTTGCACGCCATGAACGAGCGTGGCTCCACTCTCTATGGCAGCTCCAACATGTACGGCTTCCATCATTTCTTCTTTGGTAATCCCACGTTGCAGGCCATCTTTGGTATAGGCATCAATACAATATGGGCATTTGACCACGTGGGATACAGCTAGGGCGATCAAGGATTTTTCGCGTGCACTCAGTGCTCCCTCTTCAAAAACTTTTCCGTAGTAGTCAAAAAATTTGTTGCCCAGTTCCTCACTCCATTCGGTAATCTTACCAAACTTTCTCAAGTCTGCCGGATCATAATACGATTTGGCCATGTCTTCTATTTTTTATGTTTCATCTAAACATACAACAAATATCACTATTCCCTTTGGTCGCAAGTCTACGCAAAAGATTACAATTCATTACAATTGTGGATGTGTTCATCAACAAAACATTTACTTGGTTTTGAAAATGAGATGATTACCGATACAACTAAGTAGGGGGAACAGGAATTGAATGGACAAAAATGAACAAAGGGATCGTTCAATAAGTTACATTTGTCTTATCAGAAAAAAGAAAAAAATGCTTGAAAACAAATCCATAGGTCTTGTGCTTTCGGGCGGAGGGGTTCGCGGAATGGCGCACATTGGGCTGATCAAAGCCATGCGGGAACTGGACATTGAAGCAGAAGTGGTTTCGGGCACAAGTATTGGGGCCTTGGTGGGTGCCCTATATGCCAACGGCAACTCCGTAGAGGAAATGCTTGATTTTTTTAAGAAAACCCCCTTGTTCCAATATAGTTTTTTTACGATTAACAAGCCCGGTTTTATTGATACAGAGCGGTATACCAAGATTTTCAAGAATTTTTTCCCGGCAGACTCTTTTGAAAGCCTGGGCAGACCCTTGTATATCGTGGCAACCGATTTGCTGAGAGGCAAGGAAACTGTTTTCAATAAGGGAGAGCTCATTAAGCCGTTATTGGCTTCTGCAGCGCTTCCCCCAGTGTTCAGTCCGGTAGATATTGGCGATGTTCTTTATGCGGACGGTGGAATCATGAACAATTTTCCAAAGGAGTATGTGGATGATAAAACAGAGTTTGTCATCGGGAGCAATGTTTCCATCACCACCCCATTGCAAAAGAAAGATTTAAGAAATTCCATCCAACTTACCGGAAGGGTGACCAGTTTAATGATCCATGCCTCTAACGATGAGAAATTACAACAGTGCGATCTTTTTATCCAACCCAAAGGATTGGAAAAAATAGGGGTATTGGATAAAAAAGGTATTGAAAACGCGTTCAACATTGGCTATGAACACGGTAGCAGGGTCTTGGAAAAAATGTTGTCCAAGACCTAGAACACTTCCGCTTTACACATCATCGTAATCCACTGTAATCTTGGAGGAGAGTGGATGTGATTGACATGTCAGGATAAAACCTTCTTCAATTTCGCCATCGGTAAGGATCTGGTTCTTTACCATTTCGGCCTTTCCTTCGGTTAGTCGGGCAATGCAACTACTGCAAACCCCTCCTTGGCAAGAATACGGAGCATCTATGTTGTGTTTTAAAACAGCATCGAGTACTATTTCTTTTTTATCCATCACCAAAGTATAGGTCTCGTCATCCAAGATCACCGTAACTTGGGTTTTCCCCTCTAGTTCTTGAGCAAGTTCATCCTCGGTCTCCTCACTGGTAAAAAGCTCAAAATGGATATTCCCTTCGTCCACGCCGTTCTCTTTTAGGGTGTCCGTCACCTGATGGATCATCTCTTCAGGGCCACATAAATAGAAACCATCAAATTCGGTTCCTTTGAACTTGTTCTTGAGCACAAAGTTGACGGTAGATTTTTCAATCCTTCCGAACAAAGCCCCATCAACACTTGCTCTACTGTACACATATTGTACAAAAAAGCGCTCACCATATTGTTCTTTTATGGCCTGTATCTTATCAAAATACATGGTTTCTTCTGGGGACTGGTTGCCAAAGACCAGCACGAAGATGTTATCTGGATTGCTTTCTAAAACAGTTTGGGCAATACTCATAATGGGGGTAATGCCACTTCCGGCTGCAAAGGCAGCAATTTTTTTTGGTGAATCGTCCTCAAAAATAAAACGCCCTTCTGGGGGCATTACCTCTATGGTATCACCTGCCTTTATACGCTCGTTGGCATACACGGAAAAGGTACCGTTCTCCATCTTTTTGATGCCCACAGTTAATTTTCCGGAAGAGGGCGGGGAGGAAATGGAATATGCCCTGCGCAGTTCTTTACCATTCAATGTATGCTTCAAGGTAATATATTGCCCTGCCTTGAAACTATAAGTATCTTTAAGGTTTTCTGGAATGTCGAAAGTAAGGGCCACGGCATTTGGGGTCAATTGTTCCACCGAGGCTATTTTTAAAGCATGGGATTCGCTCATGAATAGAATTTTGTAACAAAATTAAGCATTACGCTAATTTTGAGAAGCTTTTTTCTGAAAAAGCCTATCATTATGTAACAAATCCAATAAATTAGATACCAACTAAAAAAAACGCCAGCCATGCTCAAACATTTTATTGGACTCCAATGGAAGTCATTCTTCAGGTCTGCCAGCTTTAAGACAGAAATCTGGTTTAAGATATTAATGGCCTTGGGAGCACTTTATTTTATAGCAGTTTTCTTGGGAATGGGCGTTGGGGCCTACTTCATTATAGAAAAACTGGATATTGGCGACCCCTTGCGTGTGGTCAACCAGTTTATAATCTATTATCTGGCCTTCGACCTTGTTTTTAGGTATATGTTGCAAAAAATGCCCGTCACCAACATTAAACCATTGTTGTATTTGCCCATAGACAAAACCAAAGTGGTCAACTTTTCATTGGGCAAAACGGTAATCTCTTTCTTTAATGTTGCCCATGCGTTTTTCTTTGTGCCCTTCAGTATTGTATTGCTTGCCCAGGGCTATCCGCCCATCCAGGTAATCGGATGGCATTTGGCCTTGATGGCCCTTATTTACTGTAACAACTTTTTGAATGTTATGGTAAACAACAAGAATTCCGTTTTTTATGTATTTGCCGTTTTGTTTCTGTTGGCTGGGGCCTCACAATATTACCAATGGTTCGATATTACCATGTATACCCAACCCATATTCGACCTTTTCTATGATATTCCTTGGACGGCAATAATTCCTTGGTTGGTTTTGGTGGGATTGTACTACGGTGCCTTTACCTATTTTAAAAAACACATGTATCTGGATGGCGGCCTGGCCAAAAAACAGACCGAGGCCAAAACCGAGAACTTGGAATGGCTGGATCGCTTTGGCAACCTTGGAACTTTTTTAAAGAACGACATCAAACTAATCAAGCGAAACAAACGATCCCGGACCGCCGTACTCATGGGCTTCTTCTTCATATTTTACGGACTGCTTTTTTTCACCGGTTCCATAGAGGTGTACGACGGCCCATTTTGGAAGATTTTTGCAGGGATTTTTGTTACCGGGGGGTTTCTGTTCAGTTTTGGACAGTATGTGCCCAGTTGGGACAGTAGCTACTACCCCCTAATGATGAGCCAGAACATCAAATACCGCGAATATTTGTCATCCAAATGGTATTTGGTGATCATTGCCACGATCATTTCCACCTTTTTGGCCACTTTTTACCTCTATTTTGGATGGGAGGCCTATGCAGCAGTATTGGTTGGTGGAATTTACAATATTGGTATTAACAGTTATTTGGTACTTTGGGGAGGAGCGTATGTGAAAACCCCTATTGAGCTTACCTCCAACAAAAAGGCATTTGGAGACAAACAAGCCTTTAACGCCAAAACACTGCTCCTCACTTTGCCCAAAATGGTGTTGCCCATCTTGATTTATGCCATAGGTCATTTTTTGATCGGTCCCGTGGCCGGGTACATTTTTGTAGCCGTTTTTGGGTTGCTCGGATTTATTTTTAAAGAAAGGGTTTTTACCATGATCGAGGGCATATACAAGAAAGAGAAGTACAAAACATTACAAGCATACAAACAAAAATAAACCAACCGTTAATTTAGAAAATACATGATCACAGTTCATAATTTGACCAAGACCTACGGAGAGCAGACCGTTTTGAACATAGAGCATTTGGAAATCCCAAAAGGGCAGAGTTTTGGCCTGGTAGGAAACAATGGAGCCGGCAAAACAACTCTTTTCAGTCTGTTATTGGATTTGATACAACCTTCCACGGGGCACATTATTAACAACGAGGTGCAAGTTGATCAGAGCGAAGCATGGAAACCTTTTACCTCTGCTTTTATTGATGAATCTTTTTTGATCGGTTACCTGACCCCGGAAGAGTATTTCTATTTTATCGGTGAATTGCGAGGCAGGAACAAAGCCGATGTGGACGCATTGCTAGCAGGGTTTGATGATTTCTTCCATGGGGAAATACTGGGCCAGAAAAAATATTTGCGGGACCTTTCCAAAGGAAACCAAAAGAAAGTGGGCATTGTGGCCAGTTTTATCGGCAACCCCGAAGTAGTGATTTTGGACGAGCCTTTTGCCAATTTGGACCCGACCACCCAAATCCGATTAAAAGGAATCATCAAGGATTTGGCCGCAAAAGAAGACGTCACCGTATTGGTTTCCAGTCATGATCTGATACACGTTACCGAAGTCTGTGAACGCATTGTGGTGCTGAACAAGGGCGAAATTGTAAAAGACCTGCACACTTCGGCAGAGACCATGAAAGAACTGGAAGCTTTCTTTGCAGGTTGATTTGAAAATCACCAACTTTAGGGCATCAACCATTGACCATGTCCAACGATTTGGATTTGCTGATTGATTTTTATCAATGGGAAAAGCAGCGCCTGTTGCTCGAGATTGATGAAAACAAACGGGATCTGGACTATATAGCAGTTCATCATACTCACCAGGAGCTACGATATGTCCAGCAGGAACTGGATTGTCTTTTGGAACTTCAGAATGCGGACTACAGAAAAATCCAATGGCTAAAAAGAAATATAGATTCATATTCCAAAGAAGAAGATTCTTCGGGTTATTTTAAACCTCAATACGACCGATACAAAAGGGAATTGGAGGAATTAAAAAAGAAAAGGCCAATCGTCTCAGAGGAAACCCAAATATTGGATGGTGCATTATTTTCTTTGATCAATGAAGAAATAGAGGGATTCACGGTTTATCTTGATTTGAAAAAGCATTCATTTATTGATGTGGTCAAGATTGAAACAGGTCAGGTCCAACTAAAATTGGTGCAGGAGGGCCCCATGGGAATGACTTAAGTTCCCTGAAAGAATATGTGTTCAAGGACTCACCAAAATTAATCCTCGATGAGTCAACCAAAAGTTTGGTAACCATGCTCGAGGTGGACCGATATCAAAATGTGCTCCCTATCAAAGAAACCATCTCCAGAATAGTCATCGGATCAAAGTATTGGTTGGGATTGGGAGACACGATTTTCCTAAAACTGAGGCCTTGATAAAGGAATAATGTATTTTATCGATAAGCCTTATAATAATCCGCGCTTTTTTGAGTTTAAGGTTACACAAGATTATCAATAATTTTGAAGCTTCATCATACATTTTTAGGCGTCGTGGTTTTGGGAGGACTTGTGTTTAATGCATGTTCCACCCAAAAGGACAAGTTTATCAACAGAAATTGGCACGCACTCAATACAGAGTTCAACACCCTGTACAATGGCAATCTCGCCTTTCAAAAAGGGTTGGAGGAAATCAACGCCAATTATAGGGACGACTATTGGGAGATTCTTCCCGTGGAGCGACTCAAGGTCACCGACGAGATAAAACTGGACTCAGAAGACAACAACCCCAACTTTATCATTGCTGAGGAAAAGGCCACCAAGGCCATCCAAAAGCACAGTATGGACATCAAAGATGAAGAGCGGAATCCTCAGATAGACGAGGCGTTCCTTTTGCTTGGGAAAGCACGTTATTTTGATCAACGCTATATCCCGGCCCTAGAATCTTTCAATTATATCCTAAGAAAATATAGCAAGAGTGACAAACTGAACGAAGCCACCATTTGGCGGGAAAAAACCAATATGCGGCTGGACAATCCTGAAGTGGCCATAAAAAACCTAAAGCGATTGTTCAAATATGAAAAGTTGAAGGACCAGGAATACGCCGATGCCAATGCCGTTTTGGCCCAATGCTACATCAACTTGAACGCACCTGATACGGCCATCCAAAAGCTTAAAATATCCCAGGCCTACACCAAAAAGAACCCTGAAAAGGGAAGATACCTTTTTATCATCGGACAATTGTACGACCAATTGGGGTTTAAGGACAGTGCCAATTACGCTTACGACAAGGTAATTGCCCTCAACCGTAAATCACCCAGGGTATATATGATCAATGCCCATCTAAAAAAAATCCAGAACACCGAACTAACGGAGGCCAACAGGGAAGAAATGTTGGAATACCTTACCGATTTGGAAGAAAATAGGGAGAACCGACCATTTTTGGATAAAATCTACCGACAAATTGCCCAATATCACATGGCCTATGAAGAGGACAGTTTGGCCTTGGCCTACTATAACAAATCGATTCAGGCAACCCAGGGAGAACGTAAACTGAATGCCCTCAACTACCAGAGCCTTGCGGATTACTTTTTTGATGAGGATGAGTACAGGGTAGCGGGAGCATATTATGACAGTACCCTGACCAATCTCAACGAAAACACCAGAAAATACCGTGATATTAAAAAGAAGTTGGACAACCTAGAGGACGTGATCAAATACGAGGACATTGTTCAGTATGCCGATAGTGTGATCACATTGTACCAAATGCCGATAGCCGAGCGCAGGGCATATTTTGAGGATTACATCGCCGAATTGAAGCGCAAGGAAGAGGCTGCCGCTGAAAAAGAGTTGGAACGTACCGCTGCCGGCTTTGCCACTTTTGCCAACAGTAAAGGAGGAAAGGAGAACCAAGGGAAGTTCTATTTCTATAATATCACCAGTCTGGGCTATGGTAGGAACGATTTTAAAACCCGTTGGGGAGATAGAAATTTGGAGGATGATTGGCGTTGGAGCAATAAATCCAAAGTGTCATTTTCCGAAGCCACCGGAGAAGAGATTGCAAGCAATGAGGAAAACGTAACCGAGGACCAAAAATATTCCGTGGATTATTATTTAGATCAAGTCCCGACCAATATCGCCGAAATAGACAGCCTAAAAAATGAACGTAACTTTGCCAATTATCAGTTGGGATTGATTTATAAGGAAAAATTCAAGGACAATATGCTGGCTGCCGCAAAATTGGAGCGAGTACTTTCTTCCAATCCCGAGGAACGCTTGATATTGCCATCAAAATACAACCTGTACAAGATTTACGAGGAAACGGGAAGCCCATTGGCCATGAGCATGAAACAGGATATTGTGACCAACCATCCCGATACCCGATATGCAGAAATTTTGCTGAACCCACAGGCCGTACTGGATGGAAATACCGACAGTCCCGATGCTAGATATGCCGCTTTGTTCAAGGAATATCAGAAACAAGAATTTTTGAAGGTGATTACGTTGTCCGAGGAATACATCAACAAGTTTACCGGAGACCCTATTGTGCCCAAGTTTGAAATGTTGAAAGCCAATGCCATTGGTCGTTTACAAGGATTCGAGGCCTTTAAGGAAGCGCTCAACTATGTGGCGCTCACCTATCCCAACAATCCTGAGGGTAAGAAGGCGGAACAAATGGTCGAAGAGCAACTTCCAAAATTGGAAAACAAGGAATTTTCACCGGAAACGGGATCTACCGGCTCTGGAAATTGGAAGGTGGTTTTTCCCTTCAAAATCAAAAACGATGAACAAGCGACCAAACTAAAAAATCGTTTGGAAGAAGTGATCGGGGAACTGCGCTATGACAATATTGTCTCCAAGGACGTTTATAATTTGGAAGATGAGTTTGTGGTGGTACACGGTTTCCGCTCCAAGGACTTTGCCCTTGGCTTTGCAGAGCTTATAAAAAACAATCGCGACTACCTTATTAAAGATGAGAATTTTGTAGTTTTATCGGACAATTACAAAATAATCCAGGTACATAAGAACTTAGAATCATACAAAGCACAATTTTAACCCCAAAATCCTAGAACACCATGTTTTCTGACAACAAAAAACCACGACCTATGAATGAATTTGGCGGTCAGCCCAATAGAATAGAAAAGAACACAAAGATCAAGGGTGATATAACCTCTGAAGCCGATTTTAGAATAGATGGCAAATTGGAGGGGAATGTGACCACTTCCGGTAAAGTCGTCATTGGAAAGGATGGCTACATCAATGGAAAAGTGGAATGTGTCAATGCTGATATAGAAGGAAGGTTCAATGGAGAACTTTTGGTAAAGGATTTACTTTCCCTTAAATCATCTGCGACCATTGAAGGCACCGTAAGTGTGGCCAAATTGGCCGTGGAGCCTGGAGCAACCTTTAATGCGGCCTGTACCATGGGCAAAGGAGGGGCGCCAGTAGCCGCTCCAAAAATGCAGTCCACAAAGAAAAATGAGCCAGCAAAAGCCTCGTAAAAAATATAACAAATCAATTAATACTGCAGCCCGTTTGTCTGGTTCGGCCATTCAAATGGGCATTGTTATTTATTTGGGGGTGTGGGGAGGCAAATGGCTCGACAACCATTTTGGGACAGCGAAAATATTCCTGCCGATCTGCACGATTTTAGCTGTAGCCATTTCCATATATTTGGTGATTCAACAACTGAAAAAAATCAACGATTGAAAATCAGGTTTTACCCGATTCTTTTTGTTTCTTTCCTTTTTGTGGGATTGATATTGCTGTTCCTTTTCCAAAAATGGTTTTTGGAAAACAACGGTCATGATCTTTCTGCTCTTCAACTTACAAAAAGTTATATGCTCAATGCCATAATGGCCTTGATCGTTTTTTTTTCCATTTATATTTCCAGAAATAAATACAGGGATTTGCTCGGTTTCTTTTTTTTGGGAGGAAGCCTGTTAAAATTTACACTTTTCTTCATTTTTTTGTACCCGGACTTTAATGAGGATGGCGAATTGGTGCGTTTGGAGTTCCTAGTATTTTTTGTTCCATACGGATTTGCACTTGCCCTGGAAACCTTCTTTTTGGTGAAACTACTTAATACTGTGCGCTGAACACCTAAAATCATTCAAAAAAAACAAAGGGGAAAATAATACCTAAAAAAGCTTTTTTCTTTTGATTGAGGGATGTATTTTTGCACCAATTTTTGAGGACCCATAGTTGGATCATATGCGAAATTCTTTTTTCAGTAAAAAATTAGTAGCCGTAATTTTTTTGATTGCGGGATTTGTGTCGGCTCAAAACCATGAGGGAGAAGAAGTTGAAACCGGTGCCCACGATTTAAAGACCGAAATCAAGGAATACATTGACCATCACCTTTTGGATTCGCATGATTTCAACCTTTTTTCTTACACTACCGACGAAGGTGAGCACAAGTATGTCGGTTTTCCACTTCCTGTGATTCTTTGGGACAATGGCTTAAAGGTTTTTCTTTCTTCTGAGTTTGAACACGGGGAGGCCGTAGCTGAGGTTGATGGCAATTACTACAAGCTATATCACAACAAAATATATAAGACCGATGCGCAGGGCACTATAAATTATGGCGGCCATCAAGGGGAGGAAACGCACGAAGAGGAGGCTTTTGGCGAGCACTTAGTTGTTGATGACACCCATCCGACCAATGAAAAGCCATTGGATCTATCCATTACCAAGAACGTTGTCTTTATTGCCGCAGTGGCCCTGTTGATGTTCTTGATGTTCCGCTCCATGGCAAAAAGATATCAAAAAAGTACTATGCCGACAGGTTTGGGAAGGTTCTTGGAGCCCTTGGTGCTTTTTGTGCGTGATGAGATTGCCATTCCAAACATTGGAGAGCACAAATACAAAAGGTATATGAGCTATTTGCTCACGGTGTTCTTTTTTGTGTGGATAATCAACCTATTGGGCTTGACTCCACTTGGGGTCAATGTGACCAATAACATTGCCGTTACATTTGCCCTGGCAATGATCACCTATCTTATTACAACATTTACAGGGAACAAAAATTACTGGAAACACATCTTCTGGATGCCAGGCGTACCGGTTCCCATGAAGATTATATTGGCCCCCATCGAATTGCTGGGGACGTTCATCAAACCATTTTCGTTGATGATTCGTTTGTATGCCAACATTACTGCGGGTCACGTAGTATTGATGAGCATTATTGGGCTTATGTTCATATTCAAGAACTGGATAGGAAGCCCGTTGTCTTTCTTGTTGGCATTCGCACTTTCCTTGTTGGAATTGTTGGTGGCTGCATTGCAGGCGTATATTTTTACCATGTTGTCCGCCCTATATTTTGGTATGGCGGTAGAAGAAGATCATCATTAATTAGAACGTTTAATATTTAAATTCATATATCATGACAATTCCAGACATCGTAGGTGCAGGTTTGATCGTAATCGGAGCAGGATTGGGTATCGGTAGAATCGGTGGTCAAGCAATGGAAGCCATTGCTCGTCAACCAGAAGCTTCAGGTAAGATCCAAACTGCTATGTTGATCGCAGCAGCCCTTATTGAAGGTATCGGTTTCGCCGCTCTTTTTGCAGCGTAATGACCGTAAAAGTATTGATGAAGGCCATAGCGGTTGGCTATGGCCCTTCATTGATTAAATGATATAGTTTAAGATTAATATTTTAAGATAAATGGAAAAGTTATTAGAGGAGTTTTCCTTAGGGTTGTTTGTCTGGCAGTTGTTGCTCTTTGTGGGCCTATTGTTGTTATTGAGAAAATACGCTTGGAAACCAATTCTTGGTGCGGTTGAAAAAAGGGAAGAAGGCATTAAAGAAGCCCTGGAAGCTGCCGAAGCTGCAAAGAAAGAAATGCAGAATGTGACAGCGGACAGTGAAAAGCTTTTGAAAGAAGCCCGAGCTGAAAGAGATGCATTGTTGAAAGAGGCCAGGGAAATCAAAGAGGGGATAATCTCCGAGGCCAAAGAGCAAGCCCAGGCAGAAGGTGATAAGATAATCAAACAGGCCCAAGCAACCATTGAGAGCGAAAAGAAAGCTGCCGTTGCCGATATCAAGGCCCAAGTAGCCAATCTATCCATTGAGATTGCAGAAAAAGTGATCAAAGAAGAGTTGTCCGATAAAGGCAAGCAACAAAAGTTGGTCGAGAGCATGTTGAGCGATATTAAACTGAACTAACAAACCATGAACCAAAACAGGGCAGCCATACGCTACGCAAAAGCAACATTGGATTACGCAGTCGAGAAGAAAGCGGCGGAAGCCGTGGAAAAGGACATGCGGGAGATAGCTGCGACCATTTCTGAAAACGTGGAGCTTCAGAACCTTTTGGAAAGCCCCATTATAAAATCAGAAGTAAAAAAGAACAGTTTGTTGGAAATCTTTAAAGGAGCCAACGAAATCACCAAAGGTTTGTTGCAAACATTGATTGGCAACAAGAGAATTTCCATGTTACAGGAAGTGGCCTATAAATATATCATCCTTTATAAAACCATGAAGGGTGAGGAAACGGCCTATGTGACCACCGCAGTTCCATTGACCGCTGAGTTGGAAAAGAAGATTTTGGACACCGTTACCAAGGCAACGGGCAATACAATTACCCTTGAAAACAAAATTGATGAGAGCATTATCGGTGGATTTGTGCTAAGGGTAGGTGACACTCAATACGATGCGAGCATCGCAAACAAATTGAACGGATTAAAAAGAGAATTTACAAATAGTCTATAAAAATGGCAGGAGTAAAAGCCGCTGAGGTATCAGCAATTTTGAAAAAACAATTATCAGGTTTCGAAGCATCCGCTTCTTTGGATGAGGTAGGTACCGTATTACAGGTAGGTGATGGTATTGCCCGTGTATATGGACTTGCCAATGCCCAATATGGGGAATTGGTGGAGTTCGAGGGTGGTATGCAAGGTATCGTTCTTAACCTCGAGGAAGACAACGTAGGTGTTGTATTGTTGGGCCCATCCAAGGAAATTGTGGAAGGCGCTACTGTTAAAAGAACCGAGCGAATTGCTTCCATAAACGTTGGTGAAGGAATTGTTGGCCGTGTAGTGGACACCTTGGGTAAGCCTATCGACGGTAAAGGCCCTATTTCAGGTGAAACCTACGAAATGCCTTTGGAACGTAAAGCTCCTGGTGTAATTTTTAGACAGCCCGTTGATGAACCCCTACAAACTGGTATAAAGGCCATCGACGCCATGATTCCGGTAGGTAGAGGACAAAGGGAGTTGGTGATCGGGGATAAACAGACAGGTAAGACCACTGTTTGTGTCGATACCATCCTAAACCAAAAAGAATTTTACGATGCCGGTGAACCCGTTTATTGTATCTATGTAGCCATAGGTCAAAAAGCATCCACGGTAGCCGCCATCGCCAAAACTTTGGAAGAAAAAGGAGCACTGGCCTATACAACCATTGTTGCAGCCAATGCTTCCGACCCTGCCCCAATGCAGGTATATGCTCCGTTTGCAGGTGCAGCCATTGGCGAGTTCTTTAGGGATACCGGGCGCCCGGCATTGATCATCTATGATGATTTGTCAAAACAGGCCGTTGCCTATCGTGAAGTATCCTTGTTGTTGAGAAGACCACCAGGACGTGAAGCATACCCTGGTGACGTTTTCTATCTTCACTCAAGATTGTTGGAGCGTTCTGCCAAGATTATTGCCGATGATGAAATCGCCAAGAACATGAACGACCTTCCAGACGTATTGAAACCGATGGTGAAGGGAGGAGGTTCTTTAACGGCTCTTCCAGTTATTGAAACCCAAGCTGGTGACGTTTCCGCATATATCCCTACCAACGTAATTTCCATTACAGATGGTCAGATATTCTTGGAGCAAGATTTGTTCAACCAAGGGGTTCGTCCTGCAATCAACGTAGGTATCTCTGTTTCCCGAGTTGGAGGTAATGCTCAGATCAAGTCGATGAAAAAAGTGGCAGGTACTTTGAAACTGGACCAAGCGCAGTTCCGTGAATTGGAAGCATTTGCCAAGTTCGGTTCCGATTTGGATGCCGCTACCTTGAACGTAATTGAAAAAGGGCGCAGGAACGTTGAAATCTTGAAGCAAGGCCAGAACGATCCATTTACCGTGGAAGATCAGGTAGCCATCATTTTTGCAGGTTCCAAGAATTTGTTGCGTGATGTTCCTGTGGACAAGGTAAAAGAGTTTGAAAAAGATTTCTTGGAGTTCTTGAACGCTAAGCACAGAGATGTATTGGATACCCTTAAAGCTGGTAAATTGACGGATGAAGTAACCGATACATTGACTGCTGTTTGTAAAGATCTTTCAAGTAAGTATAAAGGTTAAGAGTTCAGAGTGATGAGTTATGGGAAAGCTTGAAACGAGTCCTGTAAGAATTAAAAGTTTCGAGTTTGCTTGTAAAATTGTTCATTACTGCGATAATTTAAAGAATAAAAAAGATTTTGAGATAGCCTCTCAATTATTGAAAAGCGGTACTAGTATCGGTGCAAACACAAGAGAAGCACAAAGAGGGGTTAGCACAAAGGATTTTAAAAATAAATTTGGGATAGCTTTAAAGGAAGCTGATGAAACCAAGTATTGGCTTGAGATTTTAGAAGCGACCGGTAGAGAAGTTCCCAAAGAATTAATGGATAGGTGTGAAGAGTTAAATAAGAATCATTGTGGCAATAGTCAAAAACTCTTAACTCAGCACTCATAACCCATAATTAAAAACAATGGCGAATCTAAAGGAAATACGTAACAGGATAACATCCATCTCTTCAACGATGCAGATTACCAGTGCCATGAAGATGGTTTCTGCTGCAAAGCTGAAAAAAGCGCAGGATGCTATTACGGCAATGCGCCCCTATTCGGACAAACTCACTGAGCTTTTACAGGGGTTAAGTGCCAGTTTGGAAGGAGATGGAGGAAGCGAGTATGCCGCCAAAAGACCGGTAAACAAAGTTTTGGTCGTTGCCATTACTTCCAACCGTGGTCTTTGTGGTGCATTTAACTCCAACATCATTAAGCAGAGCAATAGTTTGGTTTCCAACGAGTATTCCGGCAAACAAGTGGATTTCTTGACCATTGGAAAGAAAGGGAACGATATCCTTCGTAAAAGACACACCATATTGGCCGACCACAGTACGGTCTTTGATAATTTGACCTTTGATAACGTTGCCGAGATTGCTGAACAATTGATGCGTTTGTTCATCACGGGAGAATATGATAGAATTGAATTGGTGTACAACAAGTTCAAGAATGCTGCTACACAAATCGTGATGACCGAACAGTTCTTGCCCATTACAAGTGCAGAAGGGGACAATGCCATTGCTGCAGATTATATTTTTGAACCATCCAAAGAGGAAATCGTAAAAGAATTGATTCCTAAATCTTTGAAGACACAATTGTTCAAGGCAATCAGGGATTCCTTTGCGAGTGAACACGGTGCCCGTATGACGGCCATGCACAAGGCAACGGACAATGCGGCCGAACTTAGAGATGAATTAAAACTGACCTACAACAAAGCGCGTCAGGCATCCATTACCAACGAAATCCTTGAGATTGTTGGCGGTGCCGAGGCATTGAATAATTAGGACATTCATAATTTAACATATACAGAGGCCACCGATTCGGTGGCCTTTTTGGTTTTTCTTAGGACAATAAGGTTTAGGTAATAATGGCTTTTGCGTAACTTGTAGCCACCTAATCAAGGATTTTAAAGAAGCAACACCGATTGAATCCACTAAAAAAGCTTTTTAAACAAACATTTATCTATGGTTTGGCCACGGTATTGCCGAGGGTACTGTCCTTTTTATTGGTGCCTTTGTACACATCGGTAATGAACCCTGAAACCTACGGTGAGATCTCGGTGATTTTCTCCTGGTTTGCCATTTTTAATGTGGTACTCGCCTATGGTATGGAAACGGCATTTTTCCGTTTTTTCAATAAGTATACCGATAAAGAGCGCGTGATTTCGACTTCATTGATTTCACTATTGATTTCTTCACTGGTCTTTTTTGTGGCATCCCTACTGTTTAAACAAGCGTTTGCATCGTTGATAGATGTGAAGGAATCCCTAATGGTCTATATTATTTTGATATTGGTTTTGGATGCCCTGACCATTGTTCCATTTGCATGGCTAAGGGCCAAGGAACGCTCACTTCGATATTCTGTGGTAAAAGTGTCCACCGTGGCAGTGAACTTGCTTCTGAACATTTTTTTCTTGACCCTGTTGCCCGAATTGGCTGAAAACGGGCAATCATTTTGGGCGAATTTTTTTACACCGGATTTTCAGATAGAGTATGTCTTTATTGCCAATGTAATTTCCAGTGGCATGGCCTTTTTGTGGGTAAGTGGGATTTATTTTGATAGTAAATATAGATTCGATAAGGGTATGTGGAAGGAAATGATCAAATATGCCCTGCCTGTTATGGTGGCAGGAATCGCGTTCACCGTAAACGAGGTTTTCGACCGTATTCTGCTTGATTATTTGTTGCCCGAGGATGTTGCCAAGGCAGAAATAGGAAAATATTCCGCCTGTTATAAGTTGGTGGTTTTTATGACCCTGTTCGGCACTGCTTTTCGTTTAGGAGTGGAGCCATTCTTTTTTAGCCATGCCAATTCGGAAAACCCTCAAAAGACCTATGCACAGATCACCAACTATTTTGTGATCATGGGCAGCATTATTTTTTTGGGCGTTATTGTATTGATTGATCCCTTGAAAAGATTACTGGTCCGTGACCCTGCCTTTTGGGAGGCCTTGGATGTTGTGCCAATAATCCTTTTGGGAAGTTTTTGTTTGGGCATTTATCACAATCTCTCCGTTTGGTACAAGGTAACGGACCAAACCAAGTTCGGTGCCTATATTTCGTCCGTAGGAGCCATCATCACATTGGTCATCAACATTGTGCTTATCCCAAAAATTGGATATATGGCATCGGCCCTGGCCACCTTGGCAGCTTATGGGAGCATGATGATATTGTCCTATTATTTTGGCAAAAAATATTACCCGGTTCCCTACAACATGCGCAAGATTGGGTTCTACCTTTCCGTATCGCTCATATTTTCAATACTATCCTTCTATGTTTTTAATAGAAATTTAATAGGGGGCAGCGTACTACTTTTGTTATTTTTGGGGTTAGTATATAAGATGGAAGCAGATAAATTAAGAAGCATTTTTATAAAACGTGAAGATTAAGATCATAAATAAATCGGGCCATAGGTTGCCCCATTACGAGACCCTTGCCTCAGCAGGGATGGATTTACGAGCGGATATAGAAAAGCCCATAACTTTAAAACCATTGGAAAGGGTCATTGTCCCAACCGGACTTTTTATCGAGCTGCCCGTGGGTTATGAAGCACAGATAAGACCACGGAGTGGATTGGCCGCCAAAAAAGGAATAACCGTTTTGAACGCCCCGGGAACCATTGATGCCGATTACCGTGGAAATGTTGGGGTCATCTTGGTAAACTTATCCAACGATGATTTTACCGTAGAAAACGGTGAGCGAATTGCCCAAATGGTCATTGCGAAGCACGAACGTGCGGAGTGGGAAGAAGTCGAAAGCCTTTCCGACACGGATAGAGGAGAGGGTGGTTTTGGAAGCACCGGCACCAAGTAAAGATTGTCAGGTCGAGCGTAGTCGAGACCTTATTTTATTAAAAAAGTCTAACCATTAAAAATAGACACCTGCCCAGACAGGTGCGTAAACTATGAAGATAATCGTTCCGATGGCGGGAAGAGGTTCCCGATTGAGACCACATACACTAACAGTGCCAAAGCCACTGATTCCAGTAGCGGGCAAGCCTATTGTTCATCGATTGGTGAGTGATATTGCAAAAGTATTGGGTGAACCGATTGATGAGGTTGCCTTTATCCTGGGCGACCCTGCCTTTTTTGGCGATGATGTTGTGGATAGCTTAATGTCTTTAGCAGAGGAATTGGGCGCTAAAGGTTCAATATACAGGCAAGACAAGCCTCTTGGTACCGGACATGCCATAATGAGCGCCAAAGCGTCTCTGAGCGGCCCTGCGGTGATTGCCTATGCCGACACTTTGATCAGAGCGGATTTTGATCTTGATAAATCAGCGGATAGTGTTATCTGGGTCAAACAAGTGGAGCGGCCGGAAGCTTATGGAGTGGTTAAACTGAACGAAAACAATGAAATAGTTGAGTTGGTCGAAAAACCACAGGAGTTTGTTTCTGATTTGGCCGTAATCGGTATTTACTATTTCAAAGATGTAGGAGTACTCAAAAACGAACTACAGCATGTATTGGATAACGATATCACACATGGAGGGGAGTACCAGATCAATGATGGTATTAAAAGAATGATGGAAAAGGGCATGAAATTTGTTCCAGGTAAAGTGGATGAATGGATGGATTGTGGCAATAAGAATGTAACCGTGGAAACCAATCAGCGAATGCTTGGCTTCTTGGAAAAAGAAGGGGAACAGATGATCGCCGACTCTGTAAAACAGGAAAATGCCAATATTGTGGAACCTTGTTTTATAGGCGAGAATGTTGTGCTTAAAAACACCACAGTTGGACCTTACGTGTCTGTGGGCGCAAACACCATTTTGGAGAATTCGACCATAAAGAACAGCCTTATTCAGAGCAATAGTAAAATAAGCAACGCCAACTTGGACAACGCAATGATTGGCAACCATGTCATATACAATGGTAATTTTGAGACCATTAGTATTGGAGATTATTCCGTTTTGGAATAACTTTAGAAGAGGTTTTTAGTTTGATGGGGACTTGGGATGTTATGAAAAGAACACATTTTCTTTGTATGCTTTTATCGGTGTCGGCAATGACACTTAACACATCTTATGCCCAAGAAGAACAGGAAAGTGCCGATGTCTATCTTGAGGAATATACCGATGAGTTTCAAGAAAATTTCTTTGAGGCCCTTAAACAGAAAGGCATCCAGAACTACGACAGAGCCGTAGATATGTTTCTTAAATGCAAGCAGTTGGAGCCGGACAATAGTGTGGTGGATTATGAATTGGCGAAAGCCTATCTGCTAGACAAAAAGTATGTCCAGGCTCAGGATTATGCCATCAAGGCCCTGCTTTCAGAACCTTCGGATTATTGGTATTTGGATAATTTGTTGACTATTTTGGATAAACAAGGTAGCCCCATCGAGACCATAAAAGATAGAATACCCTACGGGAACAAAAAACTTCAGCAGAATATGGCCGTTTCTCTTTTCAAGATGAAGAAATATGGGGAAGCCTCAAAAGTGCTGGACCAACTGGAAAATTCCCTACTGAAATCGGAGTTGCAACGAAAAATCAAGGATTCCCTCCATAAAGAAAATGAAAAACCGATAGCCCCGATAGCCAAACAAGAAGAAAAAGATGACCCACTGGTTGAATTGAGGTCCAAAATGGAACGGTTGATATCAGAATCCAACTTTAAAGAATTGTTGGATGTTTCCCAAGGAGCTCTGGATTCTTATCCATTACAACCGTATTTTTACTATGCCAACGGTACGGCTTTAAATAATACGGGCAATCCCAATAAGGGGATAGAGGTTTTGGAAACTGGACTTGATTACCTTTTGGATGATGAGGATTTGAAGAACAAAATATATAAACAGCTTTCAGAGGGTTACACCAAAATTGGAAATACCCAAAAAGCTAGCGAATATTTGAACAAGATTAATTCGGGATCATAATGCTTTTATATAAATACATAACAAAAATTGGCTTATTTACGGTACTTCTGATTATGCTGGGTTCCTGTAAAAGCACGAAGTCCATTACGGGAGGGGAGACAAACGCAAAGATGTCCGCCAAGAATATTATCAACGCCCACTACCTGAATCAACCAAATTTTAAGACCTTGAGAGGAAGGCTCAAAATTGATTATAGCAATGGCGAAGAGTCACAAGGTGTCAATGTGAGCTTGCGTATGGAAAAGGACAAGGTAATTTGGATGAGCGGTCCCCTTGGTGTTGTTAAAGCACACATTACCCCGAACAAAGTGTCGTTCTACAATAAGCTGCAAAATGAATATTTTGATGGGGACTTTAGTTATTTGAGCCAACTGCTAGGGACGGACCTCGATTTTGAAAAGGTACAGAACCTATTGCTTGGGAATGCCGTTTTTGACCTTAGGAAAGAAAAATTTAATACAGAAGTGAGCAATGGGAACTACCAATTAAAACCCAAAAAGGCCAGAGAGCTTTTTAAGATTTTGTTTCAATTGGAGCCCAAAAACTTTAAAATCGCTGAGCAAGAAATATCACAACCGGAGAAAGCAAGACAGTTGCAGGCAAAATATACCTATCAGAATATTTCCGGAAACGTTTTGCCCGACGAAATACAGATTGTGGCAGAAGAGGCTGGTGATCTGACTACAATAGATTTAAGTTTTCGTAATTTAGAACTGAACAAACCTATGAGTTTTCCGTATAAAGTTCCTAAGGGATATGATAAAATTACATTAAAGTAATATGAAAGATAAAATTTCATATTGTGTTTATTATGTAGTAGTTATATTTTTTGTTTCTGTGTCAGCCTACGCCCAGACCAGTGAACAAAAGGTGCTTGAGGTAAAACGGGAACGCTTGCAAAAGGAAATACAGGAAATCAACAGATTACTCTTTGCCGAACGTAAGGAAAAGGGTTCTGTTTTGGACCAAATGGAGGCATTGGACAAGAAAATCAATGTTAGGCAAGAGCTCATACGAGTAACCAATCAGCAATCAAATCTGCTTAATAGACAAATAAACGTCAACATAAGAAACATTAGCAAGCTGAGGGAGGACTTGAAAATATTGAAGGATGACTATGCCAATTTGATCCAAAAAACCTATCAGAACAAATCCCAAAGTAACCGATTGATGTTTCTTTTGTCCGCAGAGAATTTCTTTCAGGCATTTAAACGGCTCCAATATATGCAGCAGTATGCAAAACACCGTAAGAAGCAGGGAGAGGATATTGTTAAGAAAACTGAAGAACTTACACGCTTAAATCAGGATCTTGTCCGACAACGAAAGGAGAAAGAGCAATTGATTGCGGAAAATCAGCGCGCCAAGGCCGAGCTTTCAAAAGAAATCGAATCCCAAAAACGCCTTTTAACGAGCATTAAACAAAACGAGGCCAAATACACCTCTGCCATTGCAAAAAAGCAAGCTGAGGCCCGTAAAATTGATCGAGAGATAGAAAGAATGATCAAGAGTGCCATTGCCAGTTCCAATAAAAGTTCTGGAAAATCGACCAGCAGCGCAACTTTTGTAATGACACCTGAGACCAAATTGTTGGCGGATAATTTCTCTTCCAACAAGGGGAGATTGATCTGGCCCGTGGAAAAAGGGGTGAAAAGCCAAGGATATGGCGTTTATGCCGATAAGCTCTATCCGGGAATTAAGCACCGAAACAACGGGGTAACCATTACCACGGACAAGGGAAGTAAGGCAAGAGCCATTTTTGAAGGAGAGGTAATCGCTATTTTGTCCGTTCCCGGGGGAAGCAAAGGGGTGCAAATAAAACACGGTAACTATATCAGTACATACTATAACTTATCGGAATTGTACGTTAAAAAAGGGGATAAAGTGGCCGCCAAAGAACCTCTTGGAGAGATAAATACCAATCGGTTTGACGGCACCACCAAACTGAAGTTTTATCTTTATAAGGACTCTAACAGGTTGAACCCGGAAGAATGGATCTATCAACTTTAATACAATGAAGAAAATAACGGACTTACAGGGCTCCTTTGAATTACACAATGGTGTCCAAATGCCCTATTTAGGATTGGGGGTGTATCAATCCGAAAATGGGAGTGAAGTGATCAATGCAGTAAAAACTGCTTTGAACCATGGGTATAGACATATAGATACAGCTGCCTTTTATCACAACGAGGAAGGTGTTGGTGTTGGGATAAAGGAAAGCAATGTCGACAGAAAGGATGTGTTTTTAGTGAGTAAGGTCTGGAATACGGATCAAGGATACGATTCCACATTAAAAGCTTTTGATGCTAGTTTGAAGCGACTGGGAACGGAGTATTTGGATTTGTATTTGATCCATTGGCCCAAAGGGGAACTGTCCAAGGAAACTTGGAAAGCCCTTGAAAGACTTTATAAAGAAAAACGGGTGCGCGCCATTGGCGTCAGTAACTTTTTGCAGCACCATTTGGAAGATTTGCTGACTTCCGCCGAGATTGTGCCCATGGTAAACCAAATGGAGTTCCATCCGTATTTGGTGCAACAGGATTTAATTGATTACTGCAATGCCAAGAGTATTCAGTATGAGGCATGGTCCCCTTTGATGCAGGGAAATATCTTTGATTTGGATATTATGAAGGATGTGGCCTCAAAATACAATAAGACCATTGCACAGATTGTGTTGCGCTGGGACCTTCAAAAAGGGGTGGTGACCATACCAAAATCGTCCAAAAAAGAGCGTATCATCTCTAACTCCGAACTTTTTGATTTTGAACTCTCGGAAGAAGACATGAAATTGCTCGATGGCCTGGACAGGGGCAAACGGTTTGGCCCTGACCCCGATAACTTCGATTTCTAAATTTTAGGATGTAAACAATGCCTTTAACTCCGTAGCATCCGAAGGTTTCATTTTGCCGGCAAGCACCAAACTCAACTGTTTTCTCCTCAGGGCAGCGGCATAGCGTTCCTTCTCCAAGTCGGTTTCGGGCTTCAAAGGGGGCACTTCGGTGGGTTTCCCTGTATCATCTACGGCAACAAAGGTATATATGGCCTCGTTGGCCTTTGTGCGCTCTTGGGTAAAACGGTCCTCGATCCAAACATCGATGAATATCTCCATAGAAGTTTTGAATGCCCTGGAGACCGATGCCTCAACCGTCACCACACTGCCCAATGGAACAGCACGGTTAAACGCTACATGGTTCACCGAGGCAGTCACCGTAATTCTACGGCTGTGTCTACGGGCGGATATACTGGCAGCTCGATCCATGCGGGCCAATAGTTCCCCGCCAAAAAGGTTATTCAGTGGGTTGGTTTCACTGGGCAACACCAAATCGGTCATTACCGTACGGGATTCACTAGGTGTTTTCGCGCGCATACCTTAAAATTTTGCGTAAAGATATTGAAGTGTGGAATGGTTTTAAAAGAAAGTAGGATTATTTCTCAGAAAGCATCCAAGCATCCCTTGAATCTTCTGTTTTTACCTTTTTTAAAAAAGCAAGTGCCTCCTTGGGGTTCTCAAAGCTATCATAGGCCACTTGGTGCAGGCCGTATTTGTTTACCCCCAAATAAAAGGCATTATAGCCCTTTTCCTTTAGTTGGGACACTCTTTTGTTGGCATTTTTTTCCTCGCGGAACGCCCCTGCTATTATATGGTGTTTGCCCAATTGCTTTTTGGTCACCTTGATATTTATTGCAGGAAGCTCTAATGGGGAGCTTTCAAAAAAAGTAGCTTCTTGGATCAAGCGAGATACTTCCTGTTGTGCATCTTGCTGTGCAGCTACCTCTTTCTGTTGGATATCGCCATAGGTGCGGTAAGAGGTAACCCCCAACGAAACGGCCAATAAAATGACGGCAGCATACTTTAACCAAGGTCTAAAAGAGGTTTGCTCCCTTTTTTCTGGAGTGATAATGAACGGAATACGCTCTTCAAGTGCTTCCACTTCCTCTTTGATCACTTCTCGTTGTATAGGTGTTGCAGCAAATGTTGATAGACCAAATGATGAGGTCAAAAAGTTCACTTTTTCCTCTGGTTGGAATTGGATACGCTTTTCGCTGTTGTGCCAAAGTTTGCCAATACCAAAAAGCTCTATGCTCTCACCTTGATGAAGCCTATTGTTCCATTCCCGGGCAATGTTTTCGACTTCTACCAGCATTTCCTCATACCCCAATTTCTTTTCTTTGGAAATATGGGAAACCAACAGCCCATCGTTCTTGGAAAGTTGGGCATTAAAGGAAATAGCTTTGCTGGGCGGCACCAAAGTGTTGGTGGCCAAATCAATTTCTGCAGATTTACTATGGGCCAAAAAAGCCCCAAAACCCGGCACCACTACACAGTTGTAGTCAAACAATAGTTCTTTTATGTATGAATCAATCCGCATGACCACAAATATTGCAAAAAAAGGAAGAGTACAAAATAAGCCGGATAACTTTTTATTAACATTTGAAAATCTGTATTTTGTGAACAACTTTGACACCCAAATCAAATGACTGAACCTGAAATTATTGCAGCCTTACGGTTGCAGAATATTCCCAACATCGGAGATGTTACGGCGAAAAAATTAATTGCCCATTGTGGTAGCCCAATAGCTGTTTTTGAGGACAAGCCGCAACACCTTTTAAAAATTGATGGTATTGGCAAGATGACTTTGAAAGGTCTTCACAACCCCATTTACTTTGAAGAGGCCCGAAAAGAGTTTGAATTTTTGTCCAAAGAAGGCATCACCGTCTCCTATTTTATGGATGATGACTATCCCGATCGTTTGAAGCATTGTGTTGATGGTCCTATTTTACTGTTTCAACAAGGCAATATCAATTTACGGCACCAAAAGATAATCAGTGTGGTCGGAACTAGGAACGTGACCAACTACGGCACTTCTTTTTGTAATCAATTTATAGAGGAAATTGCTCCCTTAAACCCTGTTATAGTTAGTGGATTGGCCTACGGGGTGGATATCGCCATACAAAAAGCGGCTATAGACCATGGATTACAGACCATTGCCTGTATGGCACATGGGCTCAATCAAATTTATCCAAAGATCCATTCAAAATATAAATCCAAGATTGAAGAGAATGGAGGTTTTATGACAGAGTTTTGGAGCACCAGTCAACCGAACCGTGAAAATTTCCTAAAACGTAATCGAATTATTGCGGGTATCAGCGAGGCAACCATTGTAATTGAGTCCGCGGAAAAAGGAGGTAGTTTGGTTACGGCTGATTTGGCCCACGGCTACCATCGGGATGTTTTTGCGGTACCTGGAAGGGCGACGGACAAATGGAGCAAAGGCTGCAATGATCTTATCAAATATCAAAAAGCCCATTTATTGACTTCAGCGGCTGAGCTAATTTATCTCTTGGGATGGGAAATTGAAGAAGAAAAGAAGGAAAAGGAGGTACAAAAACAGCTGTTTATCGAGTTGAATGAAACAGAACAGTCAATCTATTCCTATTTGCAGTTGAACGGTAAACAATTGCTGGATACCGTGGCCTTGGAGTGCAAATTGCCCATTTTTAAAGTTTCGTCTACACTTTTAAATATGGAAATGAAGGGCGTAATCCGTCCATTGCCGGGTAAAATGTTCGAGGCGGTGTGAGTGTGAAATTTTAAGGTTTAAGAGGCGGAAATTTTCAAATATTAGATATTGTTCCGTGAGCTATTAAAATTAAAAAAGAGAGGGTCATTGGTCGAAAAACCTAAGCTTTTCAACCCAAATTCTAATAAAAATCACCGCTACATACATCAGAAAACAACTGTTTATCGAGGTGGGTGATAACAGAACAGTCACCCTGTTTATGGGTGTAGTTTAACGGAAACTTACCACAAAAAATCGAGATATGGCACAAAAAAGTGTGTAGCGTAAAGGTTTTCTGCAATTTTTCGAATAAATCAAAAAGGGCGGTGATAGACCCAATTTTCGATAAAAAGCTAGTACCCCAATTTTTCACGAACCCGGGCCAAAACCTCATCGGCTACTTTGCGGGCTTTTTCGGCACCAAAAGCCAAGGCTTCGTCCACTTCATCAAGGTGGTTCATATAGTATTCGAACTTTTCACGGGGCTCCTCAAACTTTTCCAAAATAAGCTCATACAAAGCTTGTTTTGCATGACCGTAGCCGTAGTTCCCTGCTAAGTAATTGGCGCTCATTTCCTCAATTTGTTCTGGAGTGGCCAATAGTTTGTACAGTGCAAATACGTTATCCTTGCTCGGGTCTTTTGGGTCTTCCATGGGGGTACTGTCCGTAACAATGCCCATGATCTGCTTGCGGAGTTTCTTGTCCGGTTGGAACAAATTGATGAGGTTGCCCCTGCTTTTGCTCATTTTTTCACCATCGGTACCGGGAACATACATGGTTTGTTCGTGCACTTTGCCCTGTGGTATCACGAAGGTTTCTCCCATTTGGTTGTGGAAACGGGAGGCAACATCGCGGGTCATTTCCAAATGTTGTAGCTGGTCTTTCCCTACGGGAACAATATCCGCATCATACAGCAGAATATCGGCAGCCATGAGCATTGGGTAGGTGAATAGACCTGCATTCACATCCCCCAGCCTATCGGCTTTGTCCTTGAAGCCATGGGCCAAGGTCAATCGTTGGTATGGGAAAAAACAGCTAAGGTACCAAGCCAATTCTGTTGTTTGTGGAATATCACTTTGTCGGTAGAAAACCGTCTTTTCAATATCGAGGCCAAAGGCGAGCCAAGTGGCTGCAATGGCATAGGTATTGTTTCTCAATAGCTCGCCATCCTTGATCTGGGTAAGCGAGTGCATATCAGCGATGAAAAGGAACGAATCGTTCTTGGGGTCATCTGCCATTTCAATGGCTGGAGCAATCGCACCAAGAATATTCCCCAAGTGAGGCGTTCCTGTACTTTGTATTCCGGTCAGAATTCGGGCCATGCTAAATTTTTGCCAGTAAATGTAAGCATCCCATACATATAAAAAAAGCGGGAAGTACCACTTGTTTAAAAGGTTTGTTGCCTTTGAAATGGAGATGCTGTGTAAATTATTGAAATACTTTACTTTTGGCAGATGCTTGGAATAATCAGAAATGTGGGACATGTTTTGTACAGGGTATGGTTCTATATACTGGTTGCCGTTCCCATTCTATTGTTTTTCCCCTTCTTATTGGTTTTTACCATTTCGGAAAAGACATACCCACAATTTTTTTGGTTGGCCCGAAATTTATGGGCCCGTCCTATTTTATATGGTATGTGCTGCTTTCCGAAAGTTGTGCGTGAACAACGAATGGAGAGGGGAAGGAGTTATATGTTGGTTGCCAACCACACCAGCATGCTGGATATTATGTTGATGCTCCATGTTAGCAGAAGCCCTTTTGTGTTTGTGGGTAAAAAAGAACTGGTTAACATACCCATTTTCGGATTTTTTTATAAAAGGGTGTGTATTTTGGTGGACAGGGACAATGTTAGGAGTAGAACAGGGGTGTATCTAAGGGCGCAAAGACGTTTGGATCAGGGTTTGAGCATTTGTATTTTTCCTGAAGGGGGTGTCCCTGATGAGGAAATAGTACTGGACTCCTTTAAGGACGGGGCCTTTAGAATGGCCATTGCCCATAAAATCCCTGTCGTGCCCATGACTTTTTACGATAATAAAAAGAGATTCTCGTTCACTTTTTTCAGCGGTGGGCCTGGAAAAACAAGGGTAAAAGTCCATCAATTTTTTGAAACAGGTATTTTAAGCGCCGAAGATACCTCTACATTAAGGGAAGAAGTAAGGAGCGTTATCTTGAAAGAACTGATTTCTGATTCAAGACCAGTTCACTAAACGAGGTTGGGAAGTTGTAGAACTATGTTCTTTTTGTGTAGGCCTCTTTTGAAGGAATTGGAGGTTTCATGTGAAATTTCATAACCCTTAACGGTATTGAGCAATTCAACTTGGTCTTTCCATTTAACAATGTCCTCCCTGTACCTTTGATTTGCCAGATCCTCATGTTCCAAACCTTTGCACTGATATTGCACTTCTATTTTCACTACGTCCTCTGATACCTTGATAACAATGTTAAAAAGTTGATTGGTCACATTGTTTATGTTGGATTGTTCCACAATGTTTTCAAAAAGCGTTGGTATCACAAAAGTTGGTATAACGGCTTCTTTGGTTTTGTTGTTTTCCTTTTTAATGGATATCGTATAATCAAAAGAATCGTCATACCTCAATTTTTGAAGCTTTAGGTACCAGTGCAACAAATCAATTTCGTTGTATAGAGAAGTGGTGTCCTTTCCAAGCTGGTTTAGGTAAAAGCGGACCAACCTACTGAATGTTGAAAAATAATCCAGGGCCGATTTGGTATTCTGGGTAGTGATAAAATATTGAACTGCATTCAAAGAGTTAAAAACAAAATGGGGGTTTAGTTGGGAATTTAGGGCCTTGAGTTTAAGCTCTATCATTTCACCTTTTATCTTTAAAAGATTTTCTTGCTTTTCTACCAATCTTTTATTATCCCTAACATTTTTAATCTTAATTGCACAAATAGAAGCAATAGCAGAAAGTATTCTAAGGTGGCCTTGTGTGAAGAATCCTTTTTCCGGGTGCTCGCAATCAATTACGCCATAAAGATTGTCTTCATACGCTATGGGCACACATATTTCCGAAAGTCTATTGTCGTCATCGACGATATAACGAGAATCTTTTGAAGTGTCAAGGATCAGTTCAGGTTTTCGGTTTTTTGCTACACTACCTGTAATTCCTTCGCCTATGGTTATTTCCACTGGATTGTAAAGCGTCCTGTCTTTTGGGCTTTTTGGGCCGTAAGCAGCTTTTTGCACGAGCAAATTTTCATCATGATCCACCAAATAAACAACGCAATCCACAAAACCTAACTTGGAGATACAGTTCTTGGCTACATCCCATAGAATATCTTCTTCATTTTCCTTGCCCATGAGCGATTTGGAAAAGTATATGAGGATGTCCTCGAACCGTTCATTTTTCACATTGTCAGAGAGTTGGTTATTGTTTAGGATCATAATGTAAGAAAAATATGGGAATGTGGGCCATAAAAAAGCGCTCCATAAAAACAGAGCGCTTTACTGATTGCTTAAAGGAGCAATCTTCCTAACCAACTTCTTATAGGTTAAAACTTAAAGCTAAAACCACTGTAGACTCCAATGGTATAGGGTTGAAAAGAGCCTGATACGTTGGAAAATGTGTTCAATTGATACTTGAACACCGGCTCCACATTAACCCGGATTTTTGGAGAAAATTTATAATTAAGGCCCATGCCCACATTGGCACTAAAGTTCAAAGAATTTATATTATTGGCCTCACCCATTTCTGTGACCAAATCATCGGATTCCAACAATACTGAATTGTCCACAAGGAATAGGGAACTGATTCCTCCAATTAGATCGATGCCGAATTTTTTGTCCAAAACGGCATAATTTATTTCCAACGGAACTTCTATATAACCAAGCTGTTGTAGCATTTCACCTTCTAAAGAAGGTGTTTCGTTCAATGCAATTTCTTTGGAGCTAATGGTCTGTGGACTTTTGGCATTGTCCATACTTTGAACAATAATCGTTTCGGAGTTAGGGGTATAGTCTATATTGGCAATTTTATTGGCCGAAGCGGCTTGTAAAGTGGAAGAGAAAACCACATCATTGGTGCTGTAGCCATAATTTACACGGTGTATTCCAGAACGTATTTTTATTTTTTTTGCCACTTCGTAGGCAACGGTGAGACCATAGCTTAAATTTAGGTTGCCCGATTTTGAATTTGTAGCGAAGTCAGGGCCAACTGGGGACCCATCTCCTGTTGCATCAAAATATACGGGCGCCAAAGAAGGTCCAACCGACCATTTACCAGTTTTGTTTTCCGCTGCCAATTCTTCTTCTGCGGTTTCTTGCTGTTCAATAGCATCGTAAATGGATTGTTTCTTATCTTCTTCCTCCTTTTTGTTCTGAGCTATAGCTTCTTCTTGTTTGTTGAACAATACCTGTTCGTTAAGGGATTCGTTCTTTTCATCTTTTGCAACGACCACCTGATTGTTGTTTAAGGTGTCCTCTTTTTTGGAGAGCGATGCTTCGGATTTGGTAAAGCTGCTATTTTTTTCTGCTTGGCCCACTACAGCCGCCCCAATTCTTTTTGGGTTGGATGAAGGGTTGGCAGCCACTGCTGTTTTGGAGTTAACATCCAAGTTGTTGTTTATCATTGGACTTCCCTTTTCTTCCAAAGCTTCGCTGTTCATCAAACGCTCTTTATTTGCAATCTGTGAAGGGTTGCTGGAATCATCTGTGCCCTTGTCGCTATTTTCGGAAGATTTCGGCAGAGAAATGTTTTCCCTGTCCGAAATAATTTGCTCTTCTTTTGGTTCTTCGGAAAACGGATTGATTGTCAACAGAAGTATGGCCAAAGTAGCAGCTATACCCCCAAGGCCCCACCAAATTGGAACTGCCCGTTTTTTTTGTTTTTTGTTGTCCAAAGAAGCTTTAATGGAAGCCCAGACTTTTTGGTCTGGAACTTCCTGAAAGTCCTGAAAGCTTTCTTTGAACAATTGCTCTAAATTCTTTTTCCCCATGATCATGCTGTTTAAGCAATGTTTATTTTAGCTTTTTCAATTTTATCCCTCAAAATCGCTTTGGCACGTGCCAAATTGGATTTTGAAGTCCCGATGGATGTCCCCAACATCTCACCGATTTCTTTATGGCTGTAACCATCCAGCACATACAGATTGAACGTTAACCTGTATTTATGTGGCAGTTCTTGAATATATCCCAACAATGTGGATAGGCTTATATCCGTATCTTCTGTATCTACCTCAATCTCATCTTCGATGTTTTCGGAAACCACGTTGAGGTGCTGGTCTTTTCTATATTTCTGTAATACCGTGTTTACGGTAATCCTTTTGATCCACCCTTCAAAAGACCCTTTAAAACTAAACTGATCGAGTTTGTCGAATATGGTAATAAAACTGTCGTGAAGGTTGTCTTCCGCTTCAGTTTTATTCCGGGAGTATTTTAGGCACATACCAAAAAGAACGCTCGAATATCTCCGGTACAATTCTTCTTGGGCCTGTCGCTTCCCTTTTTTACAGTTCTCTATTAGTTCTTCAAGATCCAAATGTTGGTCAATTCTGGATTGCTATCTATTATATATTTGTTGAAGACTCAGTTACTACCGGAACTTTGTATTCCAAGTAGGTCGCATTGCCCTCGGCATCATCACCTGCATAAAATCTAAAAGTATACTCTTCGGTATAAATTACGTTGAACTTTAAGGTGGCCACTACTTCGTCAGTGGTATCGTTACATGTTCGGTTATCATCCGTGAGCACAGAGCCTATTACCACAACATCACGACCGGTCGTTGTCGTTTCTACTACGTCAAAACCTTCAAAAAAGGTACAGTCATTTGGTCTTCGGTAAGTTACATCAATGTTATAGGTTTTACCAAATTCAAATGATTCTGGCACATCTGCCTCAATTGTGGTCAAGGCTGTAAAGTAAAAGTTGGGGGAATCATCGTCCACTTCGCAAGAAACGAACCATGAGCATGCCACAATGAACATAAATGGCATTAGCACTTTTTTCATAATAAAAATCCTTTTGTCCCTTAGATGTGCTGTACAAACAAGGGTTGCGTGGGATTTTCATAAGCAAAAGTTAATCTCCCAAAAAAATCGATAAAAAGATTATTCGCTTATCGCGGTAATGGCTTCTTTTATTTTTCCTTCCAACTCATCGGAAAGTTCTGGATTGTCCATTAAAAGCGATTTTACAGCATCTCTTCCTTGTCCGAGTTTGGTGTCTCCATAACTGAACCAAGAGCCACTTTTCTTGACAATTTCGTAGGCAACCCCCAAGTCAAGAATTTCCCCGATTTTCGAGATTCCTTCACCATACATGATGTCGAATTCTGCCGTTTTAAATGGCGGCGCCACTTTGTTTTTCACCACTTTTACCCTGGTCTTGTTCCCTAGCACTTCACCATCTGTGCTTTTTATTTGGGTTGAACGTCTGATATCCAATCGAACAGAAGCATAGAATTTAAGTGCATTACCACCCGTGGTTGTTTCCGGATTTCCGAACATCACACCAATTTTTTCACGTAACTGGTTGATAAAGATGACCGTGCAATTGGTCTTGCTTATGGTAGAGGTTAGTTTTCGCAGTGCTTGCGACATTAAACGGGCATGCAATCCCATTTTGGAATCACCCATTTCCCCTTCAATTTCACTCTTTGGGGTCAATGCTGCAACAGAATCCACGATTACAATGTCAATGGCACCGGACCTGATCAGGTTTTCAGTAATTTCCAAAGCCTGTTCTCCATGGTCGGGCTGGGAAATGATCAGATTATCTATGTCAACACCAAGTTTTTTGGCATAAAATCGGTCAAATGCATGTTCGGCATCAATAAAAGCGGCAATACCTCCGGCCTTTTGTGCTTCGGCAATGGCATGTAAGGTCAATGTAGTTTTACCTGAAGATTCCGGACCGTATATTTCCACCACTCTTCCTTTGGGATAACCACCAACTCCGAGTGCAATATCCAGTCCCAGTGAGCCAGAAGGAATAACCTCAACATCTTCAACAACACTGTCCCCCATCTTCATAACGGCACCTTTTCCGTAAGTCTTGTCCAACTTGTCCAGTGTTAGTTTGAGGGCTTTTAATTTTGCTTCTTTCTCTTTGCTCATGGTAAAAATTGATTAGGAAGGCTAAAATACCATTTCTTTCAACATGCCGCAAAGGGGACGCAACCTTTTTAATAACAATGCATCTTGAAGGTACTAACTCATCTTTATAGAGCTGATTACAGCTCACAATTGCTTGGAAGAAGAAAATTTTGCTATGAAAAAAGAGAAAGATTAAAAGGGCCGAACGGCCCTTTTGATTTTCTACCCCTTTAATTATCTATCTTTGCCCCAGATTTTTTGAACCATTCTTGAACTTAACCAGGTATAGCATGCAACTGTACAATACATTAAGTGCAAAGGAAAGGGAGGCGCTTATTGAGGAAGCGGGAAAAGACCGACTTACCATCTCTTTCTATAAATATGCACACATTGGCAACCCCCAGCTTTTTAGGAACTATCTTTTCCTGACCTGGAACAGTATGGAAGTTCTTGGCCGTATTTATGTGGCCCATGAAGGTATAAATGCCCAACTTTCGGTGCCTGCCGAGAACTTTAACACTTTTAAAAAACATTTGGACAGTATCCCATTTTTGGAGAATGTAAGGTTGAACATCGCTATTGAGCAGGACAACAAATCATTTTTGAAGTTAAAAATCAAGGTTCGAAAAAAGATTGTTGCCGACGGATTGAACGATGAAACCTTTGATGTCACCAATAAAGGGGTCCATGTGGGAGCAGAACAGTTCAATGAACTTATCGAAGATGAGAATACCATACTGGTGGATATGCGAAACCATTACGAAAGTGAGATAGGTCATTTTAAAAATGCCATAACGCCCGATGTGGACACTTTTCGTGACTCACTGGATATTATAGAACAAGATTTAGCGGAGCACAAGGAAGACAAAAAATTGGTCATGTACTGCACTGGAGGCATCCGATGTGAAAAAGCCAGTGCTTATTATAAGCACAAAGGGTTTAAAAATGTATACCAATTGGAAGGTGGAATCATTGAATACACCCGGCAGGTAAGGGAGAGGCAATTGGAAAATAAATTCTTGGGGAAAAACTTTGTTTTTGACCATCGGCGTGGCGAACGGATTTCTGATGTGGTGATCGCCAATTGTCACCAATGCGGTAAGCCTTGCGATACCCACGTAAATTGTGCAAACGAAGCCTGCCATTTATTGTTTATACAATGTGAGGAGTGCTCCAGAAAAATGAACAATTGTTGCTCAATGGACTGTATGGAAGTGCATGCACTGCCCTATGAAGAACAAAAACGGTTGCGGAAAGGTAAGGGGGCCAGTAATAAAATATTCAAAAAAGGCCGCTCCCCAGTGTTAAAATACAAGAAATAGCATTTCACTACTGCAACAAATTGTACTATATTTACAACAAGTAATTTTTATGAACCCTTTTTAAGGAAACGCTTTAAGTTTCCTTAAATCAAGATATTAAATATGGCGTGTAGCAGTTGTTCAACCGGCAAGGATGGACAACCGCGTGGCTGCAAGAACAATGGAACTTGTGGCTCTGATGGTTGTAATAAGCTAACAGTCTTTGACTGGCTTTCCAATATGTCGTTGCCCAACGGTCAAAAACCTTTTGATTGTGTTGAGGTACGTTTTAAAAATAGTAGAAAGGAATTTTTCAGGAATACGGAGAATCTCGCATTGTCCATTGGGGATGTAGTGGCCACTCAGGCCAAATCCGGACACGATGTCGGGGTCGTTACCCTAACAGGCGAGTTGGTGCGGATACAAATGAAGCGCAAAAAAGTATCCCCGGATGATAAGACCATTCCAAAAATCTACAGAAAGGCATCCCAAAGGGATATTGACATTTGGCAAAAATGTAGGAATAGGGAAGAGGAAATCAAGAAACGTTCCAGGGAAATAGCCATTTCGCTCAACCTTCAAATGAAATTGAGTGATGTGGAGTTCCAGGGAGACGGTTCCAAGGCTACGTTCTACTATACCGCAGAGGACCGAGTGGATTTTAGGCAATTGATCAAGGATATGGCCAAAGCCTTTGGTATCCGGATAGAAATGCGCCAAATAGGGTATAGGCAAGAGGCCCAACGACTGGGCGGGATAGGTTCCTGTGGACGGGAACTTTGCTGCTCTACATGGCTAACGGATTTTAGGTCGGTCAGTACGGCATCCGCACGTTACCAGCAACTTGCCCTGAACCCTCAAAAATTGGCCGGTCAATGTGGTAAGCTCAAATGTTGTCTCAACTATGAGTTGGACATGTATCTTGAAGCACTTAAGGATTTTCCGCCAGCAGATTGTAAATTAAAGACCCAAAAAGGGTTGGCTTTTTGTCAAAAAACGGATATTTTCAAGGAAACCCTTTGGTTCTCATACAAGGATGAACCTGCCACATGGCACGCCTTGACAAAAGATCAAGTGTTGGAGATTATTGAGCTGAACAAGAAAAATGAAAAAATCCCAAGCCTTGAAGAGTACGCGGCGGATAATGTGGATGAAGAAAAAACTATTTTTGAAAATGTAGTTGGTCAAGACAGCCTTACACGTTTTGACAGGCCCAAAAAGAAAAAACGAAGAAAGAAAAAGAGAAGAAAGCCCAACCCAAAAGCATCATCCAATGCAAAATAAATTTTTGTTCATGCTCATTGCAGTTCTTTCCCTATCTTCCTGCAATGAGATGTTGGTTTATTCCGATTATCAACCTATCAAAGAGGGAAAATGGAGAATGGATGAAGGAGTCGATTTTCAATTCTCTGAACTGGACTCAACGCAAACCTATAACATGTTCATCAATATAAGGAACGATGATTCTTTTGCTTTTAGCAACCTGTTTTTGATAACAGAGTTGGAATATCCCGGTGGAACCACCGTTAAGGATACATTGGAATACAGAATGGCGGACCCATCTGGACAATGGTTGGGGAAAGGATTGGGCAGTGTAAAAGAAAATAAACTATGGTTCAAGGAAAACATCGATTTTCCCAATTCAGGCGTATATAAAGTGAATATCTCCCATGCCATGCGAAAAAATGGCGATGTGGAAGGCCTTCATGTTCTAGAAGGTATAACAGATGTTGGTTTGGAAATAGAAAAAGCACCCAAATTATAATGGCAAAGACTCGTCAAAAAAAGAAGCAACAGAATTTTTTTCCCTTTATTAAGTGGTTTTGGATTTTATTCGGGGCTGGAGTGCTCTCGGTAATATTGATTTTTTTATTGGCCTCATGGGGTGTGTTTGGTGAAATGCCCACGTTTGAACGTTTGGAGAACCCAGAGACCAATTTGGCCACAGAATTTATCTCCTCAGATGGTGAAACCCTTGGAAAACTCTATTTGGATGATAACAGAACATGGGTAGACTATGAAACCCTGCCCCAAAATATAGTGGACGCTTTGGTGGCCACCGAAGATGCCCGATATTATGAACATTCGGGTATTGATGCCAGGGGATTCGCAAGGGCTTTGGTTTATTTGGGCACCAAAGGTGGCGCAAGTACCATTTCCCAGCAATTGGCCAGACAACTTTTTGTGGGTGTCCGTTCCAGAAACTTATTTGAAGCCGTTACCCAAAAAATAAAGGAATGGGTCATTGCCACCCGTTTGGAAAGGAACTATACCAAAGAAGAAATCATAGCCATGTACTTGAACATCTATGACTTTGGTTATAATGCAGATGGTATCCGTTCGGCCGCGAGAATTTATTTTGGGAAGGAACCGGCAGAACTAAAAACCGAAGAGTCTGCCGTTTTGGTGGGGATGCTGAAAAACTCATCGCTCTATAATCCCATACGCCGTGAAGAATTGGTTTTGAACCGACGCAACACCGTTCTTGGACAAATGGCAAAGTATGGTTATATCACTGAAAAGGAAAAAGATTCGCTCCAGAGTTTGGAGATGAACATCAACTTTAACCCAGAATCCCATAGGGAAGGATTGGCCACCTATTTTAGGATGTACATGCAACGGTTTTTGAAAAAATGGGTGGAGGAGAACCCAAAACCTAACGGTGAAAAGTACAACATCTATTTAGATGGTTTAAAGGTGTACACGACCATAGATTCCAGAATGCAAAAAAATGCGGAAGAAGCGGTACAAGAACACATGAAGAATTTGCAAGCGGAGTTCTTCCACCAAAATACTCCTGACCGTAACCCGACAGCACCATTTTTGGATATTAGCAAAGGGGCCATTGACACTATTATGGAAAGAGCCATGAAAAGCTCACCAAGATGGAGGCAACTCAAACGTGAAGGGTTATCGGAAAAGGAAATTGAAGCCACTTTCCATAAAAAAACGGAAATGACCGTATTTGATTGGAACAGTGATTCCTATGAAAAGGACACCATAATGACACCAATGGATTCCATTAGGTATTACAAAACCTTCCTGCGTACCGCCATGATGTCCATGGAACCGCAAACGGGCCACGTAAAGGCTTGGGTCGGTGGAATTGACTATAAACATTTCCAATACGATAATGTAATTCAAGGGTCTAGACAGGCAGGTTCGCTATTCAAGCCTTTTGTATATGCTGCGGCTATCGACCAATTGCGCTATTCACCCTGTTACACCCTGCCCGATAACCTGTATTGTATCGAACCGGGCAAACATGGGAACATGGAGGCATGGTGCCCTAAAAATTCGGACGGTAAATATTCTGGTAAGGACATGACCTTAAAAAGAGCCTTGGCCAACTCCGTAAATTCTATCACGGCCCAACTAATAGATAGGGTGGGACCTGGTTCCGTGGCCTCAATTGCGAAAAGTATGGGGATTACCAAGGAAATACCGGAAGTGCCATCCATTGCACTGGGAACACCCGATGTTAGTGTGTACGAAATGGTAGGGGCCTTTGGGACCTTTGCCAACCAAGGGGTATATGTGAAACCGGTAATGGTTACCCGGATTGAAGACAAAAATGGCACAGTGCTTTATGAGTACACGCCGGAAACGAAGGATGTGCTGAGCAAGGATGTGGCCTATGCCATGGTGAACCTGTTGGAAGGGGTGACCGAATATGGTTCAGGGGGAAGATTACGACATACCTATGGAAAAAATCAAACAGTTTACAAAGAAATCATAACCGGATACCCCTATGAGCTTACCAATCCCATCGCTGGTAAAACGGGAACCACACAAAACCAAAGTGATGGTTGGTTTATGGGGATGGTGCCAAATTTGGTGACCGGTGTTTGGGTTGGAGGAGAGGATAGGTCTATTCACTTTAGTCGTTTATTGTATGGTCAAGGTGCCGCTATGGCATTGCCCATTTGGGCCCTTTACATGAAAAAGAACTATGCCGATGAGGAACTTGGAGTATCCCAAGAAGCCTTTGAAGAACCGGAAGAAATGTCCATCAATATAGATTGTTCCAAAGAGCAAGAAGATGAGAATAATAACATTGATACAGAAGACGATTTGAACGATTTGGACTTTTAGGACCAACTATTTTAAAGAAAAGCCCCGAGCATATCTTAATTTGCTTGGGGCTTTTTTATTTAAATCGTAATTTCAGGCAATCATAAATACGAATTATATGATCAATAAAACAGTTGCCAATGTCAGGGAAGCCTTAAAGGGTGTTGAAGACGGCATGACCTTCATGTTAGGTGGATTTGGCTTATGTGGAATACCTGAAAATGCCATAGCTGAACTGGTTCGTTTGGGCATTAAGGATATAACCTGTATATCCAACAACGCAGGAGTCGATGATTTTGGACTGGGGTTACTTTTACAAAAACATCAGATAAAAAAAATGATATCCTCTTATGTCGGGGAGAACGATGAGTTCGAACGACAAATGTTGAGCGGGGAACTTGAGGTGGAATTGACACCACAGGGAACTTTGGCCGAAAAATGTAGGGCTGCCCAATCCGGTATTCCTGCATTTTATACCCCGGCGGGTTATGGAACCGAGGTGGCCGAGGGAAAGGAAACCCGCGAATTTGACGGAAAAATGTATGTGCTGGAACATGCATTTAAAGCAGACTATTCGTTTGTAAAAGCTTGGAAGGGAGATGAGGCGGGCAATCTTATATTCAAGGGGACGGCGCGTAATTTTAATCCCTGTATGTGCGGAGCAGCGACCATTACCGTGGCCGAGGTAGAGGAACTGCTTCCGGCCGGAAGTTTGGATCCAAATGAAATCCATATTCCCGGGATATTTGTACAACGCATCTTCCAAGGCGAAAAGTTTGAGAAGAGAATCGAGCAAAGAACTGTTAGGACCAAGGGGTAAACCCAAAAAACCATCCTCTTCAAAAAAGAGGTTTTTTACAAAAGACAATTAGAAATGTTAGACAAAAACGGAATAGCAAAACGTATAGCAAAAGAAATCAAGGACGGGTATTATGTGAACCTGGGAATCGGTATCCCAACCTTGGTCGCCAATTTTGTAAGGGACGATATTAGCGTTGAGTTCCAGAGTGAGAACGGCGTGTTGGGAATGGGGCCATTTCCCTTGGAGGGAGAAGAAGATGCTGATATCATCAATGCTGGAAAACAAACCATAACAACCCTGCCAGGGGCATCTTTTTTTGATTCTGCCTTAAGTTTCGCCATGATTAGGGGCAAACATGTGCACCTGACCATCTTGGGCGCAATGGAAGTAGCTGAAAATGGAGATATAGCCAACTGGAAGATTCCCGGTAAGATGGTTAAGGGTATGGGTGGTGCAATGGACTTGGTGGCGTCTGCCGAAAATATTATTGTGGCGATGATGCATACCAACAGGGCCGGAAAATCAAAACTATTGAAGCGGTGCACCCTACCATTGACCGGTGTTGGTTGTGTTAAGAAGATCGTGACCAACTTGGCCGTTTTGGAGGTCACTGATGAAGGGTTCCAGTTACTTGAAAGAGCACCAGGGGTTTCCGTAGAACAAATTCAGCGGGCAACTGAAGGAAAGTTGGTTGTGAACGGAGATATCCCGGAAATGGATATTTAATAATTATCAATGCTTTTTTTTACAACAAAAACAGATAGTTACACAACAATAGTTTTAAATTACCATTCATCGATGATATATTTGGTTATATCGAATTTTTTACCCAAATTAACACCATTAAAATCCAATTAACCATGGCACTAAAATCCAAAACCACGATGGACGAGAACGTACAAGTCTACAGAAATGATTTTTTCACAGGTTTTATGCTTTTGATCAAGAAGCTTTTTATGCTATAGATCAGTATTTATCCCCCTGAAAAATACGGAGCCAACGTTTTGTTAGGCTCTTTTTTTTGCAATAATATTTTACCATAAACATGGATTCCCCAAATTAAGAGTGCACCCCGATTATATTGGGGAGGATAAACAAGCTGATTGGCCACTACAGTCAGAATTTCAATAGATCATTTAAGTAATTAATATCTCCCTCCGCTTGTAGTTTGTAAGCAAATGAGTTCTCAAATGCGGCATGAATCAGTAAGGAAATAGCAGTTGCATTTTGCTTGGTCAAACTATTGGTACGGTATACGACATCCCGGATAGTGGAAAAACTCACATTGCTCTGTATGGCAATATTTGCAAAATCGTTTTTGGAGGTGTTCCTCCGAAGTACTTCAGATAGTTTTTCACTGATCGGTTTCCCATAATCTTTCTCAGCAAAGATTAATTCACTTTTAACGGACGGCCCAAGGCCTTTAATAGAACCCATATATAATTTGTGTTTGAATAATTATATGTTGGGGTAGAGTCCTATTTTCTATATTTGGCCTGTAACCCAATTACAGAAAACTAGACGAATTGCTGCGTTAAGTGTTGATTGCGTAACAATATTACACAAGATAGAAATAAATGTATATAATCAAGCATTTAAGAAGAAAAAATAATATCAGCCAATCGCAATTGGGAAAAGAAATTGGGGTTAGTCTACGCACCATTCAGCTTTATGAACGGAAGGATGCCAATATTCCTATAAAAAATCTTACCAAAATTGCCGAGTACTTCGGGCTCACCATTGCCGAGCTGTATATGCACGAGGTCAATGATATGGGCGAGGCCTATACCAAACGACAACCTTTTACCAAGCATGGCTGTGTTTTTTATCCGTTGGAACATGGAAAATACCTGGTTATGGCTCCGTTGGTGTTGGTGGAATGGCATAAAAAATACATTCAAAGCTTACAAAAGGACAAGGTAAAAAACCCTTTCCAAGGAGGGTTCATTATTGATTTTCTAACCGAGGAACCCCATCGAATATTCGAAATATCCGGTGATTCCATGAACGATGGCACTTCTGAATCCATACCCAACAAAGCGTATGTGCTTGGATTGGAAATAAAAAAGGATTCCCTGACCCGCAACAATGAAACGTGTTGGAATCAATCTTATGTATTGGTTTGTTCGGATAGGATTGTCTGTAAACAACTTACAGGATACAATAGGGAGCATAAGGCGATAATGTGTCATAATTTGAACACATCTCCCGAATTTCAGGATTTTGAGCTTCCTTTGGATGATGTTTTACAGATATTCAAGATTGTCAAAAAGCAGCTTTGACTTTATCCAGATGGGTTAAAACTTTTCCTAAACATTGGTCTAGGTTTTTCTTGACATCGGTTTCCCAAAATCTAAATACTTTATATCCCATTTCCTCTAGTGCAGCATTCACTTCTTCGTCACGCTGTATGTTACGTTCAATTTTTGGGATCCAAAATTCGCGGTTGGTCTTTATTTTTAGTTTTCGTTCCTCCCAATTGTAACCATGCCAAAACTCACCATCAATAAAAATGACCGTTTTATATTTTTTTAAGGCGATATCAGGCTTTCCTATGAGCTTTTTATAGTCAATCCGATATCTGTATCCGGATTGCCATAATGCTTTTCTAAAAGCAAGCTCTGGCTTTGTGTTCTTGCCGCGTATTTTGCCCATGATCTTGGAACGCTCCGGAGTGGTATAAAAACCGGACTCCTCATTGAACCGTGGTACTTTGATACGCTCTTTTGTATATTTTTTGGGCATATCGTAAGATAACAAAAAACCCAAACTCCGATAGCGGAATTTGGGTTTCGTATGTTGGAATGTTATGTTTTTATCCCTTACTTATAGCAGATAAATATTCACGGTTCATACGGGCAATATTGGTCAACGAAATACCTTTTGGGCATTCCACTTCACAAGCGCCGGTATTGGTACAGTTACCAAAGCCTTCCAGATCCATTTGGCGAACCATGTTTTGAACACGTTCCGTAGCTTCGATCCTACCTTGTGGCAACAATGCAAATTGGGAAACTTTTGCAGAGGTGAACAACATGGCACTTGCATTTTTACAAGCAGCCACACAAGCCCCACAACCTATACAAGTGGCAGCGTCCATGGCTTCATCCGCATCGTGTTTGTTGATTGGGATGGTATTGGCATCTATGGTGTTGCCTGATGTGTTCACAGAGATATACCCTCCAGCTTGCTGGATGCGGTCAAAAGCACTGCGGTCCACGATCAAATCCTTGATCACCGGAAATGCTTTGGCGCGGAAAGGCTCGATTACAATGGTATCCCCATCCTTGAACTTACGCATGTGCAACTGGCATGTAGTGACCAATCTATCCGGTCCATGGGGCTCACCGTTGATTTGCAAGGAACACGTTCCGCAGATACCTTCCCTACAATCGTGGTCAAACTCCACAGGTTCTTCTCCTTTGGAGACCAATTCTTCATTTAGAATATCCAACATCTCCAAGAAAGACATATCGCCTTCAACACCGTCAAGTGTATAGTCAACAATTTTTCCTGGTGATGACGCATCTTTTTGACGCCATATTTTTAGATATAATTTCATAACTTCTTATTTGTAGGATCGTGTCTTCAGTTCTATATTTTCATAAACCAAATCTTCTTTGTGCAATTTGGCGTCTTTAGGCTCGCCTGTATATTCCCAAGCGGCCACATATTTGAAGTTCTCGTCATCACGGAGAGCTTCACCATCCTCGGTCTGGTACTCTTCACGGAAATGGCCTCCACATGATTCATTCCTGTGCAGGGCATCTTTTGCGAAAAGCTCGCCCAACTCCAAGAAGTCGGCAACCCGACCTGCTTTTTCCAGCTCTTGGTTTTTGGAATCCATAGATCCTGGAACCTTCACATTTTCCCAGAAATCTTTTCTTAGTTCGGAAATCTCGGTCATGGCGGATTCCAAGTCTTTGGCATTACGGGCCATACCACACTTGTTCCACATGATCTTGCCAAGTTTTTTGTGATAGTAGTCCACGGAGTGGATCCCCGAACCGCTCATCAATTTTTCCATTCTGTTGCGAACATCCTGCTCCGCTTCATCGAATTCCTTGGTGTCCGTTGGAATGGGTCCGGTCCTAATATCATGGGATAGGTAATCACCAATAGTGTACGGTAGCACAAAATATCCATCTGCCAAACCTTGCATAAGCGCGGAAGCCCCCAATCTGTTGGCTCCGTGATCACTAAAATTGGCCTCTCCGGCCGCGTAGCAACCAGGAATTGTGGTTTGCAGGTTATAATCCACCCAAAGTCCTCCCATGGTGTAATGAACGGCAGGATAGATCATCATTGGTGTTTTATAGGGGTTTTGATCTACGATTTTTTCGTACATCTGGAATAGGTTTCCATATTTGGCCTCTATGACTTCTTCGCCCAATTTGATAATGGTTGCTTCATCTGGATTTTTAATCCCAGAGGTCAAGGCTTTTTCTTTTCCATAACGTTTGATGGCGGATGCAAAATCCAAGAATACCGCCTCGCCTGTTTTGTTCACTCCGTAACCAGCGTCGCATCGCTCTTTGGCAGCTCTGGAAGCCACATCGCGGGGAACAAGGTTACCGAAGGCCGGATATCTTCTTTCCAAATAGTAATCACGATCTTCTTCGGCAATTTCTGTTGGTTTCAATTTGCCTTCACGAATTGCGATGGCATCTTCTTTTTTCTTGGGCACCCAAATACGTCCATCGTTTCGAAGTGATTCGGACATCAATGTCAATTTGGATTGATGTTCACCGGAAACAGGAATACAGGTCGGGTGAATTTGTGTAAAACAGGGGTTTGCAAAGAAAGCTCCTTTACGGTGTGCCCTCCAAGCTGCCATTACGTTGCTACCCATGGCGTTGGTGGAAAGGTAGAACACGTTTCCATATCCCCCAGTTGCCAAAACAACGGCATGTGCACTGTGCCTTTCAATTTTACCGCTTACCAAGTCCCTGGCAATTATACCTCTTGCTTTTCCATCTACCAACACCAAATCCATCATTTCATGACGGTTATAGGCCTGTATTTTACCACGGTTGATTTGACGGTTCATCGCAGCATAAGCGCCGAGCAACAATTGCTGTCCCGTTTGTCCTTTTGCATAAAAGGTCCTGGATACAAGTACCCCACCAAAAGAGCGGTTGTCCAACATACCTCCATATTCGCGGGCAAAGGGAACACCTTGTGCCACACATTGGTCGATAATGTTACCGGATACTTCGGCCAATCTGTAAACATTGGCTTCACGGGAACGATAGTCCCCACCTTTTATGGTATCGTAGAAAAGGCGGTAATTGCTATCGCCGTCCCCTTGATAATTTTTTGCCGCATTGATTCCCCCTTGGGCAGCAATGGAGTGTGCCCTACGTGGTGAATCTTGATAGCAGAATGTTTTTACGTTGTAACCCAACTCGGCCAATGTGGCTGCTGCGGCCCCACCTGCAAGCCCAGTGCCCACCACAATGATGTCGATGTTCCTTTTATTGGCAGGGTTAACCAGATTAATCTCGTTTTTATGTTTGGTCCATTTGTCGGCCAATGGCCCCGATGGAATTTTAGAATCCAATATGCCCATGCTTAAAGTGTTATTGGGTTAAGGTGATGGTAAATGGCAATAAATGCAAATGCCAAGGGTACCACTACCGCGAATATTTTTGCAAATTTTTTGAATCCAGGAGTGTATTTGTTGTTTACGCCCATGGATTGGAAAGAGGAAGCAAAGCCATGCCACAAGTGCAAGCTAAGCAAAACAAAAGAAACTACGTAAAGAACGGTTCTCCAGAAAGGAGCAAATTTCTCTACGGTTTCATGGTAGTAACGTGTTGGGTCCTCTGGGTTGGCCTCAACATATTTATAGGCCATTTCATGTACCCAAAAGTCGTAAAAGTGCAATGCTAAAAAGGCCAATATGACCAATCCGGAATAGATCATGTTCCGGGATACCCATGGGGCATTGGCACTGCCCTTATATTTTACATAGCTAATATCCCTTGCTTTTTTGTTCTGGATCTCCAAAACAAAGCCCATGATAAAGTGTACTACAACACCAATGATCAATATGGGCTGCATCAAAAATTGAATCAATGGATTGTAGCCCATAAAATGGGATGCTTCATTAAAAAAATCGGGAGAAAATACCGAGGCCAAGTTAATGGTCACGTGAAGAATTAAAAATAGCACCAAAAAAAGACCTGATAAGGCCATGACATATTTTCGGGCCAGCGAAGATTTTATCAAACTCATTAGAAGTTAGTTTTTACACAAATTTACGGTAAGGTGGAGTTTTTAACAAGCTTTCAACATTGTAAAACAAGTTATTTAGATTCATTTTAAGCTACTTTGATCTAGCCCATCAAAATTCTATTTTAGAAAAATTATCCGATATTACATTCAATTTTTAACCAATCAGACACCATGGACATTGCCATTTTATCCGTAAGCCTAAATGTATATTCTACTGCTAGAATTGCGGAGGAATTTGAAAAGGCAGGTCATTATGTAGAGCACATCGACCACACAAAATGTTCGGTGCAATTGGGAGGGGAGAAGCCTCAGATATTTTCAGGAACAGACAACATTACGGATGAATTTGATGCCATTGTGCCGAGAATCGGGACGACGGTCACCCGTCATGGAGCTGCCATTGTGAAGCAGTTTGAAATGAACCAGGTGTTCAGCACGGCGAAATCACTTGCCATTATTCGGGCGAGGAACAAGGTGTCCACCCTGCAATTGATGTTCAAAAAAGGTATTCCGGTCCCCAAGACCGTATTCTCTATCAATCCGAACAATGTGGAGGATCAAATAGAGCTCTTGGGAGGTGCTCCGGTGGTCATCAAACTACAAGAGGGTACGCAGGGCAAAGGGGTTATTTTGGCCGAGAGCAAGAAATCGGCAAAATCTGTGATCGATACCTTATATAATATGAATACGGGCATTTTGCTACAAGAGTATATTGAGGAGGCCAATGGCGAAGACCTGAGGATCATTGTTGTAGGCAATAAAATTGTGGCCAGCATGAAGCGTACCAGCGAGCTGGATGATTTTAGGTCCAATGTGCACCGTGGTGCTGATGTTGAAGAAGTGCAATTGACTCCACGCGAAAAATTCATGGCCATCAACGCAACCAAACATTTGGGTTTGGGAGTGGCCGGAGTGGATTTGATCAGGTCCAAAAATGGTCCTTTGCTGATCGAGGTAAATGCCTCTCCAGGATTAAAGGGCATTGAGGGGGCCACGGGAGTAAATGTGGCCAAGTACATTGTCGAATATGTTGAAAAGCATGGAAGAAGGAGTCGTAAATAATGTAAATCAATTTTGTTCAAGCAGGCATATCAAGTTCTTTGTTATTGATTTTTGCCAAGCTCCATTTAATGGCATCTTCCAGATTTGAAAATTGTTGGATTCTGTCACGAAAGAACATTTTTTCCAAAACCACACTAGTGAACCCACTTTTATTATAGGCCACAATGGAGTAAAATTCCAAGTGATGTTTATGCTTATAAAATTTTAACCAATCCGTTGGAGAAACAGAGTAATTGTGGATGCGGTTGCTGATATAGGCAATGGGCTTGCCTTTTCCCAAAACCTTGTAGGTAACATCAATGATCTTTTCGGCAATGGCCCAATCAAAAGTTTCACCTTCATGCATTTCGGAAATCACCAATCCATCAAAAAAATAAAAAACCCCAAATTCGTATTCCCGTATCTCCTTAATGTTTTTAAAAAACTCCAAATCTTTAACGCACTGCATATGTCCTTGTATTTTGATGAATTATGTCATCATCAAAAATAGATGTGGTCAGAGGTTATATTTGGACGGATTTCACCAATGGCCCTTAAGGATTGGTATAAAGGGCTTTTCAATTGACGGGAATTTCGTTGCATTTATACCCTAAAGAACAATTCTTACAGAGGTTGTTTAATTGACTGATTATTCTTCCATGTTCTTTAGCTGGATGCCCAATGCTTTTGTGGATAGTTGCACCTCTAAAAGGGACAGCACCAAAGAAATCATCAGGAATACCAAACTGATACCAAAAATAACATTCGCCCAAACATGCATTTCCACATAAATCAGGAACATGGTCACCGCGGCCAACAAAAAACTAATGATTGCAGAGGCCTGCATGTTTTTGATAATGCCAAGACGTGTGCGCAGTTGATTGATCTGTCTTCTCAAAGGTTGGGCGGAAGTTTGCTCGAACTGTTTGTGCAATTGCCTTATCAATGCCGCAATGGCCAAATAGCGTGCATTGTAGGCCAACATGGTCAAGGAAATTGCTGGAAAAAGAAGTGCTGGAATACTTAGATTGAGCTGCATATTTTCAATTTGATATGGAAGGTAAGAATTTGTCTTCGGTAACGCAATTACCTACATTTGGGCAAATCAATTTACAAACATGAAATACTTCCAGATAGACAGCAATCTTTTTGTAAAGAACCGTAAAAAATTCATGGCCCAAATGAAGCCAAAAAGCCTCGCCGTGTTCAACTCCAACGATATTTATCCGATTGGAGCGGACAGCACCCTCCCTTTTGAGCAGGACCGTGATATTTTTTACTTGAGCGGAGCGGATCAAGAAGAGACCATTTTATTGTTGTTCCCAGATGCCATGGATCCAAAACACAGGGAAATCCTTTTTGTGAGGGAAACCAATGAGCATATCGCCATTTGGGAAGGTGAGAAGCTTACCAAGGAAAAGGCTACAGAGATTTCGGGCATCGAGACCATTTATTGGCTTACTGATTTCGATAAGATCTTCTTTGATCTGATGACGGAAGCCGAGACCATATATTTCAACACCAACGAACATTACCGCCAAGCCGTGGAGACCCAAACACGTGAGGCCCGGTTTATAGAGAAATGTAAGAAGGACTATCCGGCACACCAATGCGCCAAGAGCAACCCTATTTTACAGAATATACGAGGGGTAAAAGAACCCGAGGAAATTGAATTGATGCAAACGGCTTGCAACATCACCGAAAAAGGGTTTAGGAGGATATTGGAATTTGTTGAGCCCGGTGTATGGGAATATGAGATAGAGGCCGAATTTTTGCACGAATTTGTTCGTAACCGCTCCAAAGGTTTTGCCTATACACCCATTATTGCGGCCGGAGGTAATGCCAATGTGCTCCATTATATAGAGAACAACCGACAAGTGAAAGATGGCGATATGATTTTGATGGACCTTGCCGCGGAGTATGCGAACTATTCCAGCGATATGACCCGTACCATACCTGCAAACGGGAAATTTACGGACAGACAAAAAGAAGTGTACAGCGCGGTACTTCGTGTAAAGAACGAAGCTACGAAAATGTTGGTGCCCGGAACGCTGTGGGCGGAGTATCACAAGGAAGTTGGGAAGATCATGACTTCGGAACTTATTGGGTTGGGTCTGTTGGACAAGGCCGATGTTCAGAACGAAAACCCGGATTGGCCGGCATACAAAAAGTATTTTATGCACGGAACCAGTCATCACATAGGATTGAACACCCATGATTACGGTGAACTGAAAACACCGATGAAAGCCAATATGGTATTTACGGTAGAACCTGGAATTTATATTCCGGCCGAGGGAATGGGCATTCGTTTGGAGGATGATGTGGTCATCCAAGAAAAAGGAGAGCCCTTTAATTTGATGAAGAACATTCCTATCGAGATTGAAGAGATTGAAGAATTGATGAATAAATAGGCCATGAAGTCTTTATTGTTCTTGGTACAACAAACCGATATTGAAAAAAAGATGGAGGAAGCTCCCGATAGCGCTTATGAAATAGGTGTGGTGATCGGGAGCTACCTTCCTTTGGTGGTCCTGGCAGGAATTGCCTATGCCATTTATTACTACAATAAAAAGAAGCGAGGGGAGGAATAGTTGTATCGCTAATTTGTTGTTTTGGTCATTATAGAAATATTGGGTGTCCTACGGTGAACCAAATAGGACTTAATATTAGCAATGTTTACTATATTTTACACCTATAAAAGACACAGGCTTAACCCTCGGGCGACATTTCTTTTTTGTCCGTGATATTCGAAACAATAAAAGCAACAAAGGCAGGTAATACCCATCCCATTTGGTGTTGGCTCAGCGGAATCCAGTTAACATATGGAGCAATGTGTTCGCCCAACCCAATGCTTCCCAAAAAGTCTGGGATACTGAACACAATGGTCACCCAAACTACCCGTTTGAACACGTTTTTCGACGCCCACTTTTCTGGAATTACGTTCAATAGAATAAGAATGATGGTGATGGGATAAATAAACATTAAGGAGGGAACCGCTACGGTGATAATGTAACCTACATCAAATTGCCCAACCAAAACACCCAATAGGCAACCAAAAAACGCAGTAATTCGGTATGCTAAATTGGAATTGTTGAACCTGCCCTTTATGAAGTCAGAGGTGCCCGTTACAATGCCCACTGCCGTGGTAAAACAGGCCAGACTCACCAAGATACTGAGTAATAGATTGGCCGTTCTTCCCAAAGTCACAGTGCTGATACTGCGCAAAAGAGCCGTTCTTGAGATTTCAGCATCAAATGTGCCCCCAAACAATGCGCCTGTAAGAATCAATCCTCCATAAACCAAAAACAACCCTGTCCCTGCCCAAAGTCCCGCCCTTACAATGAGTCTCTTTTTTTCTTCAAACGAGGCGCTTTTTTCTTTTAGGTTGACCGATATGATAATCACGGCCCCAACGACTACCGCCCCAATGGCATCAAAAGTTTGGTAACCTTCTAAAATCCCTGAACTCAGGGGTCTGTCCATTTCTGATGGCAAAAAGTCAAAATCCAAGGTAAATACCGCGGTGACGATCATTACCAATAAAATAATAAGGATGCCCGGTGTGAGCAATTTGCCCAAGACATCCAAAACTTTGGAACGATTGATGGCAAACACAAATACCAACATAAAATAAATTAGACTGGTAAGTAACGATGAAGAGTCCCAAAAAGGCTGTATGGCCATTTCGTGTGTAACGGAAGCAGTTCGGGGCGAGGGCAATGCAATGGCAATGGCATATATCAAATAACAGTATATCGCGCTGAACAAAGGGGATACTTTTTTGGCAAAGTCGAAAAGGGTACCCTGTAATTTGGCATGGGCCATAATTCCCAAAATGGGTATTAGAACCCCCGATATACAAAATCCAAGAGCAACCAACCACCATAGATTACCGGATTTAAACCCCAATAATGGGGGCAGAACAAGATTCCCTGCTCCAAAAAAAAGGGAAAAAAGAGCAAAAGCAGTTACTGTTATCGATTTTTTGCGCAAGTGTTGTTGATAATTTGTTTTCAATGTGGTATATTACAAAGGTGTTTTTTGGCGTAAAAAGACGGCTTTTTGTCGATTTTCTTGTAGTTCATCGAAAAAAATATTTTATCCGAAAAATCATAAAATAAAAAGTTATCAACATCCGTTCATGTAAAAAGAGCAATCTCAAAAATTATTGATATAACAAAAAATTACAATTAACCAAATTAAGCATTTTTCGAAGCCCCATTTCGTAAATCATTGCTTTTCTTCAAACAAAACCAGCTTATGAAAACATCTACTACCCAGCATGGCAACAAATTTTCTTCTTTCTTTTGTAGTTTGTTCGGGCACCATTATGTGGTTTCCAAAAAAGTGACCCAGCACATCAAAGAATACAAATGTGTTCATTGCCAAAAAGAGGTCACAACGGATGTCAGCGGAAAATTATCCGAATTGACTCCTCAAATGCAAGAAATAAACAGTACGTTGGAAGATATGTACAGAAAACGAAAAAGTAGGGTGGTGCACCAAGTGGCATAACCCTTTTTTCTTTTTAAAAAAGACCCAAATCTTATCCCGGAAACTTAAGTAATTACCTACTGCTAATGGTTGCGTGCCCCAATGCCATGTTGTAGGAATGCCCTTGATTTTCGGGATTTTTTTATTTATTGAACGAATTCCAGCCCTGTGCTTTGATGGGAATTTTTGTTTCTGCCCTTGTGACCAAGTGGATGCCTTCGCTCTTTTCCGTCATATGGCCAATTACCGTTAGGTTGGGATTCCCTTTTATTTTTGGGAAATCGGACTGGTCGATGGTAAACAGCAGCTCATAATCTTCTCCACCACTCAGTGCGATCATGGTACTGTCCATTTTAAATTCTTCGCTGGTGGTAATCACCGTGGGATCCAATGGAATCTTATCTTCATAAACATTGCACCCCGTGTTGCTATGTTTGCACAAATGCATCACCTCGGAAGAAAGACCATCGCTGATATCAATCATGGAAGTAGGTTTTACCTCCAATTTTTTTAATAGTTCCACAACATCTTTTCGAGCTTCAGGCTTCAATTGTCGTTCTACGATATAGGAATAGGGCTCAAGGTCCGGCTGATTGTTTGGGTTCACCTTGAAGACCTCTTTTTCCCTCTCTAGGACTTGTAGGCCCAAGTATGCGCCACCGATATCGCCGGTAACGACCAACAAGTCATTCGGTTTGCTACCTTTTCGGTAAACAATCTCGTCTTCATCAGCGGCTCCAATTGCCGTTACGCTAATGATCATTCCCCTTGTTGAAGAAGTGGTGTCGCCTCCCACTAAATCCACATTGTACAACTTACAGGCCAGCGCGACCCCCTCATAGAATTCTTCGAGGGCCTCCAGTGGAAACCTGTTGGAAACGGCCAACGAGACGGTAATCTGTGTTGCGATGGCGTTCATGGCGTAAATGTCGGAAAGGTTCACCATCACCGATTTGTAACCCAAATGCTTTAGCGGCATATAGCTCAAATCAAAATGGACACCTTCCACCAACATATCGGTGGAAACAATGGTTTTTTTTCCATTGTGGTCCATTACAGCGGCATCATCACCAACTCCCATTATGGATGAAGGCTGTTTTGTCTCAAAGTTTTTGGTAAGGTGTTCTATTAGGCCAAATTCGCCCAGTTTTTCCAAAGGCGTGCGTTCTTGGTTCTTGTCTTCTAGCATTTTGCAAAAATAATGAGGATAATTGTAAATAACAGTGTAGTAAGGGACATAAAATTTTTTCACTTCAGAAGGTGTCAAAACCAAAGGAGAATAGATGAGATTGCAAGCTAAACGGGCATTGTTGTTAAACGGTTCACCATTTCCATAGGAATCACCTATGGAATCATTCGTTATAATAATGTTAGTTACTATGGTAAAACCCTACTTATACAGTATATTTGTGGGCTATTTAGATTAAATACAAGTAAGATGATTAAGGTTTCAGAATCAGCCAAACATAAAGTAGTGTCTCTCATGACCGAGGAAGGTTTTGATGTGACAACCGATTATGTCCGTGTTGGAGTAAAGAGCGGAGGTTGTAGCGGATTGTCTTATGAGTTGAAGTTTGACAAGTTCGCAGCAGATACAGATAAGGTTTTTGAAGACAATGATGTACGCATCATCGTAGATAAAAAAAGTTTTTTGTATTTGGTAGGTACCACGTTGGAGTACTCGGGAGGACTGAACGGTAAGGGTTTTGTTTTCAATAACCCCAATGCACAGCGAACCTGTGGATGTGGAGAAAGTTTTTCATTATAAAGTGAGTTAAAAAGCGAAGCAAGCTTTGACTTTTTAACTTTTAACTGAGAGAATAATATGGCTTATACAGAGGAAGAATTAAAGAAAGAACTGGAGACCAAGGAGTACGAATACGGTTTCTATACAGATATTGAATCGGACACCCTTCCCAAAGGCTTGAACGAGGAAGTCGTGATTGCCATTTCCAAAAAGAAGGAGGAGCCTGAATGGATGACGGAGTGGCGATTGGAAGCTTTTCGTGCTTGGCAAAAAATGGAAGAACCGGAATGGGCAAACGTAACGTACGAAAAACCGGATTTTCAAGATATTTCCTATTACTCGGCCCCCAATAAAAAACCAAAATATAATAGCTTGGACGAAGTAGATCCAGAATTGCTGGACACTTTTAAAAAGTTGGGGATCTCTGTGGACGAACAGAAAAAGCTGGCAGGGGTGGCAGTGGATATCGTGATGGATTCCGTTTCCGTGGCAACCACGTTTAAAAAGACCTTGGCGGAGAAGGGCATTATTTTTTGTTCCATTTCTGAAGCCATTCAGGAACATCCCGAATTGGTCAAGAAATATCTAGGGAGCGTTGTGCCCCAAAAGGATAATTTTTATGCCGCTCTGAATTCTGCTGTTTTCTCCGATGGATCTTTCTGTTATATCCCCAAAGGGGTAAGATGTCCAATGGAGCTTTCAACATACTTCCGAATCAACCAAGCCGGAACCGGCCAGTTCGAAAGAACATTGGTAATTGCCGAAGAAGGCAGTTATGTGAGTTACTTGGAAGGGTGTACCGCTCCATCCAGGGACGAAAATCAATTGCACGCAGCAGTTGTGGAATTGATTGCTTTGGACAATGCGGAAATCAAATATTCCACAGTTCAAAACTGGTACCCTGGCAACGATAAAGGAAAAGGAGGGGTTTTCAACTTTGTGACCAAGCGTGGACTTTGTGAAAAGAACGCCAAGATTTCTTGGACACAAGTGGAAACAGGTTCTGCGGTAACGTGGAAATATCCATCATGTATCTTAAAAGGGGATAATTCCATAGGGGAGTTTTATTCCATTGCGGTGACCAACAATTTCCAGCAAGCGGATACAGGGACCAAAATGGTTCACTTGGGCAAAAACACCAGGAGCACCATTATTTCCAAAGGTATTTCCGCGGGACAATCACAAAACAGTTACCGTGGATTGGTGCAAGTGAACAGTAGGGCCGAAAATGCCAGGAACTTTTCACAATGTGATTCCCTGTTGATGGGGAATCGTTGTGGAGCGCATACCTTCCCCTATATTGAAGCAAAGAACAAAACGGCACAGATAGAGCACGAGGCGACTACCAGTAAAATTGGAGAGGACCAGATTTTCTATTGTAACCAAAGGGGAATAGATACAGAAAAAGCCATTGCCTTGATCGTAAATGGATTTAGTAAAGAAGTATTGAACAAGCTACCAATGGAGTTTGCAGTTGAGGCGCAAAAACTATTGGAAATAAGTTTGGAAGGCTCCGTAGGATAAAATTAAAAAACCATGAAAAAAGTACTTTTATCACTTTTGGTTGTTGGTGCCTTTGCTTGTAAGGAAGTCAAAAAAGACGTCGCCAAAACAGAGGGAACAGAGAAGGAACCTGTGGCTCCCGAAGTGAAACTATACGCTTTTGATGGAGGTACGGTGAACGCCAATATGTTGGAACTGTTTTCACAGGACACTACCTATACTGGGCAATCCAAGGAATTTGCCGATGCTTTTTACGTAGTCGTACATCCAAAAGGAACCCTGATGTGGGATGCAGGTCTTCCTGAAAGCTTGGTTGCTATGGACGAACCCTTTACATCACCAGAAGGCGCTTTTACGGTGTCAAGAAAAGATTCGGTGGTGAATCAATTGGCAACTATCGGGATGACCCCTGAGGATATTGATTATTTGGCGCTTTCACACACACATTTCGATCATGTTGGTCATGCCAACGCATTTACAAAATCAACATGGTTGGTACAGGAAAAAGAATATGATTTTGTGACCAGTGAGGAGAACCAAAAGAACAATCCGGATATTTACGATGCAATTAAGGATTTGACCAATATCAAAAAAATCCCCAATACCGATTATGATGTGTTCGGGGATGGCACTGTTGTAATCAAATTTATGCCGGGCCACACCCCGGGCCATCAAGTACTTTATGTGGATTTGCCGGAACACGGACCACTTTTACTGTCAGGGGATATGTACCATTTTTATGAAAACAGGGAATTTAGAAGAGTCCCGATTTTCAATTTTGATGTTGCGCAGACCAAAGAAAGTATGGAAGCTTTTGAAAAGTTTGCAGAAGAAAAAGGAGCCCAAGTTTATTTACAGCACTCCAAACAAGATTTTGAAAAATTGCCTAAGGCACCCAACTATTTAAAATAATATTTGAAGAAAAATAGCATGCTAGAGATCAAAAATTTACACGCAAGCGTAGAAGATAAAGAAATCCTTAAGGGAATCGACCTAAAGGTGAACGCAGGAGAGGTACATGCCATCATGGGCCCCAATGGCTCAGGTAAAAGTACCTTGGCCGAAGTAATCGCCGGTCAAGAAGAGTTTGAAGTTGGAGAAGGAAGTATCCTTTTGGATGGAGAGGATTTGGGGGAACTATCTCCTGAAGAAAGAGCCCACAAAGGAGTGTTCCTGTCGTTCCAATACCCCGTGGAAATTCCAGGAGTATCGGTGACCAATTTCATGAAAACGGCCATCAACGAATCCCGAAAAGCCCAAGGTTTGGAGGATATGCCTGCCAACGAAATGCTGAAAAAGATTCGTGAGAAATCCGAGATGTTGGAAATCGACAGAAAGTTTCTGTCCCGTTCCTTGAACGAAGGGTTTTCAGGTGGTGAAAAAAAGCGTAACGAAATCTTCCAAATGGCAATGATGGAACCCAAGTTGGCCATTTTGGACGAAACAGATTCCGGATTGGATATCGATGCACTCCGTATTGTGGCCAATGGTGTGAACAAACTACGGGGCAAGGACAATGCGATTATTGTGATCACCCACTACCAAAGGTTACTGGAATATATAGTTCCTGATTTTGTTCACGTGCTTTACAACGGTAAAATCGTAAAATCCGGGACAAAGGAACTGGCCTTGGAGCTGGAAGAAAAAGGATACGATTGGTTAAAGGAAGAAGCTGCGGTTTAAACAAACAGATGTAAGACTTCAGATATCAGATTTCAGAAACCTATTGCTGAAAACTGGCAACTGATAACTAAAAAAATATGGATTTAAAGGAAAAATTAGTCTCATCTTTTTTGGCTTTTGAAGATGGTCTGGATTTAGATCATCCAGTTCACGAAGAACGGTCCAATGCCATAAAGAACTTTGAAACAAAAGGCTTCCCTACAAAAAAGGACGAAGCTTGGAAATATACTTCACTTAAAAGTTTGGAAAAGGTGGATTTCAGCATCTTTCCAAAGCATGAAACCACCTTGGAGTACAAGGATATCAAAAAGTATTTCCTTCACGAGATAGATACATATAAAATAGTTTTTGTGGACGGGGTCTACAGTTCTTATCTCTCGGAAACCACACACGATGAGGTTGATATCTGTTTGATGAGCTCTGCCTTCAGCAAGGACATGTTCCGACCAGTTTTGGAAGTGTACTTTAATAAAGTGGCATCTAAGGATGAATCACTGACCTCTTTGAACACAGCGTTTAGTAAAGAAGGGGCATACATTTACATTCCAAAAAACAAAATGCCCAAAAAGCCAATCCAGATTTTACATTTGGCCACGGGTAATGAGGCAGCTTTGATGCTACAGCCCCGTAACCTGATTGTTGCGGAGGACAATGCAGAGGTCCAGATCATAGAACGGCACCAAAGTTTGACGGGGAATGAAGTGTTCACCAACTCCGTGACCGAGATTTTTGCAGGCCGGGATGCCATTGTTGATTATTACAAAGTGCAGAACGATGATGCCACTGCTTCATTGGTGGACAACACGTATATTTCCCAAAAGGACAATAGTGTGGTACGAGTGCACACTTTTTCCTTTGGCGGAAAATTGATTCGAAACAACCTCAACTTCTATCAAAACGGGGAGCGAATCGACTCTACTTTGAAAGGAGTTACCATTTTAAGCGATAAGCAACATGTGGACCATCACACATTGGTGCACCATGCACAACCCAATTGTGAGAGTCACCAAGATTACAAAGGGATATTTGGCGACAGTTCCACCGGGGTTTTCAACGGTAGGATCATTGTGGACAAGATTGCCCAAAAAACGGACGCCTTCCAGCAGAACAATAATATTTTGTTGAGCGATAGATCGACCATAAATTCAAAACCCCAATTGGAGATTTTTGCGGATGATGTGAAATGTTCACATGGATGTACCATTGGACAATTGGACGAAGAGGCACTTTTTTATCTACGATCAAGAGGGATTCCGAAGAAAGAGGCCAAGGCGCTGTTGATGTATGCATTTGCCAACAATGTTTTGGAAAGTGTTCGTATTCCCGAGCTAAAGGCACGAATCAACAAAATAATTGCCAACAAGTTAGGTGTGCGTATGGGTTTCGACCTATAATTTGAATCATTTTACAGCATCATTTGAATGATAGAGACCACGTTGGACATACAGGCCATTAGAAAGGACTTCCCCATCTTGAAGAGGGAGGTCAATGGACAGCCTTTGGTGTATTTGGACAATGCTGCCACCTCACAGACACCGCAGCAGGTCATCGATACCATTGTGGATTATTACCAACGCTATAATGCCAACATCCATCGTGGGGTACACACCTTGTCACAAGAGGCGACGGATGCCTATGAAGTGGCGAGGCAAAAAATCCAAAGACATTTTAATATTGCCCATTCCCATGAGGTGATCATGACCTCCGGAACGACCGACAGTATCAATTTGGTGGCAAACGGATTCACGTCCCTTTTAAATGATGGAGATGAGATTTTGGTGTCTGCCATGGAGCATCATTCCAATATTGTGCCTTGGCAAATGCTTTGTGAACGAACAGGTGCTGTTCTTAAGGTCATTCCAATGAATTTGGAAGGGGAGTTGATCATGGAAGAATACCACAAATTGTTGTCCAATAAGACCAAGTTGGTATTCTGTAACCATGTTTCCAATGCGTTGGGAACCATCAACCCAATAAAGGAGATCATCGATGCCGCCCATAAAGTGGGTTCAGCGGTTTTGATAGATGGGGCACAGGCAGCGGCCCATATAAAGCCGGACCTACAGGCACTCGATGTAGATTTTTATGCCGTTTCTGCCCATAAAATGTGCGGACCCACAGGAGTTGGAATGTTGTATGGAAAAGAAGAATGGCTCAAAAAATTACCACCATACCAGGGTGGGGGCGAAATGATAGCCGAAGTTACTTTTGAAAAGACCACCTACGCCGACCTGCCCCACAAGTTTGAAGCGGGCACCCCTAATATTTGTGGTGGAATTGCCTTTGGAGCTGCTTTGGATTACATGAACAGTATCGGTTTTGATGCCATTGCCCAATATGAAGATGAATTGGTGCAGTACGCTACCGAACAATTACTCACCATCGAAGGGTTGAAGATCTATGGAACTGCTGCACATAAAACATCGGTGATATCCTTCAATATTGAAGGGATCCATCCTTACGACATTGGCACCATTGTGGACAAATTGGGTATAGCTGTCCGTACAGGACACCATTGCGCACAACCTATCATGGATTTTTACAAGATTCCGGGAACGGTAAGGGCAAGTTTTAGTTTTTACAATACTATGGAAGAAGTGGACAAATTGGTTGAAGGTGTAAAACGGGCCAAAGACATGTTGCTGTAGCATAACAGTTATCTTTATCTTAAACACTTGAATTGCAACTTACCGAGTTGTACTTTTGAACAAAACCACAGCATGACCATACAAGAAATACAGGAAGAGATTGTAGACGAGTTTTCCATGTTCGACGACTGGATGCAGCGTTACGAGTATATGATTGAGCTTGGAAAATCACTTCCGTTGATAGCAGAACAGTATAAAACAGATGATAACCTGATCAAAGGTTGCCAGAGCAAGGTTTGGGTACATGCCGAACTGGACGGGGACAAATTGGTTTTTACGGCCGATAGCGATGCCATTATCACGAAAGGCATTATTGCTATACTGATCAGGGCATTCAGCAACCAAAAACCACAGGACATAATTGATGCTGACACCCATTTTATAGATGAGATCGGTCTTAAGGAACATTTATCACCAACAAGGGCGAACGGATTGGTGAGCATGATCAAACAACTCAAGTTGTACGCGGTTGCCTACCAAACACAGTTAAAATAACATAGGATGAGCGAAGAAACTACTATAAACACACAAGAATTGGGAGAAAAAATCGTAAAAGTCCTCAAAACGATTTACGATCCAGAAATCCCTGTGGATATTTACGAGCTGGGATTGATTTACGATGTATTTGTAAACGAGGAATATGAAGTTAAGATTCTCATGACCCTTACATCACCAAACTGTCCCGTTGCCGAAACCTTGCCTGTTGAAGTCGAGGAAAAGGTAAAATCGATTGATATGTTGAAAGATGTTGAGGTGGAAATCACTTTTGACCCACCTTGGACCCAAGAGTTGATGAGCGAAGAAGCTAAATTGGAGCTAGGTTTGCTATAGATAGAAAGATGTCAGACGTAAGATTCCGGAAGTCTGATGAATTATTCATGTGAAATATTTAGAGAATAAACACTGAAGATTTACGTCTGATTACTGAAATCTAAAATCTTATGTCTGAAATTGTAAATAGGGTAGCCCAAAGCAAATTGATCACCTTTGATCTAGAGGATTATTATCCCAAAGGTGAACGAAAGGTGTTGGATATTAAGGATTGGTTATATGAAGGCTTTATTTTACGTGAAAAAGAGTTTCGTGCGCACGTGGAAGAACACGATTGGGCTGCTTATCAAGATGCCTATGTAGCGTTACATTGCTCTTCCGATGCCATCGTGCCGGGTTGGGCTTTTATGTTGATAGCTTCCAAACTGCAGCCCTTCGCCAAAAAGGTAGTGGTCGGCTCTTTGGAAAATCTTGAAACAGCACTTTACCAAACTATTTTGGAGCAATTGGACGTCACCGAGTTTACCGATAAGCCAGTAATCATAAAGGGTTGTTCCAATAAACCCGTTCCTGAAAACGCTTACATTATTGCCGTTACTAAAATTCAAGAGGTTGCCAAAAGTGTGATGTATGGGGAGGCCTGTTCCTCGGTACCGTTGTTTAAAAGAAAGAAGTAGTCTTTGTTCCTCTGATGTCCAATGCTGGTTCCTGTCATTTCGGACGCCGGCGGGAAATATCTTGTTTTGTAGATGAAAGGCATACAGTTATTGCCGACTGTTCATTGCTCACGGTTGATTGTTTCGACATGAACTGCACCAACTTTCACAAATATTATCTGAACTCTAAACTCTGAATGCCAATATCTTGTGTCCAAAAACTAACATCTGATGACTGGTTTCTGCATTGTTGACACGTTAGAAAGTGACTTTTCTTATTTTTGCGGTTCTAAAAAGAAAACTCCATACAATGAAAAAACTGTTTTTTACAGCTATTTTCCTTTTTGCGCTTGTGTCCGCTACGGCACAAACAGCAGAGGAACTAAAATCGCAGATTGCACCTAAAAAAGATTCCATTGCAGCTATTCAGGCTCGTGTGGATGCCCTTCAATCACAATTGGATGCCTTACCCGGATGGAAAATCGGGGCATTTGGAACCATTGGTGGGAGTATTTCAGAATTCAATAATTGGTTTGGCCAGGGTATTCCGAACAACTCGTCAGGGAATATCGGGTTTACTTTTAACGCTTTTGCCAATCTTCAAGAGGAAAAGTTCTTTTGGAGAAATGCTGCCAATGTAAACTTTTCCTGGGTAAAGTTGGATGACAAGGATGACCCCACCGACGATGATAGCTTTCGACAAGCTACGGATGTATTCAATATTTCATCATTATACGGTAGAAAACTGAGTGAAAAATTCGCTGTTTCTGCTTTGGCGGAATACAGGACCACCGTTTTGAGCAACTTTAACGATCCCGGTTATCTAGATTTAGGTGTCGGAGCTACATGGACACCTATTCCTGATTTGATTGTTGTTATGCATCCTCTCAACTACAACTTTGTCTTCAGTAAAGAGGATACCATCTTCGAATCTTCCCTGGGTGCGAAAATTGTGGCGGATTACACCAAGCAAATAGGAGCAGTAAGCTTTAAAAGTAACCTGTCCCTTTTTCAAAGTTACGAAAGCAGTGACCTGAGCAACTGGACCTGGACCAATTCCTTTAGCTATACGTTATGGAAAATGATTGGTGTTGGTTTTGACTTTGGGTTGAGAAACAACAAACAGGAGACCTTGAACTACCTTGTGAACAATGCTCCTACTCCCGACCCCAATGCTACATTCGACAACATTGACAACGAATTGCAGACCTATTGGACTTTAGGGCTTAGTTATAAGTTTTAATGACAAGAAGCACAACTAAAAAAGCCCTCCATTAGGAGGGCTTTTTTGTGGGGTGAAAAAATGTTTTCGTGTTTTTAAGACCATGGTCTAAGTAGGTTAAGATCCATAAGATCTGTGTGTGACACTAAAATGACTTAAAAACAATGTGAATGTATGCCGATAGTGGTCAGCTTCTAAATTTTTGTTGTGAATGGTCCAGAAATTGTTGTGAACTGATTTGTGTTTTACCGTTCACCGAAAAAGTTTGACATTAAACCCGAAAAGGCTCAATACTCATCCAAATGTTCCGGGTACAAAAAGTTATTGTAAGGGAATCGGGTAACATGGATATCGCGAACGGCATCATAGACACGTTTCCTAAATTCATCCATATTTTCCTTGTTGAGAGCAGAAATAAACAATGCTTTGTCCCCAAGTTTATTGAAATAAGTTTTTTTCCAATCCTCAAGAGTGAAATGAGCGGTTGTACGTTCGGTCACCAAATCGTCCTCATCAATGGTTTCCGGTGTGTACTGGTCTATTTTATTAAAGACCATAATGCAGGGTTTGTCCGAACTGTCTATTTCGTCCAAAATCTGATTTACCGAATCAATATGCTCTTCAAAATTAGGATGTGAAATATCTACCACATGCAACAATAGATCTGCTTCGCGTACCTCGTCCAAAGTGCTTTTAAAACTTTCTACCAGTTGTGTGGGCAGTTTTCTGATAAATCCAACGGTATCACTCAACAAAAAAGGAAGGTTGCCAAGGACCACTTTCCGAACCGTGGTGTCCAGTGTAGCAAAAAGTTTGTTTTCGGCAAATACATCACTCTTGCTTATCACGTTCATCAAGGTGGATTTGCCAACATTGGTATATCCCACAAGTGCAACCCTGACCAAAGAACCACGATTGCCCCGTTGCGTCTCCATTTGACGGTCTATTTTGGCCAGTTTCTTTTTGAGCAGTGCAATCCGGTCACGAACAATACGTCTGTCCGTTTCAATTTCAGTTTCACCGGGACCGCGCATACCAATACCCCCACGTTGTCTTTCCAAGTGGGTCCATAGACCGGTCAAGCGTGGCAACAAATATTCGTATTGGGCCAATTCTACTTGGGTCCTGGCGTAACTTGTCTTTGCCCTTTGGGCAAAAATGTCCAAAATCAAACTGGTCCTATCCAGAACTTTGCAGCGCAATAATTTTTCGATATTGTTTTGTTGTGCAGGCGATAGTTCATCATCAAAGATCACGGAGCCTATTTCGTTTTCTTTGACAAATTGGCGAACCTCTTCCATTTTCCCACTTCCAATATATGTTTTGGGATTGGGCACATCAATCCGTTGCACAAATCGTTTTTCAACCTCACCACCGGCAGTATAGGTCAAAAACTCAAGTTCATCCAAGTACTCCTTTACCTTGTCCTCATTCTGGTGTTGGTTCATGACACCAATGAGCACGGCCTTTTCATATTCGATTGACTTCTTTTCTAACATCAAATGGATTTAGAATGCAAATCTACATAATGTTTTCAAAGCTATTTTTGTACTTTGGTGATGTGTTGACCAATTATTAGATTTTTTTCAATGCGAAAACCGGAGAACAGGTACACCATAGCATTTTATAATCTCGAGAATTTTTTCGACACCAAGGATGATCCTTATCTATTGGATGATGATTTCACGCCAAAAGGTTTTCGAAATTGGGATGAACGTAAATTCGGGAAAAAGGCAAAAAAAATTGCAAAGGCCATATCAAAAATTGGATTGGAGGAGAGTGGTCATCTCCCGGTTTTGATTGGGATGGCCGAAGTGGAGAACAAGGCGGTCGTCCAAACCTTGCTGCAATCCAAAAGACTCAGGGATGTTGACTACGACGTCATCCATTTTGATTCGCCGGATGAACGGGGAATAGATACAGCACTTGTTTATGATAAAAAACATTTTGTGGTAATGGATGCTGAGACCATTCCACTGATGGTTAAGAATACGAACGGCGATAGGGATTTTACCCGTGACATTTTGTACGTTCATGGAAAACTGCATCAGGAAGAGATGCATGTTTTTGTTAACCACTGGCCATCCAGAAGGGCAGGTGATGAAGATACCAGCTATAAACGGATTAAAGCTGCGGAGACCATTCTCCAAAAAATCAATGTTATTCCAGAAGATAATCCCAACATTATTATAATGGGTGATTTTAATGATGACCCGAACTCTGAAAGTATACAGGTGCTTATGCAAACCGGAATGTTCATCAACCCAATGAAGAAATTGTTGTCCCCAAAATCCGGTAGTGCCAATTATAAGGGTAAATGGAGTCTTTTTGACCAAATATTAGTGTCTCATAGCTTTTTAAATTTTGAGACAAAAACCCACAGCTTTGTAAAGGCCAAAATATTTGCACCCCGTTTTTTAAAAGAGTGGAAGGGGAGATACAAAGGGAATCCATTTAGAACGTTTGCCGGAAAGAAATATTTAGGGGGTTACAGTGATCACTTTCCGGTTTACATTGTGTTGGATGAGCACAACAATACAAAGTAAGAAAATAATTACACAACATAAAAGTTAATTTTCACAACACATAGGTGAAAAAAGTTATGCATTTTGTCGAATAAAACAGGAATTTTATCGATACTTATTATTTGCGCATTTATATTCGTAGTCCAAATCTTACCTAAACTTAATTATGGACTACAGATTTCCTTCAAGGGCCACTGGGGCAATCTTCACCGTTTTATTTTCGGTTTTAAGTACTGTTTCCACCTTTGCCCAATCCAATGATATCAAAGAAAAGATTGGTTCTTCCCGCATTGATGGAAACATGTCATCCCTTATTTCCAATATGGAAATAGAGTATCAGGCCAAACTTGAAAAAATAGGTCAACTGGTAAAATCCAAAGGATTAAGAAGTTCAGGAAAAAATAGTGACGGTTCCCAATTCACATTGAAAGACATAGGTACTGATGGAACCCCACTTTACTACACTACGCTCAACGATCCGACCACACAAGCCTCCAGGGCACATACGCTTTACGATAAAGGGCTTTTGGATTTGGGATTGACGGGGTCTGGTATGCAAGTTGGCGTTTGGGATTCCGGTGTGGCTTTGACTTCGCACCAAGAGTTTGATGCCCGGGCCAAAAACAGTGATAATGCCAGTGAAGTAAGCCTACATGCCACCTTGGTGACCGGAAATCTTATTTCTGCAGGTGTTGAGCCAAATGCCAAAGGTGTTGCATATGGAGCACAGGCATTGTCCCACGATTGGACCCGTGATAAAATTGAGGTGGCAGAAGCTGCTGCCAATGGGCTTCTATTGAGCAACCATTCCTACGGAATTTTATCGGACAGGGTCCCCGATTGGTATTTTGGGGCTTATATTAAGGTTACCCAAGATTGGGATAAGATAATGTACAATGCACCTTATTATTTAATGGTGGCCGCTGCTGGCAATGCACAAAAATCTTACGATAATGAAGCCCCTATCTACGGTAAAACCGCTGATGGCTTTGATTTGTTGTTGGGGTTTACAACTACAAAGAATGGATTGACGATTGCTGGTGCCAATACGGAAATAGATAATAAAGGAAATTTAAAAAATGCTTCAGTTACCGGTTATAGCAGTTTTGGCCCAGTTGATGATGGCCGTGTAAAACCTGATTTGGCAGGTGATGGTGGAAATATACTTTCCACAAGTTCGGTCACCAAAAGTAGCTATCAGGTTTCAGCGGGAACTTCCATGGCTGCCCCTGGTGTAACCGGTTCCTTATTGTTGTTGCAACAATATCACGAGGAACTTTTTGGGAACTACATGAAAGCGGCTACTTTAAAGGGATTGGCGCTTCACACTGCCGATGATGTTGATGCCAAAGGACCCGACTATAAAATGGGGTGGGGAATCATGAATGCAAAATCTGCTGCAGAAGCACTTCAAAATAAAGATTACACCACATTGGTCAATGAAGAGCATTTGATGGATGGAGATACTTATTCCATAACCGTGACCGCAATTGAGGGCCAACCGTTGATTGCCTCCATTTCTTGGACAGACCCAGAATCTGATTTTGTGAATAAAGGGGAGCTGAACAGCACAACCCCTGCTTTAGTGAACGATTTGGACATTAGAATCACCAAGAACAACGAAACCTACATGCCTTGGAAATTGAACCCGTCCAAAGCAAACAATGCCGCTACAAAAGGGGACAATAAGGTGGATCCTTTTGAACGTGTGGAAGTAGAGAACCCTTCGGGCAACTATACCATTACTATTTCCCACAAGGGCACTTTAAAATATGGGTCTCAGGATTTTTCTTTGATTGTCTCAGGGGCACAAGTTTCTAACTGTTCTATTGAAGTACCTACCGATATAGATTTGCAAAACTCTTCGGACGATGGTACAACCCTTTCATGGAAAGAGGCGGAAGAAACCCTTTTTGAAGTTCAATACAAAAGCATCGATGCTGCTAACTGGGAAAGTGAATTGGTTTGGGAAAACAATTTTGAGCTCACCAATTTGGTAAAAGGCAATGTTTATGAAACACGGGTGAGGGCAATTTGTACCGAAAATGTGGTATCTGAATTTTCAGAAACTATAGAATTTGAATTTCAAGGTAAGGAAACAGCATTAATGGAATACGAACCATTATCCATTCCCCAAGAATTGAACATATCCGTCTATCCGAACCCTACGGTGGACTACTTGAACGTGGACGGAGATTTGTCCAAGGATGCTGAGTTTTCTATCATAACCACTTCTGGGAACATGATAAAAAAGGGTAAGACCGAGGGTGCTATCAACGTATCTTCATTGTCATCTGGACTGTATGTATTGGTGGTTCAGGATTACTCCGGAATCAAGAGCACCAAGTTTTATAAAAACTAGTTGCAATTTTCAGTTGGCAACAATCAATTAACGATGGGTTCTTCACTTCAATCAGAATGACAACGTCTTGGTTCTGATATCTAATTTCAAACCTTTTTGATCTCATCATCTGTCAAGAGCTCCTCATTACGTAGTCGCAAGAAAACTTGTGCGGTGGTCACTACATCCAATTCACAGTAGGTGACGATTCTGTCTATATCATTTTCTTTGTAGAATACATCTTTCACCATACTGCCATCCATATCTTCTTTGGGAGAGGGAATGCCCAATATATGGGACAACAATTTTAAAGAAGTGTAGTGTTTATAATCTCCGAACTTCCAAAGTTCCATGGTGTCCAAATGGGGAATTTCCCATGGTTTTTTTCCAAACAAATCCAATTTGTAAGGCAAATTGATACCATTTATCACCATTCTCCGGGCGATATAGGGAAAATCAAACTCCTTGCCATTATGGGCACACAAGAGATGCTTAGCGTGGCTGAAATGGTCTTTGAGCAGCTGTTTGAAATCTTTTAAAATCTTGATTTCATCCCCATAGAACGAAGTGACCCTAAAGTTTCTTCTTTCTCCCTTAAAGGTGAAATACCCTACGGAAATACAGACAATTTTACCGAACTCGGCCCAAATTCCTGCACGGTCATAAAACTCTTCTGCGGTGAACTCGTCCTTGCGTTGGTACTGCGTCTTTTGTTCCCATAAAAGTTGGGAAGTTTCATCCAAATCGGTGAAATGCTGTTGTTGGGGTACGGTCTCAATATCCAAAAAAAGGATATGTTCCAGGTTAAGTTTATAAAGCATGATGACTTATTAAAAAAGAGTCGTCTGCTTTGCAGGACTCTCGTGTTCCAATAACCATTTTTTTCTATGCAGTCCACCTGCATATCCTGTGAGGTTTCCGTTGGTTCCGATAACGCGATGACAGGGAACCACAATCCAAAGTGGATTTTTACCATTGGCCGAGGCTACTGCACGAATGGCTTTTACATCGCCTAGTTGTTTGGAAAGTTCCAAATAAGAAATGGTTTTTCCAAAAGGAATTTTTAAAAGGGCTTCCCAAACCTTCTTTTGGAAATCGGTGCCGGAGGGGTTTAACTTAAGGTTAAATACCGTTCGGTCTTCATAAAAGTACTCTTGAAATTGCTTCACGGCATCCTTTAGAACCTCTGGAAAAGTACCACTTGGTATTTTATTGTTCAAAACTGTGACCGAGGCAAGACCGTTTTCATCGCCTTTTAGTTCAGCTGTACCAATAGGTGTCTGTATATAAGCAGTTTCCATTATTCTATTTCATCTTCATCTTCAATAATTCCTAAGCGCTGTGCCCGTAGGTGCCAGTTCTTTCTGGCAAGCTTTTGCAGGTCTTCTACGTTGTCACTTTCGTCCATGATCTCAAAACCGAGCAAGGTTTCGATAACATCTTCCATGGTGACCAATCCACTTACGGAACCATACTCATCAACCACCAAAGAAATGTGTTCTCTTTTCTTTACAAATGTTTTAAATAGATCATTGATGGACTTGCCACGGTTGGTCACTAAAAGCTCTCGTTTCAAGGTTGCCAATTTTTCATTGCCTTTATTGTTGATGATGGCCTCCAGCAATTCATCCTTTAAAAAGAAACCGGTAATGTTATCCATTCGGTCCTTGTACAATGGAATCCTTGAAAAGCGCAGGGGTCTGTTTTTTTCAAAAAACTCTTTTATGGAAGTGTCCTCGGATGCTATCTTCATTACGGTCCTAGGGGTCATAACATCCCGGGCCAGGATTTCATCAAAATAAAGCAGGTTTTTGATCATCGTGGATTCGGATTCCTTGAACACTCCTTCTTCTTCGGCAATTTCCGTCATTGCACTAAAATCTTCCCGACTCAAAACACTGCCATGTTCCCCTTTGGCGCCTACTAGTTTGGTGAAAAGTTGCAAGAGCCATAACAATCCTGTCCATTTTAGGACGAATACCATTATTTTGAGCGTTTTACTGGTAAAGTTGGCCAGTTGTTTCCAGAAAGTGGCTCCTATGGTCTTAGGAATGATTTCTGAAGCGACCAAAATTAAAATTGTCATAAGGGTTGAGACGATTCCCACCATAAGATCTTCGGTAAGTGAAAATCCAAAAATGCTGCGTTCCGTGCTTCCGTACATTTCTGCATATGCCACTTTCGCCTGTACCCCCACCAAAATGGCTCCAACGGTATGCGCAATGGTATTAAGGGTCAAAATGGCAATCAGCGGTTTGTCCACATCTTTTTTAAGGGTTTCCAAGGTGGCGGCGTACTCTTTACCCTCTTGCTTTTTAACATTGATAAAGGTGGGTGTTATGCTCAATAGGACCGCCTCCAAAATGGAGCATAAAAAGGAAAAAAAGATGGAAATAAGGGCGTAAAATAAAAGTAGTCCCATTAAAGAAAGTTTAAGGCGACAAAGTAATTGGCTTGTGAAAAATTAATTAGTTCGGCCAATTATTCTTTTGTAAATAGCTGCTCTATTTGAAATATCAATAACCTTCACTTGGTTTTGATTGTTATTTTTTTTTGAAGGTTGGCAGTTATTGAAATCAAGTTTTAGCTGATTTTTATCCTTGCTCATTAGTACTGATTAGTTTTTTTTCTTCCAAGTGTTTCGTTATTTCTCCTTCTAGGACAGGGATCGCTTTTAAAGATAAGGTTTTTTTTGGTTTTCTATTTTTTTGTAAATGTATAAGTTTTTTACCATTAGATTTTCTTTTAACACCATTCATATTAAAAAAATGTAAGTACGACTTTGGGGCTACACCTTCAAACATAATTATTCTCAATCTATCTTTTCGGGTTACATCTTCTGTTATGGAATCACGATGTAATTTAGTTGCTAGACTCTTTCTGTAAGGCTCTATATAATAAACTGTTTTAATACCAGAGGCTACAATATGCCTCGCACAATTATGACATGGGTAAGTTGTGCAATGTAATATACTATTCTCTAGGTTGGTTTTAGCTGCGATAATTGCATGCATTTCAGCATGAACAGCTCTTGAAAACTCAATTAATTCTTTAATTCTAGAATTTTCGAGTAACTTAATAAGGTCAGATTTCTTACTATTGTCAACAATTTTTTCATTAATTAGAGCTTTAACCAAACCTGTTCGTATAATTGATTTTTCAAAATCATTAAAACACACCCCTCCTTTTAAATTCATACATCGGTTATCCTGTTGACCAACAGGATCATTTTCAGAGTAACCATAGACGCCTCCACCAAATTTTGGAACATCGTTCCATCCAACTGAGATAATTTCGCCATTTGAGTCGGTTAAACATGCACCAACTTGCCTACTAAGACAAGCTGAGTTACCAGCAGCTGCGTATGCATGATACATTGCGGTTTCATTTTTCGTAGGGGTTATTACATCGCTACAAAAAATGAGATTTAAAAATCTTTTTATTTTAGGGTCAATAGTAGTTTGAGAACTTTTATCAATTCTTATAAAAAAATCGGATTCTATAAATGTGTCAGTTACTTTTTGTCCAAATTGTATTTCCTCGCCTGAGTCTCTATCTATAAGTTTATATATTTCATCTTTTTCTAATCCAATATCCTCTAAATGATTAATTCTGGATTCTAGATGGGCATATACACCAATAAAATAGAAAAGTTCGCCATAAACCAACCTGAAAAGTTCTAATTCTTCTTTATTCTTTATAGAATCAATAACATAACAAACCCTATCTTCTTTCCTTAATTCCCGATCAACAGCAATTTCATTAATTGCTAATTCAGATAATACACTAGGATTATATTCCTTTCTCAAATGGTTTCCAGCATCTATTAACTTTTGATAATAATCAAAACGAGAATCTTTAAGTTCATCGTAATTGAAACTTTTTGAAAACTTTTGAATTAAACTACTCAAACTTATTTTTTCAACTCGATAATGATAGTCTGATTCCATTATATTAATAAAACGATCAGCAACAAAGTGTATATCCGTTCCTATTGGACCACAAAATCCTAAAATTAATTCAGGAGTATGGCTAGAAAAAATAGTATCTTTTATTTTAGTTTTTGTTTTTTGACTTTCTCCTTTTTCAATTTTTAAGGCGGGTGTACTCATATTTTAGTGTTTAAAAAAAAAGAAAGTTATAAAATAATAAGAATAGTCTCTCACAATAAAGAGTGATTTAAAAATTCTATTTCTTATAAAAAAGATTCTGAAGTGCCGTTCTGATATTCAAATTGTAGAGTTCCCGATGGTCTCTGGATGGGTAAACTCGGTTGGAGAGAAATATAAAGGTCAAATTCTTCACCGGGTCTGCCCATACAAAGGTTCCTGTAAAGCCAGAGTGTCCAAAGCTTTCGGGAGACGCCAATGGCGAAGGGTAGGCTTCTTCTAAAGGAAGCTCGGAATTGTTCAGCAATGGCTTATCAAACCCCAATCCGCGGCGATTTTCGTTTTCTGGATACTGCACCTTGGTGAATTCCTTGACCGTTTTGGCAGAAATAAGCTGATGGCCATCCACATTGCCGTAATTTTGATAAAAAAGCATTAGTTTGGCCAAATCATCTGCAGTTCCGAACAGGCCCGCATTGCCGGAAACCCCGCCTTTGAGCGATGCATTTTCATCGTGCACCCAACCTTTTACCAAGGTTTTTCGGAAAACAGAATCCATTTCTGTTGGAACAATGGCGTTTACATAATTATTTTCTTTGGGCAAATAACCAAGGGTATGACAGCCCAGAGGTTGATAGAAATTTTCATCCAAATAGGTTTGGTAATCGCTCCCTGTGAGTTGGTCTATCAAACTCGGGAAAATTAGAAAAGTAAGTCCGGAGTATTTGTATTTCTTTTCATCCGAAACTTTAGATCGGTTGATGATCCGGTTCATTTTACGTTCAAAACGATTGTTGATGTAGAGACCATCATACACTTGTCCTTGAAACCTTTCATCTGAAGAATTGTGAACAAAGCGCCTTTTAATTTTACCGTTTTTCCGAAGCACCTTCTTTAAAAAAACAATATAGGGCACCAAACCTGCCTGATGCGCCAAAATCTCACGTAGGGTGAGGTCTTTTTTGTCCTTTCGATGTCTCCAAGGTTTCCAATACGTGCTGAAAGGTTTGTCCAAATCCAGCTTACCCTCGTCCACCAATTTCATCAAGGCGGGCAATGGCCCAGAAATTTTAGTGACGGATGCCAGATCATAAAGGTCGTTCAGGGCCACGGGCTGAATGCTGTCATAGGTATGGTATCCGTAGGCTTTGTGAAAAATAACGGTATCGTTCTTGGCCACCAAGAGCTGGGCGCCTGGAAATGCCATGCGATCAATGCCCATTTCCATGATCGAATCCACCTTTTGGTTGATGAAAGCTTCATCAAACCCCAATTTGGAGGGGTAGGCGTGGATGAGTTCCCTTTGGGAAAATCCGAAGCGGACAATGACAATGATAAACAGCAACGAAACTTTGATTTTTTTCATCTTCTTGGGTTTATCCCAAAGTTCGGATAAAATCCTTGGCAAAATAACTGGCTATAATATTCGCTCCTGCCCTTTTTATGGCGGTCAACTGTTCCAACATCACGGCATCGTGGTCCAACCAGCCTTTTTCGGCAGCTGCTTTTACCATGGCATATTCTCCTGAAACTTGATATACGGCAACGGGGATGTCCACTTCATTTCTGATTTCACGAACAATGTCCAAATAGCACAATCCGGGCTTTACCATTACAATATCGGCTCCTTCGTCAATGTCCATTTGGGTTTCCTTGATGGCTTCATACCGATTGGCATAATCCATTTGGTAGGTTTTCTTGTCCTTGGGTACGTTGGCGATATCCACAGGGGCGGAATCCAATGCATCGCGGAAAGGGCCGTAAAAGGCACTTGCGTATTTGGCGGAATAGGCCATAATTCCCGTGTTGGTGAACCCTTCGTCCTCCAATGCTTCACGAATGGTCAGGATTCTCCCGTCCATCATATCACTCGGGGCCACAAAATCTGCTCCGGCCTTGGCATGGGAAACACTCATTTCTGCCAATACTTCGGCAGACTCGTCATTTAGGATCTGTCCATCGGCCACAATACCGTCGTGCCCATAGGATGAAAATGGATCCATGGCCACATCGGTCATTACCAACATCTGCGGGCAGGCATTTTTTACCGTTTTTATGGCACGTTGCATCAATCCATCTGGATTTAGGGCTTCTGTACCTTTGTTGTCCTTTAGGTTATCTTCCACTTTGGCAAAGAGCAGGACGGAGGAAAGTCCCATCTTCCAAAGTTCCTTGACCTCTTTTTCCAGCAGGTCCAAACTCAGATTGAAGTAATTGGGCATGGATGGAATTTCCTTTTTCACACCTTTCCCTTCGGTCACAAAAAGTGGCACCAAAAAATCATCTGGAGTAACAATGGTTTCACGAACTAGTTTTCTGACAGATTCGGATGCGCGTAGTCTTCTGGGTCTTATTAGTGGATACATATCGATAATTTTGTTTATATAATTTGAATTTTTGAACAAAACTGGGATTAGACCCAATTTTTAGGTTTTTTCAGTACTTCTAACAACTTTTCTTCCTCACTCCCTTTTTCGGGATGATGGTCGTACCGCCATTGCACATGTGGGGGCAAGCTCATCAAAATACTTTCAATTCGGCCATTGGTTCGCAGACCAAAAAGAGTGCCTTTGTCGTGCACCAGATTGAATTCTACATAACGCCCCCTTCTAATTTCTTGCCAATCGCGTTGGTCTTGAGTGTAGGGGAGGCCCTTTCTTTTCTCAACTATGGGAACGTAGGCTTCCAAGAAACTATCCCCGACCTCGGTTACAAAATTGTACCAATCTTCCATACTGGTTTCTTCGGTGGCTTTACAGTAATCAAAGAACAATCCGCCTATCCCACGTGCTTCATTCCGGTGGGTATTCCAGAAATAGTCATCGCATTTTTTTTTGTAGGCAGGGTAAAACTCTGGGTTATGGGCATCGCAGGCTTGTTTGCAGATGGTGTGAAAATGTATTGCATCTTCTTCGAACAAATAATAGGGGGTAAGGTCCTGTCCGCCCCCAAACCATTGATCCACAATGTTACCTTGTTTATCGTACATTTCAAAATAGCGCCAATTGGCATGTACCGTGGGCACCATTGGGCTTTTTGGGTGAATCACCAAACTTAATCCGCAGGCAAAGAAATCCACATCTTCCACCCCAAAATAATTCTGCATGCTTTTGGGCAACGGCCCATGGACCTTGGAAATGTTTACACCTCCTTTTTCGAATACAGCGCCATTTTCGATAACTCGTGTTCTACCTCCGCCACCTTCTTCCCGTTCCCAGAAATCTTGTTGGAATTTGGCGGAGCCATCCAGTTCTTCCAGTTTTGAAGTGATGGTGTCCTGAAGTTGTTGAATGTACTCGTAGAATTTATTTTTCATTGGTCTAAAATATGTACCATTTGGTTTTTATGTTCAGAAAGTGTTGAACTATCATTGATTTTATTTGATTTCACGGCCATTTGCTTCAATAGTTCAATGACTTCATCTTCTGATTTATGACTGTTCATCTTAAAAATGAATCGACCCACTTCATTGTTGTGCAAATCCATTTGCTTGGGCAATTTTTTGTTGGGGAATGAATCCTCATGCCAATCTGTTACTTTTTTGGCCCAAGCCAAGACCACTTCATCATTTTTTTGCCACTTAAAACACCTTTTGGCAATTAAAAAATTCCAAAGGGCATGCCTAAAAGCATTGGCAGGCCCATTCTTGTTATGGAGGTCGCCATATATTTTGCTGGAGATCAAAATACAATCCTTAGTGGCCCCGATGGTCGGGATGATAAAATGTGGACGGCTTAATCCCAGCAATATAACTTTCAGTATATTTTTAAAATCAACCCGTTTTACTATTGATAAAAGGTTCACTCCTTATATTCTTTAACGGCATCAATAAATGCTTTGGCATTTTCCACCGGAACATGGGGGAGAATACCATGGCCAAGGTTGGCCACATACTTGTCCTTTCCGAAATCACGGATCATCTGTGTTACCATCTCTTTGATTTTTTCAGGTGGTGAAAGTAACCGTGCAGGATCAAAATTGCCTTGCAGGGTAACATTGCCTCCTGTCAAATATCGCGCATTTTGAGCTGAACAGGTCCAGTCCACTCCAACGGCGGAGGCACCGGAATTGGCCATTTCTTTTAAAGCGAACCAGCATCCTTTTCCAAAGACGATGACAGGAGCTTCGTCTTTCAGGGCATCCACAATCTGCTGAATATACTTCCAAGAGAATTCTTGATAATCTTTTGGGGAAAGCATGCCTCCCCAGGAATCGAAAATTTGAACGGCATTTACGCCTGCCTTCACCTTCGCTTTAAGGTATGCGATGGTGGTGTCGGTTATTTTTTGGAGCAATTCATGGGCGGCGTCTGGCTTGGTGAAGCAAAATCCTCTTGCTTTGTCAAAACTTTTACTTCCCTGTCCTTCCACACAGTAGCACAAAATTGTCCAGGGAGAACCCGCAAAACCGATTAAGGGAACTTCATCCTCCAATTTTTCTTTTGTCATGGTAATGGCCTCCATTACATAGCCAAGGGTGTCTTGGATATCAGGGACAATAACCTTGTCCAAATCGGCTTGTGAACGGATGGGATTGGGTAGATAGGGACCAAAATTGGGTTTCATCTGCACTTCGATGTCCATGGCTTGTGGAATCACCAAAATATCACTGAACAAGATGGCGGCATCCATGCCGTAGCGGCGAATGGGCTGTACCGTAATTTCCGAGGCCAATTCCGGGGTTTGGCAACGTGTGAAGAAATCGTACTTTTTTTTCAGTTCCATAAACTCCGGCAAATAGCGCCCTGCTTGTCGCATCATCCAAACGGGTGGACGTTCAACGGTTTCACCTTTTAAAGCCTTTAGGAACAAGTCGTTTTTAATCATGTTTTTTAAGATGTTTTATGGCCTGTACCAACACATTTTCTACGGTCGGTTTATTAGCTACAATAATATTTTTGGTATGGCCCTTAGCTTCTTCAGCTGTGGTGTCTCCAATACAGAACAAAGTGCTGTTCCCTATTTTGTTTTTTAGAAGATAGCTTTGGATACCACTGGGGCTAAAAAATAAAATTCCATCAAAATTTCGGTGGAACGCTCTTGGGTTGAGTTTGGTCTTGTACACCTGTAATTCTTCAAACCGAACATTGTTTTTTGACAATGTTTCTGGAAGGTTATCACGTCTTTTATTGCCACAGAGAAACAAAAAAGTTTCTTCTTTATAATTTTTGATGATGATATCCGCTAGGTCTGTCGCATAATCTGCTGTTTCAACTACCTGTAGACCATGTTCTTCAAGCAATGCTTTGGTTTTTTCACCCACACAGAAGATTTTGAATTTTTCTTTTTGCGATTCATCGACCTGGCTTAAAAAGACTTTTACCGTATTCTTGCTGGTGATGATGTAATTTTGATATTGAAAAGGAATCGTAGTGTCCAAAAATTCAATTTTGATGGCGTTGTATTCCACTAAGCCCAAATTTGAATTTAGGAAGAGTTCCTTTTGGGAGGCATTCAGTATTTTAGTGGATAGCACTGTTTTCATTTCTGATTTCCTGCATCAATTTATCTCCTCCTTTTTCCAATACTTCCAAAGCACAAATTTTACCAAACCCGTCCGAATTGGTTGATTTCACCTGTTTTTGGATGTCTATTTTTTGTTTTCCATCCAATGAGAACACCACTCCTTTAAAAAAAACCGTTTGGTCTTTTATTTGGGCCAAGGCCCCAATTGGCGCAGTGCATCCTCCCTCCAAGGTTCGTAAAAAGTCACGTTCGATGGTGGTACAGACCTCAGTTTCGGAATGATTGAGTTTTGCTACGGCCTTTTTGGTGAATTCGTCTTCCTCTTTGGCAACAACCAACATGGCCCCTTGTGCGGGTGCAGGAATCATCCAATCCAATTGAATGGCATCCTTCGGCAATAGTTTGATGCGTTCCAGTCCTGCTTGGGCAAAAATGGCACCCTGCCAGTCATTTTCTATCAGTTTAAGCAGTCTTGTGTTCACATTTCCCCTTAGATCCACAACGTTGTGGTTGGGGTATTTGTTCAACCACTGGGCCTTTCTTCGCAAACTTCCGGTGGCTATGGTCGCTGGTTGATCGGTATCCAAAAACCCCGAGCCTTTGTGGACCAAAATATCGTGGGTGATGGCTCGCTCCAAAACAGCGACTTGTACAATTCCTTTGGGCAGTTGGGTGGGTACATCTTTCATGGAGTGCACCGCAATGTCTATATCCCCTTTGAGCAAGGCAATGTCCAAAGTCTTGGTAAAGATACCTGTGACCCCAAGTTCATAAAGTGGCTTGTCCAATACTTGGTCTCCCATGGATTTGGTGGGCACCAAAATGGTGTCGTAACCGAGCTCCTCCAACTTTTTTTGAACAGTGGTTGCTTGCCACAGCGCCAACTCGCTGTCGCGGGTCCCAATACGGATTATTTTGCTCATTTGGAATGCAGTTCTAGCTGAAAGACTTTTTGAATGAGCTCTAGACTATCTTCGGTATCGACTTCGTTGCTCTTTAAATGGTTGGCAAACTGTTTCGTGATTTTTTGGATAATCCTGTCGGAGATGATTTCCGCTTGGTTTTGGTCGAACCCTTCAATTTTTTTGGTCTGAAAATCGATTTCCTCCGCTTTCATGGTATTGAGTTTGTCCTTGAGTGCATTGATCACTGGGGCAAACTTTCGGGTTTCCAACCATGTAAGGAAATCCTTTTTTACTTTTTCGATAATGGCCTCTGCTTTCGGAACAAATTCTTTCCTCTTCGCCAAAGTTTCATCCGTAATCTGCGAAAGTTGGTCCAAATGTACCAAAGTCACATTTTCCAAATCTTTTACATCATCCGATACGTTTTTGGGAACGGACAGGTCCAAAATCAACAATGGTTTTTTCGTATAGATCAATGCTTTGGAAACGGTGGGCAACTGGGCACCTGTGGCCACAACGAGAATATCGGCCTTGCGTATTTCGGTTTGCAGATCGCCATAGTCTTTCACGGTCAATTGGAACTTACCTGCAATGTCCTCCGCTTTTTCCCGTGTTCTATTGATCAAGGTGATATGGGAGTTGTTGGAGTGCTTCACCAAGTTTTCACAGGTGTTTCTTCCAATTTTTCCCGTTCCGAACAACAAAATGTTCTTGTTGGAAATATTCTCGACATTGTCCAGAATATATTTTACCGAAGCAAATGCAACAGAGGTGGCCCCGGACGATAGTTCCGTTTCGTTTTTGATACGTTTACTGGCTTGGATAACCGAATTGCACAAACGTTCCAGGAACGGATTGGCCATTTCATGTTTTTTGGCACGATAGAAGCCCTGTTTTATTTGGCTGATGATTTCGAAATCCCCCAAAATCTGACTGTCAAGACCAGTCCCCACTCTGAACATGTGGGAAATCGCATCATGGTTCTTGTACACATAGGCCACTTCTTGAAATTCTTCAACGGTACCCTTGGTTTCATCGCAAAGTAGTTTGATGAGCTGGTACGGGTGCTGTGCAAAACCATAAAGTTCGGTCCTGTTGCATGTAGAAATAGCCAATAGGCCATCAATACCAGTTTCTTTGGCCTTTTCCAAAATACGGTCGATGGCAGGAACATCCAGACTGAATTTTCCTCTCACCTCTGCATCCGCCTTCTTATAACTCAACCCAATGGCGTAGAAGGAATTATGTTTTGAAATATGGTAGTTCCTCATAAAGGATAAAATCGCATAACAAAAGTAACAGGCTTATTGCTTAAAAAATAACGCTAGCGGAACTATGTACGACCACCACCTTTATTTTATATCTTATTTATGATTAAAATGGTGTAAGTCATTGATTTTATTGATAAATTTGAGATTAATAATCTCAATTTAGAGCCATTCTAAATTAATAAAAACATTTGGGTCAATTGAAAAACAACTTAAAAAACATCGCCAGAGGTTCGTATGATGAAACTTTAGTGGAAGATGGGATTTATATCCTGAAAATCCAGAACGACAGTAAAGAACCAAAACTTATTGAAAGGGAAATCGACAGTTCCTACATTCAGTTCCATTTTTGTTTAAAAGGGAGGTCAAAGTTCAATTTTAACGAGGGCAATTATTATCTGGAGGTAAACGAAGAAAATTCTTTGCTTCTTTACAACACTCAAAAAGATTTGCCATTGAACCTTATTGTTTCTCCCAATTCGTGGCTCCTTTCTGTTGTGATGACCATTAGAAAATTTCATTCGCTCTTTTCTAATGAAGCGGATTATATTCCTTTCCTAAGTGAGGGGAACAAGGAAAAGAAATATTATTCACAGGAAATGGTATCTCCGGCCACTGCTGTGGTGTTGAGCCAACTGATGAACTTTAACCTTCATCCGTCCGTAAAAGAACTATACCTCAAAGGAAAGGTATATGAGCTCATCTCGCTCTATTTCAATAAAACAGAGGATGCGGACCTTGAACAATGCCCATATTTGGCCGATGAGGACAATGTGCGGAGAATACGTATGGCCAAAGAGATTATGATTTCCCGTATGGCCGAACCTCCGACCTTGACCGAGCTTTCCCAAGAAGTTGGACTCAGCCTAAAAAAATTAAAAGAAGGCTTTAAGCAAATTTATGGTGATTCCGTATTTGGCTTTTTGTTCGATTATAAAATGGAATATGCTCGAAAAATGTTGGAAACGGGCAAGCACAATGTAAATGAAGTGGGCTTAAAAGTAGGGTACAGTACCGCAAGCCATTTTATTGCCGCTTTTAAAAAGAAGTTTGGCACCACTCCCAAAAAGTATTTAACTTCAAATGCATAAAAATTATAGGAATGAAAAAGATTGTATTATCCGTTGTTGTCTGCTGTATGTCACTACAGCTTTTTGCGCAAAATGATTCAGTGCCCAATCAAAAAGAGGTGAAAATGCCGGAATTGGTCATGGTCTATACCAAAACGGATGGATATCGTCATAAATCCATTGAAAAAGGGGTGCAAACCTTAAGGGAACTTGGTAGGCAAAATGGGTTCATCGCACTTCAAACGGAATCGGGGGAAGATTTTAACACTCAGAATCTCAACAATTATAAACTCGTGGTTTTTTTGAATACGACCATGGATGTGCTGGACGATGCACAGCAACGTGCATTTGAATCCTACATTAAAGGGGGAGGGGCTTTCCTGGGTATCCATGCCGCGGCCGACACGGAATATGATTGGGCTTGGTACGGAAAACTGGTAGGGGCCTATTTTGACAGCCACCCCAACGACCCCAACGTGAGAAAGGCAAAGATTGATGTATTAAGCAAAAATCATCCATCAACAGAACACCTGCAGGATTCGTGGACAAGGGAAGATGAGTGGTACAACTTTAAGGATATAAACCCCAATATCACCGTTTTGCTCAATTTGGACGAAAGCAGTTACGAGGGAGGGACCAATGGGTCTAGCCATCCCATAGCTTGGTATCACGAATTTGATGGTGGAAGGGCTTTTTACACTGGAGGGGGCCATACGGATGCATCATTCGATGAGCCGGATTTCAGAAAACATCTTTTGGGAGCTATTGAGTGGTGCCTAAGGCGAAAGTAGGGTAGGCCTTGCCACAATGATCCCAATATTGCTTTTGATGGTTTTGAGATAATCCGCCAAAGGCAGTTCGGAAATTTCCACTTCACCATTTTTACTGGAAGCGTGGAGCAAATGTAACCTTCCATCGGGTTGATGGATTGCTATACCGGTATGGGTTACATCCAACCCCGTAATGGAAGTGGCCAAAGCAATGATATCCCCGGATTGGATGAGCTGTTCCTTGCCTTCAATTTGGTCTTTGGGCAGATAGCACAGTTTTTCTTTGGCAAGTTCTTTTTCCACCGCCAAGATTGCTTCAAAGTTTTCATCGCTGGCCAAAAAAGGATACAGATTACGATGGGTCCCCATAAAATTAATGGACTTATCCGCTTCCACTCCTCCCAGTTCGGCAGTAATGTCCTGTACCAATCCTTTTTTCTCGTTATCACGAATCCATTCTGTAAAGTAATGTAAACGAGAAGGATAACCGTCCATATCGCCATTTCTATACCGAACGGTTTCAAGGTTTTCAGTAAAATGTCCAAAATCTCTCTGCTGTTTTTTGAGCATCAAACTAAAAGCGATCACATTTTCAACAAAAGTGGTACAGTCCAATCCCCCAAAATTTATGACCAAGGTTTCAGTGTCGCCAACTTCCAAGGTTTTTTCCACATAGGGCGTTCCCATAAAGGATTGACCGATCAGGGCTATGGTGTCGCCCAAATTGGAAGCTTTGGTCTTTTCCAAAGCCTTTATTTTGGTTTCAAAAAGGGACTCGTCCTTTGGGGAGCAGGTTATCTGCTGGGCACTCCCAAAAGTTCCAAAAACCAAAAAAAGAACAATTAATTTATGCTTCATGATTGTTTTTATTCTTTTGTTCAATCGTTAACCTAGTGGTCCTTGCAATACTTTCAGGGTAATTTTCTTGTAGATAAACGATTAATTTCTCCCTCACATGAACCCTTAAATCCCAAGCTGTAGGCGAATCTTTTGCGCTCACAAGGGACCTTATCTCTACGTAGTTGGGTTTTGTATCGGTAACCTGGAGGACATTTACCTTGCCATCCCACAAGTCGGTATTCTTTAAGATACGGGTTTGCTCTTCCCTGATCTTGTCAAAAGGGACATTGTAGTCTACATACAAAAACACGGTGCCCAAAAGATCAGAAGAAGTCTTGGTCCAGTTCTGGAAAGGTTGGTTGATAAAATAAGGGGTGGGTACGATCAGGCGTCTTTTGTCCCAAATACTGACAACCACATAGGTTAAGGTGATTTCTTCGATACGGCCCCATTCCCCTTCAACGATTACCACATCATCCAACTTTATGGGCTGGGCGATGGCAATTTGGATTCCCGCCAAAATGGTTCCAATGAACTGTTGGGCCGAAAAACCAATAATGATCCCGGCAACCCCTGCAGAGGCAAAAATACTGATGCCCACCTCACGGATCTCTTCAAAGCTCATTAATGCGAACCCTGTTGCCAGCAAGATGATGATGAAAATAAAAATACGCTCGAGAATCGTGAACTGGGTATATACCTTTCTGGCCTTTAGGTTATCGGCTACCCCGATATCATAATTTTTAATGACGATCTTTTTTACGATCTTCAATAGGGCTATCATCACCCAGGCCATGGCAACAATAAAAAGGATGGTACTCGCCTTTTTAAACCAGTACCCCGCACCCTCTAGGTTCAACAGGTCGCGCAACGCCTTCATCCGGATTAGTACGGAAACAAAGATCAGCACCAAAGGTGTCGCCAACCTTTTAAAGGTGCTCTTGGGCAACAAGTATTTTGGGTTTTTTCCCAAACGTTTCATCAGTGCCGAAGTGCTCCAATACAAGATGATAAGCACAAGAAGGGCCACCCCCAAAAAAATGAGGGACTCTTTGGAAACATTGTCGTAGAAAGACTCCATATCCACAAAAATAGCTAGAAAAGTCCACCATGGTGACAAAGCTTAAACAAAATCGAGAATCATTATTGAGTCATAAGAAACTATTTTGATGGTAAAAAGGTCAAGTCCATCCCGTGTTGTATTTTAGCTGTCTAAAGATACAAACTGTGAAAAAAGGAGTTTTGTTGGTCAATTTGGGTTCGCCAGATAGCCCTACCGCCAAAGATGTAAAACCGTATTTGGATGAATTTTTGATGGATGAAAGGGTCATTGATGTAAATCCAATACTTAGAAACATTATCGTTAGAGGGATTATTCTGAACACCCGTCCCAAAAAGTCCGCCGAGGCCTATTCCAAAATTTGGTGGGAAGAAGGTTCCCCCTTGATCGTTATTTCCGAAAGATTTGCCCAGAAGGTCCAACAACATATCGATTTGCCGGTAGCTTTGGGGATGCGGTATGGCTCCATGTCCATAAAAGAAGGATTACAGGAATTAAAAAACAAGGGGGTCGATGAGGTATTCCTAGTGCCCTTGTACCCACATTATGCCATGTCGTCATACGAAACAGTGGTGGTAAAGGCGTTTGAGGTACAGCAAAAGGATTTTCCCCAGATGCACATGACCACCTTGCCCGCTTTTTATAGTAACCGGGACTACATCAAAATATTATCTGATAGTATTGCCGAAGGCCTGGAAGGTTTTGACTACGACCATATTCTTTTCTCTTATCATGGGATTCCAGAACGCCACATTAAAAAATCGGACCCTACCAAGTTCCATTGCCAGTTGAACGGTGAATGCTGCAAAACCAACTCTGTGGCACACCATACCTGTTATAGACATCAATGTTATGACACCACCGAATTGGTAAAAAAACAATTGGGATTGCCAGAGGATAAGGTAAGTACATCTTTTCAATCCAGACTGGGAAGTGACCCATGGTTACAGCCCTTTACCGATAAGGAATTTGGACGCCTCGGCAAAAAAGGTGTCAAGAAATTGGCCGTCATCACTCCGGCCTTTGTCAGTGATTGTTTGGAAACCCTCGAAGAAATTGCCATGGAAGGTAAAGAACAGTTCCAAGAAGCAGGGGGAGAGGAATATATCCACATCCCATGTTTGAACGACCGGGATGACTGGGCGGAACTTATGGCCAAATGGATCAAGGATTGGGAAGAAAACGATGCCTTGCCACAAACCAACATCCGATAAAAAATAGTAGAATAAAGGAACCGATATGACCATCGAAAATTTGGAGAACGGCCTTCAACCTTTGAGGCAACAACTCAGAAACCACGAATTGTATACCCAACTGGAATCTGTGGAGGACATCAAAACCTTTATGGAAAGCCATGTGTATGCCGTTTGGGACTTTATGTCCCTGCTCAAGGCACTGCAGCAAAACCTTACCTGTGTTGGCTTGCCTTGGCATCCAGCGGCCGACACATCGGTAACGCGGTTCATCAACGAAATTGTTTTGGAGGAAGAGAGTGATTTTGATGGGGAGGGAAAGGCAAAAAGTCATTTTGAAATGTATTTGGACGCTATGGAGGAAGTGCATGCAGATACCTCCCGGGCACTACATGTAATTTCAAGTTTTACGGATCTTGAAACTATTGCCCAACAGATTGATAAAGCAAATCTTGACCAAGCAGAAAAAAACTTTTTAAACTTCACTTTTAGGGTTATCAATACCCAAAAACCCCATATTATCGCTGCCGCCTTCACTTTTGGTAGAGAAGAATTGATACCCGACATGTTTCTTGGCATCATAGAGAGGTCAAATGGTCCTGGCAACTATCAAAAATTGACCTATTACCTCAAAAGACATATTGAGTTGGATGGGGAGGAACATGGTCCATTGGCATTAAAAATAATCAAGGCACTTTGTGGCTCAGATGATGAAAAGTGGAACGAAGTGGCAGAATATAGCAAGGAGGCACTTCAATATCGAATTGAACTTTGGGACAGTATTGCTAAAAAACTTGCCAAGAACAAGGATAGTTTGGCGGATGCATTGTAGTTTTGGCCTTCGCTATAATTTATTTTTAATGAAGATTCCTTGGCATGGTCAAAATAATCTCTAACGACCTTGGGGAAGAGCCCATAGGAAAATTACTTGTCAAACAGGCGGTTCCTGCATCCATAGGCATATTGGTGATGTCCTTAAACGTGCTTGTCGATTCCATTTTTGTGGGCAATTGGATAGGGGCCATAGCCATTGCAGCGATCAATGTGGTACTCCCGATTTCGTTCTTTATAGGGGCCTTGGGCATGGCGATAGGTATAGGGGGCTCCAGTATTATTTCCCGCGCCATGGGGGCCGATAATCATGCAAAGGCCACCAAAACATTTGGAAACCAGATAGTGCTTACCTTTTTGATTACCATTACGATGGCCATCCTGGGTATTGTGTACGTAGATAGCCTGATACCTGCCTTCGGTGGAAAGGGCGCTATCTTTGAACTGGCAAAAACATACTACATCATCGTACTGTACGGCGTTCCCTTTTTGGCCTTTAGTATGATGGGCAATAACGTCATCAGGGCCGAGGGCAAGCCCAAGTTCGCCATGATCGCCATGATTATTCCCTCGGTGAGCAACCTAGTGTTGGACTATGTTTTTATTTACGTCTTTGATTGGGGTATGACCGGCGCGGCATGGGCCACCACTGGAGGATATATTTTTTCCTTTTCCTATATCGCTTACTTCTTTACCTCAAATCGTTCCGAACTTAAACTCCGCCTTGGGAGCTTGACCCCTGATTTGCCCATTATTAGGGAAATTGGGGCGCTTGGGGTCGTAACCTTGGCACGACAGGCGACGACGAGCGTGGTATACCTCTTGATGAACAATATATTGTTCAATCTGGGAGGCGAGTCCATGGTAGCTGTTTATGCCATAATTGGTAGAATGTTGATGTTTGCCCTGTTCCCGGTTTTTGGGGTCACCCAAGGATTTTTGCCCATCGCAGGTTACAACTATGGCGCGGTAAAGTATGATCGGGTAAAGGAATCCATCTATACGGCGATCAAGTATGCAGCTTTGGTCGCTACCATTGTTTTTGTGGTGCTCATGGTTTTCCCCGCAGAAATAGCCTCTTTATTTTTGAGCAGCCGGCCCGAATTGTCTCCCGCAGAAATTGAGGCCAACAATTTTGTGCTCCAGCACACACCCGTGGCTATGCGCTTGGTGTTTGCAGCAACACCCATTATTGCCATCCAATTAATAGGTGCAGCCTATTTTCAAGCCATTGGGAAAGCCATTCCCGCCTTATTGTTGACCTTGACACGCCAAGGCTTCTTTTTTATCCCCTTGATTTTGATTTTACCAAATTTAATGGGGGAAATTGGAGTGTGGTTATCTTTTTGTACAGCCGATGTGCTTGCTACTATTGTTACCGGTGTTTTTCTTCATAGGGAAATCAAGTCCGAACTATCGTAGATGTCATTTCTTTCATCTAGAATGTTTAATTTGGAAGTCATAACTAAACATTCATGAAGAAAACTATATTAACAGGTCTTATTGCAATTTTGGTAATTGCCTGTGCAAAAGAAAAACCAATGTACACCCTGTTTGTTGGAACCTATACCGATGGCGATAGCGAAGGCATATATACCTACACTTTTGATTCAAATTCAGGGGAATTGTCCAACCAAAAACTGGCAGCTGTGATCACCAATCCATCGTATTTGGCCATTTCGGAGGACAAAGCGAATCTCTACGCGGTTCAAGAAACTGCCGATTTTGATAGTTTGGGCGGTGGAGTTACCGCTTTTAAGTTGAAAGATGACGTGTTGGAGCTCCAGAACAGTATGGGAACCCAAGGAGCACATCCATGCCATGTCTCCCTTTCCGGTGATGGATATCTGGCCGTTGCCAATTATACGGGGGGCAATTTTTCGATATTTTCATTAAATGATGATGGCTCATTGGCGGATGGTCCACAGATAATCGACCATAATCCCTTGGATTCCATAAAAACCTCCCATGCGCACATGGCCCAATTCAATGCTGATGGGCTCATGGTTACCAATTTGGGGTTGGACGCCATCAAAAGATACACGTTGAAAGCCGGCAAGTTTGTCCCTGCCGAACAAGCTTCCATAGCTTTTGAAGATGGAGCGGGACCTCGCCATTTTACCTATGGCAACAACGGCAAAATGCTGTATGTCATCAACGAATTGAATAGTACCATTTCTGTTTTGGAAAAGAATGGCAATGGAAATTATGTAGAAACACAAGTGGTCCCTACTTTGGATAAGACCTATCAAGGCAACAATGCTTGTGCAGACCTCCATTTGTCTCCGGACGGAAAGTTTTTGTATGGTTCCAACCGTGGTGAGAACACTATTGTGATATTTGCCGTGGATGGAGAATCCGGTCAATTGGAATTAGTGGGAAGAGAACCGGTACACGGAGATTGGCCCCGAAATTTTACTTTGGACCCAACGGGAGAATTTCTACTGGTAGCCAACAAGAAAACCAGTAATATTTCAATCTTTAAAAGGGATAGGGAAAACGGAACTTTAAATTTCTTGAGTGAAACCAAACACCCGAACCCCGTGTGTTTGGTTTTTTAATATCAGTATATTTTATTGATTATGAGTAGTTTTTGAAAATTACAATAAAAATTCTACCATCTATACAATCCTTTGATTGAACAATGGTTTGTTCCATATTTTTAGAAAAACAAATCATGCAATCAACGAACCTCAACATTATTTTAAAAATCATTATTGTTTTATGCTCCTTTTTGCCATTACAGGCCCAGGTCAGTACCCGAAGTATTTGCATCAACAAAGAATATGAGGGCAATTATAGAACCACACTAAAACTTAAGGTGCCTTTGGATGCGGAAAAGCAATTCTATAATTTGGACATTAACAATGCTGAAATAACAGCGATTACCGACAATACCGGGTTTGATTTTTTGAGCAACGGAAAAGGTTTGGTCGTGGAAAACACATATGGTTTTGTAAGCTCCGATGGTTCTTATTATGATTTGCAAATGGAAATTGACGGAGTGCCACAAAAAGGAGCTACAACATTGGAGATGAAAGGAACCTTCTTGATCAATTATGTTGGGGATGCTTCTGAGGAAAAAACATTGGAACTCCCTTTTAAAGAGAACATTCAGTCCTCATTTGATTCTGAAATAGGAAAGATAACCATTTTGGATGCGGGAGGAGCTACGCTGCAGGACGGTACAGAATACCATTTATATACTTTGGATACAGAAACCCCTATTGGCAATCTCGAAGTGATAGATGGTGATGATAGCGAGGAATATAGAAACATGGGACTTGGTCTGGACGAGAATACCGTAGTGTTCAAGGAAGCACCTGAAAAAATCACAATTAAAGTTCAGACCAAATCTATGGAAACCCAAAAGGCACCTTTTGATTTAAACATCGGTATCGGTTTTTGATGCTACTGATTGGATAGAAAAATAATCACCCCAATAACGGCAAGAACCGCTACGACCGTAAAGAATATCTTCCAAAAACTATAGGGGCGGGTACCTGATATTAGACCATTTTCCCCATTGATAAAAAAGTTATACTCCTTGCCATTGTAGCGATAGGCACTCACATAAACCGGCAATAAAATATGTTTAAAAGTCTCCTCGGTCAGTTTCATGTTCATGGTGAATATACGCTGGGTATCACCGCCAATGTCCCGTCTGCACCATGTGTCGGCAATGTCCCTGGCCACTTCTTTGGAGTGCAGATGGCCATCTTTTAGGGGGATGGTATATTTTTCGGTAACAAATCCAGAAAGAAACCCAGAATTGAACGGTTGGAGCTTTTTCAAATCCCATGAGGCAATTTTACTCGGAATCCGTCCGGTTTTTTGATGGGAGGCTTTGATCAAGGTATCGTCCACGAACCCGGATACTTCCCCCGATGCCGGATACCATCTTGTTTTCCTGACCCTTTTGGTGACCATTTTACCATTGGCGTCGCGAACCCTTCTTGTTTCATAATAATATTCGCCCCGTTGACCCGTATATGAAGCATATAGTTGTGCATCAAAAGTCCAATAGGGCAAATAGAGACCTTTGGTAAACTGAGGATCCAGAGCTGCTTTTTTTAAGTTGTTTGGAGCGAACCACAATCCTTTCACCCATTTTTTAAAAATGGCAAAAGACTGGTTTTTATCAATTTGAAAAGGCAATACGGCACCGGGTAATATCCAGTTTTCCTTATAGGTGTCCTCAACCACCAATGGCTGACCGCAATACACACAATGGAGCGATTTATAGTTTTCCTCTACATGTTGGTTCGCGCCACAATTTTTGCAGTGCAGCATGGAGATTTCCTCGCTGTGCCTTAGGCTGCCCATTTCCTTGAGGAAAGGATAAAGCTCCAGTTCCTCAAAACCATTTTTGTCAACATCGATGGTTTCCTCGTGCCCACAGTATTCACAGCTGATACTGGTGGTGCCAGGTTTATAAGTAAGCTCTGCACCGCAGTTTACACAGGCTTTTTTGAGTTCGGTCTTTTGGACTTTTTGTTCTTCCAATGGCTTGTTTGTCATTCTGAGTGAAACGAAGAATCTCACTCATGTACGATTAAAAAGTGTATTTAACAGAGATGCTTGATGGATTTCTCGACTGCGCTCGAAATGACAGTTCAGCATGACAATAGATTTTATTATTCCGTTGGTAATGGAGGTGGGGTATTGCCGCCCAAAAACGATTTTAACTCTTCCACATCTTTTAATGCGGTCCATGCGGACATGCCCTGCTTCCACACCAAACTATCACGGTTAATGGCCCTGGAAGCAAAAAGGGATTGCATTTGCTCGAAGGTCACGGGACCGTGTTGGGTACCGTTCGTGGCATAATAGTACATGGTTTGCACTGGCATGGGAGGAGGAACAGCTCCAGCCGATGGTTGGGCAGTCATTTGAGGGCTGGTCTGGGTAGTTCCACCCATCATACCGCCCATTTGTTGGGCAAGCACAAAGCCCATGCCCATGCCCATTCCGGCCCCTGCAGTTCCACCTTCATTTTGTGCGGCGGCTTCAATGGCTTTGGCGGTCTTGAACTTGGTCAATTTGTCAAGGTCCAATTTATCTATTCGGCTATACTCGAAAATTTCTTTTTTGAGGTCTTCCGGCATGGAGACATTTTCGATGTAGAATTTCTCCAAGGAGATACCTACTGTTTGAAATTCCGGAGCCATCACTTCCCTACAGGTATCCGATAGTTCCGAGGTATTGGCGGCATATAGTTCAATGGGAAGATTTGCTTCGCCAACGGTGTCGGTAAATCGTGTCGCGATTAAACTTTTGAGGTGCTCGTTGATTTCAAAATTGGTGAAATTACTGTCGGTGCCCACAATATCCTTGATGAACTTTCCGGCATCGGAAATTTTGAAGGCATACGTTCCGAACGCTCTGATTTCCACCAAACCAAAACGGTCATCACTTAAAGTGATGGGACTTTTGGTTCCCCATTTTTCATCAGTGAAAAGGTGGGTGTTCACAAAATACACCTCGGCTTTGAAAGGGGAATTAAATCCATATTTCCATCCTTTCAGCGTGGCTAATATGGGTAAGTTCTTAGTGGTGAGGTCGTAAGTGCCCGGCCCGAACACATCGGCCAATTGGCCTTCGTTGATGAAAACCGCCGTCTGTCCTTCTCGAACAATCAGTTTTGCACCGTTTTTTATTTCATTTTGATAGCGCTCAAAACGATGTGCGATGGTATCGTCCGTATAGTCGAGCCACTCAATAATGTCAATAAATTCATTACTGAGTTTTTCTTTGATCTTTCCAAAAATATCCATGGTAGTGTTTTTAGTTTTATTGGTGCTTAATTTATGAAAAAACTGGATTGTTTCCATTAGGTTAGTGTAAAATGCGCTTAGATTGTTACAAAAGAAGCATTGGGACATCAATTTAAACATCGTACACCCCTTATTGCGAGTGGCGTACATGTTGAGTTCCTGTGAAAAAGGATTATTGGCGGGATAGCCTCGCTTATTCTCCGTAAGCCCTTATTTTTGCCTCAAATCTTACTCATGATAAAAGCTGTTTTGTTTGATATGGATGGGGTGATCATAGATTCGGAACCCCTGCATTATAAAGCTTACCATGCTATGTTTGATGAGGTGGGCATTACCGTGTCCCCTGAACTTTACGAAAGTTTTACAGGTATGGCCACGTTGCCCATTTGCGAAGTTTTGGTGGACCATTTTAAGCTCAATAGAACCGCCGAGGAGTTGGTAGCAAGTAAGCGAAAGCATTTTAAGGAACTGTTTGTAAATAACGATGCCCTGCAACTCATAGACGGGGTTTTGGAATGCATACAGGATTACCACGCCAACGGACTTACGCTTGTTTTGGCTAGTTCAGCCTCCATGCTCAGTATCAATAATGTGTTTCAGCGTTTTGATCTAGATCAATATTTTGTGGCCAAACTAAGTGGTGCGGACTTAGCGGAATCCAAGCCCCACCCGGAAATTTTTATAAAAGCGGCGGAAGCCTCGGGACATGCACCGGAGCATTGTATGGTGATCGAGGATTCCACCAACGGGATCAAAGCGGCCAAAGCAGCAGGAATCTATTGTGTGGGTTTTGATAGCCCACATTCCAAAAACCAAGATTATTCACTGGCGGATAAGGTGATACGCGGGTTTGGGGAGATTACCTTCGCTAAACTTTCTAAACGCATCGAATAAAATGGCAGCAAAAACATCTTGGTTACGCACAGTTATAGAATTATTGGAAGCCTTTTTTAATGCCTCTCGTAACGCGGACAAAAAACGTACATGGCACCAACACGTTGTGCCTTATAAAGATGATTGGGCTGTACGCCGCGAAGGCAATAAACGTATTACTTCAAAACACCGTAAGCAAAGCACTGCCATTAATGCTGCTAAACGTCTGGCTAAAAAACACAAAGCAGATGTGATCATTCACCGAGAAGATGGTACTATTCGTAATCGTATTGGGTATGATTAGGGACGCGCTGGCAAAGGTATAAATGCTGCCAAAGTCATTGGGTGCTCATTATTTGGGTTCTGGATACTAGGAGGGGGTCGTTTCGTAGCGGGGACACTTCACTTTTCCATGCTTTTGCACACAATTAATGTCCCTAGGCAACATATTATAGGAATATACCTACAAATATTGGACTTTGCAGGATATAAACGAAGTCCCATTTCACCTAAATGCACCCAAGGCATGACTGAATTCTCTCAACGCAGGATAAAACTTGTATTTATACTTTCCGTTATAACCATCATCATATCGACTTGGTGGTTTTTTATGGCCAGAAGTTTAGATTTAAACGAGTTGAGCCTATACATTGGCGCTACAGTACCTTTTTTTATAGGTTCGGCCATTATTTCTAAAATAGGAAATCTTACCCTTGCGCGTTTTATGTATCTCGTGGCCTTTAATATCAGTGTTGCCATGACTGCTTCTTATATAGGAAAGGCTGGTAATGTTGAATTTATTCTAATGTTTGCCATAGGATTACCTTTTATATTTTTCTCATTTAGGAGAGAGAAAGGGTATATCGTCATTTTTCCTTTACTATCGATAACACTTTGGCTTTTGCTCTACGTTACGGATTTTAACTTATTCACCAATACAAAAATGGATGCCGTACTCGCAGGAACCTATATTTATCCGGTCTCTATTGTAACAACTGCGGTGCTGATAACCTACCAATTGCTATTTTTCTCTATGATCAATGCGCGCTTCTATTCGAACATACAGGATGAACGGGAAGACGCCATTGAAGCATCCAATGCCAAATCACGGTTTTTAAGCATGATGAGCCATGAAATTCGAACGCCCATGAATGCTATTATCGGACTTTCCCATATTCTAGGGGATACCAATCCAAGACCGGATCAAGTGGAGAATATAGAGGCATTGAATTACTCGGGAAAAATACTGCTGAATTTACTGAACAATGTGTTGGATTTTAGTAAAATGGAAACCAGCGGTATAGCCCTTGACCCCATTCCCACGGATGTGAAGACGGCTGTACAACAGATAAAAAAGATTCATGAGCCGGGTTGTTTAAGTAAAGGAATTGGTTTTCACCTAGAGATCGATGAAAAATTGCCAACGATGTGGTTGGATATTGTCCGTTTCAATCAGGTCATCAACAATTTGGTATCCAATGCCATAAAGTTTACCAAAAAAGGAAGTGTGACCCTTAAAATCACAAGTCAAGAACATAGCAATGGCAGGGTACGTATGCGTACTGAAATCATAGATACCGGTATTGGTATTACCAAAGAACAACAAGAAAAAATATGGCAGCCATTTTCCCAGGCTTCCGTCAGTACAAATCGCTTGTATGGAGGTACCGGACTTGGCCTGCCCATTGTAAAAAGTGTGGTGGAAGCTATGGAATCTACCGTACACATAGAAAGTGAATTGGAAAAAGGGAGTCGTTTTTACTTTGATTTGGAAGTACAGGCTATTTCTAAGCAAAGATTGACAGAAGGCAGTGGCAAGAAACAACGCGATCTAGAGGGCAGAAGAATACTCCTGGTTGAGGACAATAAGATCAATATCATGGTGGGCAAACAGATATTAGAAAAGGCCAACCTCGTAGTAGATGTCGCTTTTGATGGTCTTATGGCGGTAAACATGGTCAAAAAAAATGACTACTGTGCGGTTCTTATGGATATTCAAATGCCTATTATGGATGGGTACGCCTCCGCTATGGCAATTAGAAAGTTTAATACCACATTGCCTATTTTGGCACTATCTGCATCGGTATTTATAGAAGTGAAGAGTAAGATTGAACAGAGCGGTATGAACGGTTTTGTTTTTAAACCTTTTGACCCCGAAGACCTCTATACTAGAATCGAAGAGGTGATGGATGTACCGCTAGCGTCCTAAACTTTAGTATGCCATTAGATAAAATCGTATGGGTATGATTAAGGATTCCTCCAACGGTATCAAAGCGGTCAAAGCAGCGGGGATCTATGGTGTAGGTTTTGATAGCCCACATTCCAAAAACCAAGATTATTCAGAGGCGGATAAGTTAATCAGTTCATTTAAAGAGATGGCTTTTAAAACGCTGTTTTAAACTAAAAGGACTGTCATTGAATCCTGTAAAAGGTGGATTTAATCCATCTTCCCTGCTTCTTTCAATATGTCCAGTACTTTTTCCTTTGGAAGTGCTTCAATTTTATGTCCATCTCGCCCGATCATAGTTTCCGCAGCAAAGAGCGAATTCAAAATGGCTTCTTCCGTGGCTTCGATGGTTGCGAGAAAAAGAGGTGTCATGGCTTCGTTGCGCAAAGTGGGGACGGACTGAATCGGGCTGTCACTTTGATAAGGGATGCGACACGCTTCAGCCGTGGAAACGGCAATGACATAATCACCGCTGCCATTGCTGGCAATGCCCCCTGTTTTTGCCAGGCCGAGCATGGCCCTTTTGGCCAATCGTTCCAAATTTCTGGAACCCAAAGGAGCATCGGTCATCACCACCATCATACAGGAACCGTCGGGGGAATATTTAAAACTATCGGAATAATGCCCTAATTTTTTGCCTACCTCCACTCCGGCCACTTGCAAAACGCCGCCAAAGTTGGTCTGCACCAAAACACCTACGGTATACCCGCCGGATTTTTTCGGCAGCACCCTGGACGATGTCCCGATGCCTCCCTTGAATCCGAAACAAATAGTGCCGGTCCCTGCTCCAATATTTCCTTCGGTAACAGGGCCCGGTTTTACGTCTTTTAAGGCTTGTATCACATGTGCTTCGGTAACGTGACGGCCTCGGATATCATTGAGGTAGCCATCGTTCGTTTCCCCGACAACCGCATTGACCGAACGGACATTTTCGTTTCCGGGTTGGTTGAGCGTGTAGCCAATAACGGCATTTACTGCAGTGGGAACGCTCAGGGTGTTGGTCAAGATGATGGGCGTTTCCAGATTGCCCAATTCCTTTACTTGGGTGTAACCCGCAAGTTTACCAAATCCGTTGCCCACATATATGGCGGCGGGCACCTTTTCTTGAAAAATATTTCCTGAATGGGGGAGAATGGCCGTAACCCCTGTTCTGATATTTTCGCCACTGAATATGGTGGAGTGACCTACTTGGACTCCCGGCACATCGGTTATGGCATTGTAAGTGCCCGGTTGTAGCACACCAATTTCAACCCCATGGTCCCTAAGTCGGTTTTGTGAAAGCATCAGTAACGGGAATATAAAAAACAAATAACTAATACGATTCATTTTGTCCATATTGGAATGATTAATTTTTCAAAGCACTCACCGTCACTAACAGTTGGCCCACATGGCGTTGGCTGTGCTCGGCGGCATGAAAAAGCAATCCGATCACGGTGGTGGGCAATTTTTTGCGGCCTACAAACCGGGCTTCGGTCAAAGTGGATTCCGGCAGGGTTTTAAAATAGGCCAATGCTTCGTCCACTTTTTGTTCAAAATCCGCGATCATTTGTTGTGCAGAAGGTGCATTCTCCCCGTTGCCCTCATTTTTTAGGAATTGGAACTGCGCATCTGTCAACGATTCTTCCTTGGCATAAGTCATCAATCGGTCCAGCACCCCGGTCAAATGCCTCAGATGAAACCCGACAGAAGCCCTTCCAAAGGGTTTTTCCCAAAGCTTTTCTTCAGGAAAGTCCACCAAATAACCCTTTACCTCCCGAACGGACTGCAACAAGGCATGCGCTGAAGGTTGTAAAAGTGAAGGTACCCCGGCAATGGGGCCACTTAGCCAATATTCTTGAGTTGTTGCCATTACAAATATGTTTTCCCTTTAAAAATCCCGATAATCCCCTGAGAGAAATTTATTGGCTTTTTCTTCTTTAAATTGAGCGGTTTCTGCATCCCAATGCAATGTTTCGCCAGGGAAACGACCTGCAATGGTTCCCAATAAAATGGTCTCGGTCAATCTTGCCCCGTAATCAAAAGGAGCCGTGGTGGTGTCCTTGCCCAAACAGGCATCTACAAATTGGTGGTAGTGTTTGGGTCCTTCGGTTTCATAATTTCGGATGGGTTCGCCCAAGTTGTGCTCTTCGGAAACCTTTGCAATCTCCTTGGAAATATCCACGTACTTGCCTTTTCTGATTTTCCTTGGCAATTGCATAAAGTGGGGCAACAACAATCGTCCTTTCTCACCTACGAACATGGCTCCTTGTTCCGGCAGCTCGTTTTCCGCAGCTACCCCGGCATCCAATGAAATTTTATCTTTTACACTTTTATCAGCGGATTTGGTATTCTTTTTCATTTCCATACCGGGCAATATGAGGTCTTCGTGCATTTCCGGGGCTCCGGGACCGTCGTACCAGACCCATTTTAGGGATTTGCCGGTGTATTTGGTGCCAGGGAACTCATAGGTAACGGTATTGTTTTCGGGGAAGCCGAATCCATTGGGAGGTCGGCATTCCGTCGTAATGGTCCGCGGGACATCCAGCTGAAGTGCGTTGTAAGGCGTATCAAAAATGTGGACGCCCATATCACCCAAAGTGCCACAGCCATAATCCATTAGTTTTCTCCAATTTCCAGGATGGTACATGTCTTTTTTGTAGGGTCGTTTTTTTGATGTGCCCAACCAAAGGTTCCAATCCAACTGATCTGGAACTGGGTCTTCACCCTCGGGCAAAGGGCCATCATATCCCCAGTTTTTCGGAGACCATGCATGCACGGTGTGCACTTTTCCAATGATTCCGGACTGGATCAGCAGTGTGGCCAATCGATAATCGTAAAAAGAATGTACTTGGATGCCCATCTGGGTCACCAATCCTTTTTCCGCGGCCAATTTTTTCATTTCCCTGGATTCGGAAACATAGTGGGTCAATGGTTTTTGACAGTACACGGGTTTGTCCATTTCCATGGCCATCAGGGAGGCCGGTGCATGGGTGTGGTCCGGAGTGGAAACGATTACTGCATCTATCTCATCGGCCATTTCCTCCAACATGGCCCGATAATCAAAAAACACCCGCGCCCCTGGATGCATTTTATGGGCAGCGGATAGGTTTAAGGCATCCACATCACAGAGGGCAACAACTTCTACCGCGGCATGTGAGGAAATCGCTTTTAAATCTTCCATTCCCATGTTTCCAACGCCGATATGGGCCGTTCTTAGTTTTTCTCTTGGCAGTCCTCCTTTTAAAATGGATGGCGCCAACATGATTCCGAGCGCTCCCACACTACTTTTTTTGATAAATTCTCTTTTGTTCATGATCTGGAGGATTATAGTTTTTTAATTTTTATGTTTCTGAACCAAATGGGGCTTGAATGGTCTTGCAATGCAATGTAGCCTTTCTTGTATTTTCCATAATCTGGGGCATTGTCCCATTTTCCCGAACTTTTTTTAGCTTTCCAATCTTCGGACCATGGCACAAACTCCAACAGTTTTTTACCATTGAGCCAATGTTCCACCTTTTCTGGGGTAAATACAATTTTAGTGGAATTCCATTCCCCGACGGGGTTCAATTGTTTTTGTGATTCGTCCGCTGGATGCATGGCATAATCGGCCCCTGTTTTTTGCCAATCTTGGAGCAACTCAGGGTGCTCGGCACCAAATTGTGAGTTGTACCCTGTCAAATCGTGGATGTTGGCATAGTTTTCATCATCGATCAATTGATATTCCGGTGCTACTTCGGGAGGACCGTCATAGCCTTCTTTTACATGATAGAAGATGCCGCTGTTCCCTCCGGCAGGAATTTTCCATTCCAAATAGAGTTCAAAATTATCGAACTCTTCGGTTCCGTATAAAATGTCCTTGCCACCGGTATAATTTTGTTCCAGACCAAGTTCTGTGTCAAAAGTGAGGGTGCTGTCCTTAATGGTCCATCCGGGAGGTAGGGAATCCATGTTGTAACCCCGCCACCCATCCAAACTGGTGCCGTCAAAAAGATAGATCCATTCCGATTTTTCTGCTTCGGATTGGTTGGTCCTTGTTTCTTCTTGTTTGTTTGGCCGGTCTTTACAAGCAGCGATCAGCAATAGAAATATGGCTAGCTTTAATAATTTTGACATGGTTTGGTTTTTATCTGCTTGGTAAAGTACAAAATATTGAATAAAATTTTAGGTCGTTTTTAACAACTTTTGGCAGGGTAACCCGACATATTCAACAAGACTTGTTTTTTCAAAAATGGGTATGCTCGTGCTTGCTTTTACATTGTTTGTTGCCCCGATCTGTTCCTAACGCGGAAACGAAAAAACAGAGTGGCCAGAGTATCCAAAAGGACGCTGCTCCAGTTCGGATATCAATGGATGGGCCTGTTCCCCTAAAAGTATATTGGACGTTGCCAAGGTTGCAACGTTTGGCAATAGTCGTTATGTGTTCTACCCTTTCAGCTGACGGAATATTTCTTGCAGTGCAGCATCGAGCTGAGGTTTTTTTCCGTCTAAACGGTCCTTGAAATTTTCGGGTACCACAATGTCGGGGCTAACACCTGTTTTTTCCAGGTTCTTGCCGTCCAGCGTAAAGCATCCCCATGCAGGTAACCTATAAAAAGAACCATCCACAAGTCCTTTTCCGGAGGTAAAAATAATCCAACGATAGGTTTCCGTGCCCATTATCGTACCCAATTTAAGGGCTTTGAATCCTGCAGCGGTCATTTCGGCATCGCTGAGCGACTGTTCGTTCACCAACAGGATGATTGGCTTCACCGCTGGGGCAAAGTTAGGCTGTGGCGCTAGGTCGCCATCCCTGTATTTCCATTTTAGATATGGTTTTTGTGAAAGAAACTGTAAGACCTCGTTATGTACGTTTCCACCGGTATTGTAACGTAAATCCAGAATTAGTGCGTCCCTTTGGCTGGTTTCCGAGACCATTTCCCTTTTAAAGTTTTCAAGCTCGCCACCACCCATATTTTTCAGGTGTACATAGGCCACCTTTTTGTCACTTTTGGTGTCTACATATTTTTGGTTATCGTCTACCCATTCATCGTATAGGAGACTTCTTTGGGCATTGGTGCTTATGGGGTGAATGTTCACTGATATTATTTTGCCGGCACGTTTAAAATCCAACTGCATTTCATTGTCCAACGAAGGTTCGTTAAAGTAGGATTCCCTGTTTTTTGAAGGGTCTACTTTTTTACCGTTCACGGCCACTAACACATCACCTTTTTTGATATCCTTTCCGGTTACGTCCGCAGGGCCATCGGCAATAATGTGCTCAACCGTGTAGGGGTGGTCGTTGGAGAATAAAATACCCGTTGCCAATGTCTTGGTCTTGTAGAATACTTTTTCTTCGTCTCCACGGGAACTAAAGCCAAAATGCGAGGTGTTTAGCTCTCCCAACATATCGTTGAACAATCTGCGTAATTGGTTTCTATTGGTGATATAAGGCAGGTATTGTTCGTATTTTTTGCGAAGTGCTGTCCAGTCTTCCCCATGAAAGTCCCCGTCGTAAAAGTTTTCCTCGAATCCGGCCCAAGCTTCATGGAACATTTGATGGAATTCTTCTGAAAGATTTCTACGGAAGGTGAAGTCGATATCAATCTTTTCCGCCTTGTTGTTTTCAACATCAAAGGTGTGAATGTTTCCTTTGCTCAATAGGTAATAACTGTCTTTTGCATTCGCCAATTGATACCCGTTCATTGTATCGTCCAGTACCTTTTCTATCTTGTTTTTTTCGAAAGGCTTTATGACGGTTTTCCAAAGTTTTGTTTTTCCTTCGTCATGGTTGCTCAGATAGAGCACATGCATCGTTTCGTCTTTTTGAATGACAAAAGGACTTGTTTGTCTGCCAAAAGAAGGACTTATGGCCTTAATTCTTTCCATAATGCCATTCTCATTAATTTTGATGGTTATGGGGTTTTTATCTTCTTTTTCAGGTTCTTTTTTGTTGTCTTTATCGTCTTTATTTTCTTTTTCTTCCTCCTTAAACAATTCTTCATACTTGCCGTAAGTAAAGGCATCCTCGTATTTGTCCAACGGCATCTGGTATATCTGGGATTCCGAAAGTCCATAAGGGTAAGAGGGTTCCGTTAGATTGGAAACCATATACAGGTATTTTCCGTCTGGGGACCAAACGGGAGATCTCTCCGTAACACCGGTATTGGTCAGGTTGATTATTTTTTTATCCGACAGGCGAACAACAAAAACGTCCGATTCAAAATTTCTAATGGCGGTATACACAACATGGCTGCCATTAGGCGAAAAGTAGGGTTGCGGGGCATAAAGGGCCCAAAATTCATCCTTTACCAAAACTTCACTTTTAAAACTGGAAAGGTCCAACAGGCGCAACTCGTCACGCCCGCTTATGTACAGTGCTTTTTCAAGGTCTGGGTCCAGCACAATGTTTACATTGTTCCTAAGGTCGTTCGTATGCTGTTTTTCGGAGCTACTTCCGTCCCCGGCAATGGTGAATAAATTGGCATAACCATTATGCGTCCTATTGTACAACAATGTTTTGTTGTCTTTTAGCCACACTACCTCAAGTACGCGTTCTTTAGGGTTTGTAATTATGTGTTTAACGAATTTTCCTTTTACATCCGATACAAATAATTCACCTCTGGCTATAAATGCCAATTTCTTATTGTCCGGAGATACCGAAAAATTGGTGATATTGCCCTGTACCTTAAAGTCTTGGGTCTTGGATAAAGTACTGTTCTTTATTATTTTGATAGGAACCTTCTTAGCGGTTTTGTTGCTTACATCATAGCTGTAAATTTGATAGTCTTTGCCAAAAACGACTACTTTTCCGTTGGCGCTTACCTGTGGGCGACCAATGGAGGAGTCGAATGTGGTCAATTGAATTTTTGAATCGTTTTCCAGTTGATACAGGTTGTACTCGCCATTGGCCCGGTCAGAAACAAAATAAAGATCTCCATTTTGGTCCATCGTGGCCCAAAGGTCTTTTCCATTATAAGTAGTGTATTCCTTATATTCTTTAGTAGCTGGGTTATAAGATTTTATGTTGGGGTTATAGGCTCCCTTGTATCTTTTTCTATGGGTGAAATTTTTACCTTCCCAACTCTCGTTAAAGAATATTTCTTCTGTCTTTGGGTGAACTGCGATATTGGCTACGGTATTAAAGTAATTTTGAAAAAGGCGTTTTGGCGTGCCTCCCTCTATAGGCACTTCATAACCCGAGTAGCGATTATTTCTAGAAGAGGTAAAGTAGATGCTTTTAGAATCCCAAGACCAGCTGTCCATGTCATCATCGGCATCGTTAAAAGTAAGTTGTTGAATGGTACCGCCCTCAAGCGGCATTACATAAATGTCCTTGTTGCCGAATTGTGTGGAGCTAAAGGCCAGCCATTTTCCGTCGGGTGATATTCTTGGCAATGATTCTTCTCCGTCCATGGCCGTAAGTCTTACTGCCGTTCCTCCGGTTACGGGAACACTCCATAAATCCGAATCATAACTAAAAACGATGGTTTTTGCATCTGGCGATACGGTGGGGTCCATTAAAAAATAGGACTCTTGGGCGTTGGTATAACTAAAAAGAAATACGAAGAAAGGAATAAGGAGTTTCTGAAAGTTCATGACGTGTCGGATTGATGAATTTTGAGATATAAAAAAATGAACAATGATAATCTGCCGCCAATTTAATAATAATCGCTTGAAAATGGTTGAGGGGAATAAATCTTTAAAAGGATTTCACTAAATTTAAGGTGACTAATTCAATACACAAACAATGAGATCAAACTACACGTTGTTGAGCCTGTTCGTGCTCGCATTCTTGCTATTTTCGAATTCTACGGAAGCACAAAGAAGAAACAAATCAAATAAAACTACTGTCCAGTACCCTGAAGAGCTATATTCTAGCTTGGAATATCGATTGATAGGTCCATTCCGAGGTGGGCGTTCCGGAACTGTTGCCGGTGTACCGGGAGAACCGAATCTTTTTTATTTTGGAGCCACAGGAGGCGGTGTTTGGAGAACAACTGACGGAGGCCTTACCTGGGAAAATATTTCTGACGGTTATTTTGGCGGAAGTATTGGTGCCGTAGAGGTTTCACAGAGTGACCCCAACGTTATTTATGTAGGTGGAGGAGAGCAAACGGTTCGTGGAAATGTTTCCTCTGGTTATGGCGTGTGGAAAACTGAAGATGCTGGAAAAACATGGAAATCCATGGGCTTGGAGAAAAGCCGCCACATTTCCCGAATGAGAATCCATCCGAAAGACCACAATATTGTGTATGCTGCAGTGATGGGGAATCTATATAAACCTACAACAGAAAGAGGTGTGTACAAAAGTACAGATGGAGGCCAATCATGGAAGAAAGTGCTTTATGCCAACGATATGGCAGGAGCGGTTGATTTGACTTTTGACCCGAACAATCCGCGAATTTTATACGCATCAACGTGGAGAGTACAGCGTACACCATACAGTTTGAGCAGTGGAGGTGAAGGATCCGCACTTTGGAAAAGCACCGATAGTGGTGAGACATGGACCGAGATTTCAAAAAACAAGGGTTTTGCCACGGATACCCTTGGAATTATTGGTGTGGCCGTTTCGCCCCAAAACAGCAACAGGGTCTGGGCCATGGTGGAGAACAAGGACAAAGGAGGATTGTACAGGTCTGATGACGGAGGTGAAACATGGGCCCTTATCAACACCGAGAGAAAACTGAGACAACGCGCATGGTACTATACAAGAGTGTATGCCGATACCCAGGATGAGGATGTGGTATATGTTCTTAATGTTCGGTATCATAAAAGTACGGATGGTGGGAAAACTTTTGAAACATCCAGTGCTCCACATGGCGACCATCACGATCTTTGGATTGCCCCGGAAGATTCCAACCGTATGATCATGGCGGATGATGGTGGTGCCCAAGTCACCTATGATGGTGGCAGGACCTGGAGCACATATCACAACCAACCAACCGCACAATTTTATAGGGTTACCACGGACAATGCTTTCCCTTATCGAATTTATGTGGCCCAACAGGACAACTCTACCGTTAGGATAAATTATCGTAGTGATGACAGTTCCATTGGTGAAGATGACTGGGAGCCGACCGCAGGGGGTGAATCAGCACACATTGCCGTGGATCCCACCAATAATGATATTGTATACGGAGGTAGTTATGGAGGCTTGCTCACTCGGGTAAACCATGCCAGAAAAACCATCAGGGCCATCAATGTATGGCCGGACAACCCTATGGGATATGGAGCAGAAGGAATGAAGTACCGATTCCAATGGAACTTCCCTATTATGTTCAGTAAACATGATCCCAAAAAGTTATACACGTTTTCCAATCACGTCCATATGACCACCAATGAGGGTCAAACCTGGGAATTATTAAGTGGAGACCTAACCCGTAACGATCCTACCAAATTAGGTTCCAGTGGAGGTCCCATCACCCAGGACAATACCAGTGTGGAGTATTATTGTACCATTTTTGCGGCCAACGAAAGCCCGTTAAAAGAAGGATTGCTTTGGGTGGGAAGTGACGATGGTTTGATCCATGTTACCAAAGATGGTGGCCAAACTTGGGAAAATGTGACCCCACCGAATATGCCGGAGTGGAACATGATCAACAGTATAGAGCCATCTTATTTTGATGAAGGTACTTGCTACGTGGCGGCAACACGATACAAATTAGGGGACTTTGCCCCATACCTTTACAAAACTACCGACTACGGAAAAACATGGACCAAAATCACCAATGGTATAGAAGACGAACACTTTACCCGTGTGGTCAGGGAAGACCCGAAAAGAAAGGGATTGTTGTACGCAGGAACCGAAACGGGAATGTACATTTCCTTTGATGATGGGAAGAATTGGACAAAATTCCAATTGAACCTGCCCATAGTTCCCATTACCGACCTTGCCATTAAAGATGATAACTTGATCGTGGCCACGCAAGGTAGGAGCGTTTGGGTGATTGATGACCTAACCGTATTGCACCAATTGGACGAGGCAAAGAAGTCTGCCGATGCAATTTTGTACAAACCAAGGGATAGTTACAGAACCAAAGGAAGAAAAGCTAGACAACCATCCAAGACCGAAGGTGAAAACTTAGCGAATGGCGTGATCACACATTTTTATCTGAAGGATGTTACGGAGAAGGACAGCATTGCACTGGTCTATACGAAAATGAACGGGGACACTTTGGCAACATATAGTACCTATGCCAAGGAAAAGGATAAAAAGCTTGAGGTCAAAAAGGGAGGGAACACTTTTGTGTGGAATACCCGTGGCAAAGGTGCCGAAAGATTGAAGGGAATGATTCTTTGGGCAGCCAACCTAAATGGGCCCAAGGCAGTTCCCGGTACATATAAAGTCAGTTTAAATGTAAATGGAAGTACCCAAACAGAAAATTTCACTATTCTCCCAGATCCTAGGGCCGAAGTTACCGTGGCCGATATGCAAAAGCAATATGACTTTATCACCGAAGTGAACGAAACCGTAGACAGGGCCCATCAATCCATTAAAAAGATAAGGGCCATCAATGGAAAGTTGGATGAGTTCATCAAAAAGTATAAAAATGAAGAAGCAACCAAGGCTTTGGTGGAGAGGGCCAAGAAGATGAAGGAAGAGTTCGGGGCAATTGAGAAGGAACTGTATCAGACCAAGAACAGAAGTAATCAAGACCCATTGAATTTCCCGATCAAATTGACCAACAAATTGGCACACTTGAACAGCTTGGTATCCAGGGATGATTTTCCCCCAACAGACCAGGATATTGCCGTTAAAAACGAACTGACCGCTAAAATTAATGCACAATTGAAAGCATTTGACGCATTGGTTGATAAAGAAGTTGTTTCATTCAACAATGAATTCAATCAACTCAAATTGGATTATTTGAGTATCGAAGAATAAAAAAAGCCCTTATGTTCTGCATAAGGGCTTTTTATCTTAAATATCCATCGATATTAACCTTGAAACGACTAAATCAACTGGAAGAACTATTGAAGGATTTGGATAACAACGATCTCAAGAAGGAAGGGCAACAATTGTTGGATAAACTTAAAACATGGGACGGGGAAATGGTACAGCGAAAATCGCAAGCCTATGATGATGTTGAGAATTTCCCGAATAAGTTTACCGCGGAATATCTTTTTGTAATGAACCACTGCAATAGTGCCTTGCCACAGATCAATCAACCATCAAAAGATAGAAAGAAAGAGCTGGATGCCCAATGGGTTGGATTAAAACAGCGAGCAGAAGTTCTAATGAATACGGAAATACCTAATTTTAACGCCAAACTGTGGACAAATGGCATTGGTGCCATCAGAATGTAATACGTAAAACTTAACAATTGCTGTACCCATATATAAAATCGTTGCACCTCATTTTTGTGGTGACTTGGTTTGCAGGTTTGTTCTACATTCCAAGATTGTTTATTTATCATATCGAGGCTTGGCAAAAACCATCGCCGGACAAAGAGATCCTTACCGATCAACTAAAGTTGATGACAAAGCGACTGTGGTATATCATCACTTGGCCTTCGGCAATCGTATGTACGCTTACGGCCATTTGGTTGTTGATTTTGATGCCGGGGTGGCTACAGCAACCATGGATGCATGTAAAACTGGTATTTGTGGGGCTTCTTTTTGCGTATCATTTTAAATGTCATCAAATTTTTAAGCAACTCCAAAGGGATGAGGTTAAATACACATCCAAATTTATGCGTATTTGGAACGAAGTGTCCACAATAATTCTTTTTGCGGTCGTCTTTTTGGTGGTTTTAAAAAGCGCGTTCAATTGGATCTATGGCATTGTGGGCATATTTGCGCTTATGATACTTTTGATGTTGGGTATTCGATGGTACAAGAAGGTACGGGACAGAAATCCCAATGCATAGAACCTTGGAACCCAAGCTCAAGCCGAGGAATCGGAATGAAAGGTTCGTTCGATTTGGTCTGTATTTAAACCAGAGCTTGGTGCTTGAGCGTTATTTGGCTCGATAATTGCTTAAATTTAACATCAAATCCAGCGAGCTTGTTAAGAAAACTTTCCTTACGTTCACGCATATTTGTTGCCATGATCACCTTGGTGGTACTTGCCTCTGTTCTTATTGCTGGGGTAACCATCTATCAGTATAAAGAACAAGGAAACGACTACCATACTGAAAGGTTGGAGCGCAAGGAGGAACAATTGCTAAAAAGTATCAACTATACGCTGAGGGAAACAACCTATCCTGTTACCACGGAGAATCTACATCTTATTTTCAGCGAGGAAATTTATAAGATTGCCAATATTCAAAATGTAAACTTTAGCATTTATGACCTAGAGGGGAACCTGGTTAAAAATTCAAGGCCGAGTTTTGAGTCAAATATAATTGCCGCGTGCCTTGATGCAGAAGTGCTCAATTTTTTGAGGGAGAGTGGAGAAACCCGGTTTGTTGAGGAAAAAAGGGCCGCTGGGGACAATTATCAGTCCACCTATACCTATATCTACGACCTCAAGTTTAAGCCCATTGGAATATTGCATCTTCCCTATTTTGAAGATAACACCTTCAATAATATGGAGCTTCGGGAGTTTCTCTTCAGGCTTGGAATGGTGTATCTTTTAATGTTGATAATAGCCATAATCCTGGCCTATTTCATTTCAAAATACATTACCAGATCACTTCAGACCATATCGGATAAGATGAACCGTACCAACCTGACCCGGGAGAACGAAAAAATTTATTTGGAAAGCCCGGGCGAAGAGATTGGCAAATTGGTGGACTCCTACAACCGGATGATTGATGAACTGGAGGAAAGTGCGGTAAAATTGGCCAAGAGCGAACGGGAACAAGCATGGAGGGAAATGGCCAAACAGGTAGCGCACGAGATTAAAAACCCGTTAACGCCTTTACGGCTCACGGTGCAGAGTTTTGAGCGGAAGTTCGACCCGAACGACCCCGATATCCATAAAAAGGTAAAGGAGTTCTCAAAAACCTTGATCCAACAAATTGATACCATGAGCAATATTGCCACGGCATTTTCCAGTTTTGCGGATATGCCGGCCCAACAGAATGAAACTTTGAACGTGGTCAAGGTGGTAAGATTGGCCCTGGAAATTTTTACAGAGGATTACATCCATTTTATAAGTGATGAGGAAGAGATCATTGCCAAACTGGACCGTACACAACTGATCAGGGTAATTACCAATTTGGTGAAAAACGCTATACAAGCTGTACCCAATGTGGATTCGCCCCGGATTTTGGTCACAGTTGCCTCCGATGGCCCTGAAGTAAAGATTTCGGTTGCAGACAACGGAGTGGGGATCTCAGATGAGTTCAAACATCGTATTTTTGAACCCAAGTTTACCACCAAATCCAGTGGGACTGGACTTGGTTTGGGTATGGTAAAGAACATTGTGGAAAACTATGGCGGAACTATTACCTTTACCTCAAAGGTTGGGAAAGGAACTGTTTTTTGCATCAAATTCCCGAAAGAACTAAAATAATTATCGTAAACTTTATATAGACCGTTTCAAACATTAGTGTACATGGATTTCGAAAATATTTACATTGAAGAAGAAAACAATTTGGCCACGATAACCATAAACAGGCCCAAAAAACTGAACGCCCTCAACAAACGAACCATTGAGGAGTTGCACGTTGCCTTTAAGGAGCTGGACGAGGACAAAGATATCAAGGTGATCATTATTACCGGAAGTGGAGAAAAGGCCTTTGTGGCGGGAGCCGATATTTCTGAATTTGCCGATTTTTCGGTAAAAGAAGGTCGTCAGTTGGCAGCAGCAGGTCAGCGCAACCTTTTCGATTTTATTGAAAATCTGTCCACTCCGGTAATTGCGGCAATCAATGGTTTTGCCCTTGGAGGTGGTTTGGAGTTGGCCATGGCATGTCATTTTAGGGTGGCCAGCAGCAATGCTAGAATGGGGCTGCCGGAAGTTTCCCTTGGCCTGATTCCTGGATACGGTGGAACGCAGCGTTTGCCCCAATTGGTCGGAAAAGGCCGCGCTATGGAGATGATCATGACCGCGAGTATGATAGATTCCGATAAGGCCTTTGGGTACGGATTGGTCAATCACGTAGTGTCTTCTGAGGAATTGTTGCCGTTCTGTGTGAAAATTGCAAACAGGATATTGAATAATTCCATGGTTGCGATAAAACACGCAATAAAAGCGGTAAATGCGGGTTTTAAGTATGACGCTGATGGCTATTCAGTGGAAATAGATGCCTTTGGCAATTGCTTTGGGACGGATGACTTTAAAGAAGGAACCTCCGCATTTTTGGAAAAACGCAAAGCAGATTTCCCTGGATCATGACCATTGGCCTAACCTAGCCAGACCATGAAAAGAAAACTATTTGTACTTTTTTGCATTGTGTTGACCGGTATGGTGGCCAGTGCACAAAAAATGCCGGTATCCTACGATTTTGGAGAAAAATATAAAGACCGATATCGCTATTCCAACCTTGTTGCCATAGATGAGGACGATTCCGGCGGATATGTTTTGGTACGTGCCTATTACCAAGGTTTGATTCTTAAGCCCAAAGGGTATCTCATTGAAAAATATAACAGTAATCTGGAACTTGTATCGGAGTACAATTATAAGTTAAAAGGACTCGACTTTATCAATGGATTCCTTAAGAACGGCCAATTGCACCTTTTGTTTCTGGATTATAATCCCATGAGGGGCGAATATGAATATTGGGTGCATAGCAGTCCCATAATCGATTTTAATTTCAAGCCAAAGAAATTGCTTTCCATTGCATCGGAACAAGTGGACAATCCTGTTGGCAAGAACTATTATAACCGTGATTTTTCGAGAGGGTTCACCACTGCTATTCTTTTTAATGAAGACAAGACAGGGTTTGTTATCAGCACACATCATAAAAAGGGAAAGAGCAATAAGCATATGATCCATATGTTTGACACGGCGCTCAATAAAAAGTTCGAATATGATTTTTCCGATGAGATAGAAGAGAAAAACTATGCTTTCGAGAATGTAGCCTTTTCTCCCGACCTACAAACGGCTTACATCGTGGGCAAAGCCTACTTTAAAAAGAGACGTTTTCGGGTCGATGAAAGGAAGTTTCAATATGAATTGATCAAGGTGTCCCAATATGGAAGCAAAACACAATCCTTTGTGGATCCAGGCAAGTATCCTGAAGCCTTGTATCCCGTTCTTACCAAGAATAAATTGTTCTGCGTAGGTTTTTATGCGGACAGAAAGGATAACCGGTATAATGGTATCGCTTATTTTGGTGTAGACCCAAATTCTTTGGACATCCAATCACAGAAATACAATCCATTCTCACAACAGTTTATGGATGATAAATTCGGAAGGGACGAGGATAAGGTTGTTAAAAATCTTATTTTTAAAGGGGTTGAAATAACGGACAAACAAGAGATTTTCTTTAATGCCGAGGAGTATTTTGTAACCTCTGGACTAGAGACCACGGGAGCTGGACAACGTGTGAAGATAGAACGCTATCACCACAATGATATCGTTAGTGTAAAACTGGATGCGGATGGTAACATGGAATGGGCAAGGAATATCAACAAGACCGAAGTTACCCAAGGAGATGGGGCCTATGCCTCTTATAGTTCATATTGCAAGGATGGCAACACCTATTTCTTTATCTGTACGGCAGCCGAAAACCCACAGTTGATCAATAACGAACGATTGATCTTTAAGCAAGGGTTTAGTAGAAACCGGAATGTGTTCATGATCTCTTTGGACGAAAATGGGGTAATGGACTATGAAAAGATCATAGATCAGCAAGAAGCTAGATTGCCACTTATGGTCTCCAAACCGCTCAAAGACAAAATGGAGGACAAAATGCTTTTCTATGCAAAAAGAGGAAGCAGGAAACAATTGGTAAAAGTGGACTTCAAATAAAAAGTACCGTTTAAATATATAAAGAAGCTCCAAATTGGAGCTTTTTTTATTGGGTCTGTTTTCCTTTTATTAATATGTCCTATATCCAAAAAGTAATTCTTCGCTTTGTTGAGAGTTGGTTTCCTATCACCCTTTAACCGTGAAAAAATAGAGCGAAAAAGCCTACACTTTAATTTTACTGTCAATTCAACTGGCTCATTCATCAATTAATAGCCTGCATTAGTTAATTAGGGGTAAATCTATCTATTTATCCAATTTACTTTTGATTATTGATAACCTTAAACAAGTTATGAAGTTTTTAAAATTAAGTTGTACTGTATTGTTAGCTACGGCAATGGTTGTGGTCTCGTGCTCTGGTGAAGATGGTGAACAAGGATTACAGGGGTTACAAGGAATTCCTGGAACCAATGGTCTAAATGGAAATGCCAATGTACTACGTTATGATATAGCGATACCCAATAGTTTTCATGGACCTGACTTTAATTTTAATATTCCCATAGATCCACAAGAACTGCCCAACTATGTTATTTTTATGTATTTAATAAGAAAAGTCAATGGTTTAGTAGCTGTTTTTCCAATTCCAGGGACAATCGCAAATGACGATTATGGTACTTATTATTACGTTGAGAGTACAGGAGATGCGACTTTGGTTATATATAATCTTTCTGATGATTCACCAGAAGATTCGTTAGCGCCTGGAACATATGATTCTGTAAGAATAATTGCGATAGAAAGTATGAATGGATCAAAGAGTAGCCATGAAAGCCTTAAAGCAGAACTAAAAGCAGCAGGAGTGGACACCAACGATTACTATGCTGTGGCGGAATATTTTGGCTTGAATGATTAAGTAAACGATTTTTCCCCCTTGGGGCACATAACCAATGTTGAGAAAGCTGGGCGCAAGCCCAGTTTTTTTTATGGGTGATGGTTACATGTTTTTTACCGCTGTTTTATCACTATATAAATAGGAAATAATCCATATATTTGGAATAAATCCTATACATGTCATCCGAAAAATATATAAAAGGAAGGGGAGCACAGAAAAACACAAACAATCGGTTTTTGCAGCATGACTTTGAAATGCGGGATGATTTTTTGGAATTTTGCCGATTGGAAGGAGAAGAAGCGGAAAGCAACAAAACAAGATACATTCCTATTTTTCCGAAGACCATTGTGAACAAAGTGGATAGCCCGGATGTGGGGATGATGTTTTCCATGAACCCATATCAAGGTTGCGAACATGGTTGTATCTATTGCTATGCCAGAAACACACACGAGTATTGGGGCTATAGTGCAGGTCTGGATTTTGAACGAAGGATATTAGTGAAGAAATCGGCTCCTGAGCTTCTTGAAGCTAAAATAAAACACAAAAAGTGGAAAGCGCAGACAATCGTATTGTCCGGCAATACGGATTGCTACCAACCCGCTGAACAGAAGTTTGAAATAACCCGAAAATGCCTTGAAGCATTTTTAAAGTATCGCCATCCCGTAGGCATCATCACAAAAAACGCTTTGGTTTTACGGGACTTGGATATCCTAAAGCAATTGAACAAGCATCAGTTGGTAGGGGTGAACGTTTCAGTAACATCATTATCAGAAAAAACCAGACGAAAGTTGGAACCCAGAACAGCATCAATCCAAAAAAGATTGAAAACTATTCAAGTATTATCCGATAACAACATCCCTGTCAATGCGATGTTGGCCCCAATGATACCTGGAATAAACACACATGAATTATTGCCAATGGCGAAGGCTGTTGCCGACCATGGAGCCCTTTCCTTTGGGTTAACGGTGGTAAGGTTAAATGGGGCAATAGGTCAAATATTTTCTGATTGGATAAAAAAAGCCATGCCAGATAGAGCCGATAAAGTACTGCATCAAATCCAAGATTGCCATGGAGGAACTGTTAACGATAGCCGTTTTGGGACAAGGTCACGTGGGGAGGGAAAGATAGCTGAACAAATCCATGAAATGGCGAATTTGGCCAAACGTCGTTATTTTAATGGAAGAACCTTTCCAAAATTGAACATGGAACTTCATGAGCAATACAAAGATGGGCAAATGAAATTGTTTTAATTAATGAACAATAAACAATGTCCAATTAGCAATACAAATTTGTCATTTCGATATAAGGAATAACGTGACGATTGATAAATCTATTCTACCTGAGATTTCTCTCGCGCTCTACGTTCGGTTCGAAATGACATGCAAAATTCAATTGAAATCCCATCTTAGAAACGAAATCCATGGTTTTATGGGATGCTGAAACAAGTTCAGCATGACGCTACTTTCTGCTTTGTATATGATAGGGATAAGAACGATAATTTATGGGGCCATTTCGATATGAGAAACGAAGTGACAAAGAATTTATCTGTGGATTTGTTGGATAGTATAGTAATTAATCAAGTAAGGATACAAAATAAAAATGGCCCAAAACGGGCCATTTTCTTTATAATAATCTAGTGAATTATTTCAATTCCCAACCTTTGCGATACTCACGGGTTACCCATTCGTTGGCTTTGTCATAATTGGTGATTTTCATGTTCTCACCATCCCATTTTAGCTTTCTTCTTCCGGGAGAATTGTATGGGTTCCAATCCGTTGGTTTTTTACCAGGTTGCAACTCTTTGTATTGATATGCTTTAACGGCCAAATTACCCATCAAGACTGTTTCGGTCAATTTACCAGCTTTTTCAAAATTCGAAGATGTTGGTGTGCCTTTTTGGCAACCATCCACAAAGTTGGCTATATGTCCGTCCATTCCACCGGGTACCCTTGGATATTTTGGAGCGGGGGCTTTATAAAGATCCATCATTTCGGAGGGCAATAGACGCGCGTTTCGGGAATAGGTATCACACACCAATATTCCTTTGTCACCGTAAATTACCGTTCCCCCACCGGTATCCCCAATGGTCTCTCCATCTTTTAATTCATCTGGCAGGTTTGGTTTTATTCCACCATCATACCAGTTTAGGGCAATTTCACCATGTTCTTCATGGTCAAACTTTAAGTGGATTTTGGAAGAAGGAGGACAAGAATGGCTATAATCGGCCTCTACAAAATCATCTACCCAAACCGTGGTACAGCTAGCTTCTGCCTCAACAGGATAACCAAGGTCTAAAACACTGAATGGTGTTTCCATAATATGGCATCCCATATCACCTAGGGCTCCTGTTCCAAAGTCCCAGAACCCTCTCCACTTGAATGGAAGATAAGCATCGTTATAATCACGCATGGCGGCAGGTCCCAACCAGAGGTCCCAATCCAATTCTTTGGGGATGCGGTCTTTTTTAGTTGGCATTGGCACGCCTTGGGGCCATACAGGTCGGTTTGTCCAGCAGTCTATGGTGTGCACTTTGCCAATAATTCCGGATTCCACCCATTCACGGGCAATACGGCTATCATCACTGGAGGCACCTTGGTTCCCCATCTGGGTCACGATGCCATTTTCCTTGGCGACCTGGGTCATTAACCTGGCCTCATAAATGTTATGGGTCAAAGGTTTTTCAACATAGGCGTGCTTTTTTTCACGCATAAAAGGAAGTGCAATGGTAGCATGTGTATGATCTGGTGTGGCCACCATAATGGCGTCGATATCATTTAAATGTGCATCAAAAACTTTTCGAAAGTCCTTAAATCGTTTTACATCTGGAAATTGCTCATAAGTCTGTTGTGCACGACGGTCATCCACATCGCAGAACGCGACAAATTTTACACGACCTGTATCATTTAAACCGTTTATAACACCGTTGCCTCTTCCTCCAACACCAAATGCACCTACATATAAGGTGTCACTTGGAGGTACATGGGTTTTGCCCAAAACATGGCTAGGAACAATTGAAAACGCAGCTGAAGCCGCCGCAGCATTTTTAATGAACTTTCTTCTTTGCATTTTGTCTGGTTTGATTTTATGTGAGTCCCAAGATACAAAAAAGGCTAGGAGAATTTCCATTGGTCACAGACTCAAATTTCATTATATCCAAAACTTTTTGGACTATTAAGACAAAATGCCACAAAGTTGCCTTATGAGGTGGTTTTAATTAAAAAGACGGGTAAATACGTTAAATTATTTATAACGAGCATCTAAATGGGGATATGAAACGTAAATGAGGAAACCTACCGAAAGAACAACTAAGAAAATGGAGAACACATTATCTGATCAGAAAGAAAAAGAAACGGTTAAAGAAAAGGCCAGTTTTTTGAACCGTATAAAACATTTTTTTGAAACTGCAGATGCATGGGGTGTCTTTGTGATGGGAAGCACCTTTGTTCTAATGTTGGGAGCATTAAATTTAATCGTTGTACTGCAGAATGATTTTGAGCAGTTCAATTTAGAGAGGATGACAACAATGTTGGGATCCACTTTCATGTACATTGCCGGAGGATTGTTTTTGTTCAAGGCGATGTTCTTCATCTACACCGTGTACAATTACTTTAGATATCGCCCGATTGCCTCGGTCTCTGATGAGGAACTTCCTACATGTACGGTTATTGTTCCGGCCTATAATGAAGGGAAACAAGTGTACCACACCCTGATAAGTTTGTCCGAAAGTGATTTTCCAAAAGATAAATTGCAACTGATCGCCATAGATGATGGAAGCCAAGATGATACATGGAGGTGGATTCAGGAAGCCAAGAAAGAATTAGGGGATTGCGTGTCCATCTACAAGCAGCCCAAAAACAAAGGGAAACGTCATGCCCTTTACCGAGGGTTTAACGAAGGGAATGGAGAAATTTTCGTTACCGTTGACAGTGATTCCATAGTGGACAAGGATACCCTTCGGAACTTGGTCAGCCCCTTTGTTACCAATAAAGAATGTGGTGCGGTGGCCGGAAACATACGAGTACTGAACAATGAAAAGGAGCTTTTGCCCAAAATGCTGGACGTTAGTTTTGTGCTAAGTTTTGAATTTGTACGATCTGCGGAAAGTAGTTTAAAGTCAGTTTTGTGTACCCCAGGTGCTTTGGCAGCATACAGAAGCGAAGCGGTCTATGCCTGTTTGCCTGCCTGGATCAACCAAACATTTATGGGGAAACCATCGGATATTGGGGAGGATAGGGCCATGACCAATATGATTTTGAAGCAAGGCTACCATGTATTGTTCCAAAGAAATGCATACGCCTACACCAATGTCCCCGAGAAATATAAAGGACTGTACAAAATGTTCATACGTTGGGGCAGGAGCAATGTACGGGAGAACATAGAAATGTCTAAATACGTATTCAAAAATTTTAGAAAGGGCCCAAAAACAGGAACAAGGCTATTGTTCGTAAGCCAGTTCTTAAAAATAATAATGAGTTATCCATTTTTGGTTTTCATGATTTTCTTTGTGATCACACATCCATTGTTGTTTTTAAGTTCAACTCTGGTGAGCATATTGGTACTGACAACATTCCCTGTAATATTTTATGCCAAACGTTACAATCTTACCGAATCCTTTTGGGCGTACTCCTATAGCATATTATATACATTTGGACTATTTTGGATTACTCCCTACGCCATTGCGACAGCCAATAGAAGAGGTTGGCTGACAAGAGGCTTGCCAAAGAAAAGATAGCCGGGCCAAACAAAGACATAACAATACTTATATCATTCAGATATAAAAAGGAAATATTGGACAATCATCCAATACCTGCTTGTCATTCACTTGGGGGGACAGGATAATTTCCATCTGAACCAAGCTGTAGTTGCAGAGTTATCAATAACCGTAATGAGTTTTAGAACAATAAAATGAGTGATTTAAAAAATAAAAAATTAGCAATCATAGGTCTTGGGTATGTAGGCATTCCTTTGGCCGTTGAATTTGTAAAAAATGGTTTTAAGGTCATTGGGTTTGATATAAATCACACTAAAATAGAAGATTTAAAAAAAGGAATAGATTCAACCGGTGAGGTAGCCAGTGAGGACATACCTGCCATGAAAAATATTCAATTCACCGATAATGAAAGTGACTTGAAAAGTGCTGATATTTATATAGTGACCGTACCAACACCCATAGACAGTTCTAAACAGCCCAACTTAAAACCAATTCTTGACGCCAGTAAAATGGTCGCCCAAAATTTAAGTAAGGGAAATATTGTCATTTATGAATCAACAGTATATCCCGGTTGTACCGAAGAAGATTGTGTGCCGGTCTTGGAGCAATACAGTGGAATGGTTTTTAATGAGGATTTTTATTGCGGATATTCCCCTGAAAGAATTAATCCGGGCGATAAAGTCAGACGAGTCCATAACATTGTAAAGGTCACTTCGGGCAGCACCCCTGAAATAGCGGATATAGTTGATGAACTCTATAACCAAATCGTTACCGTCGGCACGCATAAAGTTTCCAGTATAAAAGTTGCGGAAGCCTCTAAGATCATTGAGAATACCCAAAGGGACCTCAACATCTCGTTGGTCAACGAGTTTGCCCTTATTTTCGATAGATTGAACATAGATACCCAGGAAACTCTGGAAGCGGCAGGAACAAAATGGAATTTTTTACCATTCCGTCCTGGATTGGTAGGAGGCCATTGTATTAGTGTTGACCCCTATTATTTGACCCATAAAGCGCAAAGTTTAGGCTATTACCCCGAAGTAATACTTTCCGGAAGGAGGATCAATGACAACATGGGTGTCTACATTGCCAATAGGGTAATAAAACTGATGGTAAAAAATAACCTTACGGTGACCAGGTCAAGGATTTTAGTGCTGGGGATAACGTTCAAGGAGAACTGCCCAGATATTCGAAACTGCAGGGTGATAGATATGATTCGTGAGTTTAAAAACTTTGGTGTCGATTTGGATGTGTATGATCCGTGGGCAAATGTAGAAGAGGTATATGATGAATATGGACTTAGTCTTGCACCAAAAGTGGGCAAAAATTACGATGCCATAATCTTGGCCGTGGGACACGATAAATTCAAAGAAATAAACCTTGGGGAAATCAAGGCAAGTTCAAAAACAGTGATATTTGATATAAAGAGCTTTTTCCCTAAACAAATGGTCACGGAGCGCTTATAAGAGCATGGGACCAATACCTTTTCACAGGGGTTGTTCAGCCCTCCATTCTTTATAAAACTGATCAAGGTAAAGCAACATGAACTCATGTCGCTCTTCGGCAAGTTTGCGTCCAGTTGTTGTGTTCATTTTATCCTTGAGCAACAATAACTTTTCGTAAAAATGGTTGATCGTGGGCGCCTTGGAAGTTTTATACTCCTCTTTGCTCATAGTAAGATTGGGAGGAACATCAGGGTTGTAAAGTTCCCTGTTCTTAAATCCCCCATAATTGAATGCACGGGCAATACCTACGGCGCCAATGGCATCCAAACGGTCAGCATCTTGCACTATTTGAAGCTCTTTGGAAGTAAAAGAATCTTTACTCTTGTCCAAACTATTTTTGAAGGACATGTGTTTGATGATGAGGACAACATGATCAATAACCTCCTCGTTCACAGCTTGCGATTCTAGGAACGTTCTAGCAATATCTGGCCCAATATTTTCATCACCGTTATGGAATTTTGGATCCGCAATATCGTGAAGAAGTGCAGCCAACTGAACGATCAATGGGTCAGCCTGTTCATTTTTCAAGATTAATTTCGAAGTATTGAAAACACGTTCAATATGGAACCAATCATGGCCACCTTCGGCATTTTCCAGTTCTTGCTTGACAAAAGCAATGGTATTTTCTACCAAACGGTCTTTTTTCATTGTTCAGTATTAACGCCCGAAACAATCTGTTTCTCAATTACTGAGATAAGTTCGTCGGCATTTCCTTTATTTTCCATCGGTGGATGAACTTCAAATGTTACATGGGAACCCAGTCCCATTGGAAATTTGCCATAGCGCAATAATTTCCAGGAATTATTTATACTAATGGGCACGATCAATGCTGAAGGTGCATTTTTCATTAGCACCTTTAGCCCTGTGGTTCTAAATGGTTTTGGAACACCGGTTCGGCTCCGTGTGCCTTCAGGGAATATTACGGCGCTTCGGTTGTTCTCCTCAATATATTTGGCCAATTTTTGAAGTTCGGCAATGGATTGTTTGGGGTCTTTTCTATCAATCAAGGCTGACCCTCCATGTCTTAAATTGAAAGACACACTGGGAATGCCTTTCCCCAGTTCAATTTTGCTCACAAATTTGGGATGGTACTTTCGCATGTACCAAATTATTGGAGGAATGTCATACATGCTTTGGTGGTTGGTAACGATAATCAGGGGCCTGTCGGTAGGTATGTCTTGGTTGTTCTTGAACTTGTATCGTGTTCCCAAGATATTGGTACAGCGCATTATGAACCAATTTAGAATGGAAACGCTGCCCTTATGCGCATTATACCCGAACACGTTTAAGCAAACCCATTGAATAGGATGAAAAACAACCAGGACCAAACCAAAAAGAAGGAAGAAAATGATGGTCAGGGGGTATGACAGTAGTTTTTTCACTAATACATGTTTATTGGTTACCGTAAAAATAAAAAAACCACCCTTTAGGGCGGTTCATTCAATATCTTATTTACTTGTTTTTAGCAAAACTCGTTATAAGCTTCCATCAAGTTTTCCGCAATAAGTTCAGCAGGTCTACCCTCTATGTGGTGTCTTTCGATCATATGGACCAATTCTCCATCCTTGAACAAAGCCATACTGGGCGATGAGGGAGGAAATGGCACCATGTGTTTTCTGGCCGTTTCCACAGCTTCCATATCCACACCCGCAAAAACGGTAACCAAATTGTTCGGGATTTTGCTGTTTTGCAGACTCAGTTTGGCAGCTGGTCTCGCATTGGCGGCAGCACAACCACACACCGAATTTACCACTATTAAAGTGGTTCCGTCCTTTTTAAGGGCATTCTCAACAGCTTCACTTGTATGTAGTTCTTCAAACCCGGCATTTGCCAAGTCTTCGCGCATAGGTTTCACCAATTCTTCTGGATACATAGACTTCTTTTTTATTAGAACTACAAAGATACGGTATTGCTGGCTTTTTTTCATCACCCTTAACATTGCTTAAAGCTTTGTTTACCTTGCAAACCCTTATATTTGGGGTTTAAATTTTGTAGCATGATCAAGTGGATAGCCGCTTTTCTCGGTTATTTTATGTTTAGATTTCCCGGTGCGATTTTAGGATTTATCGTGGGAACCTTTCTGGATAATTTCGGAGGTTCGGGCAGTAGGTCCGGGACCGTATTTCAAGATTTAACAAAGCAATCGGTCTCTCCTGCCGATTTTGAATTGAATTTACTTTCCCTATGCTCCATCATAATCAAGGCCGATGGACAAGTTAACCAAAGAGAGTTGGACTATGTGCGACAGTATTTTTTGAGCACCTACGGCAAGGAAAGGGCCAATGCTATTTTCAGGACATTCAACGAGGTCATAAAAAAAAGGGGAATATCCTCACAACGAATTTGTAACTTTATGGTGCAGCGCACCAGATATGAGGTCAGGCTGCAGATGTTGCATTTTTTGTTCGGTATTGCCCAATCGGATGGACAGGTCAGTAAAGCCGAAACGCAAAAATTGAAGGAAATTGCCGGATACCTCCACATTGGGGTGCACGATTATGAAAGTATTATGGCCATGTTCGTAAAATCGGCCGATAATGCATATAAAATTTTGGAAATTGAAAAGTCCGCAACGGACGACGAAGTGAAGAAAGCGTACCGAAAGATGGCCAAGAAATATCACCCCGATCGTGTGGTCACCCAAAACGAAGCCATTCGAAAAGGTGCCGAAGAAAAATTCAAAGAAGTGCAAAAAGCTTATGAAATCATACAAAAGGAAAGGGGAATCCCTTAATCAATAAATTATGCAAGAGTTTTTATTTTATATCAAATTGGGCCTTGACCATGTGCTGGATTTTGGAGCGTACGATCATATTTTGTTCCTATCGGCGTTGGCGGTCCCTTTTACGTTTAGAAATTGGAAGAAAGTATTGATTTTGGCCACTGTTTTCACCGTTGCCCATTGTACCTCTTTGGCATTGTCCGTCTACGAGGTAGTTACCATGGATGTTGGTCTTATCGAGTTTTTGATTCCGGTCACCATTTTATTGACGGCTTTGTTCAATTTTGCATACGTTTATAAAGAATCCTTGGATGTGGGTCTTTTTCTCCACATTTTGGCCACGGCCTTCTTTGGATTGATCCATGGTTTTGGTTTTTCCAACTATTTTAAGATGTTGATGGCCGAGGAAGAGGATAAGATTACACCATTATTGGGTTTCGCAACAGGTATCGAGTTGTCCCAAGTAACCATAATATTGATTGTTTTGGCCATTGCGTTCGTAATTGTGGACCTTTTAAAGGTAAAGCGATCAATTTTTATTGCCGTTGCCTCCATTTTGATCATAGTCATTACAATACCCTTGCTGATTGAAACGTTCCCGAAGTAGGGCCTTGGTTAAATTTTATCGAATAAGGTTGTAAGGGTCTTTTAAAGCAGGTATATTTATTTAATTATCAGCGTTTTTTGGACAAATGAAGTCGAGCAAACAAGAAAAATACGACAAGGCCTATTTACGGATGGCCCAAGAGTGGGGCAAACTATCTTATTGCAAGAGAAGACAAGTGGGGGCCATCATAGTGAAAGATAGGATGATAATTTCCGACGGATACAATGGAACACCGACCGGATTTGAAAATATTTGTGAAGATGATGAGGGGTACACCAAATGGTATGTACTGCATGCCGAGGCCAATGCTATTTTGAAAGTTGCCTCATCCACACAATCCTGTGAAGGAGCCACACTGTACATTACTTTGTCACCTTGCAGGGAATGTAGCAAGCTTATACACCAAGCTGGCATAAAACGTGTGGTATACCAGAATGCATACAAAGACGATTCTGGAATAAAATTTCTGGAAAGGGCAGGGGTGGAGATTGTCCATTTGCCCATTTTGGAAGAAATGGTTTAAAACCATAATTGCTATATGAAAAAGATCAAAGGATATATTTGGCCCACGTTACTTGCTTTGGCGGTGGCCCTCGGTATTTTTATTGGGGGGAAGCTCCATTTTAACGATTCTCCGGAGAAACTGTTTTCCACCAATTCCAAAAAAGACAAACTCAATCGACTTATCGATTATATCGACTACGAATATGTGGATGATGTGGATACCGATAGTATTGTGGATATTACCGTGAACAATATCTTGGGTAAATTGGACCCACACTCCGTATATATTCCAAAGGATGAAATGGAAGATGTAGCAGAGAGCATGAAGGGAGATTTTGCCGGTATTGGCGTAAGTTTTTATATGTACAGGGATACAATTACCGTGATCAGGACCATCAAGAATGGACCGAGCTACATCAGTGGGATAAAACCAGGGGACCGTATTCTTATGGCAGATAATGATACGCTTTACGGAAAGAAAATTTCCAACGATGAAGTAGTATCCACCCTAAAAGGTAAGGTCGGGACCAAGGTCAATTTGAAGGTTTATAGAAAGACCGAAAACAAAATGATGGATATTCCCGTGGTGCGCGATCGGGTGCCCATTAGAAGCGTGGATGCCTATTATATGCTTACCAACGAAATGGGTTATATCAAGATCAATCGTTTTGCGGAATCCACTTTTGATGAATTCAAGGATGCCCTTAAAAAGCTAAAATTGAGGGGCGCAAATAAATTGACCTTAGATCTTAGGGACAATCCGGGCGGTTATTTGGGTATTGCCGAGAAATTGGCCGATGAGTTTTTGGGAGATGGCAAGCTGATTCTATTTACCAAGAATAAAAAAGGCAACATTAAAAAAGTCTATGCCACCAAAAAAGGTGATTTTGAGGATAAACAGGTATATGTACTAATCAATGAACGTTCTGCATCAGCCAGTGAAATTATCGCAGGAGCATTGCAGGACAACGATGTTGGCACCATTGTAGGAAGGCGTTCGTTCGGGAAGGGCCTCGTACAACGTGAAATGGACCTGGGCGATGGCTCTGCAGTTCGTTTAACCGTATCTAGATATTACACCCCTACGGGGCGTTCCATCCAGAAATCCTATAAAAACGGAAACCGTGATTACTATAAAAGGTTTATGGAACGTTACACCAGTGGAGAGCTTATCTCCGCAGATAGCATTAAGGTGGCCGATTCCCTAAAGTTTGTAACGCCAAAAGGAAAAGTGGTCTACGGTGGTGGTGGCATTATTCCCGATGTCTTTGTTCCCATAGGAAGCAACCAGGAAGAAGCTATAGAAAGTATGGACGATACCTATCAGTTCTTCGCCCGTTTTGTATTTGAACATTTGGAGGAGGACAGGACCATGTATGATGGATATACCCAAAACCAATTTTTGAATGAATTCAGCGTGGATGATATCCTTTTCGATAAGTTCATCCAATTTGTCCTCGATCGCAAGGTAAAATTGGACTTCTATGCCCATGAGGATAAAATAAAGGCCTATATAAAGGCCAATATTGCAGAGCAATTATTTTCACCCAACCTTTCTGCTCAAATTAAGGGGGAATTCGACCCCATGCTTAAAAAAGTGAAAGAACTGGACAAAGCAATTATAGACCAAACACAAATTGGTGCTGTAGAAGTTAATCCCTAATTTACTTTTTTAGCTTTTTGTCGATTTTTTTGGATGTCATAAAAATCAACATAAGGACTATGGCACATAAAGAGGCCACTATTCCGATTAAAGCAATGGTGCTATCGCCATGCAGCGGGTCAACAAAATCTACCATGGTAACGTTGTAGGCAATAAGCCCCAACGCAAGTACAATTAGTACTGTAGCAAAAGTCTTGTTCATATTAATGGTTTATGCACTGTGGGCCATTAGTTCGTTAATATTGGTGGCAAACAGTTTTACCGCAATGGCCAAAAGAATAACACCAAAAACTTTCCGTATGATGTTAAGCCCGTTTTTCCCCAATATCCGTTCAATCTTGGCACTGGATTTTAACACGATGTACACAAAGATAACGTTTATAATTATGGCCACTATAATGTTCTCCACATGATATTCCGCTCTCAGGGATAAAATGGAGGTCAAGGTTCCCGCTCCTGCTATAAGAGGAAAAGCTATGGGCACGATCGATGCAGTTTCCGGTTCATCGTCCTTGTATAAGGTTATTCCCAAAATCATTTCAATGGCAAGGAAAAAAATGATAAAAGCACCGGCAACGGCAAACGAGTTCACATCGATCCCGATCAAAGAAAGAATTCTCTCCCCTACAAACAAAAAGGCGATCATAATACATGTTGCCACAATCGAAGCTTTTTCCGATTGCACATGGCCAACCTTGTTCCTTAGGGATATAATTATTGGAATGCTTCCCAAAATATCGATAACGGCAAACAGTACCATTCCTGCTGTTGCGATTTCCTTTAAATCAAAATTCATAGCGTTATTTTTTTTCGGACGGCAAATTTACGTTTAAAAATCCCTTTTGGACTACATAAAACTGTTTATAAATCATCAATTTTTTGTTTTGGATTACCTTTGCCCAAAAGTAAAGGCCATATGTTCCAGATAGGAAAAACCATTGTATCCGAAGAGATTTTGCAAAACGATTTTGTATGCAATTTAAATGCTTGTAAAGGAGCTTGTTGTGTAGGAGGGGAGTATGGGGCCCCCTTGGATGATTCTGAAACGGATAAGTTGGTCAACATTTATCAAGATGTAAGACCATTTTTACGCCCTGAAGGGATTAAGGCCATAGAAGAACAGGGGTGTTTTGTAAAAGGTGAAGACGGGGAGTGGGAAACCCCTTTGGTGAACAACAATGAATGTGCCTATGTTATTTTTTCTGAAGAGGGCATTGCAAAATGTGGATTGGAAGCTGCCTATGAAGCCGGTGCCACAAAATGGAAAAAACCAATATCCTGTTATTTGTACCCTATAAGAACAAGGGAGTACTCCGAATTTACGGCAGTAAACTACCACAAGTGGGAAATTTGTGACCCAGCCTGCGCACTGGGAGAAGAGTTAAAGGTCCCGATTTATAAATTTGTTAAGGATGCCCTTATCAAAAAATTTGGTGAAGATTGGTACAGGGAATTGGAAGAGGTAGCGGCAGAAAACACTAAATAGTGGGGATATCCAGAATGACCTTGGTGCCGTTGGGATTGCCATTTTCGTCAAACAGGTCCATAATGGCCACATCAAATTTGTTTTGATAGTCCTTCGCAAAATTCGCCAATCTTTCTTTGGTAATACGAATCCCCAGGGACTTTCTCTTGAGGACCCTGTTCTCCTTGTTCACCTCGGCCATGGTCCTGCCTATGCCATTGTCCACAATCTCTATGGTCACATGTCCTTTGTTCTTATGTTTTACATTTATCTGTATTTTCTTGTCCCCGGTTTTAGGGGATAATCCATGCCACAGGGAGTTTTCCAAAAAGGGTTGCAATGTCAACGAGGGAATTTTGATATTATCCACATTGATATCCTTTTCCACATCTATTTTAAAATCGATCTCATTGGAAAACCGGATATTTTCAATGTTCATATAAAGCTCCATGGTGTCCAATTCTTCCGACAAAGGAATTTCTTTTTGCGAGGAGGCCTCTAAAATTTTACGGACAAGCTTGGAAAATTTGTTGAGGTAATGTACGGCATTTTTCTGCTCGTTATTGATGATATATAGCTTGATCGAGTTCAAGGAGTTGAACAAAAAATGTGGGTTCATTTGGCTGCGCAACATCTTCTGTTCCAAGGTGAGCACCCGTCTCTCGTTCTTACTCTGGTATTGGCGATAGAGAATATAGAGTATCGAAGAAATAAGACCAACAATCAGTGCACTGACCAGCAAGGTGGTTTGGTTTTTTTTTAATTTGAGGCGAACAATTTCGTTTTCCTTGGCAAGGACCGCGATCTGGTTGTTTTTCTTGTCGTTTTCGTACCGCACGATAATATCGTTCATGTACCTAAGATTGGTGGCACTCGAAATCTGCTTGTCGTACTCATCAGCTTTTTTGTAGAACTCGTAGGCTTTTTTATAATCGCCCCTTGCTTTTTCCAAATCCGATAATTTCTCGTAAGCATACAGTATATTGCTTGGGATATTTCGGTTTTGGGCCATTTGTAAACCTTCCAGAATAAAATTTTCCGCCCTTTCAAAATTGGATAACTTGGTGTGAGCCCAACCTGAATTGATATAGACCAAAGAGGTTATGGAAAAATCACCTATTTTTTTGGATTCTTCTTGGAGTGGCTCCAAAAGGACCAATGCCAAGTAGGGCATATCTTGTTTGAGATAGATTTGGGCCAGGCTGTTCTTGCAGATCACACGGCCAATGTTGGAATCAATTTCTTCGTTATAGGCCAACGATTTTCTGTAGTTTTCGAGAGCTCCTTCCAAATCGCCCTTTTCCTCCAAGCAATGCCCAATATTTTGATGGTTGATTGCCAGCCCAAGTTTATTGCCAAGCTCCTCTTCTAGTTTTAGTGCCCTCTCAAACTGTAAAATGGCCAAATCATACTGTTCCAGGGTTTGATATAGGTTCCCAATGCCATTTAAAGCAACGTTAATACTTCTTTTGATGTGGTGGGAAGGGTCTTCTACCTGTTCCGCAAGTTCCAGTGCCCTTTGGTTATAGTCCAAAGCGGATTTTATCGCGTCGGTACGCCTATAGACCACTCCGAGCATATTTAGGCTTAGGACCCTAAAATCTATATTGTTTACTTCTTCGGAAATAGCGAGCGCCCGCTCGTGGAGGGTTACAGCTTTTTTGTATTGGGAAATGTTCCTGTACTTCATTCCCAACTGGTTAAGTGCATAGGCCTGCCCTTCGGGATAGCCATTTTCTTCGCTCAATTTGGCAAAATACCTTAGTAGTGTGGTATCCCTCTTTTCCGAATAGAGCTCCTTGTCCAAAAACTCATAGGTCTTGGGCTGTAAATGAACCAGAGTTTCTGCTTTTTCTACAAATTCCTTGGGGATTTCCTGTGCGGACAATGTTTCGAAAACGCACATGAGCAATAGAAAGAACGACATGGTTCTTTGCATTCGATGTAGGCTTTCGATTTGTTTGAAGTTTTCTATAGGCACAGGAACATTATGGGATTAAAGCATATCTAAAAAATCGGATTTTTTTTGCCGGGAAACCGGGATTTTATGATTGGATTCCAAAACAACGTAACCGTCTGTTTTTAGGAATTCCTTTATCTTGTTCAGATTGATAATATAAGAATTGTGGATTCTAAAGAAGCTGTTTTCAGGTAAAAGAGCATTTACTTCCTTTAGTTTTTTGGTAAGAAGAATCTTTTGTCCATCCGTCAAAAAGATAGTGCTGTAATTCCCGTCGGACTCTGCATACAATATATCCTCACTGTTCAAAAAAACCAATTTCCCATCCGTGTTGATGGTTATTTTTTTGCTTTGGGAATCAGCATTGAAGTTGAGCAATATTTTTTCCAATCGCTCAACCGTTAAGTTCTTGGCGTTGAATTTTTTGATTTTGGCAATGGTTTCTTCGAGATCATCCGAATCAATAGGTTTCAACAGATAGTCGATGGCCTCGTTTTTCAATGCCTGTAATGCATACTGGTTGTAGGCAGTGGTGATTACAACGGGGAAATCTTTGTTTTTAAGATTTTTTATAAACTGAAACCCGTCCATTGCAGGCATTTCAATGTCCAAAAACAAACAATCTGGAGTGTTTTGTTCCAAATAGGCCAAGGCTTCTCGTGCATCGGTAAAAGATGCAATTATGTCCACTTCATCGCTTAAGTTGGTGAGTTCCCAGCTTAAACTCTGTAGGGCCTTGATTTCGTCATCAACTATTACAGCTTCTAGCATAATATAGAATAGGTTATATCAAATTTAGAATTATTCTGTATATAGTGCTAAAATTATGTGTTAATGGATATTTAGCACGTATAATTGGTATAAAAAGTAAAATCAAGGGAAATACTGACGGTGATAAGCCATCCTCTGTGCAGCGGTACGGATTTCGGCTACAAATACGAAATACGAAAACCGATTATACATAAAAAAGTGCAGTTTATACATAGAGCCCACGGCAAAGCTTTTTTGTTATATATCTTCGGGGTGTCGAAAAAATAAGACGATCTAAATAGCCATAAAATGAGAAAGTGTGCAATATTGTTCCTGATTTTGATAATGGCTTTGATTTTTGCCGCAGTATCAGAAAAGAATAGCGCCGAACTGAGTTCGGATTGGAATAAAGTAGTTGCAAGGAAGTAAGCTTGCAATCTTGTTATTTGCTCTTATAAATTTTGTATTACCAATAATTGTACGGCCACAGCAACCAATCTCTTGATTGTATAAACCGCTTGCACGATTAAATCTTCAGTTTGGTCACAATCTAGATTTGATTTTAGGTTTCGGGGGAACTACCTAAGACAAAAAAAGATTATTATGACCATGATTGAAGGGGCCGTACTCTTGGTAATATATATATCATTAAACTGTTCATCATAAAGGCAAGGCCGAATAAGTCAACTTATTCGGCCTTTTTGTTTTGGCAAATGCAACTTCCATAACCGCATAAAATTGTGGGCAGGGCTAGATGTCAACATTTTCTGTTAAAAACTTTGTATCTGTTACGCAATTCAGGTCTTTAAAATCTCGAGGTATTTTTAAATATTTGCAGCGGTTGTGCCAGACTTAATAAGTTTTACAATAAACCACTTTTTGACGATATGACAGCAACAGTTCTTTCTTAAGGGAACTGATGGATTACTGTACGATTGCCGTCAAGGAACATAATGGTTCGGTATGTACAGTTTTTTGTACTGATTTTATCGGTACGTGTGATAGTGTTTATTGATCTAATACCTCGGATAAGTTCACCCCACAATAGAACATCCGAGGTATTTTTGTAAATAAAAAAGCCTCCAATGTGGGAGGCTTTCTGATTTCATGAAAAACAAAACCTATAATGACCAAGCTTTTCCATTGGTCAATGAATTGACATCGCCACAGGCAATATATTCACCGGGTATGGGTAAATAGGCCAATACTTCTTCACCAACATATTCAGTGTTTTTATAGGCCCAAGTGGCTAGGTCCCTAAGCTCGTGTGCAAATGAGATACGGGAGATCTCATCGTCCAAGGTTGCTTCACCACCTTCCATAATGGCCTGCATATAATTCATAATGGCTTCGGTATGCAATTCCTCTTCTTCGTCGGTACGTTTTTTCAAATACTTGGTAAGAGCTGGTTCAATATCTACCGGCTCAATATCCATCAAAGTTTCTTTGCCAGAATCGGCTAAAATTTTGTCGTAGAACTTGTTCATTTTCATAATGACAAAATCCCTTTCTTCCAATGGCAATACTTCGTCCAAATAAGCATCTATAAAAACATGGACGTTCAGTTCCGTTGCAGATGGAGTATCTGTTTTAGGAAGAATCACGTCCAAGGTCTGTGCCATGGCATAACCCTTTTCTTTGTCCAGGAAACTGGGTGTCCACTCGGCATAGGCCGGTTTGTTCTTACAGCTTTGCAGTAACGACAATAATGTGGGAGTGGCCACGGCATAGCCGAAAGCCAATCCCATATTTTTAAGTGCTGATCTTCTTTCCATTATATATTTCCTTTTTTAAGTTCTTGAGCGGCGTGGTTGGCTGCTCTTGCAGTAAATGCCATGTAGGTCAACGATGGGTTCACACAACTTGCTGAGGTCATAAACGCACCGTCGGTAACATAAACGTTTTTACATGCATGTACTTGGTTATAACCATTTACAACCGAAGTTTTTGGGTCACGCCCCATACGGGCAGTTCCCATCTCATGGATTCCAAGTCCAAGTGCGTAGGGTTGGTCATAAGGAGTTATGTCCTTTGCACCGGCCTTTTCCAACATTTGAACCGCTTGGTCCTGCATGTCCTTGCGCATATTGATTTCATTCTCCCGAATTTCTGCATCAAAAGTAACGGTGGGCAAGCCCCACTGATCTTTTTTGTCGTAATCCAAGGTCATTTTGTTGTCGTGGTAAGGTAGAATCTCACCAAAGGCAAGCATGTTCATTGTCCATCCCCCGGGAGTGAGTACTGCATCCTTATAATCTTTGCCAAAAGAAGCTTCTGCGATCAATTCTTCGTAGTTGCCTCTTCCTGCACCACCTTGGTAACCGTAACCACGAACAAAGTTTTTCATGTCACTGTTGCCACCTAGGTTTCTAAATCGGGGCACATAAATACCGTTGGGTTTTCTGCCCTTGTAATATTTGTCCTCAAATCCTTCAAATTTACCCGAAGCACCTACCAAGAAATGATGGTCCATTATATTGTGGCCCAATTCGCCGGAATCGTTGCCCAAACCATCGGGGAATCTGTCGGATTTGGACTGCATCAAAATAGATGTGGATGCAATGGCCGAAGCACAAAGAAATATCACCTTGGCCTTGAACTCGAATTCTTCTTTGGTCTCCCTGTCAATAACTTTGACACCCGTAGCCTTTTTGGTATCTGGGTCATAAATTACCTCATGTACAATAGAGTCTGGCCTTAAGGTCATGTTGCCCGTACGCTCGGCGGCGGGCAAGGTTGAGGAAACACTGCTGAAATATGCTCCGAAAGGACATCCCCTAATACATCTATTTCTAAATTGACAACGTACCCGTCCGTCGCCATCAAATTGTTTGTCACTGTTAATGTGGGCCACCCTTCCCGCAGTGATCACACGACCGTCAAAATTTTCGGCCACTTTTTCCCGTACATGGTTTTCCACACAATTGAGCTCCATCATGGGCTCAAACTTTCCATCGGGTAGTTGCGGCAAGCCCAAACTTTCACCGGAAACACCGATGTAACTTTCAACTTTATCGTACCAAGGTGCAATGTCCTTGTAACGTACGGGCCAATCCACGGCTATACCTTCATTCTTGTTGGCCGAGAAATCAATATCGCTCCAACGGTAACTATGGCGTCCCCACATGATCGAACGTCCACCTACATGGTACCCACGCATCCAATCAAAACGTTTTGTTTCATTGTACGGATGCTCCAGGTCGTTCACAAACCAATGCTTGGATGCAGCCGAGGTTGTATAACCTGTTCTGGATTGCTTTTCTTGTTTTTTGATATCTTCTCGGGTTGCTTTGCCCGCATGAGGAAAATCCCAAGGATCCATATTGGCTGTAGGGTAGTCTTCGCGGTGCTTTACCATGGGTCCACGTTCCAAGACCAAGGTCTTTAGGCCATTTTCGCACAATTCTTTGGCCGCCCAACCTCCGCTGATACCCGTACCTACCACGATGGCATCATAGGATTCCTGCTCCTGATTGTAATAAAACTTGCTCATTTATTCGGATTGTTTAATTGCTAAATGTATTAATTATTAAATTAATTTTCTACATTTAATCCCTATGTTTATTGAGAATTCAGCACTATAACGTTGTAGTTTTTGGATTTTGAAAGAAATTAACCAATGTAAAAATATGAACAGAAGTAGTTTAGCACAAAAATGTATTGTTACACTAATTACAGTGGCTTTTTTTGGGGTTTATTCCTGTAAAGAAAATCCTAAAAAAGAAACAGTGGATGAGAAGATCGAGGAAGAGGTGACCATTGAGGAATCCAAACCGGACATTAAACTCTCTTTGGCGCAATGGTCCATGCATAAAATGATTCTTGAAGAGGGGGTAGACCCATATACTTTTGCCAAAAAAGCCAGTGAATGGGGTTTTGAAGGGTTGGAATATGTGAGTGCCCTTTATTATAAAGAACTCCAAGCAGCCAATTTCTCGGAAGAAGCCATGAACAACTGGGTGGAAAAGAGCAAGGCCGAAAGTGAAAAATACGGTTTGAAAAACCTTTTGATCATGGTGGATGGCCAAGGCGATATAGCAGTTGCCGACGAAGCTAAAAGAAAAGAAGCCGTTGAGAACCATTATAAATGGGTAGATGCCGCCGCCGCTTTGGGTTGCCACTCCATTCGGGTAAATTTGAACGGTAGCATGGAGCCGGAAGTGTGGATACCTGCTTCCGTTGCCGGACTCACCCAATTGGCAACCTACGCCAAGGAAAAGGACATCAATATAATTGTTGAAAACCACGGAGGACCTTCTTCCAATGCGAAACTATTGGCCGAAGTGATGGAAAAAGTGGGCATGGACAATTGCGGAACACTGCCCGATTTTGGAAATTTCTGTATCAAGAGAGAGGCAGGCGATTATTATTCATCCAAATGTTTGGAGGAATACGATCGCTATAAAGGCACAAAGGAATTAATGCCATACGCCAAAGGAGTAAGTGCCAAGTCCTATAGTTTTGATGAAGAAGGAAATGAAACCAGGGTGGATTATCCAAGAATCATGGAGATTGTATTGGATGCTGGGTACGAAGGTTTTGTGGGTGTGGAATATGAAGGGTCAGAATTAAGTGAAGAAGAAGGAATTTTGGCAACAAAAAAATTATTGGAAAGAATATTGAAATAATCCACCTATATAAAAGATGAAGGGATTTTTTCACCAGCTCCTGGATTACAATTTTTATTGTAACAAAAAAATCATACATCAGTGTAGGAACCAAGACGAAGTTCCTGAGGGCTGTGTTGGACTTTTTGATCATATACTCAATGCCCATCATATTTGGAACCATAGAATATTGGGAACCCCGTCCGAGTTTGGGCTGTGGGACCAACACGATATTGATGCATGGGAAGACATCCATTATGAAAATCAACGTACCTCTTTTGAAATTGTGACCAATACGGATAATTTTGACAAGCGCGTGGAATATGTGAATAGTCGGGAAGTCCATTTTTCGAATGAAATAAAGGACATCCTTTTCCATATCATCAATCATTCCACGCACCATAGGGGGCAGATCATGGCGGTGTTGAGAAATTCAGGATTTGAACCCGAACCTTTGGACTACATATTTTATAAACGATAACTACTAACTAAATACTTAACATGAATATTAAAACCAAATTTCAGCTGTCCTTTATGATGTTCCTCGAGTTCTTTATTTGGGGCGGTTGGTTCGTGACCTTGGGAACTTTTTTGGGCAATAATTTGAAGGCTACCGGAGGAGAAATTGCCCAAGCATTTTCAACGCAATCATGGGGAGCAATCATAGCACCATTTATCATTGGATTGATTGCGGATCGGTACTTTAATGCAGAGCGTATTTTGGGTGTACTGCATCTCATCGGGGCATTTTTAATGTACCAGATGTACCAAACCACTGAATTTTCGGTATTCTATCCCTATGTTTTGGGGTATATGATTTTATATATGCCGACTTTGGCCTTGGTCAATTCCATATCATTCAATCAGATGAAAGACCCTGCTAAAGAATTTTCCCCTATCAGGGTCTTTGGGACAATAGGTTGGATTATTGCAGGTCTGGTGATAAGTTATGTCTTCGTCTGGGATTCACCGGAAAGCTTGGAAGCAGGAATGTTGAAAAACACCTTTTTAATGGTTGGGATAGCCTCGGCAATTTTGGGACTGTTCAGTTTTACATTGCCCAAAACACCCCCTACGATAGACAAAAGTGAAAAAGTGACCGTTTCAGATATGTTGGGATTGGATGCCCTGAAGCTTCTAAAAGATAAAAACTTCTTGGTGTTCTTTATCTCGTCAGTATTGATATGCATTCCACTGGCATTTTATTATCAGAACGCCAATCCGTTTTTATCTGAAATTGGACTTGACAACCCCACAGGGAAAATGACCATAGGTCAGGCCTCAGAGGTTATTTTTATGTTGTTGTTACCATATTTTTTTACCAAGTTCGGGTTTAAAAAAACAATTTTGGTTGGTATGTTGGCCTGGACAGTTAGATATTTGTTGTTCGCCTACGGAAATGCCGGTGATTTGGCGTTTATGCTCATCATAGGAATAGCTTTGCATGGAATATGCTACGATTTCTTCTTTGTATCCGGACAGATTTATACCGATACCAAAGCGGGGGAGAAATATAAAAGTGCGGCCCAAGGTTTGATTACTCTGGCGACCTATGGTGTAGGAATGTTGATAGGATTTTGGATAGCAGGTCAAATTACGGATTCCTTCCTGTTGGAAGATGGCAGTCACGTATGGGAAAGTATATGGATTTATCCAGCAGGATTCGCTGCGGTTGTTTTTGTCCTGTTTGCATTGATATTTAAAAACGAAAAAGTAGAATATAAATCATAAATAAAACATGCCTAAAAAGATTAGACTTGGAATTCTTGGTGGTGGTGGCGATTCCCTGATTGGAGTATTGCACAGGGTTGCCTCTTTCATTAATGACAATTACGAAATTGTTGGTGCGGTCTTCAACCCAAACCTTGAGGACAGTTTGGCGTTTGCAAGGGAGATAGATATTCCCACCAATCGGATCTACAAGGATTTTGACACCTTGGTAGAAGAGGAGATGAAACTGCCCGAAGATGAGCGTATCCAGGTATGTTCTATCCTCACTCCAAACTTTCTTCATTTTCCGATGGCAAAAAAACTGTTGGAAAATGGATTCAATGTCATTTGTGAAAAACCAATGACCACCAGCTATGAGGAGGCCAAAATATTGCAGGAAACCCTAAAAAAGGCAGGAACCGTATTTGCGGTCACCCATACCTATACAGGTTACCCAATGGTGCGTCAAATGCGGGAGATGATCAAGGAAGGGGTCATTGGAAAAATACATAAGGTCGATGCCCAATATTATCAAGGTTGGATGAACCCCATCATACATGACAAGGAAAAACGAGGCACTGTTTGGAGGCTCGACCCCAAAAAAGCGGGCATCAGTTCTTGTATGGGCGACATTGGGGTGCATGCCTTTAATATGATAGAGTACACCACCGGATTACGGGTACAATCATTATTGTGCGATTTCAATTACCTGTATGACGACAACCAAATGGATATGGACGGAACAGCCCTCATCCGGATGGACAAGAACGTAAAAGGGGTCATCAGGGCCAGTCAGGTAGCCACAGGAGAGGAAAACAACTTGTCCATTGCCATTTATGGTCAAAAAGGTGGACTAAAATGGGAACAGGAAAACCCCAATTATCTTTATAAATTGAACGATCCCGAACCATTACAGGTGTACAAACCTGGGCACGAGTACAATTCTGAACTGTCTTTGGCGGGAACCAAATTGCCCCCGGGACATCCAGAAGGTATTTTTGATGCCATGGCGAATATTTACTTGGGAGTTGCCAAGGCCATTCGTGGTGAAGCGTATGACAGCGGGGAGTTCCCAACCATGACGGACGGGGTCCGTGGGCTTAATTTTATAGAAAACACCGTGGCTTCGCACAAACAAGGAAATGTTTGGGTTGATATGGATTAAACCACATCACCCCAAAGTACTATTTATGGCTGCTCAAAAAGGGTTCGTCAACCTGAACTTGTTTCAGGTTTTAATATTCCGAATTTCGACTAATGAGATTCCGAAATAGATTTAGAACGGGCGTTTTACACCTTTTCGAGCAGCCATTATTTTTTATAGAGCATTTCAAATTCTTCAAATACAACAATCATGCTTTCCTTTGGTTCGGAACCAAATTCAGCCAGTTCACGGGCGTATCGATCCCAATGTGTTTTCTTCCAATACGCCAAGCTTTTATCACCATCACCCTCTAACCGGGCATGCTCTTCCCGAACGCTAAAATAGGGCAGTAGTTTTACGGCAGTGGTTCGGATGACACATTTGGCGTTTCCGTCCCAATCGGTCACCACATAAAAATCACCGATTTTTGGCAAGGCCTCATTGCGTAGCTGAATACCTTTTAAAGAATGGGAAGTGGCCCTTTTGATTTCTTTACAAACCAAATCGGCACAAAGATTGGCGTCCTTCTCATTGTCGCCAAAACGAATCACTTTGGGTGCATCCTTAGAGGCAAACTCCAAATGGGCATCCAAAAAGTCGCCCCACAGATTTCGGGCAGAAGCGTTTTCCATAAGTAGTATTTATAAAACGGTAAGCTGTTTTAATTGTTATTGAATTCCTATATTTATGTCTTACTACAGGCGATGTAAAAATAACACAGTTTTTTTCTTAAATATAAAAGATAAATCCCAATTAAATATGGATTTATAAATTCCTTAAAATCAAAATTAAATGAAGACAATAAAAGGACCGGCCGTATTTTTGGCCCAATTTGTGGACAGTAAACCACCATTCAATACGTTGGATGGTATATGCAAATGGGCCTCCGACCTTGGTTACAAAGGGATTCAGATACCAACGACCGAATCATTCCTGATAGATTTGGATAAAGCTGCAGAAAGCCAGGATTATTGCGATGAACTCAAAGGGAAGATTAATTCCTACGGGTTGGAAATTACCGAATTATCCACACACTTGCAGGGACAATTGGTTGCGGTACATCCCGCTTATGACATCATGTTCGATAATTTTGCACCGGATGCCCTAAAGGGCAAACCCAAGGAACGGACCAAATGGGCGGTCGATCAAGTAAAAAAAGCAGCGACCGCCAGTCGACGGTTGGGACTAAAGGCCCACGCGACATTTTCGGGTTCGCTATTATGGCATACCATGCACCCTTGGCCACAAAGACCGGATGGTTTGGTGGAAATGGGCTTTGAGGAATTGGCAAAAAGATGGATGCCCATCTTAGATCATTTTGATGAAGAAGGTGTGGATGTATGTTACGAAATCCACCCAGGAGAAGATTTGCACGATGGGGATACCTTTGAACGCTTTTTGGAAGCAACAGGCAATCACAAACGGGTGAATATCCTTTACGACCCAAGCCACTTTGTGCTGCAACAGTTGGATTATATTGAGTACATCGATTTTTACCATGAGTTCATCAAATCTTTCCATGTAAAAGACTCCGAGTTTAACCCAACGGGCAAAAAAGGAGCGTTCGGAGGCTATAACGATTGGGGGGACCGTGCAGGTCGATACCGTTCCTTAGGTGATGGCCAAATCGATTTCAAGACGATTTTCTCCAAATTGACCCAGTACGGTTGCGATGTCTGGGCAGTTATGGAGTGGGAATGTTGCATCAAAAGCCCAGAACAAGGGGCACGTGAGGGCGCAAAATTCATCAAAGACCATATCATTGAGGCAACCACAAAGACCTTTGACGATTTTGCCGGAGGCGATGTAGACGAACAAAAACTAAAAAATATTCTGGGATTATGAAAAAAACGATGCTGTTCCTGACACTGGCCATAACTTTTGCCTGTAAGGACAAACCAACAGAAAATAAAAAAGAAGAAGTAAAAGAAGAAGTTGAAATATCGGAAGCAAAGGAATCCGATTGGATTGTTCTGTTTGACGGGACCTCTTTTGATGGTTGGCACATGTACAACGGAGGAGAAGTCACCGAGCCTTGGAAATTGGAAGACGGTGCCATGGTCTTTTATCCTCCGGAAAACAGGGAAGAGGGTGTTTCTTATAATTTGGTAACTGACAAAGAATTTACCGATTTTGTTCTCACTATGGAATGGAAAATATCCAAAGGGGGCAACAGTGGTATTTTCTGGGGGGTCAAAGAAGATGAGAAATATGGACAACCGTATTTAACGGGTCCGGAAATACAAGTATTGGACAATGAGAGACACCCGGATGCACAAAACGGAGCAGATCGTACCGCCGGTGCGCTGTATGATATTGTGCCGCCATCGGCCAATACCGTGAAAGAGGCTGAAGAATGGAACTCTGTTGAGCTAATGATCGATCACAAGGCCAACCAGGGACATGTGGTAATGAATGGTACCAAAATTGTGGAATTCCCGCTTCAGGGCCCTGAGTGGGATGATTTGGTGGCTCATTCAAAATTTGCAGATTGGGAAGGTTTTGGTATGTTCAAAACCGGAAAGATCGGATTGCAGGACCATGGTGATGTAGTGTCCTTCAGAAATATTAAAATAAAAGAATTATAAAATATCAATATTTAATTTAAGGGTGCTTTAGGCCTTTGCAATCTCCTTGTTTACGGGCCAGGTTGCCGGAAGTGGAGCCTACAACTCCATCACACAGCAAAGCCTTCTTAAACTTTGGGGCCATTGAGATACACATGATGAGTTATAAAAATGGTTGGGTCAGGGAGCTGGATTAGTTTTTTATACCCATACCTCAATATAGATTCTTCAAAGGCCAAAACCTATTTTGGTTACCTTTGGCAAAAATTATCATACATATATGATCCAATCCATGACAGGCTTTGGGAAGCACGTTGTTCAGCTTCCTTCCAAGAAAATTACCGTTGAGCTGAAATCGCTCAACAGCAAAAATTTGGATATCAATGCCAGACTTCCACAATTCTATAGAGAAAAGGAGCTGGAACTTCGTAAAATGATTGCAGGTGCTTTGGACAGGGGCAAAGTGGACTTTAACCTTTATGTTGAAATTACTGGAGAGGAAACCACGGCCGAGGTGAACAAAGGCGTGGTAAAAAAATACATGGAACAATTGGCGGACATTGCCCAAGGGGATGATATAAAGCTATTGGAAATGGCATTGCGTATGCCCGACACCCTTAAAACGGACAAAGACGATATTGACGAGGAAGAATATAAGGCCATTAGGGAAGCATTGGAAAAGGCCCTCTCCAAAATAGTGGAGTTCCGCAACGAAGAAGGCAAAGTGCTGGAGCGGGATTTTATTATGAGGCTCAAGAATTTGAACGAACTTTTGGAAGCGGTGAAAGCCATGGACCCTGAGCGTTTGGCAACGGTAAGGGAACGATTGGAAAAAGCGGTTGCCGATCTCAAAGTGGAATTGGATGCCAATAGGTTTGAACAAGAGCTGATCTATTATCTGGAAAAATATGACATCACGGAAGAAAAGGTCCGTTTGGCCAATCACTTAAAATATTTTGAAACTACCTTGAACTCCAAGGATTCCAATGGGAAAAAACTAGGGTTCATTTCCCAAGAAATAGGAAGAGAGATCAATACCATAGGCTCCAAGGCCAATTATGCCCCAATGCAGCAATTGGTGGTACAGATGAAGGATGAATTGGAAAAGATCAAGGAACAAATGCTCAATGTACTATGACAGAAGGCGGTAAACTTATTATATTTTCAGCACCTTCCGGGAGTGGAAAAACTACCATTGTCAAACATTTATTGGATCAACCCGAGTTGAACTTGGCCTTTTCCATATCCGCAACCTCACGTCCTCGAAGGGCAAAGGAAAAAAATGGGGTCAATTATTACTTTATGTCCGTTTCCCAGTTTAAAAGACATATAAAGGATGGCGATTTTTTGGAATGGGAGGAAGTGTACCGCGATAATTTTTATGGTACGCTAAAGAGTGAAGTGGAACGACTTTGGGCAGAGGGCAAAAATGTAATTTTTGATATCGACGTGTCCGGTGGATTGCGAATCAAAAGGAAGTTTCCAGAGAAAACCTTGGCTGTTTTCGTGAAACCTCCCAGTGTTGACGAACTTAAGATCAGACTGAAAAAGAGAAGTACCGAAAGCGATGACAAGATAAATATGCGGATTGCAAAAGCATCCGTGGAATTGGCCACGGCCCCCCAGTTTGATAAGATCATCAAGAACTATGATCTTGATGTTGCATTGGACGAAGCACATAAGTTGGTCGCAGAGTTCGTAGGGGCCGAGATCCCAGATTCAAAAGAAGAATGATCATGAAAAAGGTAGGGCTCTTTTTTGGAACCTTTAACCCGATACACATAGGCCATTTGGTGATAGCGAACCACATGGTGGAGTTTTCCGATCTGGATGAGGTTTGGTTCGTTATTACACCACAAAGCCCTTTTAAGGTAAAGCAATCACTTTTGGACAATAATCATCGTTATCAAATGGTGTTTGAAGCTGTTCAGGATTACCCCAAGTTAAAACCCAGTAAAATAGAGTTTGACCTGCCCCAGCCAAACTATACCACAAATACGCTGGCCCATTTGGATGATAAGTATGGAAAAAACCATCAATTTTCGCTCATAATGGGGGAGGATAACTTGAAAAGTTTCCATAAATGGAAAAATTATGAGGCTATTTTGGAGCATTACTCAATCCATGTGTACCCGAGGATTTCACACGGTGAGATAGAGCACCGATTTAAAGGACACCCTAGGATTACCAAGGTCGACGCCCCTATTATGGAAATATCGTCCACATTTATCCGTAAATCCCATAAAGCCGGAAAAAATATTCGCCCCATGCTTCCGTACTCCGTATGGAAATATATGGACGAGATGAATTTTTACAGGTAACCACACTCTTTATTCATCAATTTGGACTTTCTCCAACGTATCGGTCCCTAAGTATTTATTATCCTTGTTCAGGTACCATGCCCTTGTTTTGGGCATTTTTATACCGTTGATATCTTCCAATCCTTCCAAAAGGATGTATTCACCATCATTTTTGCTTTCATCATGGTAAAATTGATAAACTTCCATGGCGTAGGTGGTCGGGTCAAAATAAAAATACCAGGTATCCTCGCCGACCTCTGCTTCGTATGTGACTTTTAAAACCACATATTCTTTGCCCTTGAAAGTCTTTTTTTGAACCTTGGGATCTAGGTGGGTTCCAGGGTCGGTAAGTTTCATGGGAAGGCCGTACAAATAGGTGTAATAATCTTTCATGAAATTGCCCCGTTCACAATTTAAGCGTAATTCCTCCGCTTGTTCCTTTGAAAAATCTTTGCTTCCGTTCAATGTTATCTCGCAAGATGTATCATTTATATGATAGGAATAGGCATTTTCACCTTGCTCTACGGCCAAGTGGAATTCCTGTTTGGGGAAATTTACGGTAATGATACTGGTTCGTTTGGGACGGTCGGGGGTTTCCATGACCACTTTGAAGGAGGTCTTTAAATGTCCCCAGTTCCCGTTGGGGTCATGAAATGCGATGGCATTTTTTAAAACCTCATCGGCTGATTGGGATTGGACCCGAAGAGGAAGAATGAACAAAAAACCAAATAATAGAAAAATAGTGCAATACCTTTTCATGTCAAAAATTGTTATATGACATGAAAGATACTGTTTTATTTTGTGTCTATAGTGGCGGGTTCAACAGTGCTATCGTGTTCGTGGTAGTATTGTTCCAAGAGGTTCATCATTGCGGTGATCAAATCCCTTGTTTCAAGTAAAAGTGAGAAATACAGCGTTGTGTTTTTGGGACTCGATTCCTCTGTTCTTGTCCTTGAAACTTGGAGGTCGATCTTTTGGGAGACCAAATCATAAAGTTCTTGTTTGGAATTCAAAATGGCACCGATCTGCTCAAAGGATTTTTCCTCAAACGCCTTTTGGGTGCTATTGAAGATTTCTTCCAGCTTATGGTCAATTTCCTTCAGTTCCTTGATTTGGTTGTATTTAAGTTTTTTGTGGTTATTGTGCACATGGTTGTGACTTACCTTGCCTATATATTCCAAGGACTGGGACATATCTGTCAAGTATCCCATTATGTTGATGTAAAAATTACTGGCACCAATATGGGCTTCCTCCAAGTTTTTGATAAAATAGAAGGTATGTTCCCTTAGATCCTCTATTTCCATTGCAAGCTTTTTACCTTGCTTTTTATTTTTCTTTAAAGAGTCCAATGCCTGTTTGGCAAGCCCGTTTATGGAATTTGTATAGATTTTGTTACTACGCTTTACTACATTGGCAATATTGGCCGCAGTCTCTTCAATTACCCCTTGAATGGAGCTGCTTTCGGCCCTTCTCAATCGATCCTCGACTTTTATTTCCTTTGATTTTTTATTATAGGAAATGTAGTTTCTTACCAATAGGAGAACAGCGGCGAACAATAGTATGGCAATGGCAGCCCCTTTTCCGAAACTGATAAGCGATAATATAATTCCTGAAGCCAAGAAAGCAATAATCGCCGTACTGAACCAACCAGCGATTACGTTCAATACCCCTGCTACCCTATAAACGGCACTTTCCGCACCCCATGCCCTGTCCGCCAAAGATGTACCCATGGCCACCATAAAGGTCACGTAGGTCGTAGAAAGTGGAAGTTTGTATGATGTGGCAATTGAAATAAGGATGCCCGCAACCATCAAGTTTACGGAAGCCCTGATCATGTCAAATGCAGGTAGTTGGAGTACTTTGTCCTTGGAAAGGTTTACAGTGGGCTTTTCAAACCTTTTATCAATTTTCCTTTGAATGGGCGTGGGTATCACACTGGAAACCCAAGTGGACATATTTATTGAAAATCTCACCAATCCCCTGGACAAAAAATTGGGTTGGAATTTTTCTTTGGCCTCCCCTTCCCTGGATAGGTTTATTTCTGTATCGGCCACATATCTTGCTTTTTTGGATAACCATAGCGTGACGACCATGATCATTCCGGAAAGGAACAATAGGAGGGTTGGGGTCTCAACTTTGGTGGACAAGATCTCCATACTGAATTCGGTGGCAGGAATTCCGGAACCTGCCCATGCTTCATAGGATTGCCATGCGGCAATGGGGACACCAATAAAGTTGACCAGGTCGTTTCCTGCAAAAGCTAGGGCAAGGGCAAAAGTTCCCACACCAATAATCACCTTATAGATGTTGACTTTTGCAAATTGAATGAGCAAATATGAAATAAGGAACCATAATGCAAAGCTGATTGTTGCGACCATATATATTTCGGTCTCGAGGAACTCCTTAATGGTTCTTCCCCCAATGAAATCATAGGTTTGATCGGCAAAAGGAGTGCCTTTTATACCTTTCAACAATATAAAATAGAATATGGCAGACAGTGCTACGCCAGCAAAGACTGCTCCGACCCATTTTGCTTTTTTCTGGTATTGGTAGGACAACAGAAGACGGGACACCCATTGCACAAATGCACCAACGGTAAATGCAATCACGACCGAGGACAGGATGCCAATGATAATTTCGATGGCCTTGTCGGTATTGATATAGTTGACAACATCGGAAAAATTACCATTCACATCAGCTATTTTTAATATTGCCATGGCCACGGCCGCACCCAAAAGGTTAAATACTATGGACACTGTGGTAGAAGTGGGCATCCCCAAAGTGTTGAAAAAGTCCAACAATAGAATGTCCGTGATCATCACGGCCATAAAGATGAACATGATTTCGTCAAAGTAGAACTCACCTGGATTAAAAATACCTTTCCTTGCAACCTCCATAAGACCACTGGAGAAAATTGCCCCACATGCAATCCCTACACTGGCAACAATCATAATGGTTTTGAATGAAATGGCTTTTGATCCTATGGCGGAGTTAAGAAAGTTAACCGCATCATTGCTTACACCAACAACAAGATCGGCGATGGCCAAAATGCCCAAAGCAACCAGAATCAGAAAATATATGTTGTCCATATTAAAAGTTCAAAAAAAATTTTTCAAATATCTACAGAATGCCCTTTGATAACGTTATGTAAAGGTTATTTTTTAAAAATGTACATCTACTTGTAAACGCCACATTAATTCATCCGATTCACTGGTTGCGTTCAAATAGCTAAAATCTGTCTGTACCTTTAACTTGTGTCCCACGACATACTTTGAAACACCTAAGGTATATTGTTCTTCGGGATTTTCCCCGGTAATGTTAAAATCCAATGTAATATTTGTAAACCTTGCCGATACTTCCCAATTATTTTTTAAAAGATAACCTGATTGAAGGTTTAGCCCTCTTCCCACTTGCACTGTGTCGCCAGTTGGGGTATTGTCAGAATTTAGGGCAATGGGATTGTCGGCATCACGATGTGCATACTCTCCCATAAGGGAAAAACCTTGGTATTTGAACATAATGTCGAAGAAGAGGGTGGAAATATCGGTTTGATGGAACCCAACATCATTGAACATATAAGTGCCCATATTGCTCCGTGTTTTTACGGCATCCTTGTTTATGTCGTATGTGGCCGCCAACATTAATTTGGGAGTGGGCTCTCGGTCAAGGTCGGTGCCTTTGTACTCCCCTTTATTCATAAATTTCCCGAATGGCAACAATTCAAGCCTTGTGGTATATTGATGGCCTCCCAAGTTGCCCTCGGTTACATTTCTTCCTTCTCCTTGTGAGAATGCAAACTTTTCTCGAACCAAAAACTTTTCACCCATGTAAAAATGATGTCTCAATTGAAAGCCCATGTCCCTATCAATATTGAACCTGCTGTTCAATAACGATCGGTCAACTTGTTGCAGATCTCCTGAAGAAATGACCCGTTCAATGTTGCCAGGTAATTTTGTTTGTCCGAACCAAAGCTCAAAGTTTTGATAAAAATTCCACATCACGACCGCATCATAAATGTACCGTGGCGTATTTCCTGTAAACTCGGAACCACCGGACATGTCCCTATTTGACAATCCAAGTTCTATTTTGTATGTAAGTTTAGGAGAATAAGCAAAACCATTGAATTTAATCCGGGCTCGCCTTACCAAAAAGTTTTGTTCAGGGTTTGAAAAGCTCTTTTCCCCTTGATCGATCCAACTAAAATTTGACAAAATCTGCATTCTTGCCCCTACTTTCATGGACCAAGTACTGTCTTTGCCAACAATGTTCAGTAATCCTTTGCCAAATTTGGTCGAAGAAATTTCTTGTGAATAAGAAAATTGAGCGTAGGTCAATATAAAGAAGCACCCGATAAGGGTTAACTTTTTGGCAATCATTACGGTACTAGTTTTTGTCGCTGCAAAGAACCGTACCCAATGTTAAGTTAACATCTCTTCTATGTTATCTTATGTGTGTTGTGCTGATAAAAAAGGCTACCCCGTAAAAGGTAGCCGTCAGATTTCGAAGAATAGTCGACAAAAACTAATATCCGTAAAGAAATCTCCGCCAAAAATCAACTATGGAAGTTTCTTTACGGTAATTTTAAGTTTAAGTAATCATTAAACATTGTTATATAAGGTGATTTCCGGTTTTCTTGGTGAATAATCCAGGTTAGATGTATATTGCACCAATAGTTGACTATGAACTGGGAGCAATTACTTTCTTTAAGACGGCACGGAGATACGGGGAAACGATTACGCAAAGAACAAAATGAGACCCGTTTGGGCTTTGAGGTGGATTATGACCGAATCATTTTTTCATCTGCTTTTAGAAGCTTGCAAGACAAGACACAGGTGTTTCCAATGCCCATTGCAGTAGGTTCACAGAAGAATTTTGTGCATACCCGTCTTACCCATAGTTTGGAGGTGTCAGTAGTAGGAAGAAGCCTTGGGAGGATTGCTGGACAACAAATTCTATCAAAATATCCTTTTTTGTCGGAGGTGCACGGCCATCATTTTAACGACTTTGGGGCCATTGTGGCTGCAGCGGCACTTGCCCATGATATTGGTAACCCCCCGTTTGGACATAGTGGGGAAAAAGCCATTGGGAACTACTTTAAGCAGGGCAAGGGCAAAGCCTACAAAGCCGCCCTTACCGCCGAGGAGTATCAAGACCTTATCGACTTTGAGGGCAACGCCAATGGCTTCAAGCTTTTGACCGAATCCAGAGAGGGGGTTCCCGGAGGGCTTCGTTTAAGTTATGCCACCTTGGGAGCTTTTATAAAGTACCCCAAAGGATCCTTGCCCAAAAAGCCTTCCAAACATATTGTCGATAAAAAGTTTGGTTTTTTTCAATCCGAGAAGGAGTTTTTTTATGAATTGACCGAGGAAATCGGTTTGTTGCCAAATCCCAATCATCCAAAAACCGGATTTTTAAGACATCCGCTCACGTATTTGGTCGAGGCCGCAGATGATATCTGTTATACCATCATCGATTTTGAAGATGGTATCAATTTGGGACTGATTCCCGAGGAATATGCATTGGAGTATTTGATCAATTTGGTGAAGGACAACATCAATACCAAAAAATACAATGCCATGACCACCTCAAGTGATCGATTGAGTTATTTGAGGGCCCTTGCCATAAGCACCTTGATAGGGGACGCTGTGGATGTTTTCGTAAAGAACGAGGACAAAATTCTTCATGGAGAGTTTGATGTTTCCTTGCTGGACAAAGGCAAATATCGGGCGCAGGTAGCGGATATTATCAAATTGAGCGTCGAGAAGATCTATCAATCCACCGAAGTCGTGGACAAGGAATTGGCAGGGTACAGGATTATATCGGACCTTTTGGATATGTATACTTCGGCATTGATCAATGTCAGGGAAGGGCAGGATACCAATTACGACCGATTGCTCATTAAAAGTTTGCCGGAAAACTATCGAAATACGGATACTTCGATATATAAAATCTTATTGGACACTTGCTGTTTTGTTGCCAGCTTGTCCGATAGTGCTGCGGTGCACATCCATGACAAGTTAACCGGTAGAAAGGTTTAGAAATTGTACAAAAGCCCAACCCCCAGCAACTGTTTAAATTGTATTCGGGCTATCCCCGGGTTCAGTATCGTGCCATCCTCTGCGGTCTCTTCATCAAATTTGATATCATCATCAAAGATGACGTGTGTTCCAATATTGGCGTTCAGATATTGGTTTACCTTAAGGTTCAAATTCAATTCCCAGTCCACATCTATGTTCCCAAAACTCCGGAGATAATCGGTATAAAGGCTAAGGCTGTGGTCCATCATCACATTTTTCATGATTTCGGTCTCCCATGAATTGGTGATCTGAAACCCCATTTCCATAAAAGTGTTTTCTCCTTCGTCCACTCCAAAAGCTCCCTGCTGGGAAAGAGTATCGTCCATTACAAATGTGGATTTCATGGTCACCGGGGATATGTACAGGTTAAATTTATTATTGTCAGCTATGTATGATTTACCCAGACCAACAAAGAGATACCCTGGTGCCATAAATCTTGAAATTGGATTTTCTCGGTCGGGATAGGTATAACCATTTGAAAATTGAGTGTTGAAAGTTGCTTTGACCGAGTAGTACCAATTGGTAATCGTATCTTTTCTGTAACTTAGGGTGGTTGCCAACTTTATTTGGTCGTCCGTTTTTCTGAGTTTTCTTCCCTCTTGGGCATTGAGGCCATAACTAAGATTGGCTTCATTTTTCCAGTTGAGATATCTAAACTTGTAATTTCTGGAAAATTTGACCTTGGCGAGAGCAGTGATTGAATTATCTCCCCCGGCATTCCAGTTGACAAATGAAACCTCACTGATGTTGAGCCCGAATTGATTGACTTTTTCCCAAAAAGAAGTGGGCCTAAATCGATTATACCATAAACTCAACGGTTTGACACGGTTAAGAACGGTGCGCGGATCGGTCAGTTTGGCACTCCTTGTCAAATATTTCAGTTTTACATCTTTTATCTTAATAATTTTAAAGTCACCATCTGTGCTGTCAATTTCAAATGCTTTTAGTTGGGTTACCTGTGCATTGGCAGAAAGGAATACGGTAAGGAATAGAATTAAAAAACAATTTATTCGCATCGGTCTAAGGTTGATTGTATATATGAATGTATCGTATCAAAATCTATACCAGCCAATTTATGGGTTTCGGGTATTGTTCCTTGTTCTACAAATTGATCGGGAACACCAAATATTTTAACAGGTTTTGATATTCCTTCTTCATTGGCAAATTCGAGAACGGCAGAACCAAAACCACCCATTTTGGAGCCATCTTCAATGGTGATAATATGATCGTACTGTTTAAAAATGGTACGAAGAGCATCCTTGTCCAAGGGTTTTACAAAACGCATATCGTAATGCCCAACTACATTGGGATTATCTAAATTTTCAATGAGGGCTGCTACGCCGTTACCAATATGGCCAACGGTTAGAATGGCAATTGTCGACCCTTTTCTTAAACATCGCGAGGCACCTATTCTAATTGGTTCAAAATCATTTTTCCAATTAATATGTACCCCTAAACCTCTCGGATATCGAATCGCAATGGGATTTTCCAGCCCTAATTGGGCAGTGTACATAATGTTTCTCAATTCCATTTCGTTCATTGGGGCAAAAACGATCAGGTTTGGGATACAGCGCAAAAAGGCGATATCAAAAACCCCATGGTGGGTAGGGCCATCTTGGCCCACTAAACCAGCACGGTCCAAACAGAAAATTACCGGAAGTTTTTGCAGGGCCACATCGTGTATCACTTGATCATAGGCTCTTTGCAAAAATGTTGAATAGATATTGCAAAAAGGCACCAAACCCTGGGTTGCCATACCTGCTGCCAAGGTTACCGCATGTTGCTCGGCTATTCCCACATCAAATGCGCGGTCCGGCATTTCGTCCATCATAAATTTTAAGGAACTTCCACTGGGCATGGCGGGGGTGATGCCCACAATATTTTTATTTTTTTTGGCCAATTCCACAATGGTATGTCCAAACACATCTTGATATTTTGGAGGTTGGATCTGTCCCGGTATTTTGAGCCGTTCCCCTGTGATTTTATCAAATTTCCCAGGAGCATGGTACACCACTTGGTCTTCTTCGGCTTTTTTTAATCCTTTGCCTTTTGTGGTGATGATGTGAAGCAGTTTTGGGCCATCAACATGTTTTAAACGCTCCAGTTCCTTGACCAAGGTTTTTACGTCATGTCCATCAATTGGACCGGAGTAGTTAAGGTTTAGACATTCAAAAATATTTTCTTCTTTGGCAGTTCCGGCTTTTACGTTGGTTAGATATTTTTTAAGGGCACCAACGCTTGGGTCGATTCCAATGGCATTGTCGTTTAAAACAATCAATGCGTTTACATTGGTCTCGCCCAAATGGTTTAGACCTTCAAAGGCCATTCCGCTTGCGATGGAAGCATCGCCCACCACGGCAATGTGTTGTTTGTTGGGCATGCCTTTTAATTTGGAGGCCATGGCCATGCCAAGAATGGCGGAAATTGCGGTTGAACTGTGGCCAGTGCCAAAATCATCATATTCACTTTCGCTTCGCTTTGGAAAACCGCTGATTCCACCGAGTTGCCGGTTGGTATCAAAAATCGCTTTTCTTCCTGTCAGGATTTTATGTCCATAGGCCTGGTGCCCCACATCCCAGATAAGTTTATCGTGTGGGGTATTGAACACATAATGTAATGCGATCGTAAGTTCCACAACACCTAGACTGGCACCTAAATGCCCTTCTTTGGTAGAAACAATATCAATAATGAATTCCCTTAATTCTTGGGCAAGTTTGGGTAGCTCATCCAAGTTTAGTTTTTTGAGGTCTTTGGGGGAATTGATATGTGTAAGTAGTCTTTCCAATGGATAAAAAACAAAAGTATCGATTCTAGGTAAATTTATTTTATGTGTAGCTTAGCAATCTGTTGAAAATGATATAAAAATTGTGGAAAATCCTTTTGATGACAACTATTTTATGAAAAAGGCCCTGCAAGAGGCCGAAATTGCTTTTGAAAATGATGAAGTACCTGTTGGGGCCGTCATTGTGGTAAACAATAGGATCATTGGGAGGGCACATAACCTTACCGAGCGCTTAAAGGATGTTACCGCCCATGCAGAGATGCAGGCCATTACCGCTGCTTCCAATTTTTTGGGAGGTAAATATCTTCATGGGTGCACGCTGTATGTTACCTTGGAACCGTGTCAAATGTGTGCCGGGGGATTGTACTGGAGCCAAATTTCGAGGGTTGTATATGGGGCTGCTGACACGGAACGGGGATTTAGTGTTATGGGAGGACGTTTGCACCCAAAGACGGAGGTAGTTGGTGGGGTGATGAAAAAAGAATCTGAAGAACTGTTAAAGCGTTTTTTCATCCAAAAAAGAAACTTGAACTGAAAAAAAATCCCGGCCATGCCGGGATTTTGAGATCTTAATCAAAATAAAATATTATTATCCGATTACTTGCACCTGTGCAGCAACCATTCCTTTTCTTCCTTCTTCTTCAATGTATTCTACTTTGTCACCTTCGTTCAATTCCACACCGTTCAATGCCGTAACATGAACAAAAATATCTTTTCCCGTGTCGTCGTTTGTAATAAACCCAAAACCTTTGGATTCATTGAAAAATTTTACTGTACCAGTCATTAAAAATTAAATAAAATGTTAAAATACTAAAGTAAATATTTTTCTGACCGATTACATGAAAAGAAGTTTAAATCTTGTGAAAATTATTGATTTTCAGTCCTATTGCGTTCTTTTTCTTGCATTTTCTCAATATTTTCCTTAGTAAGCATATAATCTTTTATGTTTTTGCCCCGACTTTCTTTCCAAAGGAAAAGGGGCATGGCTACCAAAAACAGGCCAACGGTGCCTATGCCAATATATTTTGGGGCCTGGGGATGTTCTTCTTCCAGGGAGAGCCCATAGAATATGGACCCTAGGGATGCCAACATGATGAGAAAAATAATATGTTTTAGTTTGATTTTTTTCATTGGGTGTAGTTTATCAGTTCCCTTCGGTATGCCGTGAGCAATTTTGATTTTGAAATGAAACCTTCATATTTACCGTTCTTGAGCACTGGAAGATTCCATGCACCACTGTCTTGAAATTTTCTCATAACGTCCGCCATTTTATCAGTTTTCAGTTCAATGGTACTGGGCGGGGTTTGCATAATATCGGTGGCCACTACCTTTTCGTACAGTGATTCGTCAAACATTATGGGTCTTATATCATCCATTAGGATGATTCCCAAAAGGGAACCATTTTCTTCACTGATCACAGGAAAGATGTTCCTCTTGGACTTGGTGACAACCTTATGGAGAATATCGTCCAATGTCATTTTGGGATAAACGGGCAAAAAGTTTTTTTCGATTACTTTGTCTATTTCCATGAACATCAGAACCGCATGGTCTTTATTATGGGTTATCAGCTCTCCTTTACGCGCTAATTCCCTGGCATATACAGAATGTGGGTGAACGTACCGTGATATGGCATACGATATTGCAGCCGTAAGCATCAAAGGGATGAAGAGCTCGTAGCCTCCGGTTACCTCGGCGATCAAAAAAATCGCGGTTAAAGGTGCGTGCATTACCCCGGCCATAAGGCCAGTCATACCCACCAATGTAAAGTTGCTTTCTGAAATTGTATTTTTAAATATGCCAATATGGTTGATGAACTTGGCCGCACAATTGCCCATTAAACTGCCCATAAAAAGGGTTGGTGCAAAAATGCCTCCAACGCCACCAGCGCCAAACGTAAGGGAACTGGCCACCACTTTAAACGCGACCAATCCTGCCAAGAGGACAATAACGACCCACGTATTGCCCAAATCAAGACGAAAAATATTATTTCCGAGAACGGCGTTGGTATTCCCTTTTACAAGATTGTTTATGGTGTCGAACCCTTCGCCGTACAAGGGGGGTATCAAAAACAATAATATCCCTATGCCGATACCTCCCAACAACAGTCTTTGGTTTGGGGATGAAATTTTATCAAAAAAGTTCTGGATACGTGTATATGCTTCATAAAAATATATGGATGTGATTCCCCCGAACACCCCTAGGATAATATAAAATGGAACATCCGAGATGGTAAAGGCATCAACGATGTTGAAAGGTAAAAGGGCATCATTGCCAAAAAAGAAATAAGAAGTGATTATAGCGGATAAGGATGCCAAAAGCAAAGGAAGCAATGAAGCCAATGTCAAATCCAGACTAAAGACCTCAATGGCAAATACAATGGCAGCGATTGGGGCCTTAAAGATTGAGGATAGTGCTCCGGCCGAGGCACAACTGATGAGCAAAATTCGGGTGGCATAGTTCAAATGCAATGCTTTGGCGATATTGGAACTGATTGCCGCGCCGGTTGCCACTGTTGGCCCTTCCAGTCCCACGGATCCACCAAAACCGACAGTTATTGGGGCTGTCAACAAGGAGCCAAACATTTGATACCTGCTCATGATACCCTTTTTTTTGGAAATGGCATAAAGGGTTGAAGGGATGCCATGGCTGATTTTCTTCCGAATTACATATTTGATGATCAGACTCACTAAAACCAGTCCTATTATCGGGAATAAAAAGTAGAAAGCATGATGGTAGTATTGTACTAATCTGCCTTCCATCAAATGTTGAAAAAAATGGGTGAGGTTTTTTAAGAGAACAGCACCCATGCCGGAGGTAAAACCGACCAATATACTAAGTATGGCAACAAATTGCCTATGGGAAATATGTTTGGCCCGCCAAACCAAAAACTTTGTCAACCAAGATTTTTTGTGTTCCATAACTCAAAAAGTAAAAAAAACATTTTTATGGGATTTCAACATGTATCATAGATTCAATTTTAAATGAAGCTCAATCAGCTGTCATTCGTTTATGTTGACAAAGGTATCGATCATTACATCATGTTCACTGTTATTTTTTGTGAATACGATAAAATAGCGAAAGGTTTCTCGTGAGCTAAACAAGGTCATAAAGCCCAAAATCAAGTCTATTATTTGAACAAACGTCCTGTTGGATAGATTTTTACATCTCCATTTGATGGAATGGGTAAAAAGTTTTTTATACCCGTTTGTCATGAGGTTGTTTTCAGGTTACTACTTTGAATCATTGTCCAGTGATTTTTCCAGTTCGACCAAGTCATCCCAGTAGATTTGTCGTAGGGCTTCCACATAGTTCCTTTGATTGTAATACCCAGCTTGATAATCTTCCTTTGCTTGATTGATGTATGTTCTAGCTGAATCAATGGCTCCATTATCCTTTAAAATTTTGGAGAGGTAGTATTTGGCATCAGCTGAATTTTGAGTATAGAACAAAATTTTCTCAAAATTCTTTCTAGCTTCCAAAGCATTCCCAGATTCGTAATGTGCTATTCCTCTATACAGGAAAGCTTCTATTTCAACCCAGTCCTCTCCTGTTTCTTCAGTTTCCTTATTAATATGTTTGTTGTAAAAAGCTATACAATTTTCATAATCGTTAAGGCCTAAATAGGTCATTCCTTTCCAAAAATCAATACTATGTCCGGCGACATAATCTACAAAGTCCGGGGTGAGTTTATCAGCGGCATCCAAATCCTCAATGGCTTTATTGTAGTCACGATACACTTTTAGGTATATCACTCCACGTGCCATAAGCCATGTTTTTGGATCATGGTAAACGGCTCTATCAAACAAAGGTTTCCATTTATGGGGCATACCTCTTTTTAAATAAGCAACAGATAGCTCCCTAATTGCTTCTGCGTAGGTAGTATCTATGAGCGTGGCTTTCTCAATAAGTCGCATACACTCGGGAGTGCCCTGTCCATATTGTAGAGCTTCTTTGAAAACCTGCTCTGCCAAGGCTCTTTTCTCTTTGGGTGTTGGTTGGGGCCGGTTTGTTTCACAAGAAAAACAACATACCATTATTATGCTAAGGTAATATTTCCAAAATCTCACCATTTCTAATTCTATAGGTTAAGAACATATAGGAATCCGAAGGTTTACCATGAATGATATTAGGATTCCATTTTTTTAGTTGCGCCGTGAGGTCAAAAAGGTGTTCCACTAGTTTTGGGTCAAACTTTTTGGGAATTAAATCCAAATCATTCTCATGAATGACATACCTTCCAGCTTGCCCCTCACAATTTATTACAAATCGAATGGTAAGATAGCCAGAATCTTGGTATCCGTTGTTTTCGTAATTTTCTAAAATGAATTTTTTTAGGCCATTTTTCCCTTTAGTATATGAGGCCGCCCTTGGATTGTAATACTGATAGATTCTTTCCTCGTTACAGATTTTGAAGTCTTCGCTCAGTAGGGCTTTTGTGGAATCAATATATCCTATATCGTGTAGGTATTTGTTTTCATCAACTTCTTGATATAGATCAACTTTTTTATTTCGATCGCAACTGGACAAAACAAATACAATCAACCAAGAGGTTGAAAATATTTTGCCATATATTGCTTTGCTCATATGCTAATATACATAAACTTATAACTTTACAAAGTTACTTTCAAATGGAGTTCCTTCAGTTGTTCTTCATCTATATCAGCAGGAGCATCGATCATCACATCGCGTCCACTGTTATTTTTTGGGAATGCGATAAAGTCGCGAATGGTTTCTTGTCCGCCTAAAATGGCCACCAACCTATCCAGGCCAAATGCAATTCCACCGTGTGGAGGTGCCCCATATTGGAAGGCATCCATTAAAAATCCAAATTGTGCTTTGGCCTCTTCTGGGGTAAAGCCCAAATGTTTGAACATGGTCGCTTGGGTCTCTTTATCGTAGATCCTTATGGAGCCACCGCCGATTTCGTTTCCGTTGAGCACCAAATCGTAGGCATTTGCCTTTACCTCCCCTGGATTTGTCTCCAACAATTCCAACTGACCTGGTTTTGGTGAGGTGAAAGGGTGGTGCATGGCGTGGTAGTCCCCAGTTTCTTCATCCAGTTCCAATAGTGGGAAGTCAACTACCCAAAGGGGGGCAAATTCATCCGGGTTTCTGAGACCCAAACGCTCTGCCAGTTCCATCCGTAAAGCACTCAATTGTGCTCTGGTCTCACTGGTTTTTCCAGAAAGCACACAAATAAGGTCGCCGGGCTTGGCTCTGGTTATCTCAGCCCATTTGGCCAAATCATCCTGATCGTAGAATTTATCCACTGAAGATTTAAAGGAACCATCCTCATTACATTTTACATAGACCATCCCCTTGGCACCAACTTGCGGACGTTTTACCCAGTCTACAAGTTTGTCAATTTCTTTTCTGGTGTACGAAGCTGCCCCGGGAACTGCAATTCCAACGACCAGTTCTGCCGAATTGAACACATTGAAATCTTTGTGTTGAGCCACTGGGTTAAGCTCACCGAACTGCATTCCAAACCGGATGTCGGGTTTGTCATTTCCATAGAGTCGCATGGCATCATCATAGGTGATTCTTGGAAACTCTTCAATTTCCACACCTTTGATTTCCTTCAACAAATGTTTGGTCAGTCCTTCGAAAGTGTTCAAGATATCTTCTTGTTCCACAAAGGCCATTTCGCAGTCTATCTGTGTAAACTCTGGTTGGCGGTCGGCACGCAAGTCTTCGTCCCTAAAACATTTTACAATTTGGAAATACTTGTCCATTCCTCCTACCATCAGCAATTGTTTAAAGGTCTGAGGGGATTGGGGCAGGGCGTAGAATTGGCCCTCGTTCATTCGGCTCGGCACCAAAAAGTCCCTTGCTCCTTCGGGAGTGGATTTTATCAAATAAGGGGTTTCTATATCGATAAAACCTTGGTCGGATAGATATTTTCTCACCTCCATGGTCACTTTATGTCTAAAGATGAGCTTGTTCTTTACCGGATTCCTTCGGATATCCAAATAGCGGTATTTCATTCGGATGTCTTCTCCGCCATCAGTCTCATCTTCTATTGTGAAAGGGGGGAGCAACGAATTGTTCAAAATGGTGAGCTCTGTTACGAGCACCTCAATCTCTCCAGTGGGGATATTTGGGTTTTTTGAGGCTCGCTCGATAACCTCTCCCTTAGCTTGGATAACGGTTTCACGTCCCAAATTTCGGGCTTGTTCCAGAAGTTCGCTGGAAGTACGTTCTTGGTCAAATACCAATTGGGTAATGCCATAACGGTCACGCAAATCTACCCAGGCCACAAAACCTTTGTCACGAACCTTATGAACCCAACCACTTAAAATAACTTCTGAACCTATATCCGATGCCCTTAGTGCACCACAAGTATTGCTTCTGTACATGATGTTTGTTATGAGAGCGCAAATTTAATAGGAATGTAGGTATTTTATAGTGGATATGTTGATTTTCTGTTTAAAGTGTTATTTGACAGGAAATCAATGGTTGATAAATCTATTGACATACAACTTTAATTAACTATTGTCCCAACGGTTTGAATGGATTATCAAGGGGTAAATGGTGAAGGTCGTTGTTAAAAAGATAAAAAATCGAGATTTTCAAATAAATTAAACATCTGAAAATCAATATATTGAACGTTTAAAGTTAATTTAATGTAAAGTAAATGTTATGTAAATATATATTTAACGTAAAATTTAAGTAACTTTGTTTCGTTATCACTTGTATATTAACAATATAGAAATCCCATCTAGTATGAAAAAAGCAGTATTATTTTTGGCGGTGATGTTTGCGTTTAGTGTGTCAGCTCAAGATACAAAACCGACTTTTGAAAAAATGGGAAAAATGGTGAAGGCCACTTATTTTCACGACAATGGTGAAATTGCCCAAACTGGTTATATGTTGAACGGAAAATTGCACGGCGATTGGGTGATGTTCAATGTAGAAGGAAAAAAAATTGCTACTGGACAATATTTGAACGGAGAAAAAACCGGTAAATGGTTTTTTTGGAAGAATGACGAATTGAGCGAAGTCGACTTTTCGGACAATCGTATTGTACATGTAAAAAAATGGAACCATGGCGATGCAGTCACGGTCAACCGTTAGATTAATCAGTGTTTTAAAAAAAAAAGCCCCGCATCAATTAATGCGGGGCTTTTTTTTGGCTCGATATCCTGCTATACCGTAGCGGGTTCTATTTGTTCCCGTTTTTGCCCTTGCTGTTTTAATTTTCTTTTTCTGATTCTAAGCTTTAGTCTATATACCATAGTGAACAAAATGGGAACAACCACCAATGTCAAAAAAGTGGCCACGATCAAACCGTAGATTACGGTCCACGCCAAGGGCCCCCAGAAGACTACGTTGTCACCTCCAAAATAGATATTGGGATCAAAGTCGCTCATCAAGGTGAAAAAGTTGATATTGAAACCGGTTGCCAAAGGAATCAGTCCTAAAATAGTGGTGATCGCAGTTAGAAGTACCGGGCGTAATCTGGCCTTTCCTCCTTTTACCACTGCTTCCATAAAATCGTCCGGTTCCAAAAGCTCATCCTCTTCCAAATCAAGGCTTACTTTCTTCCTATCGATCAAAAGTTGTGTATAATCCAATAGCACCACACCATTGTTGACCACGATTCCTGCCAGGGAAATGATTCCCATCATGGTCATCATGATCACAAAGGCACTGCCTGTGGCAACAATTCCACCAAAAACCCCGATCAAACTCAAGAAAATGGCGAGCATTATAATTCCAGGTTTGCTTATGGAATTGAATTGGAATATCAGAATAAAAAAGATAAGTCCCAATCCTGTAAAGAAAGCTCCCATCAAAAACTGGAATTGTTCATTTTGCTCCTCAATCTGTCCAGTATAATCAATTTTGATGTTGTCCGGAAGGTTTTCAAAGTCGTTCATCTCTTCCTGGATCTTTCCGACAATGGCCCCGGCATCCGTATAGCCTGATGCCAAAGCAGAATAAACGGTTACCACACGTTTTACATCGCGGTGCTTTATGGCACTAAAACCGGTACTGTTTGTTTGTTTGGTAACGGCGGATATCGGAACTTCCTTAATCTGACCACTGGAAGGATCCCTAAACGTAATGCGTTGGTTGAACAGTGCGCTCGTATTGTATCGATCCTTTTCATTGAACCTTACATAAATATCATAATCCTCACCACCTTCTTTGTAAATGCCGGCTTTGGAACCAAATATGGAACTGCGCAACTGTTGACCTACTTGACCTGTAGCTACCCCGAGCTCACCAGCTTTTTTACGGTCCACTTGTACCAACAGCGATGGTTTGGATTTGTTCACATCTATCTTAAGCTCATCGATTCCTGGGATATTTCGCGAATTGATAAAGTTCCGCATCCTTTCAGCGGTTGCAATCAACTCGGTATAGTCCTCGCCTTCCAACTCTATGTTGATGGGGTAACCTACAGGAGGCCCAATCGCGTCTTTTTCTACAGAAATGGCCACACCAGGGTACACATCTTTTAGTGCTGTTTGAACTTTTTTCAAAAGTTCTTCACTGTCCGCACCCTCTCGAAACTTAAACTCTCGAAGCGTAGCGGTAATTTTACCCCTGTTGGGCATTTCAGCACTTGAACCACCGTCCGTTTGGGGATTACCGGCTCCTTCACCTACCTGGGATACGGCACTCTCCGTCATAAAGTTATAATCCCCGTGCATATAGGCATCGGCATTGATGATATCGTAGACCCTGTTCTCTATATCCTTGGTGATTTCGTTGGTTTTTTCAATATCGGTCCCTTCTGGATATTCGATATAGACAATGATCTGGTTGGGCTTGTTGTCGGGAAAAAATTCCACTTTGGTCCTTTGGCTCCCTACTGAGGCACCAAATCCAACAAAGGCAATCAGTAATAGAACAAAAGTGGCTATAGCAATGAAAACAGGTTTTCGTCCGGCCAAAGCAAACCGTAATGTCTTTTCGTACATTCTTTCCCAAGTGGGCAATATCCTGTTTTGGAAAGTATTTGCCCAGTTTCTAAGGAACAGGCGATAGATCCACAATAGGATGGCCGTAACCACCATTAAGGTTCCCAAAGCCCTATATTCGCCACCAAAAATGATGATGAGGATACCAATTGCTGAAATAATGGAAGTGATGCGAATAATCTGTTTTAAAGGCATTTCTTTGTCCTCGGTGGTCATGTATCGCGATACCAAAACCGAGTTGAAGAAAATGGCCACAAATAGCGAGGAACCCAAAACAACGGAAAGGGTTATGGGGAAATACTTCATGAACTGCCCCATGATACCGGGCCATAGGCCAAGTGGCACAAAAGCGGCCACTGTGGTAAGTGTGGATATGATAATCGGGAACGCTATTTCACCAATACCTTTTTTGGCAGCTTCGATTCGAGGCATTCCCTCCTCATCCATAAGTCGGTAAATGTTCTCTACGACCACAATACCATTGTCCACCAACATTCCCAGTCCCATGATGAGTCCAAAAAGGATCATGGTGTTCATGGTGTACCCCATGGCATTCAAGATCATAAGTGACATAAACATGGACATTGGAATTGCAAAACCAACGAACAGCGCATTTTTGAATCCTAAAAAGAACATGAGCACCGTTACCACCAATATGATACCGAAGATGATATTGTTCACCAAATCGTCCACTTGGCCAATGGTCTTGGAAGATTGGTCATTGGCAATGGTGACTTTAAGGTCTTGCGGGAACTCGTTTTCGATGGCGTCATTCACAATTACCTTGATCTGGTCTACCGCCGCCACCATATTTTTTCCCGAACGTTTTTTGACGTCCAGCATCACTACCGGCTCTCCAAATTCACGGGCGTAGGTGGTTCTGTCCTCTTCCTTAAAAGATACCTCGGCGACATCCTTAAGATAAATTGACTTGCCATTTTCCGATTTTACCACAAAGTTTTCAAGATCTTTGGGCTGGTCTATCTCCCCAACAATCCTGATGGTTCTACGTTGCCCGCTTGCAATAAGGTTTCCGGCAGAGGTTGTCAAGTTTTCGTTATTGATACTATTGATAATATCGTTAAAACTGACTTTTGCCGCCATCATCTTGTAAATATCCACAGCGACCTCTACTTCCTTTTCTTGGGCACCCCTTATATCCACTTGTTTGATTTCTGAAAGCCCCTCTATTTCATCTTCGAGATATTCGCCATACTCTTTGAGTTTTTCGATGGGATAATCTCCGGATATATTGATGTTGAGTATGGGCATTTCTTCGGAAATGCTCAAATCAAAAACGTTGGGTTCGACCTTTGCACCGTTAAAGGTGGGCCAGTCTTCACTTGCAGTTTTGGAATCTACTTCGTCCTTTACTTTTTGCAAGGCCGCCTCAACGGATATGTTCTCATCGAATTCAACAATGATCATGGAATAATCTTCCTGCGATGTGGAAGTAATCTCCACCAAGTTGCTCACGGTCTTGAGTTCGTCTTCCAAAGGGTCGGTGATCAACTTTTCTATATCCTCCGCCGTATTGCCGGGGTAAATGGAACTTATATAGATTTTGGTTTCCTTTACTTCAGGGAAGCTTTCCCTGGGCATACTGAAATAGGCCATGCCACCAAGGATAAGTATTACCAAGATCAATACGTACATGGTGGTCTGGTTATCGATGGCCCATGAGGACAGCCCAAACTCCTTGTCTACACTTTTCTTTTGTTTGCTCATAACTTGTGTTTGCTTTGGCTGTCTAGCTATTTTTTATCTTCACTTTTTGTCCTTCTTTCACGCTTCTTGCCCCTTCATCTATAACGGCGTCACCATCATTGATGCCTGAAAGTACTTCAACAAAATCCCCTTGTGTTTTTCCAGTTTTTATGACCACTTTCTTGGCCACTGGGTCATTTTTGATGGAATCTGCATCAACCAAAAACACATACTGCTCCCCATTTGCATTTTCAGATAGAATACTTTGTGGAATCAGAATGGCATTGTCATTGGAGTAATCATTGATCATTACACGGGCGGTAAGATTGGGTTTTATCTTGCCGTCGAGGCTCGGTACCGGGATCTCTGCTGTGAAGGATCTGTTACTGGGGTTGATGAAATTACCGGTCTGTCTGATTTTGGTGGCGACACTATCGCCCAATACCGGGAAGTATACTTTAACATCTTTGCCAGGTGTTACATTGGGAAGGTGGCTTTCCGGCACTTCCACTTCAATATACATATTGGACAGGTTGACGATTCGGAATATCTCTGAACCCGGACCTGGGCTCACAACGGTACCTTCATCTTTGATCACATCGTCGATAACTCCGGTAAATGGAGCTCGAATGCTCGATTTGGCCACTTGGCTTTCCATTTGTTTTACGGCGTTTTGCTGTGCTTCGTAATTGGTCTTGGCTTGTAGGTATTGTATTTCGGAACCAATATTTTGTTCCCAAAGCCTTTTTTGACGTTCAAAAGTGGTCTTGCTCAATTCCGCTTGTGTCTTGAGTTGAGCCAACTGACTGGATAGTCCCCCATCATCAATGGTGGCCAATAATTGGCCTTTGGATACTTTTTGGCCTTCTTTGACATACACTTTGTTAAGGGTGCCGGACATCTCCGGGTAGATCAGTACATTTTGCTTGGTCATTACATCTCCTTGGAGTTCCAAATAGTGATCGAACTTTTGGAGCTTGGCCTTTATGGTGGTCACTAATGGCAATTTGGCCGAATCGTCCAATAGGGCAATGGCGGAATCCAAGGATTTTAGCTGGAGTTCCAAGGCTTTCTTTTCGGCGGAAATCTCCACATGCTTTGCTCTCATGGCCTCTATATCCTTGCTGGTGATCACTTTTTCCAAGGATTTGCTGCTACTGCCCCCACATGAAGCCAGAACTATTGCCGTTAGTGTTATATATATTGTTTTTTTCATGATGGAATGGTTTTCTCTTTAATTATTGATTCAAAATGTTTTCGAGTGCGATTTTCTTATTGATTACATCGACCATGGACTGTAAATACTCCTGTTGACTTGTGTATAATTGGGTCTGTGCCTGTCTCAATTCAAAACTGGTGGCCAACCCTTCGGAATATTTGATTTGATTTTTTTTCTCGATGCGTTCTGCCAAGGCCAGATTGTCTTTGGCCGTTCCGTATTGTTCAATGGCCAGAATATAATCGCTTTTTGCACTTTCCAATTGAAGGCGGATCTGTGCCTGTACCTCTGTAAACTGGGTCTTGGCCTTTTCCAGGGCGATTTTGGCTCTCTGTGTGGTGGCACTTCTTCCCAAAGAACTAAAAATGGGGATGTTGAGGTCTATTCCTAAAATTGAGGAGCCGTACCATTGCTGGCCACTGTTCAAGAAATTGAAACTGTCGCTATAGGAATTGCCCCCATAGTTAATAAAAGCATTGAGGGTTGGAAGGGCATAACTTTTGGCCAATTTCAGTTCCAGCGCACGCTGTTCGTTCAAGTTGACGGCAAGTTTGTAGTCCACATTGTTTTCAATATTGAATGTCATATTATCGATCAGGCCCAAATCGATTTGTCGTTGGGTAAGGTCATCCAGGTTTTCTGTAAGTACCGTTGGTGTTTCTATGGGAAGGCCCAAGACCAGGTTTAGCATCTGTAGGGTGATTTTCTCCATCCTACGTGCATTTTTGAGTTGGTTGTCCACCGTGGAAAGTGTAATCTGCAACTGGTCCACGCTTTCTTCATCACCAAGACCATTCTCGTAGATTCGTTTTGTTTCATAGAGGTTTTCTTCCAAAGTGGCCTTGTTCTTTTCCGAAATAAGTACACTTTCCCGGGCCAAAAGAACATTTCCATAGGCCTCTACCACTGATTTTCGAACCTCCAATTCGGTTTTCTCCTTGTTGTTCTGGCTATATTCCAAAAAAGTCTTGGCTGCCTGGACACCCACAATGTACGATCCATCAAAAATCTTTTGGGTCAATGTTGCGGAGGCGGACATGGATTGTGGCTGACTGAAAACTACTGCTTCATACGTGCCAGGTTCTCCACCAAAAAACTCTGCTGGAATCTGTGACACAGGTTGTTTTAACTGGTTTTGGTAACTTACCGCCCCATTGATCTGGGGAAGTCCCGTGGCAATGGTTTCCCATTTTTGCTTTTGGGCGTCCAATATATCCCTTTGGGAGTTTTGGGCACTGTAGTTGTACTTTAGCGCATGGGCGATCGCTTCTTCCAGGTTAAAGCTGGGTATGGTGTCTTGACCAGAAGCCAACCATGGTAGAATCAGTACAAAAGTGATTATTAATCTTCGCATTTATTCTTGATTTGAATTGATGATTGAATTGAGTATTTTTCTTCCTTTAGGTGTAACAATGCCTCTTAGGTGATATTCCAGATAAAAATCCAGTAGTTCCGATTTCTTGAAAATTTCCGAAGGAAACATATTATTGTCCTTGATACTGGTAATTCCGGTGAAGTAGATCCTGGAAACAAATTCCACATTCAGGTTGTCCCGATAGATTCCCATATCCATTCCCCTTTTTACATTTTTGGCTACACAGCGATGTGTGCACCCAAATTGTACTTCCATCAGGGAGGTGTAAATTTTTGGGTAGTATTTTTGTAACTGGTACAGTGGTGACGACCTTTCACTCTTTAAATGGGTTAGTATAAATTTTTTGATCTCGTATAGTTCTTCGATTGGGTTTTTTTGTAAAGCAACAATGTTATCAATGCCACAGGTAATAAGATTTGACATTGTTGCCGTTGTTTGCTGCACCAAATCTGTTTTGTTCTTAAAATGTGAGTAAATCGTTTTTTTTGATATACCCATTTCATGGGCCAAATCATCCATGGTAACACTCTTAAAACCAAGGTTTAAGAACATTTCTGTCGCTTTGTCTATAATCTTTTCCCTCATAATGATCGGCAAATGTAGACAAGGAAACTTTAAAAACAAAAAAAGTTTCCATGGTTTTACAATTATTTAACGAGGGGTTAATTTTATTGTTTAATCTGGTTCCACTGTATTGGCGAACGATGGTCCAATTTGGGAGTCTTTGTTGGATTGATCAGTACCCATAGTTCCCAATCGCCAAAAAAATGGACTGAACCTGAGTAAATATTTCTTTCTTCGGTTATTCTTCTTTTGATTTATCATGATATTCATTTTTGATTTTCTCCACATAGGTTTTAAAGGCCTGCTCACCTTCTTCTTTCCAAAACTGATCGTAGTGTTTCCATTCATCAAAATCCCTTCTCCACGACGAACACTTACACGACGATTTAATCTTCTTTTTGTGACTGGAGCCCCTCTTGTTTTTTCCACCTCCACCAAATCCAAACAATAACTTAGCTAGGACAAAAAGACCCAGTGCTTGCCAATAGGTAACGGTCCCTACACCGAAGAGGTCGGGCATGAGCCAGTTCCACAGATACATCAATAAATAATTGGCCAAGAGGAATAGTACACCGCCCAATATGATCATGGCGGTGACCTTCACTGTTTTTTTTACGTATTTCTTCATTTTTTTTTCTGTTTGCCTTTCAAACTCTTTTTTATGTTTCATAACTCAGTACTTTTATATTCTCTAATTTTTTGGATAGCTCCGACATGGCACGGTGCCTTCTGGACATCAGTGTGCCTATCGGTATTCCGGTTCTTTCTGCTATTTGTTTGTAATTATACCCTTCAAAATCTACAGCGATAATGATGTCCCTGTACACGGGTTTTAAATCTTGTACAGCTTTTTTTAGTGCTTTTTCCAGTTCTGGCGAATACCTATTGTCCGCATCTCCATAAAATACTTCTGCAAAATCTTGCCATTTACGGTCAATATCTTCACTTGGATATTTTCGTTCCTTTCGTCCCCGCATAATGTCGATGATTCTGTTCCGTATGGCACTATAGACAAAACCTCCGATATTGTTAATGGGCAGAATGTCATCGGCCTTCGAAAACACCCGTAATGCCACATCTTGTACAATATCCTCCGCATCGCGTTCCGATGTGTCCCGGATTTTGGACTGCACATATGACCTCAATGAATGGTACTCTTCATTGAAAAATGTGGTTAGGTTATTTCTATTCTCGGTTTTGACGGCCATTCAAAAAAGGACTAATTACTTTCTGTAGTTGTATAGACGAAGCTTTTTATATCTATTGCACTTTTAAGACAATTTTTTTTTCTAGATTGGTTTTTATGCTGATGAATACTTTTGTTTTTATGGGGATTTATCAGTTTCTAAGATTTTTTGGTTTTTTGCACGTATTTTTGGCTCCATGTCAGATATCGATATCATTAGTAAGTATAGAGAGCAGTTTGTTACGCATCTTAACGAAAGAACGGAGTTAACGGAACCCAAGAACCTTTACCAACCGGTACAATATATTTTAGGGTTGGGAGGCAAACGGTTAAGGCCCATACTCACATTGATGACCGCTGAAGTCTTTGGCGGAAAAGTGGAAGAAGCTTTGGATGCCGCATTGGCAGTGGAAATGTTCCATAACTTTTCCTTGGTGCACGATGATATTATGGATGATGCTCCACTGCGACGTGGAAAAACAACGGTGCATGAAAAGTGGGATATAAACACCGGAATACTTTCCGGGGATGCCATGTTGATTCTTTCTTATCAATTTTTGGAAAGCTATCCTGCGGAAAAGTATGTGGAACTGACAAAGTTGTTCAGCAAAACAGCCCTTGAGGTATGTGAAGGGCAACAGTATGATGTTGATTTTGAGACCCGTGACGATGTGACCATCCCCGAATACTTGAAAATGATCGAGTACAAGACATCCGTTTTGGTGGCCGCTGCCATGAAGATGGGTGCCATTATAGCCGATGCTCCCCAAAAGGATGCCGATGCCATATATGAGTTTGGGCGTAACCTTGGCATTGCGTTTCAATTACAGGACGATTATTTGGATGCTTTTGGTGACCCAAAAACCTTTGGGAAGCAAGTTGGGGGCGATATCTTGGAAAACAAAAAAACCTACCTCTATTTGAAAGCTTTACAAATGGCTTCCAAAGACGACCAGGAAGGATTGTTGCACCTATATTCCATCAAACCACAAGATTCCGCGACCAAGGTAGATGCGGTAAAGACTATTTTCAAGGAAAGCGGAGCCGTTGAAGAAACCAGAAAAGCTATCCAGAGCTATACCCAAAAAGCATATGAAGCACTTTCGCAAATTGAGATCTCGGAAAAGAACAAAACCTTATTGAGGCAGTTTGGCGATAATCTGATGGAGCGTACCGTTTAAAAAAGTCTTTTCAAAAGTGCTCTGATAAAAGGCATGGGTCTCGGTGCTGTCACAATTTTGAGCTCTTCCCAGAAATTGGTTTCGTTTTCGAGAAACTTCAGAATCAAGGATGCTTTTCTTCTTTTGAACATGGATTCAAATATTTCATGCCCCAGATGATTGTTCTGGTAGAGAATATCCAGCAAAAGCATATCATAGAACAAAAACCTACTTTTTTTATGGAACTCTGATAATGGCCTGCCAGTTTTTAGATGACTCACCAATTTGGGTACTTGCTTGCTGGTATTGTAAAAGGTGTAGCCCGTGCTTGGTTTGGCCCATCCGCCCGCAATACCGATATGAAAAATACGATCTGTATTGTGTTGATGAAACGGATAGCAGGTCATGGGAATGCTCCCAAATTCTGTTTCTTTGATAGTGTAGTTGGTGTTGTTGTACTTTTCTTTGATATAGGTTTTGATGGCCTCCTCATACGCTGTTTTTTCCAAAAGATGCTCTGAAAATAAGGTGTATTCCACCAAGGCCTCGGTAGCTGAAATTGGAAGCACGTACATAAATCGGGTATTGCCTTTTTGAGGCACGGAAAAATCCATGAAGGTGGCTTCTCCTGAATTAAATACTGACTGGTCGGTTTTTATTTGCCATCCAACAAAATGTTGTTGCAAAACAGGAAATTTCTTTTGTTTTAAAGGGATGGAAGCATCATATAGGCTTGAAAATACCGTTTGTCCGGTAAATTTTTGCGATGATGTGGTCACTGAGACTTCATTTTCTGACTCTTCAATTTTAGTGACCCCTTCCTGAATCCAAGTAATGTTCGGAAAGGTCTTTACCTTAGGTAAAAAGTGATTGTAGAAGTCAATTCCCCGGAGCATTTTGTAGGTGTAGGGTGCAATGGAAGTTGATTTTTGAAGCTGTTGCCCGCCCACATAAATGAAATCCCAGGTTTTGTGGATCAAATCATCAAATTTACCCGTTCCCCTTTCCCAAAAGCACCAAGTACGATCGTTTGTTGTTTTGTCCTCCTTATCCAACACCAAAATGGATTTGGAAGCAAAGAATTCATCCTTGCCCAAAGCGTTGGCCAATAAAAGGCCAGCGGCTCCCGCTCCAATAATGATGTAGTCATAGTGGGACATAGGTTCAAATATAGAGAAAGAGGGATACTTTAGCTTGTCATTAAAGAAACTTGTCTGTTAAGGAATTCAAGGAATGATATTTTATATTAAAAATGGATCCTATATCACAACCATTTTTTTCCGTTTCGTTAGCTAAATAATCTACCGTTTGATTAGGGTGCTATTGGAAATAAATCCTCAAAAAAAACCTGTGAGCATTGGCTGTTTTTTGAAATGACTTTGATCAAACCGTCATCAGTTTCATTGCCATAGAGGTAAAAGCTGGTCCTGTTATGATTATAACCTCCAGAGGTTCGGGAATTCCGGTAAGATCCTAAACCGCATCCAAAATAATTACAATGGGCATGCCATCTTAAAAACATTGGTGTCCGGGCCATGCAACTCGTTGATATGGATGTTTCTTGTGTACCGAAAAATGTTCCGAACAGCAGGATTCTGGATTAATGATGATCTAAATACATTCTTCATTTTTTAAGTTTGTAAAAAATAAATTTAGACTAATCTAAAAATAGATTTCTGCAAATAAAAATGTACTTTTGAAAAAATATTTTTTAATGACTCGATCAGAAGAAAACTATTTGAAGACCATTTTTCATTTGGGAGGTGGGGATTCCAAGTCCATCACCACAAATGCCATTGCGGAGCAGATGGAGACAAAACCGTCTTCCGTTACCGATATGGCCAAAAAATTGGCCGAAAAAGGATTGGTGAACTATGTAAAATATCAGGGGGTGTCACTTTCGGAATTAGGTGTAAAAACAGCCTTGGGAATTATTCGTAAGCACCGATTGTGGGAAACATTTTTAGTGGATAAATTGGATTTTACATGGGACGAGGTCCACGAAGTGGCCGAGCAATTAGAGCATATTAAAAGTGAAAAGCTGATTGACAAGTTGGATGAATTATTAGGTCATCCTAAATATGATCCGCATGGAGATCCCATACCGACCAAAAATGGAGAGTTTCAAGAACGGGACAAGCAATTGTTGAGTGAATTGCCCGTAGGGGCCGTGGGAGTTTGTGTAGGGGTCAAGGATAGTTCAGCCGCTTTTTTGCAGTATTTGGATAAACACGGGGTTTCCCTTGGAAAATCAATCCAGATATTGGGAAAAGAAGCTTTTGATGATTCCCTGCATTTGTTGATAGGTGATCGTGAACATACAATTTCGAATCAAATTGCGACCAATCTTTATTTGAAGATTGCATGATGTGATAGTTTTTTAAATAACTATCAAACCATATATTTTTCATATAACTGTTAACGGCCTTATTGGTGGATTTTAAACTTAAAAGGTCTTTGAGCATAAAAACAAAATATCCTGGCTTATGGAAAACCCGCTTATAGCACTTTTGTTTGGACTACTTGTCGTGGCAATTTTGACATGGGTATTTTGGCCTAAAAAGGGCTTATTGGCCCGTTTTGGCAAAGCTAGGATGAGTTCGCAACGTGTGCTTTTGGAAGATACTTTAAAATATTTATTTGATTGTGAGTACAAAGGAATAACCTGTAGTTTAAACAGTGCCGCCGGTAACTTGAATATTAGCGCGGACCAAATGGCAAAGCTTATGGCTCATCTGCGTGATATGGGCCTTGTTATTTTTGAGGGGTCGAACATATATCTGACCGATACCGGTAAATCGTATGCCTTGAGAATAGTTCGGGTACACCGAATATGGGAGCGTTTTTTGGCAGATGAAACGGGAGTAGGACAAATGGATTGGCATGGAGAAGCGGATATTCAGGAGCATCAGGTATCGATGGAAGAAGCAGATAAACTCGCCGCACGTATGGGAAACCCTGCTTTTGACCCGCACGGAGACCCTATTCCCTCCAAGGAAGGACAAATACCACCTTTTTCTGGCGTAACACTTAACAATCTAAAAGAAGGTGAAGTGGCCCAAATTGTACATATCGAGGACGAACCTCATTATATTTTTGAACAGCTGTCCGCACAAGGACTTTACCCTGGAATGCAAGTGTACCTATTGGATGTGCAGGAGGGCAAAGTAACTTTTGCAGCAGACGGGAACGAATGCGTGCTTACCCCGCTTTTTGCTTCTGCGATAACGGTGCAACCTTTACCAAAGGCAAAACCCATACAAGAAGGGTATCAAAGACTTTCGGAACTTAAACTGGACGAAACGGCCACGATTGTTGGGATTTCATCGTATTGCCGGGGTTTACAACGAAGAAGACTAATGGACTTTGGTATTGTTCCCGGCAATACCATTGCAGCGGAGATTCAAAGTGCTTCGGGTGATCCAGTTGGCTATCGCATTTTGGGAACTACCATTGCCATACGAAAAGAACAAGCCAATCTGATTTTTGTTAATAACATAAAAAAAGAACACCATGAGCAGTCAGCCTAATTGTGAGAATTGCCCAGTACACCATAAAAGCAACCTTGTTCGGTTAGGAGTTGACATGGACAAGGTAGATTATGTAGTTGCTCTAGCCGGTAACCCCAATACGGGGAAAAGTACAGTCTTCAATAATTTAACAGGTCTAAGGCAGCATACGGGAAACTGGCCTGGAAAAACTGTAAGTAGGGCAGAAGGAGCGTTTTCCTATGAAAACGATAGGTATAAGATTGTAGATCTTCCAGGGACCTATTCCTTGCTTTCGACTAGTACAGATGAGGAAGTGGCCAGAAACTTTATACTGTTCGGTCGTCCCGATGTAACTGTGATTGTAGCTGATGCCACAAGGTTGGAAAGAAATTTGAACCTGGTCCTTCAGATACTTGAAATTACCGATAGAGCTATTTTATGCCTTAACCTTATGGATGAGGCCAAAAGAAATCATATAGAAATCGATGTTAGGACCCTTTCAAGGGAATTGGGTATCCCCGTGGTTCCCACATCGGCTAGATCAAGGGAAGGAATGACCGAGCTCGTTGCTATGATTTCCGATGTGGCAACAGGGAAATATATCTGCAAACCCCATAGAAAACGAAGTCACCCACCGAAGTTGAAACATGCCATTCAAAGCTTATCCGCAAAACTTAGAAAGGCCTACCCTGGACTCCCAAATGCAGATTGGGTGGCCTTAAGACTGATAGAGGGCGACCAAAGCATTATCGAGGCGTTGCAAAACGGAGTAATGGAAGACTTGGTACAAGATGAAACCCCATTGGAAATATGAAAGAGGTAGCGAAAAATAAGGAAGTGGAAGACATATTGGGAATGGCCAATGATCTAAAATGGGATTTGGGTATGGGAATACATGACAAAATTGTGTCCTCCCTATATGCGGACGCCGCACAAATTGCCAGAAAAACTGTTTCCATAGATGGAGAACGGCCAGCTTTTAGTTTCGAGCGAAAAGTGGATAAGGTTGTTACCAGTAGGCTATTCGGTTTTCCGATCATGTTTGTGTTGCTGGCTTTGGTTTTTTGGATTACGATATCCGGTGCCAATTATCCTTCCGGTCTCTTAGCCTCGTTGTTGTTAGACACCTTACATCCCCTTTTAAAAAGTGCCGCAGATGGTATAATGCCTTGGTGGCTGTCCGGAGTTTTGGTAGATGGTGCCTATTTGGCGATGGCATGGGTCATTGCCGTAATGTTGCCTCCTATGGCTATCTTTTTTCCATTGTTTACCCTATTGGAAGATTTGGGCTATTTGCCTAGAGTAGCTTTTAACATGGACAGCCTTTTCCGAAAAGCGGGAGCCCATGGTAAACAGGCACTCACCATGAGCATGGGGTTTGGATGCAATGCTGCTGGAGTAATAGCGGCCCGTGTTATTGATAGTCCCAGGGAACGGTTGATAGCCATTATCACCAATAATTTTTCACTGTGCAATGGACGTTGGCCCACCCAAATATTAATAGCCACCATTTTTATTGGTGGCATGGTCTCCCCCTTTTGGGCAGGAATTGTTTCCACAGGTGCCGTTGTTGGAGTTGCGGTGCTTGGGATTGTATTCAGTTTGATTGTTTCATGGGGTTTAAGCAGAACTGTGCTCAAAGGCGAAGCCTCTACATTTAGTCTTGAGCTTCCACCTTACAGACCACCCAGAATTTTTCAAACACTTTATACTTCTTTGATTGACAGAACACTCTTTGTTTTGTGGAGAGCGATTGTTTTTGCCATTCCAGCAGGAATTGTCATTTGGTTGGTCTCCAATATTACAATAGAAGGAATAAGTTTGGCGGAGCATTTTATCGATTGGTCCAATCCATTTGCAATGATATTTGGTTTGAACGGAGTGATTTTGTTGGCCTATATCATTGCCATACCTGCAAATGAAATTGTAATCCCCACTATTTTGATGCTTACAGTTCTTGTAACCGGGATGACAGGTGTTGGAGAAGGATCGGGTGTTATGTTCGAGTTGGATTCCATTACTGGTACAGAACAAATCCTAAGAGCAGGAGGTTGGACTTTGCTTACCGGAATCAACCTGATGTTGTTCAGCTTGCTGCACAATCCATGTTCCACAACAATATATACCATTTACAAAGAAACCAAAAGCGTCAAATGGACGATGGTAGCCACGGTGCTTCCGATTGTTTTGGGCTTTATGGTTTGTTTTTTCACGGCCCAATTGTGGTATTTGTTCACATAACACGGCGAGGTCATCCCCCGATCAAATCAAAAACACCTTTGGTCAAAAACTGATCAGAGTCGGTTAATTCATCCGAAATGATTTGGGTATACCCATCATAGGATTCTCCTTGTTTTACAGAAACCTGCTCAAACCTATAGTTGCCATTTTCTTTACCACTTAATTTGAGCACATAGTAGCTGCCCTCGAATTCAATAACAGCTTCTTCGGGCAATGCCCGACCCTGAATTGTGTCAGTCATGATCATGGCATCAATGAACATGCCTGGAAGAAAATTCCCATCCCCTTCATGAGCAGGGTGCCCGTGTACTTTTATGGTCCGTTTTGCATCATCTATGGATGTTCCGACCAAATGGACCTCTGCATCAAAAGTTTCTTCAGAAGCTTCAGGAATCTTAAACTGTATTTTTTGTCCTTTTTTCACTTTAAGGATATCCTTTTCAAAAACGGTAAGCTCCAAATGTACATGGTCGTTGTTTATGATTTCCATAATCTCTGTGGCCGGAGAAACATAGCTTCCCTTGGCCACGTTAATTTTGGTGACACTTCCCGAAATTGGCGCATAAATGGCGGCCTGTGACGAAATATTTCCTTGCTCTACCTTTTCGGGGGAGATGTTCAGCATTTGTAATTGTTCCTTTAAACCATGGTAGCGAGCTTGTGCCGTTTCATAATTGCTTTTGGCCTGAAGGTAGTTTTTTTGGGAGGCTATTTTTTCCTCAAAAAGTGTCCGGTTCCGATCAAATTCAGCCTTTAAAAAATCCAACTGGTTGAAAACCTCCAAATAATCCTGCTGCATCTGGACAAATTCCTGATTTTCCAAAATCACCAAAAGTTGCCCCTTTTTCACCTGATCGCCGACCAATAAAGAGGTACTTTTTACAAAACCTCCCATAAAAGCATTTACACTCGCCCTATTTTCTGGAGGAACGTCTATCATTCCCGATGCCTCCACTATTTTGGGAAATGTTCTTTTTTCCATGGTTCCCAACATAAGACCGTTGGCATCAAATTGATCTTGTGTTACTATAATTTCCGATGTTTCCGCTTGTTCTTCTGAAGTGGAATCAGTACTGTTTTTGTTGCCACAGCCTATTACTAAAAGAAGTACGGTGGCGAAATAGATTATATTTTTCATTGTTATAATGTTAGTGTCAAGTAATTAATGGCGATTACGGTTTGATTGTATTGATTGAGGACATCCAGATAATTGAGTTGGATGTCGTAAGCATTTTCAAGACTTTGGATGTATTGGAAAAAGTCAATTTCCCCGTTTTGAAAGTTTGCGGTAGCTGCTTTCAGGATTTGATCGGAAAGTTGGCTTCCTTCATCCTCATAATAGGAAAGTTCCTTGGACTGTTGCTCCAATTGTCCCAGTAAGGTCTTGTAGCGCTGGTTCATGGCAACGGATATTTCATTGTTTTCCATTGCCGTGATCTTGGTCTGGATTTTTGATGATTTCAACTTGCTGCTGTGTCCAAAGAAGAAAATCGGGATTCGCACCCCCAATTGAATGCCGTACAATGATGTTCCCAGACCTTTGTTGGTTCCTTGGAAATATTCAAGATTCAGGTCGGGCAACAATCTATTTTCTTCCAAACTTTTTTGAGCGTTGCTCAGGGCTTGCCTACGATCCAAAAAGGCTGTTTCCGTTTCCAGCATGCCTTGGGTATTCATTACGGATAGTTTTTTTGGCTGCTCATGGGCAATGTCCAGGGTATCCTCACTTTGGACCAAACTTACAATCTGGCCATACGTGGTCAACAATTGCTGTTGGATCTTTAAGTAGGCATTTGTAATCTGCCTTTGTTTGGCTTGTGCGGTAACTTTTTCCAAATAATTGGTCTCTCCAAGTTCAAACCGTCTGTTGGCCGCATGGGCAAATGTTGAATAAATACTGTCCAAAGTGCTATAAAGCTTTGCTTTCTGTTGTAAAGTTTGATATTCATAGTAAGCAAGGCTCAGCGATTCGAACAATTGCTTTTTCTTGATTTCAAAAGATGCTTTTTGAAGCTCATAATTTGATTTTTGAAGTTTGCTCTTTGCTCCGTACACGGTGGGGAACTCAATCTGTTGTTGTGCGCCAAATACTTTTAGCGGTTCTCCGTTCAAAGCCAGGTTGTTTTCGTCGTATTGATAGTAAATATCTGTTTTGTCGAACTCAAAAGCAGTTCCCTTAAGTACTTCCGCTTGGTCTACCATCAACAAGCCCGCCTGTATCCCTTTGTTGCTTTCAAGGGCTTTTGCCTTCAGGTCTTCCAAGTTCAATTGGGTTTGTGAGAACCCGGAGGTAGCCGCCAAGAGCAAAACGAGTGTCAACGCATTTTTGTTCATTTTCTTCTTTTTTCTTCCTTTTTGGAACTTAATATTGTTCGCATAGGCATATAAAACAGGTAAGACCACCAAGGTGAGTAGAGTAGCTGTTACCAATCCACCAATGACTACGGTGGCCAGAGGACGTTGAACCTCTGCGCCGGCGTTTGTGGATACGGCCATGGGCAAAAAACCCAGAGCCGCTGCAGAGGCTGTCAGCAATACGGCACGGAGCCTATCATTGGTTCCCTGTTTGATGAGGTCTTCCATAGAATCAAATTTTTTGCTTTTCAGTTCTTTGAAGTGTTCAATCAATACGATTCCGTTCAGAACCGCAATACCGAAAAGTGCGATAAAGCCCACACCAGCCGAAATACTAAAAGGCATATCTCTTAACCAAAGCAAGAGGACGCCGCCAACTGCAGAAAGCGGAATGGCAGAAAAGATGAGCAGAGCCTCCTTTACGGAGCCGAAAGCAAAATAGAGCATGATAAAGATGAGCAATAGTGCAATGGGCACGGCCACCGTCAATCTGGCTTTTGCATTTTGTAAGTTCTCGAACTGACCTCCATAGGTGATACTATAGCCAGACGGTAGTTTTATATGTTCATTTACCAAAAGCTGCACGTCGTCCACAACTGACTGGAGATCCCGGTTCCTAACATTGATCCCTACCACAATACGTCTGCGGGTGTCATCCCTTGAGATTTTGGCAGCACCTTTCTGATAGGTGATCTGAGCCAGTTCGCTCATGGGGATTTTTCCACCGTTGGGAATATCAACATAGAGGTTTTTCAAATTGGAAATGTCCTGTCGGTTTTCTTCATCCAATCGAACAGCGATATCAAATTGTCGCTCGCCTTCAAAAACGCTGCCCACCACTTTTCCGGCAAAACCCATGGAAATCATTTCGTTGAGGTCGGCAATGTTGAGACCATGACGGGCGATTTTGGCACGGTCAAAAGAGACGTTCATCTGTGGCAATCCTTCTACTTTTTCCACCACAATGTCTGATGCGCCTTCCACATTTTGGATAAGATCCTTGATCTCGTTGGCCTTTTTGTTCAGTATTGCCAGATTTTCCCCAAAAATCTTAATGGCAATATCGGCCCTTACTCCCGTGATCAATTCATTAAAACGCATTTCAATGGGTTGGGTAAATTCAACCTCCATGCCGGGGATTACGGCAAGGGCTTCTTTGAACTTATCGGCCAATTCATCCTTGGTTTTGGCCGAAACCCATTCATCTTTGGGTTTTAGGGTGATAATTACATCACTTTCTTCCATGGACATGGGGTCGGTGGGGACCTCTGCAGCGCCAATACGACTTACTATTTGTTTTACTTCCGGAAACTGATCTATTAATATCTGTTCAATTTTGGTCGTGGTTTCCACAGTTTTGGCCAATGAAGTTCCTGTTTTCAGTACGGGTTGGATTACAAAATCTCCCTCATCCAATGTGGGCACAAATTCTCCCCCCATGGTAGAGAACAATACAATGGCTCCGACCAAAAGTGCCGTTGCTACGGAAAGCACCAATTTTTTGCTCCTCATGGCCCATTCAATAATAGGCTCGTATAGTTTGTGTATCCAATTGACCAAACGGGTCGATATGCTTTTGGAAGAAGCTTTGGAAGGTTTTAAAAACAATGCTGAGGCAACGGGAACATAGGTAAAGCACAATAGCACTGCTCCTATAAGCGCAAAACTGAATGTCAACGCCATAGGTCTGAACATTTTACCTTCCACCCCGCTCAATGAGAGAATGGGAATGAAAACAATTAGGATGATGAGCTGGCCAAAAACGGCCGAATTCATCATTTTTGCAGCCCCCTCAACGGTTATTTTATCTTTGATAGCTTGAATTTCCCCTTTGCTTAGATTGGCAATATCAGATTGTTTCTGGGTTATTTGGAAAGCAATATATTCCACAATAATTACCGCACCGTCGATGATGATACCAAAGTCGATGGCACCAAGGCTCAAAAGGTTGGCATCCACCCCAAAAATGTTCATCATGGTAAGGGCGAACAACAAACAGAGTGGGATAACGGATGCCACAACAAGGCCAGATCGCCAGTTGCCCAAGAGCAGGACCACCACAAAAATTACGATCAAGCAACCCAAGACCAAGTTTTCAGTTACGGTGAAAGTAGTCCTGCCAATAAGTTCACTTCGGTCCAGGAAAGGGTTGATGTACACCCCCTCAGGCAAGGATTTTGAAATAGCCGCAACCCTTTCCTTTACAGCCTCGATCACTCGTTTGGAATCAGCATCCTTGAGCATCATAATCTGTCCAAGAACTTTTTCACCCTCTCCGTTTCCGGTTATGGCACCAAATCTTGGGGCACTGCCAAAACCAACTTTGGCAATGTCTTTAATATAGATGGGAATGCCATTTCTGGTGGTTACAACGATGTTTTCAATGTCGGACAGACTGCTGACCAAACCTTCTCCCCGGATAAAATAAGCTTGGTTCACTTTTTCGATATAGCCACCACCTGTAACGCTGTTGTTCTTTTCCAAGGCAGTGAACACTTCTTTTGCAGTAACATTGAAAGCATTCAGTTTTTGGGTTTGAATGGCAACTTCGTACTGTTTTAGGTGACCACCCCAAGTATTGACCTCCACTACGCCTGGAATACCGGAAAGCTGACGTTTTACTATCCAATCTTGGATGGTTCTGAGATCTGTGGAAGTGTATCGGTCTTTGTACTCCGGTTCTACATCGAGAATGTACTGATAAATTTCTCCCAGACCTGTGGTTATCGGACCCATTTCTGGGCTTCCAAAACCTTCGGGAATACGGCTTGAGGCGGATTTTATTTTTTCAGCAATAAGCTGTCTGGGCAAATAGGTGCCCATATCGTCCTCGAATACGATGGTGACCACGGACAACCCAAACTTGGATATCGAACGAATTTCCTGTACACCGGGCAAGTTTGCCATTTCCAGTTCTACGGGATAGGTGACAAATTGTTCCATATCCTGTGTGGACAAACTCGTTGAGGTGGTAATGACCTGGACCTGGTTGTTGGTTACATCCGGAACGGCACCGATCGGTATTTGAGACAGCGAGTATAAACCTACCAAGGCTATAAAAGCTGTAAAAAGCAGAACAATAAACTTGTTCCGTATACTAAAGTTGATAATTTTTGAAAACATGATTCATAGAAATAATAGCATTATTAAAATTGAATAAGGCTTGCGGAAAGTGTTCAGCAAAGCTGAAGGGCTATGAACTATGCGTTTTTTGGAGGCTGGAAGGGGTGGTCTCCCCAAATTAGGGAATAAGATATTTGATAGTGGAAATTGCCCGTGGAAGCCATGGGAACTTCTGGATTTGAGTAAATGAAACTATCTGTGCCCAAAACAAAAACCAACGGTTGGGCACAAGGTGTTTGTTGATGTTGGAAAGGAAGTTTTTCGTGGTCTTTCTGCTCTTCTTGGTGTTTCTCACTGTGGGAAGCTTTAAGCTCACCGTAGTGTTTGGAAATAAAAACTAGAAAGTTGTCACCATATTCCTTATTGTGAAATTGGTAATGCTCAATTAATTGTTCCAATTCGACCAAATCCTTAAAATGGACATCGGCCCCATGTAACAAAATAAGCAATGAAAGCCCTATGATAACAAGTTTATTCATCCTAACAACTATAAAGTTACGAAGAATACACTGTTAGTTAAATAGTTGGCTCTAATTTAGAATGAGTCCGATTCTTATGAAGACCATAGAAACCCTATTGGGTCTCTATGGTTGATATTCCATTGTCCAGTTGCTTGTAAGTTCTTTACTGAAACTATGATTTACTCAATATCACTGAGAAAAATTAGAGGATTTGATGAAAATTTTAAAGGTTCGGATATATGTTTAAGGGATTTTTAATTTTTATTGGATACTGTTTAAAAATATAATTCCTCAAGAACAATCCCATAATCGTGTTGCAGATCTTCATGGAGCAAGGGAATTTTTTTGTTGATGTATTCCAATTGGCGATTGTACAGGTTTTTCAGGGTGGTATTTCTGTTGATGGATGGTTGAAAGGATTTTAGCTTCTGGCAGAAATACAACAATAGTTCTACCTCGGTAGCCTTGTTGCCTGAATATCGGATATACTTTTTGATGGTCCGAAGTATTTTTCGAACACTTTTTTTGATATAGAAATAGCTGTTGATGTTGATATCGTCGAACATTTCGTCCACTTCTTCCTTTACGGTTTCAATGTATCCTTCTTCGCTTTCTGATTCAAATAGCAAATAGGTGAGCAGTTCCTTGTTCTCTTTTTTGAACCAGGCCAGCCTTAGGCAAAGTTGCATCAATTCTTCTTGCGACTTATACTGGAGTTCCTTTTTTAATTGTGCAATGGTTGCAGCCTTCATAAATAACTATCTTAAGTATGATGCTCCGTTCACATCGATTATGGTTCCGGAAGAATAAGCGGCCCCGGAAGAGGCCAAGAATAACACGGCATGGGCTACTTCCTCGGGTTGGGCCATTCGTTTAAATGGTGATTCCCGCAACAGGTTTTCGCGCTCGGTGGGGGTCAGGGTCTCCTTGGCCATTTCGGTTTCGGTGAATCCAGGTGCCACAACACCGACATAAATGTTGTGTGGAGCCAATTTTTTGGCCAAGGATTGACTCATGGAATTCAACGCGGCTTTGCTGGCACCATAGGCAGGTTTTGTGGGTTCACCTCTAAAGGCACCACGTGACGAAATGCTCACAATGTGTCCGCCCCCGGTTTTCATCATGGCTTTTGCGCCCCAATAACATAGGTTGGCCGCAGCGAAAAGGTTGGTTTCAAAGGTTTTTTCCCAAGCGTTGGTCCAGTGGTCAAAATCTACCTTATCGATTTCATGGAATATGGAAATTCCGGCATTGTTCACCAACACATCCAGTTGGCCATATTCTTTTACAAAATCCTCTATCAAGGCTTTGGTTTCCGATTTTTGCGAAATGTCCCTTTTAAAAATGCGGTGTCCCTCTCCCGGTAATTCCATTAAGGTCTGTTGGGCAACTTCATCATTGCTCCTATAATTTATGCCCACTTTGGCCCCATTTTTGGCAAATGCCATGGCCGTTGCCTTGCCGATACCGCGAGAGGCGCCGGTGATGAGTACATTTTTATTTGTGAAGTCCATGTATAAGTGATTTTATATTTCAAATATACTAGGATAGTAGGTTCTTGAAGCTTTAAATGAATTGCAGTACCTTTAAATTCTTTAAAAATTACCTTGATCATGCGTAAATATTATCTTTTCTTGGCCGTAGCGTTTATTTCTATTTTGGCCACGGCCCAAAAGCCCAACTTCTCGTATCTCGATATTTTTGACCTTCAATATGTTTCGGATCCACAGATTTCTCCTGATGGGGAATGGGTAGTATATCGTCGAATGGGTCTCGATATTATGAAGGATCGTTCTGCTGGTAATCTTTGGATGATCAAAGCCGATGGAAGTCAAAATCAAAAGTTGACCACCCGAGAGGTAGATGAGAGTAGTGCGAGATGGTCACCAAATGGTGATCGAATTGCTTTTGCCAGTAGCACCGATGAAGGGTCGGAAATATTTATGTACTGGGTAAAAACGGGCAAAGTAGCCAAGTTGACCCAATTGCCATACAGTCCAAGTTCGTTGACGTGGTCACCAAACGGAAAATATCTAGCTTTTTCCATGCATGTGCCCAAAGCTCCACCTGTTGTTGCCAAAATTCCAAAAAAACCCAAAGGAGCCAAATGGGAGGATGCGCCAAGGGTTACAGATCGCCTGTACCACGAGGCGAATGGAAGGGGATATGTAGAGCCCGGTTTCAACCATATTTTTGTGGTTCCGGCCAATGGAGGTGCAGTACGACAAATTACATCAGGTGATTGGCACCATAGGGGAACACTTTCCTGGGCAAAAGATGGATCTAAGATTTATTTTTCTGCCAATCGTTCGGATGACTGGGAATATCAATTCCGAAATAGTGAAATATATGCTGTTGATGTGGAAAATGGGAAAATCGTTGCATTAACGGATCGGAACGGTCCGGATAGTGACCCCCAGGTGTCCCCAGACGGAAAATATATTGCCTATTTGGGTTATGAAGATAAAGTACAGACCTATCAAATAAAAAAGCTGCACATTATGAATATTGATGGCAGCAATAAACGTGTTATATCAGAAGATTTTGACCGATCGATCTCCAATATTCGCTGGAACAAAAAAGGAAACGGACTATATTTTTTGTATGATGATAAAGGCAATGGTAAAGTAGGGTTGATAACCCTTGCCGGAGAAGTTTCAAAAATGGTGGACAATGTCGGCGGAACGTTGTTGGGAAGACCCTACTCCAGTGGGTCTTTTAGTGTCTCAAACAATGGTGATATCGCCTTTACGCAATCAACGCCAGAATACCCTGCGGAACTTGCCATTCTTGGGGCAAAGTCCAAATCAGCTGTAAAGGTTACTGGTTTAAACGATGCCCTGCTCAATTATCGGACCTTGGGAAAAGTGGAAGAAGTCTGGTATAAATCCTCTGTGGACGGCAGGGACATTCAAGGCTGGGTTGTATATCCCCCAAATTATGATGCCAACAAGAAATATCCCTTTATGGTAGAAAACCACGGAGGTCCAATTGCCAATTATGGAGACCGATTTTCTATCGAAATGCAATTTTACGCAGCAGCAGGATATATCGTTTTTTATCCAAATCCAAGAGGCAGTACGAGCTATGGGGAGGAATTTGGGAACTTGCTGTACAATAATTATCCGGGAGATGATTACAATGATGTTATGGACGGTGTGGATCATTGCATACAGAAAGGGATTGCACACGAAGATCAGCTCTTTGTTACCGGGGGCAGTGCCGGGGGGATCATGTCGGCTTGGATGATAGGCAAGAACAATCGTTTTGAAGCAGCTGTGGTTGTCAAGCCCGTCATAAATTGGATCAGTAAAACTCTTACAGCGGATAATTATTTCAATTATGCCAATTATAGGTTCCCAGGGCAACCTTGGGAAAATTTTGAAGGTTTTTGGAAATTTTCACCCCTTTCCCTTGTTGGCAATATAGAAACACCGACGATGGTAATGGTAGGCATGGAGGATTTGCGAACTCCTCCAAGTGAGGCAAAACAATTGTACCATGCACTAAAACTCAGAAAAATTGAGACTGTTCTAGTGGAAATACCTGGAGCACACCATGGCATAGCCAACAAGCCGAGTAACTTGATGACCAAGGTGGCACATGTATTGGCCTGGTTTGAAAAGTACAGAACAGACAAGTAAAATGAGTGAAAGAAAAAGACATTGGTTTTGGAACATTTTGATTGTATTGACGGTGGTAATTTGTGTTCTTGCCTTTGTGGAACACTATAAAAACTGGCATAAGATCGAAGACGGAAACTTCAGGATATTTTCTGGTATCTACTACCAAGAAATACCTTTGACCGAATTGGACAGTGTACTGTTGGTGGATAAACTGCCCGAAATGGAACGGTCCAGTGGGTTTTCTTGGATGGAAAAGGAAAAAGGAGTTTTCTTAGATTCCATTACGCAATCAAAAGTCTATGTTTTTGTGGATGACCTATATCAACAAAAGATAAAATTGGTGCACCATGATTCCCTAAAAATGTATTTGAATCTCAGGGATAGTGTGGAAACCCAAAAATTATATGCTATTTTGCAAGGCCGTTTGATGGGAGATATTGGGCGGCCCAATGAAAATCCCAAATAGTCCTGAGTTACCATGAAAGCATTTCTTTTGATCCTAATTTTGTCCCCTTGGTATATGTCTTCACAAAATACCATATCGGTTCATGTGCACAATGTGCTGTCCGACAAAGGAGATGTAAATGTCGCGGTCTATAATTCGGATGCTTCCTTTTTATCTTTTGATGAAGTTTATACCACTGGGACCGAAGCCGCGCATAAAGGGCTTGTAAAGTTACAGATTGAGGACTTGCCTTCCGGTGAATATGCTTTGGCCGTGTTCCATGATGAGAACGGAAACGGTAAACTGGACACCAATTGGTTGGGCATACCCAAGGAGAGAGTTGCATTTTCCAAAGGTAAGATGAAAACTTTTGGACCACCGAAGTATCAAGAATGTGCATTCCGGATTACCTCAGATTATGAAATCGACATCAGCCTTTAAAAGATAAACAATGGGAACTATTTTTATGGCCCAATTAATGGGTGCCCTATACGGACTTTTGGCAGTGATTTTTGGCGCTTTTGGTGCCCATGCCCTCAAAAATAAATTGACCCCCGAACTGCTACAAAGTTTTGAGACAGGGGTCAAATATCAGATGTATCACGCTATTGTACTATTGGTCTTGGGTTTTAATCTCAGTTTTGATACGGCCTTGGATGCAGCCATAGTTAACTGCTTTATTTTTGGAACCCTGCTATTCTCATTCAGTATTTATGCTTTGTGTATGGGAGCGGCAAAAGGACAGAAACCTCGTTTTTTGGGACCTGTCACGCCTATTGGAGGGTTACTTTTGGTAGTGGGTTGGGCCTTATTGCTCTATTCCTTTATTTCCAATTTGATCTGATGTTAATTGCACCCACAATTGTCTTGTCCACATGATTTGGATTTGTTCCCTTTTCCGAAAAGTGATTTGGGCACGAAAAATTTCCATACCAAATAACCTACTGCTAAAATTAGCGTCGCATAAACTAATAATTGTTGAATCATCTGTGCATTAAATTAAGATTTGATAGGCCAGAAATGCGATAATATATGCAAAAACACTCATAAAGCCCAATTGAAGCATGGGCCATTTCCATGAGTTGGTCTCTCTTTTTACAATGGCAAGGGTGCTCATACATTGCATGGCGAATGCATAAAACAACATTAAAGAAATCCCGGAAGCTAAATTGAACAATGGTTTTCCCGAAGCATCCAGTTCGGCGGCCATTCGGTTCTTAATGGTTTCCTCTTCATCGCTGCCAACACTGTAAATAGTGGCCAAGGTCCCCACAAATACCTCGCGTGCGGCAAATGAGGTCAAAACGGCTATCCCTATTTTCCAATCGTACCCCAATGGTTTGACAAGCGGCTCAAATGCTTTTCCTGCCTGACCAATATAGGAGTGTTCCAATTTATAACTGGCTATTTCCTGGGCAATGGCCCTTTCGGAAAGTTCGGCGGTCAAATCATGGATGGAATCCAGAAGTACATCCGGAGCCATAGCTTTTGCTTCCTCAGATTCACTATATCTTGCTACGTTGTTCTGGATGTAATTATTACTGTATATGCTCAGTCCCTCTTTTTCGATTCTATCAGTTACAATGCGTTCGGCATTTTTGAAATCCTCGGAATATCCGTTCGACCCCAAAAACCACAGGATTATGGATATCGCCAAGATGATCTTACCGGCACCCAACACAAAACTCTTGGTTTTTTCTATTACGGTGTAAACCACATTTTTTAACAATGGTGGACGATAGGTGGGCATTTCCACCATAAAAACCGAGCTGCTTTTTATTTTTAATATTTTGTTCAATGCCTTAGCAGATAAAAGTGCCATTCCAAACCCGATGAGGTACAACAGCATCAACGTCAATGCTTGATAACTTAGGCCAAGAAAATTACCTTCGGGGATAACGAGGGCAATCAATATTAAATAAACGGGCAACCTAGCGGAGCAAGTGGTAAATGGTGTCACCAAAATAGTGATAAGGCGTTCCTTCCAATTTTCTATGGTACGCGTCGCCATAATTGCGGGTATGGCACATGCATTTCCAGAAATAAGGGGGACCACACTTTTTCCGCTCAGTCCAAAGGGACGCATTAAACGGTCCATGAGAAAAACCACGCGGCTCATATATCCGGACTCTTCCAAAAGGGAGATAAAGAGGAACAAAAAAGCTATCTGAGGAATAAAGATGACGATACCGCCGATACCTGCTATGATTCCTTCAGCAAGTAGGTCTGTAAATACGCCTGGCGGCAATGTGTTTTTGGTCCACTCGCTCGCCATGGCAAATTGCTCATCGATAAAATCCATTGGGTAGCTGCTCCAGTCAAAAATAGCTTGGAACATGGTGAGCAGGATTACGAAGAATATGAGATAACCGAAAACTTTATGGGTAAGGATCTTGTCCAAGGAAGCACGTAGGCCTTTGGCCGCCATAAAATCCACCTTATAGGTTTCTTTCAATATATTATTGATCAACTGGTACCGAAGTACAGTTTCCCTATGCTGCAACTTTTTTAGCTCATCCTTCGATTTGGTGGAGAAATCCGTGGCATCCTGAATGCGTTTTTTCTCAATGGGCATAAAGTTTACGTCCTGAGTGATCACCAACCATAATTTGTAAAGATCTTCTTGTGGGAATATTTTTTTTAGACGCTCAAAATACGCTGGTGAGATTCTGTTGGGGTCGAGAATTGGTTTGGATGAGATGTTCTTGTAGTCTGCAATGAGCTCTTTTACATGATCAATGCCTGTATTTTTACGTGTGCTTACCAAAGCGATCTTGGTGTCCAATTTTTTCTCCATGGTCGCCAGATCTAGGGAAATTCCCTTGCGGGACATCCGGTCTGCCATGTTTATCACCAAAATGGTCGGTATTTTGAGGTCTTTTATTTGGGTAAAAAGAAATAGGTTCCTTTTTAGGTTTTCCACATCGCTGATGACCACAGCTACATCGGGGTAGTCCTTGTCGTTTTTGTTGAGCAAAAGCTCTACAACAAGACTTTCATCCAAAGATGTGGTGTTTAAACTATAGGTTCCCGGAAGGTCTAGTATATGGGCTTTGACTCCCCGAGGAAGTTTACAGATGCCCTCTTTTTTTTCCACGGTAATTCCGGGATAGTTGCCCACCTTTTGTTTGAGTCCGGTAAGTTGATTGAAAACTGAGGTTTTCCCGGTGTTAGGGTTGCCTATAAGGGCTACATTGATGTTTTTGCTCATTTGGCCTGCGTTTCTTCAATAATATCCAGCTCAATGAGTTCTGCCAAAGACCTTCTGATAGCTAGATGGCTTCCGCTCAGGTTGATGTAAAGAGGGTCGTTCAATGGGGCAATCTGCAACAGTTCCACACTGTTTCCGGGAAGGCATCCCAACTCCATTAATTTGATGGGGAGGGTATGTTCGGTAAATTCCTTGATGATACCCTTTTGCCCCTGTCGTAAATCTGCAACGGTCGCCACTGTATTTATTTAGAATAAATTTAATTAAGAGCAAAAATAAATAAAAAAAGAGAAACTTTACCTTGTAATCAGGGATAAACACATCCTTGATTATTCTAGGTAACTGGCCTCAAGAATCTTAATGTCTTCAAGTAGTTTCTCAATATCCTTCCTGTTGGTTCCATCATAGAAACCACGAATTCTTTTCTCCTTGTCCACCAGAATAAAGTTTTCGGTATGGATCATATCAAACGGTCCCCCATCTCCATCATTCTTTACGGCGAGATACGATTTTCTGGCGAGTTCGTATATCTGTTTTTTGTCCCCGGTCACCAAATTCCACTTACTATCGATTACACCTTTTTCAAGGGCATACCTTTTTAGCTGGGCAACGGTATCGATCTCTGGGGTTACCGAATGGGAGAGCAGCATAATGTTCGGGTCGTCTTTAATAGCTTCCTGTATCTCGCCCATGTTTTTTGTCATGATGGGACAGATGGTGAGGCGTGTTGTAAAAAAGAAATCGGCCACATAAATTTTGTCCTTGTAATCTTCTTGTGTAATGGTATCGCCGTTTTGGTTCACCAAAGAGAAATCAGCTATTTTATGATATTTTTTGGTGTAATGTAATGTACTATCAACTAATGATTTGTCTACCATTGAAGGCTGGTACACCGGGAGCATTTTTTTTGGTTGAAGTGCATTGTAAAATAGATAAACGATTACTGCCGAAAGTGCCAACATTACAATTCCGAACAATTTGTATTTTGCAAAAAATGATCCCATAGGTGCAAAATTACGGCCCAAAAGGTTATTCTTCAAGGAGAAAGCCATCTTTTGATGCTAATTCTTTCTTAAATAGGGGAGGGATTAAATGCGAGGTTTTTTTATCAAAACCTAAAAGATTACTTTTGTGAGTTTTAACAAAAGACGACGGATGACCCCTATAGTTATAAAAACCATACAATTCTTTCTTAGCCTTTCGCTGCTCATCGTGCTGCACGAGCTTGGGCACTTTATTCCTGCAAAGATATTTAAGACAAGGGTTGAGAAATTCTATCTCTTTTTTGATATCAAATTTTCATTGTTCAAAAAGAAAATAGGAGAAACCGTTTACGGAATCGGTTGGTTGCCCCTTGGAGGATATGTGAAAATATCAGGGATGATCGATGAGAGCATGGACAAGGAGCAGATGAAGCAAGAGCCAAAGCCATGGGAGTTCCGTAGTAAACCAGCTTGGCAGCGTTTGATCATAATGCTTGGAGGGGTTACGGTGAACTTTATTTTGGCGGTGGTGATTTATATAGGGATGGCCTATTCTTATGGCGACCAATATATTCCCATGGACAGTTTAAAAGATGGGGTTTGGGTACTCGAAAAGGAAATCGGTGATGAAGTGGGTATACAGACCGGGGACAAGATCATTGCGGTAGACGGTGAGGAATTGAAAACTTTTAATAGTGTTTTTATTGAGTTGATCAACGGGAACAATATTACCATTGAAAGGGACGGGCAACGCATTGAAAAGGAAATACCGGTTGATTTTATCTCCACAATGATCGAGGACGAGGATAAAATCCGTTTTTTGAGCTTTAGAGTTCCATTCTGGGTAAATAAAGTCCCGAAAACATCGCACAACAAAACAGCAGGGTTTCAACCAAAGGATAAATTCTTGTCCATAAATGGTGAAGAAGCTGTTTACAGGGATCAGGTGATGGATATGCTTGAAAAGAACAAAGGTAAAGACATCAATGTTGTGGTCGAACGTGCCGATGGAACACAATCCAATATTGTGGCCAGGGTGAATGAAGAAGGAAAGCTAGGTTTGGAAGTTGGGGGCTATACCATGGATGATCTGCAAGAAGAAGGATATTTAAAAGTCGAGACTGAAAAATATACTTTCTTGGAAGCTATTCCAGCTGGTATTGATAAAGGTGTTTCCACGCTCACCAGCTACATGAAACAATTGAAGAAAATTTTTAATCCGGAAACTGGGGCTTACAAAGGTGTTGGCGGGTTCGCTGCCATTGGCGGAATGTTCCCGGATACTTGGAACTGGCCAGCCTTTTGGTCAACAACGGCATTTATATCCATTATTTTGGCCTTTATGAATATTTTGCCCATCCCGGCATTGGACGGTGGACATGTGGCCTTTTTATTGTACGAAATGGTGACCGGACGCAAACCGAGTGATAAGTTTTTGGAGTATGCCCAGATGATAGGTTTCTTTATATTGATCGCTTTATTGTTGTTCGCCAACGGCAACGATTTGTATAAATGGCTTTTTAAATAAACTTGGTTTAATTTAAGTCGACAACTACTTTCATCAAAAGTTTTGCACTCAAATATGGTGTGTCTCCCCATGTGTGATAAACAACTTTTTTGTACAAACTTCACGTAACTAAGATACTCTGTTAGAGCTGATCAAGATTTTCTAAATATTAGGATATAATATTTATGAATCTTTGATTTTTGCTAGATCAGTATTGGTTTTTTTGTTTTGTTTAAAACAAAATACATGTGAATAACACATATTCTTAACAATTTGTTTAGTAAAAGCTAAAATTTTCGTTAGATTTATCCAGATAATCAAATTTTAGTTTTTATGAAAAAAAGAACCATTTTATTCTTTCTTGTTTTTCTAAATGCCATGGTGAGTTTTGTAATGGCGCAAGAAATGACAGTTTCTGGTACTGTTCGTGACAGTGATGGAAATGTGTTGCCAGGTGTTAACATTCTTGTAAAGGGGACCCAGCGTGGTACTTCCGCGGATTTTGATGGGAATTATCAAATCGAAGCCTCTCGTGGAGAAGTGTTGGTTTTTTCCTATTTGGGATTTGTAAACAAGGAGATTACCGTAACATCGGAGCAATTGGATGTACTATTGGAAGAAGATACCAATGAGCTGGATGAAGTTGTTGTCACAGCTTTTGGCGTTGAAAAAAAGGAGAAGTCCCTAGGTTATTCCGTTACCAAGGTCAATACTGAAGATGTAATATTGGCCGGTCAGGTAAGTGCTGTTGAGGCCTTACAGGGGAGGGTCGCAGGTGTACAGATCAACCGTACTTCTGGCTCGGCAGGTGGAGGAGTTGATATTTTGGTCAGGGGAATTTCCTCCATAAACCCTGGAAGAAACAACCAACCCTTGATTATAGTGGATGGTCTGGCTATCAACAATGACAATATATCTGGAAATGTGCTGCCAAGTGCTGGGTCAAATGCCCCCAGTAGTTCGGAACAATTTGCCTTTTCCAGTAGGTCGGGAGATATTAACCCTGAGGACATTGAAAGTTATAATGTGTTGAAGGGTGCTGCGGCAACAGCCTTGTACGGTGTAAGAGCGGCCAACGGGGCAATTGTAATAACAACCAAAAAAGGAAAATATGGTAAGGCAAGGGTGAATGTAACTATGAACACCACTTTTAGAAGAGTTACCAAAGCCCCCGAATTACAGACAACCTACAGGGAGGGTTATCTTGGTTCTCCAAGAGTTTTATATACCCCTGAAACTGCCACGGGCTATACATTAACGGGTACTAGCACGCCATTTTATTCATTTGGTCCGGAATATTCGGTAGATTCGTTTCAATATGATGATGATACCGTTTTGGATTTGAGCAATGATAAGTTCCATGATATTTATGATGATTTGTTCAAGACGGGAATAAATACCCAAGTCAATTTCAACATCAGTGGTGCAGATGAAAAATTTGATTATTTCTTTTCAGTTGGCAATAGTAGTGATCAAAGTATAGTCCCCAACTCGAATTATGACAAACTCTCATTTAGATTCAAGGGCGGATATCGCATATCCGATAATTTCAGAATGAGTTCTTCCGTTCAGTTTACAAACTCCGGAGGGCGTAGGGCCAATGGGGGAGATAAGTCCATTATCAGTTCTTTGGCTTATTATTCGCCAACCTTTGATATGAACGATTATTTGAACCCGGATGGTACTCAAAGAAACTATACCCCTTGGATTGATAATCCACGTTACTTTGCAGAAGTAAGTGCATTGACCGACGATGTTAACAGATGGATCGGTAACGTTACTCTAAATTGGGCCCCTAAAGATTGGCTTAACTTGTCATATCAGGCCCAGATAGATAATTATTCCGACCATAGAAACCGATTTGTGCCACCGGAACTTGACACAGGATCACAAGTTGGCGGATTTATAGTCAATGAAAACATCCTGTTTACCGGCATTGAGTCCAATTTTTTGGCGACCATGAGCAAAGAGTGGAGCGAAGACTTTAATACCAGCCTTTCCTTGGGGAACCAGATTTCAGACACAAAAAGTAATTATGACCGTATGTATGGGGAAAACTTAAACATCCCTCATTACAATGATATCAGTAACGCTACTATTTTGGATAACTCCAATAGTGTGACCCACGTAAGGAATGTAGGTTTGTTCGGTGAGCTGAAATTGGAATATCTGGACAAGGTGTTCCTTACATTTACAGGCCGGAACGATTGGGTATCTACCCTTCCCAAAGAAGATCGTTCTTTCTTTTACCCTTCTATAAGTGGATCGTACCTTTTTTCCGAAGATCTAGCTCCTGAGAGCAATGTGTTCTCGTTCGGTAAGTTAAGAGTTTCATGGGCAGAGGTAGGTAAAGGTCCAGGGTTTGGTGATAGTGGACATTATTTTGTGGCCGATGGAGATTTTCCTTTTGATGGTGTGGGAGGTTTTAGATCGAGCACCAGTAGAGGGTTGGATCTTGTACCAGAACGTACTAAGACATGGGAAGTGGGTACGGATCTTAGGTTTTTCAAAAATAGATTGCGTTTTGACTATTCCTATTATACATCCAAGGTCAACAACCAGATATTTGATGTGAACATGGCCTATTCAACGGGACTATCTTCCGTTACCAGGAATGCAGGGAACTATAAAAACTGGGGGCATGAACTATTGGTGAGTGGTGATATAGTTAAAACAGATGATTTAAACGTTGAACTGATTTATAACTTCTCCACCAATGAGGGAGAGGTTTTAGATCTCCCAGATGATGTGGAAAGTGTGACTTTTGCCAGGGACGATGCACCAGAGCTATATCTGAGGGTAAAAGAGGGGGATAAAATGGGATCACTTTATGGATATAAATGGAAATATGTTGATGGAGAACTCTTTATTAATTCTGAAGGATATCCTGAAATCGACGATAGTGAAGGCTATGTAATTGTAGGCAACGCCCTTCCTGATTTTATTATGTCCTTTGGAAGTAACATAAAATGGAAGAACCTTGGTATTAATTTCCTTTTGGAGTGGAAAGAAGGAGGAGATAAGTACAGTTGGGCCAGACGAACAATGATCCGTAATGGAACCAGTAAAGTGACCGAATACAGGAACATAGATGATTATGTTTTTGAAGGGGTCATGGAAGACCCGAATAACCCAGGCACCTATATACCCAACACAACCCCTACGGCATACGGGCTTGATGAAAGTTATTATAGGAGCTGGACCTATTTTACTGGGGCTGCTGAGAACTATCTACAAGATGCATCATGGGTCAAATTACGAAGTGTCGGGTTAAGCTATGATCTTAAACAATTATTTGGCAAAAAGGATATGTTTGATAATCTGGTATTGAGCGTCAGTGCAAACAATATTTTGTTATGGACCCCATATGATGGATATGATCCCGAAGGAAGTGCATATAGTGCAGGGAGCAATATATATGGTTTTTCGGGAAAAGGGATTCCTTTGACGGAAAGTTATTCCATGGGTTTAAAAATTGGGTTTTAATAAAAAAAAATTGGAATGATGAGAAAACTAATTAGAAATATATTTATAGGTACGTTGCTTTTGGCCTTTGCCGCATGTAGTGACGACTATTTTGATGTGAATACACCTTCGGCCTCGGTAAATGTAGAAGATTTGGGTATGAGTGATCTTTTGGGACCGGTTATACACAGCACTCTATATGCCCAATATTATGCTGAGACCGTAGCGGGAAACTACACTCAATATTTTGGAGGATATGGATATGCTGCAGCTGGATTTTCCGAAATGTCCGGGGCTTGGAGCGAGATATATTTATATGTACTGCCAAATACAGTTGCTATAAAAGAAAAAGCAGAGGAAAGTGGTGCCAAACATTACCGTGCGGTGGCAGAAATTCTTGAGGCTATCAATATTTCATTGGCAGCAGATATGTGGGACAATATTCCATATTCGGAAGCTACCGACGGAACGTCTAACCCCTATCCTAATTTTGATACGCAAGAAGAAGTGTACACTTCGGCCATTACCTTGCTGGACAATGCCATTGCTGCTTTGAACGAAAATGATGATTCGAATATTACGATGGGCAGTGAGGATTTGATATATGGAGGTGATATGAGTAAATGGCTCAAGGCTGCCTATACCATAAAGGCAAGGCTCCAATTGCATTTGCTTGCTAAAGGAGTCTATTCGCCGTCCGATGTTTTGAGTACCATAGAGAATGGTTTTACTTCTATTGATGACGATTTTCAGATGGATTTTCCAAGTGAACAACTGAATCCTTGGTATGCCAACAATGTCTTGACAAGGAACACAGGTAATTATTATAGGGCTCCAAATGATCAGATTGTTAGTTTATTGAATGGTACAATCTATCCCTTTGAAAGTGGATTGGTAGAGATAGACCCACGTTTACCAATAATGTTTGAAAACGAAGGAGCTGAAGGTGATCCGTGGAGAGGATTTATGAATGGAGGTGAAGGTGAGTCCTCGGATGGTGAGGATGCCAACACGTTTTTCAAAGATGGAGGTTACTATACCAATGCCACAGCGCCATTAATTCTAATCACTTATGCCGAAGCAATGTTTATCAAGGCAGAAGCGGCTTTCTTGGCAAATGGGGGAAATGAAACCAGTGTAGGGTCGAATTCGGTAGCCTATGAGGCATATATGGAAGGAATTGCGGCAAGTATGGAGAAATTGGGTGCTGATGGAACAGATTACATGACAGATACTGCTGTGGATGTTGGGGAAAGTAACCTCATGTTGCACCATATTATGAAAGAGAAGTATATAGCCAATTATTTTAATGTTGAAACCTATAATGATTTTAGGCGTTATAATTTTTCAGACAATGTATTTATGGGTCTTGAGTTGAGATTGGAAGGAGAGGACGAAGATTCGGAATATACAGGGCAATGGTATAGAAGAGCGATTTATCCGGATTCTGAACAAAATTCCAATGAAGATGTTGTCAACGCCAATTGGCAGGAACCAACTGTGGATGTTTGGTGGGCACAGTAAATAAGAGAGTGTGAAAAGGGACTAATATTAGTCCCTTTTTTTTTAAAATAGTTTTTTCATTTTCCGAAAAAAACTATATTTGCACCCGCTTAAGGTGAAAAATTCCTCCTTAGCTCAGTTGGTTAGAGCATCTGACTGTTAATCAGAGGGTCCTTGGTTCGAGCCCAAGAGGGGGAGCAGACACAGCAAGGCTTCAGAGAAATTCAAACTCTGGAGCCTTTTTCATTTGCACGCAATTTGCACGCGGATTGAAAAAAATAAAGTTTGGCCCCAAACTTTAACATTTAAGGCCAAAATTTTCCAGAATAATTTGTGTCTTGTCCCAAATTCTTACCCTTAAACTTTTGCACGTGGATCCTGTTCTAATTTTATAGCGTTCGGAAAGAAAAGCGTAAAGTAAAATTGGAATAGGGTGTAACCTACTTTAATAATTCTTTACTTGTAGGCTTAATTTGCTTTTAGAGGAGGGAAATAGTTTTTAAAAAGTCAAAATACTAGCCCATTTTAAAACATACATAATAAATACTGTTGCAGCAGAACTAACAAATATTGAGCTTTGCCAAAAATAAAGTTTGTTACCATATACCCTTAACCACTTTTTGCCAAATGCTTTTCTCACATAGCCATTCATGCTTTTATAGTAAAGAAAATTAATTGCAATAAAAATCAATAATGCTATTGTTATAATCCAGGAGCTTTCCATAAGTCGAATCTTAATTATGTTCAATTATTACATTTAGTGTGCTGTTTGGTTATGTCAGAGCACTATCCTGCACAAAAACAATAAACCTCTATGAATGAGTCTAAAATTCTAATTATCAGCAAATTTTTCTGTCAGTAGATTTCTGAAATCTGTTATGCCTTAATCAATTTAAAAACCGTTTCAATCGCATCGTCTCCGTTTTTCAATTTAGTTTCAATATCTTGAATAAACAAATTTTCTTCTACTGGATAGTTTATTTCTATATCGGGTGAAACACCAATTCCTTCATAACAATTACCTTCATTATCTTCATAAATTTCATTTGATAAATACAAATCCCACCCATTTGGTAATTTTTTTTCAAGGACATCGGAGAAAATCCCCTTAGTATTTGACCCTATCCGTTGGATGTTTTTTATAGACATTGAACTCAGTACAAGTATTTCGGGTGCACTCGATGTTTGATGGCTGGTTAATAGAAACACTGGTTTTTGGTATGTATTATTTGAAGGTTTAATTGTGAAAAATTGTTTCTCTGTAAAGGCATCATATTTTTTTGCTTTTTTACTGAACACCGTTGTTTCTTCCTCGATAAAATGTCTCAAAACTTCCAATGCAACAAAATCGTATCCTCCCGTATTAAACCTTAAATCTAGAATCATGGCATCTGTGTCCTTAAACTTTTGAATTATAGAATCCAAAAATTGACTAATTCCCTTGACCTCATCTTCTTGATAATTTGGATTTGAGCCAGATTCTTTTAAATAGGCAAACAGATAATCATATCCCGACAAGCTGTCCGAAACCTTATAATCACCAAAAAAAATCATGTTGTTCAATTGAACATAACCGACATTATTTCTTGTAAGTCCATAATTTATCAGTCTATGACCATTAAGACTTCTACCATATTTTACCGGTTCCTTTACATAAATATTTAAGATTCTCTCCCCCAAGTCAGCCATTGATGGATGTTCTGAACCCGAATCTTCAACCTGTACATCCAACGTATCTTGATTATCTTCCATAATATCTTCAGATGCAATGACAGCTGTATGCTCATCACCGAGTTGTTCTATTATTTTACGAAAAACTTTAAATAAATCCTTGTCATTGGTATAGTTCTCATTTTTGAAACTATCATATACTTCTTGCCAGTTGGTTTTTCTTCGTTCAAAAAATGGATAATTATCATTTAACGTATGCCAAAAGACATCAAAGTTTAATTTCGGCTTTTTTAATCGTATAGAATCGCTTATTAATTTTTGTTTCGGAAGTTCTTTGATTCTGTGTAAGTGATACTCAGTTATACCAAGTTTTAGATTTAAAGAATTCGGATTGATCAGTTCAAATTTTCCAAGTTGTTTAATATTGTTTCTTGGGGTTTTATAATTAAGGAGACAAGAAATTTTTGTTACATCATAGGTGCTTACTTCTCTATCCGAAATCTCGATTATTTTCCCATAACCATCCATTTCCCAAATCCCATTGAGTGATTGTCCGTCTATTTGGGTGAATGCCAAATGAAAATTTAATAACAGACCTGTTAAACAAAGTACTATCTTCATTTCTGAATTATTTTTCAATCCAAATGCTTCTAAACGTCACACAAACTATAAGCATTTCTTGGCTTGGCTTCTCTCCGCTTCAAACCAAAATCTGAAGCATAAAAACCCTTCTTCTAATTTTGGCCCTTATTCCTCTTTGTGCATTGTTATCAGCTTCAAGTTTTAAGGCTATTAATTCCTCAATTTCCTTGGCTTCTTCTGATGTAAAAACGTGACCTGCCTTTCATCATTTCAGCAAAAGTTAGCTCCAAATATTTGCTGTTCCAGCATTATATACATTCACTTTACATAGAAATTTGTGCTCAATACTTTTAATGTGTTCTAAACCACCTTCAGAATACACTCCTATATAAACACTAAATAACTTTTCGCCTGATTGAGCCCCTCGTTTTGCTGCTTTATTTATTGCATCAATAATATGTTCATCATATTCCCCAAAACCGAATCCGAAAGTGATAAGTGAACCAGTTATCTTACATAAATTTTCATAGCAAAATGTCAAGTATCTGTTGTGATAAATATGCTTTAACTTTTCCTCGCCATCACCAGCTGTCACAAAGATTGGATAATCCTTTTTATCCATTCGCTCCTTAATATTGGTAAGTAGGTATTTACGATTTTTATAAACCTCTTTTTCTATTTCAGTTCCAGTATCAAAAATGGGTAAAGTCCCATGGACATGAAATACACTCTGCTCATCTTTATATTTACCCCAATACAAATCATCGTATTCAGGGTCATCTCCCGTTTTATGATAGCCAGGATTTAATAATTCCATACCAAATCCATCATTTGCTGTTTTTGATTCATTGCGCATTAACACCCAATACAATAACAAATCATAATTTGTAGAGAATACTTTTTCTCCATTATCTAGATATGCACTAAGAAAATTAAAACAGGATTTACTCTTTTCTTCCGGCATTTCAAATACATGTTCTGGATGTAAAGAGCTTACGGCATCTATTAAGCTTTTTTGAAGAAGCTCATTAGCAGCTTGCAATTGCTTTACCAATTTGTCATTTCCTCCAAGAGCAATAGCGATTTCTATAAAATTATCAAGTTGACGCATGATTTGCTCAAAGTTTTTAGTGTTTATCGCTTCAAACAACTTTGAAAGTACTGGGTCCTTCAATTTTTCAATAAAATCATATAATGCGTTATAGGAGAAAATATTTTTATCATAGGCCATGCTAAAACCATTCCCCATCAATAGATGTTTTGAACGTCTTTTTGTCTTTAAATCCTTAAGCACTTCATCATAAGTCCTTAACTGTTTAAACTCCAAATCTTGTATTACACTTTTTTTTGACATACTAACATTGATTAGCCAAGCCCAAAATTAAATTTTAGAAAAGTATAGTTTTTACTTGGTTTACCGTAAATATGGGGGGATTGTGTTAAATGTAAGAATTTTCGATAAACTGGAAAATGTAGGGTTCTGTAAATAGGTTAAATAATTTAATTCTAATTGTTGGAATGCTTTCGTTTTTGTTTTGCTTCGCAAAAGAAAAATGTAAAGCAAGAGGATAGCGCGCAAGCGCGGCGCTATTGATTCATTTTCCTTCGGAAAAGCCCAATTTTAGTGAGATTTTTGAAAATACTGAACAATGGCATTTATTGCATTTTTTACTAAAAAAGGCCTTCAGCCCAGTAAAATCAATGGATTTTTGACTAAAAAACGGTTTTTTGGAGTCTAGTGTAAGTGTGTAATAGACCTATTTTTAGGTGTAATTTATTTTAACACCCAATCTCCCGTTTTTGATGAAAAAATGCTCTCAGCCCAATAAAATCAACGAATTTTTGGTGAAAAAATGGTAGATTGATGTGAGGACTGGGTGTGAATTTCTAATCATTCCTTCGGCCTTATGATATTTTTGGATTCAACCCATTTTTAACGGAAAAACACGCTCAGCCCAGTAAAATCAATTAATTTTTAACGGAAAAATCTGAAATTGAGAACTTAACTTAGGTAAAAGGGGCTTTTATCATTCTTGAATCAAACCCCTTCTTTGGTTTTCCTTTCTTCCCTGTAGAATAGGTTCAAATGGTCCATCAAAGCCTCTTCACCGACCGGCATCAAACGGTTGGCGATGGTCATTGCCTGATGGATGAATTCCTCTTCGTTCCTTTCCATTACATCATCCGAACCCAGTTCGGGATTTATTGCCCTCATGGAAAGATATATCAATGCGCGAACGGTCAATAATAGATCGGCATGACCATCAAGATAAAAGAACGTTGGTTGAAACTTTTCCTTGAACCAAGGGTGTGGGACCAAGGTCGGGGAATGATCATTTGAGTGATGTCTCAAATCCTTTAGGAGCTTTTCTTCGTTTGGGTTCATGGGGTGATGTATTTGAATTGATTTACGGGATTACCTATATTTAAGTTTCGATAGCATTTCATCCAGTTTGTCCATATAGTACATTTGACTATCCGGAAGGATGCAAAGTACCAGTTCCAATACTTGGGTGATACTTTCCTCCTTTGATGCATTATTGTTTTTAGGGGCCAACATGATCCCATCACCATCAAGAGCGAATACACAGAGCTGCAACAGGCTTCTGATCTGCATCAAAAGATGGTCGTTGTCCCTGACCTCGAAGAACACATGGTTTCCCTTGAGATTAATGGACTTTTTGTTTCCCAGCAGCCCGGTAAGATTTTTTCTAAGGTTTTGTATATCCTTTAAAGTTTTGAGTTTGATCTTTTTGTTTTTCATTGCTTAGGGTTTTGGGTTGACAATCATGCTTATTCCTTCAAAAGGAGTTTTTCTATTCGGTCGTAGCTATCCAACTGGTCATCGGGAAGAATATCAATGACCAACTCCAGGATGGTGATCACTGCATCATCTTTGGATAGAAAGGGAAGTCTTGGGGAGTCCAGTTCGTTTTCATTGTCAATGGTGGACATGCATAGTCTCAGTAGGCATGAGATGACATAACGCAGTTCAGAATTGTTTTCCACCTTGAACACTACTTCTTGGACTTGTGGTTCGTCCTTGCCATGATACCTTCGCTTTCTAGGGTTCAACAAACCAATCACTTTGTCCAATAGTTCTTTTTCGTTGATTTGGCTTTCCTCGTTATTTTCCATGGCTTTCTTGTTAGGTTGTGGTTTCTTTATCGGAAAGCATGAGTTCCCGCATTTCATCCAGATAGTTGCCCTCTTCCAAGGGTATGAGGTTCTTTGCAAACTCCAGCACGGTCTTTACATCCTCCTTGATGTTTTTAATGTCCAAAGTCATATCACACTGCTCGTCCAAGGCCAGGATACATACATTAAGGGTCGATTTTAAGGTATAGAAAAGGGAAAAGTGACTGTGTATATAGACATGGTTGAGATAATAACCTTTTTTGGTCCTTCGATTTGCAGGTCTCATCATTTCAAAGTTTTCCCTGCTCAATTGCCTGATCGTGTCCAATAGGTTGGCCCCTTCTACATTTTGTTGTTCAACGGAAGTCTTTTTTCCACTTGTATTATGAGTTTGTAAAAGTTCAAGTTCCTTTTCGAACAATTTCTTGATCTCATCCAAAAAGCATTCGAGCTTATGTTCCAAAATGTCCAACTGACCCCTTTCAATATGGAAGGAGTTTTCATACCTTGAACTGGAATAGGCCCTATCCAATAGTTCCAACAACTCCATTTCCGTGTTGTCCTCCAGATTGAACATTCCCTTTGTTCGGAAAATGTTCCTTTCCAAGAACTTTTGATGGACCTCTATCTTATGGCAGATTTTGACTTTTCCGCAGAGAAAGCCTTCCAAGACCCGGTATCCCAATTCAAAGCCTTGATGGGCCATAAAGGCAGCTTGGGAAAGGTTGCCCTCGGACTTGAAGTATTTGAACCCCTTTTGAAAGGCAAAACTGCCTTCCAAGGAGGTTCGAAAGTCTTCCTCAATGTTTTTCTGGACTGTCTCATTGGTTAGGTCTTCATGTTGGTTCCAAGGAAAGCCAATTTCCCGATTTCCAAATATGAGATGTTCGGTCCGACAATAGTTGATGAAAAATAGGTTTCCATTAGCCAGTTCCGTTTTGGCGTAATCATTGGAAAAGAGATTGTGGAAATGATCTTGATGGTCAAAAAACAACCCTTGGACAATGGGAAGAAACTTGTTGTTGATGTCATTTTTGGGCGCATCGATGATGATGTTCCACCTGAATTTAAAGGTGTTCTTTTTTTCATGGCCCTTGTTCAGATAGACCTGTACAACGTTCGGAATTACTTTGATGATATCCGATAAAAGCCCCTGTATCTGGGGGGCGAGCTGTTTCTTTCTATGTGTTAAGGAATCCATATGTCGAAGGTTTAAGGTGAATTTCATTCCATTCGTGTAGAATTTCTATACCAATGTATAAAATAAATACTCATTTTCTATACCAATTGGATAAAATTTTATATAGGTGTATCTAAAATCTATCTTTATGTATCAAAATTTTACATTCACTCTATAATGACAGATCTAGGATTGTATTTGGCCAAAAAGTCCATCAACAAAGCGGAAGTTGCGAGAAGGACCGGTATAAGTAAATCAAGGATAAGTCAATTGAGTTCCAACCCTACTACCAAACTAAGGGCGGAGGAACTCTACCTTATTTCATTGGCCATTGCTATTGACCCCTGTGAAGTAATGAAGGAATTATATGGAAAAGTGAAGCTTCCTAATTGAGACATTACCTCGCTCAGTAAATTAGTTTCGGTAAGATTTGGGCTTGCAGCACTTCACTTCGTTGCGTTCGCCCTTACTTCAAATTCTATTTCATGATAGGGATATTTTAACCATTGTTATAGAAGGTTACAAAACCATCACTAGTCTTTGGGTCAAGTAAGGTTCAGTTATAGTTGAAGTAATACACCCTATATAATAGTAATTTAAATTGGGGAAGAATAATTTTATATTAGTACTGATTGGGTCGATAAGAAGCGTAGATTAAACCAAAGTCAAGTAAAAAACTAAAGTTAATAGAAAACATAAGTTCTAAAAAGGGGTTATTTTTGTTAACCTATACACTGACCTTTTTCCATGATCGATATTCTTAAAAAGACTCTTTTTTCCACAAGACTTATGGCTGTTCTTTTTTTGGTTTTTGCAGTAGCAATGGCCATAGGAACATTTGTGGAGAGTTATTACAGTACCGAAACCGCCAGAATTTACATTTACAACACTACTTGGTTCGAGGCCATCATGGTCTTTTTTGTGATCAATTTTATCGGAAATATTTTTAGATATCGTTTGCTCGAATGGAAAAAGTGGGCAGTTCTGCTTTTACACATATCATGGATTTTGATCATTGTGGGTGCTTTTGTAACCCGATATATCAGTTTTGAAGGGATGATGCCCATTCGTGAGAGTGCCACCGAGAAAGTATTTTATTCCGATAAAACCTATTTGACTGCCTATATTGATGGAGAAATCAATGGGGAAACCAAAAGACGTATTCTCGAAGATGATATTTTGGTCACTCCTGAAGGTAAAAGGGCTAGCTTACCTTGGAAGTCGGATTTTAATGGTAAACCTTTTACCATTTCCTATGTTGATTTTATCCAGGGTGCAGAAAAAGGGTTGATTCCGGATGAAAATGGGCAGGAATACCTGCAAATTGTAGAAGCAGGGAACGGTCAACGCCACGAACATTATCTGGAAAATGGAAAAATAGCCAGCATTCACAATGTACTTTTTGCATTGAACAATGAAACAGATGGTGCTGTCAATATTTTTTATGATGCTGAAAATGGGTATCGCATTCAATCGCCTTTTGATGGGAATTTCATGCGCATGGCCGACCAATTTCAAGGTACGGTTGCAAGTGATAGTATTCAAACTTTGCAATTACGTTCCTTGTACACCATGGCCGGAATGCAATTTGTGATTCCAGAGCCACTGGTCAAGGGAAAGTACGGTGTTGTAAAGCTCCCAGATGAGGAGGTCACTAATGTGACCCAAGATGCCCTAGTGGTTTCCATTGCTGCAAATGGCGAATCTAAAGAAGTTAAATTGCTGGGAGGCAAAGGAACCACCAATTTCTCCGATAAAATAAATGTGGGTGGTTTGGACTTTTCTTTGAGTTATGGCTCCAAGGTATATGAACTACCTTTTTCCATAGAGTTGAACGACTTTGTTGCGGAAAAATACCCCGGTACCGAGGCAGGCTACGCATCTTTTATGAGTAAAATAACGGTGCACGATGAACGTCCTTTTGATTACGATATTTATATGAACCATGTTCTGGACAATAAGGGCTATCGTTTCTTTCAAGCTAGGTTCGACCCTGATGAAAAGGGGACTGTATTATCTGTAAACCATGATGTGTGGGGAACTTGGATTACCTACATTGGTTATTTCCTGCTTTACATTGGTTTGATGGGAATTATGTTCTTTGGTGATACCCGATTCAAAGATTTACAGCAAATGTTGGAGAAAATCAAGGCCAAAAAGACAGCGTTAACTGTATCCCTATTGTTGCTAATGTTCACAGGCGTACAAGCACAAGAAAATACAAACGAGCACAATAGTCATTTCGCCATACCTACCCAAGTACAGATAGATTCCGTTATTGCGGCAACAACGGTTGCCAAAGAACATGCTGAAAAATTTGGAGAACTGGTAATCCAAGATGAAGGAGGGCGAATGAAACCTTTGCATACATTTACTTCAGAGTTGTTGCGTAAACTTAGTGGCGAAGACAAATTCAAGGATTTAAATTCCAATCAGGTATTCCTATCCATGATGATATCCCCGCCCTTATGGTATAATACAGAATTTATCAAAATTGGTACTTGGCAAAATGATAGTATTCGCCAAATATTGGGCGTTAAAAAAATCAATAAGTACATAAAGCCTGTTGATTTGTTTGATTCAAAAGGAATGTACAAGCTAAAGCCCTATTTGGAAGAAGCTAGCTCCACGACCAATCCCAATGAATTCCAAAAAGACTTTATCAAAGTTCATGAACGTTTCATCTTGTTGGAAATGGCATTGGGCGGGGACATATTGAAAATATTTCCCTTGTTGAACGATGAAAACAATAAATGGGTTTCTGCAGTAGAATTCCGATCAGGTCAATATCAGGTTCAAGATTCCCTCTATGCCAATTTTATGAAAAATAGCATTCCATATTATATAAATACATTAAAAAATGCTATTGCTACAGGGGATTATACTGAATCCAATAAATTGCTCGAAGCCTTTAAACAGAACCAAAGAAATCATGGTTCTGAGGTATTGCTGTCCGAGAGAAAGGTAAAAGCCGAAATCATTTACAATAAGCTGGATATCTTCAATCGTTTGTATCAATATTATATGATGATTGGAGTGCTTTTGTTCTTCATTCTCATTTTAAGGATTTTTAAGGATAGGGAAATCTGGAAGGCCTTTGCTTATTTCTTAAAGGGGACGATTATTTTATTTTTTATTTGGCATACTGTAGGTTTGGTAATGCGATGGTACATTTCAGGTCACGCCCCCTGGAGTAATGCATATGAAAGCATTCTGTATGTTGCCTGGGCTACATTGGGTATGGGATTACTTTTTGTTAGAAAAAGTGACTTAACCCTAGCTGCAAGTGCTTTCGTGGCTTCGATGCTGCTTTGGATTGGACACCAAAGTTGGGTAGATCCCTCCATTGCCAATCTCGTGCCAGTTCTAGATAGTTATTGGGTAATGATTCATGTGCCAATAATTGTTGGCAGTTATGGTCCTTTCACCGTAAGTATGATTTTGGGTGTGGTTTCATTGATTCTTATTATTCTTACGAATAAAAAGAACAAAAGAAAAATGGAAATTAACTTGAAGGAATTGACCATTATCAATGAACTCTCCTTAACGGTGGGTTTGGTTATGTTGACAATTGGTAACTTTTTGGGAGGACAATGGGCCAACGAAAGTTGGGGGCGTTATTGGGGATGGGACCCTAAAGAAACTTGGGCATTGATTTCCATTATGGTCTACGCTTTTGTACTACATATGCGATTGGTTCCTGGACTTAGGGGAAGATGGATTTACAATTTTATGAGTGTTGCCGCTTATGGCAGTATTATGATGACCTATTTTGGTGTTAATTTCTTTTTAGTTGGTCTTCATAGTTATGCGCAATCGGGTTCTGCAGCTATTACCCCGGATTATGTAAAATATATTGTTCTTGGGTTGTTAATCCTTGGGGGCATTAGTTATTGGAAGTATCGGGCGAATTATGTAAAAATGGGGTAAGCTTTTCATTCCAATTGAACGATGGTGATAGGTCTTTTTTTATCTATTAGGCGATGATTTCCGGAAAATTAATTTCATTTTAAATGATTTTACCTCGCTTAGTAAATTAGTATTCTATGAGTTTTCCAAATAAAAGCTGGAAGTTTTTATGGATTATTTTTCCCTATCAATACACCCCGTCCATTTGCGGGGGGTGATATTGAAGGAAAAAATAATGGTTAGGAGGCTTGTCTGTAAACGCTGATGTATGGGGTCCCCCGATTGACCACCGCGAAAACACGGGCTATCAGTTTGTTTCTTACTACATTCAACGTACTCATTTTGTTTTTCCCCTCTTCTGTCCTTCTTTCATAGTAGCGTTTCATTTCTGGATTGTACTGTATTGCGGAGGCTGCGCACATGTTCAGTATGGCCTTAAGTTCCTTGTTGGCAAAATGCGATACCTTGGAACGTCCCTTGATACTTGTTCCCGATTGATGTGGAAATGGGGCCACTCCACAATAGGATGCGAACTTTCTCCAGGTGTGGAACTTTGTGAACCTATTGGTGTAAATGATCACCAACATAGCGGTCATTGGTCCAACACCTTTGACGCTCGTAACCAATTTGAACAGGTTACTGAGCCCTTTGTCCTCTTTGATGATTTCCATCATCATCCGCTCCAATTTATGAATCTCACCTGTAAGGGTGTCCAGCATTTTGTTCTGTATTTCGAAGATTATGTTGTAGTCCTTGCCATTGAGGATCCTTTTCTGCTCCTTTAGTGTCGTCTTGTAGCCGGCCCTTTGCTTGATCAGCTTTGATCGCAATGAGAACATCGTCCTTAATTTTCTGATCTGCACATCGGCGACCTTTGAAGGTTGGATTTCCTCTCTCAGGCGATATGCATAGAGAGCAATCCGCCTTGCATCGACTTGGTCGTTCTTTCCTCGGGCAATCCCCAATGAGCGTTTGATTTCCAGCCCTGCAACTATATGACAGGGCAGTTTCCTTTCCCCAAAAAAACCGGAAAGGCCACGGGAATATAACCCGGTATGCTCAAAAACAAACAGGACATTCTCTTTTTGGAACCGGCTCCTCTTATACGCCCATGCCACCAATTTCTTAAATCCGTTGGGGTTGTTTTCAAATCTATTCCTGTCACCTGTGGAATGGATGTGGGCATCCAATGTCGATTTGCTGACATCGATGCCAATGGTCTCTTTGATTTCCATAACTTTATAGTGTTTTGAATGGTTACGTTGACTAAAACCTTTAACAGGAGGTTCCTAAAATTCTATATGGTCCTTGTAACCGTGTTAAGAGAGAATGGGGACTAATACTAATCAAGGCCCTAATGGACTAGTTTGGCAAAAAGTTCACCCCATTCTCTTTTTGATTACTACCAAAGTTATCCACAAAAAAGGAAGTTGTGAGTCTCCCCCAGACCCCCTCTTTTCAACATCATGAACAATGGTATTTAATAAAGAATCTAATCTAAAGGTTTTGGTAAGATTTGGGCTTGCAGCAATTCACTTCGTTCCCTCCCTTTTCAATCAATTTTCTTTTGCGACCTTCGGGAGTAAAAGCAAGATTTGTCATGACAATGACACATCTTGAATTCAACCCCAAGTGTTGGGATTTCAGAGTATTAAAAGGTTTAATTCATAAGAGATAAAATTGCACTTTAAATAGAATTAAGCTCTAATTGATAAGAGTCAAGTACATTGCTTGGCAAGGACTTTAGGTATATCTGGGTTGTACTGAGTTTATTATGCCCCATCATGGCGGAAATGGCTTCCAAGGGTACTTTTTTGAACATGGCATGGGTGGCGAAACTATGTCTTGAAACATAAGATGTTAAACGCTCTTCAATCTTGCATTTCTTTGCTATCTCTTTTAAACCGATGTTGTAACGTCTTAGCTCCCATTGTGCATCTTTATACTGCAATTCCAAAGTATCCCGATAGATTATGGGCAATAGAAATCCAGAGGGGTTAGGATGGTCCAGATAGTAATCAATAATGGGTTTAATTTGATTAGTAATAACTATATCGTAGCGTTTTCCTGTTTTACGCCTTTGGAATTTAACACGACCATCAATGATATTATCTCTTTTTAGAAATGCCATATCAATAAATGACATGCCCAACATCAGATAGGATAGAATGAAATAATTGCGATAGTGAAAATGATTGGAACCAATCTTGGTTTTCATTTCAAGTATTTTCTTGATGCTTTCAATCTTAATGGCTCTTTTTTCAGTCGGCTTGGTTTTGATGGTGTAGTATTTAAAAGGGTATAGGGCTTCATCCACCATACCCTCCTTGATTCCTTTATTGTAGATGGCCTTTATCGTTCTCATGTAAGATGCAATTCCATTGATGGTATTGCCTGGCTTTGATAAATGGTGCCTTTCAAACCGTTTTAAGAACTCAAGATTGAGTTCATTGAATTTTAAATCCCTATTGTTTGTAAATACTTTTAGCCTTCCTATAATTCCGGAATAGTTTCTTGCGGTGCCTATCCGTTTTTCTCTGATAAGCTCTTCTGCTTTTTGAAGACCAAACTCATAGAATGAGTTTAACCGTTTTCTATTTACAATTTTATCTGCAATGTCTTTGGCTGTTAGTCTATCCAATTGATCATTATCGGCTAGTCTATTGATTACTTCTTGTGCCTTAAGTTGTTTTTTTAATAAAAGGGTGTTCATTAAGTGAACAGAATCAACATCTGGAAAATTTCTCTTTACTTTGCACCTATGATGATCCCAGTATTCTTCTGGGACATAATGACCTGTTTTGATCGAGGTGGTTTTTCTAAAATGGGTCAGCCTCAAAATGATGGGAAAACATCCATTTTGGGTCATTCTTCGGGTGTCCAAACTTAGCTTTATACTCGTGTTCATGAACATAAGTTATAAAAAAATTTGCACGCAATTTGCACGCAGAAAATTGGTTTCATTTGATTATGTTCGACGACAAAAATTATTAAAAAGCTGATATTCAATAAAATATGTACTCTTTAAAATTTGCTTATATCCGTTTCGGCGACGCTGTTAATCAGAGGGTCCTTGGTTCGAGCCCAAGAGGAGGAGCAGATAAACAAAACGGTTATACTTTTTAAAAGTGTAACCGTTTTTTGTTTTAAAATTGTTGATACTAAACACCCTCATTGTTAGTATCATTGCCACTATTTATTCATTTAGGTTCAAAATTGGGAGTATGACATAAACTTTTGACTTGATGAAAATGTCAGACTAGGAAAAGTCCCTTAATGTTTGCACAGAAAAATTAACTGACCAATGTTGTGAAGATAAAGACTGTAACTTAATGGGGATAAACCAATGCTAGGAAAAAGAATATTTCTCTAGATAAAAATAAACAAATAGAAAGATGATGATAGTATTACAAATAGCCAAGTTCTTTATAAGAATGTTGATATTGTCATTTGTTCGTTGTAATTTAATCTGTAGGTCGGTCAATGTTGCACGATGAGTTTTCGTGATACTGTCCATAGCCATGTTCAATTGAGTTACTTCGCTGGTAATTATATCATTAATTGCATTTTGTCTAAAAAATGATGAAGATATGGCACTTCGTGCTTTCTCATCATATTTTTCAGAACTTGATACATATAGATTTTTCTGGTTCCCCATAGTTTTTGGCTCCCAAGAAACTTTCGTGTTTTCTTCCAACAGCATTTGTGAAAGGTGCTGTATTTGCCAGTAAGTATACGTGGAATGGGCTATTGCAAGGAGTCCGAAAATAAAGATAAAGGTTTTGAAAGCAATAGATTCTTTTGGTGCTACACGAATTATCCAACTTCCGTATTTTAAGAATAATAATTTCCATGTAGATGCGTTGTATGTTAAAACATCGAGGGATGATAGAAATGGAGTTTCATTCGCTATTTCCTCGAGAGTTGTTCAGACCTACTATACAATGAATTCGGAGATAATGTATAGGCCGGATATTTCCTAATTCCTGAAGGTATAGACCCTAACAGTAATGGTGAAATACAGACGATAGGGATAAAATAACATATGAACAACTAGCAGTATTACTGGCCATGCCCAATTAATGGGAACAATTGAAGTAACTGCAAGCTACTACGGAACCTATAGGTTGTCCCCCCCCCCCACACAGTAGCTAGGACTAAACTTAAATATTAATAATCCTTTAAAAATTATCATTATGAAGACCACGTTTTTTTATGGCCTGCTTTTTATGGCGGCGCTTAGTATTTCCTCCTGCTCCAAGGGAGAAGATGGGGAAGACGGATTGCCCGGACCACAGGGGGAACAGGGTATACAAGGGGAGCAAGGGCCCCAGGGGGAACCCGGCACGGCCAATGTTATGTACTCGGATTGGATGCCGATTGTTTGGAATATAAGGGATGAGCCAACCTTTAAATCCATGCTTATCGAAGATGAAAGGGTTACTGAGGATTTCATTGATACCGGTGGAGTGATACTGGTCTTCCTGAAACTAACAGGCGGCGGAACAACAAGCGTTGTTCAACTTCCAATAATTAGAAATAATATAGCCCTTGATTTTATATATATAAATACACCTAGTGAAGATAGGGAGGGTATTGGTATTCGCTATTACCGTGACACTGGTTCAGATCCATTGCCCGATAATTTAACTTCAGATGGCTACTTAATAAGATATGTCCTTATCCCTGGAGGTGTGGACCTTAGCGGTAAGGGAGAAATGCGGGCAGATTGGGATAAAATGACTTATGAACAAGTTGCGGAAAAGCTTGGTATTGTAGAGTAATTTTAGGTATAACGACCCAGCCTTAGCTTTTGGTCTTTAAATACCTGTTGATCAGAACTATAATCCAAACTATGTTATGTATTAAGGAGGATTAAAGTGTTGGTCAATTGTTTCCTAATGTAATGGGAGGATGTTTTTACCAAAAAATATCCTTCCATTATATCCTTAATCCCACAATAGGATAAGGTGGTGAAAAATAAATGGAATGCGAATATATTGATTCTTATAGCTGTAATGCTAATGTTGATCTGGTCTATATAGGATATATATGGCAAGCAACTGAGCGGATTCTTCTGTACTGACAAACAATTTTCATATTTTTAAGGAACAGATGATAGCACTGACCGGCTCAAAAAGACTCATGGGTCTTGTAGTATTCTTAAGTCTTTTCTCATGCTTTTAATGGATGCAAAAAGCGAATTGTTGACCTGTTCCTCCCATTCATGAGTTCTAATCAACTGATTGAATTCCAGTTCCCATATGGCAGAGATCTAATCGGGTTTGCCCTCCATTTTACCATACCTGCATGTAGTTTACGTTATTATGGATTTTGCAATGGATTCTATCAATTGACCTCCTCCCATATTTAGAACTTATGAAAATATACCTAGATTGATGTGGTATTAACACCCAATCAACCAAATGATTGTGCAGTATAACATGTCGTTGAGGGGCTAATTTTGGTTGTTGATAACGCTACCTTTCTTTTAGAAAACTTTTATATATAGTTTTGACACAATCAATTAGAAAATTTTGATTTCTAAAAAAGAACTTCTTTTTCAAATAGTATTGCACATTTTGGTGCTCCTGTTTTTTTCCTTCAATAGGAACACAGGGGCCATAATGACGCAAAAGGCTATATTTCTTTTGTTCTATAGTGTTGCCACGGTAAGTATTACATATTACCTAATGCCTCATTTTTTGTACAAAAAAAAGTATTGGCAATTTTTCTTGGGAGCTACTTTGGTGGTGATTGCGGTTATTATTGTGGAAGAAATGGTGTTGGAGCCCCTTTTGTTCCCAGGAACTAGAAGAGGGAACGAATTCCCGGGCATATATGTGTCACTTTTAGGAGTTTTGCCAGTGATGTGTATCCTGTCAGGATTTAAGTTTGGCTGGGATGCCTTAAAAAAACAAGCCCAGATTGATGAACTGGAGTCTACCATTCAAGAGAGTGAACTACAGTTTTTGCGGAACCAGATAAACCCCCATTTTTTGTTCAATAACTTGAACAATCTATATTCATACGCATTGCAGGAATCCCCAAAGACCCCGGAGATTATTTTGGAGATGAGCGGTGTCCTCCGGTATATGCTTTACGAGTCCAAAGAACAGTTTGTATCTTTAAAAAAAGAACTGGAGCAACTGGGCAACTTTATCCTGTTGTACAAGCTTCAGATAGAGGATAGGGGCGAGGTTCGATTTAATGTGGACAAGATTGAAGGGGAATATAAAATAGCACCTTTGATCTTAATTGTATTTATCGAGAATGCCTTCAAACACAGTCAATCGGGCCAATCTTCCGATATAGAGATAGATATATCCGTAAAATTCAAAAACGATACCTTGGAATTTCTATGCAAGAATAATTATGAGTCCGGTTTTAGTTTGGATAGTGTGGCCAAAGGAATAGGACTCAAAAATGTAAAGAAAAGGTTGGAGCTACTTTATCCCAAAAAGCATATTTTGCAGATTGAAGAAGCCGATAACAGCTATTCAGTGTATTTGAAACTGGAATTGGAGAAAGTATAAGACGATGAGGTGTATTATTGTAGAAGATCAACCGCCGGCACAGCGAATCTTAAAAAAGTTCATTCAGGATGTTCCTGCCATGGAGTTGGTTAAGGTGTTCTCCGATGGATTAAGTGCAATGGAATTCTTGAACGAGGAGACAGTAGATCTCATGTTCTTGGATATTCATTTGCCAAAAATAAATGGATTGGATTTCTTGAAAAGCATTCCAGACCCGCCCCAAGTTATTTTGACCACCGCATTTTCTGAATATGCCCTGGAAGGATACGACCTCAACGTTGTGGATTACCTGTTAAAACCTTTTTCCTTTCAACGATTTTTGCAGGCCGTAAATAAGGTGAATGTCAAGCAGGGTCGGATGGTCGATAGTGCTCCTCTGACCGAAGAAATCTATGTGAAATCCAGCCATGAGCATATCAAGGTCATGGTGAACGATATTTATACGATTACCTCGGATTCTGACTATACCGAAATACACATGGAAGATAAAATGATACTTTCCAATGAGCCCTTGCGCCATTGGGTGGAGGTTTTGGGAGGCAATCAATTTTATCAAATACACAAATCCCATATTATCAACACCAAGAAGATCGATAGAATTTCCGGTAATCTGGTACACATGACCAACGGGAGCAAAATACCGATGGGCAGGGCGTACAAGGATAATTTTCTAAAAAGTATATTGTAATAAGGATGTCTAAAAAGTATTGAAATACGTCATTCTGAACTTGTTTCAGAATCCCATCATCTGGATAAACAAGCCAATATGAGAACCTGAAACAAGTTCAGGTTGACGAAAACCGACATTTTAGATAGCCCCTTTGTTCTTTGATCTATTTGGCAAAATAGATGTAAATCGCAATTACGATAAAACAAATCAGGCCACTGACCAATTTAACGTGCTTCCAGGGTTCTATGGAAACTTGTTTTGTGTATTCCAACTGGAACGGCTCTTTTCTTGGATAGAATTTTCCAATGATCAACATGATGATGATGTTGGAAATGAACAATATGGCCATTACGTGGAGGTAGTGCGGGTAGGCACCAGCCTCTACCAGATTTAGTTCTACAGGGTCGGTAATACCATTTGCCTTGGCTTCGGCAAGTGCATTGGCAACCATTTTCGGTCCTAAAACAAATTGACTGATGATGTATAGGATTGATCCCGAAAGGATACCTATTTTGGCCGCAATGGCAGGAACCCGTTTGGTAAGATATCCTATAACAATAATCGTGAAAATGGGTATACTGTAGATGCCGTTGATCTCTTGCAGATAGTTGAACAGACTTCCTGCATTGGCGATCATGGGGGCAATGAACATCGCAGCAAGAGCCAGACATACCCCAAAGACCTTACCGTATTTTACCACGGTCATTTCCGAAGCATTTTTGTTGATGTGCTGTTTGTAAATATCTATACCGAACAAGGTCACCGAACTGTTGAGCACACTGTTAAAAGAGCTCAAGATCGCACCGAACAACACAGCGGCAAAGAAACCCATCAAAGGTTTTGGAAGTACCGCCCTTACCAATTCGGGATAAGCCAAATCGCTACTGGCAAGACCTCCTTCAAAATAATAGTAGGCGATCATTCCGGGCAATACCAGGATTATGGGCCCCAAAATTTTTAGAAAAGCCGCCAATAAAAGGCCTTTTTGACCTTCCGCAAGGTTTTTTGCCCCAAGGCCCCTTTGTATGATTTGTTGGTTGGTTCCCCAATAAAAGAGTTGAACCAGCATCATACCTGTAAAAATGGTGGAAAAGGGCACTTCTTGTCCAGGGTTTCCTGTGGAATCAAAACGTTCCGGATTGGCTGCCATCAAGGTTTCAAGTCCGCCCATTACGCTGCCGTCACCAATGGCCATCAAACCAAAAACGGGAATCAGTACCCCACCGATAATGAGCCCTACCGCATTGATACTGTCCGAAACAGCAACTGCTTTCAATCCTCCAAACACAGCATAAATAGAGCCAATTATGCCAATTCCCCAAATGCAAATGACCAAGGCCGTGGAATCCGAGACCCCGAGCAAAGTGGGAACATCGAACATACCACTAATGGCCACTGAACCGGAGTATAGAATTACTGGGAGCAGTACTACTACATAACCGGTAAGGAACAATCCAGAGGTTATGGTTTTTGTGGTTACATCGAACCGCTTGGCCAAAAACTGAGGAACGGTGGTCAGACCACCTTTTAGATATCGTGGGAGCAAGAATAAGGCCGTAACCACAATGGCAAGAGCAGCCAAAGTTTCCCAAGCCATTACCGAAAGACCGTCCTTATAGGCACTTCCGTTAAGCCCCACAATTTGTTCCGTGGACAGGTTTGTCAGTAACAAGGATCCGGCTATTACTCCGGCCGTAAGGCTTCTTCCGCCCAAAAAGTAACCATCTGAAGAAGTTTCATCTGTTTTTCTAACGGACCACCAGGATATTATTCCTACTAAAAGTGTGAATCCCAAAAAGGAAATAAGTGCCATAAATTAAAGTTTGATTGTACTGACCTTCCGGTCAATGCTAAATATATCTGTTTAGTCTCTTGTGCAATGTTCAATCAATTGGAATCAAACAATTTTCATACCCTCACATTTTCAATTCTTGAAAAGTATGGGTCATCTTTCCAACCCCAACAGGTAAAGTACAGTGACTTTACATACTTAAAATTCCAAGATCAAAAGTGCTTGGGCAGTTTCCGTAAATGCTAATATAGTTGGAATTTTTCAAAAAATTGTGGAGAAAAGGTAAAGCCTTTTCAAGGATTTCTGAACAAAGGAAGTCAAATCTGGAAATCCAATGATAATTTATTTCTAACAATTTTTTAATCTAAAAAAGTGGGCATTTCCCTGCTAATTTGAGTTATTTGAAACAAATATTTATTATTTGTAAACTTTTTGATTGGAAGTATGGGAAAAAAGCAGTCGAATCTAGTTTTTGTATTACACGCTTCCTTAGCTGCTTTTGGCACCTATTTTTGCATGTACGCTTTTAGAAAACCTTTCTCGGTCGCCACTTTTGAAGGATTGTCATATATGGGCGTCGATTACAAAATCCTTTTGGTTATAACGCAAGTTTTGGGTTATGCACTTTCCAAGTTTGTGGGTATAAAGATGATATCCGAACTAAGGCCAGATCGCAGATTGCTTTACTTGATCTTGTTGATTTTATTGGCCGAAACATCACTTTTGTTGTTCGCCACGGTCCCGGCACCCTATAACATTATTTTTATGTTGCTCAACGGGTTTCCCTTGGGGATGATATGGGGCATTGTGTTTTCCTATATTGAAGGAAGGCGGTTCACCGACATATTGGGCGTTGTGCTTTCTGCCAGCTTTATTGTCTCCAGTGGTGTGGTTAAATCTGTTGGACTCTATGTAATGAACGCTTGGGGAATAAGTGAATTTTGGATGCCCTCCGTAACAGGAGGCTTGTTCTTTATACCGCTTTTGATTTGCTCCTACCTACTGCAAAGGGTGCCGCCACCAACAAAAGAGGATATTGAGAACAGGACGGAGCGTATTCCCATGACGGCCGAAGATAGGCGTAGCTTGGTAAAAAAGTTCTTTTTTCCATTATTGCTCATTGTGGTGTTTTATACATTTTTGACCGCTTTTAGGGACTTCAGGGACAATTTTGCCCGGGAACTATGGGATAGTATCGGATACCAAGGGGACGCCTCTGTATTCGCTACTTCGGAAATTATTATTGCCATAGTGGTACTACTGATCATAGGGGCCATTTTCTACATTAAGGACAATTTTAAGGCGTTGCTCACTTACCATGCCCTGCTCATGTTGGGAATCGTGGTGCTGGCAGCAAGCACCATTATGTTTCAGGTAGGGGTTCTGGATCCCTTTATATGGATGGTGTGCACAGGTTTTGGACTCTACATTTGTTATGTGCCGTTCAATTGTCTCTTTTTTGATAGGTTTATCGCCACTTTTAAGATAAAAGGAAATTCCGGCTTCCTTATTTATATAGCGGATGCCTTTGGGTACCTGGGCAGCATATTGGTTTTGCTCTATAAGAATTTTGGACAGGCGAATTTGTCCTGGCTCAACTTTTTCGTTTATGGAACCTACGCTGTGGTATTTATCGGAATTTGTGTCACTATGTTATTGTTCCTCCACTTCGGGGCGCGCCATAGGGCTGAAAAAATTAACAATCAATTGGAGTATGGACAACAAATATGATGCAGTCATTATTGGTGCCGGCATTTTAGGGACTTTTCATGCCTACCACGCACTGGAATTGGGCCTAAAAGTTTGTTTGGTGGAAAAAGATGCCTATCCCAAAGGGGCGACCACCCAAAATTTTGGACAAGTGGTTCCTTCTGGAATGAACACCAAATGGCAAAAATATGGAAGGGAAAGCCTACGGATCTATAAGGAAATACAATCCCGGTTCGATATTAGTATTCGCCAAAATGGTACCGTGTACTTGGCATCCAATGAAGAAGAAGAGCAATTGTTGGTAGAGTTGAGGGCCATAAACAGCAGTAACCATTATACCTCTAAAATGCTCACAAGGAAAGAATGTTTGGAGCGTTACCCCGGATTGCGAAGCGATTATGTTGTGGCAGGACTGTATTTTCCAGAAGAGGTTACGGTAGAACCACGCACTATGATCCACAAGCTTCAGAAGTATATGATGTCCCATAAAGGGCTGGAAATAAAATTCAATTTTCCTGCAGTGTCCTGCGGGAAAAATGGGGAATGGGTGTCCGTTAAAAACACGAAAAACGAAAAAGTGTTCGGTAGAAAAGTAATAATCTGCAATGGAGCCGATTTTAAAAATCTATATCCCGCTACTTTTGCATCCAGCGATCTTGAGGTTTCCAAATTGCAAATGATGCAGACCAAGCCACAAAAAAACTACGAATTAAAAGGGTCTATCCTAACGGGTTGGTCCATCAGAAGGTATGAGGCATTTCATGAATGTCCATCCTTTGCCAAAATCAAAGAAAATGAGCCAAAGGAGAGTCTTCAGAAAAAATGGGGCGTACACATCCTTTTTAAACAGGCGGTGGATGGTTCTGTCATTCTTGGGGATTCCCATCAGTATGCAGATGCCAACAAAATGGAAGATTTGGGGTATGATCTGGATATGGACATTGATGATTTTATGATAAAGGAAGCCAAAAAAATCATCGATTTGCCAAACTATCAAATCCAAAAAAGATGGTATGGCATGTACTCACAATGTAAGAACAGCGATATTTTCCAAAAAACCATTGACGACAATATCCATATTGTGACAGGTATCGGAGGAAAGGGAATGACGGGCAGTGCCGGATTCTCCAAAAAGAATATCGCCACAATTTTTAATACACAGAAAATCAATTTATGAAGGGAATACAACTGACCGTTTTTGATATGGCGGGGACCACGGTGAACGAGGACAATGTAGTGTACAAAACAGTTAGGGCCGCTTTGGCCAAGCACGGAGTGGAAGTTTCTTTGGACACTGTACTCGAATTTGGTGCTGGAAAAGAGAAGTTCAAGGCCATCTCCGATATTTTGGAACAGAACAAAATCCATAATGTGGATGCCAATGCTGTTTTCGGGGATTTTAAAGGAATGTTGGAAGAAGCCTACATCAATCTTAATGTTACGGCCTATGAAGGTGTGGAGGAACTTTTTAAGAAATTAAGATCCCACGGTATCAAGGTTGTTCTGAACACGGGATACGACCAGAAAACGGCACGGTCACTTTTAAAAAAGTTGGGGTGGGAACCCGGAAACCAAATAGATGCCCTGATTACCGCAGATGATGTGGTCAAAGGAAGACCATCGTCCGAAATGATAGACAAGGCCATGGAGATGTTCAACATCACTGAACCCCAAAATGTATTGAAGGCTGGTGATTCCGTGATCGATATTGAGGAGGGTAAAAACGCATATTGCGGTTGGACGGTCGGTGTGCTGACAGGTGCCCAGACCCGAGAGCAATTGGAAACAGCGGAACCGACCATGATTTTGGATTCGTTGGCCGATTTGGCCGAAGTATTGTTCCCTTGATCAAATAAAGAAATAGACCACCAACATTTTAGAGGGAACTTTTCCTTTGTTGATAGGTACATGGGGGATTCTACCATCAAAGAAAATGGAATCCCCTTCCTTTAACAGTACTTCTTGGTCGCCTATCTCATAATAACATTCCCCTGTTAAAATATATTTGAACTCAAAGGCGTCGGTAACTACTTTATTGCGCTTGGAATTTGGCTTTACTTCCAAAAGCACACTTTCAAAACCGACGGAATTCAATTGTTTTCCAAAAATGTAATTATAGGTAAATCCCACGGCCTCGTCCTCCTTTTCAATAATGGATTGCTCCTCTTTTCGGGTCACCAAAAAATTATGTCCATCGGCCTTGGGGATACCATCGAAAAAGTCTGTCATTTCAGTTTCCAAGGCTCCGACTATTTTTAAAAAAACAGGCAAGGAAGGTATGGTCCTACCATTTTCAATACGCGAAATCAGACCTGCGGTCACTCCGGCACTAATGGCAACATCGTTTATGGTTTTTTTATTGTGCTTACGGATTTGCTTGATTCGTTTTCCTATGCCTATTAAGTAATTTTCCATTTTAGTTCCAATAGCTAAATTTTAGTATTTATCATATTATTTAATTGGCCATAGATAAGAAAAAATCCCGTGATATACTGAAATTGTTGGATATATTGTGGAAATCCGTATTCTTGACAACTTAAAAAAAGTTGAGTATTTGTAAATAATATTTACATAACATTGGGGTGTTTCTTTTAACCTTTCCGTATCATTTTTTTAATCTATTTGACGGCTTGCCTTAACTCATGTGTTGGATATTTGTTGATAAATAATTAACCAAATTTTACAAATACTCAACAAATGAAAAAATCGATTGTAGCGTTTTTACTTGCATTCACTGTAAGTATAATTAGCTATTCGCAAGTCACCTTTACAGGAAAGGTAGTAGACAGGAACAATGTTCCGTTGCCAGGAGCATCGGTTGTTGTAAAAGGCAGCATCAATGGTGTTGCCACTGACTTTGATGGAAATTTTGAGATAGAGTTGCCCGATGGTGGCGAAATCTTGGTGATTTCCTACATTGGGTACATTGCCCAAGATTTTGACACTTCTGGAAAATCAACTGCTACGATAGTATTGCAAGAAGATTCCCAACAATTGGACGAAGTGGTCGTTACAGCTTTGAATATTACCAGGGACGAAGAATCCTTGGGGTATTCGGTTCAAAAAGTAGGGGGAGAGGAAATTTCCCAGTCCACGAGCACCAATACGGTAAGCACCTTATCGGGCAGAACTGCGGGGGTTCAAGTAGTTACCAACGGAACCGGCCCTGGGCAATCATCTTCGGTGGTCATCAGGGGGTACTCCTCCATGCAGGGAGATAACCAACCCTTATTTATAGTGGATGGAATCCCTATCAACAACACCACCGATACCAGGACCAATACCTTGGGAGGTGCATCCAATATGGACTTGGACTACGGTAACGGAGCTGCAGAAATCAACCCGGACGATGTGGAATCCATATCCGTGCTTAAAGGGGCCAATGCAACGGCTCTTTATGGATCCCGGGCAGCCAACGGTGCAGTGATCATCACTACTAAATCTGGAAGAGGACGTAAAGGAGGAGTTAGTTTCAGTTCTAAAACCACTTTTGAAAGTGTTTTAAAAGCCCCTGAATATCAAGGGGTTTATGGTTAAGGTAAAAACTTTGATTTTTCATTTGTGGACGGATATGGAAATGGAACCTATGATGGTGTGGACGAATCATGGGGACCCTTAATGGACGGAAGGTTGATCGCACAGCACGATTCACCAACATCGAACGGTCTCCGCGGAGGCGATGTTCATGGATTGGATTATATACTTGGGTCTTCAGGTGTGGATTTGGACCGCAGGGGAACCATTACCCCGACCCCATTTGTATATGGAGGAAACCCCGCCGAAGAATTCATGGAGACCGGTAGAACCCTGATCAATACCGTTTCCTTTTATGGTTCCAATGATAATGGGAACTATAGGGTGAGCTATACCAATTTGGACAACAAAGGGATCGTGCCCAATACCGATTTAAGGAGAAATACCATCTCTGCTTCTGGAGATTATCAAATTTCAGATAGATTAAAGATTTCATCCAAGATCAATTACATCCGTTCAGATTCCGATAACCGTCACGTAAACGGATATGGGACCGAATCCGTAATGTATCTGTTCATGTGGTGGGGACAGCAGGTAAATGTAAATAGTCTTAGGAATTACTGGCAAGATAGCCTGGAAGGCTTCCAGCAGTATAACTACAACTACAACTATCATGATAATCCCTATTTTACCATGTATGAGAACACCAATGCGTTGGCCAAGGACAGGATCATTGGCAACCTTTCCGCAACCTACGATATCAGCGATGATTTTAAACTCATGGTGCGAGGGGGGCGCGATTTCTTCTCGGAATATAGAACCATAAAAAGAGCCTATTCCACGCAACGCTTCCCAAACGGACAGTATAGGGAAGATAAGATAAATTTCCAGGAAACCAACTTGGATTTCTTGTTGACCTATGATAAGGACATCAACAATAAGTTTCACATAAATGCCAACTTCGGAGGAAACAGAATGGTACAGAAGAACCATTTCAACTCTTTGATGGCCAATAAACTTTTGATTCCAGGCATATATGCCTTCTCAAATGTGGACGGAAGTCTGGTACAACGTTCCAGTCGTCCGGAAAAGCAAATCAATTCCTTGTATGCCTTTGCCCAATTGGGGTGGAACAACAGTGTTTATTTGGACCTTACAGCTCGCAACGATTGGTCTTCCACATTGCCCGAGCAAAACAATTCCTATTTCTACCCATCCGCTTCGTTGAGTGTGGTACTTTCAGACCTATTTGATTTTGGTAGCCAAGACATTTTGAGCTTTGCGAAACTTAGAGGAGGTTGGGCGCAAGTTGGTAGTGATACCGATGCTTACAGGCTTTCGGAGTACTACGCATTGGGAACCCCTGTGGGTGATAATCCTACCGCGAGCCCTTCAAATACATTGCCCAACTTTGATCTAAAACCTGAAATTCAGACTTCTTACGAGTTTGGAACAGATTTGAGGTTCTTTAAAAACAGACTGTCCTTGGATGCCACATATTATAACACGGTTTCCAAAAACCAAATCTTGGATATTGATTTGCCAATTACTTCCGGAAAAACGGCCAGAACCATTAATGCGGGTAAGATTAGAAACCAAGGACTGGAAATTATGTTGGGCATCACACCCGTCAGCAACGATGATTTCAATTGGAATTCTTCCTTCAACTTTGGATTGAACCGAAACAAAGTTTTGGAATTGGCTGATGATGTTGAAAGATATCAATATGGTGGCAACGGTATTTCGCTCATTGCAGAAGAAGGTGGATCCCTTGGAGATATGTGGGGGACTGGTTTGGTAAAGGTTGAGGATGAAAATAGCCCATATTATGGAGAAGTCATCTTTAACAACGGTTTGGTTCAGCAGGACAACACCCTTAGGAAAGTCGGCAACTTTAACCCCGATTTTACCTTGGGCTGGAACAATACGATTACTTACAAAAACATTTCGCTGAACTTTTTGTTGGATTGGAGACAGGGAGGTGAGTTGCTCTCAAGGACCCGTTTGATCGCCGCTACCTCAGGTAACGTTGTGGAAACACTTTGGGGCCGTTCTCCCGAGTACGGTGGACCTCATCCGGGTATTGCGGATTCAGGTTTGTCCTACACGGATGATAATGGTGTTACATGGACTGATGGTGTTATTGGTGATGGCGTGATGTTGCAAGATGGGGAATATGTCCCCAACAATGTGATAGTGGCAGCCAATGCTTACCACAACAACCGATACAGAAGGGATAACGACACAGAGGGTATATACGATGCTACTTTTATAAAACTAAGGGAAGCAAGATTGACTTACGATTTTCCAACAAGGTTGCTCAAGGGCGACGACATTAAAAAATTGAGTTTTTCCTTGATTGGGACCAACCTTTGGTTGTGGGCCAAAGACTTTAACCACGGCGACCCGGAACTACTGTCTTTCGGTGGTGGAAGCTATGTGCCAGGAGTGGAAAATGCCACAGTTCCAACTACCCGTAGTTTAGGATTTGCCATCAACGTAGAATTTTAATCAGGTTAACAACAACATCATGAAAAAAATATTTTTAATAGCGACTGTATTTGCAATGGCCCTTTGGTCTTGCGATAAGTTTGACGTGAGCAACGACAATCCAGATGTTGCCTTGAACATCGACAAGAACCCAGAGCTTCTCTTGACCAACCTTCAAAGAACATCCATTAGGGAGGCAGTTGGAGGCTCATGGAGCGAGGGGAACCTAATGGGACAATATGGTGCCCGAATCGTATTTACCTCTTTTGATTTGTTCGATTGGGGCGATCAAAGTGGAGCTTGGAACAATTATTATTATGCCATCAGGGATGCCAAGGAATTGGAAGAACTGGCCAACGAAAACGAACTGAAAAGTTATGTGGCCGTTTCCAAGATCATGCAAACATGGGCATTCAGTATATTGACCGATATGTGGGGGGACATTCCTTATTCTGAAGTTAACTTGGCAGGAGAGGAGAATTATACCCCAATTTATGATGAACAAGAAGAAATTTATTCATCAATGCTTTCGGAATTAGAAGCTGCCAATACAATTTTGGCAAGTTCCGATCTGACCCAGATTAAAGGAGATTTATTGTTCGATGGTGATTTGGACCTCTGGAGAAAGTTTGCCAATTCATTGAGATTGCGTTTGGCACTTCGCCTAAGTGAGGTGTCCCCCGGTACAGCTTCCAATGTGATTGCCGAAATCTATGAAAATCCTGGACGAAACCCAATAATGGAATCCAATGATGATAATGCAGCACTTACATTTTTGGCGGCCAATCCGGATGCACACCCGGTTACCGAAGAATCTGTCTATCGTGTAGGTTCTTATAATGAGTATAGAATTTCCGAGCACTTTGTGACCATGTTGGAAGGCTTGAACGATCCACGATTGGAATTTTTTGCGGACCCTACGGCCAATTCCGTGGAAGAGGGAATACCGGAAATTGTGGGAATGCTCAATGGAGTGGTGGATGGACCTGCATATACCTACCAAGGAGGGGATGCATTCCTTTCCAAGTTTAATATTGATTATTTCTACTTTCAACCAAACGCCAACCAAGCAAGGCTGATGCTGTATTCCGAGGTGCAATTCATTCTTGCGGAGGCGGCCCAGAGAGGTTGGATAACAGCCGATGCCCAATCTCTTTACGAAGAAGGGATTGTAGCAAACTTTGAGTATTGGGACGTGGAATTGCCGGCAGACTATTTGACCAGTCCCGGTGTTGCTTATGATAATAGTTTGGAAACCATAATGACCCAAAAGTACATCAACCTTTTCTATACCGATTACCAAGGTTTCATCGAATACAAACGGACTGGTTTCCCTGCAACCATTGAGCCGGGCCCAGATGCTTTTTACGATGTGTACCCAAGTAGGTTTGAGTACCCGAGCAATGAGGAATCTTTGAACAATGCCAACTATACCGAAGCAGCCAACAGAATAGGTGGAGATCAAATAACAACCAAGGTTTGGTGGGAAAATTAGCAGTTTACATGTTGTTTAAAAGAACAGAACAAGTAATGATCATGACCATGGGAACTTTGTTCCTGTGGTCTTGTTCATCCAAAGAAGAAGAAACTCCAAAAGGAATAGAACACATTATTGTCATCGGGATAGATGGGATGAGTCCCAATGGGATCCAAAAAGCAAATACACCAACACTGGATTCCATGATCCAAAACGGGGCAGCAACCATGTACGCAAGGGCCGTTCTGCCATCAAGTTCCAGTCCCAATTGGGCCAGTATGATTTCCGGCGCCGATACCGAACAGCATGGGGTAACCTCCAATGGATGGGAAAAGTTTGATCACCAATTACCTCCTGTAGTTGCCAGCGAAGAAGGCACTTTCCCGACCATATTCACCCTTTTTAAGGACCAACGGCCCGAAGCCCATGTAGGGGCCATTTATGATTGGGATGGTTTTGGTCGTCTCTTTGAGAAATCGGATGTGGATTTTGATATTGATGGTGATCATGAGGACAAAACAACACAAGAAGCGGTAGACTACATCAAAAAACATACGCCAAAGTTCACCTTTGTGCATTTGGATCATGTGGATCACGCAGGTCATGCATTGGGTCACGGAAGTCCAGCGTATTACAAATCTGTTGAAAAGGCCGATTCCTTGATTGCCGAAATTGTAAATGCCACAAAACAAGCTGGAATTTTTGATAAAACCATGTTCATAGTATCCGCCGATCATGGGGGATTGGGTTTCGGCCATGGAGGAGAAAGCGTGGCAGAAATGGAAGTGCCTTTCATTTTGTACGGCGCGGGAATCAAAAAAGGATATCAAATTGAAGAAACCGTTTATCAGTATGACAATGCCGCTACCGTAGCTTATGCCGTGGGCCTGCAAACACCCCAAGCATGGATAGGGAGGCCTGTCAAAGGTGCTTTTGTGGGAAATGAAGCCCCAAAACTCGTCTATAAGCGAAAAGAGCAAATAACCCAGCCAAAGATACTTCCGGATGCTGGTTATTTTGAGCCATCTGGAGGTGTTTTTAAAGCCGATTCCGTTGCCGTGGTGATGCAAAACCCCAACAATATTGGTGAAATAAGGTATACCATTGGAAACACGGTTCCATCTTTTGAAAACAGTGAGATTTATCGAGATACTTTTTATCTTAGAAAAACCGAAATAGTCAAAGCGGGAATTTTTCAAGAAAAGGAATTGGTGAGCACTATTGCAGAAGGTAATTTTAGAATAGTTTCCAAGTCCAAACAAGATCCGGTAAAATTTTATGCCTATCATGTTAAAGGGATAAAAAATTTGCCCGATTATTCATCGCTAAACCCTTTACAAGAAGGGTTTGTTACTGAATTTTCGCATAAACAGGCGATTTCGGAAGATGTTCCCCAAGAACAAGTAGCATTGGCCTACGAAAGCTATTTGGACGTGTTGCAAGCTGGGAATTATACCTTTTATACCAATAGCGACGATGGTAGCAAGCTTTATGTGAACGGAACCGAAATCGTGGATAATGATGGTGATCATGGGGTAATGGAGCGCAGTGGTTCATTGGAATTGACCAAAGGAAGGCATTTGATCCGCGTAGAGTTTTTTAATGGTGGAGGGGGTTATCATTTGGATGTAAAATACAAAGGCCCCAATGTTCCAAAACAAATCATTCCTGCAAACCATTTGTATAGAGAAAAATAGGCATGCATTTTAACCTCAAAAAACCTCAAATAGTTATCATCTTCTTTTTGATGATGCAAATTTCCAATGGGCAAAAACAACAATTGCCGACCTGGGCGTCTGGTTTTTTAGATATCCACCATATAAATACAGGTAGGGGAGATGCAACTTTTATGGTATTTCCGGATGGCACCACCATGCTAGTGGATGCAGGCGATATGTCCGAGACCCACCCAAGAACAACGTCGAGCAGAAATGCAGCTTTGGTTCCAAACAAGTCAAGGACTGCACCGGAGTGGATAGTGGATTATATAGATCAATACTCGCCAAAAAAACAAGAGCGGAGATTAGACTATGCACTCATCACCCATTACCATGATGATCATTTTGGAGAGATAGATTCTTTGCGCAAAATTTCCGATGGAGGATATCAACTTACGGGAATAATGGAGGTAGGTACTTTAATTCCCATTAAAAAATTGATCGATAGAGGATTTGATCATCCCATTTACCTGAAAGATGAAAAAGTACAATCCCAAGAAGAGTTTGCCAGGGACAAGTACGGAATGATCCCGACCTTGAAGGAGTATTGGAAGTTCATAGAATATCAAGCAGAAAAAACAGGATTGGAAAATGAAGCTTTGCAGGTCGGAAGCCGCAATCAGATTATATTGCAATATCATCCAAAGGATTACCCAAAATTTTGGGTACAGAACATCGCTTCCAATGGAAATATTTGGACAGGCTTTGATAATTCATTTTATCCACTTTTTAAAGAAGGGGACTATCCGGGCGAAAACCCGTTGAGCAACTGCATCCGAATCGATTATGGAAAGTTCAATTACTTTACAGGCGGTGATATTTCCGGAATCAATGGTTTTGGTCAAACAAATATAAATGATGTGGAGTCGCATGTGGCCCCGGTAATAGGTCCGGTAGATGTAGCCACCTTGAATCATCACGGTAACCGAGATTCCCAAAACCCGTTTTATGTGCGAACCGTGCGTCCACGGGTTTGGATCCAACAAAACTGGACAGCCGACCACCCTGGCGAAGAGGTATTGCGGAGAATAACATCAAAAAAACTATACCCCGGTGACCGGGATATCTTTTCAACCATAATGTTGCAAGGCACAAAAGAAGTGATCGGTGACAGGTTGGATCAATATAAAAGTCAAAAAGGACATATTGTTGTTCGGGTGTATGACAATGGCGACACATACGATATTTATGTGTTGGACGATACATCCGAACAGCGCGAAATAATAAGTAAGCATGGACCATACAAAGCGCGATAGGCACAACGCAGAATCTGTTGTGGAAGGCGACATCAACCTGACCTCGGCACGGGGCGAATGGTTGCAGCAAGAAGTAAGCGAAGAAACAAAAATACTATTGGAGAAAGATGCGAAGTATTTTATGCATCAATCCATGTCCACCCCTTGTTTGGACGTGCTCCAAAATTGTGAGGGCTCATACATTGAAAGTGTTTCTGGCAAAAAATACCTGGATTTTCACGGAAACAATGTGCACCAAATTGGATTTTCGCACCCAAAACTGGTTTCGAGATTAACGGAGCAACTTCAAAAACTGACCTTTTCGACCCGTAGGTATGCGAATGAAACGGCCGTTCAGTTTGCGGAAAAGTTAACTTCTTACACCCCCAACGGGCTTAATCGAATTTTGCTCACGCCCAATGGTAGTTCCGCCATTGGAATTGCCTTAAAACTGGCACGTGCCGTCACAGGAAAACACAAAGTAGTTTCTTTTTGGGATTCGTTTCACGGAGCTTCATTGGATGCCATTAGTGTTGGTGGTGAAGCCGTTTTTCAAGAACACATGGGGCCGCTGATGCCAGGTGTGGAGCGCATACCGCCCCCAATCACCTATCGCGGTATTTTTGAAGGAAATGAGGATAAAGCCCTTGAATATTTGGAATATGTATTGGAAAAAGACCATCAAATTGGAGCTTTTTTGGCAGAGGCCATTCGCAATACCGATGTGCAAATTCCCTCTAAAAAATTTTGGCAGGGTGCTCGGGAGTTGTGCACCAAACACGGTGTTTTGTTGATTTTGGATGAAATCCCGATCGCCTTTGGCCGGACGGGCAAAATGTTTGCCTATGAGCTCTTCGGTATAGAGCCGGATATTCTTTGTTTGGGCAAAGGATTGGGTGGGGGCATATTTCCACAAGCAGCCATTGTTACCAGAGAGGAGTACAATACCTTCGGCCATATTTCCCTTGGTCACTATACCCACGAGAAAAGCCCCATGGGAGCTATGGCGGGATTGACCCTTTTGGAAGTTTTGGAAGAAGAAAGCTTATTGCAAAAGGTGAAAGAAGACCAAGAGTTTATGAAGAAATCGCTCTATAAAATGCACCGAAAATATTCTTTGATAGGAGATATAAGAGGTGTAGGACTGTTATGGGGCATAGAACTGGTAACCAATAGAACCACCAAAGAAAAAGCAACGGCCGAAGCCGAAGAAATCATGTACGAATGTTTGAAACAAGGCTTGAGTTTCAAGGTTTCCAAAGGAAATGTACTCCAACTATCACCACCATTGACCATAACCAGGGAAGAACTGGAAAAAGCTTTCGAAATATTAAACTGTTCCTTTCTAAAAGTAAACACCATAGCCTAATGAGAAAAATAAACCAACTGTTGATTGTATTTTTTGTGGGCGTGATTCAAATCACGGCCCAAACAAAACCCCAAATTTTAGTACAGCCCTACCTTCAGGATGCGGAACCCAATTCCATAGTGATCATGTGGGAAACGAATAGCGGTGAAGAAAGTATTGTGGAATGGGGAACTACGGAAAAATTGGGCAAAAAGACCTCAGGAAAAGCCGAGGACATCAATTTTTCCGATTCTAGAGTACATACGGTAAAATTGGAAGGATTAAAACGCTTTACGGAATACTTCTACCGTGTAAAAACCGGTAAAGTTACATCCGATATTTACCAGTTTAAAACACCTCCGTTTTCAAGTGACGAGGAATCTTTCAATATCGTGGCCATGAGTGATATGCAATATGATAGCCAACATCCGAACAAGTTCTCGGAGATTGTGAATCAAGGAGTGCTCCAATATCTCGAAAAAGAACATGGCGGCAAATTGCCCGATAATCTGGCCATGGTGATGATACCCGGTGATTTGGTTGTTACGGGAAGCAAATATTACCAATGGAAGGAACATTTCTTTGATCCCGCCCAAAAACTGTTTGCCGAAGTTCCAGTATATCCCGTTTTGGGGAACCATGAACGGAATTCTGTTTTCTATTTCAAATATTTCAGCCTTCCTGAGAATGGAACCCCTGCCTACGCCGAACATTGGTGGTACAAGGATTATGGCAACACGCGAATCATTGGGTTAAACTCCAACGAAGGTTACCGTGACCTTCCAGAACAGTATCAATGGTTGGAAAAGGTGTTGTCCGATACCGAAAAAAATGATGACATTGATTTTGTTTTTGCACAATTGCATCATCCACATAAATCCGAACTTTGGATTCCCGGTGAAGAAGAATCAACAGGAAAAGTGGTAAAGATGCTTGAGGATTTTTCCACTAAAACAGGAAAGCCCAGTATACACTTTTTTGGACATACCCACGGATATTCCAGAGGACAGTCCAGAGACCACAAACACTTATGGATCAATGTGGCATCCGCTGGTGGCGCTATTGACAATTGGGGCGAGTTTGAAGGCAGGGATTATGATGAGTTCACTGTCACCCAAGATGAGTATGGTTTTGTAATGGTGGAAGTGGACGGAAACCGAAATGATCCTAAATTCACCATTAAAAGAATCAGCCAAGGAAACAATGTAAAGTCTAGACAGAATGAGCTTCGGGACAGTATCACCATTTGGCGATTGGAAAAAAAGCCCGAAGCACCCAAGGCGGTTTCCCCGGTGAACAATGAAAAGGTAACGGAAGAATTCACTATTTTGAAAGCTAGTAAGTTTTCCAGTCCACTTAGCGGAGCATTCCATGCAGCATCACACTGGCAGGTTTCCGAGAATAAAGATTTTGAAAAATTGGCTTTGGACAGTTGGAAGCAATTTGAAAATTGGTATTACAAAGAAAATCGCCAAAAAGATGATGACCTTACGGATGAAATCACCAAACGTTTAAAACCTAACACTACCTATTATTGGAGGGTACGGTACCGAGACCAAAATTTGAATTGGAGCGATTGGTCCGAAACAGCAACATTTAAAACACCACAAGAAAATGAAAAATAGCATCTTGTTTTTGATGGTTGCCTTGGCAGTCATTTTTAGAATCAACGCCCAAAATGAAGAAGAAACCAAAGTGATATTGATTACCTTGGATGGTTTTCGTTGGCAGGAACTGTTCACAGGAGCGGATTCCTTGTTAATCGGGAACAGTGATTATGTTGACGACACCGATATGTTGAAAGAGGCCTTTTGGAGGGAAACCCCTGAAGAAAGAAGAGAAGCATTGCTTCCGTTTTTATGGGGTCAGGTTGAAAAAATGGGCCAAATACATGGAAATAGAGTTTTGGGCAGTAAAGTCAACTTGACCAATACCATGTGGTTCTCGTACCCTGGCTACAACGAAATTTTGACGGGAGCTGCGGACGATGCCCGTATCCGAAGCAACGATAAGATACCAAACCCCAACACCACTATTTTGGAGCGTTACAACAATACCCCCGAAGGAAAGGGCAAAGTTGCCGCTTTTGGCAGTTGGGATGTATTTCCCTATATCATCAACGAAGAACGTTCCGGTGTTCCTGTCAATGCAGGGTTTGAAGCTGCAACAGAAAACTTAAGTGAAAGAGAAAAATTCTTGAACCAGCTTCAGGATCAAATACCAAGCCCTTGGGGTACGGTTCGGTTGGATGCATTTACCCATCATTATGCATTGGAGCACATGAAAAAAGAACATCCGAAATTGGTTTATATCTCCTACGGTGAAACAGATGACTTTGCCCATGATGGGGATTATCAAGCTTATTTGAAATCCGCTCACAATACTGATGCATTGATCAAAGAGATATGGGAATTCACCCAACAGGATGATTTTTACAAAGACCAAACCGTCTTTATCATTACCACGGACCATGGCAGGGGAACACAGCCACTTGATACCTGGAGAAGCCATGGTGGCAATATAAAGGGGGCCGACCAGGTTTGGATGGTGGCCTTTGGAAAAGGTGTGCGACCAATGGGAGAGGTTTGGCTAGGAGAACAGTTGTATTCCAATCAGTTCGCACCCACCATTTTAAAATTGTTGGGGATGCCCATTGTTGGAGATATTAAGGGAGAACCCATAAAATTGTAAGTCTAAGTGAGTTTGATTCAGTTTATTAGTTTGCGTTAATCTGCAATAGACCCGTACTGTTCGTATGGGTCTTTCTTTTTAAGCTATTGCGGCATACAGTTGTTTTTCCCAAAATAGTTACCTTAGGGGAGTGTATTTTAACAATATGGAAGAAGAACTTTTAGGAACATTCAGCAACTATTTTGAACAACCCCTTATCGATGAGATACTTGAAGAGGGAAAACTAATGGAAGTCCCTGCCGGTGAAACGATTATGGACATTGGACAGTACATTAGAAGTATACCCTTGCTGTTGTCAGGAGCCATAAAAGTACTTCGGGAAGATGATGAGGGGGATGAACTGCTCCTCTACTATTTGGCACAAGGTGAGACCTGTTCGGTAACCATGGCATGTTGTATGGGACATACCAAAAGTGAAATTAGGGCAATAACCGAGACCGACACTAAAATTGTGATGGTTCCCGTTCAGAAGATGGAAGAATGGATGGCCAAGTACAAAGGTTGGCGCAATTATGTTTTTGACAGTTACCAAAACCGTTTAAATGAGTTGCTGCAGACCGTGGACAGCATTGCCTTTAAAAATTTGGACCAAAGGTTGGTGGACTATCTCAAAAAGAAAGTTGAGGTCACCAATGACAATCGTATACGGAGCACACACCAGGAAATTGCCTATGACCTGCACACATCAAGGGTAGTGGTTTCCAGGCTGTTGAAAAAACTGGAAAAAATGAAAAAATTGGTGCTCCATAGGAATTATATCCACGTTGTGGATCTATAAGTTTGTGCCCTTTGTTACCGTAGTTTGCTTATAGGCAACTTATTTTTGTATAAAGCCAATCGAATGCTCAAAAGGATTTTTCCTTTTTTAACGTGGATAAACACCTATAATCGCTCAATGCTCTATAGCGATTTAATTGCAGGTATCACTGTGGGCATCATGTTGGTTCCCCAAGGAATGGCCTATGCCATGATTGCGGGCCTACCACCCATTTATGGACTTTACGCTGCATTGGTTCCACAATTTGTTTATGCGATTACCGGATCTTCCAGACAATTGGCCGTAGGGCCGGTCGCCATGGATTCATTATTGGTCGCGGCGGGTATTGGGGCCATGCAATTGGCCAACACGGAGGATTATATCGCAGCGGTACTTTTCTTGACCTTGCTCGTTGGTTTGGTGCAGCTATTGCTGGGGATTTTAAAAATGGGCTTTTTCGTCAACTTTTTATCCAAACCGGTTATCAATGGGTTTACATCGGCAGCGGCAATCTTGATAGGTCTTGGGCAATTAAAACATATTCTGGGAGTCGATTTGCCACAATCAGGGAAAATATATGTTTTGCTGGGCAGTATTTTTGAAAATATCACCGAAGTGAATCTTCTGACACTGGGAATGGGTGTTTTGGTCATTCTCATGATAATCGGTTTGAGAAGAATAAATAAAAGATTACCGATTCCATTGTTGGCCGTGATTGTTGGAATTTTGGCCGTTGTATTTTTGGGATTGGAGGCAAAAGGAATCAAGGTGGTTGGAGAAATACCCAAAGGATTGCCCAGTTTTCAGGTACCAAGGATGAAATGGGAGAACATAGGACAGTTCCTCCCCATCGCATTGACCGTCGCCCTTTTTGGTTTTATGGAATCCATCTCCATTGCCAAGACCTTGGAAGAAAAACATCCAGAATATGAACTGGATGCAAACCAAGAACTCCGGGCATTGGGACTATCGAACATTTTGGGCTCTTTCTTCCAATCGTTCTCCGTTTCAGGCGGATTTTCAAGAAGTGCCGTTAACGATGAGGCAGGGGCAAAAACAAACATGTCACTCGTATTTAGTACCTTGGTCATAGCAGCCATCCTATTGTTTCTCACACCATTGTTTTATAATCTGCCCACCGTTGTCTTGGGCGGTATTATTATCGTTTCGGTTTTTGGTCTGATTGACATTAAATACCCGTTGATGCTATGGAAAAACAGAAAGGACGAGTTTGTTCTGTTGGTCGCTACATTTTTAATGACGTTGTCCATAGGACTCATTGAGGGTATACTTTTGGGTGTTTTGCTCTCCTTGTTGTTGCTGGTTTACAGGATTTCAAACCCGCATATAGCCGTATTGGGCAAAATAAAGGGAACAACCTATTTTAAAAATATAGATCGCTTTTCCGAAGATGTCGAAGTGGATGAGGATAAGTTGATTTTAAGGTTTGATGCCCAACTTTATTTCGGCAACAAAGATTATTTTAAAAAACAATTATATCATCAGATAGAAAAAAAAGGACCCAAACTGAAATATATTATTCTCAATGCCGAGGCCATCAATTATATTGATAGCAGCGCGGCGGTCATGCTGGAACGAATTATTCTGGAACAGCGGGAAAAGGGCAGGCAATTTTTGATTGCAGGGGCCATTGGCCCCACGAGGGATATTTTATATTCAAGTGGTATTATAAATGTGCTGGGAGAAGAGAATCTCTTTGCACATACATACGATGCGGTGGATTGTTGCAGTAACCGCAAAACTTTGAGCACCATACAAAAAAAAGTATCCCTGCAATCCAAGTCCAAGACTTTGTAACTTTGGTCACAAGACTTTAATAAGCACAAGATTATATTTGGTAAAAACCATTTTCATATGAAGATTGAACAGATTTACACAGGATGTTTGGCCCAAGGGGCCTATTATATAGAAAGCGAAGGAGAAGCTGCCATAGTGGACCCCTTGAGGGAAGTAAAGCCCTATATTAAAAAGGCAGAAGAGGATGGAGCAAAGATAAAATACATCTTTGAAACACATTTTCATGCCGATTTCGTGAGTGGGCACGTTACCCTGTCCAAAGAAACAGGGGCAAAAATAATATATGGCCCAACGGCAAAACCTTCCTTTGAGGCTATCATTGCCGAAGATGGACAAGAATTCAAATTGGGAAAAATCACCATAAAAGTGCTGCACACACCTGGGCACACCATGGAAAGTTCCACCTTTTTATTGAAAGATGAAAATGGTAAAGACCATGCGATTTTTAGTGGGGACACCTTGTTCCTTGGCGATGTTGGTCGCCCGGATTTGGCCCAAAAAGCGGCCCATATGACACAGGAAGAATTGGCGGGCACCTTGTTCGATAGCCTTCGCGAAAAAATCATGCCTTTGGCTGATGATGTCATTGTTTATCCGGCACATGGGGCTGGTTCCGCTTGTGGAAAAAACATGATGAAGGAAACCGTGGACACATTGGGCAATCAGAAAAAGATGAACTACGCACTAAGGGCGGATATGACAAGGGAAGAGTTTATCGAAGAAGTTACAGAAGGTCTTTTGCCACCACCACAATATTTCCCCTTAAACGTAAAAATGAACAAAGAAGGGTATGAAGATATCGATATCGTTCTTGAAAGAGGTACACAAGCATTGTCCCCTGATGCTTTTGAAGTTGCGGCCAATGAGACCGGGGCCATCGTGCTTGATGTACGCCATCAAGATGATTTTGCCAAAGGACATGTGCCCAGATCCATATTTATTGGTTTGGATGGAAGCTTTGCACCTTGGGTCGGAGCGTTGATTGCCGATGTGGAGCAACCGATATTGCTCGTTACCCCTGAGGGAAGGGAAGAAGAAACCGTTACCCGGCTTTCCCGAGTTGGTTTTGACAAGACCTTGGGCTATCTCAAAGGAGGTATCGAGGCTTGGGCAGCAGCAGGAAAAGAAATTGACACAGTTGACAATGTAAATGCCGAGGAGTTCAAAGAGATGGTGGAAAAGGGTGTCCCGGTATTCGACGTAAGAAAAGAAGCGGAGTATAGATCGGAACATGTGGTAGATGCCCATTTGACCCCCTTGGACTATCTGAATGATTATTTATCGGAATTTCCTGAAAACGAAACCTTTTACATACACTGTGCCGGAGGCTATAGAAGTATGATAGCATCATCTATATTGAAAAGCAGGGGAATCCATAATTTGGTGGATGTGTCGGGTGGTTTTTCTGATATTAAAAATGTTGGAGTGCCAGTAACAGATTATGTGTGTCCTTCTACTGTAAAGTAAAGGGAAGAACCTCTCCAATCACTTAAATTTTCCTTTGTGTAACTATCGTTACTGACCATAATGGGTGCAATGGGTACTTTGGTGCTTCAAAACAACGATAGTATGTCATTATTTGGTTTCTTGTTCAAAGAACAAAACCTTCCAGATGAAATTGATATTTTGGATAGGGAAGAATATAAAAAAGCCATTTCCAAAGGAAAGGTTCAACTGGTTGATGTAAGGACCAAAAGGGAGTTTATGTCGGGCCATATTAAAGGGGCCAAGAACATCGATTTTTTTCAAGGGCCTGCATTTGGGGCCGCTTTCTCAAAATTAAAGAAGGACCAACCCATATACCTGTATTGCCAGACCGGAAACAGAAGTCAAAAAGCGGCCAGAAAGCTGGTGAAAATGGGTTTTACCAAAGTCTATGACCTCAGGGGTGGCTATAGAATATGGAACTATTGATCAATTGCAAGACCAGAAAACATGAAGACAACATTACAGGTACAAAACCTTAAATGTGGGGGATGTGCCAACACCATTTATAATAAACTTTCGGAAATAAAAGATATAAAAGATGTGATTGTGGAGAAGGATAGCTCATCGGTCAGCTTTGTTCACCAAAGCGCCGATGAGGCTTCCTTAGTCAAAGAAACCCTCAGGAAATTGGGTTATCCCACTGTTGATGACGAAAATGGATTTGTGGAAAAAGCGAAATCTTTTGTAAGTTGTGCTAGCGGTAAAATATCACGGTAATGAGAAAAATATCCTTTTCCATAATATTTATGTTGGTTGCATTGTCTTGTAAACAAGGACCAAAGACATCAGGGGAGAAATCGACTTTGGACGAACCCGATTATGCAAATATGGGTATGACCTATGCCCAAGAGACACAGAAAGTTTTGGGAAAAACACTCATGGGAACCATTCAGAACAAAGGGGTGGAAGAGGCTGTGGTTTTTTGTAATGAAAGAGCTTATCCGTTGACCGATAGTATGGCCACAAATTTCAACGCCAAAATTAAAAGGGTTTCCGATAAACCTAGAAACCCCAACAACAAGGCCAACTCGGTTGAATTGGCCCATATTGAGACTTTTAAGAAAACGATTGCTGCAGGTGATTCCATAAAGCCCATTTTAAAAAAGGATAATGGGAAGGTATATTTCTATTATCCCATTGTTACCAATGCGATGTGCTTAAATTGTCACGGAACACCGGAAGAAAATATTGCTCCGGGAGTGTTGACCCACTTGACCGAACTTTATCCAGATGATAAGGCCACGGGATACGGCCCGGATGAGGTAAGGGGAATATGGAGCATTGTCTTTGATATTTCGGAAAGTAGCTCCAACTAAAATATTATTTCTTTGGCTTTTTGAAGCCGTACACCAATTGCCCCCAAAAACTTTTGGGCAACTTTTCATCACCTGGGAACCCCAACTCAATTTTACCCCCGCTTTCGGGAATGTAATTGGTCTTGAACAAATAATCCCAAATACTCAGGCTTATACCAAAATTCACACCGTACGAACCTTCTGGAATGGTATAAGCATGATGGTATAGGTGCATTACGGGGTTGTTCAATAGATACTTTAGCGGACCGTAGGTGATTTTTATATTGGAATGGTTAAAATGACCTATGGCAATCGCGGCAAAATGCACAATATATGCCTGCTCTGGTTCAAAACCACCAAGGACCATCACCCCTATTGTTTTTAAGGGCTTATAGAGTATGTTTTCCATCCAATGGAACCGCAGATGCGCAGCAAACCCCATTTCCTTAACACTGTGGTGTACCTTGTGGAACTCCCATAGCACGGGATATTTGTGCAGTAGTACATGGGTGAACCACTGTACAAAATCCAACACTACAAAAAAGACGAGTAATTGAACCCATCGGGGCCAATGGGCAATATCAACAATGGTCAATGTTTTTGAGGTTATCCCCACATCATTAAAAAAGACCCCAAGCACCTTGTAGATTCCGCTTATGACAATGGCAAAAATGAAAAAGTTGAAGAACATGTAAAATGCATCCAACCAAAAATCTTTTCTAAAAATGGATTGCTCTTTACGCCATGGGAATAATATTTCCAACCCCCAAACCAAAAGAGAAATCAGGATCAATCCCCAAAAATAGTTGTTGTACCAGGGAACATCGAAAAGGATGGACTTCCAAGTCCATCTGATGGTTCCCAAAAAACCGTTGATAAAAGCATCAAAATAATCCAACATATCCATGATTGGTCGTTAAAAAAGCTTAAAACTGAATGAAATCTAAAAATACTTTAAAAATAATGCCGTCAATGTAACCAATGTTACTATAATGCACCGATCGAAGCCATACTTTTGGTGTAATGCTCTGAGTATCAAAAACCGTGCATATAAAAGAATGCCGATTGTTTTTTGGCATCTTCCAAAGTAAGAACGATAAACTCACGATTATGAAAAAGAACATGGGCGGTGCAGACCGTACAATTCGAATTATCCTTGCACTTGGTGTTGGAGCATTGTATTATTTTAATGTGATCACAGGAACACTGGCTTATGTGTTGCTGGCTTTGGCAGCAATATTTGTATTGACAAGTTTTATTGGTTTTTGTCCTTTGTACACCCTTTTCGGGATCAATACTTGTAAGGTCAAAAATTAGGTTTTTTTGGTTGGTTGATAAGGAAAGCCGCTCTTGATGGAGCGGTTTTTTTATACTTCTTGGTCAATACTTATAGATCCTTTAAAATTAGGGGGTTGGTTTTGATTTATATGAGCATTGTCATTTTTTCAGTTGGGTCTAGCCTTTAAATTTGATTCAAACTTAAAACCAATACATTGTGAAAGCACTTAATAATATTCCTCTCGTAGTTTGGGAAAACGGTATCTGGATGATAGGTCTTTTTGCCCTTGTGGTCATTATACTGATCATTGCAGTTTTGGCCATGATGAACAGTGGTAAAAAGTAAACCACATATATGCATGGAATGGATTTAATATAAGGATAGTTTGTTTTTATGTTAAATCCATTTTTTATGTAACCTTGGTAACCTAAAGTTCTAGGTTTCAGCTTTATTTTTGAAGAACAAAACGATATCTATGGAAACCGAAATTCTCGCCCGGATTCAATTTGCCTTCACCGTTGCTTTTCATTATATCTACCCACCTTTGAGCATAGGCATAGGCTTATTATTGGTCATTTTTGAAAGTATATACATCAGGACCAAAAATGAAACGTACCATAAATTGGCCCGTTTTTGGACCAAGATTTTTGCACTGACATTTGGGATAGGTGTCGTCACCGGTGTTGTTATGGAATTTGAATTTGGTACCAACTGGGCCGTTTATTCCCGTTATGTAGGGGATGTGTTCGGTAGTGCCCTTGCAGCAGAAGGAATTTTTGCCTTTGCGTTGGAAAGTGGATTTCTGGGCATCTTGCTGTTTGGTTGGAACAGGGTTAAACCATGGGTGCATCTAGTATCTACCATTGGGGTGTTCTTAGGTTCTATGTTCTCGGCGATATGGATAGTGGTGGCCAATAGTTGGCAACAGACCCCTGCTGGGTTCCATATTGTTGGTGAGGGCTTGGATGCCCGTGCAGAAATCACTGATTTTTGGGCCATGGTGTTCAACCCCTCCAGTGTGGATAGGCTGACCCATGTATGGCTCGGAGCCTTTTTGGCTGGGGCTTTTTTGGTGTTGAGCGTGCATGCCTACTATCTTATAAAGGGGAAATATGTGGAGATTTCCAAAAAAGCGTTCAAGATTGCCTTGGTGGTCGCCACCGTATTTTCTTTGGGACAACTGTTCACAGGACATCAATCTGCGGATGGTGTGGCTGAAAACCAGCCGGCAAAACTAGCGGCACTTGAAGGTCATTTTGAAGCCTCCGCCCCAGCGGATATGTATATTTTTGGTTGGGTGGACAAAGAAAAACAAGAAGTAACCGGACTCAAAGTGCCGGGAGGGCTCTCTTTTCTGGTCGATTATGATTTTGAAACCCCGGTAATCGGTCTCAATGCATTTCCAGAAGATGAACGTCCATCCCAGGTCAATGCGGTTTTTCAGTTTTATCACCTTATGGTGATTATTGGAATAATGTTGATCTTTTTATCCCTTTATGCTAGTTTCTTGTGGTGGCGGGGCAAGTTGTTCAATAAAAAATGGCTGCTCTGGATTTTTGTGTTTGCCGTTTTTCTGCCACAGATAGCCAATCAAGTGGGCTGGTTCGCTGCCGAAATGGGAAGACAGCCTTGGGTGGTTTACGGGCTTTTAAGGACTGATGAGGCTTTTTCCCAAGCTGTTTCGGATAATCAGATCATGTTCTCCCTTATTCTGTTCTTCTTGGTGTATGCCCTGTTGTTTGTGTTGTTCATTTATTTACTTCATAAAAAAATCAAACATGGTCCTTATGAAGAATCGGAAACTGACGATACACCTTTTGGAGGAACACTAACACATATGATGAATTAACGATTATGGAAACTTTTTTAGGATTGGATTATCCCACATGGTGGTTTTTGGTAGTAGGAGGACTTTTCTCCGGTTATGCCATTTTGGATGGTTTTGATTTTGGGGCAGGTGCATGGCATCTCTTTCTAAAGAAAGAGAACAGTCGTAGAATTGCTTTGAATGCCGTTGGCCCTGTTTGGGACGGCAACGAGGTGTGGTTGGTGATTGGTGGGGGAGCGTTGTTTGCTGGCTTCCCTGTAATGTATGCCACTTTGTTTTCGTCCCTGTATATTCCTTTTATGCTCTTTTTGTTGTTTATCATTTTCAGGGCAATATCCATTGAGTTCAGGGGCAAGGAACCCATGTTGTGGTGGCGTAGGCTTTGGGATGTTTGCTACAGTATTTCCAGTATCATGTTGGCCTTTTTGTTGGGTGTTGTCCTTGGTAATGTATTACAGGGAATAGCCATAGGTGAAAACTATCAGTATCAGGGAGGCGTGCTCTTTGAGTTTTTGAACCCTTACGCATTGATGACCGGTTTTACCACCTTATCACTTTTTATGGCCCATGGAGCTATTTTTTTACTGTTGAAGACCGAAGGCAGGTTGTTTGCCAAATTGACCAGGCTTTTAAAAAGGGGAATGATCTTTTTTATGGTCAGCTTCGCGGTGACCACACTATATACCTTGATTTATATTCCACATCTGTCAGACGATTTTAAGAGCAATCCATCACTTTTTATAATTCCTTTGCTCACCTTTCTTAGTATTGCCAATGTGCCTAGATTGGCCGAAAAGCGAAAGTATAAGTGGGCCTTTCTGTTTTCATCTTTGACCATTGCATTTTTGTTGGTCTTGGTGGCGGTGGAACTTTATCCAGTGTTATTGCGTTCCACTATAGATCCCCAGTACAATATTGATATATATAATGCCGCATCATCTACAAAATCCTTGCAGATTATGATGATCATTGTGGCCATAGGTACTCCTTTGGTACTTTTCTACACCATTTTTGTCTACAAAACATTCTGGGGAAAAGTAAAATTGGACGAGACCAGTTATTAAAAGAACCTTTAGGTTCCGCTAATATCAAGGGCATCTTTTAGGTGCCCTTTTTCATATGTGACCTAGGTCACTTTATATCTGCTTGGCTACCACTAAATTTGGATAAATAATACTAAAATGTCCAAAATAGTCATCCTTGGAGCTGGTATTGCAGGCCACGTTGCTGCATCCCATCTCAGAAGAAAGCTCTCTAAAGAGCACGAGGTAGTGGTAGTTTCGCCAAACAGTAACTACCAATGGATTCCTTCCAATATTTGGGTGGGAATAGGAAGAATGAAACCAAAGGATATCCTATTTCCGTTAGCGCCCCTGTACGCCAAAAAACATATTGGTTACAAGCAGGCAAAAGCAGTTAGTTTCCATCCCGAAGGTGATGCAGAAGAGACCAAACCCTATGTCTTGGCGGAGTATGTTGTGGGTGAAGAAAAAGGAACTACGGAGAAAGTAACATACGATTACCTCATCAATGCCACGGGGCCAAAATTGAATTTCGAGGCCACCGAGGGACTGTCCCCTGGCAAAAACAAAGCACATTCGGTATGTACCTATACCCATGCCCAAGAAGCTTGGATTGCCTTGGAAGCGCTCATAAAACAGATGAAGCAGGGCAAAAAAGTCAAAATATTGATTGGGACAGGACATGCCAAATCTACTTGTCAAGGTGCCGCGTTTGAATATATCTTGAACGTGGAACAGGAGCTAAGGAGGCACAAAGTAAGGGATATGGCAAAAATCACTTGGATTGCCAACGAATATAAACTCGGGGATTTTGGTATGGACGGTATGTTGATGAGTTATGGTAGCAATATCATGAAGTCCAGTGAAATGGTGGAAATGATCTTTGAGGACAGGGGGATTTCTTGGATTTTAGGTGCCGGGGTCTATAAAGTGGAAGATGGAGTGGCCCACTATGAGACCTTGGAAGGGGAATATAAAAAGGAAAGCTATGATTTTGCCATGCTGATTCCTTCATTTTCGGGTCACGGGTTCAAGGCCTATGATAAATCCGGTGGTGATATCACGGATAAACTCTTTAGAGGGTTTATGATCGTGGATGCGGACTACACCCCCAAGCCTTATGAAGAATGGAGCGTCCAGGATTGGCCGGAAACCTATCAAAACCCATCGTACCCCAATATTTTTGCCCCGGGAATTGCCTTTGCACCGCCGCATGCCATTTCCAAACCAAGAAAGAGCAAAAACGGTACGGACATTTCCCCGGCACCTCCGAGGACGGGGATGCCATCCGGGATTACGGCCAAATTGGTGGCCGATAACATTATCGACATGATCAAACACTCAAATAATGAGCTCCACCACAGGGGATCGATGGGAAATATGGGAGCGGCCTGTATTGCATCCGCCGGTTTTGGCATGACGAAGGGGAGCGGCGTGAGCATCACTACCTTCCCGATAGTTCCGGATTACAACAAATATCCGGATACGCAAGGCAGAAAATTGGGCAAAACATTTGGAACCATTGGCCTTGCGGGACACTGGTTGAAGTTGGCCCTGCATTATGCCTTTATATACAAAGCAAAAATGAAACCTTTTTGGTGGTTAATTCCAGAATAGATAGTTATGACACGCAGAATATCCAAATACAAACGATTTATAATGATGAACCCCATTATCCAATTTTTTAAGTTCATCTATTTGAGCATTAAAGTTTTGATTGTTGTGGCAGGAGGGCATGGGGGAACCCGAAATGCTTAAACCCTGATTTTCATCATTGTTAAATGCCTCAATACAGGATTACTTTGTAAGGATTTCTCTGTATTGAGGTTTTCTTTTACGCGATTTTCTCAGTAACACAAGTTACTGTGCAGGAACATTAACAAATATAATTTTGGCACAAACTAAGTACGTATATGAAACGATTATTTGTTTTAATAATATTCTTTTATGCGCAGGGACAATTGTTTGCCCAAGATCGTGTAAAGATTTCTTTGGAGGATGTCTTGGTGCGGGTACAAGAGTCCAATACCAGTATCAAGGTATCTGAGCAGGAAGCAAAGATGGCAAAATACGATTACAGGTTTTCCAATTCCATCTTTTTGCCGCAAATATCTGTTTCCCATACAGGAATGGCAACCACAAACCCTTTGATGGCTTTTGGCTCCAAACTCAATCAAGAGATTTTGACCCAGGCGGATTTCAACCCTGATTTGTTGAACGATCCTGATCAAATTGAGAACTATGCCACAAAAGTTTCAGTGGAACAACCCTTGATAAACTTGGATGGGTTCTATCAGCGAAAAGCCGCTAAAACCACGATGGAAGCCAAAGAACTTCAGGCCATGAGGACAAGGGATTACTTGGATTTTGAAGCCCGAAAGGCTTATGGGCAATTGCAATTGGCGCACCAAGCCGTTGCAGTATTTGAAAAAGCCTACGAAGCGGCCAAGGCAAACTTGAACATGGCACAGAACAGCTATGATCAAGGAATGCTTCAAAAAGCCGACTTGCTTGAAGTTAAAGTAAGGGTTACCGAAGTTTCCGATCAGTTGAAAACAGCCAAGAGCAATGTGAAAAACGCATCGGACTATTTGGCCTTTTTAATGAACGAGCAGGGAAATGTGGTCTATGAACCCTCTGAAGAATTGATTCCGGACAATCCTGGTGGACCTGTGGAAGTTTCTTTGGAAAATAGGGCGGATGTGAAGGCCATGGATTTGGTGTCCGAGGCCTACAAGGCCAATATGAGAGCAGATAAGATGACCTTTTTACCAAGGCTGAATGCCTTTGCCAGTTATGAAATGTACGATGATCAAATTTTCCGGGCAGATGCGAACGGATATATTATCGGGGCAAGTTTGAGCTGGGATGTGTTTAAGGGATCCCAACGATTTGCCAAAGTAGGAAAAAGCAAAACGAGTTATGAAAAAGCAAAACAAGAATACGAACAGTACGTTGCCAAAAGTACTATGGAGCTACAACGCACCAAAAGGATGGTCGAAGATGCGAAAAGCAGGCTCGAGACGTCAAAATTGGCTATGGAACAATCCGAAGAATCATTGAGGATTCGTACCAATCGATTTAAGGAAGGTTTGGAGAAAACAACCGATCTATTAATGGCGGAAGCCACTTATGCCGAAAAACAATTGGCCTATTATCAAACCATTTTTGAATACAATCAAGCACAATCCTTATTAACATTTTTAACCAAAGAATAATTGTAACATGAAAAACATTACGATATATAAAAGTTTTATGCTAACCATGTCCTTGGGGTTTGTTCTTATGGGATGTGGGGGCAATGAAAAACAAGCTGTGAACACTGGTGAGGCAGTACCAGTGACCGTTGCCGATGTGGATACGGGCGACAGTTCCACCATTTTGGCAGGTAGTGGGCAAATAGCAGCCGTGAACAGTGCCACGTTGAGCACCCGTATGATGGGTTATGTTGAATCCATACCCGTTAAAATTGGTCAAAAAGTAAAGAAGGGGGATCTTCTTATTTCGATAAACAATGTGGATCTACAAGCCAAAAAAGCACAAGTGGAAGCGTCCATAACGGAAGCTACTGCGGCTTTTAACAATGCAAAGAAAGATTACGAAAGGTTCCAAAACCTATTTAATGAAAACAGTGCGTCCCAAAAGGAGCTCGATGATATGACCGCCCGTTATGAAATGGCAAAAGCTAGATTGGAAGCTGCAAACCAAATGAAGAACGAAGTGAACTCCCAGTTTGCTTATGCCAACATCAGGGCCCCATTTAATGGCGTGGTTACCAACACCTACATTGACGAAGGCGATATGGCCAATCCGGGTGTTCCATTGGTTTCGGTGGAAGGACCGGGAAAATTTGAGGTAGTGGCAAAGGTTGCGGAGAACGACATTTCCAGCATCAAAGAAGGAACCAAGGCCCAGATAGTTGTAAAAGCACTCGATACCATATTGACCGGTAAAGTATCTGAATTGAGCGCCTCGGCCCAACATACCGGAGGACAATATTTGATGAAGGTTTTATTGGACGATACGGAAGCCAAGATTTTGTCAGGTATGTATGCAACCGTCAGGCTGGAGGCGGATCAAAACAGCAATGGAAAACAAGTTGTTACAGTTCCGTCCAAAGCCTTGGTGCATAAAGGCCAATTGACCGGGATTTATACTTTGGGTCAGGACAACGTAGCCCTTTTGCGCTGGTTGCGACTTGGCGAAGACCATGGTGACGAAGTAGAAGTGTTGTCCGGCCTGTCCGAAGGGGACCAATATATTGTCTCGGCGGAAGGGAAGCTGTACAACGGAGCTAAAGTAAGCATTCAATAACCTAAACCTAAAAAAGGACTAATGAAAGACGGACTTGCAGGTAGAATAGCCAAAGGGTTTATAAGCTCCAAACTAACGGTGCTCCTTATGATCGTGTTTATGGTCATTGGGGTGTACAGTTCTTTCCTTATCCCAAGGGAAGAGGAGCCACAGATTGATGTGCCCATGGCAGATATTTTTGTGGGGTATCCAGGGGCCAGCCCAAAAGAAGTGGAATCCAGGATCACAAAACCACTTGAAAAAATCATATCAAATATAAAAGGCGTAGAGTATGTGTACACCACTTCCATGCAAGAGCAGGGGATGGCCATTGTACAATTTTACGTAGGTGAAGATATCGAGAGGTCTTTGGTTCGCCTGTACGATGAGATCAACAAGCATATGGACCAAATGCCCGAGGGGGTTACCATGCCTTTGGTAAAAACACGGGCCATTGATGATGTGCCCATGCTCGCACTTACCCTTTGGAGTGAAAAATACAATGATTTTCAATTAAGGGAAATTTCGGGAGAGCTCATCAACGAGATCGAGAAAGTGAATGATGTCTCTATCACCAAAAAAATAGGAGGGCGAAACCGTCAGCTTCGTGTTGTGGTGGATAAGGATAAACTCGCTGAATCTGGAATCGATATGCTTGTCGTGGCCCAAATGATCAAGGCCAACAACCAACAAATGGATGCAGGTAATTTCCTTTCTAATGATACGGAGTTCCATATCAGTACAGGGAATTTCTTAAAAACCAAGGAAGACCTCGAAAACCTGATTGTGGGCACCAAGCAACGTCAGCCCATCTATTTAAAACAAGTGGCCACCGTGTTGGATGGTCCAGAACTTCCAAAAAACTACGTTTCCCTTGGGTTTGGTGCCGCCAGTGAAAAGGCGGAAACTTATAAGTCGGAATATCCAGCGGTGACCATTTCCATTGCCAAAAGAAAAGGGGCGGATGCCATGAAAATAGCCGACGTGGTACTGGAAAAAGTGGACCATCTCAAAAAAACACTTATTCCGGATGATGTCCATGTAGAAGTAACCCGAAATTACGGGCAAACTGCATCTCAAAAAGTGTCCGAATTATTGATGCACTTGATAGGTGCGATCATAGCGGTGACTTTTGTGGTAATGTTGGCCATGGGATGGCGAGGTGGATTGGTGGTATTCCTTTCGGTACCCATCACTTTTGCACTGACCCTGCTCAGTTATTATGTTCTGGATTATACCCTGAACCGAATCACCTTGTTTGCCTTGGTGTTTGTAACAGGTATTGTGGTGGACGACTCCATCATTATTGCGGAGAACATGCACCGTCACTTTAAAATGAAACGTTTGCCGTTCAAAGATGCGGCGTTGTATGCCATCAACGAGGTGGGTAACCCCACTATTTTGGCCACCTTCACGGTAATCGCGTCCGTATTGCCAATGGCATTCGTGTCCGGGTTAATGGGACCTTATATGTCCCCAATGCCCATTGGCGCATCCATTGCCATGCTGTTGTCCCTATTTGTGGCCTTGACCATCACACCTTACTTGGGATACATCTTCCTACGGGAGAAGGACAAAAAGAAGAAAGAAGAGAAAAAACCGGTCGAAATCCAAGACACCTTTATCTATAAGGCTTATTCACGGTTCGAAAGCCCTTTGATCGAGAGCAAGAAAAAAAGATGGATGTTCTTGGGGATTACGTTCTTCCTGTTGATTGCCTCCGTGGCCATGTTCTTTACCAAATCGGTGGCGGTAAAAATGTTGCCTTTTGATAACAAGAACGAGTTCCAAGTGGTGATAGACCTTCCCGAAGGAACCACTTTGGAAAGGACATCGGCCGTAACCAAAGAAATAGGCGCATATCTATCCACCCGTCCGGAAGTGGTCAACTATCAGACCTACGTGGGTACATCTGCCCCGATTACATTTAATGGATTGGTTAGGCACTACGATCTCCGTGGAGGAAGCAATATGGCCGATATTCAGGTAAACCTTGTTGACAAACACGACCGTAGCGAACAGAGCCACGATATTGCCAAATTGCTTCGACCCAAGATCCAAGAGTTGGGCAAAAAATACAATGCCAATATCAAAATTGTTGAGGTGCCACCGGGACCTCCTGTTATGTCAACCATTGTTGCCGAGATTTATGGGCCTGATTATGACAAGCAGATTGCGTTGGCTGATAAGGTAAAAGGTATTTTGAACAATACCACCGATGTGGTGGATGTGGATTGGATGGTCGAGGATGACCAAGTGGAGTATGATTTTGTGGTCGATAAGGAAAAAGCCATGCTTTATGGGGTAACTCCCGAGCAAATTGTTCAGGTAATGGCGATGGCTTTCCGGGAACAGCCGGTATCCCACATTTATCGTGAAGATTCCTTTGATCAAATCGGGATCGTACTTTCCATTGGTGAAAAGGACAAATCCAGCCTGGATGAGATCAAACAATTGAAAATAAAATCCCAACAGGGCAATATGGTATCTGTGGGGGATTTGGTATCCGTAAAAGAAGATGTGAAGGCCAAGAGCATCTATCGAAAAAACCAAAAGCGTGTGGTTTATGTAATGTCGGATATGGCAGGGGAACTTGAAAGTCCGGTATATGCCATTTTGGGCATGACGGACAAGTTGAACCAATTGGAACTCCCCAAAGGTTACTCCATTAACGAACTTTATATGGAGCAGCCGCAATTTGAAGATGATTATACTGTAAAATGGGATGGGGAATGGCAAATTACCCTAGAGGTATTCCGTGATTTGGGAATTGCCTTTATGGGTGTGATCGTGATTATTTACATGTTGATCGTAGGATGGTTCCAAAACTTTAAAGCACCTGTGGTGATGATGGTTGCTATACCTCTCTCATTGATTGGTATCGTTCTTGGCCATTGGCTGTTGGACGCATTCTTTACCGCAACATCCTTTATTGGTATGATTGCACTTGCGGGTATTATGGTTCGGAACTCAGTATTGCTTATCGACTTTGTCAATCTTAGGTTGAATGAGGGCATCCCTCTTAAACAAGCAGTAATAGAAGCTGGTGCCGTGCGTACCACACCTATCTTATTGACTGCTGGAACCGTTGTTATCGGGGCTTTTGTGATTTTGTTCGACCCTATTTTCCAGGGATTGGCGATATCACTTATGGGGGGGACAATAGTGTCAACCATTTTGACACTGTTGGTAGTGCCATTGGTTTATTATATGATTGAACGTAAAAATTACAGTTAAGAAGATGAAAATGATCATTGTTACCACGGTCGAAGAATATAAAAGCGAGGTGTTCAAATTGTTTAAAAAAGCAGGCGTGGAAAGCTTTAGTGGCTCCGATATCGATGGCTACAAAAAAGCAGCGCCCTTGATGTACACCAGCAGTTGGTTTCCCAGTGAACGGGGAGGAGCCGCCTCTAACATGTATTTTTCTTTTACCGAGGAAGAAAAAGTGACCGAATTGTTCAAATTGATAAAGCAATTCAATACAGAAAGTGAAACTACGAACCCGATTAGGGCAGTAGAAGTTCCAATTGAAAGAACCGTTTAAAAAAAACTTGAAATGAGAAATAGATTAGTAAGGGGAATAGCAGGAACATTTATTTTGATAAGTTTGGCGTTGGCCGTATATGTGAATATGAATTGGCTTTGGTTTACTGCCTTTGTGGGGGCCAACCTATTGCAATCATCATTGACCAAATGGTGCTTACTGGAGGATATTCTTAAAAAGTTTGGAGTATCCGATTCAGATAAAAATTGCTGCTAGTATTGGACCTAGTTTGTTATTTGAGGCATTTTCGTGACCTTTGCCTTCAAAAACCTCACGAAAATGCTTTATCAACCTTGGCCTTGGTATGTAGCCGGGCCTCTTATTGCCCTGATCATGGCCCTATTGATCCTAATGGGCAAAAGATTTGGAATGTCCTCCAATCTTGACACCTTTTGCTCCATTGGAGGAGCAGGTAGGATTACGGATTATTTCAAAATAGATGTAAAATCGAAACGATGGAACCTTTTGGTGGTCTTGGGCTCTGCCATAGGCGGATTTGTTGGGGCAAACTTGCTCTCACCGAATCCTGCCGTGGATATTTCAGATAAAACTGTGGCCAAGCTCCAAGAACTTGGTTTTGATAGTGCGGGAACCTCATATTTGCCCACGGAACTTTTTGGTATGGAGTCGTTGGCAGACCCAAAAGTATGGATTGTTCTTTTGGTAGCTGGTTTTCTGGTGGGTTTTGGAACCCGATATGCCGGAGGATGTACGTCTGGGCATGCTATTTCTGGTCTGAGTAATTTACAGCTACCCTCTTTGATTGCCGTCATCGGATTTTTTATTGGAGGACTCATTATGGTCCACCTGTTGTTTCCCTTAATTTTTGCATCATGAAGAATCTGGCATATATCATTATAGGCTCTATTTTGGGTATAGTCTTGTACAAATCGGAAGCAGCATCATGGTTTAGGATTTATGAAATGTTCCAGTTTGATTCTTTTCATATGTATGGACTTATTGGCTCAGCATTGGTGGTGGGGATTGTTTTGGTCCAGTGGATAAAAAAATCCAAAATGAAGTCTTTCTCTGGAGAATCCATTAGTATTCCTGATAAAGAAAGATCTTTTTACAGATATATTATTGGAGGGACACTGTTTGGATTGGGTTGGGCGTTGGCAGGAGCCTGTCCAGGACCCATTTATATTTTGGTTGGAGCAGGTTACTGGCCAATAATCATCGTATTGGTTGGCGCTGTGCTCGGAGCCTTTGTTTATGGGATTGTTCGACCCAAATTGCCCCATTAAGTGGGTTTGACGGGATATTTGGTAAAACAACGATAAATGAATGGTTTGTTGGTGGTAAGCCTCTAGCTTTGGTTGTCCAAACCTGCAGAATACTCCCAAACAATGAAACTTACGACGTTTATCATTGATGATGATTTAGTTTCACAGTTTGCCACCCGCTACTGTATTCAACAATCTCATGCCAATTTTGATATTGTTACCTGCTCTAGTGGAGAAGAAGGGGTACAAGCTTGTTTTAGCTTTATTGGAGAACATAATAGGTTGCCCGATATTATCTTTTTGGATCTTGTAATGGATGGTATGAATGGATGGGATTTTTTGGAAAACCTACTGAATTTGTTCAAAGGATATAAGCTTCCAAGTGTATATGTGCTTTCTGCATTCACAAATGCTACGGATAGAACTATCGCCAAAAGACATGAATTGATTGCAGGCTATGTGGACAAACCTTTATCCCGTGCTTATCTGGAGAAAATCCTGAAAGAGGAAGAAAAAAAACGAAATGTGGGATAGCTCCAGATTTTCCATTGAAAAACATCTTAAATTGATTCCCAGGCTACGTAAAGTTTTACAAAAAAACATATTTTTGCAATCCATTTTCATGAATGGCCCCGTAGTTCAATGGATAGAATAGAAGTTTCCTAAACTTTAGATGCAAGTTCGATTCTTGCCGGGGCTACTTTTTGACTTCCGAATTATTCTACACCATTGTAGCGCTATTAAATTTGACCAAGCTAAGATTGATTTTTTTCGATTGATCTTGTGTAAGAATACAATGCCACATAATTAATACCTGCTACCACAAGTCCTATAATGACAATGATCCCCGAGTGTATTAAGTTCAGAATAATAAAATTTTTACTGGCTCCTGATAATATAGAATACCACAGAAAGGGGCAAAATACTCCAACCAATGAAATATTGCGCCCTGTCTTTATGCCTGATCTATATAATTGTGTTTTGTTTTTGGAATTCTTATGGGTGTTTGGTTTGCTCTTGATCTTACCCATGCATTTCTTTCCTACAAGCGAATACGGACAAGCTTGAACAAGAGATTTGAAAAAATTAGAGAGAGATTGCATACAATTTGTTTTAAAAGAAAAGGAAAAAGATAAAACCACCGACTATGGCCATTGTCATAACAGAACATACAAATGCGAATATCGCCTTGGGTTTCAACATGGAAGAAATGATGGCTATCTCTGGCAAACTCGCTCCTGTTCCCCCAATGATCAAGGCCATGGCCGCACCCATACTCATCCCCTTGACAATAAGAGCTTTTAGTATTGGGATAGCCATTTCAATACGCAAATACAAGGGAACACCAATGACTGCCGCTATAGGTATGGCAAGGGGGCTATCATTGCCAAGATATTTTTCAACCCATGCGTCGGGTACGAATACGGCAGAAACCGCACTGATCACCGCACCAAGTAAAACATAAGGAAAAATACGTTTGAACAATGCCCAGCCAAAAACAAATGCTTCTTTGAGTTTTGGGTTGGATTCACGCATTTGTCCACATGCCCCGGTATCTGGTGATGGCGTATCTGTGCACAGGTTTTGAGCGGTTCCACATGATGGCGCCGGATTATTTGGAACACCTTCACAATCAACCGTTGCTGGGGAAGCACAATTATTTGAGGCTTTTTTTGAATTTAAATCAATCCGTTTTACACAGTTTTTTATAGATGTCTTTCCCACAATACTGCCAAAAAACACGGAACCCCAAAAAACAATTAAGAAGTAAACCAATGCCACTTTCCATCCGAAAACACCAAAAATAAAACCAACAACCACAAAATTGGCCAATGGTGCAGAAAGCAAAAATGAAAACACCATAGCAAAAGGGGCTCCCATTTCTATCATCCCCATGGATACCGGAACCATGGACGCACTACAAAAAGGAGTAGGGATGCCAAGTAGGGCTCCCATTAAGCTACTATATTTTCCCGTTTTTGATAGCCGTTTTTGAAGTTTTTGCTGTGGTATATATGCTCTTATTAAACCTGTAATTATGGATACAAGGGCGATTATAAATACCAATACTACGCCTACGTGGATAAACTCGTCTAATGCTAAATTTAATTTTTCGTTCATGATGGTTGTTTAATAGTCTTTAATATATGTGTCAAAACGCATATGTTATTATAAAAAAAAGCAAATGCTTAATTTTTTCTCTATATAATGCCGAGAAATTTGATTGTTATTTAGGTCGTTCTGCCAGTAATATTTTGCATTTATGTATTTCTTTGTTCATCTGTGATTCAGGAATTGTCTTTATGGTTTCTTGAATCAATTGCCTGAATTCACTATTAATTGGCGTTAAATAGTAAAATACCCACTTTCCTTCTTTTATCTCTTCTACCAACTTGGCTTTTTTTAATATTTTCAAATGGCGCGATACATTATATTGATATTCGTCCAATACCTCTACAATTTCTGAAACGCATATTTTTTCATCGATGTTGGTTAGCAGCCATACGATTTTTAATCTTGTTGCATCCGATAGCGCTTTAAATATGTTAATGTATTCATCCATTGATTTACAATTTCAACATATGCGTTTTTGCGCATATGAAAATAGGATTCAAATATATAAAATAATATAAATACAAACACTAGGTTGATATTTTTGTTTTAGGGTTGGACTTCCCTGAAAAGAATTCGAGCAAAAAGTTCACAAATGGCAATTTTTTTGCAAAAAGTCAAAAATGTCATCATGAAAAGTGATGACATTTTGTTTTTCATACGATATCCAATAAAACAACCCTTAAAGATCATCAAATGAAAACAACTGCCATCCATCTTATTTTTCTTCTAACGCTGATATCGGCTTGCCGAAATAATAATACGACCCAAACCGACACCGACTTTGATTATTACGATAATGAGTATGATGAAGGCTACACAACTGACTCCAATTTTGAAAATGAAGCGAACAACATTGCTAAATCTTACGAAACGGAATCAAAGTCAGGATTCTTTGAGAAGCTTAGTAGTAAGAAATTGAAGACCCATTATTTTAGGGATGCTCGAACAGGTTTGGTCGTTAGTAGTGCAGACTATCCATCAAATTGGGAGGTGATATCCAAGCCCAACTACACCATGGACCAAAAGCTCCCGGTTTTTTTGACACAAATACAAGGACCTAATAATTTGAAATCGTTCAATACCCCCATAAGGATTCATGTTTCGTATCAAAACCCGCAGACATATCAGTTCATGAAGAATTCTTATGGCGCCAACTTACACCGGGCCATGGTCAGTAATCAAAGAATTATCGAAGAAGAAGTATTGCCACGAATGCAGAACACTGGATTCAAATTTATAGAGAATATCAGACTGCCGAAATTAGAAAACTACCTCCGGGAAAAAATAAGAGCAGAAAGTGGAGGTCAAGTTCGATTGGAGATGGTCGCAACAGTTTGGAAAAACAATACTGGCCAAAAAGCGCTGGCCACCGTAGGTAAACTTTACATGCAACAGCCATTGAGTATTATCGATACCATGACAATTTGGATGTACAGTACCGATTATATGTTTGTTGATGAAAATCACTTTTCCGAGACCATATCAGCTTTTGAGAATGCCCTGATCAACTCAAAAGAAAACCCGGAATGGAAACAATATGTCGCTCAGTTAAATCAGCTACGCGCACAAAAAGCCGCTGTACAGCGTGAGATAAATATGCGAAATAGACAAGCTGCGTTTGAAGCCCATCAACGGAAAATGAGAGGGATTTGGGCCGCTCAGGATGCTAACCATGCATCATTTATGAACCGAACATTTGGTTCGGGCAGTGATACGTCACAAAGAAACTTCGTGAACATGATCAACGAGGAGGAAACCGTTTACAATCCTCTGGACGGAAAAAATTATCAGGTAAATGCCGGTTCAACCGAATATTGGATGGATAGTGAAGGCAACTATATTAAAAACGATGACCTATTCTATAATCCCAACGGGGACATCAACCTCAACAATAGGGAGTGGACCAAAGTTGGAAAGGCATTTTGATGACATTTTCAACATTAAAACTTTAACGGATAAAATCAGATTAAATAATTAAGAAATATAACCTCTTTATCATACCAAACATGAAAATTCCATACAAAAACTTCATATTGCCCCTTATTGTTCTTGCCCTCATTTTCGGCTGTAGCTCGAATGAGGATGCTAATGAATTGATAACAGATGATGATGCCCACCAAAAAGACGAAGACCCTGTGGGTAGTGCGTTTGACATGGTGGATGTACAAGTCTTACTGCCCGAAGATTCCAGCGTGGATTTGACCAATGGAACAGTGGTGTTATTGGGTGCCAATTCCGATATAGATGCCAATGGAACCGCAAGCCTGCCTTTAAACGGTGAAACCATTGAGGTAGCTTATCTGCTGGACGCGGACAATAATGTTTTACTCGCCGGATTTATTTCCGATGAAAGAAAGGAACTGTCGGTTGAAACCACCGCAGAAATCATGCTATATTATGCCCTCGGCTACTATTTATTACCGGATAGTGCAAAAGGAGCCTTTTTGAAAAGTGTTGGACAAGTTCCTGGCTTTTCCAACTTTGTTGAAGAGATTCAAACATTATATATAGACAATCCCCTCATGTATAGCGAAGGAAGTTATGAATCTACTTTGCAGAACTTTTTGGATCAAATAACCTCAAAAAGTCCAACTGGGATTGAAAATCGCATTTTTTTCAACGATGAGAGCACAAAAAGCGGGGTAATATTGTCCAGTGTTGATTCAACGCGCATAAAGTTGCAAAATTCCTTGCCCAGAAGATCCAATGTCATCATTTACAAAAAGAGTTATACCGATAGAAACGGTGATCTTTTTGATATTCCGGACTACACCTCCAGTACTTTGGAGAATTTTGAATTGGAGGCAGGCAAGACCAACAAAATAGAAACATTGGAATTGGGAAATTCGGTTCAACAAATAAATGCACAGCAAGCATCAATTGAAAATGTTGTACAAACAGATCCAATTTTATTGCCAGTAAACCCCGCCACTGAATTTGTGGCAGAATACGAAGTTGTGGTCATTGGTTCAGGTCAGGACAATTCCGAAGATAGGAACATGACCGAGGATGAACGTAACATCTATGCCGAAATCAATAAAAAAACATACGTTATCGACTATTTTTTACCAACGCTACTTGATATAAGTGGAAATAAATCATTATTACCGCCCTTTGGCAGTGATAAAGAAGATGCCTTGTTCAATGCTGTGCTCCCCGTTCTTGAGGAATATCCTGACGTTATTGAAGAAGTTGTGGACAACGAGTTCAAGGAAGCAACGAACATTTTTCTTCCAGCCTTGTATGAAGATATTAGATTGAGCAATGATTTGCGTACCATTTTACAGGATGTTTACAATATACTATCAGGCAACGGTGATTTCCCCAATACTTTTATACAGGACCATGAGCTAATTGAAACCGGTTATCAAAGAACGAAGGTCATATTGGCCGTTGTTGACAGGAATATAAAAACAACAAATTACTATGCCAATTTCGGTAGTCTGCGCACAACGGCCTTTAATTTTGAAAGTTGGGACGTAAAATCTATAGATGCGGTGGTTGAGATGCAAAAGGATAATGTTGAACTCTGTTTGGGGCAAGCCACCGAGCTTCGGGTAACCGCAATTACCGATATCGAACCTGACTTGGAGGAATTCGAGTTTCATTGGAGTACATCTAACGAGTATGGAGGAAGGGTTCAGGATATTGCCGATGACCCCAACAATTTTGGCCAATCAATTATCACAAAATTGAACTATGTATCTTATATCAGTACCGCACTGGAATCCGAATTAGGAAGTGGTGACAATAACGAAACAATAACGGTCATCCTGTATATACGGAATAAAAACACGGGTGAATTAACAGAGGCCGGACGGGATACTATGACCGTGAACAATAAGAAAGGTTGTGAATCTTTTACCGTGTCATTTACAAGGCTACCCAATATTAAGGAAATCCCGAACTCTGGTTGTCCCAATAATATCAGTTATCAGGCTTTTAGTCCAATCCCATACGCCGCAGATTTTGCAGCTGTGGAAGGTGCCACGGGTTATAAAGGGATCATTACCTCGAGTAATGGTGTGGTGAACCAAGAAAGGGTATTGGATGAATCTCAATTAGAGGATATTGGAGACGGAATGTTAAGGTTTACCTCAGGTGTGGGAAGTATTATTATTTATGAAAGTTGCGATCAAGCAGAAGCCGAAGCGCGTGCGCAAGAAATGGTGGATAATATTTCCGTTGAACCTGCTAGTATAGAAATCACACCCATTTTTTGATTAGTGCGTGAACTATATCGAAGTTAAATGTGCTTTAGTCCTATAAATTCCAAAAGCAAATGAAATATTGTAAATTCCCCATACTTTCAATAGAAGTATGGGGAACACCTTACAAAAGACCAATAACCAGCTCGTTACCGCTTTTAAGAACAATGACCAGAAGGTAATGCAAGAGGTGTATCAAAATATATTCCCGAAATTCAGGAGCCATGTTTTTAAAAACAATGGGGATGAGGCTCAGGCAAAGGATGTGTTCCAAGAATCCTTTATTTCTTGTTGGCGGAACGTCAAACTGGATAAACTTAAAGAAAACAGCAATCTGGAAGCCTATCTTTTTACCATAGCCAAAAACAAATGGACGGATCATTTACGTTCTGCCCATTTTAAAAAAACGGTCTCTGATGATGGGGTCATTGCGATGCGGCCCAACAACGAAGACCAGTCGGATGAAGAAGAAGAGGAGGGCAAACTGGATGTACTACGTGGGGCATTGAAACAATTGGGGACTTCTTGCAAAAAGCTTTTGATACAATTTTATTTTGAACGGAAGTCCATGGATGAAATAGCAAAGGATCTTCAACTTGGCTCGGCATCGGTACGGAACAAAAAATACCGATGCATGGAAAAATTAAGGACATTGGCCATGGAAACAAAAAAAAATGGATAAGCACCAAAAATACATATCGCGGGAAGATCAAGAGGAATTCGAAAGAGTACTTCTAAACCAAATGGATGCTAAAGAAAAAGCTGTGTTCAATGACAAATTGAACAGCAATCCTGAGCTAAAAAAGCAGTTTCAGGAGTTTAAGGAACTGTTCTTGGCAATTGAGGAGGAAGGTCTCAGGAATTCGATGGCCACCTTCCACAACAGCCTTGAAGGTGCATCTGGTACAACGCCCGGCACAAGGCATAAATTCCATTGGTACCGAATAGCGGCAAGTATCGCCATATTGTTGTCAGTAGGTCTATGGTTTTTCAACAAACAGGGTCCCAATGAGAAACTTTTTCAACGTTATTACTCTGTAGATCCCGGTCTTCCCACCGTTATGGGCAACAATGACAGTTATGAATTTTATGAGGCCATGGTTGATTATAAACAGGGTAATTACGAAGTAGCTATCGATAAATGGGAAAGGCTCTTGCTTACAAATCAGGATAGCGACACATTGAATTATTTTTTAGGAAGTGCTTATTTGGCACATGGGAACACCAACAAGGCCATTATTCTTTTTGAGAACACCTTGAACTCCAACGCACCAACTTTTAGTAAAGAAGCACATTATTACATGGCTCTTGCGCTATTAAAAAACAACAATATCGAAGAAGCCATCAAACACCTGAAAATGGTTCCGGATGAAAAGAGTCAGGAGCTACTGCAAAAAATCCAAGAATGAAATTCACGAAGTCGCATGCGTTGGTTTCCATACTGTGCATTGTACTGTTTTGCAGGGCAAACGCACAACAAGATGATGTCTTAGATAAAATAGACAGCCTAATCGCCACCAATGACTTCGTTAACGCCCAATTGATCCTTGAAAGCGAAATGGACAATCCAAAAAGTCCATTATTGGGACAGCTGGTGTATCCATTGGGGAAGATAGAATTCTTACAAAATCCGGAAACTGATTTTGAAAAGGCCTTGGACTTGTATGCCCGGATAGATTCCAGAAAATTAAGAGACACCATTGCATACGGGGCCAATTTAGGAATGGGAATCCTGTACATAGATCAAGGCACACCATCAAAAGCACAAAAATATTTAAGAGAAGCAAATAGTTTGGCCAAAGAATTGGGCGATATCCATCGAATGGTCGAATCTGAATTTCGTTTAAGTGAACTTGGCCTTAATACGGGAGATTTTGCATTATTGATTGCACACACCGATAACGCTCTTGATCTAATAAAAAAAAACGACTCCGACAATTTTCCTTTAGCACCCAGAATATACAATTACAAAGGGGCCCTAATGCATTTTAATGCCAAACCTGACAGTGCCGATTACTATTTTGAAAAGGCCATCAATGCTTTGGACAAAACCGATAACGACCCAGAACAAACCGATTATCTTCCGGGTACCATCTACGGCAATTGGTTCATGGTTAAACAATCTGCAGGCAACTTTGATGAAGCCATGCGTTTCACACTAAAAACAATAAACCATTACAATGCTTTTTTGAACAAGACCAATAACCATCCCTTAACGGAAAAAGTGCACGGAAACCTCATTATCTCCTATAGAAATTTGGGAAGCCTGTATTCCGATTTGGGGGAGAAGGAAAAGGCAAAAAGAATTGCCATGTTAGGGTATAACCATGCAAAGAAATACTTCTTAAAAAACACGATACAGTATTTCGGTGCCGCCTTGATGGTTGGCGAATCATTACTATACAATAATGACCTGGAAAAAGCGGAAATTTATCTGGAAGAAGCAAAAACCTCTTTAAACTCAATCAAAGGGGAAAATTATTCTTACCAAGCCAACCTTTACGGAGTATTGGGAGACTTGGCTTATCAAAAAGGTAATTACCAAGAAGCCGTGGACTATTACCATAGAACGCTTCAAGCGTATAAAAACAGTAATGGACAAGGATTCTCACAGAATGAGGTTTATGCCAATATCAACCTGGCCAAATCTTATTCAAATCTGAAGGAGTATGCTGAAGGCATTCGTACTATCAGCAAAACCCTTGCCGAGGTTATTGCCGTACATGGAATGGATAGTTATTTGGCAAATGAGGTACGAATAGCCAAAGTCAAGATAATTTTTGATCAAAAAGATTATAAAGGCACTATTGAACTGAGCAATCAAATTTTGGACTCATACAAGAGCCGGTCGTTCAATAGTATAATTTCTGAGGAATTTTTTAGCCCAAACCAACTAAGCTTATTGCTTTATCTCACAAAGGCCCAATACGAAATCGATTCGGAAAAGACTTTTAAAAGTCTGGTCGAAGTTACCAAGGTTATAGAGAATGCGATTCAAATAATAGATCGAAAAAAATCACTGATCACAAACGAAGATGATATCAACGCTCTATTGGGGAACAGTCGGGAATTGTTTGATTTTGGCAAAAAAGTATATCGCAAAATATTTGATCTAACGGGGGACAAAAAGTATTTGGAAAAAATCATTGAACTTCACGAATCTTCCATATATCACCGAATTCGCACACGCCTCAATCTAACAGACAATGAGCTTACTCCAGAAAATATCAGGGAGGAAGAAGAATTATTGAAGAAGAAAATCAATTCATTTTTTGATACGGCGGAAGAAACCCAATTCAATGTCGAAGATTGGAAGGCCAACGTTAGGGAGTGGGACAAATACCTTTCCAAATTAAAATCTGAATATCCCAAATATTATGCATTGAGATATAGTACTGTTTCAATATCGTTGGATCATCTGCAGAGAAGTATAGACACGTTAAGTACTGTGGTGAGGTATCTTTTTATTGGAGACGACCTCGTTGCTTTCATCATAACCAATGACCGTATGGAGATGGTGCCATTAACATCCGGTTTATCCCTGGATTGTATTAGGACCATATCGGATTACCGAAAGACCAATTCTGAAGTCTTTGAGTGCCTCTCACAGTTATACAAAGCTCTTTGGGAACCAATTCAAAACAAAATTAAGACTGAAAATATTATCATATTTCCCGATCAAGAATTGTTTAACCTGAATTTTGAACTCCTTACTCCCGATAAAATCAATTCCTTCGAAGATTTGGTAAATAATAGTCTTTTGGCCAAACATAATATTTCATACAATTATAGTTTGCTACTGCTGGATGATAAGCGAAAGGCACTGGATTTCAAAGATGACTTTGTAGCCTACGCCCCTACTTTTGATGAAGGTATGAAGCGAGCCTATAAAATAGCCATCAACGATTCTATCAATATTGATAAAACCTACTTGACCTTATTGCCCCAACCTTTCAGCGCAGCCATTGCCGAAAGATTTTCCAAACGTTTTGGGGGTAGGTCGTTTTTAAATCAGCAAGCCTCCAAAACCATATTTAATAAAACAGCAAACGAGCACAAGATCATACATATCGGTACCCATGCGGAATCGAACAATGTAAACCCCGAACTATCGCGATTGGTCTTTGCAAAGAACATTTCTGATTCGACAATCATTAATGATAATTACCTGTATACCTATGAGATATACAATCAAAATCTTAATTCCAAACTAGCCATCTTAACAGCTTGTGAAACAGGTAAACCGAGCTATCAACCAGGTGAGGGTATGATTTCGTTGGCCCATGCCTTCAATTATGCTGGTAGTAAAAGTATATTGACCAGTCTCTGGCAAATTGATGAACAATCAAGTGCTGAAATTCTGGATAAGTTTTATGGATATCTTGAAAATGGTCTCGCTAAAGATGAGGCACTAAGAAGTGCAAAGTTGGATTATTTAAACCATGCGGAGGGCAGAACACTTCACCCACAATATTGGGCAGGTTTGATTTTAATGGGAGATACCGATCCGATTCAGCTATCACCTACGATGGATAATTACTGGATTATCATATTCCTTGGGTTAGTATTAGTAGCTATTTTTTTTATCATATGGAAAAGAAAGGCCTCCAATTCCCGTGGAACTGAAGGCCCATCAAAATTGAACAATACTAACTAACCCTCATGTCTCACGTTGGGGTCGTTATCATCTGGATCAAGATGTGCCGGGCTGCCATCCCCATCATTATCTATAAAGCCCCCGCCATCAGGCCGAACGTATAGTTGAAAATTAAACGGTAAAAAGGTATCCAAAGTTCGTTCATCAAACTCCACAGAGGGAGCTGCAGAAATTTGAATAGCGGAGTTTACCGTTCCCAAGCCCGGAACAAGTGTGGAACGTACCCATACAATGCCTGTAAATTCCCCAAATTGAATGACCCTACCATTGAAATTGACCAATAAACTTTCAAAATTTTGACTCTCATTACGGGAGCATATAGGTTCAAAGCCATTATTCGGGTCATAACCGACCTCGGCAAACATCGTATTGATTTCTTGGGCGATAATTTGATTGAAATCAGAAATACCAACAAGGCTTACATTGGGAATCCAACGAAAAAAAACCCTATTATCAAGTCGTTTTATATCAATCCCAATCGGAAAGTTTTGAGCATCCCTTACACCAGTTCCCGTATAACCCTCCGGATATTCGAGACTTAAAAGAGGCTGTTCAATAAATGAAACGCGACCGGCCGGATTTTTAATGATGGGAACTTCATTCAAGGGCAAGAAAATGCCATTGGCCATATTCCAATAAGCAGCACCCGGTCCTGAATAATCAGTGCAAAATTGGGCTTGTACATTTTGTAAACTGTCAGTCGTAGCATCATCTTTGCTACAACCTAGCACTCCTACGAAAATCAGCGCAATGCTGACGTATTTTATTTTTTTCATGATGGTTATTTTCCTCTTTATCGGAATAAAGGGAAAATGTCATCAATAATTTTTCGTCAAGCTTTTCACGCGCTTTTCTTTAAAGGTATTCAAGAAACATTACTAAGCATTTTCGATTCCGCTTAGTTCAAAGTGGTGTGCAAGGCTGTTCACTGGCGCTGTCTGAGGTAGTCTGTATTTTTAAAGTTATCGGTCAATGGTGTCCTGTTCACAACGGCTAAAATAGTACATTCGTACCTCCTTTAACCCGGTAAGACGCTCTTCTAACGGGAAGTTGTTCCATTCAGCGGTATTTGTACAATGGACTTTTATATTCCTTTAGGACGGTTGTACTTTTTTGTCCTTTTTTGAAAGGATAAGTATCGTAAACACGATACAAATACCGCCTAACATATCCACCCACAAAAAATCCGTTCGAAGCCAAACCACCGTGAGCAACACCACGACCAAGGGTTCCGTAGTGGCCAATAAACTTGTTTTTTGGGCCCCGATCAATTTGGTGGCACTGGAATAAAAATAAAAGGCCGCAAAGGAGCCCAATAGCACAATGAAGGCCATTCCGTATAACGTTTCCCTATCCAAGGCGCTTTTAACCTCCCATGGGGCCCTTACAAACCCCATAACAATTCCCCCAACAAACATACCCCATCCGATGACGACCGCCGAGTCGTATTTTTGTAACAAGTTCTTGGGTTGTACGGTGTATATAGCCATGGTAAGGGCCGAGGACAGTCCTAAAAACAAGGCCAAAGGCGTAATGGACAAAGTGGAGACATTACCATGGGTCACCAGTAAAAATACGCCGACCATGGCCAATAGAATGGCCGTTATTTCATTTTTAAGAGGTATTTTTTTGTTTCGCACCACAAAATAAAGGGTGATCATAATTGGCGCCAAATACTGTAATATGGTGGCGGTGGCCGCATTGGATTGTTCTATGGCGGCGAAGTAGGTATATTGAACCCCCAATACCCCTAAAAGACCGAATACAACAAGTTGCAAGGTATCTTTGCGGGTACTCCAAATAGAAAAAATTGGCACTTTCCTATAAAGGGCAAGGGCCAAAAGCAAGATTCCGGAAACGAGGAGTCGTATCGTGATCAACCAAGCTACGTCCATGTTCTTTTCTTGAAACAAAAACTGGCCAAGGGCGCCTGTAATACCCCAGAGAAACGCGGCGGTAATTCCCAATACAAATCCTTTTCTATGCATGTTATTTGGTTTAGGACGCAAACTTATTGCATTTAAGGGTGACTTTTTGCTTATATTTAGACTCCTATTTGCAATTTTGTTTCGTGTATGGATAATTTGGATATTAAGATTTTACAGATCTTGCAGAAGAACAATCTCGTGCCACAGCGGGATATCGGCGAGACCATTGGTCTTTCGGCCCCGGCGGTACAGCGGCGTATAAAACGGATGCGGGAGACGGGCATTATCAAAAAGGATGTATCCGTTATCGATAAGGATGCCATTGGCAGTTATGTGACCATTCTTGTCGAGGTGTTCTTGGATCGTGAAAACAAGGGGGCTACCCAATCCATTAGAAAGGAGTTGGAATCCGTTCCGGAGGTGCAACAGTGCTTTTATGTTAGTGGGGAATCTGATTTTTTCCTCATTGTGGTAGTTCCTTCCATGAAGGCCTACGAAATGCTCACAAGAAGGATTTTTCTGGAGAATGAGAACATTCGACGTTTCCGTACCATTGTTGCCATGGATACCATTAAAAGCTCTTTGGAAATACCCTTGGAGCCCATTTGATGGTTAAATCGGAAAGCTGTTTCATCGCTTGCTTATCCCTTGGTCATATCACACTTCCCGTAGTCCGTTTTTACACCGGACTCTTTCCTTTGCCTAGTGTCAATAAACAATAGGTTTCTCGGCCTTTCCCCAATTTACCTTGTTTAAAACGGGAGGTAATCGGTTTATTTACTTGCCCTGATTGTTTTTATTACATTTTTCTTTGTCCTTGTTCAGGATGTCCGTTTTTATAAAATCGTTTTTTAAAACGGGACTCCATTTAAAATCGGTGGTTTCCGAAACGGTAAAATTTTTCCCAGGGTCGGTGGACAATAGGGTTTCGGTGAAATCGTCCTCCATTTTTTTGAGCTTGTCCAAGTCGCAGGCCGGCAGTTCCCCTTTTACGGCAAGGGCTCCCAGTTTATCTATTTCTTTGGGTTTCACCCCTTTGTTCATCCGTACGGTTACGGCCTTTTTCGTATCCATACGCTGCAGGGTAAACAGGCCGTCGATATCCTTGGAGACATAAAAGGTGTTGAACTGATACCTTGCTCCCGTGGTATATATGGCTACATCGGTCAGGCAAGGCGATGGTTGGCTTACGATACGGGTATTGGTACGGTCTATGAGTCCGTCGGGATACAGTTCGTTCAGGGCCTCTTGCAGGGCAAGATGGCCCACTACCAAGCCGTCGCAAAGGTGGCCGTGAAATTTTACGAGGTCGTCGAGGTCTATGTTTTGGATATGGCCCATACGGCCTTTGGAGAAATCGGTATCATTGACACGCATTCCCGTTTTTACACGGTTATTTTTTTTCGGCAAATAGATTTTGAACGATCGGTCGCCCGAGGTAATTTTATACAAATGGCCCATAAAGGTTTGGTCGTCCTTTAAATAATGGACGTGCACAAAGCTTTTGGAACCTGTAAAAACCCCCTGGTGTTGTTCCGAATAAAATCCGATCAATTGCCCCTTCTCGTTTTTGGAAATGAATTTTTGGGACTTTACATCGGGTTTGTAACCTTCCACTTCCGGATTTCTAGGGGTAACGATATGAACTGTGAGCTGGTCAAATTCCCCTGCAACCTTAAATGCAAAAGGTTCCTTCAGGTCATAGCCCTTTTCTTTGGCAAGGGTAGCTACTTTATACTGAATGTCCTCAACGCTGTTCAGTGGTCCGTCAATATTGAACACCTCCCATTCGGGCACATTGCTATACACAAAAAAAGGGGAACGGATATCCCAACTCTGACCCACAACGGCTTTTCCATCCTCAAAGGCCGAGGCATGGAAGGGTATACCGTCCACAACGGTTATTTCACCCTTCATACGGTCATAAGGTCCCATGCCGTACAGGTGCGATTTCTGGGGAAGGGTATCCAGCCAGACCTTAAGGTCGTAGGTGTTGCCCATATCCTTCATTGCCCCAACAGCGTGCACGGTTGGCACGGTCTGTCCTAAGAAGGACTGCGATGTGAAAATGAGGATCAATAGAGCAGGAATTAATTTTTTCATAGATGATAGGAATTAAAGAATGAGGTTAAAGAGATATCCTGATAGGATGATGCACAGGGTTACGACTCCAAAGAAAATAGCGATCAATTTTAGTGACATCACCTTTTTGAGCAAGGTAGCTTCGGGAATGGAGAGGCCTACCGTTGCCATCATAAAAGCAATAGCGGTACCTAGGGGAACCCCTTTGGCCACAAAGACCTGGATGATGGGGACAATGCCGGCGGCATTGGCGTACATGGGCACGGCCACCAGCACGGAAAGGGGCACGGTCCACCATTGGCCACCGCCCAAATACTGGTTAAAAAAGTTCTCGGGAACATAACCGTGCATGGCGGCGCCAATGGCGATACCTATAATCACATACAACAGCACTCCCTTGACAATATCCCAGGCGCCCCGGGTAATCTCGGGCAAACGATCGCGAAAGGTTCGTTTCTCCCCTTGGAATTCGGCTTGTTGCATTTTGTTCTCAAGAATTTCCTTTACCCAATCGGATAGTAAATGTTCCAATTTCAATTTGCCCAAGAGCCATCCCCCGAGGGAGCCTAAAAGAATTCCGGAAAGGGCATAGATCAAGGTGGCCTTTGCCCCGAACATCCCCAAAAACATGGCTACGGCCACTTCGTTGACCAACGGCGAGGTAATCAAAAAAGCAAAGGTGACCCCCAAGGGAATGCCCCCTTGTACAAAGCCGATAAAAAGAGGCACGGACGAACAGGAACAAAAAGGGGTGATGGCCCCAAAAATGGAGGCAAAAAAGTACTCCAACCCATAGAGTTTTTTCTTGTTCAGATAATCTTTTAGACGTTCAATAGGGAAGTAGGCGTTCACTATCCCCATGATAAAAACGATAAAGAATAGGAGGATGAGAATTTTCAGGGTGTCGAAGACAAAGAAATTCAAGGCCGTACCCAGATGGGTATCCGCTCCTATTCCAAACACCGAATAGATCAACCAATCGGCAAAATGTTGCAGCCAATCAAACATTGGGAACGGTTTTTATGGTCCCCGAAATGGAACATGATCGTTTTACGGTATTGTAAATGGTGCCGAACTTTTCGATGTTCTTTTTCAATAGGGCCGTGTTCAACTTGTCATCATCGCTGTATATCGTTAGGTTGTATTCGATGGCATCCATTCTAGGAGGACTTTCAAGACGCGTGGCCTTTACCTCTAGCGTAGTTTTGGTATAGGAGAATCGCATCATGGCCGAAAAACGCTCCACGTTTTTTAGCATACAGGCGGCAAAGGACCCCAAGAACAACTCGGCCGGATTGGGCAGGCTGTCCGCGGTTTTCTGTGTCGTTCCAAACGCGATGTTCGATTCCTTTATATGGATCTTGGCATCGTCATTTGCGACCGAGGAAGCTTTGATTTGATAATCCATAATACCGGGTTTAGCTCAACAAGTCCAATACTTCCTCTTTTGAGGGCACCCGGCCTTTTATGGTAATCACATCGTCAATGACCAATGCCGGGGTGGTCATTACATTGTATTTCATGATTTCCATGATATCCTCTACTTTTTCGATCGTGGCGTCTATGTTGTTTTCGGATACAACATCTGTGACAACTCCTGTCAATGATTGACATTTTGGACAACCGGTACCTAGAATTTTAATTGTTTTGCTCATAATAATTTATTTGTATATCGCCAATAGACGATTTGATTAGTAAAAAAAATCAGTCAAAAAATTGCTGGAACAACGATTTTGCAATCTTCCAGTTTTCTTTATTGATACAGTATTTTATTTTGGGCGGTTTTAATTCTCCTTGGATAAGTCCTGCATTTTTCAATTCCTTCAGATGTTGGGAAATAGTCGATTGCGCCAAGGGAAAAACATCCACCAAATCACCCGTAAAACAGCAGGACTGGCTTTCAAGATGTTTTAAAATGGCAATCCGCGTCGGATGCCCCAGTGCTTTGGCGAATTTTGCCAAGGCTTCGGTATCCTCCTTGTATTCGATATGTTCTAAACTTCTTTTCATTTTTCTTATCGTAAAATTACGATGAACGATCGACCTGTAATGTGACTAAAGTCACATAAGGCCATTTTTTTTTATAAAAAGTGCTTTTTTTGGGGGAAGGGCCATGAGGTGATGGCCGGAAGTGAAGGGGGTATCAACCAAAAGCGGTCCGAGTGTAAGCTCGGGCCGCTTTTATATATCGGTATACGGATCTTTGTTTTAAGCCTACCTGGCCCTTACCGGGCAACCTATCGCCTTGGTGAAATTAGGTTCGGGGTCGCTACCGTTCTCCAAGGCTAGTATGGCATTTTCGACATATTTTACCTTGACGTCGTCCGCCGATCGGGCATTGTCGTCGACGGTGCCGATATACCGTACCTTTTTATCCTGGTCCAATAAAAACACATGTGGGGTTCTTACGGCCCCGTACTTGGGGAATATATCGTGTTCCTCATCGGCCAAGTACACAAAGGGAAAATTCTTTTCCTCCGCCCTTTTTTGCATGGCCGCAAAGCTTTCCCGTTCATTGTCATCACTAACATTGGGGTTAATGGCCACTACCGGATATCCCTTGGGGGCATAGGTGTTGTGAAGGGCTATTAAACGGTCTTCGTACATTTTGGCAAAGGGACATTCGTTGCAGGTAAAAACCACGATATAGCCTTTGGCATCCTTAATGTCGGACAGGGAAAAGGTGCTGCCATCTACATTTTTTAGTTCAAAGTCGGTAGCCACGTCCCCTATTTGATACCCTCCTATTTCTTCGAGGGTTTTGGTCTGTACAGGACTGTGCCCCCCTCCCGGAGGTCCTTTGCGCTCACCATTTGGTGGCGGTCCCTTTCGGTCTTGCGCGTTGATGTGGGCGGTTGTCAAAAAACTGCCTAAAAACAGAATGGCAATCAATGCCAGGTTACATTTTTTCATTACGGTTACTTGTTTATTGTTTTTGTTACTTCGCTTTCCAAATCTTGAATGTTTTCAAAAGTGCGTTCGTAAAACGAACGGTTCTTGTTATTAAAGATAATGGTAAAAGGAATGGCACCCGACCAATTGGGGTCGATCTTATCGATCCAACTATTGGAATCGGGGTCATCCAACAGCACTACTTTCGATGAAATCCCTTTCTTCTTTAAAAAGGGTATTAGCCTTGTTTCGATGTCCTCGGGAAAATCAAGGCTGACGAAGACCATTTCCACATCGGGATTGTTCTTGGCGTACTCCCTAAAAACGGGAAGCTCCTTTACGCAAGGGGCGCACCACATCGCCCAAAAGTTGACGATATGTGTCTTATCCGAATCGGTGTAGAGCAAGGGTTCCAGGGCATCGAAATCGTAAACGGCAATGTCGTCGCCCGCGCTGAACCCTTGTGCGGACACCTTCGAATTGTTTTCGGTAGTGAAGGCAAAGAACAAAAAGGATGTGAATACGTATAACAGGGTCTTGTTCACTTTACAATTCATTGATGATATCGTGTTACGACCGCAAATTAATTAGAGGGTTTAATGTCAAGGTCTTTTTTTGCATTGTTTTAACGGTCCTGTTTTTTTCTTTGATAGGTCGATGTGGTACTCGTTCCGTCGGGATGTACAAATTCAAAGGTATACTCCCCTTCCTCGTTCCAACCGTAGTTGATGGTATGCTCTTCGGAACCTAGGGTATAGGTCAATTCATAGGAATGGGGGGCCAGGGTTTTGAATCCGGTAATTTTCGCCCCTTTTAAAGGCCGCAGGTCGGGGCGCACCCCTTTCGTTTTTGCCTGTGGCATTATTTCGTTTTCCGGGGCCTTTGTCCTGGGGTTGAGCTGTACTTTTCCGCGCATGGAGGCGATCAAATACGGGTATTCTTCCACGGCGTGGTATTCATAGGAGCCCTCTTCGTTAAAGCGGCCCAGGCTTTCGTCGAGCTCTTCGTCGGTTTCCCCATATACGGGAAAACCGTCCAGGGCATAGGCGATGGGTTTTCCCTCGCCCACTTGTTCCTGCAAGTGCGTGGGCGGCAAATGATAGTGGTAGTCATCGGCCCTTCCACAGTGTCCGCCCCATTGGTCCAACTCCCCAATGGCATTGGCGTCTTCACCGCGGTTGTTCAAGGGGTTGAAGATGGGAAGTCCGTTCGCCGCGATGGCGATGGCCCCTTTCATAAAGTTGGTCTTGGTCGAAAGCGGGGTCTCCGCCAGTTCGGGTTGCAATGGGATCGCCCAGGCGTTATTGCCCGAATAATCCTGGTCTATAGGCACCTGTTGTTGCCAATTGCTAATGCCCGTCATCATTTCATGTTCGGGAATACCATCCGATTCCACATAAAAATAACGGTCGTCGTAACGTGTGGTCACTTTGTCGAAGGCGCCAAAAACGGACTCCATAAACGAAACGTCATTGGCAGGGACCTTTAGGTTCGCCGTGGCGGACTTCTCTTTGCCCGATGCATTTTTACAGCCAATGACCATCAATACCAAGCCCAGGGCCCCGTAGGCCAAATGCCCTTTTTTGTAGCGTTTTCCCCATTTAAAAACAGGGAAGAAAAGCAATACCGCCCCAAAGGCCATCAATAGATAGCCATAGTCGAATTCATGGGGATGGCTTGCCGTATTGGCCCTAAGGATCCATTGGGCCTTTTCTTCGATGAATTGTTGGTCCGCTTTCGAAAACTCATTGATGTTGAAGGTAAGGATGTTGTTCTCCTTATCGCTTAAATAGACCTGATCCCCTTCTTGTTTTATAAAGTTGGCCTCTAGGGTATCGTGGGCCAATTTCCATGTTTTGGTCGGTGTTCCATGCCCGCCCACATGGGCCAAGGCGCTGAACGCCGCCAATTGAAGCAGTACGATGAATATCAATTTTTTCAAAACGTGCTATTTTACGGTGTACCTAACTAAAACTTCATTGTCCAAAACGACGTTGGTCGACCAGATGAATTGGGCGTCATGGTCCCTGTCATCGAAAATATCGGTGAAATTGGTATACGCAGGTTTGTTGTCCACGCCGATATCCCTGTTGGTAAAGGTGGTGGCATTGGGCCAATTGCCGTCGTCGAAACCGGCTTTCATCCAACCGTCGGGAAGCTCCCAATGCAGGGCATAAAAATTGCTACCGTCCTGTCCGCCATTGGTGTCACAATTTTTGGAATAGCGATAGGCGCCCTCTTCCGAAACACAACTTAGGTGGGTGATGGGGGCCGTGTAAAAGGTCTGGGCCTTCCAGTTTTCATCGGTAACGGCCACGGTTTCGTCCTTTTCGTTTTTGATGACGGCCACCATTCCGCCGTCACCGGCGTGAAAAGACTTGCCCCTGTTGGCCTCGCAACCTACGCCGAGGTGTTCTTCCCAATCCACCAGCTTCATGGCGATGGTAAATGGTTTTTGGACCTTGAATTTTACAACACTGGAATTAAACTGGGTAAAGGGGACCTTGTCTTTTCCGACAGGAACGCCGTTTACGTACATTTCAAAATAGTTATCGGCAAAAACATATGCCGTGTACAGTTCCCCGTCCGCATCGATTTCGACGATATTGGAAGCGTCAAAATGGGAAAGGGCCTCCTCGCTGCTCGCATAGTTTTTACCTTCACATTCATTGTTCAAATCCGTTGCAAAGGGAAAACTGTCATCGGTGTAATGGGTTTCGGCGGGAACGGTCCATTTTTTTCCGTCCGTGGAAACAATTTCGCCCACATCGGTCTTTCTGCCCCGTTCACAGCTATAAATGTTCTCGGCGATCGTTTTGGCCACCCCCTGGGTTACGCTGGCCGTACCCTTGTAGGCGATGTTTTCTGAAGCCTTGGCACTTAGCTCCGATTTGCTTTTCGATTTTTTTTCCGCACAACTAACCACAAATAAAAGTGATACGAGCAATGAAATGGTGTTTGTTAGTGTTTTCATATTCATAGGTTTCGTTTTCGGATGTGAAATTATAAATCCTCATAGGCCTTGCAACCTATGAGGATTTAAATTAACATTTATTTATTAATGATATTACCAACCGCCCACTAATTCCATATGGCAGATACCGGTAACTTCCTGACCTTGGAATATGCCTTTGGCATTGGCAGGGGTTTGCATGTTGTGTTCCAGGCCGTGCAATGGTTTTTGTTGCCCCTTGGGCCTTGCCATGGCTGCCGAACTTAGCATCTCGTTGCCGTGGTTGGTGGTGGCCACTTCCAGTTTTGTTTCCAAGGAAGGGATTTCTATGATCCATTTGTTGTTATACCTCCTACCGGAAATGGGACTCTCCCAAACATCGGAGGCGTTTTTGGCCAAGGGGACCACGGGGGCCGTGATATTGGCTCCCTCCGGACTCAGTACACAGGCAAAGGATTCCTCGGCCTCTCCGTCTCCCTCTTTCCAAAGCACGTCCCAAACGGTAATCACATAGCCGTTATCGAGGTTGATGGCAAACCAAGACCATTTAAAGTCGTTGGTAAGTACTATAGGGGGGAAATTGAGCCACTGCCTGTCAAAGAAAGATTGGCCACTTACCTTTAGTTTTTTTCCGTCAAGGGTAAATGTTCCCTGAGTATCCATTTTAGGAAAGGCATATTCCCAGTTAGGGGTTCCTTTAATGAAAGGGAAAACCCCACTGTTGTAATATAGAACGGGACCTTTGGGTTTTACGACCAGATCCAGGTCGCCAGCTGGGGTGTTGGCCTTTATTTGCATTTCGGTACCATTGCCCATAATGGTAGATTCGGGCATAATTACCTCCAGTTTTTCCTTGGATGCCTTTAAATCGTCTATGGGGTATACCTTGTGGTCAAATACACGGGTCCCCTTTGTGATGTTGGTGAAGGCAACCTGTTGCCATGCAAATCGAGGCCGTCCTTCACCACCGTCTACCTTGGTGTTGTGTAAAAGGTAATCGTATTCTTCCCCGGTTTCCTCATCGAAAAGTCTACCGAAATAGTACCAGGAATCTGCTTGAAATTCTTCTTGTGCCGCCAATGATGCCTCTGCATCGCAGACGTTCATAAATCTATTTTTCATGCCAATTAAACTTTATTGTTACTTATTGAGTATAGGGACAAAAGTAACGGGACCTCAGGGCCTCCCAAAGTCAAGAAACAGCATGTTTTGGTATATTTCCTGTATTGTTAGGATTTTTCGGTTCTCTTGAAAAACTACACCCTAAAGAAGCTTGTTCTTTGGTCGTATTTTACAAAAATTAACATATAATTGGCTTTTTGGGTATGTTTGGTTTGTGTAACTGCCGCTTTACAAAGGTCAATGTAAGAGGTTGGAACGGAATTGATTTGGTGAATATCCTGTATTCGATTTGAAGAATTTACCAAAATGCGATTGGTCTCCAAAATAGAGTTCGTGGGCAATATCGGCAATGGTCAAGTGTTGGTCCGATAGTAGAATTTTGGACTCCGCTATCAAAAATTCATTGATGAGCTTTAAGGTGCTTTTTCCGAAAATCTGTTTCAGCACCCCCGAAAGGTGGTCCGCACTTATACAGAGGGCATCGGCATAAAACTTTACGCTATGCTCTTTTTTGAAGTTTTCCTTGAGCAGGGTCAAGAATTTATAGGCAATTTCGTCCTTGCGCGACAGTTCTAGGTTTTCTTCCTTTCCTTCCATATATATACTTGCCAGTTCGTAAACAATGGCGTTGAACAAATGGGAAACGATATGGGCCTTGTACAGTTGGGTGTTCCCTCTTTCGTTTTTGGTCTTTAGGGTCTGCACCAGTGCGACGAGCTCGTCTATTTGAAACTCCCTAAGGTTCTTTTTTGGGGGAACCTTGAGCAAAAAACGGGAAAACAAATGAAAATCGTTGTTCATCTGGTTTTCGATCAGGTAGTCCGAAGAGAAACTTAAAACGTACACCTTGGCCTTGTTGTGTATATGTTGCAATTGCAAGATGCTATTGGGCGAGGCAATCATGACGTCGTTCTTTTTAAGGACCTGTTTAATGAAATCGACCTCGATAACAATGCTCTCCTCCAGCATAAATATTACGATGTAATGGGACAGGCGAAAGGGATAGAGTAGGGGAAACTCGCCCGAAAGATTTTCCTTTAGGTAAACGTGTAATTTATCCGATTGCGGTACTTCTTGTAAAATGCTTACAAGGTCGTGGATCGCATGGTTTTTGTAGTGTTGTTTTTCCACTGGTATCAATTGGATCGATGATAGGCCATATACATAACCGGTTGCCGTTCCCATTGGTCGTTTTTCCCTTACTTGGCCAAGTAAGGACCGATAAATATGGGCTCGATGGGGATGCTTTATTTGCATCTAAGATACTATTTGTTTTCAAAGTGAGAGCGAAGCAAGTTGGAATCCGCTAGAATTTCTATGGGAATTTATAATCAATAATTCTTTATTTAAAAAAGGTTGATAGGTTTAGTGAAAAAAATGGTTTTAGAAAAGACGTGAACCGCCTTCATGTATCGCTTTAAAATTTCTATTTTTTTGTATTGCTTGGCCTTTTTCGGCTTTGTACGTCAAATAGATGAAGGTATTGTTCCTTTTTAAGCATGTGTTGTAGCTATCTTTTTAAAGTAAAGTGACCGGACAATGTTTTTCCTGTTCCTTGGTCTACATACTTAAACCAATAATCACTGGAGGGCATCGGTTGCCCTTTGTAGGTACCGTCCCAAGTGGCATTGTTGTTCGGGTCCAATTGCACCAACAATTTACCATAGCGATCGAACACATAGATATAGGTACTGTTTTCCCCTGCAAGAATGGAAGTGTCCCAATAATCGTTGGTTCCGTCATTGTTGGGTGTGAAGAATTTTGGAAGCCCCAAAGATTCGGAATCGTTACAGGCGGCAGTGTCAATGGTCACGGTAAAACTGGTTTCTTGGGCGCATCCATCGGATTCCGCTCGAACGTAGATCAATTGGGTTTCAACGATCTCATCTCCAGGGTATAGTTGCAGGCCTTCGCCATTGCTCTCCGTAAAATAGCCTTCGCCTGTAGGTAGGATCGGCAGAATATAGCCCTTGCATTCGGTCACATCTTCCAGCATGGTAACTTCGTTCACCCTATCGATGGTAACCGTAAAGCTACTTTCGTCCGTACAGGTATCCGGTCCCGAACCGTTTTCGGCATATACATACACGGTGGTCGTTTCCGATATGACATCCCCGGGATCTAGTTGCGTTCCCGTTTTGTTCGGCCCCGTATAATAGTAGTTGTTCTCGCTCAACGACGGTAATTCGAAATTATCGCACCGCTCTACATCCCCGAAGGTATCCGCTACTGGAGTTTCTTGGGCAAATAGGGTAAAAACGGTCTCGTTGTAACAACCTGAGGAACTGGTCACCCTAACCGTAATATCCTGTTGGACGGGAGTGGTATTGGTATATGATGCCGTTAAGTTTATGGGGTTTCCCATGGCGTCGAAATAGGACACGGTGACCCCGGTCTGTGAGCCGATCACTTGGGATTCCATCTGGGGCAGGTCCAAGGTAAAGGTTGCAATACCGTCCCCGTCCGTGTCACATGCATAAAAATCCTCAATGGGGTTGGCGGTTGGGCCTACGTCGCTTACGGTAAGCGTTATCGGGTTTCTTTCCAATACCAGATCTGTGACGATAGTGCTGGTTATCACACAGGTATAGACCCCGGAATCGGAAGGTTGGAGGTTGTCCAGTTCCAAATTGGCACTGTCGGAACCGGGGATGGCAACGCCGTCCTTAAACCATTCATAGGTATTGGCCGAACCGCTTACCGTGGTTTCGAGGATAACTGTGTTTCCTGCACAGGTGGTAATGTTCTCTACCTCATCGACCTTTGCCTGGGGGTTATCCACAAAATTTAAAATATTGGAGCTATAGCTATCGAACTGATCCTCGAAGTCTCCAAATTCAAAACGATTATTTGCTATATCTAAACCCCATAATGTTGATATACCGCTAAAATCAGGTATTGCGCCCTCTAGTTCATTATCATGTAAAATAAGCCACTCTAAGTTATTGAAGTTTGCAAACTGTGGCGGAACCTGACCTGTTAAATTATTACGGTCAAGTAGAATTAATTTGGGGTCCGACCAATTTTCATAACTAAGAGGTATGGACCCTTCTATAAGGGTATTGTTGATATTAAAAGTATGAATATTTTCAAAATTACCTAAAGATGCAGGCAGCGTTCCCGTTAGTTCTTGACTGCCAATCCTAAAGTCCACCATGTTCACCAGATTTCCCAATTCTTCCGGTATATCTCCTGTTAGCTCATTATTCTCAAGCTCAAAGTGCGTCAAATTAATAAGATTGCCATATTCCGGGTAGATAAAACCCGTAAAATTGTTTGTACCCAAATAGAGAATACGAAGATTTATTAAATTGGTTATACCAATGGGGATTTCGCCTGTAAGTTCATTGAAACGTAATGAGAGAATAGTCAAATTATTCAATAAAAGCAATGATGGTGGTATCTCGCCCGTTAATTGGTTCTGACTTAGGTCAAGCATTGTAAGATTTGACAAATCTCCAATATTGTCAGGAATGCCTCCGGTAAAATTATTTCCTCGTAGGTCAAGCGATATCAAATTCGTTAATGTGGTTATACTGGCGGGTATGGAACCTGACAGCTCTCCTAGCTCTACATTTAAGAGTTGTAGAAAAGGTAAATCCCCAATCTCTTCCGGTAATACCCCTATCAAGTTGTTCTTCCCGGCTATATCACCGGTAAGGTTCATGTTAATTTGGGTAACGTTATTTCCTGATATGGTCAGCCCATACCAATCATTGGTTACTATCGTATTTTCTATGGGGACCACAAAATTCCAATCGTTTGTGGGGTCACCATCTGATTCGCTGAACCAGCCAGGTCCCCCGGTCGCATCATAAAAAGCCTTTAGTGCTTGTATTTCGGATATGGGAAGTTGAGCCAATGAAACGAAACTGCCTAAAAAAAGCAGCATTACAAATGATAGGAGGTTTTTCATGAAAAAAAATAACAAGGACTACAAAATAATGTAAAATCACACAAAAATTATTGAAACTTGAAGGGATTCGATATAATGAAAAAAACGACGAAGAAAAAACACTGTTTTCTTTTCCATTATTCCGTTTCCAGGTCTTCTGTTTTTCTGAATAGGGAGATGATATCTTTCGCATTTACGGCATCGGTAACCTCTATGTCAAGATGGTGGTAGTCCTTGATAAACAGGTATAAACCGGCAAGGGAGACTCAATAACAATCCATCATAATCTGCTTGCGGTTTTGGAAGTGGCTCAAGTCTTTGTTCAAGTATGTGCTACAGATGGTTTTCAATTCCTTCATTACTTCCCGCTGCATGGCAATGGAGCCGCATATCATCACATAACCACCTTTGTTCAATAACTCCGCTATTTTATTACCGTCTTTTTTCACCAAATGCTGTACATAGGTTTTATCATTACCTACTCGTGAGTAGGCAGGCATAAAACGGTGAAGCTTTTTTTGTGTGAGGGCTTCATCAATATAAGGCTTGTAAAGGACTAGGGACTCCGGAGCTCTACCTCCCCAGTATAAATGTAATTTTCGTTTCGGAGTGTTCGAGACAATCATCCCCAAAAAAGGCCCTATACCGGTTCCTGTAGCAATCAATACGGTTTCTTTTGAGTTCTTAGGAAGATGAAAATGTCTATTGTTGACCACCCCTGCGGTTAGAATTTCTCCTTTCTTTAATTGCCCCAATCTGTTTGAGCAAATACCGTTGGGATGTTTTTTTACACTTATGGCCAATATATTGTTTTTTAAGTGGCCTATGGAATAGAGACGTTCGCGTCCGTCTTCCTCCGGTGTTACCGACAATAGATCGCCCGAGGTAACCTTTGCGCCATTCATGTTTTTTAAAGTAAGAAGAAAAGTATCTTCTTTTTCAAGATCCACTCTATCAACAACCACAAAATCGGAAACATGGTTTTTGGCCAACGTGGTTTTCGGCTTTTCAAGATGTAGGGTCATTCCTTGGGATTTTGCCCAGCTATTGGTCCAATTGGAAAAAGCCTCAAAGGATTGGTTGTTTACGGTGAATACCTTATCCAATGCTTGGGCATTATTCTGGGATTTCAATAGCTCGTATGCCTCATAAGCGAATTGACAAAAATTAGGATAGGAGGTGGACCCGAAACCGATAACTGAAAAGGTAAAGGGTTGTTTTTGCTGATATGTTGTGGCCAATTGCTTAAACTTAGAAGCACTTGCAGGCGCTTCGCCTTGCCCATAAGTGGCCGTGATTATGATAAGCTGCTTCATCTTTGCGAACGAACCATAATCGTTCATCATTCCCAAAAAACTTTTTTGACCCGCTTTTAAAAGTTGCTCGTGCAGCGCCTTAGCGAACAATAGGGTAGTGCCCCCTTCGGTTCCGACCAATATGATATGATCGCTTTCGCTTTTGGAAAACTTATTTTTGATACGGGTCTTGGGTCGTTTAAAATAGATGATAAAACCTGTTACCATCAGAAAGGGAACGGAAAGGCTCCCCAGACCTAAAATGATACTCCAAACAATGCTTCCCTCGCCGGTATGCAGCACGGTGGCCCAAGAAGACACTACAGAGATGGAAGGGTGTTTTTTTTCGGATATGATTTCCCCGGTATACTGGTTAAGCAATACTTCTCTATCCTTAAGGGTAACCGTATAATAATCCTCAACAAATTCAGAAAAGGGGTATTCGAGCTCTCGGAGTTGTCCCAAAGGGGTGCTCTGAAAAATTTCGAATTCTTGAAAGGGTTTTGCCGGTGTTTCTTGTAATGAGTCATAATCTACTTCGTGAACAAGCTGTTCTTCAGGAATCAGGTTGAAGCGTAATAATGATAGGTACACACCTGATATAGCCAAGATCAGAATGGGCAATAGTGTAAGGCGAGAGTACACTACATGATTGAATTGTGAAAAGTTTTCTCGCACAACAGGAGCGAAAAAATATTTGAATCCCCCTTGGCGTTTGGCGATGAGGACAATTCCTGATATTGCAATTAAAAACAGAAGGAAGGATACCAGACCGACCAGGAGCCTCCCCGTTGATTTCAGGAACAGAGAACGGTGTAAACTGGTACTGAACTGAAAAATAGGGGCTTTTTCAATAAGCGGGCCCAACGCTTCACCCGTGAACGGATCCACATAAAATTGGTTGCTTTGCCCGTCGTTGATCGCCGAGATGCTAATAAACCCATTGCGGTCACGAGAAACGAAAAGGACTTCGTCGTATTTCCCACTCAAGTTTTCCAAGGTTTCGGCCAGTGTCAGCTCGTCCGCATTGGCCACGCTGTAGGGCCGGACCTTGTTCGATATGGGTTCCACAGCAAGAATCACCCCTGTAATCGATGCAATCAACAAAAACAGGGATGATATAAATGCTAGGATCAAATGACTATAACGCCATATCGAAAGGGCCATGTTCTATTTAATTTGGAACCATTCGGATATAACGGATATAGCCTTTTCCGTCCACTTTTTCTCGAATAGTGGCTGAATTCAATGCTATTTCCGCATCAACGGTATAGTATTCCTGATTTTCTACGGCTGATTCAAACCGAACCTTGTAACCATTGTCAATTTGGGAGGAATCAAAGGTCAGGGATATGATGTTCCTTTCTCCATTACCTATGGTAGCTCCGGTAATACCATCAATGTTCTCATTGGTGCCATGGCTAAAGGCCCACCAATTTTTTAAATCGGGAAACCACTCTGGGTCATCCCCTTGAACATATAGGGTTTTAACGTACTTCCCATCAGGATTTATAAGCGAGACGACCACATAGGCTTTTTCCCCAGTATAATTGGCCATCTGGATCATACATTTGTACGATACTTGGACAGGTGCCAAAATGTAGGAGGAAAATGTTATTAAAACCAGAAGTAGTGAAATGGTGGCCGCTGAACGGTACAATATTCTTTTCATGCGTTGATTTATTGATTGAGGAAATCTAAATTCACATTGTTTTTAGCCAAAAGTTCGTTTTCTTGTGCCAAATCGTACGCCGTTTCGCCGAACGCTGTGGTTGATGTTATATCGGCACCATTGGCAACTAGGTATTTAAGGATGTCGGTATTTCTGGATTTCATTGCGGCATAGTGCAACACCGTATTGCCTTGTTCATCCTTGGCGTTGATATCGGCACCAAACGCCTGTACTTTTTTGAGCAGGGCCAGATCGTTTTTGTCCATGGCCAAGTGCCAAACGGTTTTTTTGTCCGATTGAGTGGTTTTGAGATCGAGTCCTGCTTTACTCAAAGCCTTTGCCTTGGCATCAAAATCCCGGGGATTGCCCCGTGAGGAAAATAGGTAATACGCAAGATTGTTTCCTTTTTTGTCCAAAATAGTTGTTTTGGCCCCTTTGGATATCAAATAATCCACAACTTCGGCACTATTGTCCTGGACGGCTAGTGTTAAAGCCGAATGTCCTTCTTTGTTGGTGTGGTTAAGATGATCTGTTTTTTCCGCCAAATATTTGACCACTTCCAAGGTGTTGCGGCCCGCTGCGTTTAAAAGTGCCGTGTTCCCGTCATTGTCAACGGAGTTTGGATCCACACCTTTTTCCACAAAGTAATCGTAAAGGGCGAGATCTTTTGAAGAACGGGAGATGTTGTGCAATGGCGTAATACCATCTGTTGATGTGATATTAACATCAAGGCCAAGACTTTCCAAATATTTAAAGACCTCAATACCGTTGCTGGTCCCTCTTCCTCCACGACTGGCAAAAAGGATGGCATTTTCGTTTGTCTTGGGATTTTTTTCAATGGAGACTCCACGTTCCACCAATGCTTTTAGAACATCAATGTTTCCGCCTTGTGCTGCAATATTGAAAATTCCATTGCCATTGTTGTCAGTAGCGTTTATGCTAAGACCTTTTTCAATGAAGTAATCGATGAGGTCCAGATTTTTGACTCTGGGTGCAGCTACCAATAAAACGTTACGGCCATCGTGGTCTTTTTCGTTTTTGAGGTCTGCTCCGTTTTCAATGAGAAAATCATAGACTTTGGTGTCGCTTTGACCTCCTGCCGCGGTAAACTGGGTTACGGAATAGCCGTGGGAATCTTTTAAATCCAATTTAGCTCCCTTTTCAACCAAATATTCCATTACCTCTAGGTTGCCCCGGGAGGCTGCCCAAAAAATATAGGTGCGTGAGTCATGGGTACGCTTGTTCACATCGTTTCCTTTTTCAATAAGATGTGCAATGGTGGAAACGGGATTTCCGGCAAAAATGGCAAAGGTAGTGGGGTCGAAACCACTTCGGTTTGCCTTGGTTATGGAGTGTCCTTCAGCAATTTTGGCGTCAATGTCCGCTATAGTGGGTTTGGAAGCCCAATATTCCCTGTCCATAAACGGATTTTCGGAACCGCCTTGTTGCCCCATGGCCGTTTGGGCCATAAGTACAACGGCAAAACCGAGCAAGAAGGATTTTATTGTTTTTGTTTTCATTTTGGTTCAAATAAGGTTTTAAATGCAAAAATAGGTATCCATATACGAATCACTGTATGATTACCTATGTTCTCGCTGATAAAGGAATTTTTGAGTGTTATAAAACATTAAAATTCAGAAAAAGAACTAAGTAATAAATTCCATGGAAGCAAAATGCCTCCATGGAATTTCCTCAGGAAACCTCCAAAGGTTTAGAATGTTCCAATAAAGTGGCTTCCTTCCACATTTACCAATTCTGCACCTTTGGTTACTTCTCCGGTTTCCGTATCAATAACATAGATGTTCCCGTTTTTGCCGACTGGGGCTTCGGTTACATATATTTCAGTTCCATCGACCACAAAACCTTGGTATTGGAACAAATAGAAATCTGGATCATAGGGAATGGCATCGATTTTCTCTGCGGTTTTGGTGTTTAAATCCGCAAGCGCAAAAAATCCTTGGGGTCCGGCCACACCTTCAGCGGAACCATCGTGTCGGTATGCAATGACCGCCTTGCCGTTTGAAGCAGGTCTCCATGCAAGAATGTAGGCCCCTTCTACACCCAAAGCTTCATCTAAATTAAATACATAAGAATCGTCGTATTGGTTGTCGGCATCAATCTTTAGGATGTGGGAGCCTTCTGGGTCACTTTGGTTTGCCTGGTAAACACTGCCTTCATATAGGAACGCATTGATACTTCGATATCCGTTGGTGTTCCCGTGACCTACGTTGGAAGTGATTACGGTTGGGTTTAATAGGGAAGGGTAGTCCAAAACAATGGTCTTTGACCCTAAAATTTCATAATCGCTGTCACTTTCTGCAGTTGCAGGATCAACCTTGCTCAAACGTGCACCAATATAAAGTTTGTCGCCTGCGGCATTGAGTGTGGGCATATCTATTCTGGAAATATAGTATCCGTTAGCTTCTTCTTCCTCGGTCAAGGGTACGCTGTGCTCTTGATAATTTATGATTTGTGAATTCACCAAATCCAAGGTCACGATTCCCATTGTGGCTTCTGTACGTACATAATTGTCTTCTTCATCGAATTGGTGTTCTGTTGAGACATATACTGCAGCTCCGGTTTGGTCCCCATCAAACAATTTGATCCATCTTGGAGCGGAACCAACGTAGGGGGCGATGCTTATCTCGGTGCCGGTTTGTTTAAAGTTTTGACCACCTTCTACGGTGTATTTGGTATAATTTCCACCAGTGTCCCCTGCATAGCTGATATTGAAAATTGTATTGCCGTCCTCTGAAGATTGTAACCTGGCGGTTCTGTTTGAAGGCACGATAAATCCATTTTCAAAAGGTTCAATGGACACAGTGGGGTCTTTGGCATCTTCGCTGCTAACGGCATATATCAATGTCCCACCATTTCCATCTCCTGGGCTGTCTCCCATTCTTGCAGCGGCAACGGTTATCCATCTGGATTCTTCAACAGGGTCTGGGTCAGGATCGGGATTTGGAGTTGTATCGTTATCATCGCTACTACATGAGGCCATTAGACCCACCATTATTGTGGCGGCGGCCATGCTTCTAATGTTGATAAAGTTGCGTTTCATTTTAATGATATTTAAGGAGTTAGAATTTATTGATTGCGTAATTTAATTTTAGGTAAAAGGCTCTTCCCGGTTTTTGTACCGATAGATTATCGTAAACAGGTTTGTCAAATATGTTCTTGACATCGAAACTCATCACAAACTTGTTTCCCGGAAAAGCATAGCTGAGCCCAAAATCCTGTGACAATTGTTCTGGGACTTTAAAAAAGTCATCGCCAACGGTGTTCGATCCTTGGGACACCAAGTATGAAAACTCATCGGTGAAGTACATGGAATAGAAAAGATTCAATCTTGAATCTTTCTGGATCAAATCTTTGAGCGAATAACGAAGGCTCCCGTTCATGGTGAAAAATGGTGTATTGGGGACATCTATTTCCACGCCATTGTTTTCAATTTTCAAATCAAATTTTGAAACATTGAAGTTGAGCCCTAAATTATTGTTGTACGTGTAATTGAATTGGGCATCTATCCCTTTGGATGTTCCGCTTCCTTGATTTACGTAGAGGATCAATTCGTCGTCCACATTCAGGGATGTTTCAATGGGCAAACCAATTCTATCCTTGATGTTTCGGGTGAATAGGTTGGTCGAAACGGTGAATTGATGCTTTTTTATATTAAATGCGCCAAACCGAAACCCTAGGTTGTAATTATTGCTTTGTTCTGGGTCAATACTTGAATTTGCCACGACGTTGTCTCCGTCATTACCAAATATTTCGGTTTCATTGGGAAGGCGAATCGCTTTTTCGGCAGACGTTAAAAGGGTGATGTTGGGAATAAGGGCATAAGAGAAAGCAAAACCATACCCGTCATATTTTTTATTGCTGCTGACAACTTCATCTACAATGTATTCGTTCCCATTTTCATCTGTTTCAATTGCGGGGTCTACGCTTGTTGTCTTTTGTTGGTAATGCTTGCCGAACAAACTTGCTTTTAGTTTGTCCTGGAATGCCGATAATTCATAGGTTAAGGAATAGATGTTTTTATCAAGGTCCCTAGTTCCGGTAAAGGTGTTTTCCAGTACGGACCGCAATGCATCACTATCTTCCCGGTCCACACCGCTGTACACATGGTTGAACAGCACTTTATGGTGCTCGTTGAAGGCATAGGATACGCCAGTTCGAATGGAGGCCACGTTTCTTTCAATTTTTGCCAAGGTAGGGCCGCCTTCCTGTTGGGAGCCCCAGGAATATTGGTACTCGTCCCCTTTATAATCAATGGCGCGTTCACCTGTCCAACTGTAGGCCCATGGAACAGTATCGTTCACCATTCGGTTACGCTTGCCGTACAAACCGTTCACGCTTACATCCAAACCTTTGGTGAAAAGGTCTTTCTTTTGATAGGTTAGGTTGGCCAAAAGGGCGTCCGATTCCAGAAATCGACCTTTATAGGGGGTAATGGTCATAAAAGCTCCATGCTGAACTTCTTTATAGGAGTCGGAAGCTGTGACGCCCACCAAAAATTGATCGGCCCATTTTACATCGGTATAGCCAATTTGAGCCATTCCGCCAGTGGATCTATAGGCATCATTGAACCTTCTGGCGGTAATGGGGGTTTGCACTCCTCCCAAACCCGTGACCACAACACTCCTCCCGGAAACTTTATAGTCGTTGTCCGAATAATTATGGAAAAGGGATGCTTTTACGGTGAAGCCGGATTCTTTAAAACGATATAGGCCATTTACATTTGCTTGAAAAGTGTTGAAAGACCCGTAGGAAACAGAGGCGTTCAAATTGGTTTTTGCCCCTTTGTGCAACACGATGTTTATGGCTCCTCCAAGGGCATCATCGGCCAAATGTCCTGGAACGACACCTTTGTACACTTCAATTTGTTCAATCATTGACGGAGGAATACTGTTTAGGTTGAATGATGAACCATAGGTGGAGATTGGAATCCCATCAATAAAAATGCGAACAGCACTACCGGACAATCCGTTCAGGGAATATTCCACATTGGAACCCAAACCGCCGTTTTGCCTAATTTTTACGCCGACCGTGGTGTTCAATAATTCATTGGCCTGGATATTTCTTAGGCTGACTTCTTTTGTGTTCAATGCACTGACCGCAAAACCTATTGTTTCCAGTTTGGTTTCTTTGGATTTTCCGCTTACGGTGACTTCATCAAGATGTTCGGCATTTTCTTCAAGCGTAAAGTCCATTTGTATATCCTTTCGCTTTTTGGTAATGGAAATTTTATCGGAAAGGGTCTTAAAGCCAACATAGGAAACGGTCACTACATAGTCGCCATTTGGAATATTTGAAATACGATAGTTGCCATTTTCATCCGTTTGTACGCCATATCGGGTATTTTCCAAGAGTACGGTGGCCCAGGGCAAAGGTTCACCATCTTGATTGCTCACCGAACCATACAAACTTCCTTTGCTTGACTGGCCAACTGTGACGAAGGGGATTAATAGTGTTAATAGTAGTAGTTTGTGCATTGAAAATAACTTCACTATTCTTATTAAGATTTAATCTAAATAAATTAGTTTTGCAAAGCTAGTATGAGTTCTAAGGTGGGAGTACCGCAAAAAGAAGTTTTAACTACGCAAAAGGAAGCAATGGAGCTAATTTTGAAAAGTGATATTTTTGAGGATAGCGTTTATCGCAAAAAATTCAATAAGGATTTTTTGACCGAGGAGCTATTGGAAAACCGTATTCAGGTTCAATCTTCCCATGTAAAAGGCTTCATTAAAGAGCTTCAATTGAATGGGGTATATGTGGTGTGCAAAGACATCAATGCTCCTGGTGGCTACTCTTATAAGGTCGAAAATAATTATGAGACCTTTAAGCTTCACTTCGAAATTTCCGGGAACTATAGTTGTTTTTATAAGGAGGAAGAGGAGCCGTTGGTGGTGATACCGGAATATCACTATAACATGTTTTACTTACCTAGAACCAATGGGCGTTATGATTATATGGGGTCTCCCAGACGTACACTGGAACTGTTCTTTACTTTGGGGTTTGTTAAAAAGATAGCGGGCGACAATTATGGTTCAGTGCTGGAGAGGATTAATAACGCAATTAATTCTGGGAAACCATATGTATTCTGGGATAGGCCTTGTCCAATTTCACACGATATGTTCCAAACCTTGCAAGAAATCATCGGTTGTACCTTTACTGGAACGTTAAAGCAAAGCTACTTGCAGTCCAAGATTACAGGTTTGTTGGTGGAGGTATTGGTAGAGGCCAACAAAAAACCGGTGCGGGCACAGGAAATCAAGTTGCCAAAACCTGACCTGGCCGGTCTTCATTTGGTGGAAGAATATATAAAATCCAATTTGAACAAAACTTTGACCATCGAGGAACTGGCCACAAAAGCAGGTTTCAATACTTCAAAATTAAAAAGGGATTTTAAAAGGGTACATGGTACTACTGTTTTCAAATATATCACACGATTGCGCATGGAAAAGGCCAGAGGACTTATACGCGATGAAGGCTTTACGATTGCCCAAGCGGCCTATGAGGTTGGGTATGTGAACCCACAGCATTTTACCAATGCTTTCAAGAGGACTTTAGGGTATTTGCCAAGTACACTTAAAAAGTAGTTTCTGTTGGATTTTGAATGGATTTTGATAACTTTCGTGATTCCAATAAATTTCCAACTTCTGTCCTATGTCCTTAGTATTTTTAACAGCTCATCCTTTCTTCTGACCTCTTCCCGTTAAACCGGACAGTTTTAAATTTTTAAATTAGAGAAAAGTAGATGAATAAAATTGAAACAAGATTATCAGAATTAGGAATTCAATTGCCAGAAGTTCCAAAACCTGTTGCGAATTACATTCCTGCGAAACGGACAGGAAATCTGATTTATGTAGCAGGACAAATTCCTGTTGAAAAAGGAATCGTAAAAAAAGGAAAACTTGGAAAAGATTTAAGTTTAGATGAAAGTAAGTTTGCGACTAAACTTTGTGCAATTGGTTGTTTGGCCGCAATTAAAACTATATGTTCACTTGACAAAGTAACCAGTATTGTTGCGATGCACGGATTAGTAAATTCTACTTCTGAAAATACTGAACAGGCCGATGCTATGAATGGAGCTTCTGATTTTATTGTTGAAGTATTCGGAGAAATCGGAAAGCACACACGCACGGCAGTTGGGGTTAGCGTGCCCCATAATATTGCAGCTTCTGTGTATATGGTAGCCGAAGTCAAGGAATAAAACTACATTTTAATTATCATATCATAATCCCCCGCTGTTTTTATTACCTCTTGGATAATTTCGGGCGATACTGACTTTTCTTGAGCGTTCATATCGTTAACAGAAACCCCTAATGCTTCAAAAAAATTGCGGAACCCCTTCGGACTATGAATGTTTACCCATTTACATGGCCGATTGGACCTGTTGCCGAATGTATGCAATGTTTCAGGTGGAATATCAATAGATTCGCCTGCTTTTAACACTTTTATTTCACCGTTAACCATAAATTCCATTTCGCCTTCTACCATCAAAAATACTTCTTTGAAAGAATGGTGTAAATGTGGTGGTGGACCTTGTACCATTGCGGGTGTTTCACCCATCATTAAATCGTAATCCCCTGTCGTTGTATAAGGTGTTATTTTGTGTCCGAGCACCCATTTTGCTGTATTGTTGTTCATTTTATGAGATTTGTGTCTCACAAACATAAAAGGTATTTTTGGATTCCGCAAATTTTATGAGATATTTGTCTCATGAAAGACGAATATTTTAAAAAGGGAAGGGTAAGGCAAAAACAAGAGACCCGGGAAAAAATACTATCCAGCACCCAAGAGCTTATGAATTCCGGTGAAAAATTCACACTTGAAGACGTGGCTGAAAAAGCGGGGGTTTCAAGGGCAACGATATATCGATATTACTCTAATATTGACATATTGTCTGCCGAAGCAGGAATAGACATCAACACAAAAAGCCCGAAAACCATATATGAAAATTTACAGGGTTTGGAAATAAAGGATAAACTCTTGGGCGTACAAGAATACTATAATAATCTTGCTCTTGATAACGAAAATGCATTTAGGAATTACTTAAGTATTGTACTTACTTCAGATGCTAAATATAACAAAAGAGGTGCAAGAAGGAGTAAAACGCTTAAAATGGTGTTGGAAGAAGCTAACCTAACAAAATCGGAAATCACAAATCTTCAAAACTTATTTACTGTTCTAATGGGGATCGAACCGCTTATTGTAACAAAAGATGTTTGTGGATTAAACAATGAGCAATCTAAAAAACTACTAAAATGGGGAATGGAGCTTCTTCTAAAAGGAATTTCAATTGACAAAAGTGAATAAAGCCAGTTGCCAACAAAAGTAACCGTTGCACAACTCTTCTTTTCTTATAGATCGATGATTTTAAAATTGTTCTAAAACAAAAATCACTAAGAATCAGTTTGTTATAATTTTTTGGTAATTTAGGGGAAATGGCATTTTAATTAATTTTAGGGTTGTGCAGCAGGTACAAAACATATACGTAACGCGGTCTTATCTTTTCTCCTTCTATGTCCTTAGTATTTTTAACAGCTCATCCTTTCTTCTTACGGCGACTTCAATCTGGATGCCGTCAGATAATGTAATGTGCCCTCCTTTTCCTTTGGTGTAGGTTTTTATATAACCCAAGTTGACGAGGTGCGATTTATGGACTCTAAAAAACATGTTTTCGTCTAGTATGTCCTCAAAATATTTGATGGTTTTTGAGACGGTTATTTTTTTTCTGGATAAGGTATGTATATGGGTGTAGTTTGCATCCGATTGAAACCTGATGATCTCTTTGGTATCGATCATCGTAAAACCTTCTACCGTTGGTATCGCTATTCTTTTAGAGGATGCGTTGCTCTCTTTAAAATTATGAAACAGGACATCTATTTTTTTTGAAGCTTCTTTTAGGCTTTTTTGTTGCCGTAACTTCTGTAGGGCATTGTCAAGCTCCGTATTATCTATTGGTTTTAACAAATAGTCCAAGGCAGAGAATTTTATGGCCTTTAGCGCATATTTGTCATAAGAGGTAGTGAAAATCACTTCAAAATCTATACTGTTTAATTGCGATAGGAGGTCAAAACCGGTCTCGTTTCCCAGTTGTACATCCAAGAACAGAATATCCGGGGTAATTTTGGCAATTTCCTTTTTTGCTTCACCAATTGTTTTACAAAGGGCTATTATTTGTATGTTGTGCGTACTGGACCGTAACAACCTTTCTAGGCGGTCGATGCAGTGTTGTTCATCATCAACTATTAATGCTTTTAACATGCTGTTCTTAAAATTGAAGTTCTAAAGGAAGTGTTATTTCAACGCGTACCCCTTCTGGTTTATCCATCAAATTAATAGATCCCTTTTTGTTTTTTATATGGCTCAGGATATCGATTCGGCTTTTTGTGATCTTAATACCAAAAGATCCGTTCGATTTTTTCTCCCTCATATTCTTTTTGGGTTGTCCTACACCGTTGTCATCCACCACATATTTTAGCATATCGCCCTCTTTTTCAATTTTAATAGCTATGTGTCCATCTCCCTTTTTAGGGGCGATACCGTGCCAAATACTATTTTCTATAAAGGGCTGTAAAATTAGTGGGGGAACCAGCGTATTGTTGGGTTCAATATCTTGGTCGATCGTAATTTTATGGTGCAATTTGTTTTCTAGACGTATGGCCTCTATCTGCATATATAGTTCCATCAACTCAAGGTCCTCGTTTAAGGTAATCGATTTTTTCTCTGAGTTTTCTAGAATTGCCCTTGTCAGCCTGGAGAATTTGACCAGGTAGTCATCTGCTTGTTGAATATCGTTTTTAGAAATAAAATCGCTGATGGAATTGAGGGAGTTAAAAATAAAATGGGGGTTCATTTGCGAGCGTAGGGCCTTAAGTTCTGTCTCCGATACCTTGGCATTGAATTCGGCGTTCTTCTTTTTTTCTAGCTCATCGCGTCTACGCTTGTAAATATAATAACCGAAGATGGCCAGCAACACTAATAAAATGGCCCCGATCAAATAAATATTCTTCACCAGTTGCTGCCGTTTGATCTCTTCGTTGGCCACCGCTTGCTGGCGCTCCATCTCAAATTGCATTTCCTTGCGGGTCAATTCCGATTTCTTTTCTTCATTTAGTACACTGTCCCTTAACTGTATATGCTTTTTGTAGGCATTCATAGCCTCGGCCATTTTACCATTTTGCTCATGAACCTTACTTAAGACTTCCCAAGAATCAGCTTCCCACTCCATGGCCCCGATTTCTTTGGAAAGGGTAAGCGCTTTGTTTGCATTTGTTTCGGCCACGGTATAGTTTTTCAGCAATACGTTTATTTTTCCGATACTGTTCAGCGCAGAGGCCTCAATGTATTTATTATCTATTTTTTGTGCTATTGCCACAGCTTCTTTATAGTGATCAAGTGCCTTTTGGTGTTCCCCCAAATTTTTATATGCCAAGGCCAAATTGTTGGTAACGGCCGCGATGAACAAATCGTTTTCCTCCTGTTTGGCCAATTCTAGGGCTTTGTTCAAGTAAGATACACCCTCTTTAAAATTTTCAGTATCGTTGTAGATAATGGCGATATTGGAAAGTGCTTTAATTTCTTCCGCCCGGTTGCCCATTGCCTGTGACGTTTCTAAATAGGCACGGTAATTTTCTAATGCCCGGTCGTATTCCTTTAAATCCGCATGTATATTTCCTAAGTTGCTTAAAATACTGGATTCCAGTTGTTTGTCGGGTATTTTTCTGCTGAGTGACAACGCCTGTTGGTAGGCGTCCAAGGCATTTAGATTATCCGCCAAAACATAATACAAATTTCCCTTTTGCCGTTGGGCCAAGGCCTCACCTTTGATCCACCCGTTTTTTTTAGAAATAGTAATGGCCTCTTCTATGAATGAAAATCCCTCATTTGGTTCGGAATAGGTCATTTCACTCGCTAGCTCAATAAGCATGCCTGCCCTTATGGTATCTTTTAAGGTGTGGGTTTGTAACTCGTTCTTTAAGGAGTCTAATTTATTTTGCTGAGAAGTACCAAAAAAATGTACCAAACAGATAAGTATTATACAATACTTGTTTTTAGTTGGTCGGGGCATGCTATGAGGTTGGTTATATCCAAATTTAAACTTTTTGTTCAATTAATTCGCTGTTATGCCCGTGTTTACGAATATTTGAACAATTACAACGGTAAAATGGCAAATGGATACGTAGAATAATTCTGTATGGTACGGACCGGTTGTAATTGATAGTTTAGGTATAACTAAACCAAATAATTAGGTAACCGCGTGAAAAAGAAAGTTAAAAATTTACTGTACTGTTCAACCTTCTTTCTCATTTTTGGTTGTGGGTCGGATGATGGAGTTGGTCAAGAAAATGGGGATGACAACCAGGTTTCTGGAACCATAACATTGTCCGGAGCGGAGACATCGGAGTTGGGAACCTCGTTAACCGTTGGAAATATTGAGGTTGCAAATGCCTCCCTTACAGGAACGGATAAGTCCGTGATACTCATGTCGGAGAATATTTCTGTGGTCGATAATGAATTTGTTTATGACGATGACCAGAACGGATTCGTTATCGTAGCGGCTGATTTTTCTACTGGAGGGTCGACTGATATCGACAGTAGTATTTCCATGACCATCGTAAAAGATGGTGTAGAGTACAGGCATGCTTGTTCTTCTCCCTATCTAAACTTTTTTACTGCCTGTGGCGATGGATTCGGAATTGATTTTGACGCCAAGAGCGTCACTTTTGATGGTACTACGGTAATCAACACCGAAGATGATACTATTTTGACCATGGACGGTACCATCACTTGGGATTAAAAAATATAAAGGTAAAAGTTATGGTAAGGTCATGTTTGTGCATTGTTTTGTGTTTTTTAGGAGTGCTTTCGGGTAATGCACAGTCTATAGACGATAAAGAAATGGTGGTCTACCAATCACCTTCCGATAAGTTTACTTCCATTACATTACAGGCACATAAGGGCTTGCCACGTTTTGGGGTTCCGAATATGTATCGGGAACAAACGGGTGGGCAAAGACAGGGAATGCGGACCGTTAGACCGGTTCGTGGGGGTAAAAACCCTGTGAGTAATGATAAAAACAAGATCGTAACTACGGGCAAAAATAATTTTTCGCTATTGGTCGGCTTAAAATATTTACGACCGTTTATGGAGGATCTGGATAGGAAGGGGTTAACCACAATGACCTCCAATATGACCGAAAAGGAATCTAATTCCGCTTTTTTACAGCGATTTTTAAAGAGCCAGGTGGCACCAAACCTATGCTTGACAGATGAATGTAAGAATGCCGGCCAAGGCAAAAATGAATTTGAAAGACTTCGTAATTATACATCTTTTGTGGACAACTGCTTAAATCTGCTTTTAGATTGGAGTAAAAATATAATGGAGGACGATGAATTAATCGGCTACCATGTTTCTATGCTGAACATAGGCAATAATTATGATTTTGATAAAAAAGGATATACAGCATACCATTCTATAATACTCAACAATATTTTTACTAGGAAGCAGGGTATTTTAAACCAAGTGGTCTTTAAACCGGTGAAACCGTTCGAGGAGGCACTTCAAAACTCGATAGATAGGAACAAGAACATTGAATTTTTGCTTTCGATGGATGAACAAACGGCAGAACGATTTCAAAAAGAGGGCATAAGACGCTTGTATGTGGTAAAAAAGATAAAGGTAAAACGGTCGAACAAGCAAATGGGGTCAGCGTCTGAGAACATAGAATTTAATTATTCTCACGAAAGTGCCGATTTGGAAATCTATACGGACGAGGCACTTACGCAACACTTTAAAACATTGTCACTGGCAGACCTAACCAATTAAATTATGAAACAGTTCCTCATTATTCTAATACCGCTAGTCGTACATTTTTCGGTTTGTGGGCAAGGAGAAGAAAAAGTTTTTTCAGCTCCTTCCTCAAGTTTTATAGACCTGTCGCTACAGACCCACAATGGCAAACTACGGTTTGGCCTCCAAGATGGATATTATATCAAATCGGACGGTAGCTATGTAAAGAACAACGAAGCGTCCTATTTTGAAATGGATAAAAGATTCAGCCATAACAATGCCAGCAGACATGCCTTTACCGAACTTTTAAAGATGCGGTTTAAAGAAGATATGTTCGCGGCAATGGATAAAGATTATTTCACCGTACGTACACCGAACATGTACGACAAGGAGCAGAAATCCTACACCGCACAGCAACATATACTTGCCCTGGCGAATGCCCTTTGCACCACCGAACAGGCGATCCAATTTTTCTGTAATCCAAAAGAAGAGGATTGTACCAGGGTATTCCCAGAAGAGGGGTATTACAATGAGCCCAGAAATATAAGGTATTGGGGCGGAAGGGGAGCTTCGGAGTTTCAAAAGTTGAGGGCATACACCTCGTTTGTAAAAGAAAAGTTTCCGTTGGTGCAAGAATGGGCGAAAACCCTATATCCCGATAATAAAATTAACGGTTATTACGTGGCCAAAACATATTTGGGAACCTACGATTTTAAAGAGGGCGGTTACTGGTTACGTACCGGTGAGTTTAGTAACAACGGCTTTTTGTTGAGGTGGTTCGGCCTTCAGCCCAGTAATTCGTCGGAAAGAAAATTGGTGCATCCCAACGGTTCATCCATCCTCCTAAAAATGTCCCCTGAAAAAGCGGAGGCCTTTTCGGAAAACAATCAGTACCTGTTTTTGGTTTTTGACGTCACGGGGCAGCTGAACGGACTGGAAAACTTTAGGGCAGACCAGCTAAAGACCACATTTACCCTCAACAGTCCGGTTATTGAAATTTATACCGATGATGCGCTTACCCATAGGGTGGGGGAAATTGATATAAACACCATGGTATCCAAAACCAGATAATAGACAATGATGAAAATTAAAAATATAAAAGCACGTTTTGTACTACTTTTTGCCATAATTGGTTTCTTGGCACCAAGCGCCATGCATGCCCAGTTTTTTAAAAAATTAAAAAAGAATGTAGAGGACAGGGTGGTGGAGGTCGCCGGTGAAAAATCGGACCAACTTTTAAACGGGGAAACGGAAACTACCGTAAACGATAATGTAAAAACAGGGACCGATACCAAAACAACACCGACGGAAACAACGGTAAAAAAGGTAGCCCCAAGTCCTCAAGACCAAGAGGTTTTAAGGTTCAAGGCACCTTCCAAAGATTTTAGGGATATTGTAATACAGGCATATAAAGGCCTGCCAAGATATGGTGAACTCAATTTTAAAAATGGAACAAATGCCTTGATCACCAATAATGCCTATAAAGCCCTTTTAGAGTTGAAATTTTTAGAGGATACTTTTAAGGATATGGATCGGTCTAAATTGACCAAACATAAAAATACTACAGGCGACCTTGCCAAAAAGAATTCAGAATTTTCCCAGAATCATTTAAGGATTCTTGCTGGGGAAACGCTATCCGTCGAAAAATTGAAAGAATATTTTTGTGATTCGGAAACCCCATCATCCTGCAGTTTCTACAATCGGGCGGGGGAGAGGATATTTGTTTCGTATTGGGGAGGTACGTCTAAAAATGAATTTGCCCAGAACCGTAGCTATACCACCTTTGTAAAGGAATACTTTGATACCCTTAAAAATTGGAGCCAAACATTTTATACCGATGGTAGCGAGGTTGTCTATTATGTGGCAAAGGGGTTGGTGGCCGAAAAATATGATTTTAAGGAAAAAGGGTATTGGATAGGAAATCTATTTTCCATCGGAGGGGACTTCATACTACACCAGTCCAATTTTTTGGCGTACACCGAGAACGAAAAAGCAATAAGGTACCAAGGCAAAAAAATATTCCTGCCCATGGATGCCGATAAGGCAAAGACCTACAAGTTAATTCCTAGGTCACCGGTATTTGTAGTGTTCAAGGTGCTTGTAAACCCCAAACCCAACAATACAACCTCTGTAAAATGGGAATATGAACTGGAGAGTCCGATTCTTGAAATTTATAAGGATGTGACACTTACGGACAAAATGGGAGAGGTAGATATTAATAGTACAAATCTTAAAAACTGACAGATGGGGAGCAGACGTACAATTATGGTGGTAATGGGAATGTTGTTCTTTATAATGGCACCCCGAGCCAATGCCCAGTTTTTTAAAAAGCTAAAACAGCAAGCCGAGGCAAAGCTTATAGACAAGGCCGATAAAGGGGTAGACGATATCTTATCAGGAAATAAGGGTACAACAAAGAAAGAGGAGGAATCAAAAGAATTGGGAACCGTCAAAACCGATGAAAACAAAGTTGTACCGCCTACTACCGTACAGCAAACGACAACCACTTTTAACGACTCGGATTATTTGGTGTATAAATCGCCAGATCCGGCATTTCATGATATTTACGTTCAAAAATTTAAGGGGCTCCCAAGATTCGGTTCCTGTGATTTTTATACCATGCCCAACAATCCCCAAAGGCCCGTGTCTACTCCCGAGGTCAATGAGAAAAGAGTAAAAATAAAAAAGGGTTATAATGCTTTTTTGTTATTGGCACGAATGCATACCCTAAAGGATCATTTTAAGGTAATGGACAGAACGGCCCTCACCCCCCTTAGTAAACCCTTGGTAGAAGAAGAGGTAAAATCCAATATGGCACAAGGATACCTAATGAATTTTGCATTTTTAATGGGTACGGATGCCTTGAAAAAAGAATATTTTATGAATGATCGGGACGGTACCGGTAATGGCCCCATTGTATCCAAATGGGGAGGACAATATGCCGATGATTTTACCGAGAATGAAAAATATGTGGCATTTGTAGCAAAGTATTTAGATAAAATACTGCAATGGACCCAAACATTTTTTGAAGACGCTACCGAAGATTTTCAATTTGTTGTTCCGCTGGAGTTCAAAGGATCTTATGATTTCGACAAAAATGGATTTTGGGTGCAACTGCCCACCAAAAGGAGGTCTAGTTATAGTATGGATTTTGGAAGTACGAGGGATAATTATTTTTTTGAATTTCTTCCCAAGACACCATACGGGCAGCAAATCTTGAATAAAACACAACAGGTGGAACATATAAATGCCGAGGTGCTCTTTAAAATAGATCCGGCTGCAGCCGAAGCTTTGATCAACGATAAAACAAAGAACCCGCAGATGGTGGTAAAGGTAAGAGTAGTCTATGAAGGGTTCCGACCCGAGAATCCCACGATATATGCTCCCAAATATACCTATCATTTACTGGATCCTATGATGGAACTGTATTCCGATGCCGGGCTCACTTCAAAAATTGGGGAAATCAATTTGGAAAACTTGATTTATAAAGAATCTAACTGATTTGTTGCTTTTCATTGTCGTGTAATCCTATACTTTCATTTTTTGCAATTATTTAGTGCTATCTTCAAATTAGCATCATTTTTGGTCGATTAAATCATCTCGATTTTGACATGAGAGGAATTTTTTTATAATTTTTCCATGCAATCACATTTGTTCTAAATTTGAAACAAGGAGTTAATCATAACATCATGAAGAACCTCAAACGTGTAATAGTTGACTATAAGAAATTGACTTCAGAGGTGCTTAAGCTTTTGGTGGAGAAATATCCTGACGGATACGGGGACGATGATGTAATCAACTTCAGGAACCTAAAGGGAGAATTAATAGAAGCAGTGGAGGTATCCACTGCCGACACCAAATATCTTGTCAAGATCAGCTCCAAGCTCGAACGCACCATGGCAGATTTCGATGAGGATGACGACGAAGATTTTAATCCGGAAGATTATGAAAAGCTTCCGGTAGAAGGAGACAAGGATTTCTTGGAACCAGGGGACGACGAAGACTGATCCTTACTTCTGTGTCTTTAGGTTGTCGATCATTTCAATGGTTGTTTGGTCCAGATTGAAGCTGGGCTCCCAGCCCCATTCTTCTCTGGCGGCAGAGTCATCAATACTGCTGGGCCATGAATCTGCAATTTCTTGTCTAAAATCAGGGGCATAACTTATCTCAAAATCTGGGATATGCTTTTTAATACTTTCTGCCATCTGTTTTGGCGTAAAACTCATTCCACCCAAATTATAGGAAGACCGGACTTTTATATTTTCAGAAGGACTGTCCATTAGGTTGATGGTGGCTCTTATGGCATCGTCCATGTACATCATCGGAAGTTGGGTGTCACTGTCCAAAAAACACTTGTAGGAACCTTTTTTTAGAGCTTCGTGGTATATTTCCACAGCATAATCCGTAGTGCCTCCTCCGGGCATGGTCTTCCAGCTTATCAACCCTGGGTAACGAATACTTCTGACATCTACGCCGTATTTTTTATGGTAATATTCGCACCATCTTTCCCCGGACTGTTTACTAATGCCGTAAACAGTACTTGGTTCCATAATGGTGTTCTGTGGTGTATTCTCCTTTGGAGTACTGGGTCCAAAAACAGCAATGCTGGAAGGCCAAAAAACTTTGGAAATTTTCTTTTCCTTGGCTAAGTTGAGCACATTAAAAAGCGAATTCATGTTGAGGTTCCAAGCCCGCATTGGGAATTTCTCCGCCGTGGCACTCAGCATAGCGGCCATTAGATAAACCTCGTCAATTTCGTAATGCATCACCACATCCTCCACGGCAGCATAGTCGGTGGCGTCCAAAAGTTCAAATGGACCTGATTGCATTAAAGCTTCCCCACCTTCCCGAATGTCGCTGGCTATTACATTTACAGCGCCATATTTGTTCCGGAGCACAATGGTCAGTTCGGTCCCTATTTGACCACATGCGCCGATTATTAAAATTGGTCTGTGCATTAAAATCAAAGTTAATTTAGTCTGGAGGCAAAGATACCCTTTATTAAAATTTGTACATTCGCCTATGCAAAAATTGTTAGGCATACTTATTTTATTCTCCATTTTGGGAGCATGCAAAAAAGTTGAGAAAACTACTGCTAAGGTCGAAAAGCAGGAGTTGGAGTTCAATTATCGGAAAATGCCGGATAAAATAGAGATCAATTCCGATGCAGCTGCCATTATTGATGAATGGAACCAATTCAAGGACTTGAATGCAAGTATTGATGTACTGTACAAAGCAACCAATAACGAAGATTTAGCGTTGGCCATTGACGACCTTATCGAAAAGGAGAAAAAAATGGCTGATGGAAAATATCCGGAACTGTTCGATACTTTTCAGGTAAAAAGTAGGCAAAGGGTACTGCGTACGTTCTTGTACAAAGCAAAAGCAAATATTATGGAAAACCAGCCTACTACCGAATCCATTGTGGATGTGCTGGAAGCATACAACAACATACGAAGACAGTTGAATGTGATAGTGAACAGCCAATTGGACAAAAAATTGATACTGGATGAAGGGTAATATATTATTGTTGGGATTATTGTTGGCATCCATGACCATTGGTGCCCAAAACACGGAAGAACGGAAAATCGATGAGGTGTTGGATGGGTGGCATTTAGCTGCTGCCAATGCCGATTTTGAGGCCTATTTTGATAAAATGACCGAGGATGGGGTGTTTTTGGGAACCGATGCTATGGAAAACTGGCAAAATGATGAGTTTAGAACTTTTTCCAAACCTTATTTTGATAAGGGAAAGGCATGGAGCTTTACTGCCGTGCAGCGCAACATCTATGTAGATGAATCCGGTACATTTGCTTGGTTCGATGAACTGCTAGACACCCAAATGAAAATTTGTAGGGGTTCCGGAGTATTGAAAAAAGTAAATGGGCAATGGAAAATTGCCCATTATGTGCTTTCAATTGCAGTACCGAACGAATATGTGGACGAACTTGTCCAAATCAAGAAGGAAAAAGACGATCAACTGCTCCTAGAACTAAAAAAGAAGCAATAAGTTAGTTCTTTTCTCCCCCTTCGACAGCTTCTTTTTTTCTGGATTCCAAAGCCTGTTTGCTCAAACTTGCCAAGTTGAAATTTGGTGCAATTTTAAGAGCCTCGTCAATGGAGGCGATGGCTGCATCAATATTTTCTTTGTCCATATTAAAATCTGCCAATCCTTTTAAATGATAAAAAGCAGCCTTAAGGGGCACTTCATAAGGTTGTTGACGCTCATAAAACGCATATTTCATGTCGTCGGTCGAATTTGCAATGCCATATTCAATGTTGGGAATGGCACCGTTGGTGTCGCCTATTTGTATTTTTAGATCAGCCATTTCATAGGCCAGGTACGGAGAAGAATTTCGGGAAAACAGTTCTTCAAAGTGTTCCAAGGCCCTTTTGGGCTGGTTCAATGCTTTTAAGGAAAAGGCTTTGACTTGTAGTGCAAGTTCGGAATCATCGGAATTTTTCTCGATACCGATAGTGTTCAAAGCCTGCATGTGCTGGCCATTGTTCATATAAACAAAAGCCAAGGTGTCCCTTCTTTCTTTTGAGGGTGATAGCACGTTCAAATGGGTCAAAGCACTGATAACCCCGTTTGCATCACCTTGTAAACGCATTTCTTTGTAATAAGCTTCGTAATGTTTCAAAAGCTCATTGTTGGTTTGGGAGATTCCGCTAAAACCTGCAAGGAGGAGCAATAAGAGTATAGTCTTTTTCATTGATCTTCAATTTTGTGCGCCAAATCTAACAAAATAATCCCAACTGGGCTGTTAAGAATTCAATAAGTAATGAATGTGGTTCAGGAAATTATTGAAGTAGTAAAACTATGGCGTTTCTCTAAAAAATTGTTGCTCAAAACTATCTTTCCGTTCGTTTCGAAAGAATCTGTTTTATAGGATGGGGTGGGCAACCCTCTTTTTTGGGCCTCTTCAAAATAATAAACCTGTTTTTTGGGGTGATGTGGATATACTCCATTGAATAGTTCGCCCCAATATGCTTGCTCCAAAATGGTTAGGATCATATGGATGCAATCGTCAAGGTGGATTAAATTGATCGGATGATTTCCGTTGGATAAATTTTGTTTGCCCGATAGCATGTTTATTGGGTGGCGGTCAGCGCCTATCAATCCCCCAAACCTAATAATGGTGGTTTTGAACCCTTCTTGCTCTTGGAACAGTTTTTCGCTTTCTGCCAATTGTTTGCCTGATTTGGTAACGGGCATGAGTGGTGATGACTCGGTTACTTCCCCTTCGGCATTGCCATAAACAGCTGTGCTGCTCACAAACAGAACATGGGAAACACCACTTTTCTCGATTTCGGTATTCAGGAATTTCATCTTGTTGAGAAAACTTTCGGAAGGGTTGCCCCGAAGTTTGGGTGGAACGTTTACGATCAACGTTTCCATATTGGAAAGAAACCCAACGATATCACCTGTGATCCCTGTCTCCGATATGTTGATTTCAAAAGGGGTTATGTCTTCATTTTGTAAAAGTTTTAATTTACTGGAGGACGTGGTCGTGCCCTTGACGTTGTACCCTTTTTCAATCAGTCTTTTGGCCAAGGGAAGTCCTAGCCAGCCACACCCCATAATACCGATGTTTTTATTCAAATCGCAAGGTTTTTATGGTCAAAATGGCATCATTTAGCACAAAGGGCATGGGAATGCTGTTTTTTGGCCGTTGGGGAATGCTAAAATCGGGATGTGTGAGGAGGTCGTTGGAAGCTTCGTACAAGGTTAGCTCAAGCACCGAATCCTTTGGGAACTCCAATTGCAATTCCGTGAAATCATTATTTGTGATATAGTGCGTTATCAGTCTGCTTTTACGGTTTTCCAAAAAATAAGAGGATAGTTCAATTTGGTTCACCTTGGCCCTGTTCAAGGTAATAGGGTTGGTAAATACTTCAAGTCGATTTACATTTCTTTTAGGGGCGATACAAAGCTCAATAAGTCTGTTTTCCCCGATAATGGTGTCCAATACGGTATCAATGTAAGGAGCTTCAATATTTTTCTTTGGAGCATCTGCCACATAGCTTAGGTTGGTACGGTATTTACTGGAAATGGTCTCAGCGTTGGGCACCCTTTTGTTTTCTCCCAAGAATTGTCCGTTCCAACCTATCAGGACATTATCATAAGTGGCCCAAAGCGCGGAATCCGTATCTGCATTGTAAACATACAAAAGGCTGCTCGGTTTTGGGCGGTCTTCATTAAAATCGGATTGTATATGGGCGGTTATGCCAAAAGCGAAGAAAAGAAACAAAAAGAGATAGGCCAATCTCCCCTTGCTCTTAAGCTGGGCAAAAAATGGTAGGACCAGTAAAAATAGCAAGGTGGTAAAAATTGTGGCGGCCACCATCATTTTTAGGCCGAGTCCTACGGGAAACATTTTTATGAAGGGAGAATAGATCAATACAGCTGGCAAAGCCAAGAACACCAGAAGGAACGGGTTGGGCTCTTCTTGGTTTATGGTTACCAAAAAAGCGGCCAGCAAACCAAATAATGGGACAATAAAAAAAGCGGCCCCTTTTAAATAGGCTGAAACCAATCCACAGATGACCAACCAAATAATAATTGGCGCAACCAATAGATCTGGGGTGCTGATTTTGCGAAACTTGTTATAGGTGTAGAAGCAGACAAACAGGGAAAACATTACATAGACTACAATATAGGTGTGGCCGTTATAGGTGAAACCATGCAATATATCCTTAAAGCCAGGGTACCACCATGTAATGATATTCCAACAAAAATATCCGGCAATTCCATTTATGCCCAAGGTAATGAGCATGGGCAAAAAACCTTTAAATGTGTCCTTTACATTGAGTTTTTTCTTTTTAAAGCCATAAACAAGCAAAAGAACAAAGCCTAAAACCGCAACAGCGAACATGGGCCAGATCCATTCAAAAGGGTAGGATACCAGTTTATAGATCGGCAGATTGTAGTATACTTTGTCGTTCAAACTTTTAAGGTTGTCCAGGTCGGCATCACTAAAATAAGCGAGCAATGGCATCAAATAGCTGCCTTGGTGTGCCAAGGTATTTCGGTCAAGTCGCTCGTAGGTGTCCAAAGCGGTATGATAATCGAAATGATCATCTATGAAGGCAAAGTTGAACCCCTCTATGTCACCATCTTCCCTAAAAACGGTAAGATCGGTATCGTTCGGTAACATTTTATAAATACTATAGGCCAAAGAATTGGCTACTGGGTATTTTGGATTGGCATTTTTAAAGGCCTCTATCAAATTTCCATTGCCTCTATTGGTTTCGATGAGCATATAACTGGGGCCTCCGCTTCCTCGAGCTTCAAAATTTAGGGCAAGTCCCACATCTTTGGCCCATGGATGTTTGTTCACAAAGAGATCGGCTCCGTTGAGTCCAAGTTCTTCGGCATCGGTAATAAGAATGATAATATCATTTTTCGGGGTCTTGTTCTTGTTCAAAAATGCCCGAACCCCCTCCAAAATTGTGGCAACCCCGCTAGCAGCATCACTTGCGCCGTATGAGGAATGTGGGCTACTGTCGTAATGGGAGATCAAAAGAAGAGCCTTTCCATTGCTACTACCTTTGATTCTGGCCAAAATATTGGTGGCTTTGCTTAAGTTTCCCCAATCTCCTGCAGTATATCCCTCCTGCGTGATGGTTTCCAGACCCATTTTTTTCAGTTCGGAAATAATATAGCGCTTGGCTCGTTCGTGTCCGGGAAAACCAACGCCATGGGGTTCCACCGATAATTGTTTTACGTGGGCGAGCGCCCTGTCCGTGGAAAAGGATTCCAAGGAAACCTCTTCATTGGGGCTGTAGGATGGCATCAACGATTTGAAACTCCAATAAACAGCTAAAAAAAGAAGTAGTAAGGCAAGCGTCCGGGAAAATTTCATGGTATAGTATTGTTGGCAGTTAAAAGTATGAAATTATGAAAGGTTCTCATATTTAAAGGTATAAAATTAGGATATTCGCCAAAAAAAAACTATATTTATTAATCAACTTTAAAATCTAACCTTATGGCAATCAAAAGTTTTCAAGGCGTACGAAGCAAGGAGGAGAACAAGAAAAAGTACGATGCTCCTATTTTGGTGGAAGATTACATGACCAAAAAATTGATTACCTTTTCCCCCGATCAATCCATTTTGGAGGTGATGGAGGCTTTTGCCAAACACCATATTTCAGGTGGACCTGTAGTGGACAACAATGGTTTTTTGGTTGGTATTATTTCCGAAGCCGACTGTATGAAGCAAATTTCAGAAAGTCGATATTTTAATCAACCCATCCTAGATAAGAGCGTAGAACGTTTCATGACCAAAAATGTGGAAACTATTCCGTGTGATATGACCATTTTTGATGCTGCAGGAGTGTTTGACAGGCATAATAGGCGCAGGCTGCCAGTAATGAAAAATGATATTTTGGTTGGGCAGATAAGTCGTAAGGATATTGTGATCGCTGCACTTAAACTAACATCTCATAGCTGGAAATAGTCTATTCCCTTTTTACGATCATATAATAGTCGTTGTCTAACGGTAAATACCCTAAATCGTAGACAAAATAGTAGGTGCTGCCTTTTTTTGTGGTATAAAGGTTTGTAATGTAATCAAAATCAAAGCCTTTGTCCAGTAAACGCATCTTGGTAGTCTTGGTTTTTCCATCTTTAAGGGGAAAGCTGTCCAAAATTCTATAGTTTTTGCGGAGTTTGTTGTTGATGTTGCGCACCAAGTTTTTGCTATCTCGGTTCATTAGATTATTGTAGGCATTTCTACAATGATCGGAACAGTATTTTTGGTCTATGCGGCCTACAAGTTTTTCCCCGCATACCAAGCATTTTCTTTCGGACATAGGAATAGGATAAGATTAGGTCACCACAATATCATACTTTTTTAGCAAACCGATCAAACCATCTTTACTGAACTTGGCTTTCTTGGTTCGGTTTAGGGATGGGTCTATGTTGAAATTAAATGCTGATACAAGGTCGGCTTGCTCCAAATCCGTATTTTCGAATATGGCATTGTCCAAGTTACAATTGGAAAATTTGGCCTGTTTCAAATTAGTTTCGGTAAAGTCGACCTGATGCATTTTACAATCTTGGAATTGGGTACGAGGTATGTTCAAGCCAGAAAAAGAAGCTACTGAAAGATTGCATCCGACAAATTTGAAAGACATTAATAGTTGGTCGCAAGTTTCAAACTGTAGACCTACCATTTTACATCTCTCAAAGGTCACATCATTGAAAATGGTATGGGAAATGTTGGTATTGGTGAGGTCACAACCTTCAAAGGTGCATTCCACAAAATTTTGATTGTCCAAAAAACCCTTGGAGAAAAGGCAGTCCACAAAACGACAATTTTCATAATCGCCCTTGGGCAATTTCGTCTGTGAATAATCTTGTTTCGTGAACTCCTGTTCTATCCAAAAGGTGTCAGACATGTTTTATGTTTGAATTATTTCGCCCGTTTGTAGGCAAAGAGGATTTCTTCTGTATTGCCCCCTTCTTCAATAAGTACGTGGACATTCATTTGGTCGTCATTGATTCTTTCCATGGTGAGCCCTTCAAAATACACCTTGTTCGGTTCCAGTTTCACCAATTTAAAATCAACGGTTTCATCCTTTTCTTCCCAACCTTTTAAGTTACCATCAAAATGCTTGAGTTGGAGTATGATGGAATCGTCCAATTGTTGAATGTGGCCCGATTCGTAGAAGGAAACTTTGCCGTCGTTCACCATTCGGAAAACGAACATCATGGAGTTGCCCATCGGTGCGCTCCAGATCTCTTCCGCGGTGCCCCCAAAGGCTTCACCTATCCAGTGACCCTCAATCCAGGCAACATCTTCGAGGTTTGCTTTGGGTGATGTTGCTCCTTCGGGCAATTGCAAGGTATGCTGTGCAGAAATAACCCCTGCACTAATCAAAAAAATAAGTGTGATTGATTTCATAATAGGGTTTTTTGATTGATGAAAGCCTTGCCCTTAATTGGACAAAGCAAATTTTACATTGACCGTGGTCTCAACTTTGATTTTCTCAAAATCGATGTCCAAGGGTTGTGCTTGGCCTATGTCCGCGGAAGTAGCTTTCATCTCCATCATTGGAGCTGTATTGTATCGTGGATAATAGGGTTGTGAGTTGTCCGCAATATGAATGGCCATTCCTACTTTTTGTCCAAGTGGTTTTGTAAGGGCATCGGCTTTTTGCTTGGCTTTTTTTACGGCCCTTGATTTTAGCTCCAGTTCCAGTTCGTCCATTTTTGAATACTCGGTCTTTTCAATACTTGTGTTGGCAATGTCCAATTGTTCCAAGGCCATCATAACATCACCCAATTCTTTCCCAGAATAAACAAGTAAAGAGTATTGTTTGCTTTTGAGCACCTCTTTCTGGCGCAAAAAGTATTTTTTAAAGTTGCTGCCCATATCCTTGATGGTCAGTTGCTCATATAGATCAATGCCAAGGGCTTTCAATCTTTGTGCCATTTGGTTCTCTTGTTCCTCTACAGAAACACGACCTTTGGTATCTTTTTCTTGGATGATGATATTCAGGTAAATTTTATCAGGGGTGACCAAGGTGTCCACTCTGGCCATAGTTTCCAGATAAGTGGTGTCCAAAAAGTTTTTGGATTGAGCAAAAATGGTCGAAGTGATTAAAACCGTAGCTATAAAAATGATTGTCTTTTTCATGATGTAATTTTATTAAAAGTAAATACTTCCCCCTTACATTCAAAACCTGTGCCGTATTTTAAGGTCGATGGAATCATCAAAATCTCTGGATTAACTCAATTAACTTGAGTACATTGTGACCATGAAATTTATTTTGGCACCCGATAAATATAAAGGTTCCCTTACAGGACGTGAATTTTGTGAAACCGTTGCCTGTGGCATCAAAAAAGTTTTTCCAAATGTCGAGATCATCAATAGGCCCTTGGCCGATGGCGGTGATGGTACCATAGATGTGGTCGCGGATTACCTTAATGCTTCAAAAGTGACCGTAAAGGTCAAGGATCCTTTGTTTAGAGAGATCACCACACAATATTTACTTTCGGAAGACAAACAAACGGCCTTTATAGAAATGTCCGAAGCATCTGGGTATAAATTGCTCAAAAAATCGGAGATGAACTGCATGGAAACCACAACCTTGGGTACTGGTGAGATGATTGTGGATGCTATCGAAAAAGGGGCCAAAAATGTTGTTTTGGGAATCGGGGGCAGTGCCACCAACGATGGGGGCATGGGTATGGCCGTAGCTTTGGGCTATTCTTTTCTGGACGCTGATGGAAATGAACTGGAACCGATTGGACGGAACTTGGGCAAGGTGGAAGAGATTCAGCGGAACAATATTAATCCAAAGTTGTCCAATGCTAAAATTAAAGTGGCCTGCGACGTGAACAACCCTTTTTATGGTGACAATGGAGCTGCTAAAATTTACGGTCCGCAAAAAGGGGCTTCGGGGGAAGAAGTAACGTTTTTGGACAGTGGCTTACGAAGTTTTGCCAAAGTACTACGCTCTACTTTTGATATAGATGTGCAAAACATACCTGGTGCCGGAGCGGCTGGAGGGGTAGGAGGAGGTGCAGTTGTTTTTTTGAATGCCGAACTGGCCTCTGGGGTTGACTTGGTGATGGAACTTGCCAATTTTGATGAGGTATTGGAAGGAGCCGACTGGGTAATCACCGGTGAGGGGCAGTTGGACGGTCAGACCTTTTCGGGTAAAACCATTAATGGCGTAGTGCAATCCGCAAAAAAAAGAAATGTTCCCATCGCGGCATTCTGTGGCTCCATTGATGTAACTATTGAAGAGATGCAAAAAATGGGATTGGACTATGCTGTTTCCATTCTCAATCAAATAGGAAACTTGGAAGACGCCAAGGCAAAGACCACGATAAACTTAGAGCTGGCCAGTTATAATTTTGCGAACTTGTTGAGGCTGGGCAAAGACTAGTCCAAACGGTTGGTGCCCATTTTAAATTCCAACGACGTTTTTACGGTCTTCCATTCGCTGTTCAAAATGGAAAACACCACAGTGTCACGAAGATTTCCAAACTCGTCTATTCGGTGGTTACGTAAAATACCATCTTGTTTGGCTCCCAAACGAAGTATGGCATTTCTGGAAGGATGGTTGTGAAAGTGGGTCCTGAATTCTACGGCGATACAGTTCAAGCTTTCAAAGGCATGTTTTAGTAAAAGGTACTTACATTCGGTGTTGATCCCGGTACGCTGGGCTTTTTTCGCATACCAAGTTGCCCCGATTTCCACCCGTTTGTTTTTGGAATCCACATTCAAATAACGTGTGCTGCCGACCACGGTATTCGTTGTTTTGTCGATAACGGCAAAGGGCAGTGCATTTCCCTTTTCTTGCTCGGCAAGTGCAATTTCTATATAGGAATCAATGGATTTGGGAGATGGGACGGAGGTGTACCAAAGTTCCCAAAGCTTTCCATCGGATGCGGCAAAAGCAAGGTCTACTTTCTGGGATTTCTGCAAGGGGACAAGCTTTACCAATTTACCTTCCAGCTCAATGGGACACAGCCAAGATTCCATAGGATGATTTTAAAGTCCAAATATAGGCTTAAATGTGCCCATTTTTTATAGAAAAAGACTGGAAATCCACTCCTTGTCCTTTTTGTCAGTGAGGAAATTGTTTTGGAGGACATTATCTTACATTGATTTATCACTGACATATATGGAATAATTAAGGCGCATCACCAAAGACAAAGGGATGCGCCTTGAGCGGGCCAATTCAAAAAAAATTGAAACAGGCTTTGGACGGGTTGGCAATTATAAAAATGAACAAAACTAGTTGCCACCCACTCTGTCCATTTCCTCCAAGCTATTTTTGCGAACCTTTCTTTCTGCTTTATTGCCGTTGTCAAAACTATAACGCAGGTTAAGGTTTATAGCCTGTTGCCCGAAATATTGTTTAAGGTTAAAATAGTTACCTCCATAAGTTGCATCTATTTTCATATCCATGGTCTTGAAGATATCGGTAGCCTGTAGGGTAACATTCAGTTTATCATCCATAAAAGAGCGTTTAATGCCTGCATCCAACCACCATTGACCGCTAAGTGTATAAATTCCATAAGCCGTTGGTCCATTGACAGTAGCGCCCATTTCCAGTTTAAAGTCTGCAGGAAGGCTGATTTGGTGGTTGGTTTGGATCATATAAAAGAACTTGTTGTTATTGATCGTTTCGTTGTCTATCTCCATTTTATAGTATTGCTGCGTAAAGAGAAGGGTGTTATTGGTTTGCCAGAAGGGAGCCAATTGAATCGGGGCAATTACAGTGGCATTGTAACTTTTAAAATAATCCAGGTTTTTTATGGATAATATGGTTTTACCGGTTGTGGGGTTGGTGGATGGTAGTTCTGCCATGTAATTTTTATTATAATCGTAACTCAGTATTAGATTGTACTTTCGGAAAAAAGTCTGTCCTAATTTAAATGAATTGGATATTTGAGGCCTTATATCGGGGTTGCCCACGATAGAGGTATTTGGATCCAAATAGAACAGAAATGGATTCATCAACTCGTAATCTGGACGGGTAATCCGTTTGCTAAAGGAATAGTTCAGTTTATAATTATCGCTTACTTGTTGTTCAATAGAAACATTGGGGAAAAGGTTAAGGTAATCTTTCTTATTGGTTTGGTCGAGAATAAAGGATCTCCCTTTGCCCTTTGTTTGTTCTAAGCGTAAACCTCCTTGAATATTCCAGGTATCATTAATACGGTTACTATAGTTTACATATCCGGCAAAAATTTCTTCTTCATATCGGAAGTCATTGCTTCCGTTGGGATCCAAAGTACTGTCTTCCCCTATGCCCAAATAGGCCTGCAGTTCGCTATTTGAAATTACCTTACTTGCCTTTATGCCTGTTTCAAGTGTTGAAGCATTTGACAAAGGCAGGGTAAAGTCGATTCTTGCGGCATAGATATCGTAGTCTGAGTTGCTTTCGTTGGATAGCGATTCAAACGGGTTGGAACCATCTTCGGAATACAAATATTGATTCCTGAATTGCGATTCGCTTTCCTTTTTTAGCCTAACATAATCGATATCCGCGGATATGCGGGTTCCTATGGTATCGAGTTTTCCCATATAATGAAGGTTTATCCGTGCATTTCCAAAACTTTCATCCATATGATTTTTGGCATCGATATCTACAGTGGTATCGTCGTTCATGATTCCAAGACTTTTTAGATCCCAGTTTTTGTCACCATTCTGGTACATAAAATTGCCCATTATCCCTACGCTGTGCTTTTCATTTAAGGTATAGTCGGTTCCGATTTGGATCGAGGGAACAAAACGCTTGTTGTGCTGTACCGCATCTTGACTGTAATAACTATAGGCACTCTCATCCGGAAAGGTGCGATAAGAGAAAGCATCCCTTACCAAGCCCCGTTGTGAAGCATCTATGTTTACAAAAGAGTTCCATTTCCCCTTGTTATAATTTAGGCTTGCGCCACTGTTGAGGAGTGTTTGTCGGCCAATTTTTATTCCGCTGTAAACACTTCCGTTCATACCGCTAAGGCTATTCTTTTTGAGGGTGATATTAAGTATACCAGCACTTCCTTCGGCGTCATATTTGGCAGAAGGGTTCGTTATTACTTCTATGTTTTCGATATTTTCTGCAGGCATGTTTTCAAGTAGGTTTTTGAGCTCTTCGGAGGTAAAATAAGTAAGGCGTTCATCGATCATTACAGCGACTCCACTATTACCGTTAATTTGGAAATCACCATTTTGATTGACAGATACGCCCGGTGCTTTGGTCAGCATCTGGTATGCGGAGCTTCCTGCCGCAAGGGAGCTTCCAGCGACCCGCATTACCACTTTTCCGTTTTCGGCACGCACTTGGGGCCTCAAGGTCTTTACGACCACTTCATCGAGCATGGTGGTTTCTTCGTTAAGGGTGATGCTTCCAAAATCCTTGCTAAACTCGGGACCAGTAATCTCAAATTCCGGGGTGAGGGTATTGGTGTATCCAATTGCACTAAGCCGCAGAAAATATTTTCCGGTAAGATTGGGAGTTAGGCTAAATTTTCCATCTATATCGCTCATGGTCCCGGTAACCATGGTCGAGTCGGGCAGTTTCATCAAGGCGACCGTGGCAAAGGGAACGGGTTCATTTTTTTGGTCGTACAAAGTTCCATTTAGGTTGGGGCCCTGGGCAAGCAAAAAGTTGCCTACAAACAAGGTCATTGACAAGAAAATTATCTGATAACGTTTCATAATGGCAAATTTTAAATGGTTCATTTTTATCGTTTTCGGTAGCAAAAATGCCGTGATTGAAAGGGCTGTAGAAGTGGTTTCCGATGAATCGGGATATGGGCTAAATGAATCGGGATATGAAGGCAATGAAACGGAAGGACAGGTAAGCGAATTTTAGGAAATTGGGGGTAGTATAAGCATTGAAACCAAAGAAGTATGCAATCGGGAAAGAACAGAAATATTTTATATTTTTATCTTAAACACAACTTATCCTTTATTAAACCAAAAGAGGGAAATACTAGCCTTGCCCAAGAAAAATGGTCTCGTTCGCGTTTTTCGGTAGTTCTGGAAAAAATCGGAATAGCGGCCCTCACCACCCTTGTCGTTTTTGAAGCGGTGGTCTATATGAATGTTGGGAAGGTGAAGCTCCTTTTCTCCATATATGAGTTGCAAGAACTTTTCTTCGCATTTGTCTTTCTGCTCTCATTGTTCGGGGCCCACAGTTTGATCTCGGTATGGATGAAGCATCGGTTTTTCAACGAAATCAACCGTTTTCTGAAGCTTTTTATTGAAATACTGATCGTAATTTCCTCTACCTTGGTCATCTATATGGTCACCAATTACCTTCCCTTGATCCTTATCTTTGGAGAGGAAGGACTTTTACCGGTACGTGTAAGAACGGCATTTATATCGGGTACCTTTATCTCGTTGTTTTTCTACTATTTTGTGGAGCGCGAGCGGCATAAAAACCAATTGCAGGCCGAAATGCTGCGCTCGGCAAGGCTACAGAAGGAAAACTATCAAGCGCAGTTGGAGGGACTCAAAAACCAAGTGCAGCCCCATTTTTTGTTTAACAGTCTAAACGTTCTGAGGTCTTTGATCAATAAAGACCAAGAGAAGGCGACCGAGTTTACCGAAAGGCTGTCCGATCTTTACCGTTCTTTTCTCACCTATGGCAATGAGCCCTTGATTTCCCTGAAAAAAGAACTGGAAGTAACCAAAGCCTATATTTTTCTGCTTGAAACACGTTTTGGAAAGGCTTTACAAATAAACTTGGACATTCCCCAAGATACCTTATCCTACTTTTTGCCTCCTGGGGCCTTGCAGACACTTATTGAAAATGCCATAAAACACAACGGGTCCACATCTAAAAATCCGTTGCGGGTAAGTATCTATACCGAGGAAGGAAAGTTGGTGGTACGCAACAGGCTTAGCCCGAGGTTTGAAGAAACCACTTCGACAAAAACGGGGTTGAAAAACCTAAAAACGCGTTACAGGTACCTTTCGCAAGAAGAAGTGGAATGGGGAAGGACGGAGGAGGAATTTATAGTCAGGCTTCCGTTGTTAAAAGTCGAGAATTATGAAAATAGTAATAGTTGAAGACGAGCCCTTCGCGGGAGATGCCCTCGAAGAACTCGTGCTAAAGCTCAGGCCTGATTATGAGGTGTTGGAAAGAATCGAGTCCGTCGAGGAAGGCATCGAATGGTTTGATACCCACGATGCGCCGGACTTGATCTTTTGCGACATCCATCTTTCCGATGGCCGGAGCTTTGAGATGTGGCGGGAGGTAAAAATCGACTGTCCAGTTATATTTACGACGGCCTATAACCAATATGCCATTGAGGCCTTTAAAGTCAATAGTGTTGATTATTTGCTAAAGCCCATCAAGGAGGAGGACCTTCGAAAAGCCATTGAAAAGTATGAAAACCTGCACAAGGATGCGCTTTCCTCCGAAATGAAAAACTTGCGGAACCTGATTGAAAATTCTGTTTTGGAACGGGGGCATCTCGAAGTCAAGAACAGGTTTATGGTAAAAACCGGGCAGGTGATAAAAAGCATTTCCACGAGCGACGTGGCTTATTTTATTGCAGAAGAAGGTGTGGTGCTGTTGGTCAATTTTAAAGGGAACCGTTTTGTGGTCAACTATACCCTTGACCAACTGGAAACGCAATTGGACCCGCAAATGTTTTTTAGGGCCAACCGTCAAATGGTGGTAAACATTCGGGCCGTAAAAGAGGTGACGCCGTATTTTAAAGGACGACTGCATTTGCTTTTAGATCCTGCTCCCAAGGGGGATCAAATCATAAGTAGTGGAAAGGCGAACTCTTTTAAAGAATGGTTGGATATGTAATGGTTTAGTGGTCTTTTTGGGCTGTTTCCCTATTTGTACATTTCGTTTTCCGATCAGGAACGTCGGATAGATCGTTTACATTTTTAATTATGAAACCATTACAAAGGGATTCATAAACTTCTAAGGAAATATCGGTTAGATACTCTTTTTCTTCACTAAATACTTGTTGTGGTTCTTCATGGATGGGATCTTTCTCTTGAATATAGATGGTTTCCATTATATCGTACATCTTTTTACAAATACTAAATCTTTTGATGACCGTATACTTATCAAAACTTCTAATCTGCATTAGGTTGTGGTTTTCGAGCTTACTTAATCTGACACGAAAAAAAATTATTTGGTCACCGTTAAACGATTGCAACCATTTACATACGTTTACAAACGAAAACAAGTGATTACAAACCGAATGTGGTTTTTGAGTGAACCTATGTTTGTCTCGTCGGACAAGGAAGTTCGATGGATAAATATTTAAAACTTAAATCTTACTATTATGAATTCACTTAAAAACAAAGTACAATTGATTGGTAATCTTGGAAACGATCCAGAAATCGTAATGTTGGAGAACGGGAGCAAATTGGCAAAGTTTTCCATTGCAACAAACGAAACTTATAAAAATGCAAGTGGTGAAAAAGTTACGGATACACAATGGCACAATATTGTGGCATGGGGCAAACTGGCCGAAATAGCAGAGAATTTTCTATCTAAAGGCAAAGAGGTTGTCATAGAAGGCAGGTTAACGAACCGCTCGTACGAGAACAGCGAAGGAGAAAAAAGGTATATCACTGAAATTAGATGCAATGAACTATTGATGCTTGGGAAGTAAGTAATAAGTAAATAAGATGGAAGAAAGGGGCAACTGCCCCTTTTTTATTTTCTTGTTAGGGTAAAAGCATTTTGAGTTGTTACATAGTCAAACGCCAGAACTTTAGTAATGAACAACGTATCAATTCAAACTCCGAACGATGAAATTAAAAGTTCAAATCACGTTACTGTTTACCTTGTTCTTGGCGGCAATAACATCTGCACAAGAAGACCAATACTCTTTTTATAAGGAACAAGCTAGGAAAGATGCCAACTACGAACAATCACTTGTGGTGGTAAATGCAGAGGACGAAGAAGATTATTGGAAAGACCAAGAACGCTATGAAAAGGGTCTAAAAAAACATGACAGCACGGCATACAAGGTGTACATGAACGAAAAAAGGGCTGCATATTCAGAACATGCCCAACGGTGTGGAAATCATTGCATTCATAGTGACTTCTACTACCAGCAAGCAAGTTTCTATTTTATTTATAGTCCAGATAATCAAAATTTCTCTAAAGAGACTATTGGTTTGATAGTCCAAGTAGCTTCTCCTCGAAATTTATAAATGTGCCTTTTAGTTAGTTAGTGAAAAAGCGCCCCTATTTTAGGGACGCTTTTTTAATTTTAATATAGCGGGTTTAATTCTGGCCACCATTTCGTTCTGGTGAGCGTGGAGTGGGCCATTGCAATTGTTCCCCCGTTCTATTACTTATGGGCAGAACAGCTTTTTCCCTGTCAGTTTTCTCCGGGTGCTCACTGGCCATATATGCTAGAATCGCCGTTAGGATGGCATTGTTTCGAACATCATCAAAAATAATCTTGTCATAGGTGTCCCTATTGGTATGCCAAGTATAGTTCCAGTATGACCAACTTAAGGAACTAAGACTAAATGCCGGTGCACCTGCAGCTTGAAAAGAAGCATAATCGGAGCCACCACGTGCTGGGGTGCCAGGGAAAATTGTTTCGATTTCATCGGTGATTTCCTTTGGAACCTCGTGCAACCATTTGCTTAAATAATCATAAGAGTTCAAAAATCCACCGCCGGAAATCCGAACCACTCTACCGGTTCCATTGTCTTGGTTGAAAACGGCCTGTACGCCTTCCACAATCTTTGGGTTGTCCTCAACAAACGCTCTGGAGCCATTAAGTCCTTGTTCCTCGCTGCCCCAATGCCCAACAAGAATGGTGCGTTTGGGGCTGGGATACACTTTTTTCAAAATGCGCATGGCCTCCATCATTACCAAAGTCCCTGTTCCATTGTCTGTAGCACCTGTTCCGCCATCCCACGAATCAAAATGGGCGGATAGGATGACATACTCGTCAGGTTTTTCGGAACCCTTGATTTCCGCAATGGTGTTAAAAGTGGGTACCGTGCCCAATTCTTTGGATTCTGCGACAATGTGAAGTTGCGGTTTTTGACCTGATTCCACCAATCGGTACAACATCCCGTAATCTTCCAATTCCAAATCAACGGTAGGCACTTTTTTGGTATATGCCCCAAAAATTTTATTGGCGCCAAAACCTCTGGACCAATTGGAAGCGACAATGCCCGCGGCCCCAGCTTCTTCAAGGGCGATAGGCAGGGTGCGTCTGTTCAATCCGGTGTTTCTCATGTTTTTGTTCCAAGCATCGGTTTGCTCTATACGTTCTTTTTTCATTTTTTCGAAGGACTTCTCCGTGGCAAATTCTTCCCAGTTGTAATCCGGTCTTCCCGTGGGTTGGGGCATGGATATCATTACCAATTTGCCTTTTACCGAGGGCAACCATTTTACAAACTCCAAGGAATCTGATACTGTGGGCAAGACCACCAATTCCGCAGTTATTCCCTTTTTGGGTGTGCTCGGGCTCCAGGCCAATTGGGTGCCCCTTAAGCTTTGAACCCTTGGGTATATCATATCAATATGACTTATGCCGCGTTCCCATCCTTTCCATTCGCCCCATTGTTCATTATGGGCCGGAATGCCCCAACTTTCATATTTGGCGACCGCCCAATCATGGGCTTTTTTCATTTGAGGTGTACCCACTAAACGGGGACCGATGCCATCCATAAGTTCATGGCCAAGAATTTCTAATTGGGAATTTTCATTCGCTTCCTTAACAATGGCATCGATTACTGCATCTTTGTCCTGTGCAAACAAAGCAGTATTGCACAAAAGGAGTAGCGCAAATAATAAAGAGGTTTTTTTAATCATGATTTCTAGTTTGTTTTAAAAATACAATAATTACCCCTATCTATGGAATGGTACTATCCTTTTGTACATCTGTTTTCCATAATTGTGGTAAAAGTGGACCACACCTTGTCAAACGACAAATTTTCATTTGCTTATTCCTTAAAATTACCTGAATATTTCTGATTATTTTTTAATGGAAGCTTGATACTTTTTTGAATTTTATTTTTTTGATTTGATCCTTAATTCAAACATTATGATTAACCTTTAAATATCCGTAATTTTATGGGAAACTAAACTTAAACAAGCCTTTATTCTTCACTTTAAACAAGTAAGGCTATACGTTATTAATGCCCATAAAATTTAAATGAAAACAGAACAAATGGAAAGAATCTTGTACAGCCCGTACAAAGAAAAGATTCTTACGTCCGAAGATGCCGCAAAATTTATCAAGAACAATTATATCGTAGGGGTAAGTGGTTTTACCAAAGCGGGGGATAGTAAATCAGTTTTGCCTGCTTTTGCTGCTAGAGCCAAGGAAGAAAACATCAAAATCACACTTTTGAGCGGGGCTTCTTTGGGCTATAACACCGATGCTGACCTTGCCGAAAACGGGGCGTTGATAAAACGTATGCCATTTCAGGCGGACCCAACCCTTAGAAAAAGTATAAATACCCATCAAACGCTGTATGTAGATCAACATTTAAGTGAAACTGCCGAAATGTTGCACAATGGTCATTTGCCCAAAATAGACTTGGCCATTGTTGAAGCCACTTATGTGGATGCCAATGGATATATTGTGCCCACTACGTCGGTTGGGAACTCGGCTTCGTTTACCGAATCGGCAGATGAAATTATTGTGGAGGTCAACATGTCCATACCATTATCCTTTAAGGGAATCCATGATGTTTATATTCCCAAACCTTATCCAAATCGTGAAATTCTACAGATTACCGAGCCAGATTCCAGAATAGGCACCGAGTATATGAAGATCGACCCTGAAAAGGTGGTTGCCGTGGTATTTACCAACAAACCGGATAGTCCAGCTCGAATTGCTCCGCCGGATGAGAATACTACCGCGATTTCCCGTCATCTGTTAAATTTTTTCAACAAAGAGGTGGAAGAGGGCAGGTTGACCAAATCTTTGCTGCCCTTGCAAGCTGGAATAGGTAAAATAGCCAACGCAGTTTTGTCAGGGTTCAAGCACAGTCAGTTTGAAGAACTTACCATGTATTCCGAAGTGTTGCAGGACAGTACTTTTGAATTAATGGATGCAGGAAAGATGATCTTTGCCTCGGCGTCATCAATAACCGTTTCCGAAGAATGTCATGGACATTTTATATCCAACTTTGAGAACTATAAGGACAAACTGGTATTGCGTCCACAAAACATCAGTAATTCTGCTGAGGTTATTAGGCGGTTGGGGGTCATAGCCATCAATACGGCCATTGAGTTCGATATCTACGGAAATGTAAACTCCACGAATATTCTGGGCACCAACATGATGAACGGCATTGGGGGGTCCGGGGATTTCGCCCGTAACTCATACTTGAGCATTTTTGTATGTCCATCCGCCTCCAAGAACAATACGATTTCCCATGTGGTTCCGATGGTTCCGCATGTGGACCATAGTGAGCACGATGTGGACATTCTTGTTACTGAACAAGGGTTGGCCGATTTAAGGGGACTTGCGCCCATAGAGCGCGCAGAGGTAATTCTTGAAAACTGTGTGCATCCTGAATACAAACAACAGCTACGCGATTATTTTGAGGAGGCCAAAGGAATGGGGGGACATACACCTCATATTTTGGAAAAAGCTTTTTCTTGGCATATCAATTTTAAAAACAATAAAACAATGAAGTTGTCCTAACTCAAACGTGTTTTGATCAATAGGGGGAAATTTAGGCAACCTTTTTGAGAAGATCAGAGCAAGGGCATTTTTTACAGCGCTTGCTTTCGCTTTTCTTGTATTTTTTACAGCACTTGGTTTTTACCTTTCCTGTGGGGGGTAATTCTCTAAGCTTAGCTTTTTTTATTTTTTTCTTTTCTTTTTTCTTTCCCATTGCTACGTGCAATATTGGGGCGAAAATAATTATTTTAAATCAATCTAAATAAAATTTAACACAAATAGGGAGTCAATCCATTAAAAATGAAGGGAAACACCTAAGGTGTTGGGTCCAAAAGATAGATTCCAGCTAACATTTTTCGTTTTCGGCGTATCATTATATTTTTCATCGTATTTGGAATCCAAATATTTATCAATCGACTCCACAATAAAGATGCTGAGTACCGTACTAAAGGCAATATCGGAAACCCAATGAAAGTCATCCATTACCCGAACTAGGCCTGGAATCATCCCAACGGTATATAGTCCGGCTTTTACCCATGGACTTTTAAATTGTTTGGCGATGACATATGCATTGCTGAAAGCCAGCATGGCGTGTCCGGAAGGAAAGGAATCATAATCAAAGACGCGATCCAAATGAAAAGGGTCGAACGTACTGGAGTTATTCCCGCTTTTCGGACGTGAGCGCCCAATGATCCTTTTGCTCACTTGTTGTAGAAAGCCCCCAGCTGTGGCCGAGGAAATCAATAATACCCCTGTTCTGCGTAGTTTTTCGTTTTTTGTAAAGAGCCCTGCCAAATAGACTCCTCCGGTTAGCATGTAATTGTTTTGGGGATTACCATACTTATGGCCATAGTCCATGATCGCATCCGGAACATCATCATTGAACCCATGAGTCCATTTGTTGAGCTCGTCGTCCACAGTGAAAAGCAGCAGGGTGCCGCCTGTCAAATAACCAAAGTTGGCCCAATCCTTCCCTTGCCAGTGCAACGGTCGTGAATAGGCATAGCCTGCACCTCCAAATATATTTCCAAGGTCGTACGTGAAATTGTTCCAGAGTTTATCCTGTTTAGGAGATTGTACATCTTGAGCTGAAACGGATAGAACTGAAATAAAAAGTAAAATTAATTTTAGATATCTCATAAAGGTTGAAAACAAGAACAGTCGGCAAAATTAGGTATAAATATCTTGTGCCAAACGAAAAGTATTGGCATGTGCCTCAACTATCGTTTTTATTTCTGGGGAATATCCGCCACCCATACTACATTGAACAGGTATTTTAGCGTCGTGACAGATTTGAAGCACGAATCGGTCCCGCTCTTTACATCCATTCAAGGTCATGGATAAGGTACCTAATTTATCCGAAGCCAAAACATCTACTCCGCAGAGGTAAAAAATAAAATCGGGCTGCACCGTTTCCAATAATTCAGGTAAGGTCTTTTTTAAGATGGAAAGGTACTCTTCATCTGTTGTACCCTTTTCCAAAGGAATATCCAGATCGGAAGTTTCTTTTTTGAAGGGGTAATTGGCCTTACCGTGCATAGAAAAAGTAAAAACAGAACGGTCTGTCCTAAATATTTCAGCGGTTCCATTGCCCTGGTGCACGTCCAAGTCCACAATCAAAATACGGGTTGCAAGATGATTGTTTAAAAGATATTGTGCACCGATGGCTTGGTCGTTCAGCATACAAAAGGCCTCTCCGTGATTGGAGTAGGAATGGTGTGTGCCCCCCGCAATGTTCATGGCGATACCATGTTCCAACGCAAAATCACATCCTTGAATAGTGCCATCAACAATGATGCGTTCCCGCATAACAAGCTCTTTGCTCAGGGGAAAACCTATTTTACGGGCCTCTTTATGAGGGATGGACAGATTGACCAAATCCTGATAATATGCTTCATCATGTACGGCTATAATATGTTCGTCATCTGGTAACCCCGGTTGATAAAAGTTCTCCTCTGTACATGTGCCTTCGTAGAGCAATTGTTGGGGCAACAATTCATACTTGGCCATGGGAAAACGATGTCCATCCGGTAAATGATGTTTATAGATGGGATGGTAGGCGATTTTCAACATTAATGAGGTTTTTACTTATGCAGAGCCAACTGGATTCGTTTCCGTGGCACATCAATATCCAAAACCTTGACCACCACTTGCTGATGGAGGCTCACATGCTCATTGACATCTTTTACATAGGTATCGGATAGGTTGGAAATGTGGATGAGTCCACTTTCCTTGATCCCAATATCCACAAAACAACCGAAATTGGTGATGTTGTTGACAATGCCCGGTAACAGTTGTCCCTGTCTCAGGTCGGTTATTTCCTTTATATTTTGATTGAATGTGAATACTTTGGCCTTTTCACGAAGATCCAAGCCCGGTTTTTCAAGCTCCTTTATAATATCTTCCAAAGTGGGTAGGCCAATGGTTTCCGTGCAATAGGATTTTAAATCGATACTTTTCAAAACTGATTTGTTCCCTACTATTTCTTTGAGTGGCACGCCTTGGTCCTTTGCCATTTTGGATACCAGAGCATAACTTTCTGGATGCACCGAAGAATCATCCAAAGGATTGTCACCGTTCTTGATGCGCAAAAAACCAGCACTTTGCTCAAAGGCCTTTCCGCCCAAGCGTGGTACTTTTTTGATTTCTTCCCTGTTCTTGAACGCTCCATGTTCATTTCGATAAGCTACAATGTTCTCCGCGAGCTTTGGTCCAATTCCGGAAACATAACTGAGTAAGGGCACACTGGCGGTATTGATGTTGACCCCAACAGCGTTTACGCAACTTTCCACCACAGTGTCCAATGAGGTTTTCAATTGTGTTTGGTCCACATCATGCTGGTATTGTCCCACACCAATGGATTTGGCATCTATTTTCACCAATTCGGCCAAAGGGTCTGCCAAACGGCGACCAATGGAAACAGCTCCCCGTACTGTAACATCATAATTCGGAAACTCGTCCCTGGCTATTTTGGAAGCTGAATAAATGGAAGCCCCGGCCTCGCTCACCACGAAGACCTCAATTGGTTTTTTGAAGGGAATTCGCTTTACCAATTGCTCTGTTTCTCGGGATGCTGTCCCGTTTCCTATGGCAATGGCCTCTATTTTATAGGCATCCACCAAAGAACTTATCTTTTTGATGGCCCCTGAGCTATCCCGTTGTGGCGGATGAGGATAAATGGTCTCGTTGTGCTTTAGATCACCTTGTTCATCCAAGCAGACCACTTTGCAGCCCGTTCTGAAACCAGGATCAATGGCCAAAATGCGTTTTTCGCCCAAAGGTGCGCCAAGAAGTAATTGCTTTAAGTTTTTGGAAAAAACCTGAATGGCGGATGCATCTGCCTTTTCCTTGGCTGTTTTTAAAATTTCTTTGGACAGGGAAGGGAACAACAGCCTTTTGTAGGCATCCGCTATGGCCAATTCAATTTGTTCGGCACAAGCATTATTTGTTTTGATGATGCGTCGCTCCATATTTTCTAGGGCCCTATCATCATCTATTTCGATTTTAACTCGGACAAAACCTTCTTTTTCTGCCCTCATGATGGCCAAAAAGCGGTGCGAAGGACAACGACTCAATGGTTCGCTCCAATCAAAATAATCACGGAACTTCTGGGCTTTTTCATCATCCTTTTTGGTTTTGACCACTTTGGTGGTTATGATAGCATGACGCTCCAATTGACCTCGCAGTTGGTTACGAATATCCGTGCGTTCATTGATCCATTCGGCAATAATGTGTCGAGCCCCTTCGAGTGCATCATCTTCGTTGACCACATCCTTGCCCAAATATTTGGAAGCGATAAACTCGATTTCATCGCTGCGTTGTGCCATAATGATCTTGGCCAAAGGCTCCAGACCATTTTTACGAGCGGTTTCAGCTTTGGTTTTTTTGCTTTTCTTGAACGGGAGATAGAGGTCTTCCAAACTGGTAAGATCACTACAGTTCGAAAATTTAGTTTTCAGTTCGGGAGTGAGCAAACCCTGTTCCTCGACCGCTTTTATAATGGCAGCTTTTCTTTTTTCCAGTGCCTCAAACTGGGTTTTGTACTGTACAATGGCACCAATTTGAACCTCGTCCAGATTACCGGTGCGCTCTTTTCTATATCTAGAAATAAAGGGAACCGTACAATCTTCATTCAAAAGGGCCACGGTATTTTCCACGCTTTTTTCAGGAAGCTGGGTATGGCGAACAATGTAGGGGACAAGTTGCATTTCTTTTAGAATTTAAAGTAGGTATAGTGCTTTTTGATGTGGCTGAAATGCCACAAAAAAGTACATATTTGGGTTATACTGGAATTTAATTGATAGTCTCCCCATTCTCGACCCCATCCTCATCTGGGTTGACAAAAACGAGTTTTCCTTCCTTGTTCTCCGTCATCAAAATCATTCCCTCGCTTTCCACACCTCGTAGTTTTCGTGGTGCCAAATTCACCAAAACGGTCACTTTTTTGCCAACAATGTCTTCAGGCTTAAAGCTTTCGGCAATTCCGGAAACAATGGTTCGGGTATCCAATCCAGTATCCACTTTCAATACCAATAGTTTGTTGGCCTTCGGCATTTTTTCAGCTTCGATGATGGTTCCCACGCGCATATCGAGTTTGGAGAAATCATCAAAAGTGATGGTATCTTTTTGTGGGGCAACTTCTTTTTCCATTTGGGCATTGACTTTTTTAGTGGCTTCCAACTTGTCCAGTTGTTGCTGAATTTCTTTGTCCTCAATTTTTCTGAAGAGCAGTTCGCTTTTATTGATGGTGTGCCCTACAGGAAGCAAAGTCTCTTTTGAACTGACATCGTCCCACGCAATAGATTTCCCACCTTCGTCTGAAATGACATTGAGAATCCCTTTCAATTTCTTTGAAGTAAACGGCAAAAAGGGCTCACTGAGCACTGCCAATCCAGTCGCAATTTGAAGCGCTACGTACATGATGGTCTTTACCCGATCTTCATCGGTCTTGATCAATTTCCATGGTTCGGCATCAGCAAGATATTTGTTCCCTAAACGAGCCAAGTTCATCAACTCTTGGCTTCCTTCGCGGAATCGGTACCGTTCCAGTGAATTGGACAGTATTTCGGGGTAGCCCTTTAGGGCTTTTAAAGTTTCCAGATCGGTTTCGGTAAATTCGCCCGGAGCAGGAACTACACCATTATAGTATTTATGGGTCAATACGGTCACGCGATTAACAAAATTCCCAAAAATGGCCACCAACTCGTTATTGTTCCTAGCTTGAAAATCTTTCCAAGTAAAATCGTTATCCTTGGTCTCCGGAGCGTTTGCAGTTAAGGTATAGCGAAGAACATCTTGCATATCCGGAAATTCTTCCAAATACTCGTGCAACCAAACGGCCCAGTTTTTTGATGTGGAAAGTTTGTTGCCTTCCAGGTTGAGAAACTCATTGGCGGGAACATTGTCCGGTAAAACAAATTCACCATGTGCTTTTAACATACAGGGGAAGATGATACAGTGAAATACAATGTTGTCCTTCCCTATAAAGTGCACCAATTTGGTGTCCTTGTCCTTCCAATAGGGTTCCCAATCCTTTCCTTCACGTTCTGCCCATTCTTTTGTGGAAGAGATATAACCGATGGGTGCATCGAACCATACATAAAGTACTTTTCCTTCTCCTCCTTCCACGGGAACGGGAATTCCCCAGTCCAAATCGCGGGTTACGGCACGGGGTTTTAGGCCTTCATCAATCCAAGATTTACATTGGCCGTACACATTGGGTTTCCAATCTGCCTTATGCCCTTCCAGTATCCATTCTTTAAGAAAACCTTCATAGCGGTCCAAGGGCAAAAACCAATGTTTGGTCTTTTTTAAGGATGGAACCGTACCTGTTATGGTTGATTTGGGATTTATTAAATCTGTTGCGTTGAGCGATGACCCACAGTTTTCACATTGGTCCCCATAGGCTTCTTCGTGTCCACATCTGGGGCAAGTTCCAATAACAAACCTGTCCGCTAAAAACTGTTTGGCTTCATCATCATACAATTGTTCGGTCTCTTCTTCAATAAAATCCCCTTGCTCGTACATTTTTTTGAAAAATTCCGAGGCAGTATCATGATGGACCTGTGCTGATGTTCTCGAATAATTATCAAAAGAGATTCCAAAATCAGCAAATGATTTTTTGATGATTCCATGATATTTATCGATTATTTCCTTGGGCGTGACACCTTCTTTTTTGGCCTTCATGGAGATGGCCACACCATGTTCGTCACTTCCACAAACAAAAGCTACGTCGTTTCCTTTTAAGCGTAAATAACGGGAATAAATGTCCGCAGGAACATAAACGCCGGCTAAATGTCCAATATGAATGGGACCATTGGTGTATGGTAGTGCTGCGGTAATCGTGTACCTTGAGGGTGATGTATCTTGAGCCATGTAAATTTCTAATTAGGCCCAAAAATACTGATTTTAATGGGATGGACATAATAAAGAAAGCCTCCAAAAATGCGACCCTATTTGGGGTGAGGGGTGCATTATCGAAGGCTTCTTGAAAAGGGGTTATATTGTTCCGTTTGTTTATGAGATCATTATTGATTTGCTCATTTTTTTATCACCGACGGAAATCCGATATATATATTTTCCTGTGGATAGGCTATCGCGCATTTGTTCACGGATGTTAATGTCCAATTCGCCTTCCAACATTATTTGGTTGTAAAGGGTGCCTACGCGTTGTCCCAAAATATTGAAGAGTTCAATATCCACATGAGCGGAGACTGGCATTTCCAAGTGGATGTGGGGCGCACTGGATTGTGGATAGTATGGTGTGTGTACAATGCCGTCCAACATATCAATATTGGGGTCATTGGGGTCTTGGCTTGGAGGTGTTTCTGGCAAAATGGGTGGGTCGTTGTCCATTGCAATATCGTCAAAGGTCTCCCCACTACAGTTAAAACCAAGGTCTATGGCTTTGTATTGGTACCCCAATAAATGTTGTTCCACGGACTCTCTTGGAACGCAAAGCCATTCGGCCAATACGGTGCCGTAAAGATCTCTAAAATCCATGGTGTATTCCAAGTTGCCCCTGTTGTTGGGTTCGTCCAAGGATGGGTGCTCCCCTACAAATGCACTTCCACTCAATCCTGATCCAAAAAATAGGGTTGGGGCTGCCTTTCCATGATCGGTACCATTGGAACCATTTTCAAAAATTCTTCTGCCAAATTCCGAGAAGGTCATGCTCAATACTTTGTCATCTTGTTCTGTGAAGGCAAGATCCTCGTAGAAATTATTGATGGCAACGGATAGATTGGACATTAAACGTTCATGTACTTCAGGTTGGTTACCATGGGTATCAAACCCTCCCAAGGAAATCATATAGACTTTGGTGCCCAAGTTTCCTTTGATCAGACGAGCCAAAAGTGCCAATTGTCTTGCAAAACCATTGTCTTGGTACTCCACTTGGTTTTGACCGGCCATATAAGCATCGTGAATGATTCCTGCATATTCATAAGTGGTATTGGCAACACCCCTTAGAAACCTAAGTTGGTCACCGTACATACAATTATCAAATGGGGTGTCCGCATCAACGTCGTAAAAAAGGCCTGTTTGCGCAATTTGTTCCAACTGATCCACATTATTGGTCACGAAGGCATAGTTGGTTTCTTCTCCTTGGAAGACCAAGTTGGACAAGTTTCCAATCTGGATGGCGGCCGGTGAAGCTGGCGGATTAATTAGATAATCGGGGTAAAGTTCTTCAAAATGCCTGCCCATCCAGCCTGTGGGCTCCCCGCTGAAACCTGTGGTATTTAAATCTGTGTTTGCAAAAATATCCGATCCGGTAAAATGGGATAGACTTTGGTTTTCGTAGCCTACTCCGTGTACGGCCTTAAACTGTCCGTCGCCCCAAAGGGGTTCTAGGGCACTCATATAGGTGGGTACCCCGAAATCATCAGTAAGTTTCAGGACCTTGCTCTCTGGAATGTAGATGTTTGGCCTTGCATTAGCATAAGTATCATATTGTTGTATGGGAATCACGGTACTGAGTCCGTCATTTCCACCTGATAGTCGAATCAAGATTAAAATATTGTCGGTTTCGGCCGCGGCAACGGCTGCTGTAAGCGGTGATGGGGCAGAGGCCGAAATTATATGACTTCCCAAAAACATGGAACCGGAACCGGCAATGCCCAAGGCTTGGACAAAGGATCGTCTGCTCCATTTTTTGTGTTCCAAATCATGCCCTTCGTGTTCAAGGCCTTTGTATGGTGATGTATCGTGGGTGTGGTGATTGTCGCACATGGTATTGGGGTTATTTAAGTTGAAATTCGGGTTCTCTGGATAGGTGACGTAATAAAACATAGACTTGGGTCGGAACTTCCATACTGGATGAAAGAACCCACCATCCGCTACCACCGGGAATATAATCTGAAGAGTAATATTCCTCGGGCACATCATCAATTTTGAAGGCATCCATAGCCTTTTCAAAATCAGCATCCGTCAAAAGACCCTTTGGTGTAAACTTGTTCACCAATGCCGTAACCACTATTTCTGGATTACTGGTATTACTGTTGGCCGCCCCGACCGCGTTCATGGCCAAGGTTCGGAACTGCTCTGGGTCATCTTGAAAAAAACGATCAATGAAAACTTCCATGGTCAACCATCGGCCAATCATGGAATTTGTATTGATCCATTGCCGATCACGTTGCCAGCCTTCTACCTCTGGAGGCTGAAAAAACTCTTGCCCGATCAAGGTGCAGGAATCGATCATATTTATTACCGTTCCATCATCGTAGGAGAAACCTGTTTCTTTCAAAAAGTTAAAGTATAGATCGGCAGGACTTTTAATAATTACTCCTATAGCTGTTTCATCAAAAAAGTGTTGACTTTTAAATAGCTGTCGCAGCACCGGTGCAATTTCAAAACCACTGCTTACAAAAGTTTGGGCCAAACCATCTATTATCTGGGGGGCGTTTCCGCCACTTTCATCGGTTGAATCGGGATGGACAAAAAACTCATAAAGTTTTTTGCAGATAAACCAGCCGATTTCATTCGCTCTTTCGTTGAACAGGATATCGATAACATCATCGTAGCCCCAATTACCGGTTTGTCCAAATATGGTTTTGTCATCTGTATTAAAATCATCTGGGTTAAAGGTGACCTGGGTACAACCCTCTTCACCCCTTTCGGTATATCCGGATATGGCTTTTGCTGTTTCAACGATATCTTCTTCCGTGTAATTGTTTCCTTCCCCCAAGGTAAACAGCTCATACAGCTCACGTGCATAGTTCTCGTTGGGATTGTTTCCGCGGTTGCGTACACCATCCAAATAATATAACATAGCGCTGGTTAGCCCAATCTCACTGGTAAAGGTTTTAAAATTACCCAAGGCATTGCGCTGCAAACAATTGATATAGTAAAATAAAAATTGTGGGCAATTATAGGTCTCCAATTGGGTGACAAAGTGATTGCTCCAAAAAAAGCTCATCCTATCCAACAATCCATTGTCTATCAAGGCATTGCCGTAAGTAGTGGTAAATTCTTCTATCTGGGCTCTTCGCAATTGACCGGCCAGGTCATCATCATCTGGATAATCGGCATTGGTCCAATCCGCCCATTCCGGTGTGGGTATGACAGGTGTGGCCAGAGCTTGATCCACTAAATTGTCGACGAGGTTGGTCGCTGTTTGTCCAACAGCTGCATTAATGGTTTGTACAGAGGCACTAAAACCTAGCCTTCGATACAAGTGGGCCGCACGCAACTCATCCAAAGGAGTAGTGTATGGCGCCAAGGTTGAGGAATTACAATTGATAAAGTACTCCATAGCAATGTCTGGCGTTTATTAAGTACATAGTTTTGGGGTAACTATATGTTTATGCTAGTGTTGGGTGTGGTTCAATTGAGCCAACAAATTACAATCTTAACGCACTAAAGTCCATGAACGACCAAATTTTTCGATGAAATGCATATTTTTTTTGATTTTTACAAATTATATGGGGAATCACAACCAATTTGGGGAACTCGGAGAGCAAAAAGCAGTTGCATTTTTGAGAGGTAAGGGATATACAATACTTGAACGTAATTATCGCTACCTCAAAGCTGAAGTGGACATCATCGCGCAGAAAGAGGATCTCTTGGCCATAGTTGAGGTAAAGTCTAGGAATACGGGGTTTTTAGAAGGTATTTCAGATGCAATCTCGCCAAAAAAAATAAAACTATTGACCATGGCGGCCAACCATTATGTTGAAGAAATGGATAGCGATGTTGAGGTTAGATTTGATGTAATTACCGTTATAAAAAAAGGGCATAAATTTGAGATTGAACACTTTGAAAACGCATTTTATCATTTTTAACCATTTGTTTGTTTTGTAACAATATGTTATTTTTGTGCAAAAACCAACCAAAAAATGAAAACGATATCCGCAGTTGTTGAACATTATATCAAGAAAAAACCTTTTTTGCAAACAGCTTTGGCACAGGGTATTATTAATCTAACATCCTTGTCCAGACAGATAAAACCGGAGATTGCCGAGGAACTCGGTAAAGATGTGAAAGATGGTGCCATTGTGATGGCGCTAAAGCGTCTTTCCGATGATTTGGAGTTTCGGGCTACCCACAAAATCGTGAAAGTTCTCAAAAACATCGGGGAGATCACGGTGCGTTCCAACCTGACAGATTACACCTTTTTGGCTTCGGATACCATATTGCAGCAACAAGCTAGATTGTTGGAGGAGGTGAACGCCAACCAAGATGTTTTTTATACCTCTTCACGGGGTGTCAACGAGATCAATATTGTGATCAGTAATGTAATGGACGGTGTTGTGGAAAAGTATTTTAAAATGGAACGTTGTACCCAAAAGGCGGAAGGACTTTCTTCCATTACCGTAAAATTGCCTGCGGAAAATGTTTCGGTTCCAGGTATCTATTACTTCATTTTTCAGCGTTTGGCATGGGAAGGTATTGTGCTGTACGAAGTAATCTCTACGACCAATGAGTTTACCATTTTGGTGAACGATGAACAAGTGGATGTCGCTTTCAAGACAATCAAGGATTTAAAATCACTATAATCCAACATTCCTTTTTAGGTCTAAACTAAAACGAAATCTTATTCGTTCTAGAAAAAGACACTTTTTGGAAAAATGACCAAAAAAAGGATTCTTTACGGTTTTCTGGGCCTGATTGTACTTTATTTGTGCTATCTGGCCTATATTTTTATACTCTCCCCCAGGACCAATCTACAGTCAATTTATCTTATTCCGAAGGATGCGGTTTTCATCATTGAATCGGAACGGCCCGTGAAAAGTTGGGAAAAAATCAGTGGGAGCGAAGCTTGGCACCACCTAAAAAAGAACGATTATTTTTCGGAACTCACGGAAAACATCCAAAAAGTGGATACCGTGTTCAATGAGAACCATAAGTTGTTCGAATTTTTTGATAACCGTTCACTTTTTATTTCCATCCACATGATATCTCCGAAGGAGTATGGAATTTTTTATGTGTTGGACCTTAAACGTATTGCCAAACTCCAATTGCTCAAAACTTATCTGAACACCTTGTTGGATGATGGTTATGTACTGAGCAAACGAATATACCACGAACACGAAATTTTAGAGGTGCACGACAGGGACACCAAGGAGACCATGTATCTGGCTTTTATCAAAAATCAATTGGTGGCCTCGTATACCCATACGCTGGTGGAGGCTTCCATAGATCAATACCGTGAGCCTGTATTGGGGAGGAATCTGAATTTTTTGGAAATCAATCAAAAAGTAGGTCACGAGGATTTGTTTCGTATGTATGTGCAGTACCATTATTTTGATGATTATATAAAACAATATACGGACAAACCTTCCGACTGGGTAAAGCGGGTGAGCGACAACTTCTTGTTCTCTGGTTTTTATTTTGATTTGGATGAAAACAGTACCCTGACGGCCAATGGGTATACCAATATAAGCGCGGTAAACGAATATTATCTGGAAGCCCTTCAAAAATCTGGAACAGCCAAACGTTCCGTGCCCCAAATAGCACCAAAAAGCACTGCACTTTATATAAGCTATGGGTTTGATAGCTTTTCTGAATTCTACGAAAATTTTGAAATGGTCCAGCAAAACGACCCAGAGCAGTTCGATACCTATCAAGAAGGCATAGCCAAGGTGGAAAAAGCCCTGAAAATAAATATCAAAGAGAATTTTGTGAGCTGGATTGGGGATGAGATCGCGGTACTTCAAATAAAATCGCACATCACAAAAGGGAAGAATGACATGGCCCTTGTGCTAAAGTCAAACAATCCAGAAGATGCCAAGACCAACTTGGACTTTGTGGTGGACCAGATCAGAAAGAAAACACCTGTGAAGTTCAAAGCGGTAAACTATAAGGAACATGAAATCAATTTCCTGTCCATCAAAGGTTTCTTCAAAATGTTGCTGGGCGGTAGGTTCAATGAATTTGATAAACCCTATTTTACCCAAATTGACGATTATGTTGTTTTCAGTGACAACCCCAATACCCTAAAGGGTATGATAGACAAAGTCGTTGAGGGCGAAACCCTTGCCACTTCCGAATATTTTAAGAAGTTTGATGAAAAATTCCATTCGGAATCTACTGTGTTTGTTTACAGCAACGTTCCGTTATTGTATGATAATATGTATGCCCTGGCCGATGCCCCTACCAAGCAAAAGATGCGGAAGAACAGGGATTTTATCATTTGTTTTCCACAAGTAGGATTCCAATTGACCCCTGAAGATGATTTGTTCGAAAGTCGATTGGTTATGAATTATCAGGATGTGGAAGAAGTGAAGAAAGCCATCAATGTTCCAAAAAGCACGAACAAGACCACGCCGAAAACCCAGACAACGGCATTGGAGGTAACCGATGCTGTTTTTGATCTGAGACCCATTTATCCAACCGATCTAAATGCCAAATCATATAGTAAGAAATATGCAAATGGGAACATCATGTTTGAAGTTGAGCTAAAAGATGGTTTGAAACACGGGAGCTATGAGGCGTATTATCCCAATGGAACCCAAAAAATCCGTGGCCGCTTTCGAAAGGATGAGCAAGTGGGAACTTGGCGCTTCTATAACGAGGAAGGGGAGCAAGTACATAAAAAACGATTTTAGATTTCTCGTCGCTTCGCACTGTCGAAATGACCGTAGTTGTTGAGGTGTCATTTCGAACGGATGTGTGATGTCTTTTTTGAGGAATTCTAGGCAGGAACATTATCTCCTTTGGAGGATTTGACAGGCATAAAAGGCTCCAAAACCTTCAGTGCTTTTTCCACACTCGTAATACCATCAAACACCAATAACAACCGCAATCCGTTCCGGGTCTGTTTTTCTTTGAGTTTCACCTGTTGTGGGTGCGCCTGTACGTATTGTAGAATTTTGGTAAATGTTGGGCTTTGGTAAAAACTGGATTGTTGGTCGGCAATAAAGTAACCGATAAATTTGCCTTTCTTCATGATGACCCTTTCCAGACCAATATGTGTGGCGATCCATTTGATGCGAACGGAATTTAATAGATCCACGGCCCGAGTGGGGAGTTCCCCAAAACGGTCCACCAATTGCGCTTCAAACTTTTGTAGGCCTTCCTCATCCTCCACATTGTTGAGTTGGGTGTACAGGTTGAGGCGTTCTGTAATATTGTTGATGTAATCATCGGGGAAGAGCAGTTCAAAATCCGTGTCCAACTGCATCTCTTTTACATACACTTTTTCCTTGTCGCCCTCTACTTCCTCATACAATTCCTTGAACTCGTTTTCTTTGAGTTCCTCAATGGCTTCGGACAATATTTTTTGATAGGTCTCGAATCCAATCTCGTTGATAAATCCACTCTGTTCGCCGCCCAACAGGTCACCGGCCCCCCGAATTTCCAAATCCTTCATGGCGATATTGAAACCACTGCCCAATTCAGTAAACTGTTCGAGGGCTTCGATACGCTTTCGGGCTTCGGTGGTCATTGCTTCGTAAGGTGGCGTAATGAAATAACAGAACGCTTTTTTGTTGCTTCGACCCACGCGCCCACGCATCTGGTGGAGGTCGCTCAGGCCAAAGTTATTGGCGTTGTGGATAAAAATGGTGTTGGCGTTGGTAACGTCCAACCCACTTTCTATAATGGTGGTGGAAACCAAGATATCAAACTCACCGTTCATAAAGGCAAGCATCAAAGTTTCCAGTTTTTTGCCTTCCATCTGCCCATGGCCAATACCTATTTTGGCATCGGGGACCAAACGTTGGAGCATTCCGGCCACTTCTTTGATGTTCTCAATACGATTGTGGATAAAGAACACCTGTCCTCCCCGTTGGATTTCATAGGACACCGCATCACGGATGATTTCTTCGTTAAACCGGATAACATGGCTTTCGATGGGGTATCGGTTCGGAGGGGGAGTGTTGATGACCGAAAGGTCTCGGGCTGCCATCAAACTAAACTGGAGGGTTCTCGGGATTGGTGTGGCCGTAAGTGTCAGTACATCCACATTTTCCTTTATGGAGCGCAATTTTTCTTTTACAGAGACACCAAATTTTTGTTCCTCGTCCACAATGAGCAGGCCCAAATCCTTGAACTTTACATTTTTGTTCACCAATTGGTGCGTGCCGATGATGATATCCACTTTTCCATTCTCCAAATTTTCAAGGGTCTCCCTTTTCTCTTTGGCAGTTCTAAAGCGGTTGAGGTAATCCACGGTAACGGGCATTTCTTTCAACCGTTCGGAAAATGTGCGGTGATGTTGGAAAGCTAATATGGTGGTGGGTACCAAAACAGCGACCTGTTTGCCATTGTCCACCGCTTTAAAAGCAGCCCGTATGGCCACTTCTGTTTTTCCAAAGCCAACGTCTCCACAAATAAGTCGGTCCATGGGCCGTTCGCTCTCCATGTCCTTTTTTACATCTTGGGTGCTTTTTTCCTGGTCAGGTGTATCCTCGTATAGGAATGAAGCTTCCAATTCGTGCTGCAAATAACTGTCGGGAGCATATTGGAACCCTTTTTCCAATCGCCTTTTGGCATACACCTTTATAAGGTCGAAGGCGATTTTTTTGACCCGGGCCTTGGTCTTTTGCTTCAGTTTTTTCCAAGCTGCGGAACCAAGCTTGAATATTTTTGGGGGAGCACCGTCCTTGCCGTTGTATTTGGAAATTTTATGGAGCGAATGGATGCTTACATATAATATATCGCGGTCGCCATAAATGAGTTTGATGGCTTCTTGTTTTTTGCCCTCGACATCGATTTTTTGCAGACCACCGAACTTGCCGATACCATGATCAATATGGGTGACGTAATCCCCGATTTCCAACTTGTTGAGCTCCTTTAAGGTAATGGCCTGCTTTTTGGCATAGCCATTTTTTAAATGGAACTTATGGTACCGCTCAAAAATTTGATGGTCGGTATAGCAGACCAGTTTGAGGTCATCATCAATAAACCCTTTATATAGAGGAAAAATAAGGGTCTGGTAGTGAACGGTCTGGTCCACTTCCTCAAAAATATCATGAAAGCGCTTCGCCTGTTGTTCAGTGGAACAGAAAATATAGTTGCTGTAACCTGCGTCCCTATTATCGTTGAGGTTGTCAATGAGCAGGTCAAATTTTTTGTTGAACGCTGGTTGCGGTTTGGTATGGAAGACGATTTCTTCACCCTGAACTTCTTCCATGGTCTTGCCCGGAGCACCAATCTCCACACACAAATGCTCCTCTAGTTGTGCTTTCAGCAAAGCCGAATCCAAAAAGAGTTCTTTGGGTTCTGCATGTTTGATCTCTTGGCTCAGCTTGGCAAAACTCTCCTTTGCTTTTTCAAAAAAAGAATCGATACGATCATAGATCAAAGCAGGGTTCTTTGCAAATATTACCGTTTTGGGCGAAATATATTTTAAGAAACTTTCGCGCACCTCCTCGGTAAATTTGTTTTCCACATTGGGAATAATGGTGATTTTCTTCACCTTGTCCGTAGAAAGTTGTGTTTCCACATCAAAGGTTCGGATGCTGTCCACTTCGTCGCCGAAGAACTCAATGCGGTACGGTTCATCATGCGAGAAAGAGAAGACATCCACAATACCACCACGAACGGAGAACTCCCCGGGCTCGGTCACAAAATCTACCCGTTTGAACTGGTATTCAAAAAGTACCTCATTTAAAAAATCCAACGAGATCTCATCGCCCAGTTTTAATTTTTGGGTGTTCTTGTCCAGCTCTTTGCGGGTGACTACCTTCTCGAACAGTGCGTCCGGATACGTTACAATGACCGCAGGCTTTTTTCTGGAATTGATGCGGTTCAGTACCTCGGCCCGCAACAATATATTGGCATTGTCGGTTTCTTCAATTTGATAGGGCCTACGGTAACTCCCTGGATAAAAGAGCACATCCTTTTCACCAATGAGCTGTTCTAGATCATTTAAATGATAGGCAGCTTCCTCCTTGTCGCTCATAATCAAGAGAAAAGGGGATTCAGTGGACTTGAATGTTTCAGAGACCACAAAGGAAAGTGAAGAGCCCACAAGGCCTTTTACATTGATTTTTTGTGATGCTGCGGAAGTGTTGTTTTGATATTGGGCAATAACATCCCTCAGTTTCCCGATTTGGGGATACTGTTCAAAGAGTTGGGAAATCGGTGTTTTGGTCAATCCAAAAAACTTTGCGACAAAGATAAACCGTGAAAGCCTTCGCAGAAAATGTTTTTTGAGTTTTATCCGAATTCCTATTTATTGGAAATAGAAAAATGGTGTGATTGCAAAGTTTAGATGAGGATGAAAAACACTGTTGGTCCTTTTGGGTGCAAAATAATTTTGTTTTGGAACAAGTTTTCCAGCAATATGAAAGAGTTCATGGTCTTTGAGGGATATATTGGTGCAACGAATTGAAAAATACGAATTTCTTTACGGTGTTTATACCCTCCTTTTTGCGATAAGATTTATATTTGTCCCACAAAATTCGAGATATGCCAATTTTAGATCTTTACGAGCACGGAGACCATAGGAAGAATTTGGCCCATTTTGCCACCTTGGCAAGTTTGGCCGCTATTGATGGCGAAATCAATGAAAAGGAAATGGAGATCCTAAAAAAGTTTGCCTTTAAGCTCAATATTACCGACGATCAATTTAAGGAGGTAATGAAAAAAGAGAACAAATATCCTATTGAAACCCCGCACAGTGGTGAGAAAAGGTTTAAAAGGCTGTTTGAATTTTTCCAGATCATATTTTCCGATCATTACATCGATGAAGATGAACGTAAGATGGTGGAAAAATATGCCATTGGTTTAGGTTTTGATCCTAAAAAGGCATCGGACATCATTGATAAGTCCATTGCCATATTCACTGGACAAATTCCCTTTGAGGATTATTATGAATTGGTGAAGCGGGAGTGCAGCTAGGAATTGGCCATAAACTCCTCTGCTTTTTCCACCATTTTTTTACTGCCGCAGAAAAAGGGCACCCGTTGGTGCAATTCTGTGGGTTCGATGTCCATGATTCGCCGAAAACCATCACTGGCCTTTCCGTTGGCCTGTTCCGCTATAAATGCCATAGGGTTGCATTCGTACAATAAACGCAGTTTACCGTTGTGTGCTTTGCTGCTTTTTGGGTACATATATATTCCCCCTTTTATCATATTCCGGTGAAAATCCGAAACCAGTGACCCAATATATCGGGAGGTATAGGGCCTATCACCCTCTTCCATTTGGCAATATTTTATATAGTTCTTTACACCTTGTGGAAAATGGATATAGTTGCCCTCGTTGACAGAGTATATTTTCCCTGTTTCTGGGAATTGCATATTTGGATGGGACAGGTAAAAGGTGCCCAGCGCAGGATTTAAGGTGAAACCGTTTACACCATGCCCTGTGGTGTACACATACATGGTGGAAGTCCCGTATATAATGTATCCCGCCGCAATTTGTTTTTTTCCAGGCTGAAGGAAATCTTCCAAAGTGACCGGGGTTCCAACAGGGGTAACCCTTCTGTAGATGGAAAAAATGGTTCCCACTGATACATTTACATCAATATTGGAAGAGCCGTCCAAAGGGTCTATCAGAACCACATACTTGTTCTGATGTTTTTTGTCAAAACTGTTGATGGTAATGAAATCGTCTTCTTCTTCCGAAGCTATGCCACAAACAATTTCACGGTTCTTTAGGGTTTCAATAAACTTTTCATTGGCCAATACATCAAGTTTTTGTTGGTCTTCCCCTTGAATATTGGTGTCTCCGGCGGCCCCGGTAATGTCCACCAGACCTGCTTTGTTTACCTCATGATTGACCACTTTGGCCGCTAGGCGAATGCCGTTCAACAGTCTGGATAGTTCTCCAGAAGTGTATTGAAATGAATTTTGGTTGGCGATGATGAACTCGCCCATGGTGAGTCGTTGTTTGTCAAACATTGGAAAAGGCTGTTTTATTTATAGACAAATATCGTGCATTTTGTGAAACTACAACGATTTCGAAATAGTTTAATTATGTAATTTTATAACTTTGAGTTTTATTTGTAACAATTATGGAATACACAATCAGGGATGCCCGTATAGAGGATATGGAACAGGTGTTGAACTTGGTACAGGAGTTGGCCAATTATGAGAAAGAACCGGATGCCGTAGAGATTACGAAAGACGACTTGATCAAGGATGGTTTTGGTGAACAAAAGTTGTTTCACTGTTTTGTGGCCGAAACCAATGATGGCATCGCAGGGATCGCACTGGTGTATCCCAGGTATTCCACTTGGAAGGGACCGGTTATCCACTTAGAGGATTTGATCGTTTCCGAAAAAATGAGAGGCAGTGGTTTGGGTACGGCCTTATTGGATGAAGTGGTGAAGTACGGTAACAGCTTGGGCGTGAAACGGATTTGTTGGGAAGTTTTGGACTGGAACGAGCCTGCCATCAAATTTTATGAAAAAAAAGGAGCCAACGTATTGAGGGATTGGGATGTGGTCCAATTGGATGAAGAAGGAATCAAAAATTATATAGAAAGCCTCGATTAAACGGGCAAAATTCAAGAAGATAGAAATACATGAGGGTATTTAAGTTCGGTGGGGCATCGGTCAAAGATGCAGATGCGGTCAAAAACGTTGTCAACGTTCTAAAGGAGGTGGGTTATAAAGATACTTTGGTAGTGGTTTCCGCTATGGGTAAAATGACCAATGCCATGGAAAAGGTGGTAGAGGCCTATTTTAACGATAAGGATGCCATGCCCGCCGCAATCCAAGAGGTAATTGATTATCACAATGAAATATTATCGGATTTATTTCAAAATCCGAACCATCCGGTTTATTCCAAAGTAAAAGTCCTTTTTGATGAGGTAAAGGGTTTTTTGGCCTGGAACAAATCGCCCAAATATGGGTTTGTGTATGATCAAGTGGTTTGCTATGGGGAATTGTTGTCCACAACTATTGTGAGTGCTTATTTGAATGAAGTTGGTATTTCCAATACTTGGTTGGATGTACGTACCATGATCAAAACCGATTCCAATTATAGGGATGCCCAGGTAAATTGGGAACGTACCCAACAGGAAGTGGTTTCAAGGGTAGATGTGTCCAAACTATATATTACCCAAGGCTTTTTGGGTAGTGACGACAACAACTTTACCACCACTTTGGGCAGAGAGGGGTCCGATTATTCAGCAGCTATCTTGGCTTATTGCCTAAATGCCGAGTCGGTCACGATTTGGAAGGATGTGCCTGGTGTTTTGAACGCTGATCCACGGAATTTTGAAGATGCCCAATTGTTGGACAAGATTTCATATCGAGAAGCTATCGAGTTGGCTTTTTACGGGGCTTCGGTTATTCATCCAAAGACATTGCAGCCCTTGCAGCGAAAGGAAATTCCTTTGAAAGTAAAATCCTTTGTAAGGCCAAAGGACAATGGAACCACGGTGGGCAAAGGGAATGGTATCGAGCCTAAAATTCCCTGTTTTATCGTGAAAAAGAACCAAGTGTTATTGAAATTATCATCTCTTGACTTTTCTTTTATCGTGGAAGATAACATAAGCGAGATATTTAAACTGTTTCATGACCATAGATTGAAGGTGGATCTTATCCAGAATTCAGCAATCAGTTTTTCTGTCTGTTTGGATAATAAGTTCCGGGGACTCCAGCCTTTATTGGAGGAATTGAAGCGAAAATTTAAAGTAGTGTGCCACGAAGATGTATCGCTCTATACTATTCGCCATTTTAACGATACAGCGGTTAAATCCCTCCAAAACGGAAAGTCTGTATTGGTAGAGCAACGAGGCAAGGAAACTGTTCAGTTGGTCGTAAAATGATCTTTCCATATAATATTTAGGTAAAAAGTGCAATAGGGTTTATTTTCTATCTTTACGCGCACCTAAATACTATTTTTATGGGATTGGTTTCAGCTAAAGAGGTGGCAAAGGTCATCCATCTGGACAAATACGGCTTTTTGGGCACTTTTGTAGGATGGCTTTTAATGGTAGCCACAAGAATTAGCACCATCAATAGGTTTTACGATAAGAACAAAAATCTTTCTGGCCCCGATTTTCTGGATGCCATATTGGACCATTACGAAATTGATTTTGAGATACCGGAGGAGGATATAAAACGACTCCCCAAATCTGGTCCATATATTACTATTAGCAATCATCCATTAGGTGGTATCGATGGAGTATTGTTGCTCAAATTACTGCTTAAGGAGAGACCCGATTATAAAATAATCGCCAATTTTTTATTGCATAGGATAGAGCCCTTGAAGCCTTATATAATGCCCGTAAATCCTTTTGAAAACCACAAGGATGCCAAAAGCAGTGTTGCTGGTTTTAAAAATGCCCTAAAACATATTCGGGACGGGCATCCCCTTGGAATTTTTCCTGCGGGAGAAGTATCTACCTATCGCGATGGTAGACTGGTGGTGGACAAGCCTTGGGAAGAAGCAGCCATAAAATTAATTCGAAAGGCCGAAGTGCCTGTTGTTCCCATTTATTTTCACGCACGGAACAGTCGATTGTTTTATCGGTTGTCCAAGATCAATGATGTGTTTCGGACGGCCAAACTACCTTCAGAGCTGACCTCCCAGAGCAGGCGGCCCATTAAAGTACGGATTGGCCAGCCTATATCGGTCAATACCCAGAATGAGGAAAAGACCTTGGAGGATTATGCAGAATTGCTACGGAAAAAGACTTATCTGTTGGCCAATGTTTTTGAAAAAGAGCGTTTTATTGACAAAGTGCCCACTTCGCTAAAAATTCCCAAGCCCCCCAAGAAAATAGCGACCGCCATTAGTGCCAAAGTGCTCGAGGGCGAAATTGAAAAGCTGCGGGAGAAGGATTGCAGATTGTTGCAGAGCAAGAATTACGAAGTTTTTTTGGCCCAGGCAAAGGATATGCCCTTCTGTTTAAATGAAATTGGGCGGCAACGGGAAATAACTTTTCGTGAAGTTGGGGAGGGGACCAATAATGCCGTAGACCTTGATAAGTTTGATTCATATTACCATCATTTGTTTTTGTGGGATGATGGTTCAAAGACAATTGTAGGGGCCTACCGAATGGGCTTGGGCTCGGAAATTTTTAAGAAGTACGGTATTGATGGATTTTATCTTCAAGATCTTTTCCGTTTCGAACCTGAATTGTATGGAATGATGGAGAAATCCATCGAGATGGGACGGGCCTATATTGTAAAGGAATATCAACAGAAACCTATGCCGTTGTTTCTGCTTTGGAAGGGCATAGTGCATACCACTTTAAGATATCCGGAGCACAAGTATCTGATTGGAGGGGTGAGTATCAGCAACCAGTTCTCCAATTTTTCCAAATCGTTGATGATCGAGTTTATGAAATCCAATTATTGGGATCCCTATGTGGCACAATATATCCGTCCCAAAAAGGAGTTCAAAGTGAAGTTGAAGGATGCGGACAAAGAATTTGTTTTTGATGAGACGCAGGCGGATCTGAACAAGTTTGACAAACTGATCAGCGAAGTGGAACCCGGCAGCTTACGACTACCGGTTTTGATCAAGAAGTACATTAAACAAAATGCCAAAGTGGTGGCCTTTAATGTGGATCCGCTGTTCAATAATTCGGTAGATGGATTAATGTATATCCGAATTGCTGACCTTCCTGAAAGTACTGTAAAGCCGGTAATGGAAGAATTTCAGGCCGAGTTGGAGCGCAAAGTGGCCGAAGGTAATGGAACTTTGGAAGTGGATTAATCCACACCAACCTTATCGCTTCGTTTTTCGAACAACAGATTATCTTTCCAAATTCCGTGGATTTTGCCTATGCGTTCCCGTTTGCCAATATAGCGGAAGCCCATTTTTTCATGTAGTTTTATGCTTGCCGTGTTCTCTGGAAATATCCCGGACTGTATGGTCCAATAACCAGCTTTTTCACTTTCTGTGATCAAATGTTCCATGAGTAATTTGCCCACTCCTTTTCCTCGGCTTTTACTTGAGACATAGACGCTTACTTCGCCAACGCCTCCGTAAACACAACGGCTTGATACGGGCGAGAGTGCAGCCCATCCCATAATTTCCCCATTTTGTTCGGCCACTAAACGGCAATGCTCTGTATGTGCTTTGTCCCATTTTTCATAGGACGGCACTGTGGTTTCAAAAGTGGCCATGCCTGTAGCTATTCCTTCGGAATAGATTCTGGAAACTTCTTCCCAGTCAGTTGGTTTCATGTTTCTGACAACCATGTGTTCACTAATTTAATAATCGTAATATTACAATTAATGATAAATCAAAAAAAGCCAGATACAATTATCTGGCTTTTTAATTTTTTAGAACCAAGGCTTTCTACCAACTTGATAAGTGTTGTAGAACTCTTCATCGGATTTGGTAAGATAGATAATACCTTCGATTAAACCAATGATCCAAGCAGCGGATGCACCAATTCCACAGGTAATTGCTCCTAAGATAATAGTTACTCCCAGTAAAATAAACCCTTCTTTGTTGTAGCCCAAAATAAATTTATGAACTCCAAATCCTCCTAACAATATAGCTAGGATGCCGGCAAGAATTTTTTTGTTATCCCCGCCTGCACCTTGGATTCCTTCTTTGAATTCATTTGCAGTTTTTTTTGCTTCTTCCTTAAAGTCTTTAGCTGCTTCTTCAGCCTTATCTTCAAAATCTTTTTTTTCTTCTTCTGACATGGTTTAAATGTGTTGGTTAACGATTGCTAAATGTAACAAATAAATCAATACCTACAGAAAGGCTTTATCAACAGGTTCCCAAAGTTCCAATTTATTTCCCTCTGGGTCAAGTATCCAACCAAACTTTCCGTACTCGTACTCTTCTATTTCACCTACCACGGTAACGCCTTCCTTCTTTAATTCTTTAAGGAGTTCTACCAAGTTTTCCACCCTAAAGTTCATCATGAACTGCTTTTCACTGGGCTTGAAATATTCGGTGTTTTCATCCATAGGGCTCCATTGTGTGGAACAATCTTTACCTTCTTTGTCCTTCCACCAAAAGGTGCATCCATATTGGTCGGTGTTCAATCCCAAATGGTTTTTGTACCATTCCTTAATTTTTTTTGGGTCCTTGCTTTTAAAGAAAAAGCCACCCAGTCCTGTTACTCGGTTTTTCATGATTTTTTAATGTTTTTTTTATAAAGGGAAATCCATTCCTGCGGGGTCATTTTTTTACAAAGTTCCGCAATGAGTTCGTATGGTATCTTGTTGGTGTTCTTAAAACGAACGCAACTTTTGCCCATATCCAATTTTGTGCTTACATGTTTCGGGTATTCGTTTACAAACCAATTGTGCAGTTCCGCGTTTGCATAAATACCGGAATGGTAAAGGGCCACAAAGTTTTTTTGAGATGCAATATTGATGAAGGGGAGTGGTAACTTTGGGTCACAATGATATCCGTCCGGATATATGGAGTGTGGCACTACAAAACCGATCATTTTGTAACTGATACATTCTTCGAAGCCTTCCGGTAAGTTCCTTTTTACAGTCTCTCGAAGTTTGGAAACGGGTTCTTTACGATCTTCTGGAAGTTTTTCTATGTATTCGTCAACTGTTTTGACATCTAAAGTCATGTATGGTCATTTTAATGGACTGGCAGCGTCAAAATCAGGAACGATAGGGTGTATAAAGTTAGCAAAATCTTTCTTTGACTTTATCAACAATGGTCTGCGCCAATTTTTCCTTGCTTTCCACGGTCCAACCCGCTACGTGAGGTGTCAACAACACATTTTTAGCTTTTCGAAGATACTTAAAAGCTTTGGGTTTTTGCACAAACATGTTTTCGAAGGATTTTTTCTCATATTCCAATACATCCAATCCAGCACCCAATACTTTGCCGGATTTTAATCCTTCCACCAAATCTTTGGTCACCACACATTTGCCCCGAGCAGTGTTAAGTAGCCAAAAAGGTTTATGGAACCCCTCAATGAAATCTGAGTTTACCATTCCCACGGTTTCCTTTGTTTCAGGTACATGTAGGCTAACGACATCCGAGCGTTGTTGAAATTCCATGATGCCTACTTGACGGGCATTTTCATCGCCAACACCTCCAACAATGTCATAGCAGATAACCTCTACGTCGAAGCCCTGCAATTTTTTGGCAAATGCTTTGCCCATATTCCCATAGCCGATAATTCCCACAGTTTTTCCATCGAGTTCCACACCCCGATTGTTCTCTCGTTTCCATTTTCCTTTTTTAACTTGTCGATTGGCCTTGCACATGTGGTTCATTAGCGAGAGTAACATGCCCAAAGTGTGTTCACCTACGGCATTTCGGTTCCCTTCCGGTGCCGATGCTAGAAATATGCCCTTGAATTTGGCATGTTCCACGTCAATATTTTCCAATCCTGCCCCGACCCTTCCAATAAATTTTAGATTGGTGGCCTTGTCCAGGAATTGTTGGTCTATAGTGAACCTACTTCTAATGATGATGCCATCGTACAAGTGGATTTTTTTCTCTACTTGTTCTTTGGTGGAGGTGTAGTCTTCGTGGTTTTCAAACCCAAGCTCAGCAAATTGTTCAATGAGCAGAGGGTGATTGGTGTCAAGATGGAGAACTTTCATAGGGTCAAATATACAATTCCTAGATTTTTGGATGGTGAGTCCATGTTTAAATACTAGTTGTTAATTACGTATCACTTTTTATGAAAAAACTTGAAATCATTGTTCCGAACCAGGGGATGAGCCATGTTAAATCCCCAAAATCATTTTGGCTATCCAAAAATAGATCAAGATCCCAAAAATATCGTTGCTCGTGGTTATAAATGGACCTGTGGCAATGGCAGGGTCAATATTTCTTTTATGAAGGAAGAGAGGAATAAAGGTACCTATGAAACCGGCCACTACAATTACGGTAATCAACGAAAGAGATATGGCCAATGAGGTAGTAAATGATCCTTTCCAGGCCCAAGTGAAGAGCAAAAGTAAAGAGGAAAGAATAAATCCGTTCAAAAGAGCCAAGAGCATTTCTTTCAGCAAATGATTTCTTATGCTTCCTTTTAAATCATCGTTCGCCAGACCCTGAACCACAATGGCACTGGATTGTACGCCTACATTGCCCGCCATTGCCGCGATTAGCGGGGTAAAGAAAAACAATACCGCGTGTTTGGCTATCATATCCTCAAAAGTGCCCATGATGGCGGCAGCACCAAGTCCGCCCAAAAGACCCAATATCAACCATGGGATGCGGGCACGTGTCAGTGTCCAGATACTGTCGCTTACCTCAACATCTTGGGAGATACCTGCGGCCATTTGGTAATCTTTGTCGGCTTCTTCCCGAATCAAATCCACAATGTCATCAATGGTGATTCGTCCCACCAAACGTCCAATTTCATCAACCACTGGTATGGCCTCCAAGTCATATTTGGACATAATCTTGGCAACTTCTTCACCCTTTTGGTTGACATTGACAGAATCTACTTTTGGAATATAAATATCCTTTATATGGCTTTTGGTGGGAGCTGTAAGCAAATCTTTTAGGGAAAGCCTGCCTTTGAGCTTTCCTTCGTCGTCTACAACGTATATGGAATGCACCCGGGTCACATTTTCTGCTTGGGCGCGCATTTCCTTGACACAGGAGGTCACGGTCCAATTTTCGTTGACTTTCACAAGTTCTTTTGCCATAAGACCACCAGCGGAATCCTCTTCATATCGCAAAAGGTCCACAATATCCTTGGCGTGTTCCCGATCGGAAATCTCCGAGATTACTTCCTGGACAATTTCCTTTGGAAGCTCGTTAATGATATCCGCAGCATCGTCCGTGTCCAACTCGGACAACTCCCCTGCAATTTCTTTGGCAGTAAGGTTTTTAAGTACAGCCTCACGGATGTCTTCGTGCATTTCCGCAAGAATATCCGAGGTTTTTTCACTGTCCAGAAGCTTGATCAGGTAGGTCGCTTCATCAACTTCCAGTTCATCCGCTATCTCGGCAATATCCGCATAGTGGAACTCCTTCATCGTAGCCTGAAGTTCAGCGTCCTTGTTTTCTGCAATCAGTTGCCTGATTTCTTCTAAAAGTTCGTCTGTGAGTTTAAACGGCGTCATTGGCTATCTTCTGTGTCAACGTTATAAAATCAGCTACACAAAGCTGTTCCGGGCGTTGGTCAAAGATAGTATCTTCTTTTAGATTATCGGAAAGGTTGAAGACTTTAAGACTATTGCGAATAGTTTTACGTCTTTGGTTAAAAGCTGTTTTTACCACTCTAAAGAAAAGGCGTTCATCACATGGTAGGTTAAGTTCTTTTTTTCGGGACAGACGCAAGACCCCGGAATCCACCTTTGGTGGAGGGTCAAATACCCCTGGGGGCACGGTAAAAAGGTATTCCGCATCGTAATAAGCCTGGACCAATACGGAGAGGATACCGTAGCTTTTGCTTCCAGGTCCTTCACAAATGCGTTTGGCCACTTCTTTTTGGAACATACCCGAAAATTCGGGTACCTGTTTACGCATTTCCAACATTTTAAAAACTATCTGACTGGAAATGTTGTAAGGGAAGTTGCCCGTAATGGCAAATTGTTCGTTCCCGTAGAGTTGGGTAAGGTCGAACTTGAGGAAATCCGCTTCTATAATATTGAGACGATCATTGTTTTTTAGAATATCGGCATGTTCCAAAGGAAAACTATGGTTGAGGTATACGATGGACTCTTCATCCAAATCCATGGCCACCAAATCTATATCTCGTTGAAGAAGGTATTTGGTCAACACTCCCATTCCTGGCCCAACCTCGATAACATTGCTGTAACCTTCCAAGGAAAGGGTCTGGGCTATTTTTTCGGCAACGGACTCATCTTTGAGAAAATGCTGGCCCAAATGTTTTTTTGCCTTTACCGCCCCATCTTCCGACCCATGCTTTTTTTTGTTGGGGGAACCATTGGGGTACTTCTTTCTTTTCTTTTTGGACACTGACGGTTTTTTTGCAAGTTAGTTGGAATTTTCGATATAGATCCATGCTTCTTCCCCTGATTCCAAACGGAATTTTTCCCTTTTGTATGCACTGGTTTCGTAAATGTCCGCTTTTTTAAGGTCAGCATCGTTTACTTTATAAGCCATGCCTTCAACTTTGTCTTTGGGGTTGTTGGTGTGGATGACCAACGGATAACGACCATAGACGGCATTTTCTATTTTTTTGAAACCCAATGCAGTGTCGGGCTTTCCATCTAATATGCGCCCAAAAATGTATTCTTGTACCTGAAGGTCTTGGAGAGTTCCGTAGGAAAAGAGATATTCCAAATTTTTAGGGTATTTGTTGACTGATGACTTCTAACTCGGTTCTAAAGGCGACAAATTTGTTTGGGAACATTTGTTGTGCATCCGAACGTAAACGGTCGGCGTCTTCTTTGTAATAGGATTCCAGGGTGGCCCTGTCACGGGTAGTGTATTGCACGGAATATGTGATGCCTCCCATGTCCTCTTCCACCAAGACCTTGACCATTTTGGCATGGATAAACTTTCCTGTTGCAAGCATATCGGGCACGTGTTTGTCCTTCATCCAGGCCAACCACTCATCATGGATACTTTCGTCAATATTGATGGTTACGTTATATATCAGCATTTGCCTTCGGTTTATTGGGCTAAAGTAGGAAAGAATTAGTTAATTGCATCCCCTCGTAGCCTCCTGAAATTCTTACGGGCCTGCGGGAAATAATAACTGTCCTGATAATTATAAATGATCTTTTCGTAATGATTTTTTGCCTTCTCCGGTTCGTTCAAAATGTTCTCGTAAAGTTCTCCCAAAGCAAAATGGGCGTCGTCGGCAAGGATACCATCAGCGTAGAATTCCACAATTTTTTGATAGTTGAACTCGGCACTCTCGTAATTTTTTTGTGCTACCAGAAGTTCAGCTTGTTTCAGCAGGGCTTCGTCCTCTATTTTTTCCCCTTTATGGTTCTGTAAAATATCTTCGAGCACCTCAATGGCCTCCTTGTTTTTGTTTTGATAGGCCAGTAAGTCAGCTCTGGCATATTTTTTTAATGCGGTCTGGGTGGAATCTTCAAGTGAGTTGTCCGAGATCAAGAGGCTCAACTGCATGGCGTCGTTGGCGATAAGCTGGGAGGTTGAACTTCTGAGAACTTTTAGTTGGGTAAGTGCCCAATCAAAATCACCTTTATAAAAACTGGTCTGTGCCACTTTAAATCGTGCATCTTGGCCAAGTACATCATTTTTCATGCTTTTTTGTACTTGGGTGAAAAGAATCAGTGCTTCGTTGAACCTTTGGTCAAAAACAAGGATGTCACCAAGGGCAAGTTTTACGTAAGCCATGGTCAATCGCCCCATGGGAAGTTCCAAACTTTGTTTTAGCATATCAATGGCAGGTTCGGGTTGTTCTTTCCTAAACGTAAGAAAATTGGCATAGGCAATCTGGAGTTGAAGGGTGCTACTTTGAATGCCGTATGTCTCAACGAGATCCTTGAATTTGTTTTCAACATCTTTGACTATTTTTTCTGTCGGATTTTGCAAAGCGATATCGATGAGTTGTAGTTCCGCACTGAGTTTGGTTCGTGGATTTTCGGTATTATCCACAATGTATTGATAGATAGCAGTGGCCGTTTCCAGGTCTTTGTCCTCCAAAGCTATGTTTCCAAGGTTTTCCAATCGATCTACGGATTGGCCTTCACTTCTTTTAAAAATGGCCTTTTCCTGACCAAAGGCACTATTGTATTGTTTTTGTTGCACAAAAAGCCAGCTCAAAAGTTGGTTCCAAAGAATATCGGGTGCTTTCTGCGCATTTTGTAGGAGTACTTTGCGCAACAATATATTGTTTTCGTTGGAGGGATCTTCGGAGATAAAATCGTCGATGTTCCGCAGTACGTTGGAGTGGGATGTCCTTCCCTCCCAAATAAGGTTGAGGTAGGATTGGTACATTTTTTCAACATCCCCTTGTTCCCCATAAATACGGGCCAACTGAAAATCGTAGTTGAGTTCGGGTTTTAATTCCATGGCCTTGGTGTAGGCTTGAATGGCGTAATCGAGCAAGGCATATTTCTGGAAGCGATAGCCTACGCTGTATCCATAATTGGGGTTGTCCTCAATTTTTTTAATGGCCTTGTCGTAATACACATTGGCCTTTTCGGGCTCGTTTTTCAGGGTGAAATTGTATCCTAGTTCAATATAAAAAGTAGGAAAAGCGTAGCTGTCCTCTATTTTTTGAAGTAAGAATGCTTCTGCTTCGTCATAGCGTTCCAATTGTTGGTAGCAGGCCACCAATCCCTCGGCATAATCGGTACGTCGTGGGTTGGTCTCCACCAATTTTTCATAAAAGACCAAGGCTTTCTCATAATCCCCATTATTAAGGTACTGCTTGGCCAAGAAATCCTCTTGTGCCAATCCGATAAAACTGGATAAAATCAATATGAGAAATAAAAGACGTCGCAATAGCTTGTTTTATTTCAAATATAACGCAGAAATATGGGGGATTCTGTTAAGCGAATCCAAATAATTGGATGAAAACCTTAATCTATGATGTCAAAACCACAGTAAGGAACCAATACCTCAGGGATTTTAATGCCCTCGTCGGTTTGATAATTTTCCAAGATTCCCGCCAAAACCCTGGGCAATGCCAAAGAGCTTCCGTTCAAGGTGTGGGCCAATTGGCTCTTTCCATTTTCATCCTTGTAGCGAAGTTTTAGGCGATTGGCCTGGAAGGTTTCAAAATTGGACACGGAACTGATTTCCAACCAACGATCTTGTGCGGTTGAGAATACTTCAAAATCAAATGTAAGGGCAGAGGTAAATCCCAGGTCGCCTCCACAAAGTCGTAAAATACGGTAAGGTAATTTTAACTCCCGAAGAATATTTTTAACATGCTCCACCATTTCATCCAAAGCTTGGTATGAATTGTTGGGGTGCTCCATGCGTACAATCTCCACTTTGTCAAATTGGTGCAAACGGTTCAAGCCACGAACGTGGGCGCCATAACTTCCGGCTTCACGACGGAAACATGGGGTATAGCCTGTATATTTGATGGGGAAATCACTCTCTGCCAAGATATCGCCCCGGTGCAGGTTGGTCACAGGTACTTCGGCCGTCGGGATAAGGTAGAGATCATCTGCCTGTACATGGTACATTTGGCCTTCCTTGTCGGGCAACTGGCCTGTTCCGTAACCAGAGTCTTCGTTCACCATAAGGGGAACTTGCATTTCGGTGTACCCTGCCTCGGTATTTTTGTCCAAGAAATAAGCGATCAGGGCACGTTGTAAACGGGCACCTTTTCCTTTGTACACCGGAAAGCCTGCACCTGTGATTTTTACCCCAAGCTCAAAATCGATGATATCGTATTTTTTGGCCAATTCCCAATGCGGTAATGCTTCTTTGGATAGGGTAGGAATGTCTCCTTCCCGGAAAACTTCTTCGTTGTCCTCGTCCGAATTTCCTGCTGGAACGGATTCGTGGGGTACGTTCGGAATCAAATACAACTGTTGCTGAAGTTCATTGGCAGTCGTGTTTAAATCGTCCCCCAGTTTTTTTGATGCTTCTTTGAGTCCAGCTGTTTTTTCTTTTAGAACATTGGCTTCCTGTGCTTTTCCCGATTTGAAAAGCATGCCAATTTCTTTTGAAAGTTTGTTGGATTCGGCCAAGGTGGCGTCCAGCTCGGTTTGGATGGAACGTCTTTTTTCATCGAGTTCCAAAACCTTTGATATCATAGGTTCGGCATCGATGTTTCGCTTCTTCAAAGCGTTAATGATACTTTCCTTGTTTTCCCTGATGTTCTGTATTTGAAGCATGGCCTTGTTTTGAGGCGCAAATTTAATTCAATCTGAAGAAGTCCCCAACTTTATTCTTTTGGAGAGGGCATAATCCAATCATTGTGGGCGAAATGTTTCCAAGGAACACTGGCCAAATCCACTTTGGGGTCTACAAATTGTTTGTATGGGCCTTGGTTTACCTTCACCCTGTTCTTTACAAATACTTGAATGTTTTCTCCTTTTTTGTTGTATTCCTTTTTGAGGTGTTGGGCAAATTGCCAGATAAAATCGGGATAGCAAGCTACTCGTCTTTTTTGTTTCTTGGTAAGGTAATCGTTCAAGTTGACCACGGTGGTGTCCTTGGTCTCGGTATTTACAACGCTATAAGTAATACTTCCGGTACGGCTGCGGAGCATCATACGCCAACTTAATCTATGGCCTTCTTCGGTCCATAGCACATCATCTTTGAAGAAGTGGTGGCGAAGGGGCAAAATCAATTGGAACAGGAAGTAGATGCCCAACACCGTCAAGACCACATTTTTGTTCTTTGGAATGATGATTTTGGTTTCTGGGATTATTTTTTTGGTTCTTAAAAAGATGTTTCGGATGGTCTGTGGTTCAAAAAAGAATACTGTAAAGGCAAGGGACAAATAGGGGAATATACCTACTTGAAATACAATGCTGTTGAACAAGTGAAAGAAAATGGACAGTCCAAAGGCGATTTTCCGTGTAGGCTTCCAGAGTAGGGCGGGAACAACCAGCAAATCAAAGCAAATGCCGAAAATGGCTATAATTTTGTGTACCCATTTTTGTTGGAGAAAGTCCCCGATTAAGTAGTAGTTCTTCTTGGAGCTCATCAACACTTCGATCATGCTAAAATCCAGCCAATCCGCATATAATTTTGCTACTGATGCATAAGTGTACACAATGAAGAGTTGGAGTATGATGGTCCATCGAATCCAGTTGTACATTGTCTGGGAACGTAGTTTGGGATTTAATTTCACATCTAAGGATGCGTCTCGGTTCGCTGGCAGGAATGCCATGATATAGGCGAGCAACATCAATAAATAATAGTGGTTATTGTACGAGGTTTTTTGCATCAGGTACACCCCCGACCATAATATTGCAAATGCCAGTGCGCTAAAGCGATATTTATATCCAAGGGCTATTAAAAGACCGAAGGTGCCCATAATGGCGAAATAAATGTACATCCCGTTGCCGGGCAAGGGTTGGAGCCATTCAAAACCTATAAAGGAAAAGGTGAATTTGGGTTCCACCAAGGTTCTACGTACCCAGCCCGTGGCTATGGCGCCATAACATTCTGCACTCACCAATAGCCCGTAAAATATCCTAAATACAACAAGTTGTGCGTTGTCAATCCTCTTGAATAGAAATTGGTTGAGCATTTATTTGGAGATTAGGTCCAATGAGTGGTTTTTGTCCTTTTTTAATTGTTCTTTAAGTTCTTCAATGGAATTGAACTTATGTTCGTCCCGGATACGATGCAATAATTGTACCTGTATCTTTTTTCCGTAAAGGTTTCCCTCGAACTCAAAAAAATTGACCTCTATACTTTTTTGGGACCCGTCTACGGTGGGGTTGAACCCGATGTTCATCATTCCATGGTAATCCTTGCCGTCAAGATTGCTTTTGACTACGTAGGCACCGTTTTTTGGAATAAGTTTATAGGCTTCGGCAATATGAAGGTTAGCGGTTGGAAAACCAAACCCTTTTCCCAAGCCTTTTCCTTTTTTTACGGTTCCGGTGAGCATATAGGGATAACTTAAATAACTATTGGCTGTTTCCACATCACCTTCCAAAAGTGCTTTTCTGATTTTTGTGGAGCTCACAGATACATCATCGATTTCTTGGGCGGGAATTTCTTCCACTTCAAAATCGAAGGTGTTTCCAAAAGAAATCAGGTCCTGGATATTGGCGTTCCTATTGCGACCAAACCTGTGGTCGTAACCAATGATTATTTTTTTTGCCTTTAAATTATTGATCAAGATATCCCGAACAAAATCAATGGCAGAAAGCCTTGAAAACTCTTTGGTGAAGGGGTGTATGATCAAATAGTCCAGCCCCAATGTTTCCAAAATCTGTTTTTTTTCCTCGAGCGTGTTCAATAGTTTTATGTCCAAATCTTTTTGCAATACCATGCGCGGATGGGGGAAAAAAGTGAGCACTGCGGACTTTAATCCTGTGTTTTTGGCATTGTTTGTGAGGCGTTCCAATATCTTGCGGTGACCAAGGTGCACACCATCAAAAGTACCGATGGTTACCACCGTTTGGTGTGGAACGTCCTTAAAATGAGAAATGTTTTGGATTGCTTCCAACTGATCAAGAAATAAAAAAAGGCTTACATTTGAAATTATACTATGCCCTAACCGAGTATGAAAGCTAAGTTACATCTAGTTTTTTCAATAACCATATTTTTTAGCTGCTTTTGCATTTACGGGCAGCAAGGATATTGGAAAAAAGTTCCCAAACCAACCAATCTGCACAGTGCATCTTTAAAGGATATCTCTAGCGCAAAGAGCGTATTTTCATTGGAAAAGGATGTTTTTTCCAAAAGGTTGAAATCTTTTTCAACCAACAAGGGGGGCAAACAAGTGGTATATCTTCCTAATAGTAATGGGGACGTGGTTCTGTTTACGTTAAAAGAGACTTCGGTATTGCATCCCGACCTTGCCAAGAAATATCCCAACATAAAATCTTATACGGGAGTTAGTTCCGATGGAAGGTACAAAGTGAAGCTGAGTAGTTCCCACAAAGGTTTGCAGACCATGGTTGTGGATCTAAAGAACAATAAAAAGGCTTTTATGGAACCCGTTTCCGATACATCGGGCACCTATGTGCTTTATGATCAAGAAGCCAGCCTTTCCTCAAAAATGAATTTTATCTGTGAGACGGGCAAAGACCTATATGCGACAGAAAATAAATCATCGGGGACAAGTGAAAAAACCATTGTTCCGTTGGTTGATGGGCAAGTACTTCGGAAATATAGGATTGCGGTCTCCGCTTCTGGGGAATATACCGAAGCAATGGGGGGTACCGTGGAAGATGCCTTAGCGGCTATAAACGCGACGATTACAAGGGTAAATGAAGTTTTTGAGACAGATTTGGGGGTTACTCTCGAGCTTATTGCCGATAACGATCTTATTATTTTTACCAATGCGAATACCGATCCCTATGATGATTCCTTAAATGCTGAGGTACAGGCAACGATAACCTCTATTATAGGCGAGGAAAACTACGATGTAGGTCACCTTTTTCATAAGGTGGATGAAGGAGAGGATAACGGTAATGCTGGTTTTATCGGTTCTGTCTGTGTGGACAACAGGAAGGGGAGTGGTTTTTCTTCGGCATTTAATCCACAGGGCGATGTGTTCGATTTGGATTATGTGGCCCACGAACTTGGTCACCAATTCGGTGCCAATCATACGTGGTCGTTCGAGTCTGAAGGTACAGGTGTGCAAGCCGAACCAGGTAGTGGAACCACTATTATGGGATATGCCGGAATCGTAGGCGATAATAATGTGGCGGCCCATGGTGATGATTATTTTCACTATAACAGTATACTTCAAATAGCCACTTATTTGGAAACTACATCATGTGGACAAACCGAAGCATTGGTCAATTCTCCACCGGTACTTACCCCTGTGGATGATTACACCATACCGAAGGGCACTGCATTTGTTCTGGAAGGTAATGCCACAGATCCTGACGTTGGGGATGTGCTGACCTATACGTGGGAACAAATAGATGATGGTTTGGTAACAGTCTCATCTTTTGGCCCCTCAAACCCCAGTGGTGCAAATTTTAGATCGCTTCCACCGAGTACAGATCCGGCGCGGTATTTTCCTAAGTTATCGGAAGTAGCCCAAGGAAACCTGACACAAACCAATCCGTCAATTGGGGACGCTTGGGAAACTGTTTCCGAAATAGAGCGAAGCTTCACTTTTGCGTGTACCGTTCGTGACAATGCAGAGGGTGGTGGACAAGTGGTTTCGGATGTGTTGGAAGTAGATGTGGTCAAAGCAGCGGGACCTTTTGTGGTTACCTCGCAAACGAGCAATGAAATTTATGCGGCGGGCTCGATTCAAGAAGTTACATGGGATGTGGCCAATACCGATATCGCGCCCGTGAATGCCCAAACAGTGGATATTTTTCTATCCTTGGATGGGGGGCTCACTTTTCCTATTACGCTTTTGGAAGATACACTTAATGATGGCTCCGAGAAAATACTTTTGCCAGGGGATGTGACAACCGCTGCACGGATTATGGTCAAGGCGAGCGATAATATATTTTTTGCGGTCAATTCTTCCGACTTTACGATAGAAGAATCAAAAGTGGTGTTGAGTTTTGAAGAACTGACCTATGAGGTGTGTCAACCGGATGATATTGTTATTCCATTTGTTTACGAAACTTACGGAGGGTTCAATGAAAACTCCACCTTCTCTGCGAATTTGCCGGCAGGTTTGTCCGCTAATTTTTCTCCTTCTGAGGAAAGTGCAAACAATACTGGGGTAGATTTGACATTGTCCAATACCGATGCAGTTGCACCAGGTGTGTATGATATTACGGTTACTTCCACTTCAGCATCGGTGACCAAGAGTGTGGTTTTGTCACTTCAGGTCCAAGACGGAACCTTTTCGGACGTAACCTTACTTTCACCCATCAATGGGGAAGGAGGCGTTTCATTGGATACAGAACTTAATTGGGAAGAAGACCCCTTGTACTCCAGTTTTGATGTGGAAGTGGCCACGGATGCTGGATTTGTCAATATTGTGGAATCTGCTACAGTTCCATTCACTTATTACAAAACGTCCAATTTAGAAGCCGAAACGGAATACTTTTGGAGAGTGAGACCGAGCAATGGATGTGGGACAGGAACTTTTGGGACCGCATTCAATTTTATTACATCCCAAGTGGATTGCAAGAACAAGGAGCCCAGTGATCTGCCCATTACCATTCCATCCTCGGGCACATCAACGATCACAACATCGGTACTTTTCCTTGAAGACTTGCCCGTTTCGGATGTAAATGTGAACTTGGAATTAGATCATACCTATTTGGAGGATTTGATCATCACACTTATATCCCCTTCGGGCACGGAAGTAACCTTGATTTCGAATACTTGTGGGGATTTAAACAATATTAATGCAATTTTTGATGATGACGGAGACCCTATTGAATGTACAGGGAGCCCTGCGATTTCTGGATCGGTTACACCGCTAGGTTCTTTGGCCTCGTTAAAAGGCGAATCAATTTTGGGGGAATGGACATTGGAAATAGAAGACACCGCTGCAGGTGACGGGGGATCATTGATCGGTTTTTCTTTGGATATGTGCGTGGAGGGAGCTTATCGACCGGATGAGGATGAGGATGGAGTGTTCGATGATGGGGATGATCTATGTCTGGGTACTCCCAAAGGTGTTGAAGTGGACACCAATGGATGTGCGATCTATAGGTTCGCTTCCGATAATTTTGAGATTGAAATAGAAAGTGAAACCTGTCGGACCAGTAATAATGGGACGATTACAATAACACCTTTTGACACATCCATAACCTATACGGCAGTTCTGGATGGCGCTGAAGGCACACAATCCGTGGATTTTACGGATTCCCAAACGTTTGATAATTTAACGGCGGGCGAATATTCTCTTTGCATTACCGGAACCAATGGTTTGATCACCTACCAAGAAGTATGTTTCAATGCAGTGATTACCCAACCCGACGAACTGGATATTGATGCTTTGGTAGATTCCGGTATTGTTACGGTTGATTTAAGTGGAGCTACATTTTACAACGTTGAACTAAACGGATTGGTAACACAAACAGAAGATTCAAAGGTCCAACTAGATTTGCAGGAAGGAAAGAATGTCTTGAGGGTCTATTCCAACCTTCCTTGTCAAGGTGTGGTGGAAAAAACGTTGTTCTATTCCTCCAGGCCGATCCTTTCCCCAAATCCAGTGGAAACTGTGACCGAAGTTTATTTGGGAGGGTATCAAGGAGATGTTTTGCTACAAATATTTACCGCTAACGGTAGGCTTGTACTGACCGATCATAGAACAGTTTATGGTGAAAACCTTCAGTTGGACTTGTCCAATCTTTCTAAAGGGATTTATTATCTCAGTATGGAAAAAGCTGGGGCAAAAGAAATGTTTAAACTCGTAAAAAAATGACCAGGAATTTAATTTGGCTGTCCGTATTGGTTTTGTTGGTTTCGTGTGGGGGCAATGATGACGCACCCCCAGTTCCGGAAGGAGCCACATTGGTTTTTCCTGAGGAAAACTCCGAGTGTACCACTGGAATAGATGTCAATCAAACGTCCACACAGATTACCTTTCGATGGATGGCATCCGATAATACGGACAGGTATACACTGAACGTGGTAAACCTGGATACCAATGTCCCTCAGAATATATCCACAACATCAACATCGGCAAGTCTTACCATTGCCAAAGGAACGCCATTTTCGTGGTCTGTAACATCTCAGAACTCAGCTTCTGACCAAGTGGCGACCAGTGAAACCTGGTTGTTCTACAATGCTGGGTCGCAAACCACTTACGCACCATTTCCAGCACAATTGGTCAAACCAGCTTCGGGGGCCACTGTACAAAAGGATATTGCCAATGAAGTACTTTTGGAGTGGTCCGGGGCAGATGTGGACAATGATATTGATTCTTTTGAAGTGTTTTTCTCAGATGTGAACCCACCAACTACCTCTGTGGGAATAACGGATTCAACTACCATGGAATTGTCCGTTGATGTAATATCTGGCGAGGTATATTATTGGAAAGTGGTGACAACCGATTTGGAGGGCAATACCTCAGATTCGGGGGTGTTCGACTTTAAAGTGTTCTAAATTTGCTATTTGCCATTGAATTGGTTCATGGTGTTTTTAGCACCGGCAAACACAAATGAGCGTATAAGATCGGTAGATTTTTTTAAGCGTTCAGGCATTGCTGTTTGTTGTTCATCATCCCATTTGCCCAAAACATAATCCACCTGTTTGCCTTTACTGAAATTGGATCCAACACCAAATCTAAAGCGATTGTACTTAGTGGTCTGTAGAACGTTTTGGATATCCTTCAACCCATTATGGCCACCATCACTTCCTTTACCTTTGAGACGTATAGATCCAAAAGGTAGATTGATATCATCCGTAATGATCAATATATTGTCCAAACTTATATTTTCCTTATCCATCCAATATTTTACAGCCTTTCCGCTCAGGTTCATGTAGGTGGATGGTTTTAGGCAGAGGACACTTTTTCCTTTGTATTTAAAAGTGGCCACAGCTCCCAATTTGGCATTTTCAAAGGTAAAGCCCTCTTGTGCTGCCAAAAAATCAAGGATTTTGAAACCTATATTGTGGCGGGTATTCTCATATTCAGGTCCAATATTTCCAAGACCAACAATCAAAAATTTTTTCATGGGGTCGGTTTCTTTCAGTAATTGTTTTGATGTACCAAAAAGCTTATGGATAAAGTTGAGCATCTGTTGTGTTCCATTTGTCTAAAAATACAAAAGCATCCCAAATTTTTACCAGAGTAAAAAAGGGATGCTCTTGTTGGGCCTTCAAAGTGCTTACTCCGCGGCTTCGGCTTCTGGAGCCTCAGCGGCAGCTTCACCTTCTACACCTTCTTCATCTTCTTCGATATCGTCATCAACAGAAGTTCTAGAAGCTTTAACCTGTACAATAGCAGTGCTATCTGGGTGCAAGAACGTATAGTTGTCGTTTAGAATGCTTTCTACTGCAATCGTTTGACCAATTCTTAGTTTAGAAATGTCAATGGTGATAAAATCAGGAAGCAGATTAGGGAGTGCCTTGATCGAAAGTTTTCTTTTCCTGAAAAGTAAACGTCCACCATTTCGTACACCTGGAGAATTTCCTTCCAAACGTACTGGAATTTCCATGGTGACCGGTTTGTCCTCGAACAACTGGTAGAAATCAATGTGAAGGATTCTATCGGTTACAGGGTGAAATTGGATATCCTGCAATACGGCGTCAAATTTTTGACCATCCTCCAATTCAATTACCGCAGTGTAGGCATTTGGGGTGTACACCAGGTCTTTGAATGCTATTTCATCAGCTGAAAAATGAACTGGTTTATCCCCTCCGTACAGTACGCAAGGGACCTTTCCAGCATTACGTAAGGCTTTGGTTGATGCCTTGCCCACGCTTTCTCTTTGGGATCCTTTGATTGTAATTGACTTCATTGTTATATATTAAATTGATTTACATTAAAAATTTTGAAGATATTGACGTGTTGTGATGCACTCTGTGCATTACATCGGCAAACAGATCGGCACAGGTCAATACCTTTATTTTTTCTTTATTATGATCTACTGGAATGGAATCGCTAATGATCAATTCCGTTAAATCGGATTTTTCTATTTTTTCGTATGCATTGCCTGAAAGCAATCCATGGGTTGTTACGGCCCGTACACTTTCCGCTCCCCTTTCCATCATCAAGTCGGCTGCCTTTGTAAGTGTGCCGGCAGTATCGACCATATCATCCACCAAAACCACATTTTTGCCCTTTACATCACCGATCAGCTCCATGTGGGAAATTACATTTGCTTTGGCCCTTTGCTTGTAACAGATGACCACATCACATTCCAGTGCCTTTGAATAGGCGTAGGCCCTTTTGGAGCCACCCATATCTGGGGACGCTATACAGAGGTTGTCCAAATTCAAACCTCTTAAATAGGGCAAGAACAATGTGGAGGCAAACAGATGGTCTACCGGTTTTTCAAAGAAACCTTGGATTTGGTCTGCGTGCAAATCCATGGTGATAATCCTTGTGGCACCAGCGGTTTCCAACATTTTGGCCACTAATTTTGCGGCAATGGGAACACGTGGTTTGTCCTTTCTATCTTGTCTGGCCCATCCAAAGTAAGGTATAACGGCGGTAATGTGCCTAGCGGAAGCTCTTTTGGCAGCGTCCAGCATCAACAACATTTCCATTAAGTTTTCGGAACTTGGATTGGTGGAACCAATGATAAAAATTCGTGCTCCTCGAATGGATTCTTCAAACGAAGGCTGAAACTCACCATCGCTATATCTTGAGAATTGGACTTTTCCCAATTCTGCACCATAAGAAGCAGCGATTTTTTTGCCCAGTGCAACACTTTGGGTGCATGCAAAAATTTTAGGTTCCGGAACTTGATAGGCCATTACAAACTCTTGTTAACTAGCGTTTTAAAGTGGTTTTAAATAAAGAGGTGCAAATTTAAGAATTAAATCGGGTTGCTAAAGGATAAATGAAAGTATTTTTTGGTGATAAATAAAAATATTTTTTTAGCTTTGCACTCGCATTAAAAATGTGGCACCAATTGCCTTGGTGGCGGAACTGGTAGACGCGCTGGATTCAAAATCCAGTTCCTTCGGGAGTGAGGGTTCGATTCCCTCCCAAGGTACAAAAGGGAAAGGCCGAGATTTACTTCTCGGCCTTTTTTTATTTTTGATGGTATGGTAAGTGTTATAGATGTGACTTCACGGATAATTTCTAGATGACGGCATCGTTCCCGATTATTTTAAAAAAATCCTGTCTGTTTTTTTCGTTTTCGAAACATCCGCCGTACTCAATGGTGGTAGTAAAACTATTTTTATCTTTTATACCCCTTGATGAAACACAGAGATGTTTTGCCGAAACCATAACGATTACATCATCGGTTCCCAAAGCTTCTTGAAGTTCTTTTAAAACTTGAAGGGATAATCTCTCCTGAACCTGTGGACGGTGGGCATAGTAATCCACCAACCTATTGATTTTAGAAAGTCCAATTACTTTATCTTTTGGAACATAGGCAATATGGGCATGGCCCGTAATAGGTAAAAAATGATGTTCGCAAGAAGAGTCGATGGTTATGTTTTGTTCCACCAACATTTTTTTATAACCGTACTTGTTTTCAAAAACGGATAATTTTGGTTTGTTTTTGGGGTTTAATCCATAAAATAGCTCTTTGACATACATTTTGGCAAAACGATATGGTGTGCCGGATAAACTATCATCGTTTAGGTTCAGACCCAATTCCTCCATTATTTTTCCAAAATGGTACCGAATATTTTTAATTTTCTCTTCATCCGTTTTTTCAAACGCATCTGCACGTAAAGGTGTTTCAACACTGGTCGAAATATGATTGTCACCTATAATTTCAATTTTGTCTTTATCCATTTTTGGTACAACATTTATCATTTTTACATTGACAATACCTTAAATTGTATATATGTAGAGCTGCTAGGGCAAAGCCATTCAGGTAAATAAAGGTTTCAGATATGTGTGCCCAATGAAGTTTTTCATTCATTATCAACAATAGCAAAAGAAACCAACTTGCCCATAATGCAAATCTCATATAACTTTTTGATGTGTTTTTGACCGAACGTATCACTGCAAAAAAGGAAACCATAAGAAATAAGAAATCCATCCCTGTCCACCAGACAGGGGCAATATCATGGTGATCCAAAACCGATGTATGTGCTACAAAAATAAATGGTGTTGCAATACAGTGAACTACGCAAAGACTGCTAACAAGTGCCCCAATAATGTCAGGTTTGGTTATGGTCAATCCCATTTTAAATTAGAATAAATGCAACTTTGTTGCAAATGTAGTTATATAATTTATTGTTGCAACCCAGGCGTAATAAATTTGTTCAATGGGAATAATTGAAAAACACATTCTATAGCTATATAACTTGCCGAATTTCGAGATAATGGAAATGCATTTGGGCACCTGAACGTATTGATTAAACGACTTGGTTCAACTCCTAATATTTCCAAACGAAAAGTATTGGCGACCCAAACCATGGTTCAAGGTGTAAGTTAAACCTGGTTGCATTTGTATTAAAAGGCTGTTTTTTCAGGGCTGTGTCGTTGCCTTCGACATAAATTTTGGTATGTCCACCGATTCTATTAAGGTCATATCATATGAAAATTGTGCTTTTTGGTTGAACCGATAGGATCTTCCCTGTAACCAAGTTCAATTTTTCATATTTTTGGGTTATGAAAGTCTTGGCGGTCATCTTGTCCACATTGATTGTGGTCCTGTCATCATATCCATGTTGTCAGGATGTGGATTCCTGTCCAATATCTTCTTCCTTACATTATTGTGGGGAGAATGAATCGCATGATGATGCTCCCCATAAAAATGAATCACCATGTTCCCCTTTCTACAATTGTGGTAGATGTTCTGGATTTACCATAAGCTACGAAGTAATCGATTTTGATGCTTTTGAACCTGATTTGGAAATACTTCCGGTACCATATATGGAGCCGCTTGCCAAAGAAGTTTATTTCCACGATTTAAAACCTCCCCGGGTCATTTGAGATATAGTTGTTGTTAGTTCAAAACATTCTTGGCAATTCCTATAGGGCCAAGAACACAATCACAATCGTTTCAAAAATCTAAATAAATGAAATTTAAAATATTGATAGTGCTGTCCCTATTTGGGATGGTATCCGTTTTTGCACAGAACACATTGGATATCACCGTAAAGGATTCCCATAGTGATGAACCATTGGTAGGGGTTACCGCAGTTTTTGAATCCCTCGAGATAGGTGCCATTTCAGATGAAAATGGCAACATACATATGGAAAATCTCCCCAACGGCACCTATACACTGCTTTTGAGTTATATGGGATATGCTCCTATAGAAAAAACGTTCACATTTCCATTAGATCAAGTAGCTCAAGGTCAAACCTTTGCCATGGTCCCCCAAACAGAGGAAATGGAAGAAGTCACCTTGGTTTCTACAAGAAGTACGCGTACCATAGAAGATATCCCGACCAGAGTGGAGGTGATCGCTGGGGAGGAACTCTCCGAAAAAGGCAATATGAAACCGGGTGATATCCGTATGCTTTTAAACGAAAGTACCGGAATACGGACACAACAGACCTCGGCAACAAGTTACAATTCCAGTATCCGTATACAAGGTTTGGATGGCAAGTACACACAGCTGCTACGGGATGGATTCCCATTGTACTCTGGATTTGCCAGTGGCTTAAGCTTGATGCAAATTGCCCCTTTGGATCTTAAACAAGTTGAGGTTATCAAGGGGTCCAGCTCCACTTTGTATGGGGGAGGAGCCATTGCAGGGTTGGTAAACCTTATTTCCAAAACCCCGGAAGATACACCAGAGTTAAGTTTCATGGCCAATGCCACATCAGCCCTTGGTTTGGACTTGAGCGGGTTTTATTCGCAAAAGTTTGACAAAGTGGGAACTACCGTTTTTGCGTCCTACAATTTAGGTACGCCCTATGACCCTGCCGATATTGGGTTGACAGCCATTCCGGAGTTTGACAGGGTCACCTTAAACCCCAAACTATATTGGTATCTGGACGAGAAGACCGAATTGATGTTGGGTTTGAACGCCATTTGGGAAGATCGTCTTGGCGGTAATATGGATTATGTTGAAGGAGAGGATGTAATTGACCCTTATTTTGAGTCTAACGAAACCGAAAGGCTCTCTACGCAAGTGGGATTTAAACATTCCTTCAATGATCAAGACCGAATAGAGGTCAAGAACAGTTTTAGTTTTTACGATAGGTCCATTGAAGTGCCCGATTTTACATTTTCTGGTTATCAACGGTCATCTTTTAGTGAACTGAACTATTCCAAGAATTTGGATGGTGGAACAGAATGGGTGTTCGGGGCAAATCTTTGGACGGAATATTTTAATGACACCAGGGAAGATGAGTCCGAAGCTTTGGACCAATCCTACCAGATTTTTGGATTGTTTGCCCAAAATGTATGGCCCATTGATGAAACTTTGTCCTTGGAAACAGGTTTTCGGGCAGATTTCCATTCCGATTATGGTGCTATGGCCCTTCCTAGATTATCCTTGTTGTACGAACCCAGTCAAGCGTTGACATTCAGGTTGGGTGGAGGAATGGGCTATAAAACACCCACTGTGTTTACGGAAGATGCGGAACGGTTGCAATTTAGAAATGTGTTGCCCATCGATATTGACCAAACCGATCTTGAGCGCTCCATTGGTGGTAATTTTGATATAAACTATAAATGGACACCCTTTCCCGGTGTGATCATGACCCTGAACACCTTACTTTTCTATACTAAGATCGATGACCCCATGGTATTGGAATTAAATGACAATGGATACTATAGTTTTCTGCAGCCAGATGGCTATGTGGATACCCGTGGCGTGGAGGTCAACTTGAAAGTGAAGTATGGCGATTTTAAACTGTTCACCGGATATACCCATGCCAATGTAAAACAACATCAAGATGGAACGGTAAGTGATTTTCCATTGGTGGCCAAACATCGTTTGAACAATGTATTGATGTATGAAAAAGAAGAGAAATTTTGGGTGGGATTGGAAGCCTATTATTACAGTCCGCAAAAGTTGAGCACGGGAGAAACGGGTCAATCTTATTGGATAATGGGACTTATGAGTGAAAAGAAGTTTGGTGAGAAATTTTCAATTTTCCTGAATTTCGAGAACTTTTTGGATACCCGCCAAACACGGTTTGATCAAATATATACGGGAAGTCTGAACGACCCGCAGTTTTTGGATATTTATGCCCCTGTGGATGGGTTTGTGGTAAATGGCGGAGTGAAAATCAAGCTTTAGCCAAAACCAGATTGAATGGAATGAAGCTGCCTAAAAAAGTCGATTTACGTCAACCTGAACTTGATTCAGGTTCTCATCATAATTTGCACATCAGCATAATGGGATTCCGAATTTAATTCAGAATGACGCATTTCCATACATTTTAGCCAGCTTCATCTTTTTTATGTCAAATATTGATGTTAAAGTACACGGAGAACCTGCTTTTGACCTCAACCTTTCCGTTGTTCAGATCCTGTGCAATGGGCAACATGGTGGAAACACCAAGTGCATATTGGTTGTAATTTAGTTCGGCGCCCAATTTGCCAAAAAAAGCACTTCCCCCCGTATCGGCTACCTCTAAACCGTATTCTTCATTTTTGTCGAAATACTCACCGCCAACACCAAGTTGGGGGGTTAACGCAAAATTAGTCCCAAAATAATAGGTTTTGTATGTGTTGAGAGCGTAATTGAATTGATTTCCAAAACGATATTCTTTTTCATTTTTGGATTTTATGGTGTAATTGGCCATTACGGACAAGCCCCAATTTCTATGGGTGATACCATAATTTGCGGCCAGCAAATAATCCCAGCTGCCCGTTCCCAATTGAAAACTGGGGTTGACACTGCCTTCCAGGTTTGCCTCATCAAACTTGCCCGTGGGTATTTTAACTCCGCCCCCCAGTTGCAAGGTATGTTGTGGTTTGATTGAAATGATGCTGTCCGGGGTTTGTTTAAGTATCTGATAGAACCCTAGAATGGTGGCATCGCCCATTCCGTCAATGTTCTGTTCCGTGTTATCCGCAAATTCCCTGGAATGGAATTGATAGGGGAGTACGGCATTGACGATAAAGCGTTCCCCAAGTGGAATCTGGGTCCACAATTGTAAGGTGTTGAAGTGTTCATCGATCCACGGTGAATTGGCAAAAATCCCATCACGGGACCGGTAGTTTTGAGAGATATATCTAAGTCCGATAAAATTATTGTTCAGCCCTGTACCAAAACCCATGCTCCCACCATTTCCACTACAGCCGCAGGTGTCACAAAAATCATCGTACATCATCAAAGTTGCCGATGTGGTTTGGGGGCAAGGTTTTGTGGGTATTTCATTCGGTTTGACAGATTGGGTACCTGTGATCAGCAAAAAAGCAATTAAAGTGTATGTTTTCATAAGTTAGTATTCGGCGAATCGTTCGTCATTAATAAATTCCTCATCGGTAAGGGTGTTCAAAAAAGCAATTAGTGCAAGTTTTTCAGTATCGTTTAAAGAAATTCCCAGACCTTCTTCGGTTTTGAGCAAGGGATCCAGAGTAGGGGAGTCCTGTACGCCATTTTGATAAAAGTTCAGTACGGATTCCAAACTTCCAAATCTTCCATCGTGCATATAAGGGGCGGTAAGGGCGACATTTCTTAAACTGGGTACCTTGAACTTATAATTGTCTTCGGCACTGCCACTTACCAAGGCCCTGCCCAAGTCGTTGATGTTCGGGTTTGGCGGGAGCCCATTGTTCCTGAAACTTCCATCGGAAAATAGGTCGGTGTTATGGCAACTAGCGCACTTTTCATTAAAAATGGACAAACCTTCGAGTTCCTGCTCGGTCAAGGTAACCCCATCCTCATTACGAACATATTTGTCATATTTGGAGTTGTAGGATACCATCATCACCATGAACTGTGCAATGGCTTTCAAAAAGTTTTCGTGAGTTACACCGCCATCCTCAAATGCGGCATTGAATGCTTTTTGATAATCGCTATCGGCCTGTAATTTTTCAAGAACACCCGTCATGGTTTCCCCCATTTCCACTTCATTGGTAATGGGAATAATGGGGAACAGATCCAAATGGCTGGTGGCCCCATCCCATGCAAATTCGGAGAAAAAAGCCATATTGGCGATCGAAGGGGTGTTCCGGGTCCCTTCCAAATCATCTATGCCATGGCTGAATTGATGTCCGTGATGGGTAAAGGAATACCGCTGTTCATGACAAAAGCCGCAAGAAATGAACCCGTTGGCGGATAATTTACCATCGTAGAACAATTTTTTTCCCAAAGCAAAACCAAGCTTGGTAGGAGGATTTTCCTCTATATCATAAACCATTGGGGGGAAGTTGGAGGGAATGGTAACGGCCAACCGCTCATCTTCCTCCACCTCAATGTATCCGGAATCATCATGGCAAGAGCCCAATACCAAAAGCAATGGAATCCATAATAGATATTTCATAACATTTTATGGGTTAAGGTTAAGGGCTGCCCTGAATGGACAGCCCATAAACTCATTTAGTGGGCGCTACCGTCCCCATTGTGTACATGGTCCACAGAGAACATGGTTGAGACGTTCGCTGCAATCTTGGGTGATTTTTCTTCACTGACCATAATGACTGCCTGTTCCGACAGGGATATCTTGTTGGTGCCATCCAGAATGTCACTGGCATCCACAACTAGATGTATGATCGGTGACAGATCATCACTGACCAAGGCTTCGGTTTCCAAAGCCAATGTGGTTTCCTTGTAGTTGTCCAAACTAGAGCCATGGCTGCCCATGTGTATTTGAAAATTAGTGGCCTCGGTAACCGTTGGAGAAGTGAAAGTACCCTCAAAATTCAGGAACTTGTAACCTGCTTGCCAGGACCACATCATGTTGTTTTCTTCCGCTTTTGAAAGAAAATCACCTTGTCCTTCGGCACCTTGAAGGTATTTTTCCTGATCCACACCTATCCCGAATGTCAGAGACGTATATTTTCCGGCTGGTATATCGGTCAGAACAACCTCGGTACTCCCGGTTTCTTCACTGGTGATAAAATAACTATCATCTTTGGGATAGGTGAAAATATTACCATCCTCGTCGGTCAACCTAAAGTTACTGACGATATAGTTCAGGCGGGTCACTGTAAGGGTCTCGTTCTGTGAATTGGTATAGCTTGAAGCAGATAAAAGGAGATCATCACCTGCCATACTGTTGTCAAACTCAATTATGACCGTCCCCGTTCCGGTAAGGTCAGAGGATGCGTCATCGTCACTACTACATGAGGCTGCAAGAGCAACCAATAACAAAAAAGCTGATATTTTATAAAATGATTTCATGGTTGATTTCAATTATGATATGATGGGAAAGCCCAACTATGTGAACATAGGGCTCCCTTTGTTAAGAATATTTAATGAAAAACTTCTGGCCTTACAATGTGAAGGCAATCGGAAAATAATGGCATATAAGATTGTCTTCCCTAATAAAATGGGAAGTCTTCAAATCTGCCAATGGAAATCAACAGTTGGGTGGGTGAAAAATGAAATCAATGAATTGTCTTGGCTCTCCAACATGTAGAATGGGTAAGCCATTTTTTTTGTGGAATTTTACTGGAAGATCTAGGAGAAGAATTTGAACAAAACCTATTGGATACTCCTTTAGATCTATGGCAGGTAGATTTTGTTGTTTTTCATTTTGCTCTTCTTGCAACATTTTGGACAGATAGCATTTTCCGTTACAGTTGAGCATGGGCTTGTCTTTGTTGACACAAAGGTATTCTGCTATATAATCTTGGTTCACCACATATTCAAACACGGGCAACACTGGTTTGAACATTGCCATCAGGTATAGAAAAGTGAATAATATGGACAACCCTTTAATTCTCAAGGAAAATTAAATATTTGGAGCCAAATATAGGAAGTTTTTTTACATGCCTTTTATAAATGGGCATGCGAAAATTTCATCAGGAAGGTGTTTTTTTATTGCTGCACCTTTTTTTGACTACTACAGGGAATTGTTCTCGATGTATGTTTGAAATTTTTCTTTGTGTTGATCCGAAACCGTGATTTGGACATTGTTTATTAAAACTAAACCGCGCTCCACTTCTTCAATATGACTTAGACTCACAATGAACGATCGATTTACTCTCATGAACTTCTCTGGAGGCAGTTCCTGCTCCAACGACTTCAGTGTCATTAGGGTCAGGATCGGACTGGGATTGTCTTTTATCCAAATTTTCACATAATCTTTTAGTCCCTCGAAATACAGTACATCGTTCAGTGCTATCTTAAGCTGCTTATAACCGGATTTTACAAATAGGAAATCTTTCTTGGGATTGGCGGTCACATGCAATCCCGGTTGGATCCTGTCCAGAGCCTTCTGTGCGGCCGCCACAAACTCTGCATAATCAAATGGTTTGAGCAAATAATCCACTGCATCCACCTTGAATCCTTCCAAGGCATACTGGTCAAAAGCCGTGGTAAAGATCACCTTTGCCCTATCTTTTACGATTTTGGACAGTCCCATGCCGCTTAAATCTGGCATTTGAATGTCCAAGAAAAGAAGATCCACTGGATTTTCATTGAAATAATCCAAGGCTTCTATGGCGTTGGAAAATGAGTTTTTCAGCTCCAAAAAAGGGGTTTTTTCCACATAACTCTCCAAAAGTTGGAGGGCCATGGGCTCATCATCAACAGCAATACAGCTAATTAAGGTTTCCATAAAAGACTAACCGTTAATTGGAATCTCTACCGTAACAAGATACTGTCCGGATTTTTTTTCGGTATTAAAATAATGTTTATTTGGATACAAAAGCTCTAAACGCTCCCTAAGATTTTTTAAACCGATCCCGGAACCACTTTTATCGGCCTGGTTTTTTGGAAAGTCCGTATTCATCCCTTTGAAAACAATACAGCCATCCTTTATTGACATATCAAACGTAATGGTGCTTTTTTCTTGGGCGGAAACACCGTGCTTAAAAGCATTTTCAATTAACGAAATAAAAAGCAGGGGCGGAACTTCCAAGGTAGCGTCAACTTTTGGAAAGTTGTAGGTTACGGTGGTTTTATCGGTCAACCTGAGTTTGCCCAGTTCGATATATTTTACCATAAAATCGATTTCCTTGTTCAAGGGAACCTTGTCGGTATGTGTCTCGTATAGCAAATAGCGCATGAGCTTACCAAGACTGTGTATCGTGGATTTTGCTTTTTCGGGGGAAATATCCACCAAGGCATAGATGTTATTGAGGGAATTAAAGAAAAAATGGGGCTGCAACTGATATTGCAAATGTTGAAGATCGGACTTTAGCTGTTGATGTGCCACTTCCTTTTTTTCTATTTCGTTACTGATCAGCCGTTCCATTGCCCGCAGTGCGACAGCCGAAACAACGGGAACCAAAAAAGAAATGGTGTTTACATAATAGATCATATTTCGGGGCGGACCCTTTCTTTCACTGATTTGTGGCCTTGGAAAGTATGTTTCTATAAAGTGTTCCCTTAGGGCAGTCATGGCCACAATTACCAATAGATTAATAGCAATGAACAAGAATATTTTTTTGTCGAAAAACAGCTTATCGGCCAAAAAAAGATAATTGAAATAAAAGACAAACAAGAACAAGGTAAGCGGTGTCCATGAAAAAGCCACAACCTGCCTAAATGCTTGATCACTTTCATAACTTAACAGATACGGTACAATGAATAATATCAACCATACTGTAACGTGTATGAAAATAGAACGTCGTTTGTTGTTTGTTGTTTCCATATCAGTTGGTTCTATTCATATCTCAATGCGGAAATCGGATCCAATGCGGATGCTTTTCTTGCAGGATACCATCCAAAGAAAATTCCGGTCACGGCACAGACCGCAAAGGAAATGAAAATTGAATATCCAGCAATGACCGTTGGCCAATGTAATATATTTTCTATAAAAACGGTGGCTGCCAGTCCAAGTAAAACCCCAAGCACCCCTCCTGTGACACTGATCAATATGGATTCTATCAAAAATTGCATTAAGATATCTGCGCCCTTGCCCCCTACGGCCATACGCAGTCCTATTTCCCGGGTACGCTCCTTGACGGATACGTACATAATGTTCATGATACCGATACCCCCTACGAGTAGGGATATGCCCGCAATGGCCACCAATAGGATTGTAAGCATTTCACTGGTGGAACTAAAGGTGGATATCAGTTCTTCCATGGAGCGCACTTCAAAATCGTCATCCTCATTGGATGTCAATCCGTGTTGTTCCCTCATGATAGCGGTTATGTCCTCTACTGCTTGGGGTGCAAGTTCTTCACTGGAGGCGGAAGCTGTAATGGAGTTCAGGTAATCTATGGCCAAAATCCTTTTTTGGACAGTAGTGTACGGCGCGAAAACCACATCATCTTGATCCTGTCCAAAGGTATTTTCACCTTTTTCCTCCAAAACACCTATCACAATAAACGGGATGTTGTTAAAACGAATCATTTGGCCTATGGGATCTTCGTCGGAATCGAAAAGATTGTCTACCACTGTCTGGCCGATCACAGCAACTTTGGCCGCGGATTTTACCTCGGCCTCTGTAAACATGCTACCATCTACTACATCCACCATTCTTATGTTCAAATATTCGGGCAAAACCCCATAAATCGTAGAAGGCCAGTTTTTTGCGCCCTTGATGACCTGTCCTCCACTGTTGACCACTGGGGTAATGTAGCTTATATTGGAAGCATTGTCCCGTATGGCCTCATAATCATCCAAGGTCAATGTTTGCATTTCATCAGCACTGAGTCTAACCCCGCCTCTTACATCACCGCCTGGTCTTATTGTTATCATATTGGAGCCCATACTGGAAATGGTGGTCCTGATGCTTTGTTTTGACCCCTCACCAATGGCGAGCATGGCAATAACGGAAGCTACACCTATGATGATGCCCAACATGGTCAACAAGGTTCTCATTTTATTAAGGATGATGGCCTTGAATGCTATCTTTAAAAGGTTCAGTATTCTCATGGTCAATGGTTTTGTGCAGGTAGTTTATCTAATTCCTCTTTGGCGTTTTGCACATCAAGGTTTTTGGTGTCGTCGATAATATTGCCATCCTTGAGCACCAACGTCCTGCTGCTGAATGTCGCTATATCGGGCTCGTGGGTAACAAATGCAATGGTCATTCCTTGGCTGTTGAGTTCTTGGAACAAGGACATGACTTCATAGGATGTTCTTGTATCCAAGTTCCCTGTGGCCTCATCCGCCAAGATCAGTACCGGGTTATTGACCAAGGATCTGGCAATGGCAACACGCTGTTGCTGTCCCCCGGAGAGTTGTGCTGGCGTATGGTGCAACCTATCTCCCAACCCTACTTTTTTGAGCGCATTTATGGCGCGCTCCCTTCGTTCCTCGGTGGATACCTTATTGTTGTACAAAAGAGGTAGCTCCACATTTTCCAATGCCGTGGTACGGGCCAAGAGATTATAGGATTGAAAAATGAACCCTATCTTTTGGTTTCGAATCAACGCCAATTGGTTCTTGGATAAATCTTTTACGGGTACACCATCAATTTCATAATAACCGGAGGTGGGGCTGTCCAAGCATCCCAAAATGTTCAACAGGGTACTTTTGCCGGACCCACTGGATCCCATTATTGTTACAAACTCACCTTCTTTGATATCGAAAGATATGCCGTTTAAAGCATGGACAATTTCATCGCCCATTCTAAATTCTCTCTTTAAATCTTCTATATGTATGATTGTCTTGGACATGGGCGTGCTTTTTATTTTTTATTGCTTCCGGGTGGTTTGGGCATAAATGGACTGTCTCCTGCTCCAGTGGACCCTGAACTCAATGGACTGCTTGCTTCCAAACTGTAAACCAGTTCGTCGTTTAGCTCCACTCCTTCCAATATTTGTAAGTGTACCCCGTCACTGGCCCCTATTTTGACAGATTTTGGGACAATGGAACCATCTGGGTTCTTGACCCATACCGTGGTTGTGTTGTCTTGATCTTCCGCTGGTGGCATTGGTGGCTTTGTTTCGTTATTGGCTATATCCAATTGTTCCTCGTACATTTTTAAGGTGGCCATGTCGGGTTTGAAGTTCACAGCCTTTGCTTCGGTTACAAGTACATCTTTAAGTTCCAAGGTGTATATGGATATTGTGGCGGTCAATCCAGGTTTTAGTTTCAGTTCTGGATTGTCCGCTTTTACCACAACGGTGTAGGTGATTACATTGGAAGTTTCTGTATAATCCAACCGTACCTGTGTAACAGTGCCCTCAAAGGTTTCTCCTTGGAACGCATCCACGGTAAAGGTGACCCGTTGCCCTTCTTTGACACCACCTATGTCTGCCTCGTCCACATCAGCTTCTACTTGCATTTGTTCCAGATCTTGGGCAATGGTGAACAAAGTCGGTGTGCTGTAGCTGGCGGCAACGGTCTGTCCTTCATCAACATCCCTGGAAAGCACAATGCCATCTATGGGGGAATAAATATTGGCGTAGCCCAAGTTTGTCTTGGCAATTTGTAGGGCCGACTGCCTTTCAACCACGGTTTGCTTTGCCGTGTTGTAATCGTAAAGGGCATCCTCGTAATCGGATTGGCTTATTACTTTGTTGTCGAATAGCTGTTTTTGTCTTTTGTAAATGGTCTCTAGATATTCCTTTTGGGTAACAGCGCTGTTGTAGGCTGCTTGGGCTTGTGCCAAGGTGGATTTAAGAGTGGTCTTGTCCAGCTCTGCGATCAGTTGTCCTTCTTTGACGATGCTGTTATAGTCCACATAGACCTTCTCTATGGTCCCGGAAACCTGGGTTCCCACATCGACTTGGGTTATGGGTTCAATGGTGCCCGTTGCGGTTACCAATGTGGTCACATCTCCCTTTTGTACAGGTACAGTTTTTACTTGGATTTCAATATCCTTATCCCCGCCTAAAAAGGCATAGCCCAGAATCACCACCAAAAGAATGGCAGCTACTAAGATGATTGTCTTCTTTTTGTTCATTTTGTTAGAGTTTAATTTCATTTCCTTGATAAAAATCGAGGAGCTCGTTGTACAATATTCCAAGGTATTTGGCTTGTAAATAGTTTAATTGGGCATTGGTGTATGTATTTTGACTGATCACAAGATCGGTGGTACTCAATGCGTTCAATTCATATTTTCGTTGTGCCAGTTTGTATGATTCATATGCTGCTTCCATGGCAATCTTTGCGGCTTCGGTCTGCTCTTGTGCCGATTGTGCATTTTGCCAAGCGGTCTCGATTTTTTGGTAGAGCTGCTTTTTGACGGTTTGTAGCTCTAGTTTGGATTGTTCAATGCCTATTTTGGCATTGGCCACAGAGGCTTTGTTACGGTATTGGGAGAATATGGGCACGGTCAGGGTTACCCCAACACGTTGGTTGAAGTTTACATCCATTTGGTCTGCAAAGTTGATGTCGTTGATGCTTGTGTACCCGGACCCAATGCTGCCGGTAAGTGAAAGCGTTGGTAAAAACCCTCCCTTGGCAATATCCAAATCCTTTTCATTGATCGAGGTGGTCAACTCTGAAGCTTGGATTTCAGGCATTTTGCCAACCGCTTGTTGGAACACCTCGATTTTTCCGGGAATTACCTTTCCTTCCAATAAGGGGTTTTCCAAGGGCTCAATTTCCAGCTCCACCCATGGATCTAGCTCCAATAACTGTTTTAGTGCAATAATCTGTTGCGCATAGCTGTTTTTGGCAGAAATCAAATTGGTTTTGTTTGTTGCGGCCTGGGATAGTGCGTCTGTATAGTCTATCATGGATATGGTTCCGGCGTCCAATCTTGCCTTGGCGCGTTCCACTTCTTTTTCGGAAGCCACCAGATTGTTTTCCGCTACCTCTATACTTTCCTTGTTGTACAGTATTTGCAGGTATGCTTCCAAAATACTCAAGGTGATATTGTTCTTGGCCTCCTCTACGTAAAGTTCGTTCTGTTCCACCAACAACCTGTTTTGTTTTATGGTGTTGTTCAATTGGTTTCCATTGTACAGTGTCACGGAAGTGCTCAATTGGAGATTCGTTGAATTTATTTGTTCGGACACAAAATCACTGGTAATTGGATCAATGGACGATCCCCAGGAAAAATTCTGTGAAGCGCTACTGCTCAAGTCAGGTAGTTTGGCATATTTGGATTGGGTGAGGTTTACCTCTGAACTGTTCATCCCCAACTCCGCTTGTTTTATGGTGATATTGTTTTCCAACGCATAATTTATACAGTCCTCCAAGGACCATACTTTTTTGGTAGCCAAGGAATCCGGTTCTTGTGCCTTGAGAAATAGCCCCATAAAAAGAAAGAATAAGATGGTCTGAATCTTCATTGTGATACATTTTAAGTTCAAAATTCCATCATAAATCCTCTGTATATCGATGCAATAGATGTTTGTGGCAAACAATTCTACAAACCTTGAAATGGGATCGACGAATTTTCCTGGATATGGCCTTTGTAATGCAATGAAGGTATGGACAAGGCAACCCCTTTACTTTAAGGAGTTTGTTGGCCGTTGTTGATAACCCGTGGAAAAATGATTTTATAAAAATGAGCTTGTCGGGTTTTTTGCGAAACCCTTATTCTGCGTTTGTTCCCACGGATTTTTGTTGTCCAAAAAATCAAATGTTGATAAAAGTGTTAAGAACCTGATCGGCACAACTTCAAATCCAAGTAAAGAAAATATGAATTTTACACTCAAGCTATTTTTTTCAACTCCAAACCGTTTTCTTCATGCAGATTACTCATATAACCAAGAGGGACTTTAGTACGCAAGAATTTGATTTACACAAGATTACGAATGCGATCTTGAAGGCCATGACAGCTGTTGAACATGGTCAGATTACCGATGCGCAGACCATTGCCGACAACGTAAACCAAGTGTTGTTGGAGCGAAAAAGTCAAGATGAACAATATGTGCCCACTGTAGAGGAAGTTCAAGATGTGGTGGAGAACCAACTTATGAACAGTGAGTTCCATGATGCGGCAAAAGCATACATTATCTACAGGAACAAAAGGGCACAAATGCGCGAGCCCGATATCTTCGAGAAGCGTGTTAATTTGAAGCCTTACGAATATCCGCAACTGTATGAGTACGTGCCGGCAATCAGGCATTCCTATTGGATACATACCGAATTTAATTTTACCAGCGACATCCAAGATTTTAAATCTGGATTGAGCGAAGTTGAACGAAGCGCCATTAAAAACACCATGCTTGCCATTTCCCAAATAGAAGTGGCGGTAAAAACTTTTTGGGGGGACATTTACCACCGCATGCCCAAGCCGGAAATAGGGTCTGTTGGAGCTACCTTTGCAGAAAGTGAGGTACGCCATCACGATGCTTACTCCCATTTGTTGGAGATTTTAGGGTTGAACCAGGAGTTTGAAAACCTGAAAAAGAAACCTGTGATCATGAAGCGGGTGCAGTATTTGGAGACGGCCCTTAAAAATGCGAAGAGTGAGAATAATAAGGAGTATGCGGAATCCATTTTGCTTTTCTCCCTTTTCATTGAGCATGTATCACTGTTCTCCCAGTTTTTGATCATCATGGCATTTAACAAGTACAAGAATGTCCTTAAAGGAATTTCCAACGTGGTCGAGGCCACTTCAAAAGAGGAGCAGATTCATGGTGATTTTGGAATTGATGTGATCAACATCATCAAAAAAGAGCACCCGGAATGGTTTGATGATGCTTACAAGGCCATGATTCAGGACATCTGTGAAAAAGCATACGAGGCGGAAAGTAAAATTGTGGATTGGATCTTTGAAGCTGGTGAATTGGACTTTTTGCCAAAAAACTTGGTCAACGAATTCATCAAGAACAGATTCAACAATTCATTGGAGAGCATTGGAATTTCCAAAATATTTGATGTCGATCAAAAACTATTGGAACAGACCGAATGGTTTGATGACGAGATCATTGGAACAAAACACGGAGACTTTTTTGTAAAAAGATCCATTAACTATAGTAAAAGAACACAAAGTATAACTAGCGACGACCTTTTTTAAATTATGGAGAAGAGAACACAAACAACCCAGGTCACCGACCACAAGCAGGATGACAAAACACAAGAACTTGTAAATGCAAGAAAGGATACCTTGTCAAAACTTAAAACAAGTGAGGACGATAAGGGATTCAAATGGTTGAACGAGTATAGCCGAAAATTTTTGGCATCGGGATACCTTACCGAAGGAGTAAGTCCGGAGGAACGCATCCGCGAAATCGGTGATAGGGCAGAGGAAATTCTGCAAATCCCTGGGTATTCGGACAAGTTTTATGGCTATATGTCCGAAGGTTTTTTCTCTTTGGCCTCCCCAGTATGGTCCAACTTCGGAAAAAAACGTGGGTTGCCCATTAGTTGTTTTGGGTCCCACATAGACGATGATATGGGTAATATCCTTTATACCCAATCAGAGGTTGGGATGATGTCCAAACTTGGTGGTGGAACGTCCGGGTACTTTGGTAAGATCAGGCACAGAGGGGCACCAGTTAAAAATAATGGACAAGCTTCCGGGGCGGTCCACATTATGCAATTGTTTGAGTCCATGGTCGATGTGGTGAGCCAGGGTTCGGTTCGTCGCGGTCGTTTTTCCCCATATTTGCCGATTGACCACAAGGACATCATGGAATTTTTGGAAATCGGTACCGAAGGTAACCCTATCCAACAGTTGACCCACGGTGTGACCGTAACCAACAAATGGATGCAGGAAATGATCGAAGGTGACATGGAGAAAAGGACTGTTTGGGCCAAGGTGTTGCAGCGTAGAGGAGAAATGGGCTATCCTTATGTGTTCTTCACGGACAATGCCAACGATGGTGCCGCGGATGTTTATAAGGACAAGAACCTCCGTATCCATGCCAGTAACCTGTGTACCGAGATTATGTTGCCATCCAACGATAACTGGTCTTTTGTTTGTGTGCTTTCCAGTGTCAATTTGATGCATTACGACAAATGGAAAAATACGGACGCCGTTGAGACCATGGTTTACTTTTTGGATGCGGTGATCACCGAATTTATTGAAAAACTGGAAGCTTACAGGGATTCCTCCGACAGGGAGGACCGACAAACCTTCCTGTTTATGGAGCGGGCCTACAATTTTGCCAAGCAAAACCGTTCATTGGGCTTGGGAGCTCTTGGATGGCACTCCTTATTACAGTCCAAAAGATTGGCATTTAACAGTCAAGAGGCCTATAACCTGAACAGTGAGATATTCAAAGAGATCAAGGAACGTTCATACAAAGCTTCGGCGGAATTGGCCGAGCGTTTTGGTGAACCCGAAATATTGAAAGGTTATGGAAGACGCAATGCGACCTTGAACGCCATTGCACCCACGACTTCCTCAGCATTTATATTAGGTCAGGTTTCCCAAGGAATCGAACCTATTTGGTCAAATTGCTACGTAAAGGATATTGCCAAAATAAAAGTGACCATCAAAAACCCACATTTAATGGAGTTATTGGAGGAAAAAGGGAAGAATACAACAGAAGTATGGAGAAGTATCCGTGATATGGACGGTTCTGTCCAACATTTGGACTTTTTGACCGATGAAGAGAAGGAAGTGTTCAAAACGTATTCAGAATTGGATCAGTTGGATATCATTTATCAAGCTGCCAACAGGCAGAACCATATAGATCAAGGGCAATCGGTGAACATAATTATTCATCCGGACATGCCGACCAAGGATATCAATAAGATCCATGTAACGGCATGGAAACTTGGTCTGAAGTCCTTGTATTATCAACACAGCATGAATGCGGCACAGAAATTTAAACAGAAGAAGGACTGTGCTAGTTGCGAAGCATAACATCATAAGATTTGATTCATTAAAAAAGGAGGTTCGAATTAACGACACCTCCTTTTTTTGCAACTAACTAGAAAGCATTTAGATTATTTTAATGTCCACAGAGGTCCGACCTTGCCAACCTGTTGCATCGGTTACGGAGTATGAACAATGGTAGTCCCCAACATCAACATCTTCCGGAATGGTGATGCTGATATTGATCTCATAGGAAGTGCCCCCTTCGGTTATCGTAAAATTTTTCATATAGATCAAGGGATTGTCTGCGGTTTTGATATCATCCAGTTCGCATTGTGCACCTTGATCGTCATGGGTATGATGGTCAAAATTGTGGTGGATGTCCAAACTATATGCCGCTAGAGCCACATTGTCCGTTGCTTGGGCCTTAAACGTATAGGTCTGGCCTCTTTGCAGCACTTCGCAAGCCTGAGGGAAGCCATCCGAATAGTTTACGCTAATGGTGGGTTTTTCTTCATCGATATCAGTATCATCGCTACTTGAGCAAGATGCTATGGAAACCAGTATAAGGCAGTAAAGAAAATATTTGAGTTTCAGTTTCATAAGTTTTTTTAAAATATAATAGACCGCAAGATAGAATTTACCTTGCGGTCTTTGTTTTTACAATGCTGTAACATCTATATGGTCTTCATACTCTAGGGTATTTCCATCTTCATCCTCAATGGTGAAGATAATGTGGTACTCCCCAGCTGGAGCAGTATCCGGTACATCTATATGTTCATGGAACTCAGCCTCGGTCAACTCATGGAAGTCTTCAGAAAAATCACCTTCATAATCCCATTCTACTTCTCCTTCTCCGACCTCAAGATCGTGAGCATGTATGTCCACTAATACTTCATGGATGCCATTTACAGCTTCGATCATAAATTCAATATGGAAATCACTTCCTCTAGCAACAGTTTCATCCATTTCAAAATCACTGATGGTGATAGGGTCCAAAATTTGGATATGACCATCTATTTCGGTTGTATTTCCGAGCTTGTCGGTCACGATTAACTCAATATGGTATTCTCCCGCAGGAATGTTGGTTGGGATGTCGATATGTTCATGGAAAGTGGGATTGATTACCAAATAATCGGCATCGGTCCATGTTTGTTCGTAATCCCAATCAATTTCGCCTTCTCCTGCTTCTACTTCGTCTGAGTGAATGTCGATGGAGATGCTCTGAACAACTCCTTCGGCGGTGATTTCGGCTTCAAGGTGAAGATCCGATCCTTTATAAGCAACTTGGTCTGTAGAGTGGTCACTACCTTCTCCATATTCAAAATTGGAGATTACAGGTGCGGCAACTGTGTCTGTTCCGTCATCGTCGCTACTACAGGATTGTAGGGCAATCCCTAAAAATGCAATAATTGCAAGTGGTTTTAACATTGATTTCATCTTACTTTTGTTTTTGATGTTAGACTTCATTTGATTTATTTAAAATGGAATGGTCATCGAAATTGATAGGTTCCTGCCAGGTTCAGGAACATCGATAAGCCGATAAAAACTGGTATGATCGTAGTATTCGGTATTGAATACGTTATTGAGTTTTATACGTAATTGCGCTGGTTTTTCGGATTTGAACAGTGGTATGCCCGCCATGGCAGACAAGTTCAGCACTTGATAACCCTCTGTTTTTTCCTCGGGGGGGACAATTTCATTCTGGGCTGCCGTTATCCGATAATCCACTGTTAGCTGTGGTGCCTTAAAAAAGAACATATCCTTGAATTGGTAGTTTGCCGAAAGCAGGGTGGACAGGGGAGGGTTAAAAGGAAGTGTAAAATCCTTTTTAGGGCCACTGGTCTGTCTGGAGTATACGTATTCCACTGATGCATCAAGACGTAAAGCATTGGTCACATTCGTGCCTATGTGGGCCTCGCCCCCAAACCTGATTACTTTGCTCTGCGTATATTCATAGATCTGTAAGGTTTCGTAATAGTTGGATGTAGGGTTGAGATAGATGTAATTTTCAAAATAGTTGAAAAAGGGGCTGATCCCAAAATCGAAATGATCGGAAGAATGGTCGATATCCAGATCTAATTGATAGGACTGTTCAGGGTCCAGATCTATATTTCCCCTTTCATACCGGTACATGTGGTAGTTCACCCCATCAGAGGCCAACTCGTTCGCCAATGGCATCCTGAAGCTTTTGCCCAAGTTGATTTTGTACGTTGTCTTATTGTTAAGGTAGCTCAATCCCAAGGAGGCGCTGAGGTTTCCAAAATCAAGGTCTTTGTCCTGGGCCCTTTGTAAATAGACGTAGGAGGTAGTTCCATCTTCGTTGTTTACAGTAGATTGGAACCAGTCACTATAGGCACTGGTCTTCATTAGTCCGAAATCGTACCTAAGTCCTCCCTGCAAGTGCAAATTTTCATTGATTTTATAATGGTCATAGGCAAAAACACCGATTGTGTACCGATCATATGCAGGAATCAAAAAGCCCCAACCCCCTATATTGTTGTTTTGATATTCGGTGTTCGCCCCAAGGACGATATCATGTTTTCCATTGGGCTTAAAAGTGTCCTTCAAATTAAGGGAATAGGTGTTCTTGGTAAAAATTCTTTCCTTGTTGTCCGGAGGTGTGGGCATATAACCATGGGGGACCGCTTCGGAATGCTCTTCTCTTTGGTTGTTCTGGTATCCTAGATCTACATGTACGGTATGCATTCCTAGGTAGAAAGCTGTATTGTTCGTGATTTTAAAATGGTTGACTTTGTGGAAAGGTAGATCCACATCACGGTCAGAACTGTCATAATCGATGGAGGATGTCCTTACCTCTAGACCGTGGGCATTGGCAAAAAAGCCGTTTTTGGCGTTTACATTGCTAAAAAACGTCTCCGATTTTACATGCTCCGAAACGTAGCCCAAGCTAAAACTGGCATTGGCTTCCATGCCCGCAGTGTTCCTTAGGTGGTTTTCATGAAGGTCAAAAACGTATCCTTCATAATATATTTTGTCCGTAGGCACTTTATAATCGCCATAATCCCGGTAGGTCAACCGTCCACGGTAGAACCAACTGTCTTTTCTGCCTTGGATTCCTGTGGAAATTCCTAAAAGGTCATTGTTGGTTTCCCCCAATAGGTTTACTTCCCCGTCGAACGAGTTGGGCAAAGGTATTTTTGAGGGTTGGATGTCCACGACACCTGCTATGGCATCAGACCCATATAATAACGAGGCGGGACCTTTTATGATCTGAATGTTGTCTATCCCGTATTGGTCTATTTCAAGACCGTGGTCGTTGCCCCATTGTTGTGCTTCGTGCTTAATACCGTTTTGGACCACGCTTACCCTATTAAAGCCCAGTCCCCTTATCACAGGTTTGGATTGCCCGGAACCAATGGTGATCGTACTTACCCCGGGGATTTTTTTAAGGGTTTGCATGAGGCTGTTCTCACGGTTGTTTTCCAAAAACTCTTCGGTTACTCCTATTGATATTGTGGAAAGTTCTTGGGCTTTTCTTTTTTCGCTCTTTCCGAGTAGCTCGACTTCCTCCAAATTCGTGACCTCTTCTTTTAATTTGATCGATACATCGCTAATGTTTTGGTTCACCTCTAGGGTAAAATGTTCCGTTACATAGCCGATGTGTGTAATTTCAAAAGTGTGCATGCCAGAGAGCACGTTTTCTATAATAAATTCACCATGAAGAGAGGAAACGGCATGCATGTTCTCACCGACGATATTGGCTCCAATAATCGGGTTTTGGGTATTGGCATCGAGTATAAATCCCTTTATGGTGTATGTTTCTTGAGCAGATGCCATGGAACAAAAACTGATAAAGAGCCAAACAAAAAATATTTTTTTGATCATTTTAAAAAACTAGGTGTTTTATACTAGCTTCTTTAGGGGGAAGCATTAGAGGTAAGTCCCAAAACATTCGAACACGGTAGAAGAGTTTGGACGTATATACTGGTTTTGTGTTTAAATTGACGTCGACATTTCATAAAATGAATATCTCCGATTTTAACTAAAACCCACTAACCCCAAAAAAGGGTCAAAACTTATATACCGTGGAAAATGATGGGTAAATTATACGATTGGGGGTGGCCGGGAAAAGAGGTGGCTTGTGGAAAGCGTTCCCGAAACCTGAAAATTGTATTCAATGACAATTCCCTTTTCAAGGATAACTGTATTGTTTTCGATCAGGGGTTCTATAGGATCATTTATGATTCCCGGGGCAAGGCTATTAGAAGCAATATTGTGACATATTTCACAATGGTCAAGATAACCTTTATCGTCAGTATGGGTCAACGCATGCAGACCAATAAGCTTTGTTGCCAAAAAAATGGCAAGAAACAAGAAGGAAATGCTGCTTATGTGACGACGCTGTTTCATTCCGTACAAATTTATCAAAAAGATATGTTAATCAAAGTTAAAAATCAGTGAGATGGTTTAACAAAGAATTACAATAAAGAATATTGCGACATTCTTATTTTTGAAGAGATGTACTGATAAAAACACAGAATAAAATGACAAAAAATACATGTTTCGTAATTGCGTTGATGTTTTTTGGGTTTGGTTGTGTACAGGCCCAACAAAATATGGAGACTGGTCCCTTGGCAAAAAACCGAAAACCATGGAAGGATCCTAAACCACAGACAACAATTTATCTTAAAAAACATGAGGACGGGGTATTGACAGGCCCCTTGGCAAAAAACCGAAAAATATGGAAGGATGAGTATGTTGTGACCCCTATGGTATGGAGAACCCGTAAAGAATTGACAGGGCCATGGGCCAAGAATGCCCGTCCTGAGCGAGGCAACTATTGGGAGGACGATAACCTCTAAAAGTTGGACCTTTCCACTATTGTATAGGCCGGTATGAAAATTACCGGCTTTTTTTATGGTAACGCCCCTTAAAGAACGATATTTTTTTGTTCTTACAACCTACGGAACTATGAGATTTTTCTTTCATCGGTTTTCCCTTGTTTCACAACAAAACCATCTTGCCCTACAACATAACTTCTAATTTTTACCTCGTTCTTGATAAGTTTGGTTAAGTCTTACTACGTAAGAGGAACCTCATCAACTAAACTATGAACAAACCTCAATCCTCTCCAATTCCGAGGAGTTTTTTATTGGTAGTTTTTTTTGTGTTCGCTTCATTTCAGCTGTTACACTCACAATCTTGTGTGGTAAATGCAGGTTCCGATCAATTTTTTGATCAGACCACTTCAGTTTTTTTAAACGCTGATACCCCACCAGTTGGAACTGGGACGTGGGTACAATTATCAGGCCCAACATTGGTGACTTTTGATGATGCGACCAGCCCTAATACCCAAGTATTCAATACGACCTTGGGGACTTACATTTTTGAGTGGAAGGTTTCTGATTTGACCTGTGATACAGCTTCGGATACGGCAGCGATCACCATTGAGGGTATTGATTTGGAAATGGAAATAGTTGCCGACAATCCTGTTCCGGATATAGGTGACGTGGTCACTTTCACGATCAATCTTAGCAATTTAGGAGATGTGGATGCCACAGGGGTGACCATTGAAAATTTGGTGCCCTCTGGTTTTACTGGTATTACTGCAATTGACAATAGCGGGACTTTTAGCTTTATTACTGATAAAGTAACCTGGACAGGAATCAATGTACCTGTGGGAACAAATACAGCTTCTTTGAATTTTGACGCTACGGTTTCCACACCATCGGGCACTACAGGAGAGTACACCCATATTGCCGAAGTGATTTTTGCCGATCAATTGGATGTGGACAGTACGCCAAACAATGATAACGGAGACCAGAGTGAAGATGATGAGGACAGCCTTGTTGCTGCTCCGTTACAGGCCGATCTTTCCTTGGTCAAAACGGTTGTTGGAGGCGATTTGTCCCCTTACGTAGGTGAACAGATCAGTTTTGAGATTTCCATTACCAATGATGGTCCGCACGATGCCACCAATGTTAGGGTCGTTGACCAGTTGTTGTCCGGGTTCAATTTTGTTTCATACTCCGCAACAACCGGCACATACGATCCCACAAACGGCTTTTGGGAGGTGGGGACTTTGGTCAATGGTGATACGGAGACACTTACCATTGATGTTTTGGTGAACGCAACAGGTAACCATACCAATACCTCTCAGGTCATAGCCTCGGATGCATACGATATTGATTCAACTCCAGCCAATGGTGTTTCTTCGGAAGACGACCAAGGCGATGTTATTGTGGTCCCGGAAGCACTTATAGACCTATCCCTTACAAAAACAATTGATGAACCATCCCCATTGGTGAACGATAATGTCAGTTTTACACTTACTGTTACCAACGATGGTCCAAGCCAAGCCACGTCTGTGGAAGTAACCGACCTGTTGCCTTCGGGCTACGCTTACGTGTCGGACGACGGTGGGGGTGCCTACGATGAACTCACCGGAATTTGGAACTTGGGGTCTTTGGCAAGTGGAACTTCCGCTAGTCTCCATATCCTTGCTACGGTGAATGCCTCTGGAGACTATAATAACAGGGCAGAGATCATTGGTCACGATCAAACGGATATTGATTCGACCCCAAACAACGATGTACCCAGTGAGGATGATCAGGATAGTGTTTCCATAGTCCCGGAACCTTTGGTGGATATTTCGGTGACCAACACCGTGGATGAGCTGATTCCCGAAGTGGGAGAGGACATAGTTTTTACCATTACCGTTCAAAATGATGGCCCAAGTGACGCCACCAATGTGGTGGTTACCGATGTTTTGGCATCAGGGTATCAACATAGTAATGCGATACCCTCGGCGGGGACCTACAATGCAACAAATGGATCGTGGGTAGTGGGCAACCTGGCCAATGGCGACTCAGAAACTTTGGAGATAACCGTGAAGGTACTATCAACAGGAAATTACATAAATACAGCGGAGCTGACCAATGTTGCCGAAACCGATGTGGATTCCAGTCCAAATAACAATAACGAGTCAGAAGATGATCAACAGACCATTGAACCTATTGTGATTCCGGTTGCCGATCTTCTTTTGCGCAAATCCGTGAACACACTTAGTCCTTATGTGGGGGAAGAAGTGATTTTTACTATAAATATTACCAATCTGGGGCCTAGTGATGCAACAGGGGTTGAGATAAAGGATTTGTTGCCCGATGGATACACCTATGTTTCCCATGGTGCCACAGCAGGAATCTATAGTGCAACTACGGGAATGTGGGTACTCAATGGCGATTTGGTCGATGGAAGTACAGAGACCCTGTCCATTGTGGCCATGGTCAACAATACCGGGGATTATTTTAATGTTACCGAAGTGTTTGCTTCTGATCAATACGACCCCAATTCGATCCCAAACAACAACAATGTTTTTGAAAATGACCAGGATAGTGCAGGGACAACTCCTGTCCCATCCGCAGATTTGAATTTGCAGGTAAATGTTGACAATGAGTTTCCAGACGTTGGTACACAGGTCACCTTTACCATTACGTTGACCAATGAAGGACCAAGTGATGCAATCGGTGTTGGGGTTGAAACTATACTGCCGGATGGTTTTACCTATGTTTCGGATGATTCCGGTGGACTGTTCAACCCGTCAAATGGGTTTTGGAACGTAGGCAATATCGCTTTGGAATCACAGAAAGAGTTGAACATTGTGGTCGAGGTGAACCCTACGGGGAATTATACGGCCACTTCAGAAGTGATAGGTGCTACTTTTTTTGATGTCGATTCCACGCCAAACAATAACGTACTAACAGAAGATGATCAAGACGAACAATCGGTCACTCCAAGACATGTAACAGATATTTCAGTATCCAAAACAGTCAACGATTTAAATCCAGAGGTAGGGGATGAAGTTGTTTTTACCGTTCAAGTAACCAATGATGGCCCCAATGATGCTACGGGATTGGTCATCGAAGATGAATTGCAGAACGGTTATCGATTTGTTTCCGCCACTACTTCATCCGGAATCTACGATGAAATTGCAGGTTCGTGGGATTTACCCATCATCGACAATGGCACGACCCAAACTATGGAGATCAGGGCGATTGTGCTTTCAAGTGGGGAATATAAGAACACAGCGGAACTGATTGCATTGGATACCTATGACCCAGATTCCAGTCCAAACAATAATTTGGGGTCCGAGGATGATCAAGCAACAGTAATTCCAGTTCCCGGTGGACTAAATGACTTGGCACTTTCCAAAACGGTCGACAATGCCCATCCCAATGTTGGAGATGTGGTCCGGTTTGTGGTAAACGTCACCAATAATGGGCCATCCGATGCCAAAAATGTTGAGGTCACCGATGTTTTGCCATCGGGTTATACCTATCAATCACATACGTCAACCGCTGGGGTCTACGACGTATCAACGGGAATATGGAGTGTGAACAGGACCATTTTGGACCAGGATTCCGAGAGCTTGGAAATTTTGGCCATGGTCAACCCCCCAACAGGAACCCAAGATGAATATCTGAATGAGGCGCTTGTTTCCGCAAGTTTGTATCCCGATCCCGATAGTGATCCATCAATGGGACTTGAAGAAGATGATTTTATCGATGGTATGGTGGATGACGATGAAGCTACTGCTTTTGTGGTGCCTCAAACTACTGATATCGCCATCACAAAAAGTGTGGACAACGCTATGCCTAACATTGGGGATGAGGTTGTTTTTGAGATAACGGTCACCAATCAAGGTATGGACAATGCTACCCATATTGGTATACAGGAAGAATTGCCGTTGGGCTATCAATTTATCAGTTCGGAAACAACCGTAGGTACATTTGACCAAGAAGCGTTGTTTTGGGAGTTGGAATCCTTGTCCGTTTCCGAAACAGCAACATTGTTGCTCACCGTTAAGGTTTTGGATATTGAGGACTATGTGAACAGGGTCAGTTTGGCCTACGTGGACCAATGGGACGTTGATGAGACCAATAATATGGCCGAAGCTTTTGTAGATCCAAGTTGCTTGGTGGTCTACAACGAATTTTCACCCAACGGGGACGGTGTCAACGACTATTTTAAGATTGATTGTATCTCGAGGTACCCTAACAATTCCCTCCAAGTGTATAACCGATGGGGAAATATTGTTTTCCAAACCAGATCTTATAAAAATGATTGGGACGGTACACCCAATGGACGTGCCATAGTTCAGCCAGAGGACCAATTACCGGTGGGCACCTATTATTATGTGTTGGATTTGGGCGATGGGTCCGAACCACGAACGGATTGGTTGTACATAAACAGATGAGAATGGAAATTGTTTCAATAAAACATATAATTAAGGGATGTAGGCAAATTTATTTGTTGCTGTTTGCCATGTGCTCGGTTTCCATGTATGCACAGCAAGATCCCCAATTTACGCAGTATATGTACAATACCATGAGCGTAAATCCTGCTTATGCTGGTTTGAATGGGCATTTGACTGCTTTATTGCTACATCGTTCGCAATGGGTGGGTATAAATGGAGCTCCCAATACCCAAGTATTGGCCGTGGATACACCTTTGGAAAACAAAATTGGGGTAGGGGGAATTATTTCCCGAGATGCTTTGGGGCCTTCTTCTGAAATAGCAGTGGACGGAAATGTCTCCTACACGATACAGTTGGATAGTGCCAATAGAAAACTCTCCTTCGGGATGAAACTGGGCGGCCGAATTTTTGATGTGGATTTTTCCAAAGGACTTACCGAAGATGCTGATGTGGCATTCCAAAACAATATCAAAAGCAAGTTTTTCCCAACCATTGGAGCAGGACTGTATTATGATTCTGGCAAGGGATACCTGGGTTTTGCCATACCCAATTTCTTTTCGCAAAAGCATTACGATGGAGAAGAACAAGAAATAGCCGCTGAGCGCCTGCACTATTACTTTATTGGTGGCAAAGTGGTAGATTTGACCCCTGATGTAAAGTTGAAACCCGCTTTTTTCGTGAAATGGGTGCCAGGGGCGCCGATTATTGCTGATGTTTCGGTAAATGCAATGCTCGAGGAAACCTTCACTTTTGGATTGGCCTATCGTTGGGACGATTCTTTCTCTGCCTTATTGGGAATGCAGATAGACCCTAATTTTAGTGCAGGCTACGCTTATGACCTGACCACTTCCAACTTGGCGGGCTATACGGGTGGCTCACACGAGCTGTTTGTTCGGTACGAGTTCAAATCCTCCTCAAAACAAAAGGAAGCTCCCACATTTTGAACAATGGGAAATACATCATCATTTTAAGAAGTATTCTTTAGCCAGAAATAGTGGTTATCTTTAGCATGGCAAAGGACGTAAGGCCATTAAAATTGATTTGCTATGGAGAGGAATGAACTGTACCCCATTTTTTTGAAGGTATCGAATTTGAACGTACTCATCGTTGGTGGAGGTAACGTAGGTTTGGAAAAATTGACATTTTTGTTAAAATCGAGCCCTAATGCCCAAGTACAAATGGTGGCCCCGGAGTTTATGCCGGATACTTTGGAACTGGCCGAAAAATACAATGTGGAAATAACTAGGGATGTTTATGCCAAAAAGTTTTTGGAAGGAAAGCATATGGTTATCGCCTGTACGGACAAACCTGAAGTGAACGAGCAGGTGTACCATGATTGTCGAGAACGGAGTATATTGGTTAATGTGGCGGACAATCCACCATTTTGTGATTTTTATATGGGCGGAATAGTCACCAAGGGCAATGTGAAAGTTGCCATTTCCACAAACGGCAAATCACCGACCATGGCAAAACGTTTACGGCAATTCTTTGAGGATGTCATCCCCGAGAACATAGACGATTTGGTAAATAACCTCAACGAATATCGCAAGACCTTAAAAGGTGACTTTGAGGAAAAAGTACAAACTTTGAATGAATTCACGAAGGGGTTGGTCAACAAGAAGGATTAACGGTTATAGACGTTTCATAGCCTCGATAAGATCATCCTTTTTTTTTTAGGTGAAATGTTTACTTGTAAGTCATTGTCCATGATAAGGTAGCCACCTTGGGAATTAATATATTTCTTCACTTTTTTTAAGTTGATAAGATAACCATTGTGGATTCTCATAAACTGATGTTCCGAGAGCAGATTTTCATATTCTTTTAGGTGTTTACTGACCAATAGGGTATGGTCGCCCTCCAGGATAAAACTTGAATATGGCCCATCGTCTGAGGTTTCAGAAGTAAACACTTTTATGACCAACAGTCGTCAAAGTGAATTGCTATATGTGCATACGTTAAAATTGATTTTGCTTTTCAATTGTGTGCATGACAAACATAAATGCAAAAAATGGAATAAAAGCACCCCAATTAACGGATGCCCTGTTTCAACCAATGAATGGCCGTTTTGATTTGAGGAAGGAAAAAAAGGACAAAAAAAACAAAAAAGGACAAAAAAAAACAGCCTAATTGGCTGTTTTATAATATAAGTTTGGAAGATTGTTAAATTTCCTCTACAGGTGCATCCGGTGCGTTCTTTTTAACAGAGGCAATTCCATTTTCCATGGCCGATTCACTGGAATACATTTCGCTGTTCCCGATAACTTGGCCATTGGACGCTTTTAGGTTAAAGAAAGGGCTACCATCTTTTGCTTTGTTTCTTTCAAAATACTTGTCGTCCTGTGAATGTTTTTTTACAGACTCGATTCCATTTTCGCAAGCGTCCTTGGATGAATATCCTTGACTGCTTAAAATTACTTGGCCGTTACCAGCTTTTAAATTAAACCTGAACTTACCAGCTTTATCCGTTTTAATCTCAAATTTTCCCATACTTAATCTATTTTAGGTAATAAATCTAGATATTTTATTAAAATTTGACCAATAAAAGATGCGAAAATTGATAATAAAACAAGGTTTTGATGCTTTGGGAAACATTTTGGGACTTGAAAGGTGGTTTTGCCAACGAAAAGGGGGCTATCCAACTCCCTGTCGAGAGCATACCTATGTAGTTCACACCCTTACCTGTCCATCACCAAATACATAGTATTTGTTGGTCACCAATTGTTTTAGTCCCAATGGTCCTCTGTGGTGCAATTTGTCCGTACTTATGGCAAGCTCAGCACCAACTCCCATTTGTCCTCCGTCGGTAAATCGAGTGGAAGCATTTTGATAAACTGCTGCGCAGTCCACATTTTCCATAAATGTCTTTGCTATATTATTGTTCTCGGTCATAATGGATGCAGAGTGTCCGCCAGAGTTTTGGTTTATCTTCTGTATGGCTTCATCAAGGTCGTTTACGGCACCTATCACACATTTCATTGCCAAAAACTCTTCCTGCCAAATGGATTCATTTGGAATCATTTCATCATCTGCAAGAACTTTTTTTATCTTTTGATCCACCAAAATAGATACTTTGTTGCCGGTGAGTACCTGTTTGAGTTCCCTTACTTTATCTTCGTAACCTTCCATTTCAGTATCCACCAAAATTTTGTCCAATGCGTTACAGGCCGAAATTTTTTGGGTTTTGGCATTTAAAATCACTTTTAGGCTTTTCTCCCAATCGGCTTCCGTATGAACGTAAAGAAAATTGTTCCCCCTACCGCTGATCAGCACCGCGCACTTGGCATGTTCTTTTACAAAGGCGATCAAGCGCTCACCCCCACGAGGTACTATAAGATCCAAGTCCTGGTCGGGATTTCTTAAAAAATCCTGCGTTTGGCTCCTGTCCATTTCCATGAACTGGATAAAATCTTCTGGAAGCCCATTTTCAGTAAGGGCTTGGTGCCAAAATTTTACTAGGGCCTTGTTGCTATGGTAGGCTTCTTTACCACCTTTTAGCAAGATTTTATTATTGGCCTTAAAGGCCAGTACAGCTGCTTCTACCGTTACATCCGGACGCGACTCGTAAATGATCATTATGGTGCCGAAAGGTGCTGTTCTGTTGATGATTTTCAGACCGTTGTCCAGTTCTCTTGAGGAGATTTCCTTATTTACGGGGTCATCTTGCATGCGAACTTCCTTAACGGCCTGGATCATCTGGTCCACTTTCTTTTGGTCTACGACCAAGCGATCGTACAATGCTTGATCGTCACGGTTGAAGGCGTCCAGGTCTTTTTTGTTTGCTTGGAGCAATTCTTCTCGATTTTCATCAAGGATACGCTCCATATCTTTTAGTACTTTGTTCTTTAAATCTGTATTCAATAATTTCATTACTGTTATTTTGAAACTTCGGTTCCTACATTTTTTCCTTCCAGCACATCAATGATTATATTTTCTTTCTTTCCATTGACAATGTAGGATGGAATATTGTCTGCTGCCGCTTTTTGCGCATAGCTCAATTTGGACCCCATACCGCCCCGGCCTTCACCTTCTTGCTTGTTTCCTTCTTCAATATATTTGTCCAGATCCTCTTTGGGTTCAACCTTGCCGATTACCTTGGAGTCCGCTTTTTCCGGATGGCCATCATAAAGTCCGTCAATATCCGTCATTAGGATAAGCTTATCTGCCTTCATTAATTGTGCTAGCAATGTGGCCAGTTCATCATTGTCCGAAAACATCGACATGGAAACCGAAACAGCATCATCTTCATTGGCTATCGGGATTACTCCTTCGGAAAGGAGGCCCTCCAGACAATTGATCATATTGTCTCGGTGTATGCCAGGGTTAAAATCCCTTTTGGTGGGCAGTACTTGGGCACATTTCATCCCATAATCGTTAAAGATGTTGTAATAATGCCTCATCATTCTGGGCTGCCCAATGGCAGAATATACTTGCCTGCGCTGGGTCTTGTCCTTAATTTTTGCTTTGCCCAAAATCTCTTTGCCGGCGATTACCGATCCAGAGGAGACCAAAATAGTCATGATGTCACGTTCGTAAAGCTCTGCAATTTGCTGTACCAAACCGTCGAGCACGGGTCTTACAATTCTATTGTCTTTGTTGGTCATCACGTTCGTGCCTACTTTGATGACCACTAGTTGTTTGTACATGTTTTAATATTCTTCTCCTAATTCCACAGCTCTTCCAAAAGCTGCAAAGGCGGCTTCTTTAATTAATTCGTTCACATTGTTGTCTTCCATGGAATCCAAAGCGGCTCTGGTTGTTCCTCCTTTTGAGGCAACCATTTCCATCCAAGTATCGGGGTTAAGGTTGTTTTGATTGAACAGCTCGACCGCACCTGTAAAGGTTTGGCTCACCAATACTTTGGATACGTTTTCGGAAAATCCCATTTGCAAGGCGGCCTCCATCATACTTTGCATAAAGTAGAATACGTAAGCCGGCCCACTTCCGGAAATTCCAGTGGATGCATCAATGAATTTCTCATTTTTTACACGGAGCGATTTTCCTGTTGTATCCAAAAGACCTTCTACCATAAAAAGTTCCAGACGCGAAACTTCTTCGGCAGAAACATAACTTGTTAGTCCCTTGCCGACCTGGGCCGGCAAATTGGGCATGGCCCTGACCACTTTTTTGATTCCCAAGGATTCTTGGATATAATTGATGGTGACCCCTGCCATTATGGAAATGAACAATTGCTCTGGGTTCACCAGTTTCTTCATACGTTGGAAAAGCTCTTCGGCATGATAAGGTTTGACGGCCAGAAAGATGATGTCCGCTTGGGGAACACAGTCTTCAAGTTTGTCAATGGCATCAAAATGTGCAATTTTGTCCACTTCTTCCATTTTTTCTTTTGATTTGTCCAGCACCATGATGTTGCGTTTTTTGAGCAATTTGGATTTAGACATACCTGTAGCATAGGTAAGCCCCATGTTACCTGCACCAATAACCAATACTTTCATTTGTTTTGTTAAAGGGTTATATAATAAATTAGAATGGTGTTACGCCAATACATTGCACTCTTTGCAGTCCTTTACTTTTCCGTCATAAGTTTCACGGTATTTGTGCAAAGTGCGGACGGGAAGACCCATAATGTATTTTTTAATGTAGGTTACCTGGGTGGTAAGTTCGCCCATTTTAACGCTGTAGCGTTTTTCGTACTTGGTTTCCCTTTTGATTTTTGAAAGTTTCATTTTGATGCTTTGTTTATAATGTTACTGATCTTCCTGTTCTTTCAGAAATTGTTCTTTGTATTGTGCCTTTTTTAAAATTTTTCGGCGTTCTACTGATTTTTTAGTGTATTCTTTGTGGCTTTTTATCAGGTCCAAACGTTTGGTGTTCCTGAATTTTCTCTTGTAGCGCTTTAGTGCCCTTTCAATATTTTCGCCTGACTTGACTTCAATTTTTAGCATATAATGGTTTATCTGTTCAATTTCATTTTTAAATGGGTTGCCTTGAACCCTTTTTCTTCCATCTGATACATGTCCAGTTAATCTGGGAATATATTTGGCGGAATACTGGATGGCCTTTCCAATGGCTTTTTTTGTGATTTTTTTTATTCATGCCGATCAAAAAGAAAGGTGGCATATTGTTCGGTTTCAGGGATAGAAAGACAAGTATGCGCATCGTAAGTTTTGATCACCATGCTTTTGATTTGAATGGTTCTGTTTTTTTGTTATGGTTACAAATAGGGGGCGATGGATAATGTAGGTGGGGTTTTCCCATACATTCCATTGTTATCAAGGGCTACTTCCCGAATTTTGGGAAGGTAATTATAAGGTAGGTGGGATGAATTTATCTGGTTGGTTTCTGAATACCAGATAATTAAAACTTAGGATTCTGCAATTTTTTCTCTCGTGGAGCTTTATGTTCATGTGGGCAAAGGTAGGGAATGGAGTCCTTAAATCCCAATAATACTGTGCTTTATGTTTTTTATAACGTTTGTAAACCTGAAAAATGTAGTATGGAAAACGTTATAGTGGTCCTTGTATTTTCATGGTCAAAAAAACTATATGAAACAAAAAAAAGCTCCGATTTCTCGGAGCTTTATGCGGTCTGGACGGGATGCTACTCCTTATTTTTAACATTTCATTAACTTACATTATTTTATTGAATATCAATTAATTAAATGTATATTGATTTTTATTTTACATCATAAAACACTACTTTTCATGAAAAATGCAGCACGAATGCAGCACGCAAATGTATAATTACAACTTTTATATTTCTGAATCACCAAACAAGAATGGAACCCATAGTATCAAGTTGAGATACTATGAAAATCGTCATGTAAGAATCCAAATCGATACGGGAATTGAAATTGCAATGAAGTATTGGAACAAGGATAAATCGTTCCTTAAAAAATCAAAGGAAGTGGGTTCTGAATTTGTTCAACTTACCCAAATGGACAGCTTGGCCAATCAAATTGTTTCTAGCTATCGAAATCAGGGCAGGCCACTTTCAAAAAAGATGTTCAAGAAACAATTTGAAGAAGGTGAGCCGTCCATCAATTCAAAACCTGTCCAAGACTTTTTTACTGAATTTGACCATTATCTAGAAAGCAAAAAGAGCAAGGTGGTCAAAGATGTTATCAAGGATTACAATTCACTTAGAAAGCATTTGGAGGGTTTCCAGGAATTTTCAGGAATCATCATCGATTTCAATGCTTTTGATTATCAGTTCTATCAGGAATGGACGGATTACCTAGCGTACCATGCGCCATTAAAAAATGGAGGTGTCGGAATGAAGAACAACACCATAGGCAAGTTGGTAAAGAACTTAAAGGCTTTCTTAAACGACCGTATGCGCAGAAACCGTATCAAGCCCATAGATCTTTCGGCATTCAAGGTAGTCCAAGAAGAAGTGGACCACATCTATTTGTCCGATGATGAAATTCAGTCTATTGCAGCCGTTGATTGTAAAGCCGATGAAGAATTGGAGAAAGTAAAAGACTTCTTTGTAATTGGGTGTTTGACAGGGCTTCGGTTTTCCGATATTTCAAGGATTCGACCTGAGTATTTGGACGATAATGGTTTTTTGAATATTCGCCAAAAGAAGACTTCTGGCCGAATTGTAGTGCCACTTCGTTCCCAAGTCAAGAGCATTTTGGGAAAATATGATGGATATGCCCCCGATATTGACTCATTCACTTTCAACAGGCGTATAAAGGAACTTGGGGATTCGGCTAAACTTCACCAAAAAGTAGAAATTGAACATAAACGGGGAACCATTAAAGAAGCACAACTTTTGGAGAAATATAAATTGATA